>NZ_CDRUGZ020000021.1:0-497461 GCF_977063395.2 Legionella nigrisilvae
AAGTGGCTTTGGTCTTATAACAATGAACGTCCTAACTCGGCTATTGGAGGTATACCACCCAAAAGAAAATTGGCTCTAGCAGCCTAGGTTTCTACTTTTAGTGTCAGTTAAAAATGGGGGGATTACCGATACACCCCAGCATCTTATCCTTTTTCCATCAATATTCATTGATAGGATATGAATAATCAAATTTTTTCCATAAGTGTTGTCTATCTTAATATCTTGAGTATTACTTGTTTTTGTAGTAATTCTCCCAATTGAATTTCCATTACGATGGAACTCTATTAATATCTCGATATTGGATAAAGATACATTTTTTATTTTGGAATCTTTATGATATTTAATATGATAGGATTCCTTGCCTGCATAGGCGTTTATTGCTGTGAAGAAAAAAATAACAATAAGAACAACCTTAAAAAAGCTCATTTTTTCTATTTTAGACAGTCTGATATGCTTCATGTGAGTCATGCCCCCTTATTTTTTTGATATTCCAATAAAAATTTTCATGTTCCCCAGTTCTATAAAATTAATATTAATCCTTCTTCTGCATACATATAATCCCTCCAAGTTTAGACTACACAAAACAAATTTTTGAGGGGCAATGAACGTAAGTCTGATTCAGAGTATCCTTTGACAATATATAACCCAATCATTAATGCATCGTATTCTACTCCTCTGTTCTGCGTCACTGCAATTTTGTGCAGTGACGCAGAAAACCAACCTTGATTTTACCGGGTAAAATCAAAACATTAGCGCATTTTGTCCTGGCGCCCGTCTGGCGTCAGGACAAAATTCTCTTCTTCAAACCCTTGCGCAGCAAGCACCGCTTTGGTACTTTTTAATGAAGCACAACTGAAGAGCTGGTGTGATTCCAGCGAAACGTATCCAACGTCTTGTGCAAAGCCACTTCATTCCCTAACTCTGTGGCTAGACGTTCAGTCGGGAAAACCATCTAGGAATCTCTGCCATCCGGCAGGGCAACTCCCTCGGGAGTTTAAGTCAATTTATTTCAATTTGACCATGGACTTGTGACAAGGCCCATTGTCTTGTCGTTTTTATTAATCAGCAAAATAAGGAGAAATAACCACTAGAAAAACTGTAATAATCGGCGAGATCGTTTGCCTTATAACGATTGTTTTGCCCCCCAACTTCGAGCTTTATGGCTTTTGCCAGGTTTCATTTTTGAGTGAGCCGCTCGACCAACACTAAACCAGAAACAGGGCAAATGAATTTTCGGATTGGATGATGAGACAATATTCCTTAAGACAAACTGCTAATCGGTACTTTCAGCTTGATAACCGAGGCAGCTATCAAGAAAAGAAAAAGCGTGCTTACGTCATACAAAAAATGATTGATGATTTATTTTGCATTGGTGATGTGCCTACCTCATGGCAAGTCATGAAATCAGAGCATATTCAAAAGCTGGTTGAATATTGGAAAAAAGACCGTGTCAAAGACGCCACGATTATGCGTTACATGACAATTATCAGAAATTATTTACAGGATATTGATTGTCAAATACTCAATATTGATAACAAATCCTTGCAATTGCAAAGAAAAAAGCCAAAACGCCAACGATTAAAATGGCAACCTAACCTCTGGGAATCATTCTCTGATAGGACACCACGTATCATCATGGCACTGCAAACACAATTTGGCCTAACTTTTAGTGAAGCAATACATATTAGGCCAGGTATCCATATTAAAGAACATAAACTCTCGCTCACACGCGAGATCACTTTTAACTCGGTGGATAGAACCATTCCTATCAGAAATGAAATCCAAAAAAATATTCTGTCTGATTTAGAACAACTAACCAATAGGCAAAGCCTGGTACATTTTTTTAGCTACAAACGCATCAAGCTAGATTGGAATCATGCACTGGTAGACCACAGCATCCCAATAAAAAAATCCTGGCGTTATTTATATGCAAGACAGATGTACGAATACTTACTACCGATTCTGGGCAACTACCAAACCTGTTTAGTATTACATGATGAACTGGGAATAAAATCCCGCAACACACTATGGGCATACCTCCATGAGTAAATCAAAGCTGAAAAGCGCATTATTTTCGATCAATGAATGTGTCAAAGAGTTAGGCGTATATTCCCATGCCAGCAAAGCCGACACACGCCATATCTTAAATCGCTGCATTAAGGATCTACATGACCAGGGTTTTATGGTTGCTCATGTTAAAGGGCTAAAATCAAAACACATTTATGTGTTAGTAGAGCACTGGAAAAAACTGGGTAAAAACCCCGCTACTATCAAAAATTACATGTCTAAACTAAGGAAGTTATCTATCTGGCTCAATAAACCAGAATTGATCAAGCCGAGCAATGATCATTATCAAATTGACAAGCGGAATTATGTGCCAACACATAACAAAGCCATCACTAACGTAGATTTCTCAAAATGCGAAAATCCAATGATACGTCTATCTCTTGAGGCCCAATGCCTCTTTGGTTTACGCCGTGAAGAGTCAATGAAATTAGTTATCAGTGATGCTTGGAGAGGGGACCGTCTAATATTAAAATCCAGCTGGACAAAAGGCGGTATTGGGAGATCCATAGATATCACCAACGATGAACAAAAAGAATGGCTAGAAAAAGCGATTAAGCAAGTACCTCATGGTCGATCATTGATCCCCAAAGGCAAAACCTATAAACAATATTTAAGGCAATACCAAACTGAAACAGAAAAGCTGGGACTTAAAAAGTGCCATGGTCTGCGTCATGCCTATGCTCAAAAAAGATATCATGAAATCACGAGTCAGCTTTCTCCAGATAAACAGTCATTAAAATGTCCAATTGAGGGTGGAAAATCATCTAAATATTTGTCTCAATCAGAAAAAGCAATAGATCGTGAAGCCCGTGGAATTATAAGTAGAGACCTCGGCCACTCCAGAGTATCCATAACCAAAATTTATTTAGGCTGACACTTTTTGTTTTTTTAGCTTTTCAATACACAATTTCATTTTATAATGTGGCACTGGATGCCATGAAGCTAGAAATTCTCCAATAATTTCAAAACCAACCTTTTTATAAACATGAACCGCACGCTCATTAGAGATCTCAGGATCAATAAGCACTATTTTTGCATCAGAAAATTGACTTAAAATAAACTCATGAATCATCCATACTGATAATCCCTTACCGATATAATCCAATCTGCAAATGAATAAATCTAGAGTAACTGCACCATCAAGATATTCTTCTGATTTCTCTATTTCAGAAGTAATTAAATAAGCGAATGGGATTTCATTATCATAGGCTATCCAATGAGTAGCCCACGATTCCCCATCACTTAAAAATTGATCAATGTCTTTAATCGTATTACTTAGACCATCACCATGAAGCCATTCATTAATATGTGGCTGATGAATCCACGCCAGAACAAGTTCATGTTGAGATTTATTCATTGGTCTGAAACAAAAACGCAACTCATTTGAGGAGGCTTTAATCATCTAAATAATACTCAAATAACGGGGAGCTAATCTTTGAATTGTATCACTTATCAGAAAACTGTGTATTAATAAATTTTCAAATAAGTTCATTTACTATCATTTGGAAAAAGCGCTTGATTTCCAGTTCTGGCTTGATAATCTAAAAGCAACACAACTGAAGAGTCAGTGCGATTCTGACGAAACCTACAGGTCTTGTGATATGCCATCTTGTTCCCTAATTCCATGGCAAAGCGTTTAGCAGGGAAACCCCATCAGGAGTTGTCTTTACGGCCTTGCGCCCGAGGAGTGCTTCGAGCACATCATCATTAATAACCAGGTAAATCAACCGATGTTTCGGTGATCTTTTTGCATAACCCAATTGGGATTAATAGTCCCTTTGGGGCTAATCCTCCCTATTTCCAAGGAGCCTATAATGCAACAACTGGAACCAGCACAATTTGAGATCGAACATTTGCTGTTTGAGCTGAATTGTTGTGTCAATGATTTAAGTCGCCACCGACTGCAAATCAATCCCCATGATATTCAGCAAGCAGAGTTAAGTATGCACAAACTGGAATCTCTGATTTCTTTTGTCAAACTGTTTGATACTCAACGAATCGCTTGTTGATTGAAACGATTTAAGTCTTATCTGCATAACAGAAAACCATCTGCCTATGCGGATGTTTTTCTGTTATGCGCTCACATTTAACAAATAACAGGAGAATACAATGACTGCATCTTTAAACCGCGTTCAATTAATCGGCAATTTAGGGGCTGATCCTAAAAGCATCACCGGAAAAGACGGACAATCTTTTGTCACAGCCACTTTAGCAACCAATGAGTCATTCAAACAGAATGATGAATGGCAAACCAGAGTGGAATGGTATCAGCTAGTGCTTTTTGGAAAGCTGACTAAAGTGACTGAATATTTAAAGAAAGGGGCGCAAGTATACCTTGAAGGCAAACTACGTTCTAATCAATGGACTGACAATGAAGGTAAAGCGCGTCAAGCCTTAAGCATTGTTGTCAGCCATATTCAGCTACTCAGCACACCCAAATCTACTGATGAATCAAGCAGCAAAACCGCAGAACAGCACATGGCTCAGATGCGAGAAATACTGCAACCCGATTCAGAAGAACTACCGTTTTGATCATACCCTACCACGGGAGCAAGCTCCTGTGTGGGATTGCCCCCTTAACACAAGGAGATAATCCCATGGACACCCCTTCAATCTACGTTGCCTGTTTAGCCTCTTACAATAACTCCATATTGTATGGTGTTTGGATAGATGCCACGCAAAGCGAAGATGACATCATAGAAGAAATCTGGGAAATGCTGGATAACAGCCCTGAACCCAATGCTGAAGAATATGCCATACATGATTATGAAGGATTCGGCAGCATCAAAATCCATGAGTACGAATCAATATGCAATATTGTGGAGTACACCTCATTTATCCAAGAACACGGGGAGCTGGGTTTAGCTCTTCTCTCTGACTATTCGATAGATGATGCACAAACTATGTTGGAGGAGCATTACCAAGGTTGTTATGATTCAGAGGTTGATTTTTCCAGGCAGTTATTTGATGACTGTTATGCCCATCAATTGCCGGATAGTTTGATCTGCTATTTTGATTATGAAGCTTTTGCTCGTGATCTTTTTATTAGTGATTATTGTTCGGTAGAGTTTGGTGGACAGGCATATATTTTTTCAAGCTATTAAGCCCCTCTTTGGGGCTTCTTTTCTACTAGTTTAAACTCTAAAACCACTTTGAAACTTCTATTAGGTTTTAAACAAGTATTATAGCCCGTTGATTCAATGTTACAATAATCGATTATTTAACTCAAAATGAACTGAAATGGGTTCTGGTGTATTTATAATTTTATCCGCAATACTCCATGCAACATGGAATACATTTGCCAAACGCAATTCAACTCCCTATTACGAAGTATTGGGAATTATGAGTTTTGCAACTGTATTCTCGCTTCTATTTATTCCTCTTTTCTCTGGTCCATTGTTTGAAACATCTGATTCCTTTTTATGGGCACTAACCTCCGGTTTATTTGAAGGAGGCTATATAATCACATTAGCTATCAGTTTTAGTCAGTCTTCGCTTGGGAAAGCCTACATTATTATGCGAGGTAGCGCCATGGTAATTGTCTGGTTTATCTCAGCATGCTTCCTTGGTGAAAATATAAATTTATTTAGTGTCATTGGTGTATCCTCTGTTCTTTTTGGATTGATACTAACAAGCCAAACTTTTAACCCTGATCAATCAAGACAACTGTTATTTCCTGTTCTATGTGGCATCTGCATTGCTGGTTATCATTTATGCTACGGTCGTTCTTTAGCATATGGTGCAAACCCAGCTGCGCTCTTTTCTGCAGCTTTATGGATTGCTTTGCCTTGTGTTTTTCTTTTGATGAAGAAAAAACAAAGACAAATATTCAAAGAACAAGTTAAATCCAATTGGAAAATGACTTCTCTAGGAGGAATTATAAGTGCATTATCTTTCTTGCTATTTTTAATTGGATTGCGTCATGCTGAAGCTGGTCTAGCCCTTACTCTTCGTAATACCTCAGTGGTATTTGCGCAAATATTTGCTTATTTTATTGGTGAAAAGATTTCCCAATATCAGTGGATTGGAGCTTTACTGGTAGCTTTTGGTGCTAGCTTAATATATCCATACTAAAAGTGCATGAGTCCATTGATCGTTTGTCATCCATAAGTTGACAAAAAATTCCCTTAAAATACTCTATAGAGTTATTAGCACTAGCGCTTAGCTGTAGTAAATAAGTATTTTCATTATCCCACCACAGAGCATCATGTGGCCCATAACAATTATTAACACTGGCAATGTATATATTGCTGGAAATCATATCACTCTTCGGGTTTAGGACAGTTAAATTAAAATTACTGTATCCACTAAATGAATTCATATTTGGCAATCTAGAAAGTGCTGGCTTCTTTATTGGGAAAGAGGCTTTATTGAAAACACGAAACCATGCAATTTGGTTTTTCTTTTCATTCTTCGGAAACATAACAAATTGAATTTCTTCTACTTGATTTTCATTACCATAAATAATTTGGCTATCTGGAATAAAGTCTAAGTTAAGATGGTTTAAATACTTAGTATAGGAATCCGGCCTGCTACTTCTAAGGATATTATGCATTGGCCATCTTAAATTCCATAAACTTGAAGGTGGTTTATATTCATTTCTATTAATGCACGCATTTTCTACGCAGTTGTTGTAGCGTGACCAATACGATAGTTCAAAAAAGCTCTTTTCTAAGATTTCACTTGATGATGAAAGAGGAGAAAAAAATTTACAAAGATCTAAGAACTCCTCATCCTTCAAATTTCCTTCAAGTAAACGAAGTTCAATATTAGTTCCATGGGATAAAAAACTTAACGTTTTAGATTTCGAATAATCATAACCAATCCAACAAATACTTTCCTGATTCAAAACGTGGGGTTTCATTTCCCAAACCCAATGATCGTATAAAGCAGCATGATCTAATGTTGATAAAGGCCCAAAATCATACAAAAATTGCTTACATCTTAAGAGAGCATTTTTATACTTAACAAAGTAGTAATAAGAGGAGAAATGAGCAGAACACCAAGCAGACCATTTTTTAAATTGATAATGACTTGGTTGTTCATTATAAGGAACATCTTCTTCCCTAAGTATAGGGTTATATAAAGTAACTTCATCCGTATGAGGTATCAAAATAACAAAATTTACTTTTTCTTGAGCCTGTGTAGGGGATATTTCGTGCACTAAATTCATTTCTTAATTCCAAGCATATTAAGATTGGGGGTTGTCTATAATTTGGTGGGGCTCAAACTAATAATTATAAATGAATGGTCTTTTCAGCCCCCCTTTCACTTCCTGTATTTTGTCATTACTCATAAAAAAACCAGTTATCGATGCCCGTACATGATTTCCTGCTGCATTTTCTACTTTTTTTATACAATGCAAAATATTATTTTTAAAAATAACCAATCGATTAGGTTTCGGTACGATATAATAGCCTATTCCATCGCCAATATAGTTATTCAACTCTGAGCTATTAAGGTGGAACCCTGCTTTTTTCATCTCATTATTAATTAAAGAGACTTCAGGATATTCAAATTCTTGCTGGTGTATAGGATTAATTAATAATTCGGCTCCCCAATTCATATCCCAATTAGGATGACAGTAATAAACATACGCGCCTGAGATTTTATATTTTCCGTCGGTATGCCAAGAAAGTCCTGAACCCCTTGGGTAAAGGTAGGGCCTAGCATAGAAAAAGTCCCAATCTCTATCTTTAAACCCTATTAAATGAGAAAACTCCGCAGAGCCCACAATTAGTGCCTGTATAAATAAATCAATTGTTGTATCGGTAGGGTAAATTTGCTCTGTAGTGCAGGGTTCAGGCCTTGAATGAGAAATAGTAACGTTACCCCACAGAGGAGCGCCATCCTCGAGACTAAAAGCATTTATCCATCTAGAAGAATGAACAAACTTAAATTTTTCAGTTTGAATAAAATTCCAAATTTTTTCAAAAGGGGATGGCTCTAAGAAATCATCGATTACTGCAAACACATCATTGTTTAAGATTAATTTCATACTACTTCTACAGCAAAATATCAGATGGAATACTTTTTCTCTTCTTTAGTTACCAAGGCATATACTCATCTTTATCTTCTTCTGCATCGATTCTATTAATATAAAATTCTTTCATCACATCTCCTTGTTCAAAATTATTTTTTAGCAGAGTGCCGATTATAAATTCAATAGATGAAAGTGGCAATTGAATTGAGGAGCTATTTTTTTTACACACTAGCCTATGGAAAATTTTGAAAGTGTAGCCAGAAGTGTAGCCAAGAATTCATGCTAGGGGATGTGGATTCGTTATAACCCTTGATGAGACTGGTCGGGACGGAAGGATTTGAACCTTCGACCACTAGCACCCCATGCTAGTACGCTACCAGGCTGCGCTACGCCCCGATCTGATGGCAAATGATAACTAAGTCTGGGGGAAATAACAAGGGGTTATCGAATAACGAGTATTTTTAATCGGGGTGGAGTCTAGCGACACCCGGGAACGTTGAGCTCAGAACCCGGGTTTACTACGCCCTACCCGGGTACTGCTAAAGTATTTATTTTTGAGGAATAATTCTTTTAGCACTTTCTGAAAGCAAAATGCCACAGGCATTTATTCCTGCACTGCATAGTGATTGCATCTCTTCCTTTTGAATGGTCCAGTAGGGTCCATAAGGGGTCACTATTTGATTTACAGAGGGGGATAAGTGAATGGTCAGCCATAAATAAGTACCTTTATCTTTTGGATTTGGCCAGTGGTAATAACACACTAAATTATTATTAGAATTAATGAGTGCTTGCATAAAGCTTATCTTCTCAGGTGCTTTCCAGCCTTGATACTCCATCTGCCAATATAATTTGTCGACTTGAAATGCTTCAGGGTTATATTGATGTTGTTGGACGATATGAGCTGGAGGACAAAAATGCACTTCTTCCATTATTTGTTCTCGAGTGAGCTTATTCCAGATTTTTTCCATGAATTCATGAATTGATGGATGGAACTGCACGCCAATTGCAACGCCAACAACAAAAATAATAAGAACTAAAAATAGAATTTTTAAATAGGAATACACTAAAAGCTCCTCAAACTCTTCAAGGCTTCTATAAGCACTTGAAGAGTATCATTATTACAATAATGTTTTAATCTTCTGAGCTTCAAATTTAGAGTGTGCGATTTGAATGTATTGTTTGCAGCTGAGTAATTCTGCATATTGCAGGTCTGCTACTGCATTATTCAATATCTCTTTTGCTACATCAGAAGAGTCTTCCATTATTAAAAGGGCTGCAGTGCTCATTTGTACGGAAGCTCTATAAAGCTTATTGGTGCAGCTCTTTTTTTCCTGATTATCCGCCAAGGATATTATAACTCGAGAAAGCTCATAGCATTGATTGGCTAAAAACTCTTTGCTTGGCCCGGACTGCACATTCATGCTCAATACAGGTAAACTTAATATTAACGCTCTTTTTAAAATCATTTTAAACATAGATACTCCTGTAAGTTGCCCAATAAACCTGCTTTACTTCACACAATCCCATTGCATGAAGATAAGTTCCATTTTTGAGAAAGGAACTCCTGTTAAACTCTACCGATGCCAATGACTTGTCGTGGGTGAAATAGAATGTAACCCGTTAGAATTCACGGGTTACGTTTAAGTCATTGAGCTTGGTGCTTAACCGTTTTTGTGCTTGGTTTAAGCAAAAGCATTAATTCCTGTAATATGTTTTCCTAGTACAAGAGTGTGAACGTTATCTGTGCCCTCGTACGTAAAGACTGATTCTAAGTTAAGCATGTGACGAATCACATGATATTCAAGGCTGATTCCATTAGCACCTAATAGATTCCTACACTTTCGTGCAATATTTAATGCTTCCCGACATGCATTACCTTTAGCCAGAGAAATCATCACTGGATTTTCACGATGATTATCTTTTATTCGGCCTATTTGTAAATTAAGACATTGTGCCTTAATAATTTCAGTATACATATCTGCCAGATCTTTTTGAATAAGCTGAAATGATGCCAAAGGTTTGTCAAATTGTTTACGCTCTAACAGGTAGTCGCGAGTAATATCAAAACAAGCCATTGCCGCGCCCATCGCCCCCCAAGCAATTCCATATCGTGCCTGGCTTAAGCAACTCAGAGGAGCCCCTAAACCTTTTTCACTGCCAGGAAGATAGTTTTCATCAGGAACAAAAACATTATCAAATACTAATTCGCCGGTGATTGAAGCACGCAATGACATCTTTAATTTGATTTCAGGACATCTTAATCCTTCAGATTTAGTATCTACAATAAATCCACGAACCCCTTCATCGGTTTTTGCCCACACAATAGCAATATCAGCAATGGGTGCATTGGTGATCCACATTTTTGCACCATTAAGAGTCCATCCGCCTTTAACTTTTTTGGCAGTAGTTCTCATGCCCGCAGGATCGGAACCGAAATCAGGCTCAGTCAAGCCGAAACAGCCAATGATCTCACCTGTAGCCATTCCAGGTAAAAAGCGCAATCGTTGTTCTTCAGAACCAAAACGAAATATGGGAAACATACATAAAGAACTTTGTACCGAAACAAAGCTACGTAAGCCACTATCTCCGCGTTCTAACTCCTGGCACACTAGGCCATAAGCCACGTATGAAGCCTCTGCCCCACCATATTCCGCCGGTAAGGTCAAACCCAACAACCCCATTTCTGCAGATTTTCTAATAAGCTCGCGTGGAAATTGAGCATGTTCAAAAGACTCTACCATCAAAGGTATTACATCATTAGTAACAAACCGCGCGACACTATCACGTATCATGCGTTCATCACCGTTTAATTGATCATCAAGAAACAACAAGTCGTCCACTTTCTTTCTCCCTTTTATCTGACTGTAACGCAATTACCGCTTCAATAATACTTTCTTTACTGGGTAACAAATATTGCCAAGCATTACCCAAAGGAATAAAGCAATCTTTGCCGGTAATTCGTTTTATTTTCAATTTGGATGAGGCTTCTTCCAACAACATGGTCATTAATCCTTCGCTTACTGAGCCACTTTGTCGGCCTTCATCGACAATTAATACTTGTTTCGCTTTGGCTATTTCTTTCAAAATTGCTTCGACCGGTAAGGGACTAAGCCAACGTAAATCGACTATTTTCACAGCAATCTTGTGTTCTTCTTGCAGTACCTTTGCAGCTTGCCGTGATAAATAATATCCATTGGCATAGGTTAATATGACTGTGGGGCCCTCTCCAAAAACACCTACTTCTCCCGGCTCGATCTGAGCATCAGGTGCTGGATAATTAAATAACCATCCATTATCACCCGCTTCATGCAAATCTTTGGTCATATACAAAGCAATTGGCTCTAAAAAGACGACTACCCTTCCCTCTTCATGCGCCAGACGCATGCATGTACGCAACATTTTTGCTGCGTCAGGTCCATTTGAAGGAGAGGCGACAATTACACCCGGCAAATCGCGTAACACAGCAATAGAATTATCATTATGGAAATGCCCCCCAAATCCCTTCTGATAAGCCAATGAGGCTATACGCAAAACCATAGGGTTTTGATATTGGCCACTGGAAAAGAAGGACAACGTGGAGGCTTCGCCACGAAGCTGGTCCTCAGCATTATGCAAATAAGCCAAAAACTGGATTTCTGGGACGGGAATAAATCCATTGTGCGCCATGCCAATTGCAGTCCCGAGAATTGTGGTTTCATCTAATATCGTATCAAATACTCGGCGTTGTCCAAAACGAGCCTGTAAATCGGCGGTCACTCTATAAACCCCACCCTTCTTGCCAACATCTTCACCGAAAATCAGCATATTAGGATATTGCAGCATTAAATCAGTCAAAGCAAAATTGATCTGCTGGCATAAATTTCGTTTTTGAGCTAATTGTGAAAAGGCATTGGCAAAAACTTTTGCGCGCTGTTCTTCGCTCGGCAAAGGAAATGGTTGTTTCTTAGGTCCGCTGGGAATCAATGAAGACATTACGGCTTCGGCACTGGAGAGTTTAGGCTGTCTTATGACCTCCACCGCTTTGGCTGCAATTAAATCTTTATTACTTTGGTATAAACTCAATAGGTCTTCAATACTCATCCAACCTTCGCGATATAAAAGACCCGCCGTATGCAATAAAGGATCTTGCGCTTCTCGAGCTTCGATTTCCGCTTGCGTACAATATTGTGATTCAATATCTGATCCTGCATGCCCTAATAAACGGACACAACGCATGTGTAAGAAAACAGGCTGTTTTTTGACCCGCGCCAAGTACTCTGCCTCTTGTGCGCTCGCATAGGCATCAGCAATATTCAAGCCATCACAAGCAATATAATGCAAACCAGGTCGAGAACTGATGGAGCGCTCTATCCACTGAGGTGGTGTGGGTACTGAAATTCCTATTCCATTGTCTTCACAAATAAACACGATGGGAACAGGATAATTTTGTTGGGCAATCCATGAGCAAGCATTTAAAGTGGTTTGCGTGGAAGCATGGTTTGTAGATGCATCTCCAAAGGAACAAATAATGATTGAGTCTGGATTTAGGTTACTTTGAATGTTTAATTCTTTGGCTCGCGTAATCGATAATGCAGCACCCAAAGCCTTGGGTAAATGCGAAGCAATGGTTGAAGTTTGTGGCGGTATATTTAGAGGAACACTACCAAAAACTTTGTGTCGTCCTCCTGAAATCGGATCAGTAGATGCGGCAACTAAAGAAAGTAAAATGTCTCTAACTCCGTCAGTACCTGGTACCTTTTTAGCACGCTGTAAATAAAAAGCGCCGCTTCGATAGTGCAAAAAGGCCATATCATCGGGACGAAAAACTTGCCCCCAAACCGCGTTACCCTCATGTCCGCTACTGCCAATGGTATAAAATGATAAACCTTTTTCCTTGAGCTGTCTGGCAATCAAATCAAGAAGACGTGACTTGATTTGCGAATCAAAGAGCTCGATAGCAGTTTTCTTATCCAATTCCGCCGTTTCCGGACACATTGTACTATGGGGTTTGGGAAAATCTGCTTGTTGTACTCGATTTAAAAATTGCTCATCAACTACAATGGTCCTGTCTAACATCATTACATCCTGTTTGAGTTATTTCTAAGAAGAAAATGATGAGTATATACTGATTCAAAATGAACAGGAAGAATGAGTTTATTTTCATAGAGAAAGGGAACTGCTCCACAGTTACAAAGGCCTTAATAGTTCAAATCTTGAGTTTAATGTTTAAATAATCTACACTTTTTGTAGGCATCCATTAAAGGGGGCTACATAATGAAATGGATTATTCTTTTAGGAAGTATTGCTTTGGCAGGATGTTGTTGCACCACCGCTTATACACCGGTATACACACCGGCAATTTCATATACCTCAGCAGTTACATACAAACCTGTAGTCAGATATCGACCGGTAGTTTCCTACAGACCTGTTGCTGTCACACGCGTTGTTACTCCTGCTGTTGCACCCGTTGTTGAACCCGTATCGGTTTATTCTTATCCAGTAGGTCCGTTAGATGTGACGACGACTAATATTGATTTTTATTGATCAAAACCATTTTATACCCTGGGCGCGGTACACACCGTACCCAGGATTAAAAGGTCTATTTAGATTCCTCAAGTTCTTCCTTTGAAGAATAACCACATCCCTCTTGTGGACAAAGAATTTGTCGACCAAACTTTTTGCTTTCTTTTACCGTCAAAATCGGCCAATTACAGTTTGGGCATTGATGATTTATCGGTTCATTCCAGAGAGCATAATTACATTTAGGATAATTTCCACAAGAATAGAAAATCTTTCCTTTTCTTGATTTGCGTTGCAAGATTTTTGCTTCATGGCATTTAGGACATTCCACCCCTGTGTCAGCTGGTTTTTCTATAGGTTCCATATGCTTGCATTGAGGATAATTACTGCAACCAATAAAACGACCATAACGTCCTGTTTTTATATGCAGGGAACTGGAACAAGACGGACATACTCTTCCCTCGACCACTTCAGGTTCATTTTTTTCATGATCCTGACCTGCGATATCTTGCGTGTAATCACACTCTGGATAGCCCGTACAGCCAATGAAGCGTCCACGTTTACCTAATCTTATGGATAAGGGTTTTCCACATTTTGGACACTCTTCATCTAAAACTTCAGTGGTTACATCTTTACGTTGTACCTGTTCATCCGTAGTTTGAATTTGCTGGACAAATGGCTGCCAGAAGTCTTCTAAAACCGGAATCCATTCTTTTTCACCCCGGGCGATGGCATCCAGGGTATCTTCAAGTTCAGCAGTGAATTTATAGTCTACATACCGGGTAAAATAACCGGTCAAAAAGCGATTTACTATGCGACCAACGTCCGTTGGAAAGAATCTTTTCTTATCAACAATAACGTATTCACGCTGTTGCAATGTGTGAATGATCGACGCATAAGTGGACGGTCGTCCAATATCATATTCTTCCAGTGCCTTAACCAAAGTTGCTTCAGAATATCTTGGCGGCGGCTCAGTGAAGTGTTGGTTGGCTAATATATCTTGTACTTTGACTTTCTCACCGACGTTCAATGCAGGTAGTAACGACCCTTCATTTTCATCGTCTTTGGTATCATCACGCCCTTCTTCATACACAGAGAGAAAACCAGGAAACGTAATTGTCGAACCATTCGCACGGAACATATTGCCTTCACCACAACTTAAATCAACAGCAACCGTATCCAAAATTGCATCAGCCATTTGGCAAGCTACGGTACGCTTCCAAATTAAACTGTAGAGTTTGTATTGATCGGTAGTTAAAGCCGATTGCACCATTTCTGGTGTTCGTTTAATAGATGTGGGCCGAATTGCCTCATGCGCTTCTTGAGCATTTTTAGATTTCGTTTTATAAACTCTGGGGCTTGCAGGACAATTATCGGCACCATAACGTTCCGAAATAAATTGTCGTGTCTCCTCTATTGCTTCTGACGATAAATTCACTGAGTCGGTACGCATGTAGGAGATAAGACCCACAGTCCCCGTTCCAATATCTATACCTTCATACAATTGTTGCGCAACCATCATCGACTTTCGGGCGGTAAAACCCAATTTTCGTGCAGCTTCTTGTTGGAGGGTTGAGGTGATAAACGGGGGGGAAGGTTTACGTTTGCGTTGCTTTTTCTCAATTTGAGTTACGAGTAAAGAGCCCTGGGCTTGACGAATCAGGTCCTCTTTGATGAGTTGAGCCTGTTCTTCTTTGGATACCGTAAATTGCTGCAGTTTTTCATTTTTGTAATGCGTCAATCGCGCCTCAAAAGATACTTTTGTATGAAGGCACTCCGCTAAAATCTTCCAATATTCTTGAGCAACAAAACGTTCAATTTCCTCTTCTCGCTCGACAATAAGTCGCAGCGCTGGACTTTGTACACGGCCCGCAGAAAGCCCTCTTCTAACTTTCTTCCATAACAACGGAGATAAATTAAATCCCACCAAATAATCCAACGCACGTCGAGCTTGTTGCGCATTCACTAAATCCATGGAAATTGAACGTGGGTTATTTATGGCGTCCTGGATTGCTGATTTAGTAATTTCATTGAAAAAAATTCGATGAATAGGTTTATCTTTGGTAAGATTTTTTTCTTTCATTAATTCAAAAATATGCCAAGAAATAGCTTCACCCTCGCGATCAGGGTCCGTTGCGAGGAATAAGGAATCTGACTTTTTGAGCATTTTGGCAATGGTTTCGATATGACGCGAG
Source organism: Legionella nigrisilvae (assembly GCF_977063395.2). Classification (NCBI taxonomy): domain Bacteria; kingdom Pseudomonadati; phylum Pseudomonadota; class Gammaproteobacteria; order Legionellales; family Legionellaceae; genus Legionella; species Legionella nigrisilvae. The sequence continues at coordinate 15,745 of NZ_CDRUGZ020000021.1, forward strand.
TTCTTTTCAATAGGAACATAAGTCATTGCAAATTGTTTTTCGGGATTAACGGACCCCTTACGTGCTGGCAAATCGCGCACATGTCCATAAGAGGCTACAACCTCATAATCACCGCCTAAATATTTTTGAATTGTCTTCGCTTTTGCGGGTGATTCAACAATCACCAAATGTTTACTCATATAACGTTAACCTTATCCTTTTCACTTCATCCCTAAGCATCCCAATACCCACGTTTGAGAACAACATGGGATAGTGAGGCTGAAAATGAAATATCACCAACTTATAGTAATATAGGTAATAGACGATCTTTTAATGTAATGTCAATTCATCTTCTGTTTGATAAAGAACTAAATCAAGAAAAGCCAATTGTTCTTCATTCAATGAAGTCGCCAAAGCATTTCTTATTGTCCATTTAGTTTCTTGAAGAGTAACGATGCGAGACTCAGAAAATAATAATTGATTCATAATCATTTCAAATGATTCGGTATTAAGAACTTTCCATAATTTCATACGCATGAGAAATTGATAACTGGCCTTAGTCAGTTTCATTTGCTCATCGTAAGTGAAAATACGAGTTGATGTGTGTTGTTGTAATTTCAAATGTAAAACTTCTTCAGAAGCTACGTCTTCATCTTCATTTAGTTCCGTTGCATCCGAATCAGCGGTTTTATGGCTTTCTTGTAGTTGAGTAAGACTTTGTTCAAATAAACTCAATAACATCTCAAATAAGTTATCTTTCATATACTAACACCTCATATAACCACCGGGCACAGATACAACAGCCCCATTTAATTCTAATTCTGCAAGTTCACTTGTGACTTGCTCAACGGTGCATCCGCTACGTAAAATGATCTGATCCACTGTAGTCATTTCAAAGCCAATGAACTTTACTAGGTTTTTATTCCCGCTGGCAAGAGGTAAAATAGCTTTATCAGCTGTTTGCGGTTCCGAAACAATTCCTAACTCCTCAAGAACATCCACAACTGAAGTAACTAATTTGGCTCCTTGCTGCAACAGGTAATGACACCCTCGAGCCAGAGGATTGTGAATGGAGCCCGGGATCGCTAAAACATCTCGATTTTGTTCTAAGGCCATTCGTGCCGTGATTAGTGATCCACTCTTGATTGCCGACTCAACAACCAAAATGCACAATGATAAACCACTTATTATACGATTTCTTCGGGGGAAATGTCCAGCGATAGGAGGACTTTTCAAAGGAAATTCGCTTATTAATAGGCCATTTTGAGTAATTTTTTGTGATAATGCCTGATGCCGATGGGGATAAATTCGATCAATTCCTGTCCCTAACACGGCTATTGTTTGCCCTTCGGCCTCTAAACAACCTTGATGAGCTTGCGCATCAATACCTAGAGCCAAACCACTCACAATAGCCACTCCATGCGAAGCGATTGCCTTTGCAAAGTGTCGTGCGTTTTCACTTCCAGTTACTGTAGGATTACGACTTCCTACTATTGCAAGTTTAAGCTGATTTAAACAGGCAAGCTGGCCTTTAGCATATAAAACAATGGGGGGATCCGTAATTTCCTTTAGTAAAGAAGGATATTCAGGAGACTCCCAGGTAAGAAGATGATGATCGTCTGCTGCATGCAACCAACGCAAGTCTTCTTCAATCACATTCATATCAAATTGAGCTATAGCCTGCGCTACCCCCCCCGGTAAGCCCGCTTGTTCGAGTTCAGTGACGGAGAGTTGAAACATTTGCTGCAACTCAGGCCAACGATTTTGTAGTTTGATAACGGTGCGGGGACCCACTCGTTCTATTCGGTTTAATGCAAGATAATAGGGTAAATTATTCATGGATTAGCCACATAATTTAATAAATTAACAGCGCGTGTTGACCGAACAACCAAGGCAAAACTTGTTTTACTAAACACCCGAAACACCATAAGCTCACCAATACGTTCAGGCGGTAATCGAATAGGGATCAAAGGATTTTTGGGGTCATTAACAGTGCCTGACTCCCTATAAATACCGAGAACATCCCCAGCTTCCAATCCATCACGAGCACCCAAACTAATAACCACCACACCCCCTGCAGCCTCTTCAACATTCCCACTAGGCATCCCATTAGGCATGTCAATAATATAGCCTCTTACAATAAAGAGAGGTGCTTTAGGTTCAAAGTACAAGTTAAATTCAGGACTATTATTAATCAGAACACTATCATGTATTCTAACTCCTTCGTTAATGCTGGTTAATAAAATAGTTGCTGGCTCACCCCCCGCTATCAACTCGGCATAACCAATCAAATCGGCTCGATATCCTAAGAGTTCCTTAGTTTTTGGATCCACATAATCGTTCCCCCCTCTAAAAATAGAATAGGCAGGAATCCCGCCAGGGGGAATTTCTCGTGCTGGATGTAATCCTCGAACATAGACCTCATCTCCTTGACCACCTAACATGTGTTCCCCTATCAACGCAACAATATAAGGGGCCCTACTGACTACATCCTGATCTAATATCAGCGATTCATTTAGAAATGGCTTTATATCGCTTAAATGGATTGCAGGAATGGGTTCATCTAAAGGCAAAGGACGGACATTAGGAGATAACTTTATTGTCCCATTGGATAATACTTTAAGGTAAGGTTGGTTTTTGGAATAACGTAAAACAAGCACAGCTCCTGGGTATAAACGATTAGGGTTCTTTAGCTGAGGGTTGGCCTGCAAAAGCTGCTTCCATTCCCATGGATTATTGAGATAGCGATTGGCTATTGTCCATAAAGTATCCCCGGGTTGCACAACATAACGTCCTGGAGCATCTGCTTTTAAACTTAATGCATAGTTTAAGTTAGATAGGAAAAAAAAGAATATAAAGAGAATAAATCTCATTAGAGTCAATCCTTTGTTGGAATATCTTGCAGCCTTACAATATATGAAGGATAATATTAACATGATTTTTGTACAGAGAACCAGATAAACAATGGCCATTCATACGATTCTATATTTACCTGACTCTCGATTAAGAGATGTGGCAAAACCAGTTGTGCATTTTGATGATAAATTGCAAACTTTAATCGACGATATGTTTGAAACAATGTATGACGCACGGGGCGTCGGACTTGCAGCACCTCAAATTGGTGTGAGCTTGCGTCTATCCGTTATAGATATTATGGGAGACAAGCAGAACCAATTGGTTATCATTAATCCTGAAATTATTGCGTCAGAAGGTGAAAAAAAATTTGAAGAAGGCTGCCTTTCTGTTCCTGGGGCTTATGATACAGTTATTCGTGCCGAAAAAGTTACCGTCAAAGCTTTAGATCGAAACGGAAAACCTTTTGAGATTGAAGCAGAAGGCTTACTTGCCGAATGTTTGCAGCATGAAATTGATCATATGAATGGCAAACTGTTTATTGATCTACTATCTCCGTTAAAAAAAGCTATGGCACGAAAAAAACTAGATAAATTCAAGCGCCAACATGCACGTAGATAAGGTCTTGTCGGTTCCACAAGATTTTTCATAAAGATGCGTCCCTTAAAGACGATCCTTGATCGACAGGTAGTTACCATGAGTACATTGAATATAGTTTTTGCTGGAACTCCAGAATTTGGTTTGCCTTGTCTTGAGGCATTGTTGCATTCAAAACATCATATTAAAGCCATTTATACTCAACCAGACCGTCCTGCTGGTCGGGGTAGAAAACTACAAGCTTCCGCGGTAAAAGAGTGGGCTTTAAATCATAATATTCCAGTATTTCAACCTGTGAATTTTAAAAATCCCGAAGCAATTGCAGAGCTTGCAGCTTTAAAACCTGATGTCTTAGTGGTGATTGCTTATGGATTGATTTTACCTAAAGCAGTGTTGGAAATTCCACGCTTAGGTTGTATTAATGTGCATGCCTCCTTGTTGCCTCGTTGGCGTGGTGCCTCCCCTATTCAGTCTGTACTCCTTCATGGGGATACCGAATCCGGGGTTACGATTATGCAAATGGATGCAGGCATGGATACCGGTGCTATGCTTCACAAGGTTGCCTGCCCGATCACGGCATTAGAGACTGCACAAACCTTACATGACAAACTGGCACAGATTTCGGCTAGACCTTTATTACAAACCCTCGATGAATTAGCCACCCACACTGAAAAACCTGAAATTCAAAATAATGATTTGGCTACTTATGCCAGCAAAATTAACAAAGAAGATGCATGCATCAATTGGCAGGACTCAGCTGCAGAAATCGACCGAAAAATTCGTGCGTTTAATCCTTGGCCCATCGCCTATACAACCCTTGGGGAGGAAGCGTTGCGCATTCATCAAGCAACTGTCGTAAACCAATCATTCTCACAAGCACCCGGTACCGTCATTCGCATCGACAAAAAAGGCATGTTGATTGCAACTGGAAACCAAAGTCTGCTGGTAGAACGAATCCAACTTCCAGGTGCTAAAGTAATCTCAATTGCCGATTGGCTAAACTCCAAAAAAGCACAAGTACATGCAGGGTTTGTGTTTTGATGAACAAGAACGAACGACTGCACGCTTTAAAAATTTTAACTCAGTTATTAACTGAGAAATCCTCTTTATCGCAACTTATGCCTGCAACAGCCGAAGTCACCCCGATGACCAAAGAGATTTGCTTCGGTTTTTGTCGTCATTATTTTCGTTTACAAGCTATCGCGGAATGCTTACTGCAAAAAAAACCGAAAGAACTGGAAATTTGGGTTGCATTACTCATAGGGCTTTATCAATTGCACTACATGCAAGCACCTGATTATGCTGTAGTCAAAGAAACAGTTTCCTTACTTGAAAAAATCAAAAAAAGCTGGGCAAAGGGTTTAGTCAATGCTGTTTTACGCAATTTCTGCCGCCAGCAAAAAGAAATTCTGGAACGCTTAAAAAAAGATACTCGATTTATTCATGGCCAACCCCAATGGTTGCTGGAACGTTTGCAAGCAGATTGGCCGAATAACTGGCAAGAAATTGCCAAAGCAAATGATATGCATCCACCCATGACCTTACGGGTAAATGGGCAAAAAAATTCAGTTACTGAATACATTCAAATTTTAAATCAAGAAGGCATTGCCGCTGAACCTCACCCTACAGCAGCTGAAGGAATTACTTTAAGCAAACCGTGTGATGTGCACAAACTTCCAGGATTTGCAGAGGGACGAGTTTCTGTTCAAGACGCTGCAGCACAATTAGCAGCCTCTTTACTGTCTTTAGAACCTGGATTACGCCTCCTCGATGCCTGCTGCGCTCCCGGAGGAAAAACGTGTCATATTCTAGAAAAGGAACCCCATCTGTCCGCGTGTATTGGCTTAGATGTTGATGCTAAACGATTGAAGCGAGTTCAAGAAAACTTAGATCGGCTCAACTTGCATGCCGATTTAGTCGAAGGGGATGCCTTAACTCCCGCCAAGTGGTGGGATGGCCAACTATTTGATCGTATTTTATTGGATGCCCCCTGCTCTGCAACAGGGGTTATTCGACGCCACTCCGATATTAAGTTATTACGTAATAATGAAGAAATTGTTACCATAACCAAAATTCAGCACAACATGCTGAATTGCTTATGGCCCTTGCTCGCAAAAGGTGGTTTACTTGTTTATGCTACCTGTTCAGTAATGGCTGTTGAAAATGAGCAACAAATCGCAAATTTTGTTGCAACCCATTCTGACTGTACGATAATAAGAGAACCTAGGCCATGGGGACGGGCAACAGGGCATGGTCAACAAATTTTACCCGGAGAACAAGGTATGGATGGCTTTTTCTATGCAGTTCTATTTAAGGATAAAAAATGACAATCAATTGGCCTTTGATCACCGTTCTATTCTGCTTATCCATCCCTGGCGTCGTCATTGCTATTAAACGTTTAATTTATTTTTTATTGCCGAATAATTCCGAAGAACTAAAGAACAGAATGAGTCGCTTCGCCATTTTGCAAACCTTATTTATGATCTTTATTCTCAGCTTTGCAGGCGCCGTGTTATCTCCCTCGACCGGTTTACATGACGCAAGGCTTGAGGCTCTGCTGCAAGGTACAGCAGGAGTCAGTGTATTAATTCCTATTTTATTACCTACTGTTTTGTATGCCGTGGTGGGGGTAATAATTTTTTTAATTCTCTATTATGGCCTCATCGCACGCATCGTCGATAAGAACAATATGGAAACCATGACTCGTTTACGCACCGCCCTGGGGGTAGATGGCTGTGTTCTTTATGGTGGTGTCGTAGAAGAAATTATTGGCCGCTGGGGTTTAATGAACCTTGCAACCTTTTTTGCGTTACTCTTTACAAACCAATACCCTAGCTTAATCATCTGGATTTCAATTTTTATTAGCGGTTTGGTATTGGTAGTAAGCCAGCTCCCTGTGTACATCGCTTCCGGTTGTACGTCTACCAGACGTTTTATTTACTCGCTAATTATACTAAGCCTTTATCAATCATTACTTTTTGGCTATTTATTTTGGCAATGGGGACTTATTGCCGCGATATTGGCCCATATGTTGTTCCATTTAGGATGGGCAGCATTTGAAAGCGTAAAAAAATCGTAAAGCATCCCCCCCTTAATCTTACCTTAACCTTGATCTTTTATCCTACAAGGGTATGTAGTCACGTTAGGGGGTAGGATATGGCCACTTCAAGTAATGAATTTGCGGCATTGGTAAATCAACTACATAGATCACCTAACGATCATGTTTTACAACAAGCAGTGATCCAACATTTACCAAAAATGATCGCGTTAGCTCGGGATAATCCTATGGCTTTATATCACTTAGCCCATATTTATCCACCCACGTCCTCTGAATACAAACAAACCATGCGGCAGGCGGCTAATTTGAAATGTACTAACGCCATGCTTGTTATGGTACAAATTTTAGGGAACTCAAATGATGCTAAGGATCTACAAACCGCGACTTATTATTTCAATATGATTAATAAATCGAATGATTCCTACATTAAAGAACAAGCTCAATTGCTTTTGGACGAATATCCTGGGCTTTTAAAAACCATACAAGAGCAAGAGAAACCTAATGTAAATTACAGTTTGTCTCGCTTCTTTCCTCAACAACGGAAACAAGAAGAACCAGTTGAGCTTGCCCAGGCTGTTGCGTGTAAAGCTTAATCATAAATGTCTTAGCCCTGGGTGAAAGCAAAGTCCGTAACCCAGGCTCTCTATACTGAAATGCCCTCAATTTACGGCCACCACGCTGGCTAGATTGGGAGAACCCCGGAATGAGCCAATGGTCCCTTCTGGCTTTCTCTGCGCTTTGCCTAAGCTACGCCGATGTTCTAAACAATCAAAAAGCGAAAATTCTTTTGGATTTCATTTAGATCAAATTGATTCAAATACAAGGAAAAACTCATCCATGCACTTAACGCAGCTAGATCCTGGAATGGAGGCGGAAGGTACACAGGATTGGATAAAATTCCCCGCTCTTTAAGTTCGGTAAGTAAAGGCAAATCATCAAGAACTAATTTCCCCGTAAACAATAAAGGAATGGAATCAACATGCTTGCGGCTGATCGCAAAACGGATGTAATTGTAAATCAATACAAATCCCTTGGCATAAGATAAATCTTTAGTAAACGGGCCACCTGTAGGCGTACTTCCTCTAAAGACACGTACAGATTGATTGTAACTGTCTTCTTCGCTTAACCCACATTCCATGAAATAATTATAAATATCGAGAAAATCTGCTCCTTGAGTCACCATGTCCAAAGCAATCACCCGATTAGTAATCTTTAACATGCGACTAGGATATGAAGAAAAAGTAACAATTTCCGTAATCACCGCCAAACCTTCCTGAATAACACTGCTGGAAGGAGACCCTTTAGAAAGAAAAAAACAATTAGGCTGCATGGAACCATTGAGGGTGGTCCCTACATGCACCCAGCCTTCATGTACTTCAAGATAACGAATATCTCGGTCACTAAACATGGCTTGCTGACTCAATTTAATACTGTCTGCACCTGCAGAAGCATCGGCAATCATATCGTCACTGACCATTACGGTGACCTTACCAGGATGTTTGTCGAAAAATTGGCCTAATCGTGTTTGTAGAATTTCTTGAGCTTGTTGGGGTGTATAACGCTTTACGTCGGCTTCAGACTGTAACTGAACACTAAGCCCTGTTAAGACATCAAAGAGTAAAGTACCCATCTCAGACATACGGGGCCCGCCCGCATAGAATACATCGTTTGGACTGCCATACAATTCTGTGGCCAATTCTGAAAACGCGGGAGTACCTCGTTTGGCAAGCATCTGCGTAGCCCGACTGTATTCCTCGCACTGCCGACGTATTAAACGAGTTAAAGTAGAATATTGTCCAAGTTGGTTCTGGGTATCTCGTAAAATAATCCGGAATTCTTCTTGTTTATCATGGACATCAAAAGGTAAAGGCTTTTTGTCATAATACTCTTTATCGACAGCTGGAAGCTTTTTGCCTTTATGTTTAAAAAAATCCTTTCTTATTGATTCATCCCATTTAATACTATCAAGAATCCTGATTTTACGTTGCGCTTCCACAATACGCTGCGACAACTCCTGTACAATAAGTAACTCAGCTGATTCTGATGGCGTCATAATAAACCCCTTATGATACAGGTGGCGCGATACTTACACGTGCATCCTGGTTCTGTTCAGGCAAATCATAAAAATTACTAATATTTGCTTTCGTTAATGGTGGTGGAACTTCCAATGAGGGACCATTTCGACTACTCAAATAAAGATGTTCACCATTACTGGCATAACGACTACAGCCACAGAGCACAAGTGTTACAAAAAAAATAAAACCCAACTTTTTCACTTAAATCAACTCCAAACTCTTCATCATCTTTTCCAATGGTTCATGATGCTCTTTTGATAAACGAGTTAATGGCAATCTTAATTCATTATCCATTAACCCCATTCTGTTCGCTGCCCATTTTATTGCAATTGGATTGGTTTCAACAAACAATAATTCATATAAAGGCATTAATTGTTCGTTTAAACGTAAGCATGCCGCATGATCGCCATCTAAGGCCGAGTCGCATAATTTAGCCATTAGTTTGGCAACCACATTAGCTGCTGCTGAAATATTCCCCTTCGCACCTGCCAACATCCAGGAGGCGGCAGTAAAATCATCTCCACTATACACATCGATACTGCCTTCTGAAAGTCGCAAAATTTGTTGTAATCGAGTCATCTGTCCCGTCGCATCTTTTATTCCCACAATATTGGAAATCTTCGCAAGTCTTCCGACCGTTTCAGGTAACATATCACATGCCGTTCTCGTTGGCACATTATATAGAATAATAGGCATAGGAACCGCTTCAGCGATTTGACTATAATGCAAATATAGCCCCTCTTGAGTCGGTCTGATATAAGCAGGAGTCATAATGAGTGCGGCATGTGCACCACATTCCATGGCTTCTTTGGTTAATTGAATACAATCTCGGGTTGCATTCATGCCAGTACCGGCAATAACAGGGATTCGTTCTTTCGCTTGTTCTACTACTGTTTTAATAACCAGTAATTTTTCTTCATGGGATAAGGTACCTGATTCACCGGTAGACCCCGCAGCAACAATACCATGACTTCCCATTTCAATATGAAACTCGACTAACTCTCGCAAACGAGGGACATCAATCTGATCATTCTTCATGGGTGTTAATAAAGCTACTATGCTTCCTTTAAACATAAAGTCCTCTGTTTTTTATTATTCTTCATAGTACTAATACTACTGGAAAATATGGGTAAGAGTAAAATTTGATATTAAAAAAAAACATGCAATCCATAATGTGGTCAATTATTTTACATAAAATGTTTTTTTTGTACTAGAATCATAGTGAAGATGAAGCAACTAGGATTTATTGTATTGAATCGTGCTCTATTAATGCAGAAATCCTGAAAACTATAAAAAGGAGTTACACTATGAAAAAAATTATCGCTCCCTTAGTTTTTGTTGGGGTATCAGCTTTTATGCTTGGGGGATGCACCAATACTCAAGTAGGTACTGCTGCAGGTGGTGCTGCCGGTGCAGGTATCGGTTATGCTGTATCTGGAGGTAGTGCACTCGGAACTGTAATTGGTGCAGGCGCTGGAGCACTAGTCGGAAATGCAATCGGTCAAAATCAAGACCGCCGTGCATACTATTACGGCCGATACTATCGCCCTTATTATTACTACTAATACAACTGAACTTCCCCTTAACCTCCAAGAGGTTAAGGGGGTTGATTTTCGTATTTGAAATCCCCTCTCCTAACACTTAACAAGAATTATTAGAATCCAGGAAGAACCAAAAGTGAACCATCATAATTATACTCGGGTAATTTGCCGTTTTTGTTCGCTCTTTAACCTTTAGGATAACAGTCCTTGATAACCTATTTTTCTATATCTAACAAAAATCTTAGGAATATAAGGCAATATCAAATTTCCATTGCTATACTTCTTAAAGAATTTTAAATAAGCCTAAATATCTGATCATTAACTCAAAATACAAGGATTGTACTCATGCGCTTAAAAAATAAAGTAGCAATAATTACAGGGGCCGCCAGCGGCATAGGTAAAGAAATCGCTCTAGTCTATGCAAAAGAAGGTGCTAAAGTTGCCATTGCAGATCTAAATCTGGAACAAGCCAATCTTGCAGCAGAAGAAATAAAATCTAAAGGTGGAGAAGCCATGGCTGTTGCCATGAATGTCACCGATGAAAACCAAGTGGATAAAGGCGTAGATGAAGTTGCTAAATACTTTGGTGGGGTTGACGTTATGGTCAGCAACGCAGGAATTCAAATCATCAGTCCTGTGGAACAACTCTCCTTTTCTGATTGGAAAAAGTTAATATCAATCCAATTGGATGGAGCCTTTTTAACAACTCGAGCAGCCCTAAGACACATGTATGACTCTGGAAAAGGGGGAAGCATTATTTATATGGGTTCAGTCCATTCTAAAGAAGCCTCTAAATTAAAAGCACCTTATGTGACTGCAAAACATGGTTTGCTGGGTTTGTGTAAAGTGGTAGCCAAAGAAGGGGCCGCCCATAATGTTAGAGCGAATGTGATTTGCCCAGGATTTGTACGTACACCACTCGTCGATAAACAAATTCCTGAACAAGCTAAAGAATTAGGAATTACCGAAGAACAAGTTATTAAGAACGTAATGCTTAAAGATACAGTGGATGGAGAATTCACTACCACGGATGACGTAGCACAAACCGCGTTATTTTTTGCTTCTTTTGAATCAAATGCCTTGACCGGTCAGTCGCTGATTGTTAGTCATGGATGGTTCATGGAGTAAGGCCTATGGCGCGAACAAAAAAAGTTACAACGCACCATCATGTTGCTTGTTGTTTTCAGGGTGGAGGCGCTTTAGGGGCCTATCAAGTAGGGGTTTTGCGTGCTTTGGATGAAGCAGGCTACTATCCAAGCTGGTTCGCAGGCACCTCAATCGGCGCAATTAATGCGGCAATTGCCGCAGGCAATCCACCCAAAATACGGGTTGAAAAAATGTATCAATTTTGGGAGACCATAGCTACCCCCTCTTTTCTCGAGAGTAGGCTGCTTCCCGATGATGTTGCAAGTCGAAAAATCGAACATTTTCTATCCGCCCAAACTGCATTAATTATGGGACAACCCGGATTTTTTTCACCCCGTTTTCCTCCCCTGCTTATGGGATATTACGATACACCCGATACCATAAGTTTTTACGACACCAAGAGTTTAAGATCGACTCTGGAACAATTTATTGATTTTGATCGACTCAATAACTCCAATGAGACCCGCATAAGCCTTGGTGCCGTTGAAATTTGCTCAGGCGAAATGGTTTATTTTGACTCACAAAACACAAAAATTGGTCCCGAGCATATTATGGCCAGTGGTGCATTGCCTCCTGGTTTTCCAGCGGTTGAAATTGAAGGGAAATACTACTGGGATGGTGGAATATCCAGTAACTCTCCAGCAACGTACATCTTATCTGTCAATCAATGCCCTCGTCATTTACTGTGTTTTGCAATTCATTTATTTGACTCCTATGGCTTATACCCAACGTCCTTGGATGCCGTAATGAAGCGTCGAAAGGATATAGAGTATTCCAGCCGTTTTGCACAAGCCGTAGAAATGTACCAACAAATACATGCATTAAAAAATACCATTCACGTGCTTTCACGTTATATTCCTGAATCGGAAAAAGGGAATCCAGAACTTAAACTGTGCATGGCCCGTGGACATCAATCTACCATTTCTTTAGTTCGCTTTTTATATGAACATGATGAGACTGAGTTTTCTTCGAAAGATTATGAATTTTCAAAAAAGAGTATCCTGGAACGCATACAAAATGGGTACAAGGATGGAAGAAAAGCTGTCAAAAAATCTCCCTGGGACCAAAAAATACCCGATACAAACGGCATTGCTGTATATGACATGTCGCCAAATAAACATTTAAAAGAGGAGTCTGAAAAATGAATGAAGCAGAGGTCATCAAACAAGCATTTGCCATGCCACTGACCAGTCCATGTTATCCTCGTGGCCCTTACCGTTTTATCAATAGGGAATTTTTAATTATTACCTATGAAACGGATATAGAGCTGCTCCGTGAAGTGGTTCCAGAACCATTAGAAGTAGTAGAACCTTTAGTTAAGTTCGAATTTATTCGCATGCCCGACTCAACAGGATTTGGGGACTATACCGAATCAGGCCAAGTTATCCCAGTCAGCTATAAAGGGAAAAAAGGAAATTATACGCATGCTATGTTTTTAGACGATCTTCCTCCTATTGCTGGCGGTCGAGAAATTTGGGGATTTCCCAAAAAGCTGGCCCAACCTAAACTGGAAGTAGTTCATGAAACGTTGTTGGGTACTTTAGAATATGGACCTTGTCGAATTGCTACGGCAACTATGGGTTATAAATACGAAGCACTGGATATAAAAAAAGTGGCTGAATCACTCGCTACGCCCAATTACTTGCTAAAAATCATTCCTCATGTTGATGGGACTGTTCGAGTTTGTGAGCTCGTTGAATACTTCCTTGAAAATGTCGTCATCAAAGGTGCATGGAAAGGACCGGCTCAATTGGAAATGAAACATCATGCCTTGGCACCAGTAGCAAACTTGCCAGTAAAACGCATAGTAAATGGAGTACATTTATTAACGGATCTCACTTTACCTTATGGTCGTGTAGTGCACGATTACCTTAAATAAAGAATACGGAAGATTCAAAAGGAATTTGGAGATCGTTTAAAAATGTTAATTTTAATTGGCTATGTTGTCATATTACTTTGTGTTTTTGGGGGATTCGCTTTGGGTGGAGGCCACCTGGCTGCAGTATTTCAACCTATTGAGTTGCTTATAATAGGTGGTGCAGCCATAGGCTCACTGATTGTTGGGAATAGTGCTGCAGTATTAAAATCATTGTTGAAAGCGCTACCGAAGGTTTTTCGGGGAGAAAAATCTATTAAGGATACTTCCAGTAATTTACTAAGCCTATTATACACGCTACTGAATAAGGCACGCCAACAAGGATTAATGTCTTTAGAAACTGACATTGAAGCCCCCAAAGAAAGCGCGATTTTCAATGCCTACCCTTCGATAATGAAAAACCACCATATTATTGAATTCATTTGTGATTATTTAAGATTAATCATCACTTCAAACCTCCAACCTTTTCAGTTGGAGGCTTTAATTGATATGGAAATTGAATCGCATCATGAAGAAGAAATGATTCCTGCTAATGCCCTATCCAAACTTGCTGATGCTATGCCCGCTTTTGGTATCGTTGCGGCTGTTCTGGGTGTAGTGCATACCATGGAATCTATAAACTTGCCTCCCCCAGAATTAGGAGTTCTCATTGCCCATGCCCTTGTAGGTACTTTTTTAGGTATTTTAATCGGCTATGGATTTGTTGGTCCTGTAGCCTCAGCAATGGAGCATCATGCCAATCAGGAGCAATTGATGCTGCAGTGTATCAAAGCTACAATTTTGGCGAGTTTACACAACAATCCACCTATTATTGCCGTTGAATTTGGACGTAAAGTATTGTTTTCCGCACAACGTCCTTCCTTTACCCAACTCAATGAAGAAATCAAAAATTTTAAGCCGGCAGCATCCTCATCCAATTCAGAGGAAAGTTCTTCTGCAGAACCCACTCCGGGCTAATGAGGTTAGAACATGAATGACAGCAATAAAGGAAAATCTAGCACAGCTCCGATAATTCGAAAGGTAAAAAAAAATCAACATAAGCATCACGGAGGATCGTGGAAAATTGCTTTTGCTGATTTTGTAACCGCAATGATGGCCTTCTTCTTGTTAATGTGGTTGATTGCTTCTCTAAATAAAGCGCAAAAAGACGGTATTTCCGAGTACTTTAAACAACCACTGAAAATCACTTTTTTTGGTGGTGAGAACGTGGGTAATCAGCAACTTAATCTTAAAGGGGGCGGACCTAAAGTAAAAGATACTAATGGTCAAGTTTCAACCACAGACCACCCCTCTGCTCCGAATAAAAAAGCCCAAGATATTCAAGTAATTCAATCCACCGAATCTGAAACCCAAAAACTTGAAGAGTTAAAGTCAAAAATTAATTTAAGCATCAAAGAAGATCCATCTCTTGCTGGTTTAAAAAATCAATTAATTATGGAAGTCGTAAAAAATGGCTTACGCATTCAATTAATCGATAATCAAAATAAACCTATGTTTGATGTGGGTTCAGATAAACTAAATCCAGGCATGGAGCATGTCTTTATCCAAATTGCAAAACTACTGAATAACGTCCCCAATAAAATTACCATTGAAGGGCACACCGATGCCCATCCCTACCACAATCCTGATGAATTAGAATACACTAACTGGGAATTGTCAGCCCAAAGAGCCAATGCCGCCCGACGCGCGTTGGTTAAAGCAGGTTTCAATCCTGATAGAGTTTTACGCGTGTCAGGGTTTTCATCCACTGTGCCTCTTAATTTAAAAGATCCCTACAGTCCTGAAAACAGACGCATTAGCATCATTGTCATGAAAAAAAGTGCCGAAAAGAAAGTGATAAAGAATAAGTAAACCCTTGGCGCCAGATAAAAGAAGTGAAACCGAAGATCCGGGCTCCGCTTTGCTGAACCCGGGTTATGAATAGATTTAGCCCACAGACGCGTTCAACATCCAGCGTGCTTTTTCATGGGCCCCAATACGCTCACTGAGCAACGCAACGGTCCCTTCATCATCATGTTCCTGTGCGAGTTTCACTGCGGCGTTTAAATCTTTGACCAAACTTCCATGATCTTGAGCCAGCTCACTTACCATGTGATTCGCATCAATATTCGAGTCACCATCTTTAATTGTTTTTAATTGATTCAATGCTGTAAAAGTAGCTGGGGCTTTATGTCCTAGAATTAAAATTCGCTCTGCAATTTCATCCACCGCCTCTGCCAATGCCTTATATTGCATTTCAAATAATTCATGCAAACTTTTAAACTGCGCTCCTTTAACATGCCAGTGATAATTTTGAGTTTTAAGATACAAAGCATAGGTATCTGCTAAAACCACTTCCAACTTTTTAATCATTGCTCCCATCATGGCTCCTGACTTTATTATTCTTCCTCATTTTGGATGATACACGGTAAAAATTCCATTATTTTTAAATAAAAAAAACCCGCCATAAAGGCGGGTTTTCAAAGGATAGAAATGGAGAGAGGCTTACATCATGCCGCCCATGCCTCCCATACCACCCATTCCACCCATGCCGCCCATATCAGCAGCACCTTCATCTTTCTTCGGTAAATCAGCAACCATACACTCAGTAGTCAACATCAAACTTGCTACAGAAGCAGCATTTTGTAGTGCCATACGAGTTACTTTAGTTGGATCTAAAATACCCATGTCAACCATGTCACCAAAATCACCAGTCGCAGCATTGAAACCATAGTTGTCTTTGTTTTCAGCTACTTTGTTTACAACTACTGAAGCTTCATAACCAGCGTTTGATACGATCTGGCGCATAGGTGCTTCAATAGCACGACGTAGGATGTTGATACCCATGTTTTGATCGTCATTGTCGCCTTTTAAAGAATCCAGAGCTTTTTGTGCACGGATTAAAGCAACACCACCACCCGCTACGATACCTTCTTCTACAGCAGCACGAGTAGCGTGTAATGCATCTTCAACACGAGCTTTCTTCTCTTTCATTTCTACTTCAGTAGCAGCACCAACTTTGATAACCGCAACACCGCCAGAAAGTTTAGCAACACGCTCTTGTAATTTCTCACGATCGTAATCAGAAGTAGTTTCTTCGATTTGAGCACGAATTTGAGCGATACGCGCATTGATTTCAGCCGCTTTACCTTCGCCATCAATAATCGTAGTATTTTCTTTGGTTACTACGACACGTTTTGCAGTACCTAAATCTTCCAAAGTAGCAGCTTCTAAGCTCTTACCAATTTCTTCAGAAATTACTTCACCATGAGTCAGAATTGCGATGTCTTGCAACATTGCTTTGCGACGATCACCAAAACCAGGAGCTTTAACAGCACATACTTTAACAATACCACGCATGTTGTTAACTACTAGAGTAGCTAAGGCTTCGCCTTCAACATCTTCAGCAATGATCAACAATGGACGACCTGATTTAGCAACGCCTTCCAATACAGACAACATGTCACGAATACTGGAGATTTTCTTGTCAACCAACAGAATGAATGGATGCTCAAGTTCACAAGTCATGTTTTGTTGATTGTTGATGAAGTATGGAGAAATATAACCACGATCAAACTGCATTCCTTCAACAACAGATAATTCATTTTCAAGGCTGTTACCGTCTTCAACAGTAATAACACCCTCTTTACCAACTTTATCCATTGCACTCGCGATGATAGCGCCAATTGCTTCATCAGAGTTAGCAGAAATGGTACCTACTTGGGCAATTGCTTTGTTGTCTTTGCAAGGCTTAGACATTGCTTGCAATTTTTTAGTAATTGCTGTAACTGCTTTGTCAATTCCGCGCTTCAAATCCATAGGATTCATGCCAGCAGCAATTGCTTTATACCCTTCAACCACAATCGAACGAGCCAATACAGTAGCGGTAGTAGTACCGTCTCCAGCAGTATCAGAAGTTTTAGAAGCAACTTCTTTAACCATTTGCGCGCCCATGTTCATGAAGCGTTGGTCGAATTCGATTTCTTTAGCAACAGATACACCGTCTTTAGTAACAGTTGGAGCACCATAAGCTTTTTCTAATACCACATTACGACCACGTGGGCCCATTGTTACTTGCACTGCATCAGCTAATGCATTAACACCAGCGAGCATTTGTAAACGCGCATCGTCACCAAAACGTAATTCTTTAGCCATTATCTCTCTCTCCTAATGAATCGATTACTTCTCAATTACACCCATGATGTCGTCTTCACGCATCACAACCAGTTCTTTACCGTCGATTTTCACTTCGGTCCCTGAGTATTTGCCGAACAGGACAACATCACCCACTTTTACTGCCAACGCACGGACATCACCGTTGTCCAGGATTTTACCAGCACCAACAGCAATGATTTCACCACGCATTGGTTTTTCAGTGGCGCTATCTGGAATAACAATACCACCAGCTGTAGTACGTTCTTCTTCCAGACGACGAACAACAACTCGATCGTGTAAAGGACGAATTTTCATGCTTCTATCTCCTGATTAATTAAACTTAAAAGTCAATTTGTAATGTCACTGACAGTCATATGGGGACAAGAAAATAAGTTTCAAGGGTTAAAATAAAAAAATTTTAGTATTTATTTTTATTCACACTACGGGATGTTCTGATATAGTAACCCATATATCTATTTTAAGCTCCGAATTATAAAGGTTTTCAGATGAGAAAATGGTTTTTATTGTTATTTTGCTGCATAACTACATTTGCTCTCCATGCAAACCCACTTCCGGCTGCTGAAGTATTTCATGTGAATGCAAACAAGATTGATCCTAATACATTTGCAATTAATTTCCAGATCAAACCCCATTATTTTCTTTATAGCGATCGCATCAAATTAACAACGGAAAAAAATGGCACAGTTCATTTAGGAACCCTGCGTTTTCCCCCCCCGGAGAAAAAAATAGATAAATTAGGACATGAGTTTTCTGTCTATCGGAATCAAGTCACTATTCCCGTTGGAATTTTAGGGAATAAGCCAGGAGATGCCTTAATTGATTTACATTATCAGGGATGTTCTGATGATGGTTTTTGTTATGCTCCGGAAACTAAGAAAATTCAATTGTCCATAGATAATGATTTGGCTTTAGCACACGTGAATTTGGAGCCACTCCCAAATATTGAGCCCGAAGTTACTGAAGAATCACAAAATGATGGGGTGACTAAAATCTTTTTGAGCCACAATTGGTTCCTAATTCTCTTCTCTTTTTATGGATTTGGTTTACTTTTATCATTCACACCATGCATTCTACCTATGGTTCCGGTTTTATCAGGAATTATTGTAGGTCATGGTAAAGAAATTACCACAAGAAAAGCATTTTTTCTTTCGCTAAGCTACGTACTTAGCATGTCGATTACCTATTCAATCATTGGGGCTGTAGTGGCTTTGCTAGGAGCCAACTTGCAAATTAGCATGCAATCACCTTGGGCTTTGGGAGTATTTAGCCTGATTTTTGTTCTGCTGGCTTTATCCATGTTTGGATTTTATGAATTTAAGCTACCCCATTCTTGGCAAGCGAAAATACACGGCTCCAGTAATCAAAGGGGCGGGCACTATTTTGGGGCCGCAATTATGGGGTGTTTATCCACTCTGATTCTCTCGCCTTGTGTAACTGCGCCACTGATTGGAGTATTAACCTATATTGCTCAGACCGGGAATGTTCTTTTAGGATGTCTGACTTTATTTGTCTTAAGTTTGGGAATGGGCACTCCACTTCTTCTCATTGGGACTTCTGCTGGCAGATGGTTACCTGAAACTGGCGACTGGATGAATACCATCAAATCCCTATTTGGCATTATTTTTATTGCCGTTGCCATTACCCTCATCGCTCGAATAGCTCCCCCATTGATCAGCATGCTCCTTTGGGCAAGCTTACTCATTTTTTCAGGGATTTACAGTGGTGCCCTCACCTATTCTGTGACTCATCGCGAAAAATTCAATCAGGGTATAGGGCTCATTCTCCTCGTCTATGGGTTCTTGATTTTAGTGGGTGCCAGTATGGGTGCCACAAATCCATTACAACCTTTAACCATACAATCCGCGAGCGCTGCCCCCATTAAACTACAGCAGGATCAGAGCTTGACCACGATAAAACAAGCAATAGCGGATGCCTATGGCAAACCCGTGATGCTGGATTTTTATGCGGATTGGTGCACTTCATGTAAAGTAATGGAAACAACTACATTCAAAGATCCTCAGGTGCAAAAAGAATTAGCTCGCTTTACGGTAATAAAAATAGATGTCACCGCAAACAATGCCGAAAATAAAGCGCTACTCAACCACTTTCATGTGGTAGCACCTCCAACTTTTATTTTTTTAGATGCCCAAGGTAAAGAGCTTAATAGTCTTACAGTGGTGGGTGAAGTTTCAGCAAATAAGTTTTTAAAAATCTTAAATCAAATAGAATAATCCTAAGGATTACCTTAATCTCTTTGAAGATAACAATGCATTTTTTCATAATTATTCAGCTTTAAAGTGGATTATTCCTGTCACAGCTGCTCAACAGATGCTAGTAATTCCCAAATCTTTCCCAAAATTAACGATGCTCATAAATAACACACCTACAAATATAAATGGATGCTGTGATTATTGTTTTACTTAAGTGATTATAAGTTGACCGTCTTTTTTTATGGACTATAGTTATATAGGCAATAAGAAACCTGAGGGGCGGAATTCCGTCTAAGGAACAGATTATGGATAATCAACTGATTGTAAAAAAAGAAGTTTCTGCAGCAATTCCTTCAAAATATGGGGATTTTGAGCTTTCACTCTTTACTACAAATCAAGATGATAAAGAGCATCTATTACTCACCTATGGTGCAGTACATAACGAAGATAATATTTTAGTTCGAATTCATTCCGAATGTATGACAGGCGATATTTTAGGCTCCTTACGCTGTGATTGTGGTGAGCAATTACAATTGAGTATGAGTCAAATTGCTATTGAAGGTCGGGGAATTATTATTTACCTTCGCCAAGAAGGACGGGGAATTGGATTAATCGATAAATTACGCACTTATAACTTACAAGATCAGGGTAAGGATACAGTGGATGCGAATTTAGCATTAGGTCATGGAGGAGATGAGCGTTCTTATGAAGTGGCCGCTCAAATTTTAAAAGAATTACAAATCAAATCGCTTCGTTTGCTTACTAATAATCCTAAAAAAATTGAAGCGCTCAATCAGTATCAATTAAATGTCACCTCAAGAGTCCCTATCAAAGGTTCTATACACCATCATAATGCATTTTATCTGTTGACTAAAACCCAAAAAATGAACCATGTTTTTGAAGAAGAAGATCTCAAAGAGTTATACGAAAAATGTTCTTCTTTCTTTAAAAAGAAAAAACCTTTAGTCACCTTGGCTTATGCACAAAGCTTGGATGGCTCCATTTCATTTCACCGCAAAAAAAGACTCATGTTGAGCTCTCAAGAATCTCTAGTAATGACGCACAAATTGCGTTCTGAAAATGATGCCATTTTGGTTGGAGTGGGAACCATTATTGCAGATGATCCTCTTCTAACCGTACGACATTATAAAGGGAATAATCCACAAGTTGTTATATTAGACAGTAAACTGCGTATTCCTTTAACTGCACGGGTTTTGAAAAACTCAAAACCTCCTATAATTTTCACTACCGATCAGGCGGATCCGGAAAAACAAAAATTACTCAATGAAATGAATGCGACGGTCGTGCAAGTTGATGCAACAAGTGAAGGTCGAACAGATTTAAACCAAACTTTAGAAAAGTTATTTACTTTGGGTATTAAGACAGTAATGGTGGAAGGCGGAAGAGGCATTATCACCAATTTTCTTAATGAAAACCATGTCGACAAAGTAATTATAACGGTAGCTCCCATTTTCGTTGGCGGAGTTTCGGTATTATCGAAAGAAATAAAGGAACACGTAGGCTTTCCTCAACTAAAAAACGTACTTCAATATAAACTCGGCAAGGATATTATTATCATGGCTGATATAGAAAGGAATCTACATTGAAAAACCATGTATTGTATTTTAATAAACCTAACCAAGTTTCTGTCCTGGAAGAATCAATTCCCAGGCCAAAAACAGATGAAGTGTTAGTGCAAAATGTCTTGTCAGGCATCAGTGCAGGGACGGAAATGCTTTTTTATCGCGGTTTAATGCCCACCGACCTCTGCATTGATACAAGCATTCCCTCGCTTAGGCACAAACTGAATTATCCATTTAAATATGGTTATTGTTCTGTGGGGAAAGTCATTGAGACAGGCAATAAAAAATTAAACCACTTATTAAATAAATGGGTTTTCGTCTTCAATCCGCATGAAAGTTATTTTTGCGCAAAGGAACAACATCTAATCCTTTTACCCGAGCATATATCGCCCTATGATGCTTTATTCCTACCCAATATGGAAACAGCAATCAACTTAGTATTAGATGGCTCTCCTTTGATTGGAGAAAATGTTCTCATTTTAGGGCTGGGTGTGGTAGGCATTCTTACTACTGCCTTACTGCAACAATTCCCCTTAACTACCCTTATAGGAATTGATTTATATGAAAAAAGAAGAACCTTATGTAAGGAGTTAGGGGCAGAATATGTTTTTGATGCCACACATCCAGATCTTAAGTTGCAATTTAATCAATACCTGGAACAGTCACAACAGAACACGATAGATCTTATTTATGAATTGACCGGTAATCCGGATGCGCTCAATACTGCCATTGAGTTTGCAGCTTTTGAGGGACGCATCGTTCTAGGGTCGTGGTATGGCAGAAAATCATGTTCTATTGATTTAGGAGGTAAATTTCATCGAAATCGAATTAAAGTCATCGCCAGTCAAGTCAGTACCATTGCTTCTGAACTTCAAGGCAGATGGACTAAAGAGCGACGTATCGAAGTTGCATTTAACATGTTGGAAAAAATAAAACCGTCTCGTTTTATTTCGCATAACATTCATATTACGGAGGCAGATGCAGCGTATCAATTATTGGCTTCTAATCCAAAGGATACTTTATTTATCACTTTAACTTATGAGGTGTAAAAATGCATTGTCTAATGTTACGAAAAAATTTCATTGCCCAACATTTTTTAATCGGAAAAGATTTTGGGGCAGAAAATGAGAGACATTCTCACCATTATAGTTTCGAACTCGAAATTGAAGATACAAAACTGGATCAATACAATTTCCTGATTGATATTGTTGAAGTAAAAGCACGTATTGACCAATTAATATCCTATTTCCAGGATAAAACATTAAATGAGCTCCCTGAGTTTAAGAATCAAAATCCGAGTCTTGAATTGTTTTCTAAAATTCTCTGGCAAAAATTTAATCATCATTTTGAACTCCCAACGAGCAGCCAAATTACGGTGCGATTATGGGAAGATGAGATTGCTCAAGCCAGCTATCGAGAAGCAAAATGCGCGTAGGATTAATTGTATATGGGTCCCTAAATACCACTACGGGTGGCTATATTTATGACCATAAGTTAGTTGAATATCTACGTGCACAAGGAGTAGTCGTTAAGGTTTTCTCCCAACAGCCAAAAGGTTTTTGGGGATTACTTAGCTATAATTTTTCAAAAAAACTCCTCAACGAAGTGATTGAGTTTTCTCCTGATGTTCTTCTAGAAGATGAAATGAATTTTAGTTCATTATTTATTTTGAATAACAAGCTAAAAAAAATAAGGGATTTTCCGATTATAAGTATTGTGCATTTGTTACAAGCGCATGCATTACACCATTTTTGGACTAAATGGATAACCAAAAAAATCGAGCGTCTATACCTTAAGTCAGTCGATGGTTTTATTTTCAATAGTATTTCTACAGAACAATCCATCTTCAAAATTATTGGATCCCATCAAAATTCATTGATTGCTTACCCTGGTAAAGATCGCCTGCAATTGGATATTAAAAAAAATAACATTAAATTTAAGTGTCAAAATAACAAATTCATGATTATTTTTGTTGGCAATTTATTATATAACAAGGGGCTGCATCTACTCCTTCAGGCCTTATCCGAAATAGATCACGACTTATGGCAATTATCCATCGTTGGTGATTTTAATTTTGATTTTAAGTATACCCAAAAAATCTTCACGATGATTCGCACCTTAAAACTAGAAGCAAATATCAAAATTCATGGCTTACTGGATATTGAACACTTGAAAAAGGAACTGCTCTCACAGCATGTATTGATTGTTCCTTCCTATTTTGAGAGTTATGGAATTGTTTATACCGAAGCAATGGGAGCAGGTATCCCCGTTATCGCAAGTAACACTGGAGGGGTTCCGGAAATTGTCCATGATAGGATTAATGGATTCTTGATCGAACCCGGAGATAGCACTATGCTTCGAGATTACATTATCAAATTAATTAAAGATCGAGACATGTTAATGGAAATGAGTATTTCTTCTCTTTCCACCTACGAGAACTTTCCTTCATGGAATGAAACCATGGCTAATGTGTATGCCTTTTTAAATCAAAATAATAATCAAGTAAGTTCCATCAAAAAATGATTTAAATCAAAGAATCCTGTCGACAATAAGATGCATTAAGAGGTATAATTCGTTCACTTTTTTTACAGTTAGAGTTTTATGAATCATAAAGTAGGTTTTGTTAGCCTGGGTTGTCCCAAAGCATTAGTCGATTCAGAACGTATCATTACCCAACTGCGTGCACAAGGATATGAATTAGTATCCAGTTATCAAGATGCAGGTGTGGTAGTAATTAATACCTGTGGGTTTATTGATAGTGCGGTCAAAGAATCATTGGATACCATAAAAGAAGCAATGGCTGAAAATGGACGTGTTATTGTCACCGGTTGCTTAGGCGCTAAAGCGGAAATTATTAAAGAAGCTTGCCCTGATGTTTTGCACATTAGCGGTGCGCATGCCTATGAAGAAGTAATTAATGCAGTTCACCAGCATTTACCTCCGCCGGTGGATCCATTTACACAACTTATTCCGCCACAAGGGATTAAATTAACCCCTCGTCATTATGCTTACTTGAAAATATCTGAGGGATGCAATCAAAAATGTACCTTTTGCATTATCCCTACAATGCGTGGAAAGTTACAAAGTTACCCCATGGCCCAGGTTTTAACTGAAGCCCAAAAATTAAAAGATGCAGGGGTTAACGAAATTTTGGTGATTTCTCAGGATACTAGCGCCTATGGGGTAGATACACGCTATCAACCTGTCAGCTGGAAAAACAAAACAGTTAACACACGTTTTTATGATTTATGCGAACAATTAGGCGAGCTGGGTATTTGGGTTCGCCTGCATTATGTTTATCCTTATCCGCATGTAGATGAGATTATCCCTTTAATGCGTGATGGATTGATTCTCCCCTATTTGGATATTCCATTACAACATGCTAATTCACGGATACTCAAAGCAATGAAACGTCCTGCAAGCAGTGAAAACACTTTATTACGCATTGCTTCTTGGCGAGAAACTTGTCCAGATATCACTCTCCGCTCGACCTTTATCGTGGGTTTTCCTGGGGAAACAGAAGAGGAGTTTGAAGAACTACTCGACTTTCTTGAGGAAGCACAGTTGGATAGAGTAGGTTGTTTCAAATACTCTCCGGTGGAAGGGGCCAAGGCCAATGAATTAAGTGATCCAGTACCCGAAGAAATTAAAGAGGAACGTTATCATCGTTTTATGCAATTACAAGCAGAAATTAGTCGCAATAAACTGGAAAATAAAATAGGTAGCATCCAAACCGTCTTAATTGATGAGGTAGGGCAGGAACAAATTATCGCACGCAGCCAAAGTGATGCTCCGGAAATTGACGGTCTTGTTATCCTACCACCTACTCCGGGTATTAAAGCGGGCTCTTTTGCCGAGGTAGTTATCACAGATAGTGATGATTACGACCTTTATGCCGAATTCAACCACTAGCTTGAAGTAACCAGAGTGAAGGCGCAGCTATAACCTAGATTACTAATGCGAATCTCTCCTTTAATCACCGGGGTTCGCAGCGCGCCAACAGGCTACAGAGTGCGATTATAAATTTCTTTACACATTGCTAATATTTCATCCTGCAGGCTTTGGTCCTTTACACTGCCGGGACGCAGCAAATTTTGGTGCAGTAATTGATGGTGTTTCTTATATGCTTTTTTAAAGAAAGTGTACTGCTCTTTACTTAACGCACCTACTAAGAACAAATGATGTAATTGACTTAATGTATTAGTGTATCGAGCTGAAGAAGGCTCTCCTAGATGGAGTATTAAAAACTGAACTAAAAATTCCAGGTCCAACAAACCACCCGAAATAGAATTCCTATCTTGATACTGTTCCATTTTGGATCTCATCGCTAATACATCATGCAGCAAAGTAGGCTTATCGCGTGCTAACAATAATACCGATTTTTTCAATTGCAGAAATGTATTCCTGATCCGGGTATTTCCTGTCAGAACACGCGCCTTTAGTAACGCCTGATGTTCCCATGTCCAAGCCTGATTTTTTTGATATGCCACAAAAGCATCAACGTGACTTACTAACAACCCCGCTGCACCAGAAGGTCTAAGACGTGTATCTACTGTATAAAGTACTCCAGACTGAGAACGTGTTGTTAGCATATGCAAAATTTTTTGAGTTAAACGAGTAATCAATCCCTCTTCTGCGGGTTTCGCAGAATGTAAAAAAACCAAATCCAAATCTGAAGCATAATTCATTTCACGACTTCCCAGCTTACCATACGCAATAATTACAAAATGTGATTTGGCTTGTTCCATCTCCGGATATCGTAAATCCAATTGTTCGCTTGCGATCACTAAAACCTGATTTACAATAACTTGTGCTACATCAGACAAAAATTGACCAATACGTACTGCATTACAAAAACCATATAGTTCAGCACGTGCAGCCATTAACCAATTGGTAAGTTTAAATTGGCGCAATAATTCCTCTTGCACTTCCACATCAGGATGATGAGCTAGTTTTTCTATCAATAGCCTTTGCAATTGATGCAAGGATTGAGGACGCCATTCTTGTCCTTGATCCAACAATACTTCCAACAAAAAGGGTTGGTTCACTAATAAAGAAGTGATAAACGGACTTTGGGCAAACCAAAACAACAATTCAGTTAAAACCTGAGGATTCTCGGTTAATAAAGCAAGATACGCGCTACGACCAACAATATTTTCCAACAGGTGCATAACTTGTAATAAAACTTCATCCGTTTTTTCAACCTGAGTGAGTTCAGCAAGTAACATCACCATGAATCGGTCCAGACGCATGCGTGCGCCTTGGGTTAACCGACGACAACGAGGACTATGACGAAAAGAATGGATCATTTGATAACAATGCGTCGCATCTTCAAAACCTAAGCTGGTTAACAAATTAATTGCCATACTGGTTTCAACATGTCCTTGCCAAAGGCTGGATAATTGATTGGCTAAGAGTCTTTTCTCATCTTCATAATCTTTAACTTTACCAAGTACTGAATGGAATGCGAAACTTATAATACGCTGATATTTATGTAATTTATTAATTAAATCGTCCCAAGAAAGATATCCCATAGCGAGAGTAATTTGCTTTTGTTTCACCAGATCTTCGGGCAATGAATGAGTCTGCTGATCATTTAAACTTTGGAGGGTATTTTCGAGTTTCCGTAAAAAAAGATACGCTTGTTTTAAAGCGTCAGTATGAGGTAATAATTTCTCGTGCTTTAAAACAGTAAGTGCCGTCAAAGCATTTTGTTCTTGTAATTGGGGCAAACGACCACCCCGTATTAACTGAAAATTCTGAATAACAAACTCTACTTCCCTAATGCCACCTCGACCTCGTTTTATATCATCCAAACGTGGATTTAATTGAACTTCCCGCTCAATCATAGCTTTCATACTACGCAACGATTCAATAACGCTAAAATCCACATAGCGGCGATATACAAAAGGAACAATTAAACGCTTAAACCAGGGTTGGAGCTCATCTACGTTCTCAGTAATTACCCGAGTCTTAACCATAGCATATCGTTCCCAATCACGCCCTTGCTCTTGGTAATAAGTTTCCATTGCAGCCAAGCTTGAAACCAGGGGTCCACTGTCTCCATTGGGGCGTAATCTTAAATCGACCCGAAACACGAATCCATCTGCAGTTACATTTTGTAATGTTTGCACCAGTTGCTGAACCAATCGGCTAAAATAATGCTGATTATCAATATGCTCCTCACCATCGGTTTCTCCGACCATCGTATATGCGAAAATAAGATCCACATCAGAAGAATAATTTAACTCTCTTCCTCCCAGCTTTCCCATTGCCAGCGTGTATAACTCGACTTCATCTCCGGCATTATCCCGCGGAATACCATAACGTCCGGACAACTCGTGTTTGCAATAATCTATTGCGTGCAAAATAAGTGCATCGGCGCAATCAGACCAGGCGCAGAGAATTTGCTCTGTGTTTGCAATACCGGATAGTTCTAGAAGCAGTAAGCGTAAAAAATGAGTATTACGAAATTGACGCAAGGCTCGTAAATAAGAGGCTTGCGGCTGTTGGAATGATATATTTTTTAAAGCATGAAAGTAGTCTTCACGTGACAGCAAAGAACAGCATTCATCTTCCATAAGTAATATTTTTAATAATTGAATCTGCCTTGATGCATAATCACTAATAAGAAGTAACTTAATGGCACTTTCACGCAAAGGATGGTGCACACCAGAGAGATGTTTTTCAATGAACCATGCTTTTGCTTGCAATAACTCAGGAATTTCTATTTGCATAAATTTCTTATATTTCATTCCCAAAATTAATACTCTCGTTATAATATAACCTATAAAAATCAATAACAATTCATAGATTCAAAATGATTCGATTAATACTGATTGCATTTATTTGTTCTACTTCCTCGCTCTTTGCTCTGGGTGAACCTTTAGATGTAGGTATTGAGAGCTTTGATCCCCCATTTGTGATGCAAGGATCTCATAATGAAGCCTATGGTTTCGATGTTGATATGATGAACAGTCTATGCCAAATCATGAATCGGAAATGTGCCTTTCATGTGATGCGTTTTGCTCAATTGATCGATGCAGTTGCCAGCAAAAAATTAGATGTCGCAGTCAGTTCGATAACGATTACTCAGGATCGCGCTAAAATAGTCAATTTCAGTTTACCTTATTTACTCAGTTATTCGCGATTTTTAGAAAGAAAGTCTATTTCCAAAGAACCTTTTAATCTCGATTTGTTAAATACTAAAACCATAGGACTCGAATCGGGGACCGTATTTTTAGACCAACTTTTAGAGATGGGTGTAAAAAATCCCAATATTAAGGAATATCCTGGCATTGAAGACCAATTATCAGCATTAGGCAGAGGCGATGTAGATATTATTTTGCTGGATAATGCAACGGCTGTTTATTGGGCATCGAATTCTGCAGATTCATTTAAATTAATAGGCCCACCCTACATGTACGGTCATGGCTATGGAATAGCCATCAATCCTGCTGATCCAGATTTATTAACCCAAATAAATCAAGCCCTCGTCCAATTCCAAAATTCTAAGGACTTTAAATTGAATTATGATAAATACCTTTTTGAATTTTAAGTGCACCGGAGAATGGGTATAATCTGAGATGTTTAGTTCTTATGAAAGCCTGGATTAGATCCTGTGCTCTTTTTCCAGGCCTTGTTGGAAAATCTTATTAATGTAAGGTCTGTCCTTGAGTAAGACAACGTGTAATCACTTGTCGCGTTACAAAATCGCCCTGACTTAGTCCATACATTGAATTAAAATGCTTTGCTAAAGTAACGACCCATGCGGATAAACGGAAACTCATTTTTTTTTCCGTTTGATCGACCACAATTTCAAAAAGACCTAATGAGTCACTTTCACGTTCACTCGCATATTCTTCCATAATCACACGGGCTGCTTGTAAATCTCTGTCTCTGGTAGGCCAGTTTTGATTCATATTATCCTCCCTAAAAAGCATGATTAGGTCTCTGTAATCTTGCATTATCTGAGATAATTTTCAAAAATTACAAGAGCAGAAATAGAAACATATTGTCTCATATTTTGACCAAATTTTCAAGCTGCAACGAGCCTTGCATAGGTTTGTTTCATTCACTAAAGACAATAAAATCCAACCCTCTTGATACAACATCGTAGAATGTTTTCTTAAGACAGCATATGATATAATACTTATTCAAATTAAAAAAACTACTCCTATGACTTATCATATTTTACCCTCGATTTTATCTGCGGATCTCATGTGTTTGGGCAATGAAGTAGAATCTGTAATGAATGCGGGAGCAGATTTTATTCATTTTGATGTCATGGATAATCATTATGTACCCAATCTAACATTTGGACCGGCATTCTGTGAGGCGTTTCGCAAGCGTTTTCCGCACCTCCCCATTGATGTTCATCTGATGGTTGAACCTGTTGATGCACTCATTGAATCGTTCGCAAATGCAGGAGCAAAAAGAATTAGTATTCATCCAGATGCCACCATACACCTTGATCGCAGTTTGAACCTTATAAAAGATTTAGGATGTGAAGCAGGTCTTGTATTAAATCCAGCTACACCCATTGAAATCTTGACCTGGTGTGCCTATAAACTAGACTTTGTCCTGATCATGACCGTAAATCCAGGCTTTGGGGGACAAAAAATGATAACTGAAATTATTGATAAAATCCCACAAATCCGGAAACTCTATCCTCAACTTGATCTGTGTGTCGATGGGGGAGTAAACATTGATAATATTGCTACTTTGGCGCGCGCGGGTGCAAACCAATTTGTAGCCGGTGCTGCAGTTTTCAAGAGCAAAAATTATAAAGAAACAATTGATGCCATGCGAAAACAATTAGCAAATATTCAAGAAATTAATTAAGACAGTTATGAAAAAAATTATTTTACTCCTATGTGGAATATTTAGTTCTCAGGTTTGCCTTGCCCTCTCAGGGGAAGCCTATATGCAACGTTTTAATACCTATTTATCCTTTACCCAAAATCTTCCAACCACAGCCACACCCAGCGAAACCTTTTTGGATTTCATTAGTGGAACAACTCCTTTATCCACAAAATTGCGTGAAAAGTGGCTGTATGAATTGGCTAAGAATAGAGATTGGATCCACTTTAGCCAATATTATCAACCCTCTAATGATTTGAATCTTGTTTGTTATGAACAAATTGCAAAATACAATACGGGTAAAGAACAAGAAGCCCTGAAAGAATCTATCCCTTTATGGCTGAGCGGTGAATCAAAACCTCCTTCTTGCAACAGTTTGTTTGATATTCTTCTTAAAGATAATAACTTTGATCAAAATTTAATTACCCAACGAATTGATTTGGCTTTAGATCAACGCAATATTCAATTAGCACGATATCTATTAAAACAATATAAAACACCTCATTTAGCTGAGTTGAATAATTTAAATGCCGTTTATCAAAATCCGGAGAACATTATTAAGTTACCTCCAGGTGGATTAAATAGCAGCATCTATCTTTATGGCCTTAAGCGTATGGTTTCAATTAATATGAATAAAGCGCTTAAATTATGGCAACAAAGTAAAACTCAAAAAATGCTAAACTCAGCGCAGAACCAAGCATTTTTAGCCCATATTGCACTTTATAAGGCCATGAGAAATCATGAAGATGCCTTGCAATGGTTTACCAAAGTGAAACCAGAATACTACAATGATGTATTATTGGATTGGCAAATACGTTTTGCTTTAAAACGAAAAAACTGGCCTCAAGTCGCTGAATTAATTAATGATTCCAAACGGAAAAGTGAACCCTGTTGGCAGTACTGGTTAGCACGCTCCTTAGAAGAACAAGGAAAAAAAGTAGAGGCGCGAACTCTTTATGAACCTTTAGCCAAAAACAGACAGTATTATGGTTTTCTAGCCAGTCTCCATCTTAATAAGAACCCCAGTTTTACCAATGAAACTCCGACCACAAACTTGGAGATTTTGAAACCCTATCAGGCCTTTATTGATCAAATCGAAACGCTCTACACCAGCAAACAAACGCTTCAAGCATCACGTTTGCTCAATGATTTCATTAGTGAATTACCCAAAGATGAGGCGAGTGCCTTGGTCTACTGGATTGATCAAAAACTTGAATGGCATGGTAAATCGGTCTATTTGAGCAATAACGAAACCTTAAATAACCAACTTTCGTTAAGGTTTCCGTTGGCTTATAAAAATAGCGTTTCACTTTATTCTAAAAAATATGCGGTTGCACCGGAATTTATTTACGCAATTATTCGGCAGGAAAGTGGCTTTAGAGATGATGCAACTTCTTCGGTAGGTGCTCGAGGTCTAATGCAAGTCATGCCTTATACGGCGAGAGTGGTCTCAAAAGCTGACAAGATTCCTTATAATGATCAAAAGCAGTTGTTTCTATCTCAAAAGAATATCAATATTGGTGTAGCTTATTTAAAACAGCTTGCAAAGCGGTTCGGTAATCACCCCATCCTCATGGCTGCAGCCTATAATGCAGGACCAAAACAAGTTGTTTATTGGTTAAAAACCCATCCTCCTAAAGAGATTGATGTTTGGATAGAGACCTTACCTTGGCAAGAAACGCGAAATTATTTAAAGAATATCATGGCGTTCTATATTGTTTATCAGTATCGCTTGGGCCAAAAACCTAGTCTTGAGAATTTCCTAGAACCCTTATAACTGTCCACGCCCGGCTCCATAAAGCAGGAACCGGGAGGCTACCAAATGATCCGTATTTCAACTCACGTGTCCTTCGCACCCCGAAACAGAACAGTTATTCAACCTTTTGATCTATAATTATACAATATTAAGCAAAAAAGCTAATCCAATAGGCTTTAAAGGCAATGTCTTATGATAAAGAAACCCTGGACCGGTAGTCTCTTAGGAATAGCATTTATTCTCACTGGTTGCGCTCCAACTGCCTATGTGGTTGGAACAACATATCAACCAATCCATTATACTTATGCTCCTGGGTATAATCCGCCACAAGTAGCTTACCCAGACGTGCCCGTAGATGCTGATACATCTCTGGACAGTCCTGAAATTATCCAACAAGAAACTGAGCTTAATGCCATTAATGATGCTCTTGCCATAAAAGAAAAAGAAGATGAAGCTGCCCGGCAGCAAGCAATTCAGCTGCAACTGAATGCTCTGCCAAAACTTCAATACCAGGGAAATTAAAAGATTGATGGGCATCAGACTTTTAATCTTACCTCAAATTGGAAGTAAGTTGACCTGTGTTGAGTTCAAGTTTGATTTGTAAAGGAAAGCAAACAGCGAAGCTGTTTGCTCAGTTACTTAGAGAGGGTGCGCAGATACTGGATGAAATAAGATGATCCTTTAGTAGTGCATTGAAGATTTGAATCTCTTTCGGGGAAACTTCCTCTTTGTTCGCTAATTCTAACATCTGTGCTAATTCTTCACTTTCGAAGTTGGTGATTAAAGGAAGACTACTTAAATTTTCAATCACCTCTTTTTGATTCAATATATTATTGGGCTTACCCATTGTTTGAAGGTTCGCGGCACTTAACATATCTGCTTGTTGTAAATGTTTCATGAAATGGTATGCTCCGACCCCTAACTTGCTTATCTCGAATAAATCATTATCAGGTTTGATGAGTGATGCATTGTGGAATAACAAAATATTTTTCGCAAAAACATTAGCATTTTGTGGATTTTTCTCAATCAGCTCAAAATAGGTACACAAGGGATAATGTTCAGATACAAGTTTTATAGCCCCTTCATAAATTTTAGTGATATATTGTTCTTGTCTTAAAAAAATATCAACTGCATTTGAGTAATAGCTCTCATTCTCAAGCATTAAATTAAGTAGATCCAGTATGGTGCTCATATGTTTGGCGGTAATCGAACTGGCACCAAGCCTCTCTACAAGACTTTCAACATTGTATGCATGTTCTTGAAGATTAATGAGTAATCTTGAAATTTCAAGTGATTGCTCTGGGTAATTAAGCAACAATTTAAAAGTAGCTAAATCAAGTTGGCCTTGATGGTGAAGTTCACGTGCACTTTGAGCTATATTTAAATCAAATCGCGCAGCATCAAATAAACAGACCAATGAAATCGTTTGAGGATCAATCTCTAGTTCCTTTATTAATCCTAACAAATTGACCGCTCCACCGACACTGCTAATATTCTTGGAAATGATATCTGAAAGCTTATCAGTCATCGAAACGTTAGTTTGTTTAAACATCTTGAATAAAGAAATGAGACGATTACCATAGTTAGGATAGTCTGAAAGAAGTCTGAGCATTCCCTCATCAGGTTCCAAATTTAACCTTCTCAAACGGCTAACAAAATCGTTAACCGGCTCCTCCGCTTTTGCAGCATCATTTAGAGCTCTGAGCATTGTTTGAGTGCTTCTATTTCCCACTGGTCCGGGCTCTTGGCAATTAGTAGTATCAGCCATAACTGTCCTTAAATTGTTCTCTAAGGACAAAATATATCACATAACAGCAGTATTAAGCAAAAAAAATTTCATCTGCTTATAAATGGGGCTTGTTGCTGAACTGGTGTTTTTGAATCAGTTCAATGAATTCAGCTAAATGAATATCTAGACTTGGATCTTCAGTAATTAAAGTCAGCATTTTTTCTAACTCAGTTTTATCGAATTCTTCAAATAAGGGAAGACTGCCAAATAGTTCAATCACTTCCGGATTGGTTAAAATAGGATGATTATATTGGCAAATTTTTTTATAGTTTTCCACATCTAACATATTTGCCTGCTGCAAATGAGTCAAAAAATGAAACTCCCCAATTCCTAATTTGCTTGCTATTAATACATCTTCAGTTTTTCGATAATCAATTATTGACCCATGATTTAATAACAAAATAATATTTGCAAAAATATTGGCGTTTTTAGGGAACTTCTCAACAACCTCGAAATAACTTGGTGCAAGTTTATCTTCCGCAGCAAGTTTTTTAGCACCTTCATAAATTTTATGTACATATTCTTGTTGTCTTAAAAGAATATCGAAACATTCAAAATAATAGAGATTTTTATTTAACAGCATCGTTAGGAGTTCAATCACTGTACTTATATTCTCTACTGAAAATTGATCAAGCTTTTCAATTATTTTATCAGTAGAGTATGCGTGTTTTTGAAAATTAACGATTAAATCAGCAATTAATAAAGATTGTTCCGGATAAAGGAACATCAGATTCAAACTCGCAGAATTAAGTGAATTATGAGTTTTAAGTATTTGCATCCCTTGTTTTAGGGTGGTTTCAGATTTTGCACTCGCCAATAAACGTTCTATTGATATAAATGCGAGATCAATCTTTTCTGCGTGCATAAATTCTAATAAGTCAACCAGCGCTCCTGCCTGAGCGACATTACTTGCTATCGCCCTATGCAGCGAATCATTCAATACAATCTTATATTTTTTTAAGACATTGAATAAAGAAGTAAGACGATTCACGTATTGGGGATTCTCTTCAAGAGTTTTCATCATTCGATCATCAGGTTCTAGACCTAAACTAATAAGGCGAGTATTAATTTTATTTTTTATCCCACCTTGATTGAACTTAAGATATGCCATTTTCCGCCCTCGCCCTTACTATCCTGTTGTGTGTCATCTTTTCTCAAACAAAAGACTCAATTATATGTCATTAAAAAAGAGCCATCTAGCCACAAATATTAACAAAGAAAAGAAATTTAAAATACAGTAAATAATAAAAATACAATCCATCTTTTCTTCACTACGACTGTATTATTAATTATACCTCCAAATGATTAATTTGTTTTCAATGAAATCACTTAATAGTCACTTAATATTTTTTTTGTATAATCCCCTCTATTAGGTAAATTGTGACCTACATCCACTAATAAACTCACAATGACCTAACCTAAATAAAGTTAAAAAGCATTCTTAAGGGGAGAATCATATGGGCGCAGAAAGTAAAATTGTTGAAAAACAAATTGAAGATCTTAAAGATTACACCGATACCGTTGCAGCTGTTCACTTATTAAAAGAAGTTGTTACTAATGGGGCAGTAGTTACAGTAGGTCAGGCGGAAAAACTTATTGATATAGAAAACTCAAAGAAAGAGCCTAAAATTGGTAATGTCGTGAAAGCGATTTTAGCACAGGCAGGGAAACCAGGTGAGTCAAAAAGTCATTGGGTCGAAAAAGAAGACCGTAAGCCACATCTCATTGCCGCAATTACTATCGGTGGTGCTATTTACACTGTTGATATGACCTATGATGGAATTCAAGATGACAAACAAGAATATACTGTTAAGATCACCAGTAAATTAAAAGCTGAAGTGAGCCGAGGAAAATTATTTTTTGATCCAGCTCAGACCGCAACGGTTAAATTGATTTATGACAAAGAAGGTGATCTTCATGCGGTCACTAAGAAAGGGTTATCTGTAGAAACCAAATCTTTCATTCCACATGCTTATCAAACAGAAATATTAGCTAAATTTTACAACAGTCTGAAAATAGGGAAAGAACAACGACTTGCAGTGATGGGAACCGGTTCAGGTAAGAGTATCGTTATGGCTGGTATTGCTCAAGCTGTTGGACGCACCGTTATGATTGTTCCTGATAAAACCTTGGTTGATCAACAATCACTTGAAACTCAAAAGATGCTTGGTGCTGGTGTTATCAATGGTAATAAGCATACTCCTACCGTGTTTACTTTTGATACCCTAAAACGAAATGTTGACGTTGACTGGGATCAGCCGTTGACTGAGCTTGATATCCAAGCCATCAAAGAATATTTTGCCACTGTGATTGCAGATACTTCTGAGGAGCATTTTGATCAAATCGTTTTACAAGCTGAGCATCCTTTGTTCAAAATTATTGCTGGTGAAATAAAAGATTCCATGGTTTTAATCGATGAAAGCCATCGTCATACATTTAATGATGAAGACGCTCAAATTTTAAAAGGATTAAAGGATCGAAATTCAATTCTGGCATTAACAGCTACACCCACTTCCAAATTGTATGATCTTTTCTCGGGTGAACCTCTAGATGATTTAAGTCTTGGGGCAGCAATTGAGTTAGGAACAATTCGTCCCATTCAACCAGAAATAGCATATCTGGCAGAGAAAGATTTAGTTACTGAAGCTGTAAGCCATTACTTTGATGATTATTATCTTAAAGAAGGAATGAATGGTTATACGGATCCTGTTGAATTAAAAGAAAAGATAAAGGAAGCACATACTGATATTGAAGATTCTAAAGCTCAAGAAATGGCCATTGAGCAAGCGTTGGAATTGAATCGTATTCGTTGTCAACGCAATATGGCTTTCTCCGATGACAAAGCGACTCGTGAGAAATTAGCTGAAATTTATCAAAATATTGCAAAGGGAGATGGCCCCACGATTGAACAATTCCAAGCTAAAGTTGCTGAATTAAGACGAACTTCTGAAATTGAAGCAAAATTGCAATTGGCTAAAAAGTTCAATGCCGGAGTGGAGAAGACAACAATAGAACAAGAAGTTCCAGTACGCCCAGTAGATTTAAAAAGGGATATCGATAAAGAACAGCAAAAAGATATTCAAAGAACAATAAATAGCTACGCGCTTGCACTTGTCTTTAATGAAAAACCTAATGATCTTGCTGAAAAGGACCGAACTCATAAACTGGAAGAATATATAAAAGACTGGGATCAGCATATCGCAAAATATAAGATAAGAAATGGCGAGATTCATGAGATGTTTTTGTCTAAGCTGAAAGATTGTGAAGGGAAAAGCAGAATAAAATTAAATGAAGCATTGACGAAGTTGGGAGCCCCCATTTCCAAATTGCCTGCAGAGCAAAAAGATGCCATTGTCAAGTTGATTTTGGATAGAGCAGAAGAAATGGTTAGCAGCATCAAAGCCTCAAAACCTATATCTGATATTGTAACCAAAGCTGCTCCAGTTGACTTAAAAGCTTTAAAAGCGACTGAAAGTTATGCCAGTGCAATTGATATGGGGACACAGCAATCAACAATTGATGATCAACTTGCTCAAATTGAAGTAGGCCTTAGGACACAGATTGTAGCGGATCCGGTCATTGCAACCGGAGTTAGTATCAAAGATATCTTAAACGTGCAAATTATCAACACTTATTCGCCGGTAATTGAATCAGATATTAATGTGATTAACGGAATACTTTCAGGTCCGCAGGCAACTGGTCGTTGTGTACGAAATAAAGATGTTTTAGCTCGTGCTCAACAATACATTGATAAACGATATGAAGGTAAAGGTTTAATTCTTACTGTAGAAGAGATTATTGATCCTAAAGAATCGGCAGCAAAAACAAGAGCAGTAATGTTGAACCGAGAAAAACAGGCACAATTAGAAGAAAAAGCTATTATTAGCCTTCAAAGTGTAATACGAAGCTATCAAACTTCTAGTCTGTTTAAACAATATCAACCGTTACCCCAGGAGATTGAGAGACAGAAGAAGAACTTGGAGTTGGCTGAGGGACGATTAAATGATTTGAAAAAGACCTTAGACATAAAAGAAAAAGTAAAAGACAAACTCGAGCAATTAGCTAAGTCTGTAGACGAATTATCGATTCTCCCAGGAAGAAAATTAGGACAAAATCTTCCAACGGAATTTGCTAGAAATCCCTTCTACTATCTTCAGTGGGTGAGAGAATCACTTTTGCGACCAGCAATGGGAATAGGTGCAAGTGACACGAAGGGAGCACTCGAAGAAATAGCACAAAACATCTCAATCATAGAAAAGGACATTGAACTGCTAAAGGTTGAGAATACTAAACTTGAAAAAGTAATCCAAGAAGGAAGCACAACATTGGAAAAAATGCAAAAAAATGCAACAAAACTGGAAGAGCAACTTGGAATAAAACAAGAACTAACTCTCTAAATTTGAGATAAGTGTTCTTTTACCTAGATTAAACCTCCGCCTCGGCGGAGGTTTTTTTATATTCATAGATTAAAACTCCGTATAACTCCATCCCATATATTCATGGCCAGAACGAATTAATTGATTATTGTCCTTTAGTATTCCTAGCAAAGCGCCACAACACATGATCAGTACGTACCGCAGATTCGTGCAACGCATCCTTCGGACTCAGAAGACCTGCAAACATTGCCTCTAAGACTTCATCGTTTATACCGCGAATCTGATTTTGTGGCCCAAAGCGAGGTAATGTTTTTTCCAAAACCTCCCCTGTTAAATCAGTACGTGCCATTAATAAGGTAGGATGAGTACTGCTTTGCAAAATATCCGCATAAATTCCTTGTAAGCCTATAGGAAGATAACCAGTTTGCTCATGCCATCGCTTCTGTATTTCAGGTTTTGCAATAAACGCAAAAAATTGCGCTATTCCCTTATAATGAGTCTCCGATTGACCCGCTACTGCCCATAACGCAGCTCCTCCGGCAACATTTGCGTGCCTCACCTGACTTACTGAGGTATCCAAAGGCATACTAGCAATGCCTAAATGAAACGGTACCAAGGCAGATAAACTGTTATAAGCACCCGATGATTGGCTAAATAAGGGGCAAACCCCACTAGTAAATAAAATGGTGGCATCATCAACTCTGCCTGCATATCTGAAATAATGCAGTGTGTACCAACGCTGCAAACGTTCAAAATGACGGACCAATTGTGGTGTTACATAAACGGCGCGAACCGGATTATCCTGAGTCAAAGGTAATCCATGAATCGCCAAAAACGATTCAAAAAGCACCCAGCCTGGATAGGCTGTAGTATAAGTACAATCATAACCTGCTTTTTTTAACTTTTTTGCCAGCACTTCCATTTCACCCCAGGTGCGCGGAAAATTAGCCTGGGAATAACCAACTTTGGCAAGGACATCCAGGTTGTAATACAAAGTTGCAACGGAGAGGTTAAAAGGCAAAGCCATCAAGTGCCCATTTTTACTATAAAACTCACGAATAGACGGAATAAAGTCCTCTTTGGGCAAGGTTATTCCTTGTTCCTGCATAAGTTCATCTACCGGTTTGATTACCCCCTCTGGTGACTCCATAATGGCAGTACCCACTTCAAAAATTTGTACTATCGCAGGCGGGTGATGTGCTCTAAATGCAGCAGCAAAACTCGTTAATGTTTCTACATAATTGCCCTTATAAACCGGTTTAATAGTGTATTGACTTTGACTGTGATTAAATTCATCAGCCAAAAATCTCACTTCTTCCCCTAAATGCCCAGCCATTCCATGCCAAAACATTAACTCTACCCGTTTTGCCTGGACTGAGAAGGTAGAAAAGATAATGAATAAATAAAGAAGTATTTTTTTCATGCGAGTAAGTCGGGATAATCACTAAAGACCGCATCGACGCCCCAGCCAAATAATTTATTAGCCAAACGTCTGCGGTTCACCGTATAAGCACAAAGAATATAGCCCGCAGCTTTGATTGCTTTTACCCGCTGCTCGGTTAACACTCTTCGATTAAAATGAATGGAAAAACATTCCAATTGCTTTGCTTTTTGTTGCCATTGCTCATCCCATTCATGAAGTAGCAAACCTAAAGGCATTTCTGGTGCAATACTGCGGCATAATACAAGGGCATCCCAAGAAAAACTGGAAACTAAAGGTAACTCTTTATCTTGGGGCCAATACCGTTGGATATGACTCATCACCGCTACAGCTGTTTGTTCTTCTGCACCCGGATAAGGTTTGATTTCCACATTTGCCTGTACACCTGCAAAAGATAACCATTTCAAAACTTCTTTAAAATGAGGAATAGATTCCCCTTTAAATTGCCGCGAAAACCATGAACCTGCATCCAAAGATTGCAAATAACTCGCTTCAACCAAGCCCACTTCGCCACGTCCGTTCGTGGTTCTTTTTAAATTATCGTCATGAATTACAAAAGGCTCTCCATCGGCGCTACACATTACATCAAACTCAATGAAGCGACATCCTAAAGTCAAAGCTTTATCAAATGAAGCCAAAGTATTTTCAGGAGCATAAGCCGAAGCTCCTCGATGCCCAATAATTTTTTCAACAACCAACAATTAATTCCCCTTGTGTAAATACGAGTTTTTATACAAGCAGCCAG
Source organism: Legionella nigrisilvae (assembly GCF_977063395.2). Taxonomy (NCBI): domain Bacteria; kingdom Pseudomonadati; phylum Pseudomonadota; class Gammaproteobacteria; order Legionellales; family Legionellaceae; genus Legionella; species Legionella nigrisilvae. The sequence continues at coordinate 55,787 of NZ_CDRUGZ020000021.1, forward strand.
CTATTAATTACCTACCCCTTGTTACCATCATCCCTGTTATTAAACATTCTTGTTATTAATATCCTACATTTTGCCATAATAGGGCTTGCCCCATGGGATTCAATGTATGACAAGCCACTCTGGTCGTTGTTTATTGCTTCCTATTTGAGGCAACCTCAACCACTGCAGTTAATATTAACTCATTACTGACAGTTAATGCAGGTGCTGAAGCGGCTGACTCGCCTACCATCATCGTATTCATCGTCTTAGCTTGATAAGGCCGTGGTTGAGATGGATTGTTTCCTTCAATAAAATCCAAACTACTAAGGCTATAATTTTGCCCTGGGTAAGCTTTATTAATCCGCGCAAGCTCATCATTCACCTGTTGATACAATCGTTCGCGAACCTGACTTAAAACAGCCTGTGTTTCATCAAAGCTTGGTTTAAAATCGACACTGCCTATCTCATATTTTGCCCCAGGTAAACTCACGTCTTTGGCATTTTTATAAATATCAGTTAACACGCTTTGATTAACTCGTGCTTGTGCTTGAACATATAACTTCTCGAGACCAGAGTTGTCCTGGGATCGATCGAATTCAGTCAAATGCCACTCGCCTTTTGCAATTTTATTCAAGCGGTCCATAATATCAGTTCGTGCTTTCACCAAATCAGCATTGGTTAGGGTTACATTAATATTGACGCCTAATAATGCAGTTTGAGTTGTAACCCACTGCTTTGCTGAAAGTTGAAAATCAATTTTGTCCAGAACCAATTGAGGTCGTGGAATAGGTGGCGGTATAATCTCTGCAGCAAAAGCAAACGGTGTAACTAGCATTAAAATCAGCATTTTCACAAACACTTGGCGCATAACACTCTCCAGTCTGATGAATTAATAAATAAGTGTATACCAGCATACCTAAAGACACCAAATTATTAACTGTACCATTGATTTAATCAAAAAATAGGAATATAACTTCTGCAAAATATTTGCAAGAGGAGCAAAAGCAATGATTTCTGTGGACAATATATCAAATACTAACCAAATGATAGCCGATGATGATTTCCTCGATTACGCCCTCTCTCATGGTTTTGGTGACTTACATTTTAAAGTAGATCCCATAACTGGAATGAAAGCAATAATCGCCATTCATAATACAAAATTGGGACCTGCTTTAGGAGGTTGCCGTTTTATCGAGTATCCGAATACTTACGCTGCGATTCAAGATGCAATGCGCCTTGCTCGAGGAATGAGTTTTAAAGCAGCGTCCGTGAACTTGCCATTAGGTGGTGGTAAATCAGTGATTATAAAACCTAAAGGTCCATTTGATCGAGCTCAGTACATGCATCAATTTGGTCGATTTGTTCACGAATTAAATGGCCGTTACATTACTGCTCTGGATAGTGGAACTGAATTGCCGGATATGGATATTATTGCAGAACATACTCCTTATGTAGCGAGCTTATCTAAGTATGATGGCGACCCATCTCCTTCTACGGCTCAAGGTATTCTACGGGGTATCCAAGCAGCAGTTGCCTTCAAACTAGGGAAGGAAAGTCTAAACGGAATTCATGTAGCCATCCAAGGCTTGGGACATGTCGGATTTATATTGGCCCGACATTTATATGAATTAGGAGCTACCCTAACTGTGGCTGATGTCTCTGCAGCCGCAGTCGATCGCGCGGTTACTGAGTTGGGTGCTAAAGCTGTAAGTACGGATCAAATTCACAAAGTTCCTTGTGATGTTTTTGCTCCTTGTGCATTAGGTGCGATTATCAACGACATCACTATTTCTCAATTGCAAACTACAATTATTGCAGGTGCAGCAAATAACCAGCTCGCTCATACCTATCATGGTAAAAAATTACATGATAAAGGTATTTTATTTGCAGTAGACTATGTCATTAATGCGGGAGGGTTAATTTTTGCTGCATCTAAATATCTTCATACTCCCGAAGAACAAATTAACCAACAGATTGATGCGATTTATACCCATCTAACTGAAATCTTCACTCTGTCGGTTAAAGAAAATCTACCCACCAGCGAAATTGCAGATAATTTGGCAAAAGAAAAATTATCTTAAAAAGAACGAATGATATGAAACACTTAAGCCTAACTCCTGAACTTTATGAATACATGCTGGATAAATCTTTGCGTGAGCACCCTTCCTTAACGGGTCTACGCAAAGTGACATCCACCATGGAACTTGCAAACATGCAAGTTGCGCCGGAACAAGCACAGTTTATGCAATTTCTTTTGCGTTTAGTCCGCGCCAAAAATGTTTTGGAGTTAGGAACCTTTACTGGTTATAGTGCTTTGGCCATGTCTTTAATGCTTCCTGAGGATGGTAAACTGATTACCTGTGACATCAGTGCAGAATGGACGAGCAAGGCACATCCTTTTTGGAAAGAAGCGAAACAGGATCATAAAATTGAATTACGACTGGGTCGAGCATTAGATACATTACATGCTTTAATTGCCGAAGGTTGGGAGCAAAAATTCGATTTTATTTTTATAGACGCCGACAAAACCAATTACGTGAATTATTATGAACTGGCATTAAAACTCATTCAGCCTCAGGGAATAATTGCTATTGATAATATATTCTGGGATGGTAAGGTAATCGATGAAAATGAAACGGGTGGACAAACCAGAGAAATCAGAAAACTTAATGAATTACTTAAAAATGATCAACGTGTTTTTATTAGTTTGTTACCTATAGCTGATGGATTATTTTTAGTACAGCCATCTTAAGACATAACGTTAGCCCTTATGATGTACACCGCAACCAGGTTTTCAAAAATTCCTGGGTTCGCAGTGTCACCTAGGCAAACGATTCTTGTTTTTCCCGTCTCATAGGAAAGGATTTTTTAAGTACCGAATACTTTTAAAGGAGTAATAACAATGCAATCAAACAACAACCCTTGTGGATTAGATGGTTTTGCCTTCCTAGAATTTTCAGGTCCAGATAAAAAACGCCTGCATCAACAATTCACTGATATGGGTTTCCAAGCTACTGCCCACCATATAAACCAAGACATCACATTATTTCAACAAGGTGAGATTCAATTTATAGTGAATGCTGCCACGAATTGCCAAGCTGAAACACACAGCAACACTCATGGAGCCGGTGCATGCGCCATGGGATTTAAAGTAAAAAATGCTAAAGCAGCTTTTGAATATGCTCTACAACATGGAGCGATAGTTTTTGAAGATTGCGCACATGCACATCATGGCTTACTTGGTATTCAAGCCATCGGGGGGAGTGTGATTTATTTTGTTGATGATCAACATCAACCCTTCTCTGGCCACTGGGAACATCAAGCGAATAAACAATTAGAGGGTAATGGCTTGGTGATGATTGATCATCTAACCCATAATGTATTCCGAGGCAATATGGATAAATGGGCTCAATTTTATGAATCCATTTTTAACTTCCAGGAAATTCGTTATTTTAATATTAAAGGAAAAATGACTGGCTTATTAAGTCGAGCTTTAGGTAGTCCTTGTGGAAAAATCAAAATTCCTTTAAATGAATCTAAAGATGATTTTTCACAAATTGAAGAATTTCTTCACGAATACAAAGGCGAAGGCATTCAACATATCGCATTAACCACTGAGAATATTTACGAGACGGTACATTCATTACGAGAACAAGGTGTTAAATTCCTTGATGTTCCCGACACCTATTATGAAATGTTGCATGATCGTCTCCCTTGGCATCACGAACCCGTCAAACAACTTCAAGAAGAAAAAATTCTGATCGATGGTGAACACGATCCGAAACATGGATTATTACTGCAAATCTTCACCGAAAATATCTTTGGTCCAGTATTTTTTGAAATTATTCATCGCAAAGGAAATCAGGGATTTGGTGAAGGTAATTTCCAGGCACTATTCGAGGCCATTGAACGTGATCAAATCCGACGTGGTACTTTAAAAGAATCTGTGTAAAGAATACATCTGGTTAACCAAGCGCCACTATCATTCGTGACCTTGTCATCCCCGCGTAGGCGGGGATCCAATTCTAATTGGACGCCAAAGGCATTCAGCGATGGATTCCCGCCTACGCGGGATGACAAAATTCATAACTTAATGAAGTGATGCTAAACGGAAACCCAGGGTTTTCAAAATTCGTTTACACTCTGCTTCATCCAGTATATAAATGAGGAGCTTATGAAACTTGCCAGTTTAAAATCAAAATCATCACGAGACGGTGAGCTATGTGTCGTCAATCAAGCAATGACTCTTGCACGACCTGTGCCCCAAATAGCACCCAACTTACAAAATGCTCTCGATCATTGGGATGCAGTAAAAGAACAGTTAGAGTATGTTTACCAACAACTTAATGAAGGCTATTTGGAAAACACCTTCGATTTTGATCCACAACAATGTACCTCTCCCTTACCACGTGCTTATCAATGGGCTGATGGCAGTGCCTATGTGAACCATGTCGAACTTGTACGCAAGGCTCGGGGTGCAGTATTACCAGAGAATTTCTGGACTGATCCATTGATGTATCAGGGAGGTTCTGATTCATTTCTGGGACCTAGAGATCCCATATCAGTTGCGGATGAGGCATTTGGTATCGACTTTGAAGCAGAAGTTGCAGTTATTACAGATGATGTTCCCATGGGTATAAGCCATAAAAATGCAGGACAGCACATTAAACTATTAATGCTCGTCAACGATGTTTCATTACGTAATTTGATACCGGATGAATTGGCAAAAGGTTTTGGTTTTTTCCATTCCAAACCTTCGAGCAGTTTTTCTCCCGTAGCGATTACTCCCGATGAACTAGGTACGGATTGGGATGGACAACGTGTGCATTTACCTTTATTGAGTCATCTGAACGGCCAATTGTTTGGTCAACCCAATGCTGGAATTGATATGACATTTTCTTTTCCAGAACTGATTCAACATGCAGCAAAAACCAGAGTACTCAGTGCCGGGACTATTATTGGTTCAGGGACTGTTTCTAATCTCGACCGCAGTAAAGGTTCTTCTTGTATTGCCGAAAGACGGATGTTGGAAATTATAGAAAAGGGCCAAGCAAAAACTTCTTTTATGCGTTTTGGAGATAGAATTCGTATTGAAATGTTCGATAAACACGGTAAAAGCTTGTTTGGAGCCATTGATCAAGTTGTTAAACAGGTAATAAGCCATGAAACTTTATGATTATTTTCGCTCCACAGCATGTTATCGGGTGCGTATTGCTCTGAACCTAAAGAATATCACTTATGAAAAAATTAACATTCATTTAGTGAATCATGGTGGTGAGCAGCATAGTGCTGAATATAGAGAGGTAAATCCGCAAGAATTAGTACCTAGTTTAGAAATTAACGGCCAGGTTATAAGCCAATCACTTGCGATCATAGACTATCTGGAGGAGATGTATCCTAACCCCGCATTATTACCTCAAAATTCTTTCGATAGAGCGACCCTAAGATCTCTTGCCTTAATCGTAGCCTGTGATATGCACCCACTAAATAATTTAAGAGTATTAAATCGATTAAAAGAGCAGTTTCAAGCAAATGAACCACAAGTTACAGAATGGTACCACCACTGGCTTAAAGCAGGATTTGATGCCTTTGAAGCGAAGTTATTGAATATCAAACGGAGCCAGCCCTTTTGTTTTGGCGATGGAGTAACTTTGGCCGATCTTTGTCTTATCCCTCAAGTCTATAATGCCAACCGCTTTCATTTTGCAATGGATAACTATCCTCTTATTAATGAAATCAATGCTCATTGTCTAACTCTAGAGCCATTTAGGAAAGCAGTTCCGGAATAAGTGCTGTTACCCGGATTTAAATCTGCAACCGTTGTTGGCAACGTCATATGGCGTTGCCTTAGTACAGTTTTAAGTAGGGAATAACATTCCAACACGTTATTTCAATGAGGGCTCACCTGGATGCTCCTCTTCAGCCATATCCTGTGTTGTCAATTTATTGGTGTCCGATTTAAAGAATCGCAGTTTGGAACACCTTTTTTCAATTTCTATTTGTTTGCCAAATTCCTGGCCCAATATTTGAGTAAAGTATTCTTCTTCTTGCAGACTAGTAGCTAATTGTTCATCTAATTTATTGACTGTTTCGGGATTATACTCTTGAGCAAGTGCTATGGACTCAAGTTGATCGGCTATATCCCTCTGTGTTGGATTAACAATAGAAGCTAATACCGCTGATAAAGTAGCATTATATTCGCCTAGTTTAGCCAAAATGCGAATTTGCAAATTTGCATCATCATAATAATGTATTACATCGTTTAGTTTTTTTATATTTTCTTTTAATAATTGAACTTTTCTATGAGGCAGATAAACCTCAGAACTTTGTAATTGATTCAGTTCGTTTTCATTTTTAAGGAAACGGGAATCCTCAAATATTGTTTCTTGTTTTTGTTGCATATTTGATCCTTTACAAAAAATATTAGCTTTAAAAAAGGGGAATTTTCAGGTTTTTTAATGACATTATCAACTAAAATTTTTATAAAATGAAAAATAAATAGGCTTACAGGCAGATATTTATCTTCTATTAGAACCAAACTTTACTTAATTCTACAGTTACAACACCCTGAGGTGTTTTTTCAAGCATACTCCATACCGTTTTACATCGTTGTAAATAACCAACCAAGTAATTTTTATTACTGCATTTATAACGCACGGGCATTTGGTCGTAAATCATATCCGACTTAATCGCGCGACACTGCTCTCCATTGGTTAACTCGATTCCCCAAGGATAAGTGCGAGACATATCTAATGTTTTGTGTTGCTCATTATTCAAAGGCACTTTAACTTTAATCTGCACACTGTCTCCATTCCAGGGAGAGCGAGGGCATAAAGCTTCAGTCCTATTCGGACCTGCTTTAACGAAGCACGGATCATATGTTTTACCCCCTGCAATACAACGCCAGGCATCTTCACGAATGATTAATTGAGATTGAGAGTAACATTCACCTAAAAGCTCTTTTTTCACCTGAGGAACTACCTGCTCTGATACCTCACCATAAGGTCTATATAATTTTAATACGGTATCTTTTGCTGAAACAACAAAGGAACACAAAAACAACGAGATGCATAATACTTTTCGCAACATAATGGTGCCTCAACGATAATTGAAACAGGTTAATTTTTGCCTTAGGAATAACGTACTGGAATGAGAAAATCAATAGGTTTTAGCACTAAGATAGTAGAAATGCGAATAACCCCAGTGTATCATCTCATTTTTAGTTAAAGGTATCTATACTCATGGGTTCCCAATTACGATTTTGGCATATCCAGACTCGTTAACCCAACTAATTCTTCAATAGGTTAAGCTTGATGTAATGCTACATCTGCGCTTTATCCCAATCAGCGTATGCAGACGGATAGAATTTAAAAAGTACTTTAAACATACCTTATTACCATGCACGAATATATAGAGTGAGGAGTTAAAAATGACCGAAGTTTTTACCATAAAACAATGTTTGGATGGTGAAATCAAAATTGATGAACACGTTACCGTTAGAGGTTGGGTAAAGACCCGGCGTGATTCAAAAACAGGATTGTCTTTTATTAGCCTGCATGATGGTTCCTGTTTTGCTCCCATTCAAATCGTAGCTACCGATGGTTTAGCAAATTATCATGAAGAAGTCACGAAACTCAACGCTGGCTGTTCTTTGATTGCATCAGGAAAGCTGGTTGCCTCCCAAGGGAAAGGCCAATCATTTGAAATTCAAGCTGACTTTATAAAAGTCGTGGGTTGGGTTGAAAATCCAGATACTTATCCTATTCAGGCAAAACGTCATACGCTGGAATTTCTACGAGAGGTAGCTCATCTTCGTCCTCGTACAAATACAATTAGCGCTGTTACTCGAATCCGTCATTGTTTATCGCAAGCCATTCATCGTTTTTTCCACGAACAAGGTTTCTTCTGGATCCACACCCCTATAATTACTTCTAGTGATTGTGAGGGCGCGGGTGAAATGTTTCGTGTATCCACCTTAGATCTTTTGAATGTACCTAAAAATGAATTCGGCCAAATTGACTTTAACAAAGATTTCTTTGGTAAAGAGACTTTTCTTACCGTTTCTGGGCAACTCAACTTAGAGGCATATTGTATGGCTATGTCAAAAGTATACACTTTTGGCCCAACATTTCGTGCTGAAAACTCAAATACCAGTCGCCATCTCGCTGAATTCTGGATGATTGAACCTGAAATCGCTTTTGCTACCTTGAAAGATATTTGTGATTTAAGCCAACGAATGTTGCGCTATTTATGCAAAGCGGTCTTGGAAGAACGTATGGATGATATGGAATTTTTCAACCAATTTGTTGCTCCAGGATGTATCGAACGTTTAGAGCATATTGCAGATTCAGATTTTGAAGTCATGACCTATACTAATGCGATTAAAATTTTGGAACAATGCGGCCAAAAATTTGAATTCCCTGTAAGTTGGGGCTTGGATTTACAATCAGAGCATGAGCGTTATTTAGCAGAAGTTCATTGTAAAAAACCAGTAATTCTGACTAATTATCCCCAAGAAATTAAAGGTTTTTATATGCGCCTCAATGATGATGGAAAAACCGTCGCTGCTATGGACGTTTTAGCACCTGGAATCGGTGAAATTATCGGGGGAAGTCAACGCGAAGAACGTCTCGATGTTCTAGATAGACGAATCGAAGAATGCAATCTAAGTAAAGAGAATTATCAATGGTATCGAGATCTTCGCCGATACGGTACTGTGCCGCATGCAGGATTTGGTTTAGGTTTTGAGCGTTTGGTAAGCTATGTCACCGGTTTAGCCAACGTACGAGATGTAATTCCTTTCCCTCGTACACCAGGACACGCGGATTATTAAGAGAAAACTTACGTTATCATGGGTGAAACGCCTGCCCCAGGAATCCTTAAAAACCCAGGGTTACGACCTACCGTAACCCTGGGTTTCCTAATCGAGCTAAAATCTTACTCACATAGGGGTTTAACAATTATCCGATAGTTGTTTATGGTGAAGTGGGCTTTGGCTCGAATGGTTCTTCATCCATAATTTGTAGTCCCTGAACAATAAACGGCGGGATCTGAGGTTTCAATCTTTTATATTTGTTTTGGGGTGATAAAAATGGATAAGAGGGTGTTGTGACGCCGGTATCAATCAGATCATATTTCTTGGCGTCCTTTTTAGCACCTTCAAGAAAATTCTTAAAATTAACTGAGGTAGCTTCCTTAGTAGTACTCTCGGCAGTTTCACTGACATTGACTGCTTTTTTCTTAAACATCCTTGTTAACTCCTCTGTTTGTTGATAATCCTTATCTGAAACAGTACTAAGACTAGGTCAGTACTTTCTTTAACCTTCTAATAACATCCCCTCTCCTAGCACTAGAACTCTATCCATTTGTCTTGCTAATTGCTGATCATGAGTCACAATCACCAAAGCAGTGTTTCTTTTTCGATTCAACTCCAGCATTAACTCAAATACTTTCGTTGCAGTAGTTTGATCCAGGTTTCCTGTAGGCTCATCAGCCAGGACACAATAAGGTTGGTGCACCAAGGCTCGAGCTATTGCAACCCTTTGCCGTTCTCCTCCAGAAAGCTGTGCAGGCTTATGTGTTTTTCTTTCTTTAAGGCCAACGTCATCGAGCATTTTACTCGCTTCTGCCTCTGCATCCTTTACTGAAACATTTCCTAACAATAGCGGCATGGAAACATTTTCAAGTGCGGTAAACTCCGGTAACAAATGATGAAATTGATATATAAATCCCAAACCTTGATTACGTAATTTACAACGCTGTTTTTCATTTATCTTTTGCCAATTGGTACCCTTTATCCATACATCGCCACTTGTGGGTTTATCCAGCCCACCCAATAAATGCAATAAAGTGCTTTTACCGGAGCCTGAAGGACCAATAATTGCCAAACGTTCGCCCTTACCTATAGATAAGTCTATCCCGCGTAATACATTCACTTTCGAAGCGCCGTCGTTATAGGACTTACATAATTTATTAGCATTTAAAATAATATCACTCATAATGCAAAGCCTCCGCAATCACTGTTTTTGAGGCGCGCCATGCAGGATAAATTGTTGCAAAAAAGCTCATTAATAATGCCATAACGCAAACTTTCCATAGATCGCTCAATAGAATTTTAGAAGGCAAATAATCAACAAAATAAATACTGGATGATAAGGCTTTAAAATGAAACCAGGATTGCAGATGATTCACTATTGTAGTTGCATTCTTTGCCAATATTAATCCACCGACCAAACCAAAAATTGTGCCTACAATTCCCACCATCATTCCTTGAACAATAAATGTCCATAGTATTGTGGAAGGAGTTGCACCAATGGTTCTTAAAATCGCGATCTCTGCTTGTTTGTCATTAACAACCATTACCAAAGAAGAGACCAAATTAAACGCAGCTACTGCGATAATCAGCAATAAAATCATAAACATCATCGTTTTTTCCATTTTAACTGCCTGGAAAAATGCTCCATATTGCTGTGTCCAATTACCTACTTGATATTCTTCACCTAACAAATGGGATAATCGAGAAGTTAATTCAGGTGCTTGATAGACATTCGCTATTTTCATTTTGATTCCAGTTACTTCATCGCCCATTTGCAATAACTTTTGGGCATCTCCCATATTGATGAATGCCAGTTTTGTATCAAAATTAAATCCACTTCCTGCAGAAAAAACCCCTACTACAGTGAATCGTTTAAAACGAGGAATCATTCCAGCGGGAGTTACAGTTGCTTGGGGAATCATGACTGTTACCTTATCTCCAATCATCGTTCCCATATTATCTGCAAGCCCTTTACCCAGAATAATACCAAAATCCTTTAAATTACTTAGATTTCCGGCCAATAGTTTTTTTTGTAAATGGCTCATCGTTTCTTCTTTTTCAGGCAACACACCTGTTAGAACAATAGGATAAACCTGTCCCTCATGAACCATTAATCCTTGCCCACCTACATAGGGTGCAAGTGCCTTGATTTCCGGAACCGTTTGAATTTTTTTAGCTACTTCGGGCCAATCACTAAGACGTTCATTGGGTCCAGAAACCGTAATCTCAGGAGCCATTCCAAAAAATCGATTATGTATTTGTTGGTCAAACCCATTCATTACCGATAAGACGGTAATGAGAACCATAACGCCTATGCCAATACCTAGCATTGAACTCAGCGAAATAAAGGAGACAAAATGATTCTTCTTTCTTGACCGCGTATAGCGTAACCCCATAAAAAGGGCTAATGGTTTATACATGTTTGCTTTTATTTTGGTTAAAGTCTTATTGTAGAGAAAAAATCATCCAAGCGATATACCTTATGCAGAGTTCTGTTATTTATTATTTCTTCATCAGTTAACTCACATAGTTATCCACAGAATTTGTGGATATTTAGTCAGAGGCGCCGAATAGAATTGATTTCAATAATAAGTCACTGATTAAGGGATTAATAATAGTATTGTTTCAGTTCCGCAGTATTAGTGGTTTTACACAATGATCATGTAATCAATCATTTAGAATTCTTAAGTTTTAGCCCTCAACCAGGAAGATAAACAAATTGACTGAAATGATGAAGATGTGCACAATGGCAAAATATTGTTCTCTTGTAGAAGTAACAATTGTTTCTCCATAGCAGGTATAACTTGAGTCTTTTCAGAGCCTTATCTTATATATAAGTAACTCGTGATAAAAAATTTAATATTTTAATGAGGGAACATTATGGCCTCATCAGAAAGGAACGTAAAAAAAATCCTTTTTAGCGATAAGATTACTGCTTTAGTTAATAAACCCGACGTGCATTTTGATGAAATTGATGCTTTGTTAAGTGAAGAACTTAGCTTAACTGCATCCGGAGGAGCTCTTGATCAGCTCACTGATTTCCTTCATCTTGTGTCCTTCATTAAAACCAAACGTTTTTCTAATCCGATCTGGGCTCTACGGGTGTTTACGGATAAAAATACGAATCTGGAAACGCGAATAGCTCTGGTCAAAGCGATAAGGCTCGCCCCGGAGCAAGAGGATAAAATTTATGATCTCCTTTGTTTTCTAGCACAAGAAAACAAGCTTGTTCGTTATACCGCACTTAGCCACGTTACTCCGGTCCGTTTTGCTATGGATAAAGGGGATTCTGATTCCCTATATATAGAAGAATACAGTGAATGGTATTTGATTTTTGATGTATTTGGGCTTTGTAAAAGTCTTCCTCATCACTTAATCCCATTACTCGCAGAATTATTAATAGAGACAAATCTTTCAGTGGAGGCTATTTTATCCCTCAGCACTTTTTTTAAATTCATCAACAAACTGGGTCTCGTACAAAGAGAAATAATACAATCCATGTTGCCCCAACTAAGATATAAAAGCAGCATAGAAACTCTTCAATCCCTTCTGAGCTATTTACGGGATCATGATTTGTTAAATCCTCATATTTTAGAACCCACCTTGTCTTTATTACATCATTCAAACGCGCTTAAAAATTTTTTTGCTATCTATCTTAAAGAATTACAATGCTTAGATTCATATCAAGAAACATTAAAAAATCTAAATCTATATTGCCAGTTGTCTGTTCATGATAAAGACAGTTATGATGATGAAGTACCTACAAATACCCCCTTACATCAAGCCATTATTGAACGTAATCCATCGAAGCTGCAACAGGCATTGCATTTAGCCAATTCAAAATTTCTTTTAGCGACTTCTTATGACAATACAGCTCTGTTATTAGCATGTAAACTGGCAGATAAAGAAGCAGCAAGACATATATTGAGTAAAATGCATGAATTAGGTTGCACCGTAAACCACGCGGATGCGCAAGGAATGACCGCACTTCATTGGGCAAGATTTTATCATTTTGATGATTTAAGTAGGGAGCTTATTGCAGCTGGTGCAAAACAAGACCTAAAAACAGCCAATGGAAAAAAAAGTGACTATTTTGCAAAACATCAATTTACTCTCAACGATTTCAAAATAGAAGGTCGTGAAATCATTGAAGATTTTTTCAAATTAACGAATCATGATTTGACTGATATCGCCTTTCACGCAGATAAAATTGCTTTAAATTTAAAACTAACAACCCCAAAAAAATTGATGTCTTTATATCAACAGGATGAAGGAGCCAAGATTCGCTCATCCAATCGTTTTTATTTATTTTTTAGAACCTTTCGTCCTCGATTAATTGAATGGTTAGACCAGCAAAGAGAACTGGAATTTCAGTCCGAACAAGCAGCAATTGCCCAGGCATCGACTCCAAATAGCAACCTAGGTAGATGAGTCCGATTTCTTTAAGTTAAGAGAGTGTTCAAAGGATCCAATAAAAACCCACATTGAGAAACGAAATCTTTCGCAAAGATGGCAATTATCTTTACATATTAAATTTCAGTCAGGCAATAAGGTTAAATGTTTAACTTAGCCTCGAGAAAGAATATTCGGTTGTATTATCTTAATAAAGTACCTTATCCTATATAACTAATCTGTAAACCTGTTATCAGGTAAGGTAATTTGTATGAATCCTAGCTCTTGGTATTTTCCTTCGCTCATTGCTTTATTTCTTTATGGTGCCTGGGGATATTGGGGTACCAGAGCATCAAATTTTATTAATCCTTTATCGATCACTTTTTATTCAAGCATTGGCGTTTTAATTTCAGGCATCATCGCATTGATATTACTTGATTTTAAATTGGATCTTTGTCCCAAAGGAAGCACCTATGGCTTATTGAATGGTTTAGCGAGTGGTATTGCCTGCATTTTTTTCATTTTGGCACTACGTAATGGACCTACGATGCCAGTCGTACTCGTCACCTCTATGTATCCTATGATCACGCTACTACTTAGCGTTGTATTTCTTAAACAAGGATTAACATTAAAACATGGATTGGGTATGGTCTTTGCGATTCTGGCTTTAGTCTTGTTCGCTTCAGAATGATTGGTGATTGGTGCCCAGGGCCGGAATCGAACCGGCATGGAGTTTCCTCCGAGGGATTTTAAGTCCCTTGCGTCTACCTGTTTCGCCACCTGGGCAAATTGATTTTGGAGGCTGAGGCCGGAATCGAACCGGCGTCCACGGCTTTGCAGGCCGCTGCATGACCACTCTGCCACACAGCCTCATTGATACTTCTAATACTTCTTCAAGCTCTAAAAAAAAAGCGACTTTTGTGTCGCTTTAATTTGGAGCGGGAAACGAGACTCGAACTCGCGACCCCAACCTTGGCAAGGTTGTGCTCTACCAACTGAGCTATTCCCGCGTCTCTACGGGGTGTGATTCTACCGAAATTTAACACCCTGTCAATAATAAAGTTAATTTTTTTTCGTTAATTCGGGCCATGCAATTGCCAAGTAAATAATCATCGACCAAATCGTTAAAATTGCTGCCACATACAGCAGGACAAAACCAAAAATTCCGCCCCAAGTATCTAAAGAATTGAATGCCAATAATAAAATCAAAGCGACCATTTGCAGAAAAGTTTTTATCTTTCCCACATATCCAACCGTAACACTTGCACGTCGGCCGATTTCCGCCATCCACTCGCGTAACGCAGAAATAACAATTTCACGCCCAACAATTACAATCGCCGGGATAGTAATATAATTAATCTCTTTAGCTCCGACTAACAACAATAAACTTGTAGAAACGAGTAACTTGTCAGCGACAGGATCAAGAAAAGCACCAAAAGGAGACATCATTTTGAGCTTACGTGCCAAATATCCATCCAACCAATCAGTAAAGCTTGCTGCACCAAAAATGCATGCTGCCAGCATATGTGCGAAAGAAAACGGTAAATAAAATACAATAACAAATACTGGAATCAAAACAATGCGCAGTAAAGTTAATAAATTTGGCAAACTGGTTAATGTACTCAACGCTTGATACTCCCTTTACATAAGACGAAATAAAGCAACCCCCATCCTTTGAGTAGTCTACAAATAAAATGGAGCCTGAGCGAATTGGATTTTATGAATTCGGACTCGTTTTTATTTTCTCACCATGCCTACAGATAATATGTATGGGTTTAACTACTCTTCGATAAATTTAAAAAACCTGCTATTTGTTCATAATCATCGAATACAACAACTGCACCGGCAGCTTTAAGTGCAGACTCTTCTTGTTGATGATAAATGTCTATTCCTACGGCAGTAACTTGGAGACCCTTTGCCATTTCCATATCTGTAAGCGAATCGCCTATCATTAATGTGGTAGCTGCAGTTCCACCGTGTTCTTCAATAATCTCTTCCAACATTTGCGGACAAGGTTTCGCTGGAACCTGTCCCGCAGAGCGGGTTATTTTAAATATTTTATCAAGACCCGTAGTCTGCAAGGCACGTAATAAAGATTGCTGTCCTTTATTCGTTGCAATCGCAAGGGTTATGTTAGCCTCATGCAACTGATAGATCAGTTCACGTACTCCAGGCATCAAACAGACATCCGTTGATCGAGAATGCATGGCTAATTGTACGGCTTGTAATAATTGTTGATGTTGTGTAGTAGTCAAATGGGGATATGTTTTCCGCAAAGCTTGCACTAAACCCAACTCAACATATTTTCTGGCCTGGTACGGATCAAAATTACCAAATCCTAATAAATTCGCTTCTGTAGCAACTATATGTAAAACGATTCCTAAAGTATCCGCAATAGTACCTTCCCAGTCAAATACTACTAAATCATATGGATTGCTCATTGCTCACTACGCTCCTCGCACGTAACTGTTTTAGTGCGGTAGAAAAATGGTTATCTGCATCAGCTTGAAACAAATGCTTTGTACCATTCAATTCAAATTGAATGGATCGCGCATGTAAAAAAAGACGATGATCCAGATTATCTATCCCTTCTATTTCTCCTGCAAGTGATCCATATTTTTTATCGCCAACTATAACATGTCCTAAGTGGGCACTATGCACACGAATTTGGTGTGTGCGCCCGGTTTTTGGAGTGGCCTCAACCCAACAAGCATGTTGATAGTTTTCAAGAAGTTTAAAACCTGTTTCCGAGGCTTTCCCTTCTTGTTTAACCGAAACAATACGTTCACCTGATTTTAAAATATTTTTTTCAAGTGCGGCACGAACAGTCACCTGTTTTTTACCTTCCCAGCGATGGGTCAGTAATGCCCAATAAGTCTTTTGTACTTCACGCGCTTCAAGCAATGCATGCATTGCCCTTAAAGTACTTCTTTTTTTGGCTAATAAAAGACAACCTGACGTCTCCTTATCGAGACGATGAATTAATTCTAAATAAGCTAAATCTTGTCTTGTTTTTCTCAACGCCTCGATCACACCGAGACTTAAACCACTTCCTCCATGAACTGCGATACCTGCCGGCTTATTGATTACTAAGAAACAAGAATCTTCAAAAATAATGCATTCGGTAAGTCGTTTTGCCAAGGCGTCACCTACAAACACCTCTTTCGATTCTGACAAACGAATGGGAGGAATACGTACACTATCACCAGCATATAATCGTGTATTAGCTTGGGCTCTTTTTTTATTAACTCGTACCTCACCACCACGAATAATTCTATAGATATGGCTTTTAGGAACACCTTTCAAAATACGAATCAGGTAATTATCGAGACGTTGTCCTTCTTCTTCATTACTGATTTCTTTATAACTAACTTCACTCATTGTCAATAAACCTGTTTGCTGGGCGTGATTTTTTTGGTATGATCGCCTGTAGCGTGGGAAAATTTCCATGCAACCGAATTATAACGCATTTAAATAAAAAAAGCGTGACTATTTACTTTAAGTATATGCTGAACATTAAGGAAATTGGGTCTTGACCCGCCCTAAATGAGTGATTTACTTGTTAAATTATAGTTACATAAGAAATAGCGCTTCCATTTAAGCAGATATAAGGAAGCAACCCAATGCCAGAGATAAATTGAGCATATTTTTGACAGAAACCTACGCATGCCAGACATGCTTTATACCGATTACGAATTATTTCCGGGCTTTCGCACGCCTTTGGCTTCATATTTCAACCCGTTTGATTTGTAACCAGTATATTTCAGAGCATGCACCTATCTTTAGACCCCTTTCGAAACTCGCTGCAAGGAAATACATGCTCGGGAAAACGAAGCACCGAACCGGAGCGTACTCCTCAGTACATGAAGATTCGAGCCGCGTACCGATGACGCAGTTATCCAGTGCAGTAAAGAGGTCTATTGAACAGGTAACCTGCGTAAAGTCTGTTTATACGGCCATGGGTTCGCTTAAAGATCACATCGCTTATTGTTCAATTCCAGGTGCTACTGACCTATTACCTTCTTGTGGTGAAACTCCCGGGTTTTCAAATATTGCAACAAAGCATACAGATGTGTGCATCGATGCACAGAAAATTCAGGCCTCAACCCAAAGCGTATCAATGTCAGTATATCCAATTGAACCTCTAAGGAATTTTGAGCCTTATACTATCTCGACTTAAATGACGGCGCCCTAATATTGGGGTAATAGATGGAAAAAATGTTAATCAATGCAATTCAAACTGAGGAAGTTCGTGTTGCACTTATCAAAGATCGTTATTTATTTGACCTGGATATTGAATGTCCTGGTGAAGTGAAGAAAAAGGGGAATATTTATAAAGCAACCGTCACCCGACGGGAGCCCAGTCTCGATGCCGTTTTTGTAGAATACGGTTCTAAGCGTCAAGGTTTTTTGCCACTTAAAGAAATTGCACCTGAATATTTAAGCAAAAATCCTGAAGAGTTTGGCGATGAAAAGCCTCCCATTACTTCATTAATTCGTGAAGGTCAGGAATTATTGGTTCAAGTAGACAAAGAAGAGCGTGGTAGCAAAGGTGCAGCACTCACTACCTATATCACTTTGGCAGGCTGCTATTTAGTTCTGATGCCTAACAATCCTCGCTCTGGTGGTATCTCCAGACGTATCGAGGGAGAAGAACGTGATGAATTACGTGAAACACTTAACGCATTGACTCTTCCTGATGATATGGGGCTTATAATCCGTACAGCAGGCGTTGGCAAAAGCCAAGAAGAGTTGCAAGATGACCTGGATATGTTGTGTAATCAATGGCAATCAATCAAACAGGCTTACAACACAGAACTTGCTCCTAGCTTGATCCATCAAGAAGGTGATGTCATCATTCGGTCCATTCGCGACAACTTACGCAAGTCAATCAGCGAAATCATCATTGATGATCAGATTTCTTATATTAAAGCCAAGCAATATATTGAGCGAGTAAAGCCTGAATTCCTGCCCAATTTGAAGCTTTACAACAGCAGTATCCCCTTGTTTAATTTTTATCAAATTGAAAGCCAAATAGAAACGGCATATCAACGCCAAGTTATGTTGCCTTCTGGAGGTGCTTTGGTGATTGACCGAACCGAAGCTCTGGTTTCAATTGATGTAAACTCAGCCAAAGCAACGGGTGGATCAGATATCGAAGCCACCGCCTTCAATACCAATATTGAAGCAGCTGACGAAATTGCCCGTCAATTACGTCTACGTGATTTGGGTGGTCTGGTCGTTATCGATTTTATCGATATGAGTTCCAGTAAAAATCAACGTGATGTTGAGAATCGCTTAAAAGAAGCTTTGCAAGCTGATAGAGCACGGATTCAGGTTGGACGTATTTCTCGTTTTGGACTATTAGAAATGTCTCGTCAACGCCTAAGATTATCCTTAGGCGAAAGCGCTCAAGAAGTTTGCCCACGGTGTGAAGGACGAGGGACTGTTCGTAACATTCAGTCTCACGGGCTCTCGATTACGCGTCTTATCGAAGAAGAAGCATTAAAGGAAAAGACCGCTGAGATACAAGTACAACTTCCTGCAGAAATGGCAACGTTCATCATAAATGAGAAGCGTAATTTCATTAAAGATATTGAAAAGAGACATGGCGTTTCGGTAGTAATTATCGCCAATCCTTATATGCACTTACCCCAGTATACGATTACTCGGCTTAAAGAGGATAATGTGGGTAAATCTAAAAAACCCAGTTATTCTTTAATTCAACAGCCTGAATTACACGTTACCAGCAGTGAGGCAGAAGCTTCTTTACGGGATGAACCCGCTGTCAAACCATTTACAGAACATCAACCCGTAAAAAGTGGCCAAACTAGTTTCATCAAACGTTTATGGTCCAGCTTATTCGGTGGACATACAGACTCTGCGGCTGCAGTGCCACAAAATCAAGCTAAAAAAATCCCAGGCCGTAATCAGCCGCAAGCCAAATCTTCTAGAAGTTCTGGTGATAGAAGATCGCAAAATCGACGACGTCGGCCTAGCGGTAATCAACAACAACAGCAACGTACCAATACAGGTAATACTTCTCCTTCCAACCAAAATCGAAGAAAAACAGGTCAACAAGGTCAACAAGGTCAACAACAAGGAAATATCAAATCCACTGTTGCCAAGGGAGAAAGCAATAAAAAAAGAGAACCAGCAATAAAGGAATAATGTTGAAAATGTACCCTGGGTGAGGCGAATGCCGAAACCTGGGGAACTCTTTTATCAGAAAATCCGATTTCGCTTTGTTTCATCCAGAACTGGATTCAAGAATCCGCAGGTGATTACTCCTCGCATTAAAAAACTTTCATCTCCCCGAAAATAATTCTGAGCAAACGTTCTTGTCTTTTAACCCAACAAGAAGATTTAACCATCTGATAATTAATAAAATATAATGGAAGTGGTGCAAATTTATGTTAGAGTTTCGCACCTTTTTATCATTTATTATAAAATTATGTCTTTCTATAAACTTATTGTAGATCACTTAAATCAATCCGGTTTTTACTACGAAGAACAGCAACTACAACGTACTGATATTATCGAATATATGGTGCTCGAGTCAGCCGGGGCATTGCACCCCCTGCAAGGTAAATCTCTGAAGTGTATCTTCCGTCAAGGCCATACAAGTAATATTTTTTTTCAAGATAATAAACGACGTTCCGCTTTGGAGTTCGGTCTTAATCCCAGTTTAAAAGAATCTTCACTTAGTGAAGATGAAAAAACTCAATTTATTCAAATTGTAAATCGAATTGAACATAAGTTTCCAGAGAGTACTTTTAATAGCGGACATTGTTTTTATAATATTTTTCATACCATCTATTCGGTGATTCTCCCCGACGATAATATTGAATTTTCCATCAAATCCTCCTCTTTATTTGTGGCAGCAGGTAATTTATTAGAGCTTGATTTAGAAGCACTTCTACTCCTTAGAAAAAAACTTGCTCTTTATAAGATTGCTGATAATAATCTCTCAGTTCTAGTCGATCGCTTGGTCGAAAAAGTCAATAATCATTTATCAGAACATTTTGAACAACGTTCAATTCAACAGACATTGCCAAAAGTGGAAGAAAAATTTGCAGCTATGTTGGCTATTGAAAGAGAAGAACATAAATTTAATCAGTTGCTGCAAATGCTCAAGTTTAAATTACATGAGTTGGCAGATAAAGGAACTAAAACTTATGAGCCTCATACTTCCGAGGAACCACCTCTGTTAAATGATAACTTCGACCCCAATTACTCAACCGTAGCTCCTATTGCGCAATTATTAGGCTCAAGCCTGCTCGATGCTGGGACTAGTTTTTTCAATAATCCTCTTTCACAAAAAAGTTTTACAAAGTTCAAACAAACTTGTCACGATTCAATTCAAAGTGCCAAAGAAGAGTTTGGCAAATATCGCGGTTGGGCAAAGTGGTATAATGAACTCAACCCTATATTAAAATCACTTATTATATGTGTCAAAGCAATAGGCGGAATTATTGCAGGCTTAACTATTGCCCCGGGCATTTTGACTGCATTATATTGTGAACAAGGTTATCTAGGCACCTTTTTTAATACTAAAACAGACTCGCTGAGAAAATTAGAATCCTTTGAAAAAGCTCTTGTTTCTAAAGGCGGGATTTTTGATGAATTAAATAAAGAAATCCCCCATGTAGGAATGGCACTAAGTTAAGCTTGCTTTAGGTATCACAATTTAATTTTATCTCTACAATACGCATTACAACGGAATAAGTTATACACTTTTTAAAGGATGATAAAAATATGACTACCCATTAACAAGGAGAGTTTAAATGATACCTGTAAAAGGTTATGCAGCTCAAAAGGCCAAAGCACCACTGACCCCCTATTCATTTAATCGTCGTGAAGTTGGAAAAAATGATGTACTGATTGAAATCCACTATTGTGGTATTTGTCATTCAGATATTCATCAAGTTAAAGATGAATGGGGAGGATCCCTATTTCCAATGGTTCCTGGGCATGAAATTATTGGTATCGTGAGTCAAGTCGGTTCCTCTGTCAGTAAATTTAAAGTTGGCGATCATGTGGGGGTTGGCTGCTTAGTTGATTCTTGCCGACGATGTGAAAGTTGTCATGAAGGGTTAGAACAGTATTGCGAGGGGGGAATAACTTTCACCTATAACAATTATGAGCCGAATAGTAACAACTTAGCTCAAGGAGGCTACTCGACCAAAATTGTTGTGGATGAAAATTACGTTCTAAGAATTCCAGAAAACTTACCTATGGATGCAGCAGCCCCCCTTCTTTGTGCTGGAATAACACTCTATTCCCCTCTGAAACACTGGCATATCGGTCCTGGAAAACGTGTTGCTATTTTAGGATTGGGAGGACTGGGACATATGGGCGTGAAACTGGCTCATGCAATGGGCGCCGAAGTAAGCGTCTTGAGTCACTCTCAGAATAAAGAAGCCGACAGTAAACGTCTGGGTGCTGATCATTTTTTTGCTTCTTCAGACTCGAATACTTTTCCAAAATTAAAAAATTATTTTGATCTCATTATCTGTACGGTTTCTGCAAAAATTAATTGGGAAGATTACATCAAACTACTCAAACGTGATGGCACTATGGTGGTGGTCGGAATTCCTGAAGAGGCTGTACCGCTCAATCCATTTCCCCTGATTGCTCAACGTAGAAGCCTGGCTGGCTCCGTCATTGGAGGCATTGAGGAAACTCAAGAAATGCTGAATTTTTGTGGCCAACACAACATTGTATCGGATATCGAATTAATCCCTATTCAACAAGTTAATGACGCTTATGAACGAGTGGTGAAAAGCGATGTCCGCTATCGCTTTGTGATTGATATTGCCTCGCTATCTTAACTATTCTTGTAATTAAGTTCACCTTCTCCCCTGAGGGAGAGGGTATCGCCCAGATAAAAAAATTTACGGTGCTGAAATGAGGGATGCGGTCCCAAATATGAATAAAATTAAAATAGTCAGAAAAATAATTATACATAAAAAGAAAAGCACTTTAGCGACCTTGGCAGATCTAGAGGCAACACCACGAAAACCAAATAATCCCGCAACCATGGAGATTAGCAAAAATATGAGCGCCCACTTCAACATAGAGATCTCCTTATCAGGATATTATTGTTCTTACCTTTAGATTATAGCCGAAAAAATAAGCACAATAAGACGATAGGACCCTGCACTATAATTACGTTTCAAAGAATCATAAGCCTGTAGCAATAGGGTTGACCCCAATATTGGGATTAATGCCGCAATCATCGAGGATTTTGAGTAAATTATTGCCTTTTTTAGTCAGTCGCTTGATGCAGTACTCTTCAAGATAACTTTTCAAAATATATTCATAATCGGGCAGGGTTAGAATTTTAAGTATTTTTTCCGCCATCTCTAAATGCCGTTCGTTCTCATAATTTAATGCTTGGAATAAAACACCCCCTAACATTGCCGCAATACTGGCTTTACGCACAGGATTGGCCAAATAAAAACGCTGGATGCATTCATCTATAGCCCGATCCTTATCCCATGCGACCCATTCATTGTAAAAGGCCATAGCAGGATCTGAGTTTAAAAACCCGTTTTTCTCCAATTCTTGAATGGCATAAGCAACTGCTACAATGGCTTGTATATTGGCCCAAGAACAATTGCCGCTAATTTGCGAACTAATGGGAATCTTTGCTACCGGTACCAAGCCTAGTTGATGGTTGATCTTCTGATGGAAAAAATTTCTGGCTTGTTTTTTATAAAGAAAATTTTCTAAAAAATGAGCATTTAGTGCTTCTGGGCGAGTAATTTTATAGATATTAACACTTCCTTCCTGGAGACTGTTTTCACCGCGATCAATTTTAGCCCACCATTGACCAAAACGAATAAAGCCCATTGCATGACCTCGACTTGCAGCGGGCAGAATTAACATAGGGACTTTTAATAAATCGTCGAGTCTTTGAATATGTTGTGCACTAAGGAACGGTAAGTGTTGATATTGTAACAGTTCTTCTGCAAGCGTAAACGCGTCCATGATTACATAAGCTAAGGGAAAATACTCACGTAAATGGCGGGTTGAATAACTATTGATAAAGCGTCTTAAAGCATCTCTTATCACGGCAACGGTAAATTCAAGAATGAATCCTTCATAATCAAGTTCAATAAACTCACCTTTAGCATTAACTATATCTACATCACCTTGTAATTCAAAACGATGCCCAACCAATTTGCCATTAATAAAATCAAGGGCAAAATCAAGCTTTGCCCCATATTGATAAAGTAAATGTTTGAGCGTGTCTTGATTACGTAATACCGGATAAACCAATATAGAAAGCCCATTGCGGGTATACGCATTGGGATCTGCGCCATGATCTAAGAGCAAACGTGCCAATGCAACATCATTATTATCTACAGCCCAATGTAAAGGAGTTCGTCCGGTTACATCTCCTTTATTGACATCCACCTTTCGAGCAATTAATTGTTCGGCAATTTCTATTTGACGTGTGATAGCACACTCAATTAAGGGTGTAAAACCATATTCATCAATATCGTCCAGCGATTCACCTGCTCGAAGATAAGCTTCAAAATCAGGCATTCGACGACTGATTATGTCACTTGCAATAGTCATTAATAAGGACCTCTAGGTTTAGGTGTATTGTTAAATTTGGGCATATTACCTAAACGCAGTTGTTTTTCTTGTTCCTGATTGCGTAGCTCATTATCAAACTCACGTCGGGCATCAGTATTCAAAGGTGGCTCAGGGTTTAAAGGAGAGTCCACGCCATCATAACGCTGACTGTCTAACGCGGGATGTTGTAAAATATTATTTTGCAACTCGCCTTCAGGACCTGGCGAAGGTTCATAATCGGAATGCTCGCGGGCTTTCACTAAGGCTATCCGTCGCTCGCCTTGTTGTTCAGCCAGACGCCTCTGTCGTTCCATAGCCTTGGTTTCGGCAACCAAAAAAGAAGTACTCTTCTCGATGCGTGTAGGTACGGGCAAATCCAAGGCTGATCTTAGCAAAACATATACAGCACCAATGCCACCATCTTTCGGAAGAGCGCTGTGAAAAGCAGTAACCTCTTTGATTTGTGGCAGCCAGTGATTAACTAAATTTTTTAATACTGGCGGAGTATTTCTAGAACTTACTGTACCGTGAGTGATAAGTATGCATTGTTTATGCATCTTTATCTGTTTTTGGATAAACTGCAACAAAGCGTTACGGGCTCCCTCTGGTGATAAATCAGAAAGATCCAGTTTTGCTTCCCAGGCTATTTGTCCTGTTTTTAATTCATTAAAACGTTTACCCGAAACACGAGGAGTAGCATAAGATAAAATACTGCTCGCTAGAACAGGTTCTTCAATATCATCAGTTAAATAATATTCATTTAGCATATTTTCAAAAATCCAATCGTATTAATCAAAGTATAACTTAGGTTATAAAAAGTAGGAGGATTTTTTTAACGATCTGTTTGATCGAAATACTATGTTGGCATGATGAAGATCCTTCCCCCCCACCAAGAGGAGAAGGCATCGAAAAACCATTGAAACTATAAATACTCTCGTTGCAAAATTTCAGCAATTTGCACAGCATTAGACGCAGCACCTTTACGAATGTTATCTGCAACAACCCATAAATTTAATCCATTTGGATGAGAAATATCTTCTCGAATTCGACCAACAAATACATCATCCTTGCCAATCGCATTTTTTATTGCAGTCGGATAGCTTGTTTTATTTACATTATCAATCACTTTAACACCGGGAGCTTTAGAAAGAATTTGCCGTGCTTTTTCAGCAGTTAAAGGTTTTTTTAGTTCTAAATGAATGGCCTCCGAATGCCCATAAATAACAGGAACTCTCACTGCGGTTGGATTAACCATCAGACTGTCATCTTCCATAATTTTGCGTGTTTCCCACACCATTTTCATTTCTTCGCGGGTATAACCATTTTCTTCAAACTGATCAATATGAGGAATGGCATTAAAGGCAATCTGCTGCGGATAAACGTTCACCTGCGCAGGTCTGCCATTCAGAAGGTCTCCTACTTGGGAAACCAATTCGCTAATCGCTTTCTTGCCGGTCCCAGAAACGGATTGATAGGTGGCAACATTAATGCGGGTAATTCCTACAGCATCATACAAAGGCTTCAGGGCCACAACCATTTGAATGGTAGAACAATTCGGATTGGCAATAATCCCTCTGTTTTTATATTCAGCAATACGATGTGCATTGACTTCGGGAACTACTAAAGGAATATCATCTTCGTAACGAAAACAAGAGCTATTATCAACAACCACACAGCCACTTGCAGCCGCCTTAGGCGCATATTCTTTAGAAACCGACCCACCTGCCGAAAATAAGGCGATATCCGCTTTGCTAAAATCAAACTCAGCGAGGTCCAAAACATCCAATTGTTTGTTTTTAAATGTTATTGTTTTACCAACGGAACGAGAACTAGCTAAAGGATAGAGCGTCTTTATTGGAAATTTTCGTTCTTCCAATACGGTTAGAAAAGTTTCGCCAACTGCACCTGTGGCCCCAACTATGGCTACATTTAATTCTCTGCTCATTTATGACCTCTTCTATATGCTTATGAGCCCTTACGGGCACTTTCTTTCCCAAGTAAAAAAAGGGGGGTATATCCCCTCTCCATTGAAGGGTGAGAATTCTGGGCATTTTCCAATTATGAATTAGAAATCAATGCCTTATGTCTCAAATAATGATCCATTAAAACTAAAGCCATCATTGCTTCAGCGATAGGCACCGCTCTAATTCCCACGCAAGGGTCATGCCGCCCTTTAGTCACTACGGTTACTTCATCGCCAAAAACATTGAGTGTCTTTCCCGGAGTTGTAATACTTGAAGTAGGCTTTAGCGCAATACTAACTTCTATATTTTGTCCCGTAGAAATCCCTCCTAGAATTCCTCCCGCATGATTGCTAAGAAAACCCTGGTGAGACATTTGATCGCGATGCACAGAACCTAACTGATTCACGGCTGCAAAACCTGCACCCACTTCAACACCTTTAACTGCATTAATAGACATCATAGCATAAGCTAGTGTGGCATCGAGTTTATCGAATACAGGATCTCCAAGTCCTACAGGTACATTTTTAGCAAGTACCTTGACGCGAGCGCCTACTGAATCCCCTTGGCGTCTTAATTGCTCGATCGCATGAGCAAGTTCCTGAATCTGCGTATTATTAGGGCAGAAAAAAGAATTATTATAAATCTCTGATTCATCTGCAAAGTGCAAAACCAGATCACCCATTTGTTGCAAATAACCCACAATTTCCAGGTTTAAATGATGCTGCAAATACAAGCGTGCAATAGCTCCGGCTGCCACACGTGCTGCAGTCTCTCGTGCTGAAGAGCGCCCACCACCACGATAATCCCGATGGCCGTATTTATGATGATAAGTAAAATCTGCATGCCCAGGACGAAATAAATTTTTAATTTCTTCATAATCCCGAGAACGTTGGTCTGTATTGTGAATCAATAAAGCTATAGGAGCGCCTGTAGTTTTACCCTCAAAAACACCAGAAAGGATCTGTACTTTATCCTCTTCTCGGCGTTGTGTTGTAAATTTGGATTGCCCCGGTTTGCGTTTGTCCAGAAAAGGCTGGATGTCTTCTTCTTTTAACAGTAATCCTGGCGGGCAACCATCAACCACACAGCCAATAGCCGGACCATGGCTTTCACCAAAAGTTGTTACTGTAAATAAAGTGCCAAAGGTATTACCGGACATTCAAGTACTCTTTTAGTTGCTGCTTCGTTAACAAAAATATCCCCTGTCCCCCATGACTCATTTCCAGCCAAGTGAAAGGAACCTGAGGATAGGCCTCACATAAAGCTGCTTCACTATTCCCAACCTCAACAATCAGAACACCTTCTTCATTTAAATAATCATAAGCGTTATTAAGAATTGTTTCGACAATGGCCAATCCATTATTACTCGTTTCCAAAGCCAACACAGGCTCATGACGGAATTCGTCAGGTAAGGTTTGCATCTCTTCCTTACCTACATATGGAGGATTACTCACTATTAAATCATAGCCTACCTTGGGCACTTTCGAGAAACAATCTGATTCAATTAAATTAAGTTGCTCTTCCACACCGAGTTGTTCACGATTGATTGCAGCAACAGCCAGTGCTTCACTAGAAATATCCACTGCATCGACCTGAGCTTCCGGAAAAGCATAGCAACAGGCGATCGCAATACATCCGCTGCCAGTACATAAATCTAAAATACGATGTACTTTCTCTGCATTGACCCAAGGAGAAAATTCATTTTTGATCAGTTCAGCTATGGGAGAGCGAGGAATGAGAACCCGTTCATCCACATAAAATGGAATATCACAAAAATAAGCTTCTTTGATTAAATACGGGACGGGTACTCGTTGATTAATCCGTTTTTCCAATTGCTGATGTAAATGTTTTTTCTCACTAGTAGTTAAGCGTGCATTAAGCCAATTTGATTCTAAATCGTAGGGCAAAAATAAACTTCTCAAAATCAAGGAATGCATATCATCCCAAGCATTATCCGTGCCGTGACCATAATACAAATTCGCATTCATTGCGCAGGACACACTAAAACGTAAAAAATCCAAAATGGTGTCTAATTCTTCCGTTTCTTTAAGTATATAATTGCTCATGGGATTACGATTCTCATCCAGAAAAAGTACAAATTGTACCCTATGTTAAACAACAAATGTAGCCTCAGGGCACACAGTTTAATTTAAATAGTAGAAGTTAGACCCCACTTACATCTACCGCATTCAAATCCAAGGTACAATCGCCCTCTACCTGAGTTATACTTCTCTTATCACTTAATCATTTCTAGTAAAAAATGGCTGATGATTTTTTATCCGATGAAGACAAAGCCCTGTTCCGTGAACACATGAGCTCGGTAAAACCATTAAATGAAAAAACCCAGCGGGTAAAAAATTCTGAACCTAAGCCTTCAATTCCCACCCAAAAGAGCAAATTATCAGTCACACCCGTAATAAAGGAATATTACTTGTCGGATATGATTGTGGACACGGTACTTTCTGAAACCACCCTTTCCTATTCACATCCAAGTATTTCCCACCAGCGATTAAAAGCATTAAGAAATGGACAAATTCTCTGGGAAGCACGGTTGGATTTACATGGTTTAAAAGGCGAAAAAGCGAAGGACATTTTATGCCAGTTTATTCAAACCCAGGCCGAACAGGGTAAACGATGTCTATTAATAATTCACGGCAAAGGAGGCCATCTCGGTGCACCACCCGTAATTAAAAATTTACTGAACCGTTGGTTGCCTCAATTCGAGGAGGTTTTAGCTTTCCATAGCGCCTTACCAAAGGATGGTGGGAACGGTGCAGTCTATGTGCTGCTTAAAAAACAGCGCTAACCACACCCCTGGTTGGCACCATCCCTTTACCCGAGTTTAGTTGTGCTCAACCAATGCTATTTTTATATAGTTCCTTTACTTGCGTTCATGCCCTATTCTGAGGATAATTCGCTACATAAATAAAATATCAAGAGAGAACATGGAACATTTAGGTCAATTTATCATAAATCATTGGCAGTTATGGCTTGCCCTTATTGTGGTTTTATTACTTATATTCATCAATGAGTTGTTTACACAGAAAAAGAAAGCAAAAGAACTGACTCCTCAGGCAGCTGTTGATTTGATCAATAATGAGAATGCTGTAGTCATCGATTTGCGTGACAAAGATGCCTTTAAACAAGGACATATTATTGATGCGATCAATGCCAAAAACGAGGATTTTGAACAACAGAAAATGGATAAATATAAAAATACTCCCCTTATCCTAATTGCTACACGAGCAATGGAAGCCCAAACCCTAGCCAACAAAATTCGCGCCCAAGGGTACCAACCGCATGTACTTAGCGGCGGAATTACTGCCTGGCAAAATGCAGAATTACCCTTGGTTAAAGGAAAATAGATTATGGCAGAAATAATTATGTACAGTACGGGTTATTGCCCCTACTGTGTCAAAGCCAGAGAATTATTAAACCATAAAGGTACTTCATTTACTGACCTTCGCATTGATTTACAGCCCGAATTACGTCAGGAAATGATAGCTAAAAGCGGAAGACATACAGTACCGCAAATTTTTATTAATGGCCAACATGTCGGTGGCTGCGATGATTTATATGCCCTGGATGCCCAGGGAACACTCGATCAATTACTAAGAGGATAGCAATATCATGAGCGAACAAGCAAACCCAGCGCAAAACCAAAATGAAACCCAATTCATGATTCAAAGGATTTATATTAAAGATTTATCTTATGAAACGCCGAATACGCCTGCTGTGTTTCAACAACAATGGGAACCCGAGTTAAACCTCGAACTCAATACTTCCAACACCAAACTGGAAGAAGGTGTTTATGAAGTAGTATTAACAGTAACTGCCACCGTAAGCAACCAAAAAGCAACTGCATTTCTTGTAGAAGTAAAACAAGCAGGTATTTTCACCATTCAGGGTGCTCCAGCCAATCAACTGGATCATATATTAAACAGCTTCTGCCCCAATATTTTATTCCCATATGCCCGTGAAGCAATTACCTCACAAGTAATTCGTGGCAGTTTCCCACAACTGGTATTGGCACCTATTAATTTTGATGCGTTATACATGCAACAAGTTGCAGAAAAACAAAAAGAAGGCCAAGCTTAAAAATACTAAGTATGAACTAAAGTATTGTTTGCCCGGGTTTAGGCAAAGCCTTAACCCGGGAGTGGGAATAAGAATTCTATTTTTTCAACTCAGATACTACGCTTATCTCGCTAACCAATACACTCCTTTTTAAGAGCATAAAATGAACCAAAAAAACATTGCCATATTAGGTGCTGGCTCTTGGGGAACTGCGGTGGCAATTCACCTAGCCAAAGTGGGACATCGTGTTTTGTTGTGGGGAC
The DNA here is from genome assembly GCF_977063395.2 of Legionella nigrisilvae. Taxonomy (NCBI): domain Bacteria; kingdom Pseudomonadati; phylum Pseudomonadota; class Gammaproteobacteria; order Legionellales; family Legionellaceae; genus Legionella; species Legionella nigrisilvae. Next base: position 85,867 of record NZ_CDRUGZ020000021.1, read on the forward strand.
ATGATCCGCAGCAAATTGCTCTTATGACTGAGAAAAAATCAAACTCACGCTATTTACCTGATATTGGTTTCCCTAAAACTTTAGAACCTTCAGCCGATTTTGATCAGTGCATGAACGAAGCCAATTTCGTTATTATTGCTGTTCCTTCCCATGCTTTTGGAGAAATTATCAGCAAAATAAAAAAACCACCTCAAGGACTTGCTTGGCTGACTAAGGGTATTGATCCACAAAGCCATCAATTATTAAGTGATTTAGTGAGTCAAGCTTTTGGTCCTACTTTTCCTAAGGCAATTATTTCAGGTCCATCATTTGCCAAAGAAGTAGCTCACTTCCTGCCCACTGCAGTGACTTTAGCTTCCAATAATGCGCAATATCAAAAAGAGGTGCGTGCATTACTTCATCATGATAACCTCCGTGTGTACTTGAGCGATGATCTCATCGGCGTGCAAATTTGTGGTGCTATTAAAAATGTCTTGGCAATTGGCTGTGGTATCAGTGACGGCTTAGGATATGGTGCGAATGCAAAAGCCGCATTAATTACCCGCGGACTGGCCGAAATGGAGCGCCTAGGATTAGCTTTGGGAGCACGAGCAGAAACTTTTCTTGGTCTAGCCGGTGTCGGCGACTTAGTTTTAACTTGTACCGATGATCAGTCCCGAAACCGCCGCTTCGGCTTACTTTTAGGACAAAATATCAGCATCAACGATGCAGAACAGCAAATTGGCCAAGTCGTAGAAGGGAAATATAACGCTTCGCAAGTATGCTTCCTTGCCAAACAACAGCAGGTAGAAATGCCCATCTGTGAACAAATTAATGCACTGCTACAAGGAAAAATTAGTCCAAAACAAGTGGTCCAAAATCTAATGAGTCGGCCACCCAAGGAAGAATAAATTTGGAGCGACGACATCGCCGACTATGTCATTCCCGCGAAAGCGGGAACGAAAGTTTTTTAAATAGTTTGCAGCGTTGCCAAAATGTACAGTGAAATTACGTTTAGCCTTTAACATCCACCAGCTCGATATCCTCAGAGGACAAGCGATCGCCCAAAAATATCTCGCCAACAATCTGAAAACGCTTGATTGAGTCGGTTACTAAATAACTTACCGAACGTCCCAAAGAAGGAGCATCATTCAACAAGTCCTGTTTTTCAAGCAACTGATACAGGGCCTGGGAAGTGGCATGAGCTGAATCGACTATAGTGACTCCTTTAGGTAACAAGTCGCTCAACAAAGACTTAAAAACAGGAAAATGGGTACATCCCAGGAGCACTGTATCTTCATGGGTAAAACCATCCAGGTAATGTTTTAACGCTTCGCGGGCTACTTGATTGTTGACCATCCCTTCTTCTGCTAGGGCAACTAAAACACTGCATGCGCGCGTATTAATGATTGCTTGGGGTAAGTGTTGCGTGATTAACTGTTGGTATGCATTGGAGGCAATCGTTGTTTCGGTAGCTAAAACAATGATACGTTTGTTTTCAGTTGCCGCAACGGCTGCCGCGGCACCTGGTGCAACCACACCAAGCACCGGCATACCGGGTAACATTTCCTGTAAATACGGTAAAGCGGCTGTAGTAGCGGTATTACAAGCAATTACCAAAGCCTTAATCCGCCGCTCTACCAACAATTTTGCCATTTGCATGGCATATTGTTTTACCGTATCTGGACTTTTAGTCCCATAAGGAAGTCGAGCTGTATCCCCCAAATAGATAAACGATTCTTGCGGTAAGCTCTCCCGCAATGCTCGTAAAACCGTTAAGCCGCCCATCCCTGAGTCAAATACACCAATCGCCAGTTGGTTTGAATTCAATTCTATTACCCCTTTTAGTAATTAGTTCCTAAATCTAACCCCCTAAAGTCTTCGCTTTTCCTTCTACTGCCAAGTCTTTGTTAACCTCTGTTTCAATATTATGCTCTTTAGTATCGGTCAGTGTATCTCGATAGAATGAAGTAGATTTTTTTACGCCTTTATCCACCTCTTCTCTTTTCTTTGGGGCGATTATAGCAGTAAACTCCCTTACGTGTTCCGCCGTGGTTCCGCTGGCTCTTTCCATGAATACTTTATTGTATACAGATTCGGCCTTAAAACCTCTCCAGTTGCGTTCCCCATCGGGTTTCCAGTTCGCTGTACCGGTAACGGATATTTTATCACGAGAAAATTTAGGGTGGTGCTCCCCTAAAACACATATTGCTGTCCATAAATAGGCCAACTCTTTTTCTTTACCTTGCCATCCTTTTAATTTGATGAGACTCTCGCCATCCCAGTCTTTTAGCAATTCTTTGGCAGCTCTCAATGATTGATCCGCTCTATGAACTGGATCTTCTACGGGCACGGCAATCATCACCTTTATAGGTCTGGAACTGACTACATCTTTTCCTACTAGAGATGATTTGGGGGGCAAGGCATCTTCAGGATGATAATTGATAGCAATACGTCCTTTTATATCTATCTGTTGACCAGGATTATTTGGGTCAGTCTTGGTGCCATAAAACGTATTGATACCAAGAATTTTACCTTGATCCGGAATTTTCAGCAATGTCGGAGAGTCGTTAGTATTTGTAACTGCAGAGGTTAAATTAGAGTTTCTTGCCCCCGGCTTTATAGGAAAGACTCTGTCGTCATCAATTTTTTGTATATCAGCCAAGTCGAGTTCCGTGTAACTCGTTGATGTTGTCTCTATCACAGCAGTCAGCTTACGATTCTGTATGCCTTTTATTTGTTCCAGGGCTCCATTTTCTCCCGATATTTTTTGTTTTATTTTTTTGTAAAATTTGAGCTGGTCCTCAATCTCTATGATTTCTTTATTTAATTCCTTATGAAGAAGGTTAAATTGATCCTTTACGTCACCAGCAGGTAGAGCACCAGAAGGTGTATTATCAAGACGGACTTTAAGCTCGGCTCGAACATGTTCTAAATGCACGATGACCGTATCACATTGTTTTTCCAAAGCCTTATATTCTTCTAACATCTTCTCGGCTTTGTTTTTTGCTTTAACTTCGTTTGCGCCGCTATATAAAGCAGGGAGTGCATTGAGATTCTTTTCGAGCGCTTCTAAATGGCCTTTATGTTTTTTAATAGCAGGCTTATCTTTTTGCAATCTCTCTAAATCTGTGGTGATTTCATTTATGAGGTAGAGTTGGTCTCGGGCACCTTGGTTAAAAAGAGACTTAACTCTCATCCCTTTTAATTCATTGTAAACGCTTGGCGTGAACTCTTTGCTTAATTCATTTTTTAGTGTTCGCTTTGCTGGATCTCTATTGGCTTGATCTTCTGGAATCAGTTTATCAAGAAACTGGTGAACGTTAGTGCTTGATGCGAATGTCTGTTGATAAAGCCTTTTTATCTCCAGTGAGATTGGATTAACTTGATCATCTATGCTAAGAAGATTAGCCTGCTGCGGCGCTACTCTCGCAATAATCTCCACAAATTTTTTCTCTGTTGCGCTCAAAGCCTGCTGTACTTGCGATCCAGACCCGGTATTAACCATCCCAGATGCAGTTTTGTGAGCCTCAAATAAAAGTTTATTTTTCTTATGTTCGTCTTGAATCTTTTCAGATACCGTAGTAGGTGTAGCATTAGCAGAAGCATCAATTAAGTTTCCATCATTATAATCTATCAGATTGAAAGCTTTATAAAAGCCTGTACTTGCTGCTGTACCATTAAATGGCGCAGCTGGAGCACCACACGCGTTATGAAGTGCATCAATGAAATTTTTGTAGTCTCCCGGATTAGAAAAAATATTGTCTTTTTGAGCTAATAAAGCTGTATTTATCGCACCCACCATAGCTGGAGTAACAGTAGGAAGTCCCATCAAAACTTTCGCTATTGTGGGATTCATGATTTGCTTAAATGCAGCAGCTCGTTCATTTTCTTGAACAAGCCCGGTCAAATCAAGGTTATTGCCTTTGGCATCTTTGGTTCCCCAATAATACTTAATTTCTTCGGCACTTTTTGCATTGATTACAAAGAGCAACTCGTGCTCTTTACCCGGTTTCATTATTTCCGCTTGTTTGGTTTCGGGTAGTTGTTTAAATACATCAATTAGTGTTGGATGCGCTTTTGAACCCAAACGAGAATATTTTTCAACTTCTGTTTCGAACTTCTTCTCGCGTTCTTTTCGTGTAATAACTCCGATCTGGTCACGAAGAGCCTTTCTTAATTCAGGTAAATCATTTTCTTCAACAAATTCAAATGCAACCCCATTTCCGACTTTTTTCACCAGCTCTTTTCGGAAACTCTCTAAATTTACAGAAGCCGCTTCTAGCTCCTTTAGAGCTTTAAGATCACCAGGTTGGCCACCAGAACCTATTTTTTTTATAATATTCGCTGTGAGAGCTACTTTAAACGCTGCTAAGTTACTATCGGTTACAGCCATGCCGATGATTGTTTTATCATCTGCGTCTGCTACGACAAAAGTTTCTAATTGGGTTTTTAAGTTAGCCTTACTTGCTTCTTTTAATGCATTGAGTAAATTTGCATCATTAATCGCCTTATCTACAGCTAAGATCTTTGCTTTAAGATATTGCTCACATAATGGTTGTTGATGCTTCGTTCCAAGATTTGTTCTTTGACTATCTTCCAATGTCGTCATTCTATTCTTGTACGGGTGCTGAGGATCCTCTTTTAATTTTGCATCTGCAGCCAAAGCATCTATGAATGGTTTTGGACCTTTTTTGAGAGTATTTTTCATTCCCAAAAGATCAGGGCTTGTAGCGCTGCTTTTAAATATTTGTAATTGGTTTTCAAACTCAGCTATAGCCTTTAGATCCAGTAAGTTATCTCTTCGCTTTGTAGCTGCATCAACAACTACAGCAACGGAGTCAAATGCTAAACCATTTGTTATATCATCTAGTGTTTTTCCAGGAGGTAGAGTAATCCCTCCTGCAGTAATAAGTGCTTTAGCAGCAGTTTGAAATTCTCCTATATTTGTTGCCTTGGTCAGATCATCAAATAATTTAGGATCAGTGAGTTCGGGTTTGGCTATTAATTTTAGTAATAGCTGATTTGCTGCTTCTATTCTTATCTTAGCTAAAGAGGCATGGGTTAGGACATCCTCATTGCTTGGATTCCATCCATGTATCTCACCAAATTTAAGTCCAAGAGAGTTCTCCCTTGATGCTAAGTATTGTCTAAGTATTGTTCCATTATCGGTAAAATCAGAGGTTAAAAGGCCTACTAAAACATCATTTTGCGCGGCTGCTAATGAAAATTTGACACGTTGTTCTGCCGCTGCTTGTTTTATTTCTTTGAAAGAGGGACCCTCAGACGGTTTTGTACTCAAGAAATCATCATTTTGAACGGGTCTAGCAGAGACCCATACAAGAGCTCTAACACCTCGTTTTATTGATCCTAAATCCCAACCAGGAGGAGCAATTGAGTTGTCCATTTTCTGCCAAAAAGTTAAACTTTCCTGTGATAGGACTGCGGATCTAAATTCTTGTGGATTATTGATATCGGATTTTAACAACTCGTCTAAAGCACTATTCCTTTCCGCTTCTACAACAGTAGGTCCTCGTAACTTTGCAGTATCCTTTAACACTGCTAAAAGCTCTCTATTCTTAGGCATATTCGCACACTCCGCAAACCATAATGTATCTATTTTAAACTTATTTTATTAAATTAACCTTAAATTTCATTGCTTAATCACATCTTGCTTGAACAAAGGAGGTAAGATGAACTAACTTTATAACATTATTATAGCAAGATTAAAGGATTAAGCGTTGAAAATAATACTAACTGGACTATTATTTGCATTAATAGATTGTATTTATGCTCAAGGGTGTGTCATTGGTGAAATTCCTTCGCACCCACGTTATGTCTGTTTTGATGGCAAAACATTGCAACTTGCAGAAGATGGCCATTACCGCTGGAACGCTAAAAGGGGCTGTTTTGTGAGTGCGGTTCCCTGTTGTGCTTACAAAGCGACTCATTATGCGTTTTACCCGGATCCTACTAAAATTGGCGCTGCGTATGCCCGTTGCCGACATGATTACCCATTCCACCTTGGAGAAATGCAAACGCATTAATTTTTAATCGTCGCGAGCATTTGAGGTATTAAGTTGGTCATTTTTGTCATTATCGGCTGGGTTATGTTGCACAATAGGATTCTTGCAACTCATATTCCAAAGCAGCTTCTTTTTTCTGACCACAAGAAAAGAATGAAAAAAGATTGGAGTCTTTGGATTGATTGCGCTCTAAAGCCCGGTTAATCAAGATATTGATTTCCCATTGTGTAGAACTCCAACCGTATAATCCACGTAGCTGGCGTATAATCCATAACTTACTGCGGAGCTGACGTATGTATTTTACTCCTGCCGATTCTTCCTCAGATGAGCGACCATTTATGTCATATCTTAAATGATGCAGCGTATTCTCAAAATTAGGCCGATTCTGATTCACTTCAATAAAGCGTTTAATACATTCTAAGGCTAAATTCTTTTGAAATTTTAGACAAAAATGATGATCTTCACCTATATCTCTTAAAATCAATTTTAGCGCGGGATAACTCATGTTCGGTTTGATTTTATCCAAATAAGGATTTTTAAACGTATAGGCTTTCACTAAAGACATAAGACCGGAGGCTCTAAATTTTTCGGTCATATGGGCCCCATTTTCAATTAGATGCTTGAGGATTAGCTTTCCATTTTTTGTTACATCCTCCTCATCATTTAATCCAGCTTGAACTCGTTCTGCTATACAATCTAAAGGAGTTTTACCGGCTTTATTTTTTACATTAATGAACTGGCCAAACATACTTAAAGTTTCTTCATACCGATATTCACCCAATTTAATTGCGGTATGTAACGGCGTATCCCCTTTTTCAAATCCACTCCCTTTAAGGCATAAACTCTTATAACGTTTAAAGGATGTACGAACTTTTTCAACTAGAGCCGCCGTTATTAAATGGGGGGGAATAATTTCTTTCAATAAGTCATGGGTATTTTTACTATCCAAATTTCCCACATAATCTCGAAACTCTTTTACCGAGAATAATGCAGCTCGCAAACGGGAAAGCCTTGCTATGGTAGTTTGAGTCATCAATGCAACTTCTGCCCGAACGGCAGCATTATCCATCTCTACACAATCTTGAAGGGTCTGCTCAATAAGCTCATGGGGTATTAAAATATGTTTATAAAATGATTTCCATTTTGCTTTAATGAACTTAGGATTATTACTTAATAACGAAAAAGCTTTAATGTCGGCATAATTATGATATTCCTTATTGTCAAAGGGATTAGCAATATAGCTAAATTTGGTTGGCCAATAGGAATTAGAAGAATAGGTTAAACACGTTAGTGATTTAAGATCCTGGACCATAATGTCAAACGCATGAGCCCCATGTATTAAATGGAACGGCCGGCGAGTTTGAAAGCTCATGATGCTGTCTACAAACATCAAATCATGATCAATTTTAAAGAACACTACCCTAGGTTTGCCATGGCGCTCTACCAGATAAAATCCATAATTCCCTTTATGCAGGTCATCTTCTTCCAAAGTATAAGAAGTCGAAAGGATGCTGGCTAAAGAGTCATAATCAATGGTTAATTTTTTTCCAATCTCCGCTTCAACTAAGCGCGCAAAAAAACCCTGCGGCAACTTATCCAGAAAATAAATAGGTATTTGAGTAGGATCCCTAAGACTTATAGGAGTGGAGGCACAACCTGTATTCGGATCATTTAACGTATAAAAATCATGCTCGAACCCCTCCCTATTTGCTATAACATAGCAAAGATGCTGAACCGCCAAACCAAGAATGTTTTGGTCATCATCTACCACCAGGTTGTTGGGTGGAGTTAGATTTGACAATAAAAACAGGCGAGCCAATTGACTAAACATCACTTCAAAACGAGAAAATCCAGGTTGTCCGTATTTATTCTTTTTATAAATGATTCGGTAAGGAGATTTTTCCTTATCGGGAGGAGTATATACCGCTTTAAGATAGGCCTCATGACCCGATGCGTGTGACGCCGGTCCTAAAGTAATATCTCTAATCTGAAAAAATGCAGCCATGAACCATAAATCGGAATCAAGTTGCGCTAAATTTTAACATAAAGAACAAAAAAATCAATTCTCATCAATGGTTAAAGTATCATTTTGAGAATCAAAATCTCCGCTGCTGTTTAAACGGATTTGCAAACCCACATTATTTTTGGAATCAGCATACTTAATCGCATTTTCTTGGGAAATGGCTCCGCTGCGGTATAATTTCAATAGAGCCTGATCGAATGTCTGCATGCCCTGTTCGGTGCTGCGTTCCATTGCCTCTTTAATGTCATCAATTTTTCCTTTCTCGATCAAATCAGAAACATAAGGTGTATTTAATAATAATTCTACAGCGGCCATCCGCTGATTATTCACACCAGGAATAAGGCGCATTGAAATAATAGACCGTAAGTTAAGTGACAAATCCATCAATACCTGTTTTCGGGCGTCTTCAGGGAAAAAATTGATAATTCGATCCATAGCCTGGTTTGCATTATTGGCATGAAGTGTCGAAATACATAAATGTCCTGTTTCTGCATAAGCAATAGCATGCTTCATAGCATTGCGCTCACGAATCTCACCAATTAAAATCACATCCGGGGCTTCACGCATTGCATTGACTAGCGCATTATCATAACTCATCGTATCAATACCTACTTCACGTTGATCCACTATTGATTTTTTATGTTGATGAATAAATTCGATGGGGTCTTCAATGGTTAAAATATGCCCACTTTGATTTTCATTGCGATAATCAATCATTGATGCCAAGGTGGTTGACTTACCCGAACCGGTAGCACCTACCACTAAAACCAGGCCGCGTAACTCCATAACAATTGATTTTAAAATCAGAGGTAAATTTAATTGTTCCAGTGAAGGAATCTTATTCTTAATATAACGCACCACCATCGAGATGTCTCCACGCTGGCGAAACATATTAATTCTGAAACGCCCGACCGAAGCAATGGAGAGTGCCATATTCAGTTCTAAAGTAGACTCGAATTCTTTACGCTGATCATCGCTCATCAACGATAATGCGATTTCAGCCATTTGTTGAGATTTGAGTGGCACTTGGCCTACAGGAGAAATTACCCCTTCTATTTTAATATTAGGTGGCGCCCCTACACTGAAAAATAAGTCTGAAGCACCGCGATCAACCATCAATTTAAAAAAAGGAGTAATGTCCATATATTATCCTACCATCGTTAGAGTGTAGCCTGTGTAAAACACCCAGACTACACTGTAAGACTCGTTAAGAAATCACCAAATCCCGTATCCTTCGATTTTCTAATTCATTCTCACACGCCTTTAGAAAAATCGTTTTGGCATTCTTTGCTGCCTCGCTCTGGACTGGCATTAAATCTACCACCTCATAGAGACGTATCAAAAAATTTACACATTCTTCTTTAGTATATTCTATGGATTTCACTTTGTGGGAAAGACGTTCCTCTTTTATACTCTTATTCTTTAATTCAGCTTCCAAAGCCTTGCTTAAATCAAGCATTTCTTGGAAATAATTGGTATTAAAAGGAGCCATAGCCAAACGCTCTGCTCCGTCATTTTTATTGGGTGTCGCATTCCACCGTTGCGCTGCTTCGATAAATTCTTTCATGTTTTTCGAATCTAAAAACTGAGAATAATGAACCACCCCAGCGGGAAATTGTTTTCCTAGATGGTTTCTTACTTCGAATTTTTGTTCCTTCAAAAACCCTAAAAATTCTTTTTCAAAACGTACAATACCTGGTGTTTCGGGGTGAGTGACCACATCTAAAGCAATAATATGTTCATCAGGACTACTCGTACCGGTTGGAGACAATCCACCATTAGTCCCTTTCAAATAACGAACATAGACCGCATAGGTTATCGGATATTCCCCAAGCCTTGATGCCTTAACAACTTGATTTTCGATTTGGTGCAAAATAGCTTCTAAATGTTCCCCCGCTTTATCATCTTGAACAGGAATAAAATAATCCACATCACGTAATTTTTCGGGGAAAGCGACTTGAGGATGAGTGAGGTGATTTTCAAAATCGATTATAGGTTTTGTTCCACGTTCCTCAATCGACTGGGCTGCAGCAATTAACATAAACTCGGGTAATAAACCTTTTAACTCCGAATTAACCAAAAAATCCATTAAATCTTCACCCAATCTTAATCCCAGCTCTTGAACAAAAGATGTAATTGTTGGTGAATAGGTAGGTTGACTTTTTTGAGTGGGTTTATCCATAGTGTAATTCCACATACGCACTTGCCACTGATGAACGTTTTCACCCAGAGGGGACGAGCTGGGCATTCCCATAACACTCACGTAGTGATTATTCTTTAATATATCCCCCAGTTTGCCCTTCATCTCTTCGGTATTATGAAATAGTGCAATTGTTTCACGTAAATTGTAAGCCTGTACCGCGCGCATTTTGACACTAAGAATAACGCCTAGAAAACCGCTATGTGCAGCACACAATGTGTGAAAATCAGGATGATCGGGAGTGAGTTCACGAATAGCCCCATCCATATCACAAACTCGGATTGACTCTATCAAGCCACTTACTGCCGGCTCGTCTCGGCCGGTACCATGTCCTCCCGGACCAAGCAATCCTATCAAGCTTGCCCAACTCAACATACTCAATGTCGAAGAAGATAAATTATTTTTCCGCAAAAACTCTGCATATTCAGCTATTTGCATTCCAGCACTTACTTCGACCAAGAAGGCAGGAAGTTGATGAATTGGATTGTTGGGATTAAGCCATGCGGGTTTTGTGTGCAGAGGCCCAAGAACCTTCGCTTTGTGAAATTTTTTTTTAAAACGAAGAATAATGTCGGTACCTTCACCCTGAGCCGAGGTTCTTCCTCCTACCACTTCTGAAAAGGAAAAACTGCCTTTACCATATTCTTCTTCTTGGACTTTGGACCATGGAAATAAACAACAGCTCTGACTTTGGTCTTTATTCTCCCAACCGGCAGTCGCTCTTAATGTAATTTTATCTTTTGGAGTTCGTTCCTTATTCATCCGGTTTAGTTCTTTCATTATTAATTGGACTTGTGCTTCACTGTCTACATCAACAACTACGGCAGAGGGATTACGTACGTTGCCCATAAAATTCGTCCAACCCTGACTAAACGAAATCTTGTTGCGGGTTAGCATATCCATAAAATCAAATTTTAGCTTGGCTGGAAAAGTCATCATTGCTCCTATCGTTGATTACATCAAAAAAGGTAAAGACTTTATTCATCCATCATGTCATAAATTCTTGAAACGTTACATATAGGAATGAGATCCAAGGGTGTGGTTTAGGTGCAGGAAAAGCCGTAACCCGAGTGCGCGCACTCAGGCTACACTTGCAGAATTACATTTTTTCCAAAACTTCGTGTAAATATTTAACGGGTTCGATCAGCATTGACGAGTTTTGCTGTTTGGGTGCATTGGCAAAAGGCACTATTGCTCGTTTAAAACCATGTTTTGCTGCTTCTTTTAATCGCTCTTGTCCACTTTGTACGGGTCTAATTTCACCGGCCAACCCAACTTCCCCAAAGATAATGGTTTCCCGATCAAAAATTCGATTACGTAAACTCGACACTACGGCGGCTAATAAAGCCAAATCAGATCCCGTTTCCGTCACTTTTACACCCCCTACTACATTAATAAAAATATCTTGATCGTAGGTAGCAATTCCTCCGTGTCGATGTAAAACAGCCAGTAAAATAGCCAAGCGATTGGACTCAAGTCCAACTGTTACACGTTTGGATTGCTGTCCATGTGCTTCATCAACTAGCGCTTGGACTTCTACCAACATTGGACGCGACCCTTCCCAAGTAACCATCACTGCACTACCTGCAGTAGGTTCTGGTTGACGCGATAAAAAAATTGCTGAAGGATTGGCCACTTCTTTTAGACCTTTGTCCGTCATTGCAAACACACCCAGCTCATTGACTGCACCAAAACGATTTTTGATGGCACGAATGACTCGGAACCGGCTGTCACTTTGACCTTCAAAATACAAAACACTGTCTACCATATGCTCCAAAACTCGTGGACCGGCTAAAGCGCCTTCCTTCGTTACATGTCCAACTAGAAACACTGCGGTCTGAGTTAGCTTCGCGAAACGAACCAATTGAGCGGCCGACTCACGTACCTGGCTTACTCCTCCTGGGGCAGAACTTATATTTTCCGTAAAAATTGTTTGAATGGAATCGATAACAATCACTTTGGGACTTTCTTTTTGGGCATGAGCAATAATTGATTCAACCTGTGTCTCCGCTAAAAGCCTCAACCCCGCCAAGGGCAATCCCAGGCGTTTGGCACGCATTGCTACTTGCTGTAAGGATTCTTCACCAGTGACATATAAAACGGTTTCCTGCATGGAGAGATTTGCCAAAGTTTGCAGTAACAAAGTGGATTTACCTATACCCGGATCTCCCCCGATCAGAACTACAGAGCCATAAACTAAACCGCCACCAAGGACTCTGTTCAATTCGGATAAACCACAATCCATGCGTACTTCTTTATCCATAACTACATCTTCTACAGCAGTGATTACCGAACGTTGATTCACCCAAGAACCGCTGCGCGAATTTTTATTGACCGGCATCCCTTCTTCAGCAATAGAATTCCATACCCCACACTGCGTGCATTGTCCGGCCCATTGCTTAAAAATTGCGGCGCATTGACTGCATACAAATTGGGTTTTCGTTTTCATACTTATTCCATCTAATTCGGTTGCTGTTTAATATACACGATTTCGTCTATCGAATCTTCACTCGCTCGATTCCGAGGTAGACTAGGTGCAGCGAAGAGTAACCCGGAAATCCAAGTCAAATAAAATTAATTTACTGACATTGAATCCTGAGTACAACTCAGTATAATCAGTACATTTTGCACAATCAGGACAAAATCTATGAGCCAAGGTATGCATTTTGAGCAGTCGATTACGGAACTAGAGGAAATTGTCAGGCAACTTGAAAAAGGCGAACTCTCTTTAGAAGACTCACTGAAACAATTTGAGAAAGGAATTAGCCTAGCTAGAAGTTGTCAGGATGTGCTACAAAAAGCCGAACAGAAAATAGAAACATTAACCTCGGCAGAACCCAGCTCGGATGAACAATTAAGTGATAAGTAATTACATAAAACGGCATGAAGAATTTCTTAAACAAATAATCAATAACTCTTCTGTGCCTGCCACAACGATACGTTCTGCAATTAATTATTCCCTGTTCACCGGTGGAAAGAGAATTAGACCTATTTTAGTCTATTTAACTGGAGAGTTGCTGGATCTGGATCTAAAAATTCTCGATGTTATTGCTGCCGCAATTGAATTAACGCATTGTTATTCTTTAATTCATGATGATCTTCCTGCAATGGACAATGATGATTTGCGTCGTGGTAAACCGAGCTGTCATAAAGCTTTTGATGAGGCAACAGCCATTTTAGCCGGTGATGGCATGCAACCCTTGGCAGTTGAAGTTCTCTTGACCCATCTTTCTCCGCTGATTGAACCCCAACAAGTTATTGCGGTGACTCTTGAACTGGTTAAAGCTAGCGGCATTAGCGGTATGGTGAGTGGACAAAGCCTAGATTTGTCTGAATTAGCGAAATCTTCTACTAGCGAAAAACAACTGAGAGAAATCCACTATCTTAAAACGGGTCGACTTATTTTAGCGTGCATTGAAATGGTTCTAAATGCCCATACAGTATCCAAAGTACATCAAGTTGCTTTAAGGACTTATGCCAGTCATTTAGGTCTGGTGTTTCAAATGCAAGATGACTACTTAGATTATTATGCTCCTGCAGACTTGGGTAAAGGCCGCTCTTCTGACTTGGCAAACCAAAAAACCACATTTGCCACCTTATATTCAAAAAGTAAATTGGAAGAAGAAATTAACGCGCATTATCAAATTGCATTCGATGCGCTCAAAATATTTGATCAGAAAGCACTTGCATTGATTGACTTAACCCAACAATTACACGAACGTAGTAAACTGGATAGTTAGTAAAATTCAGTTATATTGCTAAAGTAATGTTAAAGCGAATAATTACCGTCATTTCAAGTTAATCCATGCCTAAAAGGAATCAGAAATGTCAATTGCAATTGTATGGTTTCGTCAAGACTTGCGCTGTCATGATAATCCAGCACTGTATAAAGCGTGTAAAAATCATCGCACGATCATACCTCTTTACATTTTAGAAGACCTCGACGAATTAATTGGTGGATCTCAAGGTTGGTGGCTACATCATAGCCTCGCTAGTTTGCAAAATGAATTAAAAAAACAGGGTCTGAAGCTATGCTTTAAAAAAGGAAATGCATTACAGATTTTAAAAAAACTCATCGAACACCATGCAATTACTGAGATTTATTGGAATCGATGTTATGAGCCAGCACGTATTGCACGGGATAAACACATTAAGAATGAGTTGACTACCTTAGGTATAAAAGTCACCTCGTTCAACGGGAGTTTGCTTAATGAGCCGTGGACTATCAAAAATAAAAGCGGCGAGTACTTTAAAGTGTTTACCCCATTTTGGAAACAATGTTTACAGCAAATTGAACTACCCAATTATCTTGTAATTCATAATTGGCCTAATAGCGTTAACACAAGTTCAGAAAATCTAGCCGAATGGAACCTCTTACCTAAAAAACCTGATTGGGCAAAAGAATTTCATGAGTTTTGGGAACCCGGTGAGCTTGGAGCCCAGAAAAAGCTGGATTTTTTTATTCAAAATCACTTACAAAATTATAAAAAATCTCGTGACGAACCGAGTCAAGAAGGTACCTCCCGTCTATCACCCCATTTACATTTTGGTGAAATCAGCCCTTGGCAAATATGGAGAGCAATCGAACAAATCCAGTTTCAAAAAAAATATAATTTAAGTTCGGTGGAATGCTTCCAAGCAGAACTAGGTTGGAGAGAGTTTTCCTATCATTTACTTTACCATGTTCCGAATTTACCTCATGAAAATTTTCGTCAAGAGTTCAATGCTTTTTCATGGCAAAAAAATAAGAAACAACTCAAACTCTGGCAGCAAGGCTTAACCGGATTTCCAATTGTCGATGCGGGGATGCGGGAATTATGGAGGACCGGCTACATGCATAACCGAGTACGAATGATTGTTGCCTCTTTCCTGGTCAAAGATTTATTAATCGATTGGCGAGAAGGAGCTAAATGGTTTTGGTACACACTTCTTGATGCTGATTTAGCAAACAATTCCACCAGTTGGCAATGGATAGCGGGAACAGGGACTGATTCCGCACCTTACTTTCGTATTTTCAACCCCATACTCCAAGGAGAAAAATTCGATCCCCTCGGTAAATACGTTAAAAGATGGATACCGGAATTAACGCAGGTTCCCAATAAATGGATTCACAAACCTTGGGAAGCCCCTCAAAATGAGTTACCCATCACTCTAGGCCAAGATTATCCTCTACCAATAATAGATCATAATCTAGCAAGGAAAAGAGCATTACAAGAATATCAAGCAATTAAGAAAAAATAGATATTTAGCTCTTGCGTCTTATTATCTGTGAAATAGGGATCATGGTTTCAACCCCGAGTTCTGTCTTTCTTTGTTCTCCCTTCCAGGCATGTCCGTACACGACTTCATAGGTCAATGGATACTTTCCATTAGCAGTTTGCTGGGTAGAATAATTTTGTTCGAATTGTTGCCAAGCTGTTTTCCCGGTTAAACCTTGGTTTCGTTGCGGATTAATATTGATTACTCCTTGGGCTTTTAAAGCATGTAATAACTGGGGCAATGTTTCATAATGCACTGCCAATACTTCCATATCGACCACTGGTTCCAAAAAATGCTCTGACATTAAGAAATCACCTACATCATGCATGTCGGCAAACTCGTTCACATGAGCATACTTATTTACTCCGGACCAGGCATGTTTCAATTCTTTAAAGGTATCTGGTCCCAAGGTAGTAAACATCAAACATCCATTGGCATTCATGACTCGATTCAATTCTCGAAAAACTCGCTGCAAAGGACCGCCCCAGTGAATAACTTGGTTGGCAAAGATTAAATCAAATGTGCCTGTAACAAATGGCATATGCAACATATCTGCTGCCACTAAAGGCCATTTGCGTCGCCAACCTTGTTTTTTCTGTGCCTGGATTAACATAAGCTGAGCCAAATCCAAACCAATAACTTGGGACTTTGGATACATTTTACTCAATTCATAAGAAAAAAAGCCCGGCCCACATCCTAGGTCAAGAATACGCTGCGGCTTCATATTCAAATACTGTAATCGATCGAGTAACCGTACTCCAATTTCTTGTTGTACCTTAGCAGTACGTTCATATTCAGCGGCATGTTGATTAAATGCCTTGCTAATTTCGTAGATAACAGCCATTATAAAACCAGGAAAAAATTAATGGATTCCAACGCTCGTGCGCCAGAAAATATGGAGTTTAACACAAAGTTTACGCTTGTACTCAATATGTGCTCTATGCAACCAATTTCATAATTGCAAAATGGCGGTATGCAACGCGTGTATTGAGCTCCTGACTCGTTTAGGCCCTGCGTGTCATTACTGCGCTTATCCGTTACCTGATACGCATCTGTTAGTCTGCGGTCGCTGTATTAAAAAAACTCCTTATTTCGATCGAACAATTATTCATTACATTTTTGAAGAGCCACTGCGTAGTCTTTTGCATCAATTTAAATACCATAATGGTCTTTATCTGGGTTCTTTTTTAAGTCACTTGATTGTGAATTCTCTCGGTCATGAAACGAAGCCCCAATGTTTAATCCCAGTCCCCATGCATCCGCAACGGATCAAGGCACGTGGATTTAATCATGCTGCCGTTTTAGTTCGTTTACTCGCCAAAAAACTCCAGTTACCCTATGATTTAACCAGTTGCCAAAAAATCATTAATACAGAACCTCAGGCAAGTCTTGATGGAGAACACCGACAAAGAAATCTACGCCATGCGTTTAAAACAAAAAAACTTCCATGGCATCATGTAGCAATTATTGATGATCTCTTAACGACCGGAAGCACTGCAAATGAGCTGGCATTGGCTTTAAAAAAGTCGGGAGTAAAACAGGTAGATGTATGGTGCTGTGCACGTACGGTGGGTAAATTATAAAAATCCGGATCCAGGGTTTCGCTGCCCCTTAAGTCCCCCTCTTAGTCTACTCCCCGCGGTTTCCAGGATTGTAGAGCAATGCTTTTGGATTCCGAGGTCAAGCTGCTGGACCTCGGATAAGAGCTGAAGGTTTTATTATATATCCAGTTTCTGGGTTAATTGTGACTCATCAATATTACAAAATTTCAACATCATGGGAATATCAATACCATAGGGTGTAATGCTATGCTCCATTCCTTGAACAATCAATGTTGCATTACCATGTCCAAGAGATTTATAGGATATCTCATGGTGCTCTGCAAAAGATTGAATTGCTTCTTCTGCTGCTCCAATACTGCCTTCAAAGCTACCTCTATCAATATTTAAGTGAGTATTTTCAATCTTAATTTGAATCCCATCACATTCTCCTTTTTTCTTTTTTTCTGTCGAAAAAAAACGCTTATAACTTGATGTTTGCCGTTCGACTGGCTCTTCTTTTTGCAATTTCTGATACATGATTTGTCCCATTTTTATCTAAAGTGCTCAATTGTAATTGGCCTCCAAGGAGAAAGTAAATCACCCATGAGCAATAGCTAGATCGAAAATAATTTAGATTCGCTGCAGATCATTCATTATTAAATGGACCAATAAGACACAAAATATTATAAATGCCAATCGATGCAATAAAAGTTCCATAGGTACAGAGACCGCTTTTCCACGAACTTTTTCAATGAGCGCATACACTATAGAGCCTCCATCCAAACCTGGGATAGGGAATAGGTTAACTACTGCAACCGCCAAACTTAAACTGGCTATGAAGAATAGAAAAACCACCATTCCTTGGGTGAGTGAAGCCACTGACGCTGCAAAAATACCTAAGGGTCCTAATAAGACTGAAAAAGGGATCACTCCGGTCAGTAATTGTTTCAATATCATCAGGAAAAAATAAACCATGTTCCCCATAAATACATTCGTTTTATGTATGGCATCCATAAGGGATGAGGCCCGCAATGTATTTTTTGGTGCAGATAAATTCGGTTTAATTCCTAGTTCCGTCAATAAAGATATTTTTGTCCCATGAAACTGCTGATGGCTTAAGTCAAGTGTGGTATTTGATTCTTGACCATCAGCCCGAATCAGCGTAACTGGAATATTATCCTTTCCCCAAAGAGTTACCAAACTCATTCCCACATCGCTCCAAGTCGGAGTAGCAGAACCGTTAATTGATTTGAATTTGTCCCCAGGAAGCATTCCTTTTTGTGCTGCAATACTGTTGGGAAGTACTTCTTTGATTTCTGGCATCGTATAGGTAAGACCGATGCTATACACCAGAATAAAAGCAAACCAGGCGGTAATCAGATTTGCCACCGCTCCCGCTAATAAAATAAGAATACGCTGCCAAATTGGTTTTCTATCAAAACATACGGAATGATCTTTAGGATCTACAGGACTAATCCGCGTATTTTCTAACTGGACATAACCACCTAATGGAAAAAAGGCCCATACCCATTCACAACCACTTCGACTTTGCCAAACTAATAACGGCTTCCCAAAACCGATAGAAATTTTTTTGATTTTTACTGAAAATATGCGTGCTACTAATGCATGCCCCCCCTCATGTATTCCAACAACCAAAATCAATGTGAGAATAATGGCGATAATTGCCAAAAACATAAGCTACTCCTTTATCGAGGGCGCGTGTTATCTACGATTAATTGTAATACCGGTGTACCCTTCTTACCGTTGAGTTCATAACCTTGTCTATAAACCTCAAAAATACGATACGCCTGATTCGATTCGCTATCAACCAATTCAACATCATCACCCTGTTCATCAATTAACGTGACCGTTAAATGAATCTCCCGAAATCCAGCGATATGATATCGATCTTTAAATAATTCTAATACACGTGCCAAGCTTTTTGCTGCTTCTTCGCCACTATGTTCGCCCTGCAGGATAATATCCATGATGCTCTCCCCGTACTTGGGATTTTGTATAAAACCCTCTATTCTTGTTAGCGGCAGAATAAATATGTACTTTAATTTTACAATTAAGTTTTTTTTTTATTAAGCGGCAAATACAGCCATACGCTGGGTATACCGCACCTCATTGAGGTTATAGAATCCTTTACTTAGAATCAAAATAAGAAATAAGACAGTAGGCCCCTACAAATTTACTGCCTAATCGTTTACAATTCCACGATTAACTCAATAATTCATATTCAAATAATTTATATCCTATGGTGTTTGTTGCTTGCGGGCTAAATCATAAAACTGCTCCAATAAACGTGCGTGAAAAAGTCGCCTTATCTCCGGCTACCCAGGATTCCTTGCTCCATAGCTTGTTAAAACTTCCAGGAGTGAATGAAGCGGCTATTTTATCGACCTGTAATCGCACAGAAATATATTGCAACACCCAAGACCCACAAGTCATTGCCCATTGGCTTACCAAGGAACATCAATTACCACTAGATTCCTTATCCCCATTTTTTTATGTGCATAAAGGCCATCAAGGAATCAAGCATTTATTACGTGTTGCCAGTGGTTTAGACTCTATGATGATTGGAGAGCCCCAGATTCTTGGGCAAATGAAACAAGCTTACCAGCATGCTTGCAACCTCGGTGCGATAAAAACAGAATTACGTCCAATTTTTGAATATGTTTTTAGTGCTTCAAAGCGAATACGAACGGAAAGTGGGGTTGGGACAAATCCCGTTTCAATTGCCTATGCTGCTGTACAATTAATAGGCCAGATTTTTACAGACTACAAATCGCTTAATGTTTTTTTAATTGGTTCAGGTGAAACTGCTTCTTTAGTTGCTAAATACTTGCGTCAGCAAGGTGTTGAACGGTTTATGGTTGCAAGTAGAACCCTAGAAAATGCAGAAAAACTTGCAACCTCGTTTAATGGAAAAACCATACCTATCACTGATATTGCTGAATATTTACCTCAAGCAGATGTGATTGTTTCTGCCACAAATTGTCCAATTCATTTTCTTAATAAAAGTTTGGTCGAAGAGGCATTAAATCAAAGAAATCATGCACCCATGTTTTTTTTGGATTTATCCGTTCCCCGCGATGTAGAAGAAAACATTAAGGAATTGGGACCAATCCAACTTTATAACATTGATGATTTGCAATTCATGATCAATAAAGGGATGGAAGAAAGACGCAATGCCGCATTACATGCGGAACACTTAATCGATGAAGAATTGAATAAATACATCCGCAAACATCGCTCACTTAAAGCCAAAAAAGTCATTTGTGATTATCGCAGTCAAATGCAAGACTTGGCTCAAAAAGAGTTGCAACGTGCTTTGAAAAAACTTTCTGCAGGACAATGTCAGCAGGTCGTTTTAAATGAATTTAGCGAACGCTTGGTTAATAAACTTACCCACAACCCTACTGCAGGTTTAAGGCAAATCGCTAAAGATGGCCGGGAAGATTTATTTACTTTGGCACAATATCTTTTTAATACTACAACACATCAGTCATCCTATGAAGAAATCTCTTGAACTCAAACTGCAACAAATGCTTGAGCGGTATGAAGAAGTGGGTCGCTTGTTATCTGAAGCATCCGTTATTGCAGATCAGAATCAGTTTAAAACTCTTTCGAAAGAATATGCGCAGCTAGAACCCGTAGCAACATGTTATGCCACCTATGTTGAGGCCAAAAATAACTTGTCCTCATTGAACGAATTACTCGAGGGAGAGGATGAAGAGCTGGCTTCTATGGCTTCAGAAGAGTTAGTAGAAGCTCAACAACAAATAGAAGAGCTTGATGAACAATTACAGTGGCATTTGATACCTAAAGATCCAGATGATGAACGTAATATTTATCTCGAAGTCCGAGCAGGAACAGGCGGTGATGAAGCCGCAATTTTTGCAGGGGATCTTTATCGGATGTATAGTCGATATGCAGAAGGAAAAGGTTGGCAACAAGAGTTAATCAGTGCCAGCCATGGCGAGCACGGTGGATATAAAGAAATCATCGTCCGTATTAGTGGTAATGCTGTGTACTCGCAACTTAAATTTGAATCTGGGGCTCATCGTGTACAACGTGTTCCTGAAACCGAATCTCAAGGTCGGGTACATACCTCTGCCTGTACAGTAGCTATTATGCCCGAGGTAGATGAGATTGACGACATTCAAATTAATCCCGATGATTTGCGAATTGATACCTATCGTTCTTCGGGCGCTGGAGGTCAGCACGTCAATAAAACGGATTCTGCCATACGGATTACACATATCCCAACCGGTGTGGTAGTAGAATGCCAGGATGAGCGCTCTCAACATAAAAACCGTGCTAAAGCAATGTCGTTACTTAAAACACGTTTGCTGGACGCAGAACAAAGCAAACAAAAGAAAGAACAAGCACAAACTCGCAAATCCCTAGTGGGAACAGGCGATCGTTCGGAGCGAATTCGTACTTATAACTATCCTCAAGGACGTTTGACGGATCATCGGATTAACTTAACCATCTATCAACTCAATGACGTGATGGAAGGAAATTTAGCATTAGTAATCGAACCATTAAAACGCGAGTACCATGCCGAATTACTCGCAGAGCTGGGACGAAATGATTAATATTCGTTCTGCCCTGGGAAAAACCCCGGATCTGGAAACTGAGATTTTACTGTGTCACACTTTAAAAAAAACCAGGACTTACCTGTTTGCACATCCTGAAGAATTACTTACTTCACAACAATGGGAATTCTTTCAAAATTTAATAGTCCAAAGAGCCCAAGGAGTTCCCATTGCCTATCTCATTGGTGAACGCGAATTCTGGTCCCTGAATTTAAAAGTTAATGAGCATACCTTAATTCCACGACATGAAACCGAACGATTAGTGGAATTAGCCTTGGAGCTTATTCCCAATCGCCCAGATACCTATGTCCTTGATCTAGGAACTGGCAGCGGAGCAATCGCCTTGGCTCTCGCTAAAGAGCGACCCGCTTGGCACATCATCGCGACGGACATCAGTGCAGAAGCTTTAAATATTGCACAAGAAAATGCACAACGCCATGAGATAAAGAATGTAACATTTCATTTATCCAATTGGTTTAGTACTATCCCTCGACGCCAATATCATGCACTGCTTGCGAATCCGCCTTATATTTCAGAACAGGATCCCCATATACACCAAGGTGACTTACGTTTTGAACCAAGAAATGCTTTAGTCAGTAGTCAAGAAGGTTTAGCTGATCTACAATGTATTATTAAACAAGGTTATGAGTACCTGTTACCGGATGGCCTGATTTTGCTAGAACACGGGTATGATCAAAAGTTAAAAGTACAAACTATACTTAATGAATTACAATATAAGAACGTACAATGTTGGCAAGATATACAGGGAAATGACAGAGTAAGTGGGGGTTGGCGATAATTTTATTGATGATACAATCGTTTTTTGGTATACCTAACCGCTTTCTGTAAACCCAAAGTTGTACATGGGAACGGAGGCTAAAAATGACCGAGCAATTAATTGATAAAACCAATGAGAGACGACACAACGTGAAAAACGACGCGATAGGTAGTATGGGAATCACCCCCTATAAGGAAGCCCCTGGTGAAGAATATATGAATGAAAAGCAGTTAGCACATATTGAAAAAATATTGCTAGCTTGGCGTCAATCGTTGATGGAAGAAGTCGACCGCACCGTGACGCACATGAAAGATGAAGCGGCTAATTTTCCAGATCCTTCAGATAGAGCCAGTCAAGAAGAAGAATTCAGTATTGAATTACGTACGCGTGATCGTGAGCGTAAATTGATTAAGAAGATTGAGGATGCCTTAGAGCGTTTGCGAAATGAAGATTTTGGCTATTGCGAAGCATGTGGTATCGAAATCGGCCTCAAACGTTTAGAAGCAAGACCTACAGCCACTTTATGTATTGATTGTAAGACCTTGTCAGAGATTAAAGAAAAACAAAATCAAGGTTCTTAATTTAATAGACCTCCTCTTCTGAAAAGAAGAGGCCTCTTCAAAATTCAATACAGTGCGTTCGAGTTCTATTACTTAATACCTGAATTCCTCATCCCCGACGCAACGACGTTAGTTCGGAGACCTTAGGTCATCCCGAATTTGATACACAAATTCATGACATTCACCTCAAATTCATGTCATTTTTCCTCGCACGCAAGAATCCATCTCAAAAACAAAGTTCAGAATTAATTGGATGGATAGATTCCCTCAAGGTGACTTGAACGAAACATTGAACCTAAATGAGCCCTTCGATTTGCTGTAAATGCCGTACTACTGAACCTTTATTTTTCTCAAAAATGGCAGTCGCATTTTGAATTATCTGTTGACGGAGCTCGGACTGTGTATGCAGTTTAATAATTCCATCAATCACTGCATTTGCTTGATCCACCAACATGATTCCCTCAGCCGCCTGTAATTCATCGCAAATGGCTTTAAAGTTATGAATGTGATTTCCACTTAATACCGGTACTCCCATCGCAATGGGTTCTAAGACATTATGCCCACCTACAGGAACTAAGCTTCCGCCTACAAAAGCATAATTACTGATTTGATATAAACCTAAAAGCTCACCCAAGCTGTCTAATACAACAATTTCGTTTTCGGGACTTAAGGATTTTAGATCCGAGCGTAATCCCGTTTTAAAACCTGATTGCAGACATAAGTGATAAACCGCTTGGAACCGTTCAGGGTGACGAGGCGCGATTAATAAAACGACCCCAGGGATTGCTTGTTGCAATCGTTTTAAATGCGATAAAATCTGCATTTCTTCGTTCTCGTGAGTACTTGCAGCAATCACAGCCACTCGCTCTGCGCCCCAGTGACTTTTTAAATCGCTAAAACGTTCGCTGTCTATCTTATTGGTTTGCAAATCAAATTTCATATTCCCTAAGACATGTACTATCTCTTTTCTTGCACCTAGAGTGATATAACGTCTGGCATCCTCTTCACCTTGCGCCAAAATGGCAGAGAATTGATTCAAAATAGGTTTAATTAAAAATTTAATCTTTTTATATCCATTCAAGGAATCATCAGATATCCGTGCATTAGCTAGTAACAGTGGCACCTGTGCTGCACGAGCTTCATAAATTAAATTTGGCCATAACTCTGTCTCCATAATCACACCAACACGCGGCTGAGTTTGTTTAAAGAAGCGTTTGAGCACCCAAGGAAGATCATAGGGTATGTATTGATGAGTAACCTTATTACCAAAGCGTGCTTGCACCCGCTCTGAGCCCGTTGGAGTCATCGTAGTGACCAATACGGACCAGTTTTTTTCCAACAGGGCATCAATCAAGGGGATGGCGGCAATTACTTCACCCAAAGATACCGCATGAATCCAAGCATCAAAAGGTTTATAATCATGCTTTCCAAGAAAAAAACGTTCGGATATACGCTCCCTATATGAAGGTAAGCTTCTTCCTTTCCACCATAAACGAATGATTAAAAAAGGACTTAGCAAATACATCAAAAAAGAGTAAAAAAATCGCATATAAAACCAAACCCAAAAACCGACAGTATATACTTAAAGTGTGGTATAAAGCGATAAAATCAATTTAACGTACTAAATATAAGGAATCCTTTGTAATGTCTCTTCGAGACTTTTTTATTGTATCAACGTGGTGGGGGAAGATTATTGGCGCATTTTTTGGCTATTTAATCGACGGTCCTACAGGGGCTATCTTTGGTCTTTTGGTGGGTAATTTCTTTGATCGGGGTTTATACAATTATTTTTCCAATCCTAATTGGCTGTATTACACCGAAAAACGTAAAGCAATTCAAAATGTTTTTTTCGAAGCCACCTTTTCCATTATGGGACATTTGGCCAAAGCGGATGGACGTGTTTCGGAACATGAACTAGACATGGCGCGTCTTTTTATGGACGAAATGCGTTTAAGTAGTGAACAAAAAACTCGGGCAAAACAATTATTTAATGAGGGCAAAAAACCCCAATTTAACTTAGATGAAGTGCTTGCACAATTAAAGAAGGCCTGTAAGGATAATCGTGACTTGTTACGATTGTTTATTGATATTCAGTATCGCGCCGCCCAAGCAGATGGACTTGGGACAAAGAAAATCCAAATATTAGATAAAATTTTTTCGAAACTCGATTTTGCACCACTGCACAGACAATATCGTTTTTATGAAGATTTTGGCACCAGTTATTCCTCGGAAGCACCCGATGACGCGAAGCAACAATCCCAACAATCCTCCTCGTCATCTCACTCGTATTCATCCTACAGTAGATACAATTACCAACCCAGTAAAACCAATATGGATTATGCCTTTGCTCTTTTGGAGGTATCGCCAAATGCCACCAAACAAGAAGTAAAAAAGGCTTATAGGCGTTTGTTAAGTCGTAATCATCCGGACAAATTAATTGCCCAAGGTTTACCCCAAGAAATGATTAAGATAGCCAATGAAAAAACCCAGAAAATAGTGAAAGCTTATGAATTAATTTGCACCAGTAAAGGCTGGTAACTTCATCGAAATAAAGTGCACCAAAAGAAATCTTCAGGGTCAGTTAAAAGCCGAATCTTTTAAAAAAGGGGTGATCGGCCCTAAATAAGAGTACATCACGGGAGGGGATTTAGGGTGAAACTTGGGCAACTTTACCATCCATCCATGAATAAATGAAAAGAGAAGTTGTTTACTGTATTCGTAATCATGATGAGCACCGGGTATCTCTAAAGCTAAATAATTGTTTTTATCCGGGCCAAATTCTTTTTTCCTTGCTGCCATCTCTTCTTTTGTCAAATCAAAATCAAACTGAGCAACAATATCAAAGACGGGCATATTTAATTTAGGCTTTTTATTTTTAGATGGAGGAATATCGTATGCGGATAACAAGACCAATCCTTCAATTTCAGGAACGGGGGGTTTTTCAAGATAATCAAATGTTTCTTTTAATTGTTCCCCATAGTGTACGACCACTATACGCATGTTTTTTTGATTCCGCAAAGTCGTGACCACTTCCGGAAATTGTTTGATCCAGGTTACAGCAGTACTGCTTTTATTATTGAGTAATACAACCTGCCATCCATTTTGTGCTAATTCATTTGCCAGATTATCTAACAGAAGGGTAGATTGTGGCTGTGCTCCTCCATTTACTAAGAGCACTGCGCCATATTTTTCTTTCTTGGCGGGCCAATAAGGCAAATCGATACTCTTGCCCTCTACCTTGATGGTTAGTTTGTCTGCAAAAGCAGCTGAACATACCAAAAAAAATATTAAAACTATCCTTGTACTATTTTTCATATCATCCTAATACATGTTCCTAGCTCAATTTATGCTTGATACAACATAGGGAAATATGCTGCATCCAGATAAATTAAAGGCGAGTTAATCTGTTAATTCTATACCCGCTTGATCCAACATTATTCTGGCTTTTTCTCCCAGAATTTGGTGCGCTAAGGCAGTTGGATGTACTAAATCAAAAAACAGATAACCGTTACATGCATCCGGCGCAATTTTATTTTTGACGGCTGCCGCCATTTTTAAAACCGATTTTTTGGTTATCTCATCCACTACAGAATTAACGCAAGTGCCCGTGATATTGGTGAATCCATAATCTTGAGGATGCATCATGACTTCCTCAAATGCCTGATGCAAATCATAGTATAACCACTCTACATCGGGGTATTTTTGTTTAAATTCCTCAATGGACTTATTTAACATATTATTATGCTCTTGAGCATAATAAGTCATTTCGTTAATTGAACCGAATTCAATTGCAGCGGGAGTGCGTCCTAAATCTGGCAAATTAACCACTAAAATATGTTTCGCCCCTTTTTCTACTAATCGATGGATGCTGTTTACAATTCCTGAATGCACATCATGCAATGTTTGTTCGGTATCAGATGGAAAAGCAAGGTAGTTATTTGAGCCTATCCATATTACAAAAAGACTGTCTTCACTCGCTTTATCATTATGCTCCATCAAATAATTATTTACTTCTCTTCTTAAAGTAAATAAGACATCATCAGCCCCTTCTTCCTCAGACACACCAGCACCACCATAAGCATAATCTAATAAATGTCCCGCAGGGTTTTCAGGGAAGTACGAAGCAATTACATATTCGATCCAAACAGGTCCGTTTGAAAAACGACCTTCGAAATAAGGTGGGGATGGGGGTAATTGATACTTCATAAATTTATATAAATTACCGTTATCAGATAAACTATCACCAAATACAACTATATTATGAAGAGGTGTAGCCCAAATAATCCCGGAAAATAAAAAAGCCCCTATAGTTGCTAACAGTTTCATGAATACCCTTAAGTCTAATCCTAAATAAAGCAGTGACATCTTATTATAAAATTGCTACTGCACTGAATTTTGAAGAGTGTATCTGGTTATTTTAAAAACAAAAAGCCACCCGCATTATAGTATGAAAGATCATTCATAAGCAATTTTTTTGCATAAACCTAGTTTTCATTATTTTAATATATTTATCAAAAGGTTAAGTAAATTCAGTCACTCTAAAATCAACTATTTAAATCATAAATATGCTTATTTCATGGACAAGAAGACCATCTCGAAGGGTTTCCCATTGCTCCTTAATCAAAAGATATTTATATTAGTATTTTTGCCAGGGAAGCTCCAAAAATGACTTTTGAACAAAATTTCCTCCTTAAATGTCTGGATTGTATGGAACAAATTCTTTCTGATGAGGATGAATTAGCCAAAGCAATTCATCATTATCTCGAAAATAAATCGCCTACCTCTCGTTACCAACTAAATTCCAAAATAACTGATGCATCACACTGGAGTGAACAGGATAAATTACATTTTAGTGCCATTGTTTTTGAAGCAATTGCTCGCAGTTCTTTATCATTTTACTCTGAAGACGATGAACGAGTTCAAGAATTAAGTGCTGCCAATACAATATTTTTGGAACAATATCTACCACTCTTAACTGAAAATACCAATCCCAATAACCGAATTAATTCAGTGAAAGAAAAGATTATAGATGTTAAAAACGATCTCAAAAATAAGATAGAACGAACTGAAAACCCCTATGTTTTTTTTACACCGGTCACTGCAGGCTTGGTGGTGATTGCTGCCGCCGCTACCACAGCAGCATTTTTGGCTTATAAAGCATAACTGAAAGAATAAAACGAGGAAGTATCCGGGTGCAACAACACCCGGAGGAAGGATATTTTTATAGAGATCCGGTTACGACTTTATTAAGCGCTACCAATCAAGGTTATTTTTAATTGGCGCCCACAAACCCAGGCTTTCGTTAAATCACTCATGACCTCTTTAGGCATCCCTTTAGGTAAGCGTACTGTTGAATGATCTTCATGAATTTTCAGACCTGTGATTTGTTTACTTTGTAAACCCGCTTCGTTGGCAATCGCACCGACGATATTCCCTGGCTTTACTCCATGAACTTTACCTACATCAATCCGGAATAAATCTTGTTCTACAAAGTCGTCATTAAATTTTTTACGCTGTTCACGACCTTCTCGGAACCCCTTCTTGTCACTAGAACCCCCTCTTCGCTCATCTGGCCGAGAACGTTCAAATTTGCCACCACGCTCAACACGTCCCTCTTTAGCAGGACGTGACGCTTTAGGTAACGCTTGTTCCTTTTGCCAAGGAAGATCTTTGTGGAGTAATAAGGCAAGTGTTGCAGCAACATCTACAGCGGAAACGTCATGTTCTTTAATGTACTCTTCAATGATGCGTTTGTATGAAGGCAAGTTTTCATGTTCCAAACGTGCAGTAATATTGGCCATAAAACGTTCCTGCCGCGCCACTTGGATCATATGATCATTGGGTACGGCTACTTTGGTAATACGCTGACGGGTATGTCGCTCAATGCTGGTTATTAAACGCGATTCTTTAGGTGTTACGAATAAAACAGCGACTCCAGAACGTCCAGCTCTCCCTGTTCGACCGATACGATGCACATACGTTTCATTATCATGAGGTAAATCATAGTTAATTACATGAGTTACACGCTCTACATCCAAACCCCGTGCAGCTACATCTGTTGCTACCAGGATATCAATTGCTCCTTGTCTGAATTGCGCAATAATGCGTTCACGTAATGCCTGGGTAATATCGCCATGAATGGCCATCGCGCGCAATCCTTGTTGTTGTAAACACTCGGCAACTTCTTCAGTGCTGCTTTTAGTGCGCACAAATACGATAACCCCTTGATATTCTTCTACAGCTAGCACCCGCAATAATGCATCAGGTTTTTGATGTCCAGAAGCAAATAAAAAGCGTTGCTCAATACTTTTAACCGTTGCCGTTTCTGTTCGTATTTCGATAGAAACCGGATTGTGCAAATAGGTATTGGCAATTTGGCGTATACGATGTGGCATCGTTGCCGAAAAAAGACCAATTTGTTTTTCTTCGGGCAGTTTTGCCATAATGGTTTCAATATCTTCAATAAAGCCCATACGCAACATCTCGTCGGCTTCGTCCAGAATAAACGTACGCAAATTCTCTAATTGCAAAGTACGCCTATCGATATGATCTAAAATACGGCCTGGAGTTCCCACCACAACCTGAGCCCCTGCTTTCAATTGCTTTAATTGACGACTGTAATCTTGCCCGCCACATAAAACAGCAACAGTAATACCACGTTGGTTCGCACTTAATAGCTCAAACTGCTCAGCAACTTGTATTGCTAATTCGCGAGTTGGAGCCAAAATTAAGGCTTGAGTACCTTGCACCTTAGGAGATAAATTCTGCAATATAGGCAAAGCAAAAGCTGCAGTTTTCCCTGTTCCGGTTTGTGCCAGAGCAATCGCATCACGACCTTCCAGCAATAAGGGAATTGTTTGTACTTGAATTGGAGATGGTGTAGTAAACTTCATGTCCTCTAGTGCTTTGTTTAAAGCATCTGAAAAATTAAAGGACGCGAAGCTTGTGATTTCTTGAGACATAAAAATCCTGATCGATTAAAACATAACCTCTAATAGGCTAAGTGATATAAAAATTGAACAGTATAATAACAAAATAAACAAAATAATGCACTATATTTATGAATTGATTAGGGTAAATCCGTATTAATTGTTCTGTTGCTATTATAGTTTACTTGTAAAAGATCAGCACATAATTTGTATAATTATCAAAAAATCCTGAGTTCCGACTACCCCTTCGCGCCAAGCTTTAAATTAAATCAATGCTGCTAATCGACAGGCCTGATCTATGGCATGGCGTGCATCCAACTCCAATGCTTTATAGGCACCTCCCACTAGATGCACGAGTTTTCCTGCCTCTTTCAAAGGGGTATACAATTCAGCGAATTCGATTTGTCCAGCGCATATAACCACTGTATCTACGGGTAAAATCTGCGCTTTGTCATTGATATTTACATGCAAACCTTCATCATCAATCCTTTCATAATGTACACCAGAAATCATTTTGACTTGCTTATGCTTCAGGCTTAAACGATGAATCCAACCTGTTGTTTTGCCAAGACGTTGGCCCATTTTTTCCTTTTTACGTTGTAACAAATAAACGTCACGAGGACTTGGAGTTACTTCCGGAGGTTTGATGCCACCACGATATTTTCCTTGGATATCAATCCCCCACTCATTATAAAATTGATCCTTTGGAACTGGATGCTCATGAGTTAAAAATTCAGCCACATCAAAGCCAATTCCACCCGCGCCAATAATAGCCACTCGTTGACCTACTTCTTTTTTTCCAGTAACCACATCGATGTAACTAACAACTTTAGGATGGTCAATGCCTTTGATCTCAGGAACACGTGGTTTAATTCCGCTTGCTAAAACAACCTCATCAAAATCTTGTAATAACTCGGCTGTTGCTTCGGTATCGAGCAGGATAGTCACCTTATATTTTTGCAATTGATAATTAAAATAATCCAAAGTTTGTTGAAAAATTTCCTTACCTGGAATTTTTTTAGCGAGATTAAATTGTCCACCAATTTGGTTGCTTTTTTCAAATAACGTGATTTTATGCCCGCGTTCTGCAGCCACCGTGGCAAAAGCAAGCCCGGCAGGCCCCGATCCCACGACCGCGATAGATTTTGGTTTTGCAGTGACCTCATAAATCAATTCCGTTTCATTACATGCACGTGGATTCACCAAACAGGAGGCGGTTTTGTTTACAAAAACTCGATCAAGACATGCCTGGTTGCAGGCAATACATACATTTATTGCTTCGCTTTCACCTATTCTGGCTTTTTCAGCAAACAATGGATCCGCCAAAAAAGGCCTAGCCATTGAAACCATATCAGCCACCCCAGACTCGATTAATTGATTAGCCAATTCAGGGGTATTGATGCGATTGGAGGTAATCACCGGAATTTTTATTTCAGGTTTCAAATGCTTGGTTATATGGGTAAATGCTGCTGCAGGTACCATAGTAGCGATCGTTGGAATGCGTGCCTCATGCCAACCTATACCTGTATTAATCAAGGTAGCACCTGCTTCTTCAATCGCTTTGGCAAGAATGACTACCTCTTCCCAATTACTGCCATCAGCAATCAAATCAAGCATTGATAAACGAAAAATAATAATAAACTTTTCGCCTACCGCTTCTCGTACACTCCGAACTACTTCAACAGGAAAGCGAATACGATTTGTATAACTTCCACCCCATTCATCCTGACGCTGATTGGTGTGTGTCACAATAAATTGATTAATTAAGTACCCTTCACTGCCCATAATCTCAATACCGTCATAACCGGCCATTTGAGCAAGACGCGCACAACGAGCAAAATGTTTGATGGTTTTTTTTATGCGATATTGACTCATTACCCAGGGTTTAAAAGGGCTAATAGGTGATTTGATACCGCTGGGAGCAACAATAAATGGATGAAAGCCATAGCGGCCTGCATGCAAGGCTTGCAGGAGGATTTTACCGCCTGCTTCATGTACTGTATGAGTGATTAATTCATGTCGACTCTGCTCTTTGCTGTTCGTTAGTTTGGCAGCAAACGGAGCTAAACGCCCAGCACGATCGGGAGCAAATCCCCCTGTTGTGATAAGTCCAACTCCTCCAAGCGCTCTTTCTCGATAAAATTGTGCTAAACGATTCAGACTCTCTTTATCTTCTTCAAGGCCGGTATGCATAGATCCCATCAACAATCGATTTTTTAGTTGAGTGAAACCTAAATCTAAGGGCTGAAATAAAGCTTTAAAGGGCGTATTATCAATTCTCAATTCCATGAGCATTCTCACAAAATAACATCAAAATCAAGAGTATAAACCCTGTTCGTCTCTTTTCACAGAGAATAAATAAGAAACTTAATAGTCTCTATAGCCTAGGGCATTGAAGTGTAATTTATGCTATGCAAGCTTGCCGAATCAGGTTACCGAACTATGCCTTCACCTAGACTAATTAGGTAATTGTCTTTCTTGAGTAAAAGTAAGGCGCATTTGAAAACGATTGGCAATAAAAGCACCGAGTAAAGTAACACTGCAACCCACAAGAGAAAGTAATGAAGGTTGTTCGTTTAACAAAAGAAATCCCATTAATGTGGATACTATGGGTAGAGCATATAAAGAGATGGATGCATTGGAGGCCGATAAATATTTTAATACATAACCCCATGCTAAATAAGCCAGAGTGGCTGGGAAAATACCCATATACACAACCGCTGCTGTAGTTTGCACCTCAGCTATCCTAATTTGCTGCAGCATATCGGGAAGAAATATAGATAACAATAAGGTTCCTCCCCACATTACCCAGGCAATAATCGCAACCGGATGATAAACACTCACGAATCGCTTCTGAATAATCGTTAAAATTGCGCCCATTAAAGCAGAAACCAAAATCGCCGTGATACCTTGTTGTATTCCAGGTTCTGTGTTCTCACCAATCGTTAATAAAGCCAAACCCAATAGACTAATTATAATCCCGAACCAAACCCCACGCGCCAGTTTCTCGCGTAAAAAAACCAGGGATAAAAGAATGGTCATTGCCGGCATTAAACCCATGACAAAACTGGCTATGCCCGCAGAGACACTCAACTCTCCATAATTCAAACAAATATTATAAATTCCAATGCCCGCCATGCCGGCAACCAGTAATTGAAGACGATCTTTCCATAGTACTCGTTTTTTGATTCCTAGACCGTAGTAGATAACCATCATACAGAGTGAAGCGACCATAAAGCGTAAAAGAGCAAGTGCGCCTGGGGAATAACCAGTCAATCCAATGCGTATTCCAACGTATGCTGAAGCCCATAAAACAATGGCAATAATCATGATACAGTTTATTTTTAAAGACTGCATACCTCACCACCCCAGAAAAAATAAAGGACTTATTGTATCAGAATTAATCTAAACAATCACCTCAAAGGACCCCGTTTACCTATACCTTTCGAAGTATGGAAAGATGGACAATTTAAGTACAGAATATGCTGCAATGCAATAAAAATACTCGATTTTAAGCGTGTTTTTTAGAAAATCCACCTTTATTACTGGCAATATGTAAAAAAGCTTGGCATTTTCTTTTTTTATAAACTACCTTTATAGAAGGGCCTGCTCCTGCTGAGGATGAATATGGATGACCCTTTTTCTGCTTTAATAGAAGCTGTTAAATCTGTTTTTCATTTAATACCGATGAGAAACGGAAAATATACTTATCCTGAAATCCAGCAACTAAAGGACGTAATTGAACGTTATCAGCCTGATGAAAAAGCAACATTTGTTGAGCTGGTAAAAGCTTTAGGTGCAACGTTACACCATTTAGAAAAATGGCGTATTAATTTTGCACCTATAAAAGATGCAATTGATTCTTTGGCTGCACAACATCAAATGCCAGCTATAAACTGGGATAAGTATCTTGCTCATCCTAAAAGATCCCAAAGGTTCCAATTTAACGACACACAACAAGATGTTGAGTTTGTCCCATGGTTAAACGCCATGTACGAAAAAATTCATGCTCAGCAAGAATCAAGCTTACATACCAAATTAATCGCTCACCGAGATCAGCTTGGGTTTAGTCAAAGACTCATTTCTCACTTACAAAAAGAGCCAGAATTTTTATTGCATTTGATTATGGAGTCTAAAGAGAAGTTCATTCAAATAGCGAGTACACGCTTAATTTTTTACTTAACTGACGAACAAATTGCCAAAGCAATAATTAAATATTTGCCTGATATGCTACAGGACCATCCCAATCCTTTAGTACAGGTAGAACAGCTGGTGGATAAATTGAATGGAATATTATCCAATGGACGTTCTATTTCTACGCTTTTACGTAATTCTAAAGCCAAAGAAGTTTTGGATGGCTCAGAATTGTTCCAAATATATCAAAGTGAAGAATATAAAAACCGTCAAGAGCACCCTTCAGTAGTAGAACACGAGGAATTTAAGCCTCGATTTGTTTGAAATAACGGCATTTAGGTTGAGAGATACATCTATAACTACGATTTTATTCATTGTTGAGAAAGAATTTTTCCCTAGATTTGATTTTTATGTCAACAACTTTTCTTAGGGAGTTTTGTTGAAAAAAATCTTATGTCATTTCCCGCCTTCGCGGGAATGACATATAGACAAGAATTTTGCAGCATTCAAGCAGCATTAAAAAACTATTCTTAACCCAGCAAACCCAAATCTTTTACTGTATCATGCTCTTGCTTTAACTCATCTAAGGTTTTGTGGAACATATCACGACCATAGTCATTGAAGCTTAAGCCTTCTACAACCTTCAATTCTCCGTTTTCACGTCGGCATGGGAATGAGAAGATTAAACCTTCATCGA
The DNA here is from genome assembly GCF_977063395.2 of Legionella nigrisilvae. Taxonomy (NCBI): domain Bacteria; kingdom Pseudomonadati; phylum Pseudomonadota; class Gammaproteobacteria; order Legionellales; family Legionellaceae; genus Legionella; species Legionella nigrisilvae. The sequence continues at coordinate 120,600 of NZ_CDRUGZ020000021.1, forward strand.
CCCCATATTCGCCTTGAGAGCTACGGCACATAGAGAATGATTCACCAGCAGGAGTATCAGTCACTAAACGATTAACACCAGTAATCACGGCATTGGCAGCTGAGGCAGCAGAAGAAGAACCGCGCGCTTTAATTACTGCAGCACCCCGTTGTTGTACAGTAGAAACAAATGTGTCTTTTAACCAAGACTCATCAATCACTTTAGCTGCAGAAACCCCATTAATTTTCGCATTATAAAAATCAGGATATTGGGTAGACGAATGGTTACCCCAAATGGTCATTTCAGTGATTGCGGTAATATCAACCCCAGCTTTCTTAGCCAATTGACTGCGTGCTCTTAATTCATCCAAACTGGTCATAGCATAAAAACGATCATTTGGGATGTCTTTCGCATTATTCATTGCGATCAAGCAGTTTGTATTGCATGGATTACCCACCACAAAGACACGTACATCATCACTTGCGTAATCATTAATTGCTTGCCCTTGCTTGGTGAATATGCCTCCGTTAATTTGCAATAAGTCAGAACGTTCCATACCTTGCTTGCGAGGTACAGAGCCAACCAACAAAGCCCAATTCACTCCATCCATTGCCTTATTCAATTCGGAAGTACAAACCACACGCTTCAATAAAGGAAAGGCACAATCATCCAGTTCCATTGCAACCCCTTCTAGAGAAGGCAGTGCTGCTTCTAGCTCAAGTAAATTTAATTCTACTTCAGTGTTTGCACCAAACATTTGTCCAGAAGCGATTCGAAACAATAATGCATAACCAATTTGTCCAGCTGCTCCAGTAACAGCCACTCTAACTCGTTTATTTGCCATGTGATTTCCTCTTATTTAGCGGTAATCAACACAAATTCTCTCTCGCTAAGCAGGAAAGAAAGCAACTTGCATGATTACATTTTTTGTTAGAAAACTCGCAACATGATACTATTGCATTCCCAAACAAGCCAGTCTTAAAAAGAGTAATGATCCCTTTATCGTTGTATATTCATATTCCATGGTGCATTCGCAAGTGCCCTTATTGCGATTTTAATTCCCATAAAAGTCCTGAGAGTTTACCGGAACAAAATTATGTCCAGGCACTTATTGCTGACTTAAAAACTGATCTGGAACACTTTGAAGCAGGTGATATTTGCTCTATTTTTATTGGCGGTGGCACTCCTAGCCTTTTTTCCGCACAAGCATACGATACCTTATTTACCGAATTAAGACGGCTTTTATCCTTTGCTGAAGATATTGAAATTACTCTGGAAGCCAATCCTGGCACTGTAGAGCAACAACGCTTTACTGAGTACCGACACATTGGGATTAATCGACTATCCTTAGGGATTCAAAGCTTCAATCCGGAACATCTAAATACTTTGGGCCGTATTCATGATGCCCAACAGGCGCATCGGGCCATCGAATCCGCAAGAAATGCCGGATTTAACAATCTAAATCTGGATATTATGCATGGTTTACCCAAGCAAAGCGTAGCCCAAGGAATCGAAGATTTAAAGACGGCGATTGCCCATCAACCCGAACATTTGTCTTGGTACCAGTTAACCATAGAACCAAATACGGTATTTTACAAAGAAAAACCTCCCTTACCTTCCGAAGATGATGCTTGGCACTTAGAAGAAGAAGGACTCGCCTTACTTAAGGAATCTGGTTTTGAACGCTATGAAATTTCTGCATTTGCGCAATCTACTCGACAAGCTCGGCATAACTTGAATTACTGGTTATTTGGGGATTACTTAGGTATAGGGGCCGGAGCTCATGGCAAAATAACAACCTCAGAAGGTATCCTAAGAACGCGTAAGCATCGTCAACCTAAAGAATATCTCGACTCAAATAAACCTTTTTTGGCCAGTAGGGATCTAGTGACACCCCAAGATCTGCTATTTGAGTTTATGCTCAACACCACCCGCCTAGAACAACCGATTCCATTAGAACTGTTCGCCCAGACTACAGGAAGACCACTGAGCGCTTTACTCTCTAAGCTCAAAATAGCCGAACAAAAAAAGCTCATCACGCTAACCGATGCTCATTGGCAAGTCACGGCTTTTGGCAGACGTTATACCAATGACTTACAAGCACTATTTTTATAATAAAAATTGTAGCCTGTATGCAGCGTATCGAAACCCGGATAACGCGTTTCAAGTTCAAAATTCAAGTTACGGCACAAGTACTTGCTACCCAATAAAGATTAATTAATAATAAGTTACTTTCCGGATAAGGAGCAATCGGTGATGTTATTCATATTTTTGGTAGTTCTTGCCTATTTAATGGGATCTATCTGTTCGGCGGTGATTGTTTGCAGGGCTTGCTCCTTACCTGATCCACGTACAGAGGGTTCAAAAAATCCCGGTGCCACCAATGTATTACGCATTGCCGGAAAACAATATGCGGCTTTGGTTATGGTGGCCGACCTTCTCAAAGGTACTATTCCAGTACTCATTGCCAAACTCTTAGGTGCTGACCCAGTAACCATTGGATTTACCGCTCTAGCTGCTGTTATTGGTCATATGTACCCTGTTTTCTTTGACTTCAAAGGAGGAAAAGGAGTTGCAACAGCAATTGGCGCACTCTTAGGCTTCCAGTTTTTGGTGGGTATTTCAGTGGCAGCAACGTGGTTGCTGGTTGCCAAATTTTCACGCTATTCCTCTTTAGCATCCATAACTGCAGTTGGTTTCGCTCCATTTTATTCCCTACTGTTGATTCAACGCCTGGATATTTTTCCCCCCATTTTCATTATGGCGCTCTTAATTCTTTACAAGCATAAAGAGAATATTATTCGTCTTATTGATAAGAAAGAACCGAAAATAAAATTGAAAAATGATGTTCTGGACAGCATGATGGAGGGCAAAACGGAGCCCGCCCCTACCTCCACCAAAAATGAAACCATACCTACAGAGACAGTCATTGAAGTAGAAGAGGTTATTATCACTGAAACTGTGGTGACTAAACCTAAAGTAAAAAAAACAACTTCTAAAAAAACTGAGGAACCTGAAAAGAAAACCAAAGCGGCTAAAAAATCCGCCCCTGTAAAACCTAAAATAAAGAAAGAAAAGAAAGAAAAGAAAGAATAACTAATTTATCGAAAGGCGTTGTATTTCAGCAATTACCACAAGTTTAGTTGCTTTAACCTAGAAATTTTCTTTAATTTTTAGCCAAACTATATGGGTATAGATTCTGTACCCATATCTATAATTAATATACGGCTAACCCCCGCCCTTTTATTAGTTAGAATAGAACATTCATTTAGTTAATAAATCAAACTCAAGAAAGAAAGCAACAACATGTACATTAGTTTTTCACTTGTGTATAATAACACCCATTAAGTTCAAATTTTGTGGTGACTTATGGCATATAAAGATCAAAACTATGTGTTCGAAAAGAACCCGAAGGAAGAGTATTATTCTTTTGATACAACAACAGCCAGCCCTTTTCATGAGTTTGAAATAAAACCAAGATCTGAAACTATAGATTGGTCCAGATTTACCGAGCACGCCTCAATTACAATTGACGGTATGAGCTTAGAGCAGTTACTCAAAAACGACCGAAAATTTGCAAAATATAATGATGGAAGTTATTTTACTTCAAAGAAAGAACTAAGAGATTTTTTTGAGAAGCATCTTGTATGTCGTATGCCTGAGCAAGAGCGAGAGGATGCTCTTCACCAAGTAATGATTCTCTTGAGCGAAGGAGGGCTTCGCCCCGCCACTACCGCTGCCGATCGAGCTTTCGGTGTTATTAATAAAAAAGGAACTGTTGGAACAACATTTTTCAACAACCCTGAGCATCAAGAAAGTAAACCTCAAATCACAGTGCCCGCAATAGATCCAGATACGATATCCGACCCTGTTTGCCAAAAAAGAGCGCTCAATTTCATTACCACTGAAAAAGGATTCATTCTCCAAGAAGTAGTAACTCAAAAAGCTTTATTTGTAATTGGGGGGGCAGAGCGATTTAAAATTTCTCCGGATGACCCAAACGGTGAAAAGCCATACGTTTATCAAGCGTTGATGACTATAAATGTCGATTTAAGAGCACATGAAGATAAAGTATCAGCGAAAGCAACCGTAACCAATTGCGGAATTAATTATGGCAGCGCACAAGCAAAAAAACTATTAGACACTAGAGGTTGGTGGGCACTATTTATTGATGCTGCAAGAAAACTCTTTCATATGGAATCTAGCAAAATTAGAGATCTCTCCCAGGGCCTAGGTGACGAGGGTGAGAGTATTGAGAAACAAGAGATCTCATCTTATTTTTCCTGTCCATATTAATATAGTTCGACTCATTAACACACGTGGTATTCAATAAATTATTATTATTTGATACCACTTCTTCTCTCTCCTAATTTACATTAGGTTAGACCAGGACAATATCAAGCTAAAGGCCATCTTGCTCTTACATCAACACCCAGACTTGAATCTTTTTCTCCACGTAACATCCGCAAACATCCCGCATAAGCAATCATAGCGCCATTATCGGTACAATATTCTAAAGCCGGAAAATAAATCATACCCCCAATGCTCTCAATCCATTCACGCAAGCCCAAGCGTAAGGCTTTATTTGCACCGACTCCCCCAGCAACCACTAATCGTTTGCATCCCGACTCCTGGACGGCTCGTTTGCATTTAATCATTAGGGTATCAACCACTGCTTGCTGAAATGCTTTGGCAATCTCAGCACAGGCACGCTCATCTTTAGTACTTTGGTTCCAGGTATTTAATGCAAAGGTTTTTAAGCCACTGAAACTAAAATCAAGACCAGGCCTGTCCGTCATTGGACGCGGAAATCGATAAGGAGTGGATTCGCATTGATCCGCCAAAGCGGCAAGTACCGGCCCTCCTGGATAAGGTATTCCCATCAGTTTGGCCGTTTTATCAAAAGCTTCGCCCACAGCATCATCTAAAGTATCGCCGAGGATTCGATAATCCCCCAACTCCTTGACTTCAACCAATTGACAATGACCGCCAGAAACTAAAAGGGCAATAAAGGGAAATTCGAGGGAAGGCGTTTCCATTTTGGCGGCCAAGAGATGGGCTTCTAAATGATGAATGGCTAAAGCAGGAATGTGTAAGGCATAAGCCAGACTTTTGGCAAAACAGGATCCAACTAATAATGCGCCAATTAAACCCGGACCCGCAGTATAAGCAACTCCATCCAGTGCTTTTTTATCTAGCCCTGCTTGTTGTAATACTTTATCAAGCAAAGGCACCAAATAATTAATATGATCACGTGAAGCCAGCTCTGGAACTACCCCGCCATGCACACGATGAGTATCGATTTGCGAATGCAAGGCATGCGCTAATAAACCTGCCTCTGAATCGTAAATCGCTACTCCGGTTTCATCACAGGAGGATTCAATACCTAAAACCAACATAAATTAGAGCCTGATAAAAAAATTCAACCATTGTATCACATATTTAAGCACCGTTTCGACGAAACAATCCCTCTTTCCCCTCAGTTTCAAAAGAGCTCTAAATGAGTTAAAAATAAAATTTATCTACTTAAAACTTGACGAGTGCTTCAACTAGCACTAGAATTGCCCACCTATTAAGATCAAATAACCAGAGGACTAGTTTAATGCCTACCGTTCGCGTCAAAGAAGGCGAAAATCCAGAATATGCATTGCGCCGTTTCAAGCGCTCTTGTGAAAAAGCCGGTATTTTAACCGAATTACGCCGTCGTGAATTTTATGAAAAACCAACTGCTGAGCGTAAACGCAAACAAGCAGCTGCGGTAAAACGTCATCTGAAGAAAATTTCTCGTGATATGACAGCAAAACAACAAGGCGGAAAACGCCGACGTAAATAGGATTCTCTGTCCTGTATTTTTTACTAAGGCCACATATACAGCGCATAGTCACAAATAATTATGATTATGATGTCGTATCTAGTGGCCTTTAGCTTTTCAAAATATATAAAAATCTTGAGAAACGGTTCGGTCAGAAAGCCGTTCCAGAATTAGGGCGAGCTGCTCGTTAGATTTTAAGGAATAACAAATGACAATTAAAGAACGTCTCAATAACGATGTCAAAGATGCAATGCGGGCTAAGGATAAAGAGCTTTTATCTACACTTCGTTTAATTACTGCAGCAGTAAAGCAAGTCGAAGTGGACGAGCGCATTGAAGTGGATGATGAGCGTATGTTGGTAATTCTGGATAAAATGAGCAAACAACGCAAAGAATCTATAGCGCAATACGAAAAAGCGAATCGTAATGATTTAGTTGCCCAAGAACAATTTGAATTGGATATTATTAAAAAATACTTACCAGAGCCTTTATCTGAAGCAGAAATTAAACAAATGGTTCAAGATGCTATTGCTTCAACTGGAGCTGAAAAAATGGCTGACATGGGTAAAGTAATGGCAATCTTAAAGCCTAGCTTGCAAGGACGTGCTGATATGGCTCAAGTTAGTGCCATGATTAAGGCTCAATTAAGCTAAGGAGCAACATGTCTGGCTTAATCCCGCAGCCATTCATTGATGATCTCCTCCACCGAACGGATCTGGTTGAACTAATTGACAGCTATGTTCCCTTGAAAAAAAGAGGGAACAGTCATATTGCTTGCTGTCCTTTTCATAACGAAAAATCCCCTTCGTTTAACGTTGTTGCTAAAAAACAGTTTTATCACTGCTTTGGCTGTGGTGCATCAGGCAATGCGATCAGCTTTGTCATGAATTACCTTAATCAGGGATTTGTTGATGCAGTTGAAACTCTAGCTACCCGCGTGGGTTTAACTATTCCTCGAGACAAACAAAACGAGAAAAATAATTCCTCTCAGGATCTTTATAAACTCCTGGCGAATGTCAGTCTTTATTATCAAAAAAAATTAAAACATGAAGGGCAACCGGCAATTGATTATTTACGAGGAAGAGGTTTAAGCGGAGAAATTGCAAAGCTGTACCAGTTAGGTTATGCAAGCGAAGGTTGGCATAACCTCGAAAAAGCGTTTCCTCGCAATCAACGCGAACTTCTGACTACTGGGATGTTGATTAAAAACGATGATGGAAAAATCTATGATCGGTATCGTAACCGGATCATGTTCCCCATTCATGACCGCCATGGGCGAATTATAGGCTTTGGCGGACGCGTCCTCGACAAGGACCAAAAACCCAAATACCTCAATTCTCCTGAAACGGTGATTTTTCAAAAAAGCAGGGAATTATATGGCTTGCATCAAATTCTAAGCCAGCAAAAGACCATTGAATACATCATTGTGGTTGAAGGCTATATGGATGTGATTGCTTTAGCCCAACACGGAATTATGAATGCAGTAGCCACCTTAGGCACAGCAACCAGTACTTATCATATTCAGCTGCTGGCCAAACACACCAAATCACTGATTTTTTGTTTTGATGGGGATAATGCAGGAAGACAAGCCGCATGGCGCGCGCTAGAAAGTAGCTTGCCTCACTTGAACTTAGGGCTCGATGCCAGTTTTATGTTTTTGCCAGATAGTCAGGATCCGGACAGCTTGGTTCGCCAGGAAGGCAAAGAAAATTTTTTAAATCGTATCAAGCAAGCCACCCCATTACATCGTTTTCTTTTTGACAGCTTAGCCAAAGATCTCAATCTACTTCGCCCCTCAGGAAAAACGCAACTCATTAATTTGGCCAAGCCGTTCTTACAAAAGATGGATGAAGGGTCATACAAACAATTGCTCATTGAAGATTTGGCACGTTTAACCCATATCGAAACGCATCGACTGAATCAATTAATTACTGAGGAGTCTAAATCCCCTCAACAGGAACAGGTGATGACTATTGCGCGTACGCCGATGCGTATCGCGGTGGCATTGCTACTCCAACATCCAGAAATTTATGCTCAGATTAAACCCAAAATCAACCTTGAGCTTTTCGATCCGCAAGAACATGAGATCCTCTTGCAGGTGTTACAGCAATTGGCAAACAATCCCCAGGCGACTACCGCAACCCTTATTGAATCCTGGCGTAATCATCCTTACTTTGACTCAATGAACAAGCTAGCAGCTTGGGAACATCTGGTTCCAGAACCAGAATTAGTTAAAGAATTTATCGATATTATGCTTTTTTTACAAAAGCAAAATCGCGAATTAACCATACGTCAGTTAATTAATAAATCACGTCAGCAAGGATTGAGTGAAATAGAACGAATAAAATTACAAGAAATGTTAAAAGAACGCCATATTTGAAGTGGTATTTAGCTTGAATAAGTTTATTGATTTGCAATTGGTATTAACCCCAACTCTTGGAGTTGTTCATAATGTGCTAAAATCTTGTAAAGAAGGTGTTCAGAAAAAAGCGATGAAAAACTACTGGTATGTTGCAGTATCAAGGTTTATAATTGTAAGGTTTTGTAACCCTAAAGAAGCAATCTAAATCCAATTAGTGTTATAGATACTGTAGATTCCATTGTTTTTTAGGAAATATCCAATTGTCCCTAGAGAAGTGCCTATGACCATGAATGATCAAGAACAGCAAAGCTCACAGATAACCAAAGTCATCAGCCTAGGCAAGGAGCAAGGTTATTTGACTTACAGTCAAATCAATGACTTGCTGCCTAATATCGTCGATACAGAACATTTTGATGTAATTATCAGCATGCTTGAAGGCATGAACATCAAAGTCTTTGAATTGCCGCCCGGTGATGATGAATTGGCACTTCTGCTGAATACTGAAGAAGTACCTGATATCGAAGAAGCCGCAATGGTGCTGGCCTCTGTCGACAAAGAAACGGGTCGTACTACCGATCCAGTTCGTATGTACATGCGTGAAATGGGCACCGTCGAGCTGTTGACCCGTGAAGGTGAAATCCGCATTGCGAAACGCATTGAAGAAGGTATTTATCAAGTCCTTAAGTCTTTAGCTCATTACCCAGAAACAGTCCAGTTAGTGCTTGACGATTACGATCGTTTCAATGCTCAAGAAATTCGTTTGAATGAAATTATCAGTGGTTTCTCTGATGTTGAAGATGAAATAGCTCCTGCTTCGAGTATTGGCTCTATGCTTGATGAAGAGCAAGTGAGTGAATTACTGCTGTCTGATGAAGAAGATGAAGAAGGCGAAGGTGGCGGTTTGGGAGAAGTCGATGATGGTCCAAACCCAGAGCAAGCTAAAATTTATTTTGATGAATTACGTGAAACTTATGAAGTTGCTGCCGCTGCTTTAAAAGAATTTGGCAGAGAACATGCTAAAAGCGAAAAAGCATTGGAATCCATGTCTGAGTCATTCTTAAAGCTCAAGCTAACGTCAAGACAGGTAGATCGCTTAACACGTCATTTCCGTCAGTTGCGTAACCACATTCGAGAATTTGAGCGCAGCATTATGCGTCTTTGCATAGAAAAAGCGCGTATTCCACGAAAACTATTTATTGATACATTTCCAGGTCAGGAAACCGATATGGAATGGCTCAATTCCATTATCAGCAAACACGGCAAAAAACTTGATATGGTCCGTATCGAGGAATATACCGAGGAAATTTTGCGCATCCAATCTCGATTGGTCGCGTTCGAAATCGAATACGGCTTAACTATTGGTGAAATTAAAGACATCAATCGTAAAATGTCGATTGGCGAAGCCAAAGCACGACGCGCCAAAAAAGAAATGGTTGAAGCAAACTTACGTTTGGTAATTTCCATTGCTAAAAAATACACCAATCGTGGCTTGCAATTCCTTGATTTAATTCAAGAAGGCAACATCGGTTTGATGAAAGCAGTAGATAAATTTGAATACCGCCGAGGGTACAAATTCTCTACTTATGCAACATGGTGGATTAGACAGGCAATTACTCGTTCGATTGCCGATCAGGCCCGTACCATCCGTATTCCGGTACACATGATCGAAACGATTAACAAGCTGAACCGTATTTCCCGACAAATTCTGCAGGAAACTGGCCGTGAAGCCACACCTGAAGAATTGGCTGAAAAAATGGAATTAAGCGAAGACAAGATTCGTAAAGTGTTAAAAATTGCCAAAGAACCTATTTCCATGGAAACCCCAGTCGGTGACGATGATGATTCGCACTTAGGTGATTTTATTGAAGACAATAACATCGAATCGCCAATCGACATGGCAACTGCCGAAGGTCTGCGTGAAGCCACTTTAGAAATCTTGGAAACTTTAACGCCAAGAGAAGCTAAAGTACTCCGCATGCGTTTTGGTATTGAAATGAATACCGACCATACTTTGGAAGAAGTAGGCAAACAATTTGACGTAACCCGCGAGCGGATTCGTCAGATCGAAGCCAAAGCGCTCCGCAAACTACGCCACCCATCTCGTTCAGAAAAGCTGAGAAGCTTCTTAGAAGGCGATGAAGGTTAGTGATCCAAATTAAGGGGAAGGAAAAAGGAATTTGTGATACCTCTTTCCCTTCCCTCCCCTCTCCCTAATGGGAGAGGAAAAACACTCTAAAAAAATCACAAAAAAAACTAGAACATTAAGCAAATTAAGTTTAAAATGACCCCCTCTCCGGGCCCATAGCTCAGTTGGTCAGAGCAGCGGACTCATAATCCGTTGGTCCTAGGTTCAAGTCCTAGTGGGCCCACCAATAAAATCAAGTAGTTACAGTGGTTTTTAGAAAGTTATAAAAAGTCATGTAGACGCAATGTAGACAGAATAATTGAAGAATTCACCTTAACAACATTTGAGATGTAACCTCAATAACTTGCTTAAGTTCAAACTCTTGTACTATTGTTATATATAGTATTTTAAATATGGGTAAAAAGAACCAATACTTAAAATTAATTTAGGATATTCAATGGCAAATGTTTTTGATGTAGCAAAGTACATTCTCGAGCAAACCGGTAGTTTGACTACCATGAAATTGCAAAAACTTGTCTATTATTCACAAGCATGGCATGCAACTTGGGATGACAAACGATTATTTCCTGAACGTATAGAGGCTTGGATCAACGGTCCAATTTGCCCATCTCTCTTTTTTCCTTTCCAGGGACGTTTTGAAATATCAAAAATTGATATTGAAGATGGTAATAGCACTAACCTTACTAAAGATGAAAAAGAAAGTATAGATAGTGTTATTCATTACTATGGAGACAAGAACTCTCAATGGTTAAGTGATTTAACACATGCTGAAGAGCCATGGAGGAAAGCGAGAGAAGGATTAGCTCCAAATGAACGAGGAAATCAGGAAATTACAATAGGTAGTATGACCAATTATTATGCAAATATTCCGAGCGAATAATATGTCTGGAAATAAGAAAAAACAAGTAAACCAAAATATTAAAATAACACCCACTAAAAAACCTTCAAGACTAAATCTCTCAAATGATGACACAGGTCAAGTAGTATGGAGTTTTGCTTTAGCTGATAATGATGGGGCATGGAGTTTTAAAAAACTAAACGATACTCAGCTCCACGATCTAATTTTTAATGAATTGGTCTTGAAAGAGCACTTGAGCTGGAATGATTTACAAAGTGCCAAGAGCCACCACGTAGAAAGTTATAAACTAATAAAAGAAGCCCAAGATCGTTTAAGATCTCTTAATATGGATGATGTAAACGAGCTTTTCTCCTTAAGGTTAAATGGACTCAAGCGAATATGGGGAATTCGGCAAGAAAATGTTTTAAGAGTTATCTGGTGGGACCCTAAACATGAAATCTGCCCTTCTCAAAAAAAACATACTTAAATAAGTTGAATCACGTTTAATTTTGACTAACTATTTTCTTAAATAAAAATATTGTAGCTGTAGACACCCTAATATTCACTTTAGTTGAAGTCCTTCTCTAGTCTATCCGTTACGTAACTTTTGGTAACAGATTACCTTGATTCAATAGCGCTTTTTTTAACAATCTTTACCGCCTGAGGATCTAAAATAAGTTCTTTCTTAAACAAGGGATTTTTATCAAAATAATTTATCATTTTTATGATTGTTCTTGCCAATGCTAATGCTGCTTCTGAATTAACTTTATATATATTTGTTAATTTATCTTCTCGTTGAGAATCACAATATGCTGACTGAATTAAATTTCCTTTATATTTTAGGTAATATGCAAAATCTTTGTTTTTGGCTATCTCAATATCCGGGTTATTATTTCGCTTCACTAAAATAAAAATATTGTCATATCCGTCATCTATAATCCTACCAAAAGTTTTAATCCTCTTATAGATACTTAACAACCAAATCGTTTGCTCAGAAGTAAGATTCTTAGAAATAAGAGAATTATCCAAAATAAGCTCAATTTCTTGAATATATTTATCCCAAGATATAAAAATATCAAATCCTAAAAACTCTTTATTTAAAATAATTTCTTCCAATATAGTTTCAGTGTAATCGCTCATTTTTTTGAAATCTTTCAATTCTGTTGGTTTCAGATTATCTAAATAGATAAGACGTTGTAATCTATGAAGCATATCCATAATGACCCTGCCAGATTTGAAGTTCACATAATCGTGAATTTCTTTACTTAATTTTTTGTTTGAAAAATATTGAACCGATTCAAAAATAAAAATAACAAATAGTATAGAAAATGATGTTGAGCTAATACCTATGAACAAATCTTTATAATTAGGATATAAATTAGATATCCAAATAAATAAAAAACCAATGATAATTACAGTCAGATAAGGCAAAGATTTTAAGAAGAATTTGCATAATCTATTGTATATCTTTATAAATATATCCATACCAAGCACCTTTATCCTCAATTCCATAATTATAGAATATTTAAAATATTAATTGCGCCACTGCAGAGCGTGCATAGTCGAGATTACGCAACTCCTTCTAAACACTCAAACATGCTCTATCAATCCCTTTTTTATACATCGATAGATACGGTCTAATAATTGGAATTAACGATATTATTTCTTTGGTTAAAGCCCTGCTTTTCTTTTAAAGAGTAAAAGGGGCGATTTATAAGACCTTAACAAAATCAAATATCTAGATTCTGCTATATTTTTCATAATGGGAGCATGAAATAGGTTAATAATATGAGTCAAAATTTAGACCAATCCTTATCAGATATGTCAGAAGAAGAACAAATATCGTACATGGAAGACTGGTTTCGTGATAATTATGAAGATCCTGCTCAAGAATGCCCCTATGCAGAGGGCGAGTATATCTATATCTATGGTGGGCCTTATGACGCTTATGAAGAACTTGAAGGGCAATTTTCAGACGAAGTACCAGAGAGACTTATTACTCAGCTAGCGGATAAGTTGTCATTGGAGTGTTATAATTGGTCAGGAAAAGAAGTTTCTTCAAAGATTTTCGATTATATAGAACCTAACCCTGAATACTATGAGGATTTCATAAATAACTTAAATATGATAGAAAAAATCGCGGATTTGCAATTTGACAATGATGTTCGATTGCATACTTTAAAACTACTATATATAAATGTTATCACTACCCTAGAAACTTACCTTTCAGAGGCTTTTACTACACTCATTAATTCTAATCCAATATATAAAAGACAGTTTCTAGAAAAAAATAAAGATTTTAATGAGCGTAAATTCCCTATATCAAATATATATAAGCAATATGAAGCAATAGATGATTATATAAAACAATACTTATCTGACCTTCTTTGGCACAGATTAGAAAAAATTGAAAAGCTCTATTTGGCGGCATTTAATTTACACTTTTTAGACAATAAGCAGCCTATATTATATGCAATACATATGAGGCACGATCTTGTCCATCGAGGCGGAAAAGATAAAGATAGGAATATATTAGTTATAACTAAAAATGATGTCATTGACTTGACAAAAAGTGTGCGTTTATTTGGGATCCATCTCTATTCACAATTAACAAGTCTCAATCAATCCAATTGATAAAACTGTTTTTTTGAATTAAAGAGACGCCAAATAAAATGAGAACAAATAAAAACTCATTAATTCGAAAAGCTAAAAGGATGTAAAGTTGAATCCCCCGAGGTAGATTGATTAAAATTTTATCTTCACGAAAATACATACACACAAACATGTTTTCCAATGTCTCAGGGACAAAAGGGACATTTGGGGCAGGCACGTCACTACTAGGTTTTAGCCGTCCCCACCCTGTGCCATGGAGGTGGCATGTGGGACTTATTGAAACCTATACCCACGAATAAAAATTCATTCAATTATAATAATTCCTTTAAATTGGGTTTTGAATTAAAGGTAAATGAAGGCATAGCGGTTGGCTTTTTCTCTTTGTCCTGATTTAAGGTCAGTCCCTTCGGTTGCTGATCGTCGGTATCCTTTTTTGAATACCCGGATTTTTGGCCATTCAGGTACTTCAATACGTATGCCGGAACGTATTGTAAGTTGCGGTGAAGCTCCCCTCATCCTTAAGCGTTTCCCATATGACAGTTATCGACCACCCTTTTTCCAATGCTTCAGAAATATCTTCGCGCGCATCAATAGGGTCAGGCCTTGAATTGTGAATTGTACCGGTTTTTTATTGGCACGTGGTTGTAATTCAAAATTCAAGGCCTGACCCCACGGGTCTGACCCGTATAGGTTGGATAGATATAACCCGTTTTACTTTCTGCTGGCATACAAACTCACTAAATTTTATTCCGGCTTCCTCGCCCCATTAACTCATAAACAAAATCAGATATAAGCAGGGGGTGGATTTCGTGGTTCTTAGTATCTTGCAAGGTAATGGGTTTTGGGTTTGAGCTCAATATCTCCCAGCGACGCAAAGAGCTAATTCATTTTTCTCAATGCCGTGGGATAAGTGTAATAAAAAATAAAATCTCGGAATAAGCTGAACTTGAAGAAATAATTACTGGGGCAATTGGGACATCCGAGACACATTGTAAATACTGAAGTTTATATGTCGCAACTTGTCCCAAACCATTTTAAAATTTGGGACACTATTTAAAACGAGGATCTTCACTGATACGACTTGGCCCCTCATAAGTAGGCTCTGGTTGATAGAAGAAAGCATTTTGATTCATTTTTTTTCCTTCAGTTCCAAAGAATAATTTACGTTCATCTGCTTCCCATTGTTTAAAACAACCCCACTTAGATTCATATTCTTTCATCTTTTGCTCAGATATTTTTGGAAACTCTACTTTATAAAACATTCATATCTCCAATTATGCTAAAAATCAAAATCATACCATAATGGACAATAATCAATCAAATACAGTGAGCCCTCAGTTAATAATGAATTTTCTCTGTCCCAACTATTTTATTCATTATTCCGTATCTTGCGCGAAGAAACATACAGCCTGGCGTGCCAACTCCCGGTATTCTTATGGCTAGGATTGCCATCTTTGCCAGCTCTTAGCCAGCCCGCTTTGAGTTGCTTTTGCATTCTTTTCTTCAAGCGAATTTGCAAAGTAGCACTTAATTCATTGTAATATTGATAATATTTTCTGTGATTTTTATATTCTCAATTAGGTGATGGAATATAACTACGCTTGTAAAAACTCTCTTTATCTTTAATTTTAGGCTCACGAATAATAATGCTTTTCATACAGTTAACTGATCTCTTCTCTTTTGAGACAAAATACATCAACCAAAACATTTTTGAAATTCGTTTGTTTCATCAATTGCATGCCAACCTTTTTTGCAACACGCTTCGAAGCCTCATTTTTATGGTTAATAATCGAAATCAACATAGGAATCCCAAGCACATTAAAAGCGTAATCTCTAACCGCCACAGCAGCTTCTGTTGCAATACCTTTTCCCCAGTATGCTTCATCTAAACGGTAGCCCAATTCAATATATTCGCTCTCATCGACTGCTTGATGAATAAAGCCACAAAAACCAATAAGTTCATCGGTTTCCTTCATAACAAGCCCCATCAAACCGTATTTTTGTTTTTTATACAATTCAATCCACTCGGGTATTTTTTCCGCAATAACATCGCGACTAACAGGTTTGCCATCACCAATATAACGCATCACATTTGGATTTGCGCAAATTTCAGCAAATCGCTCAATATCTTCGATGCAAAAAGGTCTTAAGAAAATTCGCTCTGTCTCAATAATTCGATTCATTTTTACACCTTATTAATTTGATATTTATCTCTCAATATCGCTAGCCTATATTCTCCTATTTTCTTAAATCCAATTGAAAAATATGCGCGTTCTGCTGCCAGATTATTTGTGAATAGTATCGCTTGCTTCACCCCATTTTTTTGTGCCTCCAACAAGCATAAAGCAACGACGGCTCTAGCATAACCGTGATTACGATATTCAACAGGCGTCCAAACAGGTCCTATTTGCACAATATCTGGTAATGAGGCATTAAACCCGCATAAAGAAAGTGGTAATCCATCATCCTCTAAGATCCACAGATCATCACGATTAGAGGCTTCTTTTATTGCATTATTTATTGATTCTACATCAGATAGGTTGCTTAAATCGGCACCTAAAGCTTCAACGTGGTAATCAGTTAACCATCTTTTTAAAATATCTGGAGCACAGTACTTTGCTTTTTTTAATTGATAAACAGAATCGGGCACCTTCATTTCTGATACTAACAACTGATACAAGCCATCCGTTGCGTTTAAAGCAAAAGATGACGAATTAATCTCCAGCAAATCAATCACAATTTTAGCTTGCCTTTCATCTCCTAAGATCCCACAAATAGGTCTAGAGCAATGCGATTTAAAATAATGGAATAACTTCTTTAATGCAGTTAGATCTGGGCACTGCATCATAATATTTCCATTCCAATAATGAGCTATAACGCCTTGAATCTCACCCAAAGAATTGCAGCACGAAAAATACTCCCCGTGATATGGGGTATTACTTTTATATTCTATACCTGAATTACGTAAATTCGAGCGTAAAAACATTGAGGTTTCTGGATAGCGACTAAGAAATGATTCTAATTCAGACTCATCCTCAAAAGACAATTTTTTAAAAAAATTCATTGTGTTCTCTATAAGCTAAATATTTCTAATTCTATAAAGACAACATGCCACATTTTGGCATAACCAGAACTGAAGCAACATGTTCGACCGAAGCAAATGCAATAATATAATCCGTTCGAATGTTCTCCTTAGCCAACCCTATAAGAAACATCACGCATCTGATGCATATCCTTTACCCCAAACCTTTTGTGAAGTAAATACCCAAACTTATAATACTGGCCTAAAGACAAAACAACGATGATGCAACCAACTCCAGCATTCTTAAATTTGATGTCGCCCTTTCACTTCTTTGGCATAAAACTCCCTTAATAATTTGATATTTGGATATTGTCTGTTTTGCTAACTTGCAAGGTGATGGTTTCGATTTTAAATCACAACTGGATGGCATGTGTGCAATCTCGTTTGCAATCATCTCCGCGGGTAATAGTTACCAATGGTTTATCCTGATAAGAAATGTTCGACTGAGGGTAAAGCATCATTAGTGAACTAGCTTATCCAACTCACTTGCTTTTGAAGTCTATACGGTATGATTTCGCCCAAATTGGATCCTCTTCGACCTATCAAGATAATTAGAAATCATACTGCGTTTATATTACGGTAATTCATAATCCGGCGCGCGATTTTTATAGATATTTAATAAGACCTGCTTCGATTGCTCAGACCATCCTGTTAAGCTATAGTTCAAATTTAAATTAAGGTGTGATGAAATGGCTAAGGATGGAAAAGATAGGAACGCAGCTGCTAAATGCCCAGTGATGCATGGTGGTATAACGGTGACAGGCGATTCGACCAGGGACTTTTGGCCCAATGCTTTGAACTTCGATATATTGAATCAGCATGATAGCAAGACTAATCCAATGGGAAAGGAGTTCAACTACCGTGAAGAAGTCAAAAAACTTGATTTTGCGGCACTTAAAAACGATTTGCATGCTTTAATGACCGACAGTCAGGCATGGTGGCCTGCTGATTGGGGACATTATGGCGGTTTGATGGTTCGTCTGTCCTGGCATGCTGCTGGTTCATATCGTGTGGCCGATGGTCGTGGTGGTGCTGGTACAGGTAATCAGCGTTTTGCGCCCTTGAATTCCTGGCCTGACAATGTGAACTTAGACAAGGCTCGCCGCTTGTTATGGCCGATTAAGAAAAAATATGGCAACAAGATTAGTTGGGCGGACTTGATTGCGTTGGCAGGTACCATCGCTTATGAATCAATGGGGCTTAAAACCTTTGGTTTTGGTTTTGGCCGCGAAGATATTTGGCATCCTGAAAAAGATGTTTATTGGGGCTCAGAAAAAGAATGGTTGGGCGCCACGCGTTACGATGACGACAGTCGTGAATCGCTGGAAAACCCGCTAGCCGCGGTACAAATGGGATTGATCTATGTGAACCCTGAGGGAGTGAATGGTCACCCTGATCCGCTTCACACAGCTCAGGATATCCGTGTGACCTTTGGACGCATGGCTATGAATGATGAGGAAACAGTCGCACTGACTGCTGGTGGTCATACTATTGGCAAATGTCATGGTAATGGCGACACAAACCTTTTAGGACCTGCTCCTGAAGCGGCGGATATTGAAGATCAGGGCCTTGGTTGGATTAACAAAACCAGTCGAGGCTTTGGTCGTAACACGGTTACGAGCGGTATTGAAGGTGCGTGGACGACCCATCCCACAAAGTGGGATAATGGCTATTTTTATATGCTTCTCAATTATGATTGGGAACAGAAGAAAAGCCCGGCCGGCGCCAACCAATGGGAGCCGATTAATATCAAGGAAGACGATAAGCCGGTGGATGTCGAAGACCCTTCCATCCGTTACAATCCCATCATGACCGATGCTGACATGGCAATGAAGATGGATCCCGTTTATCGCAAAATTGCTGAGCGATTTTACAAAGACCCTGAATATTTTGCAGAAGTTTTTGCGCGAGCCTGGTTCAAACTCACCCACCGAGACATGGGGCCAAAAGCACGCTACATTGGGCCTGATGTACCGAAGGAAGATTTGATTTGGCAGGATCCAGTACCTGTAGGTAAGAAAGATTATGATGTTGCTGCTGTCAAAGCCAAGATCACTTCCAGCAATCTGAGTATTAGTGAAATGGTTTCTACCGCATGGGATAGTGCGAGAACTTTCCGTGGTTCTGATATGCGAGGCGGTGCTAATGGAGCACGTATCCGACTGTTACCGCAAAAGAATTGGGAAGGTAATGAGCCGCAACGTCTTGCAAAAGTATTGCAGATTCTAGAGTCTATCGCCGCTGAGACAGGCGCCAGTGTGGCCGATGTGATTGTGCTTTCAGGTAATGTCGGAGTCGAGCAGGCTGCCAAAAAAGCTGGATTTGACATCACCGTTCCTTTCACTCCAGGACGTGGTGATGCGACTGACGAGATGACTGATGCTGCTTCTTTTGCTGTGCTAGAACCACTTTATGATGGTTATCGTAACTGGCTTAAAGAAGATTATGCTGTCAGTGCCGAAGAGCTTATGCTCGATCGCACCCAACTTATGGGACTGACTGCCCCAGAGATGACCGTTCTTGTTGGCGGCATGCGTGTGTTAGGGTCTAACCACGGCGGTACGAAGCATGGAGTGTTTACTGAACGTGAAGAAGTTCTAACAAATGACTTCTTTGTCAACCTGACCGATATGGCCAACACCTGGAATCCTATAAGCAATAATTTGTATGAAATTCGTGACCGTAAAACTGGAGCATTAAAGTGGACCGCCACTCGAGTGGATCTTGTTTTTGGTTCTAATTCAATTCTTCGCGCCTATGCGGAATTGTATGCTCAGGATGATAACAAAGAAAAATTCGTGCAGGACTTTGTTGCTGCCTGGGCGAAAGTTATGAATGCAGATCGTTTTGATTTGATATAGTGGTGCCACGATTTAATCGTGTCGGGAAATATACGAGTACTCTTTTATAGGTAGAAAAGAGTACTCGTATATCAATAAATCAATTAGTCACCCTATGAAAGCTGACTATGAGTGAAGCAATGCATTTTTTAGGAATTTATAATAAACAAATACCCGAAAAGTCAGAAAAACACAAAAGAAGAAATCGCTTTGCCTCTTACGATCTATTTGCGTTGATATTATCGTTTTTTAGCCTATTATAAAAATAATGCATATTAATTTAATAAAATAAATGTGATGCTTATATTTTTCGGTGTCATGGCCGAGTAGGTGTCCAAAAAGGAAAATCATGGACGGTGCTAGTTTTTGTAAACAATGCGGAAACCCTCTTGAATCAGTTGATCAATTTTGTAGTAAATGTGGTGCGAAAAATGAGTCTAATTTATCACACGATCAAGCTCCAAAAGAAACAATCCAATTCTCTAAACATATAAGCCCAAAATCAGCAACCACAGCACTTCTACTCAACTTTTTTTTAGGAGTGTTGGGTGCACACCGGTTATATGTCGGTAAAATAGGCACTGGATTATTAATGCTCGTTACAATAGGTGGGTTTGGTATTTGGGTTTTGGTTGATTTGATTCTTATTGTGACTAATAAGTTTGAAGACAAGCAAGGAGGTTTATTGGAGTTAACCCAAAACTCTTCACCATTCAAAACTGCAATAGTGATTAGTACAGTTTTAGCATGGTTGCTATTGTATGTACTTATGGTATTTGCACTCGTATTTTACTTTACTAGTGGGCTGGTTTATACCATTGAGCATCAGCTGAATGCTCTGCAATCTGGCAATATTGAAAAAGCGTACTCATATACATCGAAAGATTTTCAAAAAACCACCTCTATAAATGATTTCAAAAAATTTTTAGACCAATATCCCTCAATAAAAAATAATGAAAGCTATTTTTTTAACACAAGAGAAATTGAGAATAATTTAGGATTTGTGAAGGGAACTTTAACTGCAAAAGATGGTGCTAAAACACCAATCGAATATCGCTTAATAAAAGAAGATGATACTTGGAAAATCTTAAATATTAAGGTGGTTCCTACTGGTGCATCGATAATGATAAATAATAAAACTAGTGAGCCCCCCAGTACTACACCATCTCAAGAAAATTCTTTACCCAAGTTATTTGAAGCTAAGGGCAATAAATATTCAATCAGATATCCTGACGATTGGTCCTATGTTTCTCCTTCAAAGGGGACTATTGTGTTCATGGGTAAAAAAGGAACCGCTGCTTATCATGTTAATGTTAATATTCAAACAATACTTTCAAAAAAATCCGGAGGTAAGTATTCAAGTATCAAAGAAATAGTGGATGATTTAAAAAAACAACTTTCCACGCAAGCATCTAATGCGAAAATTTTGTCTCAAGGTGAGGGAGAGTTACCTAAAAATCCCAAGAGATTTCATGGGGAATACCTTGTTTTTACTTATACTTTTAAGGGCAAAACGTTTAAACAACTGGAATTTATCATTTCCAGAGATGATGAATTGGCTTTTTATACTTGGGCGTATACTGCCCCTTCAGATCAATATGATATAAATCTCCCTATTGCTAAGGCCATGTATGAATCATGGATTATTGACTAACTTAACGAGAGCACTGCAAAAACCATAAATAATGGAGTGTACATTGTGAGAAAATTAATTATTATTTTAGTCAATTTAATTTTAGTAAACTATTCTGTACCTCTCCTTGCAGGTGTCCCACAACTTAATCTTGATTGTAAATCTTTATCCGAACATATGGTCATTTCAGGTTATCCCCGAGGTGAAGGCTATGATTTAAAAATAAAAATAAATGATCATGTACTGCGTTATGTGGATAAATGTAGTGATATAAACTGCTCAAAGAGAGAGAAATATGGAGACCTCTACATAGTTGAAGCGCTAAATAAAAAAGTATTTACCATTTATTTTGTTGAACCTACTGATAATGGTGAACTTTTTATGGGATATTTTTATGCGCTACCAGAAACGGTTAAATATACAAAAACTACCCACGGGTATCGTGCTGAGTATATAGCACTTTACGATGGGGCGGATCCTCGTAGCAAAACATCTCCAAGAGCGTTTGTGGGCAATCCGATTAAATTAACTTGTATACACCAGGAAGAACTTTAAGAATCTCTTCCTAGTTTATTATTACCCCATTACCTGGAAAACAAGAAAATCTCCCCCTGTCACACTCTCTTCCTCTTGAAAAAGCCTCTTACTCAACGAGGTAATGTGGTCCGTTTTTTAGGTGTGTTGTCTGAAGCCCATATGTGCATGTTATCCCTGAAGCGAAATGAAAGAACTTTGAGGAGCAAAAGGCAATGGAGCTTGCTCCTACAGTTTCTAATAAATTACATAGTCTCATGGGTTATATTGCTATTTCTTGGATCGTCTTTTGGGTTAATATAAATTTACTACACATAGGAAAGTTTAAATATCCTATTGGATTACATGTAGGTTTTCTACGATACAGTAGATTTTAGACTCAACAGATAAGTCCCTGGCTGCATGCAACCAGTTTACGCTTTACTGCCATGTTTTTTACTCAAGAGGACGTCTTTATCTTAATATACTGTTACAAACAACCAATTTTCATAGCTGATCATGTTTACATGCAGTCAGCAAGCTAAATTATCCGCTGAAAAAAGTAATCTAAATATTTTTCATTTGAAAACAATAAGTTGCTGTGGGAACATATCCAGCGAGATGGATGTGGCTCATATTTTAAAGAGGATGATATGCAAGAACGATTTTTTAAAGAAACCCGCTCTGAATTTTCAATTTCATTACCTTTGCTCAGTTCAGAAGATTTGGATCATTTACAGACTTTATGTGATGAAGGGATTGATATAAATACCCTGCTTATTCACAAAATGCCAAAAACAGATTTGCATGTTCACGCTGAAGCGGGCATTTTGATCGATACCAAATTAGCCAAAATAATAGCAGCCCGCAATAATATCCCATTTCCCGATGACTTGGTCGACGACCAAACTCAGCAATGGAAATTTACTGGTTCGGATAATCTTGATCAATTTATCAAAGACTTTCGACGTATTTCAAATATTTTGCAAACGCCGCAAGATATTGAAGACATTATTTACGCATTTTATAAACACTGTTATGAACATCATGTCATCTTCGCTTTACCAGGAATTTCTTGGATACAATGTAAAGAACAAATGACTTTCCTTGAATTTAACCAAGCCTATAATCGGGGTCTTGCCCGAGGTATCAAGGATTTTGGTGACACCACTACATTGAGGTTACGCTATTATCAAGAACGACATATAAATTCAGAAGAATTTCAAAAAATATGGGACATGATTCAACAATATCCTAATCCTATGGTAACAACGATAGGCCTTGCCGGATCAGAAGATGGTTTTCCATTGGATAATTTTTTTGAATTTTTTGAATCACTCAATCATTTTAGACAAAAAATGGGCAATCCCTGGTATTTTCTTACTGCCCATGTGGAGCCGGAGTCCCCTGAACGTACCCTAGAAGTTGCAAGAAATTATTTGGATTGGTTTGCCCATGGTAGGAATATTGCAGATTATCCCCAGCTCAAAAAAACACTTAAAACTTCGGGGATGACTCTTGAAATATGCCCTTTAAGTGATGTTGCATTTTTTCCGAAATCCATTCCAGATTTACAAGCCCATACTCAATTCCAAGCTTTATTTAAAGAAGAAATGATTTCTTTAAATTCAGATGACCCGGCATTTTGTGGAACAATTGATGAAGTATACCAGTGTGTTTTCAAAGCACTGAACTGCGATATGGCGCTTTTATTCCGATGCACTTATAACGGTTTATTCCCAGCGGCACGCAACACCTTAGAAAACATGCGTTTTTACGCCCCAGAAACTTATCAAACCCACATGTTGATTCTCGAAAACGGCATGTTGAAGCTTAAATTTTTTGAAACATATTGTTGTTTATTACAAGAGATTAGAACCATAAGTGATGCGCATCGCGAACTAAAAAAACAAATTTTGGAAATTAGCTTGCACACTCCCCTAAGTGAATTAAATCGTCTCTCATCAACTCTTTTGAAAATAGGAAAAGAGACCAGCATCACCTCATTAATAGATATAAGACAAGAGATTATTAGGACGGCTAAAGTATTAGAAACGAAAACGTTGCAAGCCATAGAACAATTTGAACGGGATTGTCGCCTTTCCCAAGAGCAAGCTTTCAGCGGTCTTGAAACATAATCTAGAACAACCAGGGTAATTTAGCATTATAGGTCAGGTTCAAATAGGGAGCCCGAATTAGCGAAGCGAAATTTAGCTATATTTATTTCTCAGCTTGTAGGAAGATATATTGTTGAATGTAAATAAATATCACCTACACATGATTATGTCAGGATAGTCCAGAGCTTTTGTATAACATCTCTGAAACTTTTTTCCTATTCTTTACATAATTGAATTCGCAGCTCACTAATATCCTCATTTTTGTAAAACAAGAATATATAGCAGCGTTACCCCTATGCGGCTTTTGCTAGAGGGCTACTCATTCTACGTAAACTAAGCAAATTCAGAATTGCCTGAAAATTCTGATTTATCCTCTCTTGTATTGGCTTTCACATGCCAGAGTGGCAACATCAAAAATAATGGAATCAAGCAACAAATTAACAGCGTGAGGAAGAAATTATCCCAGCCGTAATTTTTGATAATTGCACCCAAAGGAGCACCAGCCAGAACAGCACCTAAACAATAAGCAAAAAATCCGGCAAAGCCAGTTGCGGTTGCCGCTGCTTTTTTGTGTGCTAACTCCGCACATGCCATACCAATCATCATTTGTGGTCCAAAGATAAAAAAACCAAAGAAAAAAAGAAACAATGAATCGAGAAATGGTGTATATCCTCGAGTGAATGTAAAGAGCAACAAAGTGACAAATACACCTGCAGTAAAGAGCACATTTATCGGATTGCGTTTACCTTGAAATATTTTATCCGACAGCCAGCCCGCGGCCAGACTTCCAAAAAAACCACCTACCTCAAACCATATGACACAACTACCTGCTGTGATTAATGAATAATCCTTCGCTTCGGTTAAGTACAGCATGCTCCAATCATTAATGGCAGTTCGAACTACATAAATAAACAAGTAAGAAATAGAAAGAATCCAAATATATGGGTTGCTTAATACATACTTCCAAAGAATTTCTTTAACTGAAAATTCTGTTTTTTCTGGGTGGTGATTTGCTGAACCAGAAAAATCGTTATTATATTGCTCTATCGCAGGTAAACCCAGCGATTGCGGGGTATCCCTTAAACGATTGATTAAAAAAACGCCTCCAAAAATGCAGATTACTCCCGGCACAAACATGGCTGAACGCCAACCGAAATATTGCGCGCACATCGCAACAATCAAGGGAATTAATGCACCCCCCACGTTATGTGATGTATTCCAAATGCTCCACCAACGACCACGTTCTGATTGTGAATACCAATGCGTTAATAATTTAGTACATCCTGGCCATCCCCAGCCTTGGAACCAACCATTCAATCCCCAAAAGATTGCAAATAACCACCAAGTAGAAGACAAACCAAACAAAATATTAAAAACACCTGTCAAAATTAGTCCAATCGCCATTAAGTAACGGGGATTTGACTTATCGCCCAGAATTCCACTCAAAAATTTGCTGATGCCATAACTTAAGCTCAAAATGCTAGCGATCATTCCGAGTTCAGTTTTGGTCATTCCTAGGGTGCTTTGCAACGCAGGCATCGCGAAGATAAAACTTTTTCGCGTAAAATAAAACAAAACATATCCTAGATACATGGCATAAAAGGTGCGGATACGCCAATAACGATATTGCTGTTTAACAACGGTTTTATCCTGAATTTCATCAAGATATGGAGCTGGTTTTAAAAAATTCACAAATGCCATGATTATCCATCATCATGATAAAAAAATAAGATTAGAATGTAACTCGCAAAGTATGTCAAATCATTTCTAATTTAAATGATAGCAGCTCATATCTATTAATAACTAATTAAAAATTTGAATGGAATTCTTGTGAAATTATAAATAAGCTACACGATTTGCATTCAAGGGATTTGTCGTAATGAAAGAAATAATAAGTTTATTAAAACAAGAGCCATCCAGTTTTGTTAATTATAAACGTCCTGATGTCCTAATGGTTTTAAAGAGAAAATTCAATACGCAAAAAGACTGGATTATTACTTCGTTCAACCAATATCAATTTACCGAAAAAGAATCGCAACAAGTCCAAAAAGCTATTTTAAATGGCGATCTGCGAATAACCGATCTCCTGGAGCGTCCGTTTTATCACCATTTTTGGAGTTTCCTCACCTTTAAGTGGGGGGAAATACTTTCAGGTGGAAAAAGACTATCCAAGCAAGAAGTCTTACAAATCGCAACCTACTCTAGCAATGGCCAGGAATTTGCAAGAACTCCCACTCAAAATAGAAATAGACTGTTAAAGGGAGTGCCATTAGTCACCGGTAAAGTCGTTACTTCCATGGCACTTTGTATGGTGTTTTGCCTGGGATTATTAAGTACTTTAGGAGCCCCCTTTGGGTTGAGCCTCGCTTTGGCGATAGTTCTGTCTTTTTGTAACGGCATCGTGTGTTTATTAAGCCGTGGCCAAGCCATGCTTGATAGTGCTGGCTTTCAACCTCAAAAGCAAAAAACCTTTAAGATTCTTGAAGAAAATATTAAAGAAAAAACGGTATTGGATAGAGGTCAGAAATTATTTTTTGGTATCGTAACCTTATTAGCCTGTATTTCTGCGGGCATTTCCGGATATGCTGGTCTCGTAGGACTGCTCACTTTTTTAGGGGCAGGTATGATGGCTTCTAACCCTCTGGTTTTGGCAGTTACGATTGGACTATCTCTTATTGCAGCGGTTTCTTTCTATTCGTTTCAAGCTGTAGGGATACGTGAAAATTATACAAAATTCAAAAATCTTTTTATTGAAGATTACCAAAAACCCTATGGTCTGTTGCGATGTGTCTTATTAGGAGTTGTGAGTACGATTTTTTTAGCTGTTTATGCAACACTAACCTGGTTTACTACGGTATCCGGAGTTAATAAGCTTTTTAATGCGATAGGGGCGAACTCTAATACCTTGTTAGCACATATGATTGCCATGATATGTACTTCGACAACCATGGTTGTTAATACTTTTTCACAAGTTTATAAAGTTTTTAACCCGAAAACCTATGTCGACCTTAAAGAGAAATTTGAATCAATATATCAACCCCTGGAAGAAGGCCAAACAAAAGCAGAAAAGATAAAATATGGAGCCCTCAATATGCTCAAATTATTAGCTTTGATTGGTGATTCCCTTGCGTATTCTGTGGCCGGTGGAATCCGAAGCGGAATTCATGTTGGGGAAACACTGGGTGAGGCCATAGGGGCAAAACTTGCCTTAACCATTACCATGGCAATCTTGTCTCCAATCATATTAGTATTCGTATCCGTCGCTTTTACTTGGCCAACCGTTTTTCATAGGAAAGAATCGGCTCGAAATCCTTCACAGATGGAACAATCATTGATAAAAAAAATGAATCAAAGCCCTATTTCTCAATCACTTCAAAACAACCCTCTAACTCCACCCTCCGAACAATCCCCCCAATCAAATAATTCTAAAGGTAAGCAAGCGGGCCTAAGATTTTTTGATGAAAGCTCGAAGGAAGAGCACCGTGGCAGCCCTAATTTAGAGCGAAAAACAGCCCGGAGCTGCTTCTCACTATAAATGAAATATTGAGCTCAGGTACGGTTTTTTAAAAATAACCTGTTGTAGGTGGTACCGAAGTTGGGTCGCAAACGACCCAACTTAACTGATAGCGAATTTACAGATTTTGATCACTTAACCAGGGACTCCAACAAAGAATGTGTAGTGCCAAAGTCTGCTCATTTTTAAGTCAATTACTATACTGCTTATTAGTGTTCCAAAGTTCGTTGAAGAGTTAAAATGAAAGTACATTTGTTTTTATTGATCAGGCATTAAATAGATATGAACACGATATTAACAACGTTGCTTTGCTGGATAGAACTTATAAAGAAATAATTTCTAAAGTCCCAGCACCTCAATACACTCAAACTCATGCAGATTTTGCATTGCAAGAACTTAATTTCCAAATCGAACACCGTGTGAAAGCGCATGATTTGCATCCAGCCATTCAAAGACTTTTAGCAAGCATTCCTCAGGAAAATATAAAAGAAAATACCCAGGGTCTCCCAGACATTTCAAAAGAACGACTGGATAAAAATTCCATTGAAAAACTACACGTTCAAACCGTTGTTGACGATTCCTTACTGGATACCACTGGAATTCACCCAAATGAAGCGGATGTACCTCTGCAGGTATCCGAATCTGAACGAACCTTAAAGCTAATTAATATCTTATCCCATTACATACAGACAAAAAAAGATGAGTTGGAAAAAGATATTGAGTCATCCAAACAATACAAAACCAAACTAATTGAAGTCAAATTTGAATCGAGCGTTGAAGAAAAAATAAATGCTGCTCGTCATTTAATAGACCTTCTTGAACAAAAACCGGATACCAAGCCATTAGAGGACAAAGAATTTAGTGCACTCACTACATCTCGGTTAGGCAATAAAACTGCCGAATACATCGATTTAATCGAACATTTTTATAAACCGGAATTTGTTGCCCATCGGGGAGCCCAGGGTTAAAGACCCTGGACTCTATTAACTCTGTTTGTTTTCTTCCAATCTCGAAGCAAGTCTCACCTTGCGCCTGTGATGAGTTAATCGTTTTCACATCTTCAAAACTGTTACTTGCATAATCAACAATTAACGACCAAACCGATCAAAAAATAATCTATTATTATTAATATTAAAAGGTATTTTGGTTTAGAGGAATATATATGGAAGAGAAGAGCACTCTTAAACACAAGTATGTTTATGTTCTTGTAAATGATTTTCCTAGGTTGTTAAGAGCAGGAGAAACCTTAGAAAGTATTGCCCATATAACTTTTACAGAACATCAATCCATTTCAGAAACTCCTGTAAAAACTTACCCAGACTTCAAAAAAGCCGCACACGCATCGAAAAAATTATATAAAAAAACAGGAATTGACTTACAGCGACATGGTCATCCCCATAAATTATATCATACTGGGATTGCAAAGGTTAAAATAGATGGAACAACCATGGGAGAAGAATTAAACCAAGAACAATTTATAAAGGGGCTAGAATCCATCACTCATACGAGTGGAATAATCATAACTCGAGCAGAACTCGATCCACTAAAACACGAACAAGAAGAAGAGGAATATATATCGTATAAGGACGATGTTGGGGAAGAACGATTTAAAACCCACTCTATTATAAAAGATATTTCTGCAATCCCTCCTAAATTACGATATTTATTATTTGTTGACTTCGAATTATTTCACCATGGCAAGGAAAATTGGATAGATTATGAGTTTAGGGAGCGAAATTGTGTTAAAAATTTGTTTGAAACCACTACCACAATTCTCGAACTATATAAATTTGATCCAAAAATTAAAACCCATATAACACTTGAGATAATAAACAGATTGCATCTTCAACTGAGTCAAGGTTTGTCACAAATGGAAGCGGAAGGAGAATCTCTTACAGAATACCGCACTATTTACAACGGATTTCCAATTTTCAAAGATACAGCAACGATAGAAGGAATTACAGAATTATTATTCCGAATTAGAAATGACGACAACGCAGAGGGATTTATGCTTGGCAGTCCTTCTAAATTGGAATTTTCAAATAAAAAAGAGTTAATTGATGTAATTAGAGATGCGAGGAAAAATGCACTCGCATGTGCTGGTGAAACTTCTTCAGCCACCAGTACGAACATTAAAAATTTTAAGGATGATGAAATAGAAGCGCTCGCTCAAAACATTTATCAAAAAATCAAAAAAGGGGTACCTGTTTATATACTAACTCCAGAGCCTAAGTTAGCTTATGAATATGCTTTAGATGCGGTTAATACATATAATAAAGAAATTAAAGAAGCCATTACAGTGGATGATAAAATAAAAGCCATTGATAAACTAACCCATGAATTAGAGATTCTACACTTATATTATGATGTAAATCTTCGGACGAATTATTTATTGATTAACTTATTATTGATATCAAATGGCATAAAATGGACAATTTTATATAATCCAAATCGAATCGACCTTTATAGTAAAGAGCAGAGGATAAAAGAAATTAAAAAAGGAATTCTCCGATTTGAATATCTGATAGAACACCAGGAAGAAATGTTAAGAGATTATGAACAACTAAATAATGGATTAGCCAAGGAATTCAGATATGGTAATTTAGGTTTTTATCAACCTTTTGAGAGAGAAGATAAATTGAAAGCCCTCAAAAGAGCTGCACTCGAAAGCTCTGATCCGCAAGGTGATATAGAGCGCGAAATGCAAAAATTTGATGAAGATTCAAAAGCAGAACAAACTCAAATATCCAGTGTACTTGAGGTCTGGTCAAAAAAATACGAGGAAGCCGAAGGACCTTTGAGCAATTTTTTAAAAAAATTTACAATGTAATACTCCGAAAGTTTTAGAAAAATAACAAAAAATCATGTAATGTAAACATCATTATGGTCCTTTCTAGAGATTCAAATTTAACGTTTTCAATGATTCCCGATTTAATGAGATGAACTTTTTAATGAACAAAAAATTTTACGCCCTCTTTCTTGTTTTGAGCTTACAATCGTTTAAGGTTGTTGCACTAAGTGATAATGAGCAATTACTAAAGCAGTTTCATAACTATGGAATGACACACTGCGATAAATTTATTCTGATGCAAGCTGACTTATTAAATAAACCCAATCGGTCAATTGACATAGAGAGCCCTATCGGTGAGCTTGGGCAAGGCTACTCTACTGTAACACTAATAATTACTTATGGTTACAAAGGGGATACAATTAAACAAGATTTATCATTTATTGAAACACCCAACCGTTGCATCTTGACGAAACGAGCAACTCTAACCTCTAAGGGTCCTTGTAGTCAGAATATCAATCCGGATTATTGGTATATATCGAAGTCGATACCTCAAATAGATTATACCAGTTATCGAAACAAAGGTGATGCACCTATGTTGGCTAAGGAAATTAATGTAGGGGATTTTAAGGCATGCATTCAGGAGTTTCGTTTGACGAGTGACTCTAAACATGATTAGCTCCAGTAGTTGAGTTTCTAGCCCCATCCCATTCCGAAAGTTCATCTAGACTTAATTCTTATAACACAGCAAGCTTGACCACCAAGCAGGATGGCGTTCGGCGCAATATGAGGTTTAATCTTTTCCATCAAACCTTTCGCTTCACACTTCTTATCACAATTTCACACATAAGCTCATGCCTGTATAGTGTCATTCCCGCGTAGGCGGGAATCGATCCCTCAAATTAATTCTTACGTGTCTGTGAAATTGATTCTTCGCCCGCGGGGGAATGACAAAACAAGTTAGATGACCTAGCTTATTTATTTTAATGCTTCTTGATACAGCAATTTGCTATAATTTTATTAACTTCCAATTCATTAAAAATGACTCTATGGCTCAGAAAACGGGCAGCGCCAATTTACCTTTGCATTATGGTCGTGTGCCTACTTGGCTTGCGGAGCGTATGGCAAAATTAGGTGCGATCATATGTCAAGCTATCATTCATCATTACGGCCGAGATGAAATTCTTCGCCGTTTATCAAACCCCTTTTGGTTCCAATCCTTTGGAGCAGTTATGGGCATGGATTGGCATTCTTCGGGGATTACCACGAGTGTTATTGGTGCCCTGAAGCGTGGTTTAACCCCACTCGCGCAAGAACTTGGGGTTCATGTTTGTGGTGGCAGAGGCAAATATTCACGACAAACTCCGCAGGAGCTTCTTAGTATTGGAAGCAAAGTCGGTTTTGACGGACAGCAGTTAGCGCAATGCAGCCGTCTGGTAGCTAAAGTGGATAGTGCGGCGGTCCAGGATGGATTCGATCTATACTTGCATGGTTTCATCGTTACTGATGATGGCAAGTGGACAATTATTCAACAAGGCATGAATACGCTTAATAAACAAGCGCGACGATATCACTGGTTATCTGAAGGATTGACTAGTTTTATTGAGGCACCTCATACTGCCATAGAAGGATTTCATCAAGGTAATATAATCAATCTTACCGATCAACGGGCTCAATTATCACGATTTAAGCAAATTGAGCTTTTGAAAACGTGTTCTCCTGAGCGTATTCTTGCAGAGATATCCAAGCAAAAAAAGAATGACCTAAAGTCAGTAAATGACTCAACAGCACAACTTCCTTTACCCCATCTCGACTTACCTGCACATCATGATGTTCGAGCCGAAAATATTTCCATTACCCGTTTACATGCCAATATTGCTGCAGCCATCAATCGAGGCCCAGAAGATTTTACCGAGCTTCTTTTAACACCTGGCGTTGGGGCAAGAACTATTCTCGCTTTGGCCTTTGTAGCTGAAGTCATTCACGGGGCTCCCTACAGATTTTCCGATCCTGCCCGCTTTTCTTTAGCTCATGGTGGAAAAGATCGTCACCCCTTCCCTGTTCCAGTTAAAGTCTATGACGAAACCATTCGGGTGTTGAAAACTGCAATACAAAAAGCAAATTTAGGTCAAAGCGATAAATTGGATGCCATTAAACGACTTGATAATCAAGCACGCGAATTAGAACAACATATTATTTCTGGTCCCTCTGTAGAAGAAATAATGGCTCATGAAAAAAAGGTCTCTCCTATGTATGGTGGCAGGAGTGTTTTTGGATGGGAACCGTTAATTCCTGACTAAGCTAATTCGCCCTTATTAAAGCAGTTTTATTTTTCAATAATTGATTAATGCGTTGTGCATCTTTAGGCGCATTGGCTTTTTCATCATTGTCAAAATAGCAATAAATTCTTTTCCCCTCTTTATGCCAATTAACAAATTTCTCCACATATTCCGCTAAAGTAGTTTCTTCATAAGCTCCTTTATATGCCTCTATATTAGGTCCATGCATGCGGATATAGATAAAGGAACTAGTGATTATTTCCGGTGAACGATACATTTTATGATCATAAAAACACAGTGACATTTGGTTTTTATCTAACAGCTCATACAGTTCTTCGCAAAACCAGCTCTTATGTCTGAATTCAAAGGTGTAAAAATAATTTTTAGGAAGGTGCTGTATAAATGTCTTCAAAGTAGGAATTTCTATTTTCCACCAAGGAGGAAATTGAAATAGTATAGGTCCTAACTTTTCTTCAAAATTACTAAAGGCTTTAAGTAATTTATCTAAACTTTCAGTGCTGTCTTTTAACTTTTGAAAATGGGTGATATATCGATTTGCTTTACATGAAAAAGTAAAATCGGGTGGTGTTATCTCTACCCAGTTCCTTATATTTTTTTCTTTAGGAATTTGATAAAAACTGTTATTAAGCTCCACACTATTCAACAGCTCAGCATAATAAGGAAGTATTAGATGAGGTTTGATCTTTTCAGGATAGAAATTACCCAACCATCCTGAATAGCTCCATCCTGAAGTACCTATATTAAATGGATTTTTTTCCATAAAAATCTCGTAATTTTAAATGATGTTTAATTATAGGACAAACCAACACGTCTGCTGGGTCAAATGACCCAACTTAGATTTTCTAGGAGTTTATTTTGGATTTTGTCCCGGAGTAGCTAATCCATTGTGGTTAAAATAAATGGAACACGCGTAACGAGATGGGGACTTCTTAGGAACTTCTTTTCCATTCTTACTCATATCAGCATTGGTATAACGGCAAAGGATGCTTTTTCCTTTACGATAAGAATGTCCCGCTGCACCTTCTTCTTGAACCCCAGGCCCTGTGAGCATATTGTATAGTTTTTTTGCTTGCGTACCATGAATATTAAACTGCATGGCATAAGCGGTGGGCATGCTAAAAAAACAAATAGAAGTAAAAACCAAGGCAATTTTTGCTGGACGTTTCATACTACCTCCCTTTTGTATTAGTTCCATATCCATAAAATAATTTTGCGTGTCTTTTAGAGTAGTTGGATGGACCACAAAAAGCCAGTGATTCCCTACTTGATTGAAAAATTGTTTTAAAAAGGAGCCTAATCAATATCGATTCAGGCGTGTTTAAAATCTAGGCGGACTCGTTGACTTTAAATCACTGGAATGGATAATACTATTCCTTTTTGGTATAGGTTTTACTCATGGGGAAGGTTAGCAAAACTGCGGAAATGAGAAACAAAATTATTGAGAAACTAACTACTGCCTTTAAGAAACTGGTGACCGAGAATGGCCAGGCAAAAGCTCCATTAGCAGCACTTATTAATGCTGGTGATAATCCGCAAGTTTTACTGATTACAATTGATAAAAAACCGGTTACAATCAAATTCCTAGGTGGATCAGCGATTTCTCTTTTTTCAGCAACATATAAAGATATTAGTGTTATATTTCGCGTGTTATCCGCTGAAGAAAAATATGTCGCAGCCTATGATGTCCTGCGAGTAAATCCAGAGGTTGCTAAGCACTTTCCCGAACGATATCTTTTACTTCCTTTCAAAAATCGCAAAAGTAGTTATTACCTTGAGCTAATAGAATATTGTGCCAAGGGAAGTCTTGAGCAAGATGCAGAGGATTTCGATACTTCTTTGGATTATTCCATGAAAATGTTACAGCAAATGGTAGATATAGAGAGGGCTGGCTTTCGTTATACCGATATTAAACCGAGTAATTTTATTATTGCTGATGATGGACGTTTAGTCCTTTCTGATATTAAGTCTTTATTGAATGTATACACAGAAAGCTCTATTCCGAAGATGGAAGTGGCTCAAACCCCTATCTATCGTTCCAGACCCACATCACTCAGCGTAACACCCAACCTAGATAATACTAATGAATATTCAATTTCGGAAATTGATTATAAATCCCGATATAAAATGGGAATTAGTATTTATGAAGTGATAACAGGGATCCGGGTTGCCAGTAATTTTGGGAACTCAAAGAAATCGTTATTTAACTTCATGAGCAAACAACAGTATGAATTAAAAAAAGACATACCCACCCTGGGATTGGATATACAGACCATTCAGTTGGCTGTTACCAATTTATCGGCTTATGTAGATCAACTCGGTATGCAAGGACCCGCTACACGACTCGATTTTAACCATCCCGCCTTTAACTCTCCCTTAGGCAAGAGTGTACGACAGGTTATCCGCGGCTTAACTCATGAGGAATCAAGTAAACGGCTGGAGTTTTCCCAAGCTTTATTAATTCTAAAGCTAGCTACGAAGAAGCATGTTATTTCATCAACTGCTAATCCAAATTCAGAGCTATCTTCCCCGCCATTAGATGTCCCAAGAGCCTGTGCCCCAGAGAAGAAGAAACATAAGGCCAAGAAAAAAGCTTCCATTAAAATGTTGCCAGAACAGGAATTAGCCTCTTCTTCTGCTTCATATGCCGTAGATCCAGAATTGGAACAAACAACACCGAAGCAAGAAAAAAAATCCATTCCGAAGTTGAACCTTAAATCAAGCCAATATTCACATCGTGATTTAGAAAAGCATTTAATGTTTAGAGATAAAACGCCGCAAACAACAAGAGAAACAAAACAGATAGAAGAAGACAAAAAAGAGAACGTTTCTCATAAACGAAGTGATTTTAAAGGCAAAGGAAGAGCTTCTAGTGTTGCTGTTATCCAAAGTATAAGTAAAACGAAAAAACTGCAGGAATCGGAGCAATCTAATTCAGAAAAATCCGATAATTCAGCACCAAAATATTATTAAAAAAACAAACCAATTGGATGGTTCAAAATGCGTCAGATAAAGTCCCATTCTTTATGTCCGGCGCGCGTCTTTGGCGTTTAACTGTTTGATTTAATTGCCCAATTTTTTAAATCAGTGAATTTTTAATAATGGACTTTATCATATAAAATAAGCAAAATGGATTTAAAGAATTCAGGGATGAGAGGGCAAGGATATGCCAAAAAACTATAAATTCCATGATGATGATACTTCTGAAGAATCTTGTTATGAAAGTGACGGAGAAACGAAATATTATCCCCAAAAAAATATTGGTTCTGGAACTTACGCCAGAGCACGAAAATTCCAATCTACTGATGGTCAACGCTCACTTGCCGTGCTTAAACCTGTGGATAAAGACGATATTGATTTTATCGAGGCTTATAATAAATACACATTTTTTAAGACGCTCTACCCGAAACAAAATAATGCATTAATAGAGCGCGATGACACTTATCGATTGGTGCTTCCCTATATTGTTGGTGTACCCTATGAAAAATTGCACTTGACTAATGAAAGGCAACAAATAAAGCTTTTTCTTTCTGCAATTGAAGCATTAAAAGACTGCCATAATAAAGGTTATATTGTTCTGGATTTAAAAGCGGATAATATCCATTTTGACAAAAACTCGGGAAAAAGTTATTTGCTTGATGGAGGTATATCTGTAAAAAAAGGGATGCCACTCAACCCGGATATCTTTTGTGTAACAACGAACGAGGAGCGGATATTAAATAAAAAGAAATATACGCAAATTGCACCCGAGTGCTGGTCTCAAAAGCCGATAACTGCCCAAAAAAGTATGGATGTTTATGCTCTAGGCGCTATGATGCAATCCATTTTAAAACCCTCCGTGGATCTCAATCGTCTCATTCAATTATGTCTCGTCCACCAGCCAGAACATCGGCCAACTTTGAGAACACTCGAAAAACATCTGCGACAACTATTAGTTCAACCTAGAAATCACCCCCGAGACGCATCACCTAAAAGACACTCAAGTAATGTACTAAGCAATTATACCCATGCTATGAAAATACTAGCTGAACAAAGTATTGTACCTACGAAAAAACAATATAAAAGACTTAGAGAAAATAATAAAATTCCCAAAGCTATTGTGGAATTTAATAATGCCTGTGCTCTGATCCAGGAGAGTCAAAATACTATTAAAAATCTTTATTTTAGTACTTATAAAAGAGAAACTCTCACTTTAATGCTCCGAGGTCCTATCGAATTTAAGAAAGAATATCCTCAGATTGAAAAAAGGGCTATGGTCTTTATTAATACTCAATTGTTTCGAAGATTTACACAAACGCAGGCTATAAAAATTTTAACTACATTAGACAACTCTAAAACACAGTTAGTTATGCCACATCCTTCTAAACCGAGAAACAGTATTTTTCATGCTCCTAAAAAAAGAGCGGAACATAATGAAGTAGAAATGGATAGATTGATCATGTAGTTACAATTTGATTCCCCTGGCAAGAGTGTTGGATCAAATGATCCAACCTATTTTTGCCTTATGCTAGTAATTAGACTGGCTGAACCTTGGAGCCAACAGAATGAGCATTGCTTTCATCATGTCGGAAAATTGGACGCTTAAAGAACTTAAAGCCTTTTTTTTCTGATTGAGGCGGAGAAGCAGGACTTTCTTCAATATTTAAAGTGATGTTCGAAAAAGATTCCAATTTGCTACGAAAACTGACGATATCCTCTCTAGTACCTCCCTTAATAATCGTTACTTTCTGTAAGGTTTGTTGATTTTTTTCAATAAAGAACAATAACTGAGTAAGTTTTGATTTATTCTGAAAGTCACTAAAATCATGGATCACTATTCCTTTCAAGTTAGAAAATTCCATCGCTCTTAGCATGCCAAATAGATCTGAAAATTTCTCATCCTGTAATTTGGATGCAGAGGTATTGCAGGGAGTTAACTTGTCTGGAGAAGAATTAATTGAAAGGAATCTTTCTTGCTTAAATGTTGAAGAATCAAAACTGTGATCAATGCTATTTCGCAGAGCAATTAAATCCTCTTTGACTTGCTGCAAAAATAGCTCTTTGGCAGCGTCAAGCACACTTTGGTTAATATTATGAAAAATATGCTCCTTATTGGGAGGAGCCTTTGAAAAAATTTCATTGAATTTTGCTGTTAATACATCCTTATTTAGTTTTTCTTCAATTACAAGAGTCGTAAAAAATTTTTCTATCAAACTAGATATCCGCTCGGGAAAGTAACGGATTTCTTCTAAAAATAGATCATCCTTTAATGAGGGCCCGTCTAAATTCATTGCAAACCAAGTCGCCGTTTTAGTTTCTATCGTAGCATCCTGAATGGCGAAACGAATTTCCTCTAAAAGATTAAAAAATTAATAAATCTCGTAAGATTATTAGGAGGTTTCACAGAAAATTTTTCTAAATGATCGAGGTAGCGGAATACCATTGGTTGTTCAAGAAGGGTTTCAATGAGTATTAATAATTTCTTGAGTAATTTATCGTGTTGTATTCTTCGCTGTTTGTTTGCAAGTAGCTGAATTTGCTTTGTATTTTTTTCCCAAGTCGTATTGATTTTTAATACCTTTGGTCCAGAAGGTTTTTTTTCTGGATCAGTATAAAGCGCTCCAAGGGGCATTTCATCTTTAAGAAATAGGCGCATATCATTTACTTTTAAAGACTTTGTGAATTTAAGTTCTTTTTTTACTGTGGGTAAGGGTACCTTATTTTCGGAAAGAGAGCTATCGAGAGTCGGCTTGCTATTAAGTGGAGGGGCTTCGTCCGATGTTTTCCGCAGATCCTTTTCACCGGTTTGACCTTGAGTTACCGCTAGTTCTGGGGATGTTTGCGACGGATAGGATGGATTAGTTGACGAAAGAGTAGGCTCCTCACTTATTGGATTTTTTTTTGTATGTTCGAGCATAGGTCTTCTCATTTACGAATAGTATGTGTCAAATTATAAATAAAACGTTTCTTAGCAAAATTGCTAGGAGATTTATTGTTCCCGATATCGATTTTTAAAGTCAGAATTGTACAGCGAGGTAGATATCCTGTTCTGAAAATATAGTACTCAACGGTTAAGTAAAATAGCATAGGTCTTTAAAAAATAAATCTTTTTTTGGGTGATTAGAATAAAAAAATTATGCGGGATTTAGTTGGTATGAAAATAGGGAGGGTGTAGCGATAGAAATTTGATTTATAACCTAGGAGATATCGCTACCATTTTATTATATCAGTTCAACATTAATTTATTATTAATAGTTTTGGGCCTAGGCTAGAGAATTTAAATTTCAAAATCTAAGGTTACTTCATTAATTCGAAATAAAGCTTTTATTTATTAATTCAATTTTCATAAAATGGCCATTAAATTGATCATCATTAACTAAGTCCCGTTTTATGCGACGTTCACAAACTTTTATCTTTATCCATGGTGCCTGGCATGCTTCTTGGTGTTGGAGGCCTATTGCAAAAGAGCTCTTCTCCAAAGGGCATAAGGTATTGATGCCAGATTTGCCGGGTCATGGTATAAACAATCAACTAAGCAGCTCTATATATTTTAATCACTATGTGCAAAGTGTTGTTAGTTTGATTCGGCAACAACCCGAACGGGTCACTTTGGTTGGCCACAGTATGGCAGGTTTAGTCATTGCAGCGGTTGCTGAGATTATTCCTAATGCTATTCGTGAACTCATTTTTGTCGCAGCCTATGTTCCGCAAAACCATAAATCTCTGTTTTCATTGGCGCAAGAATCTGAATCAAATAATCTTACTCCTTTTTTGATCATTGATGAAACATTACAAGAAATTCGCCTTCAGTATTCCTCGAATTTAGTCAATATAATGTTTAACTGTTGTCGCCCGCAGGATGCCCAAAAAGCAATGGTTCGGCTACAACCTCAACCTTTACATCCGTTTACCGAACCAGTCCATGTTGGTGCACACTTTAATTGTATTCCGAAACGTTCTTTAGTTTGCCGAAATGATAAGGTTTTACTCCTCAGTGATCAGCTAAGGATGAGTAGAGAGGTTACCGATAATATTGTATATTTAGACGCCGATCATGCCGCTTATTATTCAGGCGTGCGCCCGATTATAGATGAATTATTAAAATAAGAGAAAGTCATTTATGCGTGAAAAAATCTTAAAAGATAATAATGTTGCAACCACTTCCCTATTAGCTAATTATTGGAAAAAAGAGGCTAAATCTAAAGAAAATTGGCCGGCATTAACCCAAAAACAAGGCACAAGAGAAAACGATTTATTTAAAGATTCTCTGATGCAAAACTTCGTGAGCGAGCAAGTTAAAGAAGAAGCCGAACAACGGTTAGATAAAAGAATGTGGTTGCCGTTAGCTACCCGCACCCGTTTTTTTAGACGTACCGTATCCGATGCAGTCAAAAACAAAGAGGTTACGCAAATCATCATTTTAGGAAGCGGCTTTGATACCCTACCCGCTCGTAAAATCAAATATACTCAACAATTCGGTGCACGATTTTTTGAAATTGACCATCCGCAAATTTTAAAATGCAAGGAACAACTTTATTCCGAACAAAGTATTAATAAAAATGCCACGTATATTGGTTTAGACTATGTTAAGGGAGATTTAATCGCTGAGTTAGCAAACAATGATATTGAATTCACAAAGCCAACTTTAATTTTATGGGAAGGAAATACTTTTTATCTCGAAAAAGAAGAAGTAATACGAATTTTACGTGATTTATCAAGTAAATTTAGCCATTTAACCATTACCTTCGACTACATGCATACTCTGATGCAAACTGGCGCAAAACAATTAGACTCCACTGCGAAAGAACAATGCTTAGAAAAAACTTTAGATGAGTTTGCTAATAAAAAATCCCCTTTCAAGACATTTTTTGAGCCAGGTGAGATTGTGCTTCTATGTAAAAAACTTGGGATAGAATGCATTGATCATAAAACAGCAGCAGAGTTAGCTAAAGAATACAAAGTGGATGAAGAACCGTATTATACAGCAGAAACGTACTCCATGATAACCTTTCAGAACAAGTAAATCACCGCTTCCCAGTCAAGTAAAATTTTTTTTCGCGCGCACACTCCATCGTGCGCGAAAATTACCATTTTTTCTTCATAATTTACTTTCAATTTAAAACCCTTCTGAGGATTTGTTGATCAATATGATTTCTATATAAAGTATCTGTTCTCGTTTTGAATTTTTTGTTTTAATATGCAAAAAAATGTCCTTTCCTAAATCTTAGTAATCAAGGTGAAATTGTGCAGAAAAAAATTGAAATTTTAAATTCTATTAAGCCTGTATCAACGATCATAATCTCTTCTAAATCCAAGAAACTAATTTCTTTCGAGATTAGCCAGATAGCAACCGAACCTTTTGGAACCTATTTTTTAGATAGGGTTATGTCTCCAAAAGGACTCGCAACAGTTATTGGTGTATCTAATGGATATATATGGTTTTGGATTGATGGGGATAGCGGTCCAACTTATTGGGACAACATTTATGAAAACATATTCAGTTCTGATGGATTTAGTAAAAGCCAAGATACGAATTATCCTCCAGAAGTAAAAAACGCGTTAAATAAAGCGTTGGGATTTGATATCCCTTTTGAACGTATTTCTTCTCCTGATTTAATGACTTTACTAAAGGGAGCTGGCCAGTATACTACTGAATCTTTGACTAATTTCTTACAGACTTTCTTACAAGAAAAACCCGATGTGTTTATCAAGCAACTTGAGTTACTGATTCAAGAGTTCGAAAAGTTATCTATTTCTGATTTTGATGTCCTTGCAGAATTCGCTGAATTAGAAAGGGACCCTAAACCACAACTCCTTTCTTTTATACAAGGAACGCAAATCAACGAGATTACAAATGGGCAGGTAACTACTCTTAAAAAAATAGTTAACGAATTGCAAGCTGAGATTGAGATGCTTGAAAATAGCATGAAACTATTAAAGCCAGATGGCCAGACTTCTCTTCATAACATGCTCTCCACGTTAAAGCAAAATCTAGAACTAAGTCAAAAAGATTTAATCAAAGCGATTCAAAACTTAAATCCTGTAGACTCCAAAGTCACTCATCTAAAAAAAATTAGTCCTTATAAAAAATTTAATGTCCTTTTAAAGGCATTGATTGAGGCATATTATGGGTGTCAAATAACCCACCCCGATTCCTTGTCCCTTAAGTGTTATTTGAAAGGTGCGACCATACTGACACAATTTTTATATGATCAAGGGCACCAATTTTTTGATATTGAAGGAGATAAAGTTACCAACAATAACAATAAGCAAGAAAAGTCGGAATCATTAAGTCGTCTTGAACTAATGTACCTTTTCTTATTATTGAGTGGTAGTGGTGCAACCTCACCCACTCTACAAGCACGCGTGTACCTCAAAATTTTTGAAGCCCTTGGGATTACCCCTAATGATAATGAACACATGCCTGAAACATTTAATTTAATGCATTTTATTTCCAATAAGCCTGATGATTTTATAAAAATTTATCGATATTTTTTTCTCACAGAAGGCCCATGCAAACAAAAAGCGGAGGAACTCATAGGCAAGAAAAATTCGGTTTTTCTAAGTGAATTAGGTAAGTTAACTTGTCATTACGCAATGGCATTGAAAATCAAAGCGATGCGTCCTGATGCAAAACCTGGTGCCCGGCAGGAAGTTAGTTTTTATTTGAGACGAGGGGTTAATTATCTTTTGCAGGCGGTGAAACAAAGGATGCCTGAGGCAGTTGAAACTTTGGATGCACTATGTAGCCAAAATGATACGGATAAGCACATAGAAAATATGATTGAAGTAGCAAAGGAGCTTGCTTCTTATTATTCTAATACAGGAAACTTTAGTAAAGCGCACCATTATTTAGATATTGCTTCGGGTATACGAAATAAGGAAATTCAAGGGCTCCAAAAAGAATTGCAGGTACTGCAAGTCAAAACGATGATTTTAGAACACACTGGTGAAAAGCAAAAGGAAGCCATTGAGACACTCATGCAGCTGGTTCGCACAAATGATCGAGCGGCTTTTGATGTATTCGAAGAATTAATTATGAAGGTGCCTGCAGTCGCTTTAGCGGCGGTAGTCTATTGGCATGAGAAAGAGATAACTAAATTATCTCCTCTATTGTTGGAATTTGCGGCAATAGAAAATTCTAACCTTGTTGCATGGTATCAAAATCAGTATCAAGTAAAATGCAAAGGGAAAAAAAGTGACCTGTCTTCAGTCCTGTGTGCAGCAAAAGTGGGTTTTCCTCCTGCGATTGATGAACTCAATCAATTACTTATTAGTAGTCCTAGTTATGCAGAAGATAACAAACAAACTCTTCTACCCATTATTCGGAATTTTGAGATCTCACAATATATTGCCCCAGAGCATTTAACAACGCTTCTTCTACACTATCATTCCAAACAGGATTTATCGAAAGAAGCTTTGAATAAGTTCGTGGAATCCCTAGCTCATACGTTTTTTAAGAAATCAGAATCCTATTTTCACCTTCTTTTTCTTATACTTCGTGATTTAAGAACTTTAATTGGTTCTGACGAATTGATAGCTGTTTTATTCGCAATCAAGAGAACAGGATTATTGTCGCCAGAACACCATTCTTTACTAAGAACACTAGCCACTCTTTTCATTGAACGAGCAGCAACTGATGATAAGTCCTTGTTTCATTCCTTTACT
This sequence comes from Legionella nigrisilvae, assembly GCF_977063395.2. Taxonomy (NCBI): domain Bacteria; kingdom Pseudomonadati; phylum Pseudomonadota; class Gammaproteobacteria; order Legionellales; family Legionellaceae; genus Legionella; species Legionella nigrisilvae. Next base: position 163,780 of record NZ_CDRUGZ020000021.1, read on the forward strand.
TTAGAATTCCTTCCAAACTATCCTCAATTAGCTCAAGCACTCTACAATGATAGTGAAGCATGGGATATTTTAAAAAATAATGAGCAAATAGCCAGCCTTATTAAAGATGTCATCACAGACAAGAAAAATCCTAAAGAAGAAAGCAGCCTTATGAACTTCTCTATATTTAAGGGGAATAATAAAGAAGAACTAACTAAGACATCAAAAGAAGAGGTAGAGATAAGTAAGGAATCAGATTCTAAAGGAGTTCAAAAGAGGTTTGTTTGAAGACTGAAATGTTTTAGGACCACTATACAACTAGTTTTCTGTCTCATATTTTTACCGAGTTTGTCGGGGTCGTTGCCCGACAAACTATAGTAAATACAAGATTACTTTCTGATTGTTCTATGGTATTTTTTCTAAGAAATAGCTTGGGTCTACAGCCTAAATCTATGTGGGCTGTTTGAAATCCGATTACAAATTAATTAAAGATGGTCTGTAAAAAATACTCAGGAGAAATACATGTGGAGTAAGGATTTATTTATTGATATTCCTGCACGAGATAATGCACCCCCAACTCGTTTGCATATCAAGATAGTGAGTGAAAATGAAAACCATCTCGATAAAAAGCCCTACATTTTTATGCTGCCTGGTGGACCAGGTGCGAATCACTCTCATTACAAAGATTATGAATGTCTTGCCACCACTGGAACAATGGTTTTTATCGATCCTAGAGGATGTGGATTAAGCGATAAACACGACCCTTCCTTATATACTATGGAAAATTATATTCGGGATGTTGAAGAAATTCGTACCTATCTCAAGCTGGATAAAATCGTTTTATTGGGTAAATCTTATGGAGCAATGTGTGCATTAGGATATACACTTGCCTACCCCAGCCATGTTTCCAATCTGGTGCTGGCAGCAGGCTCTCCAAGTTTTAGAAACCTTGATACAGCACGCTTAAATGTCAAAAATAGAGGAAACTTAGAGCAACAAAAAGCCTGTGAACAGTTATGGGAAGGCAGTTTTAGCAGTGATGAAGAATTAGATAAATTTTTTGATATTATGGATTCTATGTATTCCTGGAAAAAAAGACACCATATCCCCGTGACTCGACCAGCTCCTGATTATATTTTTGCTCATGAACCTTTGAATCAAGGATTTGGAGGTTTTTTAAGGACATTTGATTATGAAGATCGCTTACATGAAATAGCCTGTAAAACACTCATCCTTGTGGGCGAAGAAGATTGGATTACCGACAAAAAACATTCCGAACTCATGGCAAGCAAGATCCCAGACAATCAATTTATTATATTTCCCCAAGCCGACCATTCAATGGAATCAGATGTTCCAGAAGCATTCTTTTCAAGTATAGAGTCCTTCCTAAAAAGCCAATTTGCAAAAAAAAACGTTCACCATTTTTTTCAGGAAAAGGAAATAACTGTGAAGGGAAAACCGAATCTTAATGAGCAGATTAAAAGTTTTGAATTTACTTAAAGCGAGTTGAGTTATTTTATTGAAGACTGGTTTTTTAAAAATGCTTGTTATTAACCTTGGAGTCTCCTCATCACGACTTCATGTCCGCTCCTTTCAGATATGGTTTCATGATGCGCTTTTTTGTAAAAAAAATTATTAGTTCCTAGTTTTTTTATCTCATCTTTAGTTAACTTTAAAGTCATGTCGGTTATTTTTGTCATCTCGGATTTTTTAATGAAATGATCAATTATCCAAGCAACAATACCTAATTCCCAAAAGCCAGGACGGTTATTTTCAATTTTTTTAGCATTATCTTGTAAAATGGCCAATGTTGCTTGAGGTGGTCTTAAAAAAGCTGTTTTAATGGCTGTAAGCATCATTGCTGTAGCATATTTACGCGCATCATAAGTTTTTAACAATCCTTTATGTTTCTCTGGTTCGTCAACAGGATTGTTATTTAAAAAGTTTAAATAGGCTTCAGTTTGCTGTTTTACCTCGTACAAAAAATCTTGATCCATCACCCAAGATAAAGCTTTGTTTGCATGGAACTCTTTCGGCTGAACCATCAGTATCGAAAGTTGATCCTCTACTTCTCTTTGATGTTTCCGCGTTTCTCGCCATAATCTTACTATTTCTTTATCGCCTTCTTTGGAAACAGCTTTTCGATCTAATTCTTCTATTTTAGCTCCTACTTCGTCGAGACGATCAAGTAGTATTTTTCCGGTTTCTCGTATTAGAACATTATTTTCATTTATTAAATGATTAACAGCGTATGCCCATGTCTTTTTGTACGTTGTTTCTTTTGCAACCAAAACACCCGGATCCATACCCATTTTTCCTTCAGTTATTCGTTCAGCTTCCTGAAGTCCATTTTGTTTTTTAAAAGCTTCAGTTATTTCATCCCTAACCAATTGACGGATATCTTTAGGTGATTTATTTCGATTACCTTCTTGTTCTCTTAACCATTCTTCATGACTTAATAGCTCTGCGGCAGATGCCATCATTTGAGTCAAATAATAGGTAACCTCTGACTCATTGGATGCCTGATTATATAATATTCCGAATTGGATAAGTGGTAAGTCGTTAATAGAAAGGTCTGTTTCCGCAAATAAATTTCTCAATAAAGGGGTCACATCATCCGCAAACAGAACCCTTTTACTTAATGACTGATATTTAGCATACATTAGTTTGCTTAAACCGATAGCTGCAAAGACGTAATCACCCTTTCTTAAAGCATCAATATAAGCTTGTGGTTCTCGTTTACCTTGCACATCAACCCTCTAAAAAAGCAATTTGGTTAAATTGAGATCATATCATGATTCTATAAAGTTGAGGAGAGGGGATAATTTAATTGGGAGGAATCTAATGGCAAAACAGTGGATTCCTCAAAATCTTAAATATTTTGGATATCAATGCTCAAAAAAATGCGCTCGTTGGGGTCGCTTACAATGACTTACATCTTCTATGGCATCAGATCATTTAATGGTTTTACTATTTCTTCTTCTATAGTAGTGGAGCGATGCGAACTAAAAAAGCGCATGCCAAGCAAAATACCAGGAACCACTAAAAGTGTGGAAGCAACAAAAACCAGCAATCCCTTCATAACATCTTTGGGGATCGTACTATGAGGCCTTGTTAAAGTAGCCCGGTGGTCATTAATGATTTTATGAAATGCAGTGAATCTATCGCTTACACTTAAGTTCTCATCATTCAAGATTTTTTGCGCTAATTCAAGAACTCTCTTTTTCTCCCTCGCATGGGAATTGTTAAATATTTTTGAGATGGAATCCAAACGTTCAATTTGAGCTGCACAGCGGCGAGGAAACTCTCTTCGTAATTGCTCTTTTTCTTCTTCCTTTCGGGAATCCATAGTCTGAACTACCGGGTTTTTAATAGCTGGAATGGATTTGAAAAGAGGTGTCTGAATATTGACACCGTAAGGAACCTTTACTATTCGCGTCAAATTACTCCCAAATTCTATGGACTCCTCGGAAGACGCAACTCCATCAAATTGTACTTTTATTTTATCCAATTTTTTGTCCGTACTTACAAGAGCCGTTGTAGCTCCTGTAAGCTGGGGTACACCACTAAATTCTTCTGATGAATAGCAGTGATATTCTCCCATTAAAGCGAACCATTTCCCAGGATGCTCTTGGGTTTCTTTCTCTATAATTTTGGCGGCAGTATAATTCATACTTCTTTCGCGAAACGAATCCTTATTTACAGTTGTTGGACCGCCATAAGCATATTTTTTATGCCGCTCATTATACTGTTCCGAATAAGTATACTCCGTATCAATTCCTACCACACGGATTCCACAACGTTTGGCCGCCTTGACCAGTTGTAAAAAATGATTCTTTTCCAAATAAGTACATTGTCGGCAATGGCAAGATTCATCATGAATATCTCTTACTTCCAGAGGGTAGGAAAAATCATCATTTAAACGTTCGATACGAGCTTCAGTTCGCTGATATTTTTCTGAGTTACAGAACCAGTCCGGATCGTACTCATCAAGCTCTTGCTGATCATCGTAATATAGATGTTCCAGGAATAAAGTAGTATAACCTGCTGCCTTTAGAATGCGCATATTTTCAATTAAAAAATTCTTAGGAGCGCGATCATGGTGGGTTTCGCCTACAATAAAGTTCGTCTTTAACAAATCAGGAAGCGAGGCTACTCGCGGTGGATTTCTTTCTGTGGAAGCAGCAAAAAACTTCTCTAATTTTTCCGCAAAAGAACGAGAGTTATAATTTTCTGTTATTTCTCGCACAAATTTTTTGTATTTGTTGTCTTTTGTTTTATCCAAGGAGGGCGCAACATATTCGCATGGGCTATACACAATAATTCCTCTTTTTAATCCTTACTAATTAATCTTAATAAATTTATCCCAGCACCCGCTTCGGAGTATCTAAACTCACAGGTTTTACAGGATTCCTAGACTCTGCATTACCTAAGAAAAAAGAAAAATTATTTAATTTATTTTCTTTTGCTTTAGTGAGTCTAAACTGATGTGAATCTTGAAAGTAAGATAGAAGTTTTAATCCAAAGTTTACAGTAGGATGCTCGCCTAGAACTTGATTGTATAAGACCTGAGAGTCTTTGCCCTCTTGGGGAGATAACTGTTGTAATAATTCATTCGAATGATTTTTATTGATTTCACCCCATTTTTTCAGAATTGCAGATCCATTTTGAAAAATATAATTATTAGTAAAAAGCGGATTGTTTGAAGTCTGCTCATTTAAAAAGAGATTCGCCACTAGAAATAGCGCGAGTACTCTTGTTTCTTTATAATTGGATGCTTCCGCAGAAAAAACACTAGGTATTAACAATTTAATGGGTACGAATACAGGATCAATATTTGCAATTACAAACAATAAATTCCAGCTATTGTATAAATTCATCCATTCCTTATCGATATGAAACTGGGATACTTTTTTTACTGAGTTATCTACTTTCAGTTCGGGTATCAGTGAATAGCTTAAATCTGATGCAATCGTAGTTCCTTGAGGTAAGGTGGTTTCAGCAAGTTTAAAAGAAGTTGTGTATTCTTTTTCTTCCATTAAACCAATTAGTCCTAAACCTGCTTGGGCATTCAACATACCACTGGTATTTTTGTTGTGGCCTGTAGCGTCTTCCCATACTGCTTCTAAAATATTAACAGCCATTGCGGGGAGTGTGCTGGTTGATGCAACATCCAAATTAGCAAGTTCGATATCGGCATTCCATCCAGACAAATGCTTTTGATTTACAAAATCCTGGAGATCTTCGGGAGTTTCAGGATTGGTTTCCATCAGTCGATGAAATATGATACTTGTTACACCAGGATCTATCGAAATCAGTTTTAAACGTTCGAATAAAGTTGCCCGTGAAGGGATTCCAATTAATAGGTTGTAAAAAGGATTACCTGTAGGCCCGCTTCCCCTCTGCTTCATCATATGGTTATACATGTCATGAGCAAAATCGTTACTATTAGCCATAGTAATGGTGATCGCTTCTAAAAGGCATAGTAAATTGATCTGTAACTGGATCGTCGAAGCCGCGTTTTGGAGTTCTGCATCATTGATTAATTCATGTTTTTCGATATAGGCCAGTAATCTACATACGGACTCGTTATTTAAAATACCTTCTTTGATTTTTGAAATCAGGGGATTCAAATCAATTACTCGTTTTTTAATTGTTTGAATAAAAAATTTATATTCTTCATTGGTCGTGGTCAGTTCATTTAGACCAAGTGCAGAGAATATTTGTTTCATAATTTGCGGATTTGATTGAGGGGTAATAAATTGTTCCACTCGAGTAAGAAAGTTTTGCGCCGCTGTCCGATTTCTCATATCCAAATCCTAATTCATTACCAAATGTTCTTATTTTAAACAATGTGTAATTTTTTGAGAACGTCCTCATTTGGAAAGTGATAATTTCCAAATGAGTGGATAGTGCAAATAAGGACTCTTTGTTTTTTTGACTGTTTCACTAAAATTCTCGTGCATGTTTTAGTCTTGATTTGGGCTCACATTCCGTATTTCTCTGTTCCATCTTTCATAAAGTTTTTTCAGCTAACTCGTTTGAGCCTTGGGTGATCATCATCACAAGGTCCCCTCTCAGAGCTTTATAACGAACGAAAGGCACTCTCGTTTATTTTTATAGTTGGTAACCTGGAAATTTCTGTTTACAATTAATTATTTATGCTCGCAGAGCTGAAGTTGCTTGCATCAACTATAAGGACATGGAAATTCAGATGAAGAATAATTTAACCCCACTGAGTTTACTTTGGATTTCTATTACCAGCATGGTAGGTTCTGGATGGTTGTTTGGTTCTTTATATTCAGCTCATTTTGCTGGCCCGGCTGCCATTATAGCTTGGCCAATTGCAGGGTTTTTACTTTTATTTGTGGCCTTATCCTATGCTGAGTTAGGAACGATGTTTCCGCAGTCCGATAGCTTGGCCTGCTTGTCTTTATATACTCATGGGCGTTTAACAAGTGCGCTCGTGAACAGCATGACCTGGTTTTCGTTAGCCATCCTGCCGGTAATTGAAACCCAAGGAGTCATTCAATACGCCAGTAATTATATCCCAGGTCTAGTAATGCAGCATGGGGTTAATTATAAAAATACTCCCTTAGGCTATCTACTGTCCTTAATAGTATTAATGAGTTTTGTTTTGTTCAATTATTTTGGAATTGGTTTATTTGCCCGCATTAATGCAGCATTTACGGTCTGGAAGATAATAATCCCCGTACTCACCATCGCAAGCTTAGTAACCATGAGTTATCACCCAGGTAATTTTTTTCAATATGGTGGTTTCATGCCTTACGGTTGGCAGGGGATTATGGCTGCGATGTCAAGTGGTGGTGTACTTTTCTCTTTATTGGGATTTAGGCAAGTGGTGATCATGATGGGCGAGCTTGAGAAACCAGGCCAATACATTCCGTTGATTTTGTGTGGTTCATTGTTATTTACAACGTTACTTTACACAGGCTTACAATGGGCTTTTATAGGCAGTGTTAGTGGTCCTTCACTTGCAAAGGGCTGGATGAATTTATCGTTTATAGGAGACGCAGGACCATTCGCGGCTCTGGCTGCTCTAGCCGGCATAGTATGGTTGAGTATTTTATTGTACGTTGATGCGTTCATATCACCTTATTCGACTGGCCTGGTGTATTCAACGACAGCAGCTCATATGTTAAGCAGTATGAGCTCGGTTGTGCATACACCTCAACTCCTTGCCAAACGCAATAAGTACCAAGTACCGTGGGTGAGTTTAGGCGTGAACTTTGTTCTTGCTGCGATAATGTCACTTGTATTACATGGATGGCAGGAAATGTCCGCTTTTCTTGTGGCGGTATTAATGGTTAGTTATTCCATCGGGCCTATCGCACTTATTTGTTTACGTAAACAATTACCAAACTATAAACGACCTTTTCAATTACCGAGTTGCAACCTTATTGCTTTTATGGGGTTTTATGTTTGCACAGTTGGTGTTTATTGGGCCGGGTTCAACAGCGTGCGAAAACTATTGGTAATCACGCTCCTGGGCTTAGGATGGACCGTTTTTTATTGTTTTATAAAAAAGAAAGAGAACCGTGAATTGGATGTTAAACAAGGCCTGTGGTTTATATTGTATCTTGTTGGTCTAGGTATTTTCTCTTATCTTGGTAATTACGGGGGCAAACATATTATCCCTCCGTATTGGGATTTAGTTTATTTATTACTCTTTAGCCTGCTGGTGTTTGGTTTTGCTATATTAACCCGAAAACCTAGTCTTTATACTCAAAACTTAGTTATTGAAAATGATTCCACCAAGAAAGTAATGGCTCATTAGTGGTTGAGTCGCTTGACTCAACCACTATTGTCAAAATTCTAACGTTGGTCAAAACAACCTATTCTAATTTAAAATTAAAATGCAAAATTTCCATTGTGGCCATTGCTTTCATGGGGATTTGTGATGGAGCTTTTCTTCTCACTGGAGGCATTAGAAGTCAAGCCGACAAAATGTTTGCATTGTTTTTGAAAAAAGTCGGTTCGAGAAAGGTAAAATTGATTAAAAAAGCTTGTAGCGTTTAATTTTCCTACTAAATTTTGAAATTCACTTGCTTGATTTTTTGCTACGGATTGATTATCTGAAATAACAAAACTTAACTCCACCCTCGCTTCATCGCGATTAAAATCCACTTTCACATGAGTTAAGCCTGTTGGAGTGTCAAAAAATTCCACATCTTGTACTACTGCGCGAAAAATCTTTGAACCACTGTCAAATTCAACATAAGCGTTTTCATCTCCAGGACAATTATTTTTTATTGTTTTTGGCATATTATTTCTCTTGTTTACGTTAAAAAAGAAATGCTTATACATAAATCTTTAAATAAATACAAACCTATTTTACTCTAACGAGCATCATCTATCTCTTACCCTCCATAAATTTAAGGCATTCCTGCGCAGCCGGAATCCGTAGCTCAAATAGGAAATTAATTGGAGGGACGTATTCCCGCCTAAGCGGGAATGACACTCAAGAAAACCATGACTATAGAGAGCAATGAATGGAACAATGGGCTCTATAGAAATAAGGATTTATAAACAGAGCATTTGCCATTACTTTCTCAAAAGGTACATTAAAGAGCAGGTGAACTAAAGCCTTAAGGCTTTTGCCAAATTGGGGCTCCAGTATGTCGGTTTAGGCAGGTAATATAAGTTTTTGTTCCTTTACGATCTTTAGAAAAAACAAAAACGTAATCTCCTGCAATTTGCCATGATAATATTTTAGCGTGGAAAGGGACATTCCATAAACGGACTCCAGCATAGGTATAGGCAGTAACATGATCTTGACTATCAAACGTTGAAATAACCATCACAGAATCAGGCGTAAGCTTCATTCGCTCTTGTTGAAAATCATAATCTTCCGTCGGAACAGCCGCAGCATGAGTAATTAGGGCAGTAGAAAATAAAAAGCTTAGCAATATCATTCGAAACAATTTCATATTAAACCTCAAGAATAAAAATAAAGAAATACGCTTTGTGACCCACTTTTTCATGGATGCGTATAGGATCCTTCGATTCAAATCGTGTTACGTAAGAATCCCAGCGGAAAATACAATTATTCTACGTTTTTGTAAACTTGAGATTTCTGATTATTACGTCCTTCTTTATAATTTATGAAGATAAAACCATTCGCTGGAGCGACTGTTTGAATAAAAAACAGGTGAAAGTACGAAGCGTATATCCTCACCAGTTGACTGGGCACACAATAAACTTTATATGCCTCTACTAATCCTAGATCCCCCATGTACTGAATTCATAAGTGCTTCAACAGTAGGGATATTTTTGGTTAAAGTTGGATTAATAAAACAAATAGGATTAGGCATAGCTTTTACACAATAAATATAAAAATAGTTACGGGGGCAAAATTATATCATATTGATATCTTTAATCATTTTCAGAAGCAATAGGAGCTTCCCCTCGCTGAGTTATTAGATGTGAATTTACAAAACAATCATATAGGTCTATACACTTAGAAAGAATTAAATTTTAAATTAAATTAAATTAAATTAAATTAAATTAAATTAAATATGAATATCTTATCGTGTTTGAAAGGCTTTATTGCAACAGTTGACTGTAAAAGTTTTTCAAAAGCCGCTCAGAAATTATATATATCTCCCTCTAAATTGAGTAAGCAAATAACTTGGTTGGAGGAGGAATTAAAAGTTACCCTCTTGATTCGTTCTACAACACGCTTAGTTGTCACTGAATCGGGGCATCAGCTGTATGAAAAGGCATTGAAACTTTTCGAGCAGTTAGAGTTAGTAAAGGGAATTGCGACATCGGATCAGGTCGAACTAATCGGCACAATTAAACTCTATCTTACCGTTACCCCGGCCATTCCCTATTTAACCTCATTATCTATTGAATTCATGCGACAATTTCCTAAGATTGAGCTAGATGTTATTGTAGGCTCTGATATAAAAGAACTTTATTCCTCTACATTTGATCTAGCTATTTCATTCGAAGATCTGAAGCATTCTAAACTGGTTTGCAAAAAATTATTTTCGATCCAACGGAGTGTCTTTGCCGCACCGGGTTATCTTGCGCAACATGGAACACCTCAAACGATCGATGACTTACCAAAGCATAATTGTTTGATTAATTCGCTTTATGGTCTTCAAAATAAATGGGTTTTTAATAAAAAAATTATTCCTGTCTCCGGAAATTTTAAAAGCAATAATGCAGCCGTTTTAAAACAGGCGGCCGTTGCAGATGTAGGGCTTCTATGGGCCCCTTATTTTTCAGTTTATGAAGAAATAAAAAATGAAACCTTAATCCCAGTGTTACCTCACGAATCGTCTCCCGATATTAATCTTTACGCAATTTTTCCCAAGTCCCTGGCGGATGAACAAAAAGTTAATTTACTTTTGAATTTTTTTTGTGAAAAAGCTTTATCAGAAAAAATTGCAACCTCTTTTATTGATGGAGCTAGCTAAAATAAATTCAGAAATAACTGATGCAATGACCGAGGTGCGCTAAGTCCGGGCTTTAACAGCCCAGACTCGGGTTGCGAGCATTTAAATTAAAATTAAGGATTTAAAAGGGGCAGTACCATCACTTCTGCCCAAGCCATTCAAATAAACTCACCAGACACTCATAAAAACGTAAAAAATTGATAGGTAATTTGCTTTGGGTAATTGCATTTCTTTGACAGAGAGATTAGTAAAACAAACTATTTTCCAGTATAAGTATATTTTAATCATGTTAAGATTTTTCTTTAATGGGCATTATGATCAAACGTGTTTTAACCAGTTGAGGAAGCTCTTTTAATGGCGATGCGTGACGGATTGCAGAATGGAACTATTTAGATCCTTTTATTACACGGAGTTACCGATGAAACAAAATGTCTCCCATTTGCCAAGGGAACTGAGCCACATGGTTTCATGGTCCCTTACTCGGTTGGGAAAATCCATTGCAGAAGTTTATGGGAAGGAGACCTATGAACAAATTGAACAAATTCGACTGTCCATGCAAGATACGATTGGCAGTGGAACCGGTGCACTAAGAAAGGCACTTCACAGTCTGCAAATGGAGCTTTCCAAGCTAAAAGGAAAGCAGCTTTATCAAATTGCACATGGGTTTTCCCTCATGATGGAGCTCATCAATGCTTGTGAGAGTGCCTACCGGATTTTTCGTATTAATCAAAGAAAGGAAAAAGTCTTTTCTGAGAAGCCTCAAGGTATTCATTATGTCTTAACTGCACATCCCACAGAAGCGCGAACTAATGAATTTTTAAAACTGTTTAAAGCAATTAGGGATTATCTGGTTGAAGTACTTAAATCCCCCTATCTAATGAATGAGACTCATTTAGATCAAATGCTTAAAATCTCACTGCAAATTAATATTTCCTATCACGAAAAACCAAGCGTAGAAGACGAGGCGCGCTATATCTATCAATACGCTCTTAATCCTCTTAATGTTGAACTGTATCATTCCTTTTTAACTCAAGGCATTCCTATCCAATTACGTACTTGGGTAGGCGGGGATAAAGATGGACACTCTGGTGTTAATGAAAAAATCATGGTTAGGAGTCTCGAACTTTCTCGCTCTTTTTTTATAACCTACATTCAAGAATCTCTGCAAGAAGTACTAGAAATTGTCAAACTCTCCACCGCTTTAGACAAAGACAAAACTTTGACAAATCAAATCAAACAGAGTGCTCAAAAAGCGCAGGAACTCAGGAAAATAAAACCACGGGATCACGAAAAAGTATCTGTATTCAAAGAAGAATTAGCTTCGTTACAAAAAAATACTTTACAATTTTTGAATTTCAAACCCGAACAATTTTCCATTATTTTCAGTATTTTTCAACTTTATCCCGGACTGGTTATACCCCTAGAACTCAGGGAAGATTCAGGGGTTGTAAAAGAAAGTTTAACCTGTATAAAAAAAACCACGATTATCAAGATGCTGGAGCAGGTTTACTCGATTACCCAAGGGGCAGAGCCCAAAAATTACATCCGCGGTTTTATTCTCAGCATGGTTGAATCTGCTGAAGATATAAAAAATGGCATTAACCTAGTGAAACATGTTTTTAAAAGTTACGCCTTACCTGTCGTCCCCTTGTTTGAAAACCAACTTGCGCTGACCAGCGCTGATACAATCTTAAATCACTCGATTACTGAAGATATTAGACAGAAGCATCTTCAACAGTGGGGTGGAAATTATGAAGTCATGCTGGGCTATTCAGACTCGTCAAAAGAAAATGGCGTTTTACCTTCCCGGGTTATGATTGCTAAAAGTTTAAAAAGTATTCAGTCTACCCTAGAAAGAAAAAACCTTAAGCCTATTTTTTTTCATGGATCGGGCGGCAGTATTGAGCGAGGAGGCGGGGATATCAAAGAACAAACGGCCTCCTGGTCTAAAGAAATGATGACTCATTATAAAGTGACGATACAAGGAGAGATGGTTGCAAGACTCTTTGGTTCGAGTTCCATACTCAAAAGTCAGGTTGACAAATTTATTGATATCTATTCACAAAAAGAAAACAACATAGATAAGGGTTATCCCGAGGAGTTGGTGGTATTTTCGAACAAAGTCAGTCAGAAATATAAAGACCTGATTCAAAGCGAATGGTTTTGGCCCACAATTGAACAGGCCTCTCCATATCATTTTTTGACTGAGTTGAAAATTGGTTCACGGCCAACCAGACGTAAATCAGGACCCGATCAAAGAAAGCTTCGAGCCATCCCTTGGATTTTATGTTGGACTCAAACGCGACTTCTTTTCCCAACGTGGTGGGGTCTTGGCTCAACCTGGCTAGAGCTTAATAACCTTGAAAAAAATAAGCTTAAGGTGCTTTATACAGAAAACTCTCTTTTCGCTGCTTTTATAAAACAATTAGGCGTAACCCTTTCCAAAGTATACCTCCCAATCTGGGAACAGTACTTATGTCAATTAACTGGCTCTAATAAATATCTCAAACCATTTCAATCAGAACTGGAATCAACCGTTCAATTCTTCCAGCAAATAACTGGTGAAACTGATTTTTGTTTTCATCAACCCTGGCTTGGGGAAAGTATTCAATTAAGATCAACCTTGGTTCATCCTTTGAACCTTATCCAGATTGAGGCGATGAAAAGAAATGATTTACCTCTTTTAAGAAAAACAGTCACAGGTATATCTTGTGGCATGTTGACAACGGGATGAACTTTTAACTACAAACCGCCCCTATCTGCAAAGTTCAACACCCGTGATTGCTACTTGATCTAGATGAGGTATAAACCGACATACCGCGAATGAAGCGTGTTATGTAGAGGGATAACCGCTGGCCCGATGAGAGGAGTTTAGACACAAAATATTGATCATAGCGTTTGCTATAAAACACATTCAAATCTTTTGCTATCGCCCAAAATCATAATTTTTTAACTATAATTCAATTAAGTTGTTTCATAAGTGTGGTTACCATGTTAAATAATCACGAAGTTATATCTCTACATAAAATTGTGCCAAGTTACATGCAACAGGTTCCGGAACTCATTCATGGATGCTTTTTATGTAAACCTGATTCGGAAACCGAAATTCTTGCTCGCACTGCTAATTTCTCACTGATTTGTGATATTTCACCGATTGTAGACGGACATTTAATGATTACCTCTAATACCCACATTGGGTGTTCCGGAGAAATCGATCCTATGCTTCGTGAGGAATATTTAATCTTAAAAAAAGTCGCAGGTGAGATTGTACAAACAGCTTATGGTGCTGCGGCGTATTACGAGCATGGTCGAGCTGGCCATTGTTCAACCATAGTCAATACCGCAATAAAATGTGATCATTTTCATTTGCATGTACTCCCCCTAAAAGTATCCATTAATTCTGAGTTGGAAAAATTATTTATCCAAATGGAATTAGAACAATATTCGCAAATTTTTCAATTTTTTGAGCGATACGGGAGTTATTTATATTTCGAGGATTTTTCAGGTCATATCAATATATACCCAGCTTCTGACAGCCAAGTAGAGTCACATTTATTGCGAACTTTAATTTGCAATAAAATTGGCTATCCTGAGCGCTCAAATTGGGAAACACATACCAATTTAGATTTAGTAAATAAAGCCATTGAAAATTACATGCCTATTCTTAATAGGTTAGCCAAATGAATAAAGACATTATTTATTTAAATCATGGTTCAACTTCATTTCCGAAGCCCCCAGAAGTGATCAATGCTATTGTAGAATTAATGCAGACCATGGATAGCTGTGCAAAACGGGCCAGCAGCGAGCATCAGATCAAACCGGATAAAGGGATTGCACATGCCCGGGAAAACATTGCCGAATTTTTCAATATCCCTAGTGTGGATCATATTATTTTCACCTTGAATGCTACTTTTGCAATAAACCAAGTGCTACTAGGGTTTATTAAAAATGAAGATCATGTAATTTACACGGATACGGAGCATAATTCAGTCATTCGTCCATTACATTATTTGCAAGATTGCCGGCATATCGAATTGAGCCGTATTCCTTGTGATCTCAAGGGCGAGTTACAATTGGATGTGTTACCGCAACTTATAAAAAGTAATACCAAGTTAATTATCGTTAATCATGTATCGAATGTCACCGGGAATATTAATCCAATTGAGGACGTCATAAAAATAGCGCAGCAATTTAATGTAAAAGTTGCAGTTGATGCGTCACAATCTGCCGGAATTTTACCCATTGATGTGGAGCAAATAAATTGCGATTTTTTATTTGTAACCGGTCATAAAAGTTTACTGGGGCCTTTTGGCATTGGTCTGGCCTACATTCGAGATACGAAATGTGTCGATTCAGTGATCACTGGCGGGACGGGCACAAATTCAGCCCCCTTCTTTCATCCCATTGTGGCGCCAGAAAAATTTGAGGCAGGAACTCCAAATTATATCGGAATCGCTGGCTTAGCCGCAGGAATTGAATATATCAAGCAACAAAATCTTCAAACCATGTTTGCTCATAAACAAGCGTTAAATAGCAAATGCCTCGCTGGTTTGAAACGATTTGATCGAATAAAAATTTATGGCACTGAGGACTCTGAAAAGAAAATACCCCTTATATCATTTTCCGTGAATAACATGTTGCCTTCACACATTGGCGCGTTGCTTTCCGATAATTATAATATTATTGTTAGAACAGGGTTGCATTGTGCTCCACTGATCCATAAGGCATTAAAAACATTTCCAAATGGTACTGTGAGAGTAAGTCTGGGCTATTCGAATACAAGTGAAGAAATTGATCATTTTTTAGAAGCAATTGAGCGAATAATAACTTCATGACAGCACAAGTGCTTAGCAATAAAACAATCTTTATTTTTTGGGCCCCTTTGTTATTTTTATGGCTGGTGCTCGCTTTTGAATTTCCTCTATTAACCATAATAATTACGTACCTGCCCGATAAACAACTTAATTTAGCTGCATTCGGTCTTGCCTACTCCTTATTCTTGCTCGCAGAATCACCATTATTAATGTTCAATACAGTGGCTATAAAGCTTATAAAAAATAAACAGTCTTATGAAAAAGTTAGAAATTTCTTCATTTACGTAGTAAGTTTTTTATTAATTTGCATGATGCTGTTTGTATTGACGCCTCTGTATCAATATTTATTCATCACAAGATTATCATTCGATAGAACTATTGCAGTTATTAGCCAACATGTAGTTACAATTCTTCTTCCTGCTTTTGCTATTGCGGGATTTAAAGCTTTTTATCAAGGAATATTAATTTCTCGAGATAAGCAGCCCATCATATTTTATGCGATTATTTTTCGATTTATATCGAGTGTAGTTACTGCGGTGTGTCTGGCAAATTTTAGCTCTTTAAACAGTGCTTATGTGGCGGCAATTGGGTTCTCGATTGGTTTGTTCGTTGAAGCGACAATAACTCGTGTGTTTGCCAGAAAACCCATCCATGGAATCTTTGAGGTGAAATCCTCTTATAAGCTTTCCTATTATAGAATTTCACATTTCTATTATCCGTTAATTATAACCACCGTAGCCAGTATTATAACCACTCCTATTATTACCATTTTTCTGAATTATGGCCTGAACCCAACCCTGTCACTAGCTGTCTTTCCGGTTATCAATGGGTTTATTATGATTTTTAAATCAACTGCAATGTCGTTGCAGAACGTAGTTATTTATTTTTTAAATCTTAGTGAGGAAAACAAGTTACAGTTAAAAAAGTTTTTTGCTCTTATCACTCTTATTATGTTTGCAGTTTTATTTGGAATTATTTTTACCCCTCTATTAAATATTTATTTAACAAAGATCAACGTACTGCAATCTGATCTGTCTCAAGCTGCAGTTCTACCATTAAAAATATTAATCATCTATCCTCTATTGACATTACTCGTTATTTGGCAGCGTTCTGTAATAATTCATCAACTGAAAACCCATGTATTAACATGGTCTGTTTTTGCGGAATTAATTGGGTTAGTTCTCCCACTCGTTTTATTCTATAATTTTTATCCAATGAATGGGCTGCTCAGCGCCTCTATAGCACTAATTATAGGACGAGTGTGCAGCAATATTCTTCTATTTATTGCACAAACCAGGATCGATTCACTCTCCCACCACACCCCTAAATACTAATCACTATTTACTAAAAGTGCCCCAAAATATTTCATTCTTTCTTTTTGGGTATTTAATTGACAACATTAATTTTAAAGGTACTATAACAGATTTTGGATGGCTAGCGCTTAATATATCTAGTCTTTACAAGGAGTAATCAATATGTATTCCAATTTAGAACAACTTAATAATAATGATGAGTCTGGATCAAGTACCTTTACCCTATTGTTCTTACTTGCTGGCCTTACGATGATGACCTATGCGATTGCAAGAATCGCTGAATCTAACAATCACCTAAACTATGAAAATCGTTTTGCGCGGATATTAGCTGGTTTTTTATTGCTTATGACGCGAATGATGCATACCAAAGGGGGAGACTTAGAACTTACTGATACCCAAAAACAACTCATTGCAGTAGGCCCACATAGAACGGGCTGGGAAGCAGTTGTTGTTGCCTCAAAAATAAAAGGCACACCCCCACGTTTTTTTGCAACAGATGCTTATAATAATATACCCGGGGTGAAGGGATTTTTAAAAATGTTTCATGCAATACCCGTAGAGTCAAAAGCTACTAAAAGTCAGGCTGGACGTCCTGCTAATGCCGGTGCGTTAGAGGAGGCGAGTAAAGCGCTTAATGAAAATGGCTGCGTCGCGCTGTTTCCCCAAGGGAATTTTTCACGATTAGGTCAAGAACCACCTAGAGTCTACACGGGTGCAGCCCGACTTGCATTGATGAATAAAGTACCTATTCATGTGATTCGACTTGATGGTTTTTGGAGTTTGCAAAATCCAGTCATTCCTTTATTTGTTCGTAATAGCGCATATTACCGGGCATTTATGTCTGCGTTTCACATGAACAATGTACGAGCTACATTGTGCTCCGTGATCGATTTTCATCTAAAACCGGAGAACGATAGTTTAAGCGAAGAAGCAAAAATCGAAGAAATATGTGCTCAACTTTATGCTTATTATCGTCATACACAGGAACTTACCCCTAAGCAAATTGCTACGATTAAAGAAGAAATATCGAAAAAAACTCATTTGCTCATTTGGAACAATAAAGTCAAACAAGATGATTTAGGAAAACAGCTCTCAAATTTAAAGAAAGAAGGTAAGGAGCTGGAAGAGCAAACTTTAACGTCAATGAAATTGAGTTCAGTATAGCAATTAAGCACTGCATATTTGCTTATCTACAACTAATTGTATCCAGGGTGAAGGCGTAAGCCTGAACCCCGGTTTTTTTTGCTGAATTTCCCGGATTACGCGTCATTTTTCCGAGCTCCTATAGGCCCCGCCCCGGAACAATTAACAAAATTACTTTTAGTAAAAGATTCATCCGTTCTGTGTTGAAATTCCCGTACTATTGAATACACTTAATAAGAAAATTATTAAAAATATTAACTATAATTACAGGATGTTAGCAAGAACCTACTAGATATTAATAAGGATGTTATCACATGAAAAAAAATATAGTTTGCGCAGCATTATTTAATTTAATCTGTACTCAAGTATATGCTGTTCAAACTTCAGATACGATTTCCGAAAAAATATCTACCCGTGCAAAGTCGGCTCAGTCCCAAAAAACAAACGCTATAACAAAACCCCTGTCACTTGAAATCAATTGTGATTATCGAATTTCTGGGGACACTCAAAAAATTGATAAAAACTTAATCATAAATTGGGCAAAATATGCTGTACTTCATTCTTTTAATTTTGATTTTCCATCCTTTGATGCGCAGATGAAAAATTTAAGAGCATGTTATACAGAAAATGGATGGATTGGTTTTACTAATGCATTAAAAGAATCAGGAAATATTAATTCAATTAAAACCCAAAATCTAACAGTGAGCAGTACTTTGGATGGAGAAGTCCAAGTCATTGATGATCAGGAAAATCAATGGAAAATAACGGTTCCTATTAAAGTTTTTTACAAGAATGATCAAGAAGAGGTAACTCATTTTCTCAATGTGTACATCATCATTAGCTGGAGAAATGCATTTAAACTTGGAATTGTGCAAATGATCACCACCCCACGTTCCGCCTCAATATCCATAAAAGCTTCATCACTTAGAGAGGCGATGAGAAGTCTTTCTTGGGGCGTGACTGATCAAATAAACACTTTGGAAAACCTAAAAAAAAGGGGGGCTGCATTTCTAAGTTCTTTATTCATATCTGATCCAAACATCATCTTTTCTGAGATGGATAGAGCCTTAAATCAGCCCGGTTTGTGTTTAAAATCAGAACACAGTAATATCAAATTTTTTCAGAATATTATTGAAGCACCAAATGATCAAGGCTTCGATGAGGGTAGAGTAAACCATATTCAGGTAGCACAATTAACTTCCGAAAATTATAAAAAAGATGTTGAAGAGGAATCTATTGCCACACCTGTCCTTGCATATGGATATGAATGGTTTAATAATCACTTTAGCGCTAATAAATCAGATATTTTTGATACGAAATGGCCTCAATTACTCGCCTATTTTAAAAAAATCGAATCCGCCCAATTTTATTCCGCATTGAGTGATTTAGATAATTTAAAAATGATTAAAACTCAAAACCCAGTCAATCAGCAAAGAAAAAAAGAATCCCCTCTTAAAAATCAAGCAGGGACTTCCTTACCATTACACATAGCTCATCCAAATAATAAGAATCAAATTAACCAGCTATTTAATATTAATTTAACTTTAGGGAAGAAAATGAGTGGGGAGCTTGTCATTTTACAAATGAAAACCATTCCGAGTGTACTTCCTTTATCCTCCAATCGTGCTTCGCCTTTGGCATCCAATATGAATTTATTTTCTAATCGAAGAGCTCCGACTCAAAAACTACTGCAAGATAATAAAATACAACTCGCTCAAAATGGGACACCTTCGAAATCCTCTAAAATCCCTCAAATGACCTATAATAAACCCTCTGAGGAATTAAAAGGATCAGAGATAATTAATTGTGATTATAAAATTCCTGAGGAGATGACCAAGGTTGATGAAGATCTGATAATAAAGTGGGCAGAATATGCCACAACTCAATCTTTTGATTTTAATTCCTTATCGATACCCTCTCAATTAAAGAAATTAGAGTCCTGTTATACTGCAACTGGCTGGGAAAATTTTAAAAGTGCTTTAGAGAAATCAGGAAATATTGAGGCGATTCAATCACAAAATTTTACTATGACCAGCAAGGTTGATGGCCAAATTAAACTCATTAAGACGAAAAATAATCAATGGAATATAGAGCTTCCCTTAAAAGTTGTTTATCAAAACAAACAAATCAACGTAACTCAATTCCTGAATGTTAATTTAACGATGGTACGTAAACTGAGTGGTGAATTTGGAATTATGCGAATTGTTGCCGCGCTCAAAGACTCGGTAAATAACAATACCGCAACAAACAATCAATCTCCAGTAGCTCAATCTAATCAACCCAGCTTAAACAATATGCATTCATCTGCTCTAGCACCACAAAAAACAGCAGACTTTATCGATTGTGATTATAAAAGTCCTAATGGTGTAGGAGATATTAATCAAGCCACAATTTTAGCTTGGGCTGAATATGCTACCACTAAATCATTTAATTTTGATTCGGAGGCCATAGATAACCAATTGCAGAAACTGCAATCTTGCTATACGGAACAGGGATGGAATGAATTTATAAATGCCCTTGAAAAATCAGGAAACATACAGGCATTTAAGACCAAAAAACTAAGTGCAATAAGTCAAATAGACGGGCCACCTCAACTCATTGACTCGAGATATAATCAATGGACACTCACCCTTCCTTTAAAGATTAATTATCAATTTGAAAATGGTAATGTAACGCAATTACTTAAGATTGATTTAACTATAGGTCGGAAGAGCAATGGTGAGCTAGGAATTATACAACTTAATTCTACCTTACGGTCCTAACAGGAGGACAGCGTAGTGAATCTGACAGTCAGACTTGCTTGTCCGGAGGTTGCAACGGAATAAAATCCCATAAAAGCAACCCCACTACATTAGATAGTGGGAGTTTGTCTGCAAAACAAGCCAGCTACCCAGTCAAAAGGAGAATTTTTTTTCCTAAATTACTCGGGGTAACAATATATATCACCTTCACCAGCAACCCCTGCATGTAGAACCACTGCATTGACACCCACAATATTAGTTTGCTCTCTTAAACATCGATAACCCGAATAGGTATAATAAAAATTACCTTCAGGTACGGGTTTTTCAATGGTATAAATATGTTTCTCCGTATTTACTACAATAGGCACACTTTGCCAGGATTGGGTTTGCGTCACAATCACACTGTCTGCGGTGGCAACCGTACTTAATGCAGTGAGGCATGTAGAAATCAGTAATTTTTTCATTTGGTTCCCTCCAAGATGGACTTCTTTTGTGTCTAATATTTATAGAGTAGTCTGATTAATGCGAATAGCAAATCAGAAACCCATAAAGAAATTATCTCCCCCATTTTGCATTTTTATCACACAATCCGACATGCTCGCTCAACTCCAGGTAAACGTAACTCTTTATCCAGAGGAAACTTATAGTTTCGAATTAAACTCATCATTGATATTTCGAATACAGCTCCTTCATAGAGTTTTGAATTTAAGGTCTCTCCACCCAATAAGGTCATTCTTTTTCCATTAAAACGAGCATTAAAATATTTTTTCCAAAATCCTTCAGAGCCAGGTTGGATCAACATATGAATGCCCTTATTTATTTTTAGAGCATACTCAATGGCTCTGGATGTAAGTATACTTCCTAACCCAGAACCTCTTTTATTGGAGATAACATAGAGCTGCGCTATTTCTATTAATTCTTTATTTTCCAAGTTCAACGAAGAGCTGATTTGCACATATCCATATAGTTCATTTGTTACTCTATCTCGGGCTGATATACGGATATCTTCGTTTTGCAAGTAAGTTACTTCAAATTTATATCTCGCCATACAATAAGTTACAATTTAAGTCTATTTTTTGCAGACTACCTTATGCTCATAATTTTTAAAATAGGTCTCATCAAATTTGATTTTTTATCAAATAAATCCGGGTAGTATCACCATAAATGTATGTATTAGAGGAATATTCTAATTTTTTAACATGCCAGGAGGAGTTAACATTTTTTGAATTTCACCAATATGCATTTCTTCTTCCTGAATCATTTTTCTGGCAAACTCTTCAATCAATACCGATTTTTTTTCTGCATGCTGCAATAATTGATAATACAAATCCAAACCCTGTTTTTCGTGCTCCAGAGCCTCTTCTAAAATATTCCCAATATTATGCTGATGAGTTTCTAATAATTTGCCAATTTTAAGCGAGGGATGCTGGGAAAAATGCGTGATAAGCTCGCCTAACAAATGAGCATGAGTTAAACTTTCTTGGGCCTGCTCACGCATCCATTTACAGATAGGAATGCGATTAAAGCCAAAGACCATAAAGGAATAATGGGTATAACGTACTACACCTGCCATCTCCAACTCTAATAATGTATTTAGAATTTTTAGGATAGCACCATCTAGAGACTCAGTTTCGGGCCTTTTATAGTCCATTTTTATGACCTCGTGTTTGACTTATCTAAGAGTATAGAATAATTCCCCCAAAAAAACTCAAAGCAAAATCACCCGCCCTTGTCAAAATTGAATAACAAAATTCAACAAACATAAATTTAGTACAGGTTTTTGATTCCCCTTACTGTCACGAGCTTTGATGAATCTCCATTAATTGCATATAATTTATACAAACGTTTCTTTATTTGCTCAACATGAAATCATTAAAAGAACTTTTTAAAAAGAAATCATCGGGAAAACAAAATAAATTAACCACGAAGTCTTCCGATGACGAACCTCTCAGCACAAGTAAGCCTCTATTTACACCAACAAAACCCACTTATGACTTTTTCTCACATCCAGAAATGAAGGATTTGGCACAAGTTGGCAAAACAAAAGCATTGGGTTATTTGCCCCTCAATACGATCCGTGAGTCTGGATTTGAACCCTTTCAAGTGCATCAGTTGTTGAAAAAGAGAGGACTAAAACTTTTTATTATCCCAGTTCCTACCGATGATGAATTTTATGCCTATGACTCGAATAAAAATAAATACATCCATATGGCCGATAAAAAAGAATACAAAGTAATCCCCAAGGGTGGATTTTTAAGTATACGTTATGGAGCTCTTGTAGCATACGATGAAGAAGCAATAAAAGCCCATTTAAAAGAAAATGATAGCCTAATCACTGAAGAAAATAGCAAGGAATCAAACCCTGAAGATTATTGGCCTACCGAAGCCGCAGAGTTCGTTAATATGTTATTTCGAAAAAAAGCCGAATCCGCATTAATGAATAATTTTGTGCGTAAAGTTTTTGAAGAAATGCCAACCCTACCCAGCTCGAACCTTACCCTAAAATAGTACAGTTTGATTTCATTTTTCGTTATTTAATAAAGTACCCACCCTTTTCTGTAAAAAAATAGCAATATATGTTATTATTTTTTCCAAATTTGAATCGCAAAGTCATTCTATGTACAGTAAATATCCCCAATTTTTTCAAAATGAAAAAGAAAACTCAAGTTCAGGTATTAAGTTTTCAAATGTTATAAAAACATCGCCCGATATTTCCAATTTGTATCGAGGGGAGGAGAATCTCCCCTCTGTCATTTTTGGAATTCCCACCCTTCTTATGGGTATTTTTGGAAGAGTTTACCCCGAAGTTATAACTATTGAAGAGATTAAACAGCACAAATTAACAAATCTTTCCAATGATTTTCACATGGTAAGTATGTCTGAAAATCCTCAAGTTGCACTAGATTGGGGACAAGGATGTTTTATTACAATTGACCCTACTTTGTTCCGTACTTTTGCTGTAGATCTTCATGCAACATATCGTCACAATAACCTCAACCTTCCTGGGCGGATGGAGCGGGAAACAGAGCATGTGGCCTTAGCTGTACCCTATTGCAGTATAAAAAAAATTACAATCAACAAAAAAGAAGTCAATAATCCGTTCTATGTAGCTATTTCTAGTGATAATCAAGAAGCGATAAAAGAATTCCATGGTCTCTACTGCCAGTTTGTTTCACTTTTAAGAAATAAATACGCGCAGAAAATAGACCATCACGATGAACAATTAGCGCTCCGAGAATATGTTACCGCTTATCTTGAGTTTTATGCCAAGCACAGTGGAATTGACAATCCTTTTAACAACACACTTCAAAAATTGGTTGAACTCCATCCAGAATTTATGGGCTATTTTTTCCAATCAAATCCGCAAGAACCCAAAGCGGATTTGATGAAAGACCGTGCTGTTATTGCTTCTGATGATTTATTCAAAAAACACTATTACACTCAATCACTTGATGAGCTTATATCCCATCGAGCCAAAGAAGCAGTAACCTATTACGATGATGATTGGGCGAAACCAATTTATGACTAATAGCACTTGTGCTAGGAGTTAAAGCGCAGTAAGTAGGTTGAGTCAAACAACTCACCTACCTTGCTATGCTTATTGTTAAAAAAGATACTGTAAACCAAGTGCTAGAGAATAGTTTTTATTGGATAAACCCGCGGAATTAAGTTCATAACCGTTTTCACCCGTATCATTATCTGTTATTTCGGTATCGGCGCGGCCATTCGAATAATGGTTGTAGGAAGCCTCAACAAAAACTTTCGCGTTAGGTGTTACAAAATAACCAGAATTAATCGTTGCCGCATAATATCTAAAGTTAGTTCCATGCTCGTCAAACGTGATGTTGCGAGCATAATGCTCGTCGTGATCCCGCGCTGAAACCCAATTACTAAATTTTAAAAGTGCATTAAATTCAAAATTATGAATGAAATATTTTCCAGCTACACCCACATAAGGAGTTCTAAATTTTTGTTGGTAGCCAATTCCAGCTTGAGTACTAGGAAAACAACCAATCTCGGTTCCGTTATTGTATTGATAACAACCACCAATCGCTCGCCAACGGAAAGAATCCCATTGATACCCAGCAGCCAAGCCCAATTGATAATCTGATTTTTGCATGAGCCATGCTCTTAAACTTAAATCAAATTGATTGGCATAATTTAGATGAGTATCGTCATGATGCGACCAATGGGTCCACGCTTCTTGATTAGGGTTGAACCAATCATAATCATCCATAGCCGCCTTATTTTTTGCTATTGTGGTCCAGCCTCGTCCATTCATGCTAAGCCACCCGAGTAAATCATAATTTAATTCCCCATTAATTATTGCAGCATTTTTTATGCGCCAATCGAGCTGGCTTAGCTTAGTATTTGTTTTTGGATAATAAACATATTCGTGAGCCGTTCCGGAAAGTATTCCTACGGAGGTACTTAATGATAAGCCATTCAAATTGTAATCAGCAGCATAGGTAGGGAGCGAATACGTAAAAGATAAGGAGGTCAGAGCCAACATAACTATTTTATTGTTCATTTTTTTTCCTAGTTAGGGCCGGCAATCCCTGCAGCAATATGATTATCAAAAAATCAAACGAAATTATTGTAATTCACAATGTCCTTGTCAAGAACATCATTTAAAAGAATTGACCACAACCTGGATAATCGAATTCCATCTTGACCTTGTTGCTGAATGTAGTATGCACCTATGAAGTACCAGCCTTTTTCTTTTGAAAGAAAAGTGGCTGTGGGAGCATGACCCTGAAGTAGCTCGCAATCGTATTATTAAGAGAGTTATACAAAGAACGATTTTTAAGGAAGACAGCTCTGATTTTTCCAGCGAAACCAGGGTTTTATATTGCGGGAACCTTAAGGCCTAAAAGTTTCCCCAGGCTCCGAAGAAATTTCAAAAAAAACACCGAGACTTCTTCTCTCTTTTTCAAGAAAATCCATAAATCCCTTATATATTTTTTTGTCGCCAAATTGAGGATCGACCACTTCAAACTGCCCATCGCATTTCTTACCTAATAAGGTATGGAGTACTCCAGTATTGATGACAATTAGCGCGGTCATTCCGTCAGGAAAATCAGCTTCGCTCATTCCTACAAGAGTTACTTTTTTTCTTGTGGAAACATCGGTCTTAAACAATGAATAGAGTGAGGTTATAAGTGTGTTTTTTGAGTATTTATTGAGTGAAGCTTTAGATAGCTCTCGAATTTCAACTCCAATTGCATCCAGGTTATGTTTGCGGAAGTAATCCACGATCTTTTCGGGTGAGGCGACTTTTCCCGGTTCTAGCCAAATTTCTTTATATATTTCCAATTCTTTGCTTGGTGTGTAATCACTTGGTTCAATCTTCCCTCGCTCCAAAAGTATTTTCATTATCGCCCTTGCTGTACACGAGTTTTTAAATTTTTGGGTGTCTATCGAAGGTTCAATACTATCGAGTTTTGCTTTAAGTTTAGGATTATCGAGTACAAATTGCGCTATTTCATCAGAGCTTACTACTAGCTTTAAAAAACTTCGATAATCCAGCATGTCTGAAAAATCATCCATAGTTAAGAGCAATTTTATGGTATCTGGAGAAACATTTTTCATTCTTCCTAGAGTAATGATTCCATCAAGCGGTTTAGCATGAGTACTATGAATCGCCTTAAATCGACTTGTAAATCTCTCCAGATTGGCTTCATTTAATGCAATGCTGGCATCTTTACCGAAGTTGAAATCAATGCTTTTATAGATATTTCGACTGTATTCAATATCATTAAGCGTCATATCAGGAAATTGCGTTGCAGTAATATTCAAAATCATAGCAATCACCTCCTGGGATTCATTATAGAACAAATTGAGCCTATAAAGACCGATAAAGTGTTTAAAAAATGCTCTTTTTATTGTTCTTAACTTAATTTCCATATAATATTGGGTTATAATTAATCGTTTTGATTTTTTTTTACCAAGATAACCATGAAAAGAAAATTCCCCCCAAGTGAACAGGAACAGCATTATTATAAAGAAGTGGGCACGAGCCTTGTTTGCATAGAAGATGAAGAAGAACAAAGAAAAATTGACCAATTTATGGAGCGGCACTCCACCCCCCCTCCACATACTTCCCGGGAATCCGGTTATTCATCCTATATGTTTCAAGGGAGTAGCGTGGCAGTGAATACTTCTATGGTAAAAAAACAAAAGATCGATAAAACTCACTATATTATTTCAAGAACATCTAAATCCCCTACTTTGCCGGTTTCTTGCTTGGCATCAACAGAGCATGTAATCGCTATGCAGGATAAAGTTGCGAATTTTAAATCAGAATCTGAACCTAAATCCAAACAGAATGTGATGTATCTAATTCCATTATCCTGTGGTACAAAAAAAATGAATGCTCGAGATGAAAAAAAAGCGATTTTGAGTCTCCTTCACAAATATGATAATACCCTGAATAAGAACAATGTCAGGATTTCATATACTAAAAAAACATCTGTTTTTACAATTAAGGCGAGTACACAAGTAGCAGATATTCAATTACTTGTTCGTGCGTTAAGAAGTGTAAAAAAATATAAAATTGTTGATTGTTCTTTTAAAGATATTGGCTTAAATCAGGGTATCTGCCTGGTTAAGAGGGATGCATCTAATCCCATTCATGCCTTGGTAAATATTGCAGATTCAGATTCTGAAAAAGGATTTCTTGAGCGAGACGCAGGGACAACATCTGGACGACATACAGGTGCTTATCAAGATTGCAATTGGACATTTAATTTCTTCACCAGTTTGGAAGATATGCGCAAAAGAACACAGTATCCTAGCAACGCCCTAGCTATAAAAATTTTTAATGCAAGCTAAGTTTTCTTTTTCCATACATAATTCATGCCTATCTATTTAAAGTAGGCCACTATACATTTAGGAGATCCTGTTTGTTGTGGAGCCTCATCATTTAATGTTAGGCTTCTCTCTGAAATTCACAAAAACTATATACTTATGGAGAGGTCTTTGATTAACCAAAAGTATAAAAAAGAACACCTCCCAATATTAGAAATATTCCTAATTTTTCTGAAGCTAGGATGCATTAGCTTCGGTGGCCCAATAGCTCATCTGGGTTATTTCCGCGATGAATTTGTGGGTCGGTTAAAATGGTTAAGCGACCATGCATATGCCGATTTAGTCGCATTATGTCAATTTTTGCCTGGACCTGCGAGTAGCCAAGTGGGTATTGCTCTTGGACTATCCAAAGGCGGTATTCGGGGTGCAGCTGCGGCTTGGCTTGGATTTACTCTACCCTCGGCTTTATTGATGGTAATGTTCGGTTTTGCTCTGATCCAGATAGGCATTCATGATAACCCTTCATGGCTACATGGCCTAAAAGTTGTGGCGGTGGCGGTTGTTGCCCAAGCACTTTGGGGAATGAGCCTTGCTTTATGCCCTGATAAAACCAGAGCAAGTCTTGCAGTATTGACCTGCATCGGCTCAAGCATGATTCCACATGCCAGCGGACAAATACTCATGATCCTAATTGGTGGCTTTTTTGGCTTATTTTTTCTTTCTCCCAAAAAATCACTCCCTCCTAGTGAATTAACAGTTAATCTCAGTAAACGCACTGGAATCATTGTATTGCTTGTTTTTTTTATTGTACTCACTTTATTACCCTGGTTATCTTCTTACCTCGCAAATTACCCTTTGCAACTATTTAATGCCTTTTATCAGGCAGGTTCTTTGGTTTTTGGTGGAGGGCATGTAGTTTTGCCTTTACTACAAGCGAAAGTTGTCCCTACTGGATGGGTTGATAATTCTATTTTTCTTGCTGGTTATGGTGCAGCACAAGCCTTACCTGGCCCCCTTTTTTCATTCGCAGCCTTCCTTGGTGCTGTATCAACCAATACCCCGAATGGATGGGTTGGAGCCTTGGTTGCTTTAATTGCTATTTTCTTGCCTTCGTTTTTATTGATAATCGGAGCATTGCCTTTATGGGATAATTTGCGTCAACATCCATCCATGCAACGAGCAATATTAGGAATTAATGCCGCCGTAGTGGGTCTTTTATTCACTGCTTTTTACCAACCCGTCTGGACCAGTGCAATTTTCTCATTAAATGATTATTTGTTAGCCATGACTGCATTTCTCTTGCTGCAATTTTGGCGTGTTCAAGCCTGGATTGTGGTCTTGTTTTGTGCCGTAGTAGCAGAGTTAGTACTATAAAGAGTTGTGTAAACAAATCAAATCATCATTTGGTGCGCCAAATTGACTTTTTTCCAAACGAAGAATAAGAATTTCTCTATTATCTGTGCCAGATAGTCCCCGCCCGTACTTTACCGCATTTACCGTTAGCACAACCTTTATTAACGCTTTTATGATAACATGTACCGTTATAGCACTTCGTAGAGCTTTTATGATATCCCCAAGCAGCAAAAGAGCTCGATACAAAACTGCTCATAATGAAAATCATTAAAATCTTTTGAATATTTTTTACTAACATTTGACACTCCACAGTTATATATTACCAATGATGGTCGTTAATAGTACATCTCTGCAGTTAGTATAGTTGAGTTTGATGCCTTGTGTTGATTTATGAATCTATAATCGAAGTGAATTGTGGTACCATTTGGAAATCTGACTGCTATTTTGAAAACTTATGCGAGATTTTTTTCAGGAAGTGCGCCAATTGCCTGGCAAAGAAAAACTTAACGTACTTGCTTTGATCATCACAAAGCTCTCTTTGCATAAGGCAGCAGTGGCCCAGGATAACCAATTTATTCGGTCAATAATTTCTGATCTAAAAAATTCTTTTCTTGATCATGAGCAATCTTTTGTGACCCTGGCATTCACTTTAAAACACCATTTAAGCCAACATCCAAACATTTCAGAACCTCTTAAATATTTTATTACCCATGTGATTGAAACAACGAATAATTCTGATTTTCTAAATTACTTTAAAAAGCCGAAGATCCATACTGAAGATCTTGAATGCCGAATAGCTCGTATTTTTGAATCCAATATCGCAACAGTCATGTTGCAAAATCTCAGCAAAACAACCTGGGATTGTATGAATAAAGTAAGTAACAACATCATTCAATTTATAGAATCAAACTATGATCAAAAAATCTTCGACGTTTTTCTGGAAAATTTAGGTCCTGATCCTGGTGAACCACAAAAGCCAAAGCTCGCTTTGGCTTTTGGACGCTATTCAATGACTCCAGATATTAAGGAGATTATAGAAACGCTTAAAGAACGAAGAAATTTCGCAAGAATCATGTTAATTCATTTTATGTTTATGCGAGATGTTTATTTTCATTTTGAGCTCCCTCTACAATCTCAAATGCATATCAAAGGCTTTAGATATGAAGGGAGTCTGAGACAATTTATTTTAGAAAATAAGACGGATATTGGTACTTTTTTCTGGAATTATTCTTCATTTCCCTTATATCATGATAGGGGTAGAGGCGAATTTAAATATTGTAGTTCCAAAAAGCTAGGTATCTGTATCAATCAAGAGGATCGTAAACAATTCCCCTCATTTGAAACGACATGGAATCCTGATTGCATTTGTCAGGAA
Organism: Legionella nigrisilvae; assembly: GCF_977063395.2. NCBI lineage: Bacteria > Pseudomonadati > Pseudomonadota > Gammaproteobacteria > Legionellales > Legionellaceae > Legionella > Legionella nigrisilvae. The sequence continues at coordinate 193,735 of NZ_CDRUGZ020000021.1, forward strand.
GCAGATTTGGATTCAAAGTACACTCAGTCTCTTATTCATCGTGGCATCCCTTATGTTGCAGGCCCATCTGGAATGACCTCTTTGTTAAGTGCCAGTATGTTATTCATGGGGCAATTTCAAACCCTGGAAGAGCACTACCATTATATTTTAGCAATTATCGTGTTTATGGTAGGTGGAGGGCTCCATAGTATTCATGAAACCCTCACTGTGATTCATGAGCGCTTAGGCTTATTACCTAACTACAAAACGGATGGACCTCATGCAGGAAACTATAGCGATTTCTTTAAATTATTTAGGAACGATCAAGTAATATCAAGAAATATTAATCGTGCTTGGGAAAGTACAATGAGTTGGATGGTTGAACAATATCCTGAGCTAATACCCATTCAAAATTACCCGGAGCCCAAAGAGGCTGCTACATTTTTAGAACAATTAAATTCTATATTCTTTTGTTGTTCCTAAACAAAGGCCCTGCTTAAAGAACAAGAGAATTTCTTCTCTATCCAAGATAGGCTGCTGCTTAATAAACAAACAATGTGCTTAGATTGTATTATACTTATAAAAAAGTTTTTGATTATAAATTAACCTCAATATTTTTATAATGATATAAATACTAATTCATTTAAATTTATTTGGAGAATAACGTGTCAAAATGGGAAGAGCTACTTAAATCTTTATCCTTAAATCCTCAAAAGCTTGCTCCGCGCGACGTAAGCAAAGTTGAGCTATGGTATTTACAGAATGTTAGTAAACAACCTCTTTATGAAAATTCGACTACGGCGGATAAGAAACTAACGCTCTTAAAACAAGAGATTTCTCATTTTCTTGATACAGTTGTTGACATTCCCGTCGTCAAGTGTTCTGAAAAATTTGATCATTTAGGTGGTATGAATGCGATACAATACGCCAGTAAGAAGGGATATGATCTCTACTTGAATAAGATATTAGAACAAGATAGAAGTGCAGTTAATGTTGTCACAAATGGCCAATTATCTCCCTTGCATCTTGCTGCACTTTATGGCTACCCACTTACCACAACAGTATTACTTGAGCACGGCGCCAAATCTAATTTACCGACTCGACTTCATCAAACCCCAGCTCATTTAGCCCTGACCATGCCACCGTCTATTTTAGCTAAAGATAAACCGTGTCTCTTAAAAAGAAAGCAAACCATTTTTTATGACCTATGGGTTGATAATCCAAGAAGTATCAATGCAACTGATGACAGTGATAATACCTTAGCACATATTGCGGCTGAAAATGGATTTACTGACATTCTTAAAGATTTCCTTGATTATCCAAGCCTTCTTAAGATGAAGAATTCAGCTACTCATACTCCACTTCATTCTGCAATTTTAAATAACCAAAGCGAATGTGTAGACGTTCTAATCAAAGATGAAGCTTTATTAGCTATACCTGATAAAAATGGTCGATTGCCGATTCATTATGCCGCGATGTACAGCAAAGGATCCATGCTAGGGCAATTTGCGAGGAATCCTTATCTCGACGCTCAAGACCTTAATTTAAAAACCCCATTAATGTTAGCAGCCGAACAAGGACATACGGAACAGGTTAAGCTACTCATTCAAAAAGGTGCAAATGTGACATTGCAGGATCAATATGGAAAGGATGTTCTTCATTATGCATTGATGTCACTCAACGCTGAATTGGTCAACTGGCTGCTTACTAATGTTGAAGGGATCAATGTGAATCAACAAGATAAATCGGGACGAACCGCTCTAATGAATTTATTACATGAATTCCGCGAAGTAGACAAAGAGGAGCCCAACTTCCATAAAGTTGAGACATTAGTTAATACTCTTCTCGAAGCGGGAGCCCAGCTCGAGCTAACGGATAAAATGGATCAATCCCTACAAAGCTATATTAATAGCAAATGGGATCGGCCTGTTGTGAGTACACTCACCTAATTTACACTGCGTGGTGCCCTATGATAAATAAAGCCAAGTTATTTAAAAAAGAAGATGATGAGGATACTTATATAGACGATATTAATCGGGATATAGAAAAATTAAATCGTTTAATTGATGTTTATAACTTAGCTGCACATGCCCAAAAAGCGGAAGCGTTATTACAGGTGCGCCAACAATTACTGAAAATTGATGCGAATATTGGGGGTACCATAGCCGTTGTAATAATCGCTACAAACTTTCCTTACACTAAATTTTATCAAGATTTATCCAGAGAAATTCGCAATGAGTTGAATACTTTAGGGTGTCCTGGGTTCAGTGCGAAACAAATTAATCAATGGGACATTGAAACGTGTAAAAAGACTGATAGTATCCCTTCAGCTGGATTATTTGAAAAAGAAAACAAGCCAGATTTCTTTTCACAAATTTTCGGTACACAAACATCACCAGCAATAGGAAAAGCAACTCGTTTATTGAAAGAACTCGATCCTAGAATCGTTTCTGAAAATACCGAAGAAAATTATTACCAACTTTCTAGATTAAAACGATCTCTTCGTGATTTAATTGCATCGGAAACCATTTCTACCTCAGATAGAGAAAAATTAAATGATCTTATAGGTAGAATAAATAACCGCTTGTTTAACATAGTAAAAAATAATCCTCAATTACGTTCTAAAGTTTACCCCCCTGAAGATATCGATTTGGCTCAAACCATTGACAATTTAAGCTTTGAGCACGTAAAAAAAATTACCACGATGCTTATTAACCCCGGTGAGTTTGATGCTGAAACATTTCATCAAGAATTTGACCCAATAATCCCAGGAATAGAAAAATATGAAATAAAATTTTTAGGTGGTGAAAATTCTAAAAATTATTTGCTTACAGACAATGAAACCGGCTTGAGACAAGTATTAAAAATTACCCCCCATAAAGGAAATTACCGAAAAGCATATGAACGTCTTAAAGAAACCTCTGTTAGGGACAATATTGCAGAAGTATATGCGGGTCAACAAGCCATACAGCAGTATTTTAGTGATTACATGTATAGTCTTGAGCTGACGCAGTTTTGCGCTAAAGGGGATGTATTATCTCATGGCATGAAAATCCAAGCAAAAATTGCACTCATTGAAAAAGATATTGCAGGCACCATTGAAGAGACAGACCAGATAGAATTACAAAAATTATACGATGAATTTAAACTCACAGATGCAGATGAAGTTTCAGTTGAAGCTGAAGTTTTAGTGGATGAAAAACAAAAAATACTTGCTCAGCTAAAAGAAATCCAAATTTTGAATGCAGTCAATATTTATGGCCAAATGGCTGATACTTTTTTAAATTTTCAAGCAAATAATGCTTTTTTTCCGGATGCGAAGCCCACAAATTTTTTAGTGACCGAATTTGATCAGGTGCTTATCGCGGATACAAAATCGTTCATAAATACCGAAAATGGACTTGTCGATCCGGTTAAAATACAACGAGAAGGTTATTTACAATATACATTGGGATTTCGTTCCTTACAATTTGAACAGGCGGATCATGCTGGAGCATTATCCTTTTCTGCAGAGAAAGAACATTCCTATCTTATGGGTCTTAGCTTGTATTGTTATTTAACAGGAAGAGAGATTAACCATGTTCCTAAAGAAGCTAAAGATCATCCAGATTTTCTGAAGTGTGATGAGGACGTATTTCAATCCCCCAAAGGTCAAAAATTTAAAGCGCTGGTTCTCGGTTTAACTCATCCTGATGCCGATCAACGTTTCAGTGTACAGCAGGCAAAAGAAAGATTACAAGCTATTGCACATGATATCAAAGTAGAAAAATCGCCCTTCAAATCAAAATCTGAAGCCTATTTTTTTGCTTTGTACAACTTGATGGAGCTTGAAAAAAACGATAGTAATGCCCGTGACGCAATGAAAGAAATGAACACTATAGAAGAGATGAAAATCCTAATTGAAAATCATGAACAGGATCCAAAGAAAGCTGCTACTCTTCTAACTACTCTTGCAGAAAAAATTACAAATGAGGAACACCAAACATTGCTTCGTGACATTGCTTCAACTATTGAACATAGTGCCTATCAACAAACACTACAAGAAAAATATGAAAATCCATTAGCAAGGCGTTTTGAATCAGAAATGCAAATCGCATTACTCAAGAATCCGACGGATAAAATGATGGAATCCGTTAACCATGTATCCCAAGCCTTATTAAATGTTTTTGAACAAATAGAACACCAGGGCTACGGGGATATTTTGGATGAATTTGCAGAAAATTTGACAAGCGGAAAAGAGCAGACTGGGTTTGGCTCCCAGCCAGTACAAATTAATCTAGATCAAGTGAAACAAATTTTACAAAGAAATGACCCTAATGATTTTAATCAAATCATGTTTATCCAATTTCTCTTTGCGCAAAAGTGGATGAGAAAACTACCCGAGTCGATACTACCTCCTAATAGGAATGCGCCGACAGGGAAAATGCTTGAATTAGTCAAAGAATACAACAATGGAGAATATCGAGATAATCCCCAAGCATTTTTTCAAGAATTCGATGGCATGAAATTAAAATTTATTTCTGATATCCAGATATATGGTTCCGAATTATTTAGAGCGGATCCAACAAGAGGGCGCGAAGGAGGTCTACCTAATACGTTCTCAAGCCAAATGGGGCTTATGCGTGTAGGGCAAAATCAAGAGGGACTGGATGTAGACCGCTCTAGCTGGACTCCTGATTCAAAGTATCAAGAACCAAATCTAGATGCACCCTTTACTCGCGACTTAATTGAAAATGATGCAATCTATGCCGCAGGGCCATCCGGGATGACCAGTTTATTTATGGGGATCATGGAAAACTATGGGAATTTTACAAGTGTTGAAGCAAAGCAACACTATTTATCCGCGGTATCTGCGTATATGGTAAGCGGAGGGCTTCATAGCTTGCATGAGGTGCTTGGACCAGCTCAATACGCATTGGATCTGATCCCTGGTTATCAGGTATCACCTCCGAGTAAAGACACTGTTGCTAATCCACCTAATTTTCATCAATTTTATCAACAACAAATGAACTTAGATCCACAATTTGCCTCAAGATATCAGGAAGGCTGGCAAAAAATGATGGAAGCGTATGCCAAACAAAAAGAGCAATTTGTCCATGCCCCGGTCGCTAGTTTGTCCCCGGTTGAACAAAGAGTATTAGTGAGTAAATCTCCAGAAAATCCCTACGCAAATTTATCGGAAGACGAAATTCGCATGATGTTGCAAAAAAATCCTGAACTTAATCCTATTCATCTTCAAAAGGAGTTGGTGAATAAGGAAGAAGGAAAGTTTAAAGATAAAAAAGAGAATTATATTAAACAAAATTTAATAAAAATAAGTGTTTATTACATGAAAGGAGACGAACAAAAACTAGAAGAGGCCATTAACCTCCTACTTAAGACTGTATGTAAAACAAGAACCAATATTATGCAATCCTATTCTACATCAACAACATCCGCTATAAATTTAATTAATGAAATCTCTAAGGATGAAGGTTTAAGAAAAGTTTTTGGCATCCAAGGTGATAATCCAACTGACTGGAAGAAGGAACTTCAAGCCAAAATGGAAGCGGTCTGCAGCGATGAGAGCATCGTGGTCCCCGATTTTTCAGAAACTGCTAAAAATATAGCGATGTAAGACGGGAACCCCTTTAAAAGTAAAGCGACTTAGGTATTAGCCCTGCTCTAAAATTCCTACTAATCATTCAATGAAGATACCCAAAAACTGTTGACTTATTTGCAATTCAATGGTCGGTTGAGGAACCCTATTCTCGGTGATAAACTGCGCATGAAGATTAAAAAATGATTTTTAATTTTAAATTTTTATAAACTTGAAGGGTTAGGAAAATTCATGGGCAAGTCCTTAAGAGAATTGTTAAAAACAATAAGTAAAAATGCTAGAACCGAGAAAAAACTAAAGAAGCAATTAAAAGCCATTGAAGATCAAGCACAGAAAATTCTTAAAGAATCCAAAACACTCGATTTATTTGATGAGTCTTCTTATTTAGGATACACACCTCTGGAAGCAGCAATAAATTCAGGTTCTGTTGAAGTGTTCCAATTGTTAGTAAAGCTTGGAGCCAGCCCTTTTTTCAAACCCAAACCGGACCTGCCTTCTGTACTGGATCTTCTCGCAAATGATTATTTTTCTCCATTTTCTTCTAAGGATAAAGTATCAATATTTAAATGGGTTATGACCGATAAAGAGAGTCCCATATTCACTTGGGAAAAGCTCATTCAACATCCAAAGTTGTTTGAAGAATTTAAAACCGCAAAATTAATTCCTAAAAAGCAGTATTTAAATGAGCTTCCTCTTCATGTTGCAATTGCCGCTGGTCGCATAGATTTAGTTCGAAATATAATCCTTGCTGCAGGTAGCATTCAAAAAGCAGGTGACATCAGCCGAATGAGTGTTCTTAATCCAGCAATTATGGCTGTTCTTGATGGCCGAGAAAATTCATTACAGATACTAAACTATTTAATGCAACAAGGAGCCAATCCTCAAACTTCTGATGCGCTTAATTTACCTGCAATCATGCAAGTGATATCAGCTCCAGTGTTATATCGTCATAATGCACGAGAAGCAGCCATATTCGAAATCGTAAAAACACTGCTTGATCACGGGGCTACCCTTGATGTAACGAACCCGAATAATGGACACGTCCCCTTGATGGCTGCGATGAATTTGGGGTTTAAAAATCTATTTTATTTCTTATTGGAGAAAGCAGGTACAGCGACATTAAACCATCGTGCGAAACATTCTCCCTTCTATTTAATTTTTCAGTTATTTGAAGAAGATAACAAATTAAGACAACTCGATATTCTAAAACTCCTATCGACTCTCAAAGAGAAAGGAGCGGAGTTTGATAAAACCATTGAGCGTACTTTTTATACTGATCCGTTCAGCAGTAATGCTTATAGTAGTAAGATAAAAGTATCGGCAAAAAATATGACTTTGTTGCATTTCTACCTGGATAAGATGACTCGGACTGATGATTCGATGCAATCGATCGATAAACATCTTGCAATAATTCAAGCTTTAATCGCACATGGAGTAGATCCTCATGCGAAAGCCACATTTGTTTTAACTGAAGAGGTAAAGGATGAGACCTCATATTCTAGGACTAAAGAAGTCCAAACCCATCTTGAACTTACCGCGTCTGAATATGCTAAGAAAATCGCCGATAAAATCGTCAGTAGAGATTATTGGAACTCTGATGGTTTTCTGATTAAGACCTATCGCGATGAGAATGAATTTTTAAAGCATATAGACTATAAATCCAAAGAAGAACAAACAAGACTGCACAAAAAATTCCACAATTTTAGAAATCTGGAACGCGTTTTATCCGGAGAAAAACCTTTGCCATACGCGGGTCTACCTAATTGTGGGAAAATGGAAACCGCAGCGTTAAAAAAGCAACACTCAGTTGAGGAGGCTAAATCCCGGGTAAAATCCGTCCCCGTCCCCGTTATAGATGATCTCGATCCGAAACAATTTGAAGTTCAATTAATCAATGCCCGAGCCCAACAAAATCAAAAGGAGTGGCAAGAACTAAAAAATACGCTTGTGGAGCACGTCAAAGAAACCACATCATTAGAAGACTTTTTAGCGAAAGTAGAAGGCTTAAAAAAACCATTACAACTTCATTTCAATGTAACAACCAACACCAAGGGAGATGTTATCGGCTATGGTTCAGCGGTATATCGTTTCTTTCACTATTTTGATCCTTATAAATTTCCCAACTCATGGGAAACATTAAGAAAATTTGGCCAGGCTACCTACGGTGTAGACATCAATACCCCATACGAACAAAGTACTGCGTATCAATTTTAGGCCAAGACTGGATTTCCAGATACCGCGCTTTATGCGCGGTATCTAATTTTTTTCAATCAAACCTCATATTAATTGATACAAAACAATAAGTTAATCTGTATAATAATTCCCGGAAAACTGGGCGGAATATTCAATGAGTCGTTTCATTCTTAATCCATTTAATCTGTTTGCTACTTATAATATACAATGAATTCACTACATAAAATCGCAGAAAAGTATCTCACTGTAATTAAAAAATCACTTACTGGTTCATTAGACACTTCTCAACCAGACCACTGGCAATTTAACATTGCTTCCACCAAAGCCTTTAGGTCATTTATGACGAACGGACAAGTAAGAACACTTATCGGTCCTAAGCGCTTAGATAATATAGAACAATCAATCAAACATATAACGAGTAACCGTGTAGTGGGGGATGTTGTTGAAGCAGGATGCTGGCGAGGCGGTGCTTTATTGTATTTAAAAGCTTGTCTGAATGTTTATGGTGATCAGGACGTACCCAAAAGGAATGTTTGGGGTGCTGATTTATTCCCTGAATCAAGCTCCTTGGTGACTTCTTATTCTAAATTAATTCGTCTTAAAAGTTTATTAAAAATCAGAAGGCTTTTGCCCAAAAAATCTCAACAACGTTTGGCGAACTATGTGATGGAAGCCTTTCCTAATGAACAATATGATAAAACTACTTTAAGTAAGATTTTTGCTCTCGCCAATTCATTGACCTATATTAAAAAAGAATCATTAATTTCAACTTCTCATCAGGATCTTTTAGAGGCGTTCAAACGATATGATTTGTATGATGACACCATCAAATTAATGCCAGGCTGGTTTAAAGACACCTTGCCGCAAATGCAAGAGCAAATTGAACAGATTGCTCTTTTGCGGATTGACGCTGATTTTTATCAATCCACGTTGGATGTGCTTAACACCTTATATCCCAAGCTCGCGCAAAATGGTATTTGCATTATTGATGATTATGGTGGCTTTACTGAATGCCAAAGAGCGGTGGATGAGTATCGCAAACAACATCAGATTACTGAGCCCCTGGAGTCAGTTGACGGCACTTGTTATTACTGGATCGTGAAGAATCGCATCCACCAAGGAAGTTAAGATCTGACCTGGTCCCAGCTCAACAAAATCCAAATATCCCAAAGCTAAACAATATTCTATGCTTTGATGCCAAAATACAGGACTCACTAACTGCTGGCTAAGTAGTTTCGCCATCTCTATTGGACAATCAACATGTGCCCGTGCGGTTGCATTGAAGATGATGGGATATCGCGGTGGATTCAATTTGAATTCCTTGAGATAAGAATAAAAGGTTTCAGCAGCCTCATGCATCAAGGGTGAATGGAATGCACCGCTTACCTTTAAGGGAATAAAGCGTCCTTCAACGAATAATTTGGAACTGGCATCAATTGATTGCTTGGTTCCTGCAATTACGGTTTGCATTGGGGAATTATAATTAGCAATTACAACCGACAGTTGTTTTTTTTCGATAATCTCCTGGATTTGTGTCGGACTTATTCCTACAATTGCCGCCATGGCCCCTTCTTTAGCCTCACTCATCAATTCTGCGCGGCGTTTAACGATGTTTAATCCCGTCGCAAAATCGAAAACTTCAGAGGCATACAGTGCTGCATATTCCCCTAAACTATGTCCCAACACCATATCCACTTTTAAATCAGCTTTTCTCTCAAGCCAAGCCATAACCGAAATACAGTAAATGAGTGGTTGAGTGTATCGTGTTTGATTTATTACTTCGCTGAATACAGCTTGCTTAATGTCATAACCGAGGATTTGATTTGCTTGCTCCACCATCTCGGGAAATAATGTAAATAACTCCTTTCCCATCCCTTTGTGTTGAGATCCTTGTCCTGGAAATAATAATACACTCATAGCTCACCTAAAATTTAATAACCCTTTTGTTTTTCGAGTACGAAACTGGATAAAATCGTTGCGATCTTCAATATTTAGATAAATATTCATTTTTTTCACTTCCGAAAAACACTGCCCCAGATCATGATGATAACGGTGGCCTGGATACACCAACACTTCATCAGGTATCATTTTTTTTAGATAATTCAGGGAATCAAACATCATGCCCGCATCTCCACCTTTGCTATGGCAAAACCCACACCCCTCATTAAACAAAGTATCCCCTGTAAATAAAACGTTATCAATTTGAAAGCAAAGACCGCCGAAAGTATGTCCCGGGGTTTGATGGATGATGATGCTGGGAAGATGCTCTAAATTAAGGAGGTTTTGAAAAGGATAAATCGCTTTAAGATTATGACATTGAAATCCATAATACTCTATTTCAGAACTACTCATAAACACAGGACACTCATAATATTTGGCAAAATAATTCGCCAAATGCGAATGATCGAGATGATGATGGGTCAACAAAATTGCGACAACCCTTAATTCATTGCGCGTTACAAAATCCTGAAATTTTCTTTTTTCCCATGAAGGATCGATAAAAATGCACGTTTTATTTTCTGTATCGACAACAACAGGACAGTAATTTATAAATTTGAATCGCTGGGTTTTAATGATTTCGATGTACATCATGAACTCGTATAAAATTAAAATCAGGGTGATACATCATTTGATAATGGTACTTATCAAAGCAAATAATCTGATTTTTTTTGACTTCTAAACCAACAGGTTTTACCTTAACCAACCGCGATACTACATCCTCTTCCGTTTGCAGGGTAAAGACTGGATTTTTATCAAAATAAAGTACTGGAGAAACCAGCAGCTCACCGGTGATTTTATGAGAATCAAACAACGTAAAATAATACGATATATGGGCCTCATCTTTGAGTTTCCGTAAAACCATACGGTTTCGCGCACACCAAGATTCTAATGCTTTCGCTCCCTCAAATAGTGCAAGCTCATTAGCAGACAATTTGAAATGAATCTTTATAATATAATTTTCCTGACAATGTTCTAGCAATGCTTCACTTTCCCATAGCAAAAGTTGCGCATCTCGCTCTGCAATGAGCATGACATAAGAAGTTGTTAAATCGAGATAATCAATATAGTGACTTTTAGAACCTTTTCCGGCTTGAAACTCACTAACGATTATTTGTTTTTCCAAACACAATGCCGCTTCACATGTTACGGGCTCAAAATGAGTCACATTCGAAATCTTAATCATCACGCACTCCAATCGCCTTCTCCATGTTTTGGCTACGCATTTGAATATTCCATATTCCACCTGTGACCATTTGATATTCATTACTTAACAAGGGCTTAATTTTGTAATGTGCTTTTTCCAATTCATGCCAAGGTAAAGCTGGAAAAAAGTGATGCTCCACGTGATAACCAAAGTTTAAAAATAAATAATGCTGTAACCATCGTGGAAACCAGGTACTTCGCGTCGTTAAAGTATGTTCTTTTAGGGTAGGTCGATGTTGAGTAGGTTCTAAACCTAAATGCTGCGGAGTAGACAAAGTTTCCCAGAGGACTCCATAAATCAAAATCGCTGGAACTAGGTTTTTAAACGTTACAAAACTGGGGAAACACCATTTTAAAAATACATAAGCAAAAAATAAAAAGAGTACCGAAAACAAACATTGTCGAAACCTGATTCGGGATAGTTTTTTTTGTTTGAGCAATTTAAGAGGATAAGTCCAATAAACCAGATGTAAGAACAACACATTTAAGGGAATAAAGGTTCTCCAGCCTACATGAAAGATCCACGGTAACTTCTTACTTATTTTGGCCTGCTTCAGTAATTCAAATACCGGATCTTTATCGATATGCCCAGTCCACTTATGGTGCTCTTCATGAATGATTTTCCATGGATAAAATGGCATACAACAAAAAATACTCATGTAATGACCCAGAACCACATTGAGCCAGGATTTATTCGATAAAGTATTATGACCACACTCATGCAGTAAAATAAAATTATGCAGAAATAAAATCGCCAAAAAAAGTTCACCCAGGCAATAGAATAGTAAGTTGTTTTTTCCCAACAAAATAACTGCAGCATAAAGCAAAGCGATATCAGCAATTAAAAAACCAAGACTCTTTGTAAGTTGACGCTTAAAATTCAGTGATTTTCTCACTTCAGTATATTCTTCATTACTTAACATAAAAGTTCTTCCTTCTTCTTCGCAATAGAATTAATGAGTTGTGATATAGAAACAGGCTCAAGTAATACAGTGGGTGAAATATTAAGTTTTAACTCACATTTAATTTGCTCTGCCAAATGAATTGCTGCCAATGAATCCAAGCCATAATGGACTAATGATTGATTTAAATCCAAGGTGGTTGTTGCACAATGTACATGTCTTGCAAAAAGTGTCAATAACTCATCTGAATTCGCAGTTTTTGCAGGCATCAATTCCCTCTCTTTTTGAGAGACCATCGCCTTTTGTACCAAAGTATGAGGGCGAGGTCCTATTTTTAAGCGTGCCACAAAAATTGATTGATCTACCTCTTTAGGCATCGCCAACATCTCCACTGAAAAACCAATTTCTTGCAGTAGTTTTTCCCAAGTTTCTGCATGGAGTAACGCGCTTGCGGGGATACGATATTCATCTTTATTGGTATGCCATTGCTTAAATAAGCCGAAGGTACAAGCAAGAAATAAGCTATTCGCTGTTGCTTCATTGATAATCAATACGCCATCCTTACGAAGTAATGGAATAATGTTCAGCAGGCATTGACGAATATTATCAGTAGTATGCAATACATTACTTGCAATAATGAGATCAAATTGTTTGTTCATCATGGGCTTGTTAATATCTAGAATACATGTTTCCACTTCAGCATACTTAGAGAAGTATTCTTTAGCCCGCGCTACAAATTGAGGATTAATGTCACTGAATGTGAAATGAACCTTATGTGCACATTGCGTGAGTATTGCTTCTGTTGTGGCCCCCGTACCCCCTCCTAACTCAAGAATATCAACCTGAGTATCACGGGCATCACTAATGTCCTTGACTAAAGAGGCAATGGTTTGATTGTAATAATGTGCCAAAAGATTCTTTTGATAAATACCACGAACTAAATCATCTCGGCCAAAAGGGAACATAATCTGCTGGATGGTTTTTTGTCCTGTAACTACCTCAGTAAAATGCAGTCCACACACCTTAAGTAATTGAACAAACGGTTTAATTTGAGGGTACTTCCTTATTAATTGCAATTGATCGTGAAGTAATTCAATGTGGGATTTAATTTGATGTGGGTTTTGAGAAACATGATTTCGTTCAAAATCTTTGAGCATGTTGATTAATGCTAAATAATAAGGTTCATAGTCCTTTTGCACTTCTGGTCTTGAATAATTTTGACTCCAAACTAATCCTTGGGTCTGCAAATGATGTTTCATTAAGTGAAAACAAAAATACTCTAACTCAAATAATCCTCGATTAAAGAGAAGCAAATCCTCAATTTCTTGGGTTAGGGAATCCGTGCAAATTGGCATCATGGTTTTTACTGATTCTGAAACATTGAAAAAACTTAGATCAGACTGAGGCAAAGAAGCTGTCAATTGTAAGGAATGATAACCTTGCTCTGGAGTAATCGGAGAAATCCCTGAGGAGAGCATCAATTGGTTTGCAACCTCATCGTCTTGTTGCCAAAAACCCCAATGAACCAATTTCGCTTTCTCAGAACGCAACGCCTTAATTAATGCATCCGCATAATAACAGGTTGCAGAGTAAGCACCTCTATTTTTATTTTGCGTATAAATTTGTACTGAAGAAGTGATGATAACGTGTTTCACTTCCCTACGATGACATGCTTTGATTAAATGATAAGTACCTAATACCTTCACACTCATTTGCGACAAATAATCTTCATAATTCAATGAAGTCACCGGAGATTCACTATAACAAGCGCCTAAATGATAGAGCCAATCAATTGTCCCATAGCGTTGAATCACCTCATCTAGCAAAGAGTCAACTTCAACCGCTACCGTGCAATCCATTGTTTTCCAATGAAGGACTCCTTCGGTTCGTGTTTTGATAGAGCGACCAACAATAATGAGTGCGCGAGGATTACGTTCAATAAACTTGGGCACCAAAAGCCTTCCTACGTGCCCATCACCACCAATAAGCACGATGACCTCATCAGTACGTAGGCAGGGATTTAATGTATGATTCACAGCTTTAAGTTGCCGGTGCCACACTCCGTCATGCGCCAAAACCAAAGGAAAAGCTTGGCCTTGATTTGATAAAACAAGCGCTTGAGCACTAATCCTATTGTCCGCAAGATCAATGCACTCAATCAACCAAAATGGATGTTCCTTTTTTAATGATTGGGCTAAACCATGCATGCTTGCCGCATAAGGATTAATAACCGATTCCTTTAATCCATAAGCATTATTGCTAAAAATATAAAGGGTTAAGGATTTTTCACGATAGGCCAGTTCTTCCAGCCTTTTAATTAAATCTAAAAAGCCCGCCATTCCCAAGCGCTGGGAGTCCAGAAGAGATATCGTGTTTATGGGCTCTTGACACATCCCCGCAAAATAATAAATCAATTCACAAGGGTGTTCGTGCAGCCATCGCATGCCCTGTTCTACTGAATCCTGCTCTTCAACAAAGATAAAACAACTCATCCCTTTATAGGGAATTTGCTGCAGCGCTTCTTTTACCTGTTGCTCCTGCATTCGCGTTAAAAATAGAGCCCGGTGCTGATAACGATGCAACTCCAGCGAACGAACATTTTTTTTTCTCCAAATTGGCTCATACGCTTCAATCTCTTTATTAATAGCTTTAGATGTCTCTGGAGCGTCAAACCAACAATAATGGGTTGCAAAAGGATAAACAGGTAATACCAATGGAATGGCATTAATACCCTCATAAACACGTTGCCAATCAATTGAACGACCCTCTTGATAGGCAAGGGCAAGCCTTTCTAAATAATCCTTCAATTGATGAGGAATATGCTGCAACCCAAGAAGAGTCTGTTCCTGGGAGTAATTCTCATGTAACCAATTAGATGATTTACCCTCCCTTTTTAATTGTTCACACAAATCGTCAAGGTCTTCCACAATCAATAACTTGCGGCATTCAAAATCAGCACGTCCTACGTTTAAGGTATAACTTAATTGAGTCAGACAAACACTATCGGTTACAGTACATACATAATCCAGTAGCTGTTCTGAAATTCTTACCAACGCTTCATTGCTCTTGGCGGATAATTTGATCGGAACATAAGGCAGCTTCGGTAATTGTTCTGAGGAGGTCTCATCGCGCGTCAAAATACAATGACCATTACTGCCCCCAAAACCAAAACTATTAATCGCAATCGTTGTTAATCGAGTAACCTCCGCTTTTTTTGCAATTCGAAACGGGCTTTCAGCAAGTCGAATGAGGGGATTCACTTCCTGAAAATTTGCCTGCGGCGGAATTATTTGGTGTTTCAACATCAACAATCCTTTAATCACCCCCGCAAGGCCTGCCACAGGTTCGGTATGACCTATATTACTCTTTACCGAACCGATATAAAGCGGCTTTATTCGTGGCGCAAATAACTCCTGTAAGACCGAGAACTCGATAGGATCCCCTAGACGAGTTGCGGTCGCATGTGCTTCAAAATAATCGATTTCATCAATCGATATTCCACCCTGATACACTTGTGATAATAATTGTTTTTGTGCCAGCGGATTCGGAGCAGTTAATGATTGTGATTGCCCTCCATGATTGACTTGAATCGCTTTTATTGTGGCTTCAATACGTAACTTTTGCGCGGCCGCCAAAGTATCCCCCACCAACCATAGACCAGCAACCCCTTCACCTTTTACATACCCATCCGCTTGGGCATCAAAAGGACGGCAATAATTCGTGGGTGAGAGAACATTTAATTGGGTCGTCAATTCAAGTGTTTTTATATCACAAAGCAAACTCACACCTAGAACCAGTGCGGACTCACATTCACCGTTCTTAATTGCCGCAACAGCACGGTTCAAGGCGGTAAAACTGCTCGAGCAAGCTGTATCAATGGTCTCACTCGGACCATGGAAATCAAAAAAATGGGAAATGCGGTTTGCAGCGAAAGTCTTTGCACACCCGGTAATTTGATAAAGACTATTTATCTGACTCCGATCCAATAGACGTGCATAATCATCAAATTGGATAGCAACAAATACCCCGATATTTTTTCCTTTCAATGTGGCAGGTGAAACGCCCCCTTGCTCGAATACATGCCAGGATAGTTCTAATAGCTTGCGCTGTTGGGGATCCATATATTTTGCTTGTTCCAAACCCAACTCAAAAAAGTGAAAATCAAAATCCGCATAATGGTCAATAAAGCCTATCTTACGTGATTCATCGTGCTCATCCTTAAAACGGATCTTTAAAGGCATCTGAGTACAATCTTTACCAGTCAATAAAGCGTGCCAGTATTCTTCGGGGGTAGGACATTGAGGGAAAGAACAATGATAACCACAAATAACCACACCGACTGAGGTTGAATCCAGTTTTTCGGACAACGGGAGAGGAAAATTTTTGGTATTATTCTGTAAATATTCATGTAGTTTCTGTAGCGTATGGAATTCAAAAAACTGGTTGGGATCAATGTGTATATGATACTGTTTGGCGATTGCTTCGGCGAATTCACTAAGCGTCAATGAATTAAATCCCAATTGATAAAAAGTATTCTCTGCTTTAATTTGCTGAGCAGAAATTCCCAAAATGGATTCAATTAATTCATATAATGAATTCCCTTGATTGAGGCTTATATGTTCCTGCAATTTCTTAACTTGAACCGTCAAACACTCTTGGGTTAAATATTTATGAAATTGTTGAGGATCCCCCTTAAACGGAATGTACTCACCTGCTTCTAAAGTAAGTAGCTGGCGACAAATACTTTGTATGTTGTCCGTCGTTAACGGTTCTAAACCCTGAGTATTTTTACTCCATTTCAACCAATTTAACTCAGCAGATGATGCTGAGGTTTCCGTCATGACAAAAGGTAAGTAGACACACACATGTTCTTGGCAATAGTCAGAATGTGCAATCAAAGCAGCATTATAAATTGCATAATCCTCTTGGTTACTAAATCCAGCTAATGCAGATAAAGAAGAAATACTGATTAGTTTATGGGGATGATTTAGTTGAATAAATCGACTTAAGTGAGGTTGTATTTTTTTTCGTTGTGCCACTTCATTTTTGTTTTTACCAGGCATCACTCCTAAACAATTAATGATAAAATCGTAAGTAAAAGAACGATGATAGGGACTAGAAAAATCATGTTGGATGTACTGAATTTCGCCTCCTAAATCAGCAAGCATCTGCTGTCGTTTCACATCCAGGGCACTGCGTCCAATAACATCAAATTGATAAATTCCGGCAGCTATTAATGTGTGGCAAAATTGGTATCCAATAGCGCCCAAACCACCCAATACGACTACCCGCAGTTCCGATTGGAGTCGTATTGGGTGAAGTGGCGTGGTTACTAAACTTAAACTAATTGCCTGGCGGGTTGTATCATATACCACCAAGCGATGATCGAGCTGTTGCGCTTCATTACTCACTATATTGGCTACCTCAGAAGGAGACAAAGAAAATAAATGAGGAATTAAAATATTCTTATGATAATATTTTACTTGATTCGGCAAAGACATCATCAATGCATGCGACTCCATCCATTGAGTCCGACTTTGATGGATAAATATAAATTGAACCTCCGGATTTACCACAATACATTGGCTTATCCAGGCAATAAGCTGTTCTGAGGTAAAGCGTGCTTCCCCAAAAACAATGACTACTTTTTTCACTCGTGTTTCTGTGGTAGCCCGTTTGAAATACATTTGCTGGACTCCATTATCCAGCTGGTAGAGCTCTTCAAAAATTGAAACAGGCTCCACGTTACACATAATCCGATCCATTCGATAACAATGATGAGTCGCTATTTCTGCATCAGGCAACCAATAATTTTGTTTGTTGTATTGAGTTTTGGGTCGTGCAATGAGATTGTGTGAATAATTTTGTAAAATTAAATGTGCATTACTGCCACCGGCCCCGAAACTACTCAGTCCAGCAAAGTGAAGTGTTTGTTGCGGCAAGTAATGGGTACATATTTGAATGGGTGCCGCATTGATATTTAACCCCGGGTTTAAAGGCAATGCATTGATGGACGGTGCTAATGCTTGCGCTTGGAATTGGGCAATCAATTTCACAATCCCAGCCATACCGGCAGCTGCTTCCAAATGCCCAAAATTACTTTTAATCGAACCCACGTACAATGGTTTTTGCACTGAACGCGTACCAAATACCTGCTTTAATGCAGCAAGTTCAATTGGATCACCTAAAGAGGTTCCTGTTCCGTGTGCCTCAATGTAATCGATTTGCTCAGGTTTAATTCGCGCTTTGGTTAAAGCGTGCTGCATCACCTTTGCTTGGGCAGCCGCATTAGGAACAGTAAATCCACTGCCCATCCCTCCATGATTTAATGCTAAACCCTTAATCAATGCATAAATCGAATCCCCGTCAGCCAGTGCTTTGTTTGCCTTTTTCAAAAGCAGCACAACAACGCCTTCGCCAGGGACATAGCCATCGGCTTGCTCATGAAATGGAGCGCTTTTCCCAGTTGGTGATAAGAATTTATTTTGCACCAATGAGGCTAATTTATAAGGATGGGAACAAAGGTTTACGCCCCCCACTAACATCGCATCCACTTCATCCGTTGTTAAATAACGACAAGCTAATTCAATGGCAGTAAGTGAAGAGGAGCACATAGAATCTAGAGAGAAACTAGGACCGGTCAAATTCAACGCATAAGACACACGATTCGCTATACTTGCCCCTGAAGATTGCGGACATTTAACCTCAGAACACTCTTGGTATTGCTCCACTCCATAGTTCTGATAAAGATGAAACATGGACGCCGCAACCACCCCCATATTTTTCTCTTGAATCTGTGCATAACCCGCGTCTTCTAAACAATGCCAGGCATTCGCTAAAAACAATCGTTCTTGGGGATCAATTAGCGTTGCATCTCGGGGTGAGATATTAAAAAATAAAGGATCAAAACTGGAAATATCATCCAAATAACCTCCCCAAGGATAAGGGGTATAATGCCAATTTCGTTGCACCATTTTAATTGAATTTTTGCCGGCAGCTAAATTATTCCAGAGTTCTTCCAGATTGGCGGCATCAGGTAATTGAAATGACATTCCAATAATCGCAATGTCGTGTTCATTAACTTCAGGCGCCTCCAGTTGGGTAGGGAACTTAAGCTGCCTTGTTTGTGACTTTAATAACCGATGTTGGAGCAATTTAGGGTTAGCAATCACCACATGAGGTACATTTGTTGCAAATGCATGTTCTAACAATGCAAAAGCACGTGGCGCGCCTAAAGGTAAGGTCCCATATTCCTCTTGCAGTTTTTGCAATTGATGCGGGTTAATTTCCATCCCGCCATCTAACCAATAAGGCCAACTGATACTAATAAATCGGGAATACTGTTTTCCCGCAAGCCGTAATTGTTCTTGTTCGCAGGCATAGCCATTTACAGCAGCATTAGCAGCAGCATAAATGCTTTGTCCAAGATTGCCAATCTCGGCGGATAAAGACGAATAAATACAATAAAAATCAAGTTGCTTATATTGTAGTGCATGATGAATTACCCTCAAACCGTCTAATTTAGAACGTAGCGTTTTGGTAATATCATTGTTACTAATATTCATCAGCAACCGGTCATGCTTTTCACCCGCTAAATAAAATAATCCATCGATAGGAAAATCATGCGTTGCGAAAAAATCGTTTACTGCATCCGCATCGGCTACATCCAAGGAGTAATAGGTAATATTCTCATCAGATTCAATCTTTTGACTTCGTCCAATAACATGAATTTTCGCGTTGTATTGTCTACGCAGATAACTGGCGAGCAATCGGCCTAAGCCTCCATGACCACCAACAATCAAATAGCTTCCTCCAGTTTTAAAACTGGAATGGGATATCGCATAATTCAATTGTGGTTGCAGGTAACTTACCGCATAAAGCGCATCTTGATGAAGGTAAATACATCTCTGCCTACTCGATAAATACCTAGTAGTTTCGTTAACACATTCATCACTTACGAGAATCGAGAATTGCTGTTGAGGGTATTCTTTAGCAAGACACGAAAAGAATGCAGAAACGGAAGGGATTAAAAGTACTTGCTTAGGAGATAACCCCAAAACTATTGGAGGCAAGGTTCCTTGACCACCGGATAGAAGCTTGGCAAATGTTTCTACTAAACGAGACAAAACAGTGTGCAAATCAAGATCCGTCTGATGATAGCGTCCATCATAAATCACCCAATCTTCTTTAGGGTGTTTTTGATAAAGTTTCAATGCTTGGTCATAGGTTAAGCGGTCATTAATGATCAATACCTGCTTATTATCTAAACGCTCCTTTATTTTGGTTTTTGTAGGAATATAAAGTGCATAATCAGCATATTCTAAGGGTGCCGATAAGTGTTCTGCCTGCTCTACACAGCCAGCCTTTGGCGGATTGATCGTAGGATCCATCGATGTGGCTATGTTCATGGACGTCGACGAGCGAAGAGTACTTATTTTTTGTGTGAGATTTCTTGTTATGGAAGATGAACCCCGCGAATTAATATATGCAGTTAATTTTTCCATGGTATTTTGTTCGAACAATAACGTGGGGTAAAGCTCCAAATTGAATTGTTGTTCGAGTACATCGACCAAAGCGATTAGGCTGCTGGAATCAAAACCTAAATCAAAAAAAGAGACCTGAGGCTCTAAAAAATCAGGGGCATCCTGTATATGATTTCTTATCAATGCTGCAATTTTTTTGTATGTATCCCCATGAACGGTTGGCAACGGGTTTACGGACTGTATTACATCTTGCTGCCTAAATTGCCGACGCTGAAATCGCTTATTTGTTAAGCCCTCAAGAGCAACTACTAAATCGCCTGTCGGTGTAAATATATGAATACGACTTTTGATTAACGACTCATGTTGCGTTGGCATTATTTCAGCTTTGACTATCAATGTTGATGTTGTAACCCGTCCAAAGACGCTTACCTTATCAATTCCTAATGGTAAATAACCTATGTCCGGACCTGCATGCGCTACTTCATCAAAATGCAACGCAGCTATGGCAAAGGTAGCACCATCCAATAGCGCAGGATGTAAATAAAAAGAGGATAAATAAGCTTGGGCTTTGCTCCCTAAAGTCAAGTTCATAGTGATTTTTGAATCATTGATGCCCGTGGTACCACTGACCTGCATAAATTCACCATGCTCAATAAATGAAGCACGTGCCAAACTATATATCGTGCTCATTGAATGAATTTGTTCATTTTCTTTTGACAGGTGCATCAAGACAGGTAAATTCGGTTTCTTAAACTCAACGACTGATTTGAAATGAACGATATTTTGACTTTGTTCTTGATGATAGATTTCTAGAGAATGATCTTGGGAATTATAAACCATACATAAAATAAGGGTCTCACCTGGTTCCACTTTAGCCGCATGAGGATAGCTCACTTGGGTGAGCTCAAAACATTCAGACTGAAAGCAGCGTGCAATAATGTCTAAATACGCAATGCCAGGTAGCACCCGGGTGCCATCGATTCGGTGATCCGCAACCAGATAATTATCTGCATTTAATTTAATTTTAAATTCGTTCAACATTAAAAAATTCATCCATTATTTCGGAATTTGGTTCTTTCCGTTGTGAAACGGCTCGCTTTATTGATTGGTGCTTTGGGATACTACTCGAAAGAATTACATGGGCATTTGTTCCTCCAAAACCAAATGCACTCACCCCAAAATAATGAGTGCGAGTCGCATCTAAGATTTTGGGTTCATCAAGCAAACACAACGGAGAATGGGCAAAATCATAACGAGGATTGGGAGTTATTTTTTCAGGCTGAGGCAACAAACAATGATGGTAACTGCATAAAGCCGTCTTAATGAACCCAGCCATGCCAGCAGCACTTAATGTGTGACCAATATTTGCTTTCACACCACCGACTACACATTTTTTAATGGATGAGTGGCCTAAAACATGAGTTAAGGCCTGTAATTCCATAGGATCACCCAATTCTGTGCCGGTAGCATGCATTTCAACATAGTCCAAATGCTGTGCTGTCAAACCGGCATTGGCTAATGCCTTTTGAATCACTTTTTGCTGAGCTTTAGGATTGGGAGTCGTATACCCCATAGTACTCCCATCATTATTGACCGCAATGCCTTCAATCACACAATAGATCTTATTTCCATCTGCGATTGCTTGTTCTAAAGGTTTTAAAACGACAAAACCACCGCCTTCACTGAGAACAATGCCATTCGCACGAACATCAAAAGGACGACATCTAAAATCCGGTGATAACGCTTTAGCTGCATCCATCAAAGCAAAAGGCCGAGTATTGACTAATCCATCAATACCCCCGACTAAAGCCAGTTCAATATCACCTGCTCTTAGCGCAGAAACTGCATGATACAATGCAACCAAAGAAGATGAACAAGCCGTATCTACGACTTCCGCAGTACCGCTCAAATCAAAAAAATGATTGATATGAGCCGCAATAAAATTTTGCCCCTGACCAATAATGGTAAACTGGTTAATCTCTTGTTGCGCACTAAAATCTGCACGTGCACCTACGAAGACCCCGGCATTCATCCCTTTGATTGTTTCCTTGGTAAAACCGGCATCAAAAATAGCGTGCTGACTTAACGTCAATGCACGCGTAACTAAAGGATTAATTTGCCGTTGATGCGCTTTAGAAAATCCAAAATCAAGTGCAGATGCCCATGCATGTTCCTCAATAAATCCACCGTGAAAAGCAACATATTCAATTCGATCAACGCGGTCTTTAGGAATGGGGGTAATTGAGATTTTAGCATCCAGTAAATTATCCCAAAATTGTTCCACATTATGGGCACCAGGGAACTGGCATCCGATACCAATTACTGCAATTTTCTTCGGATTGTTTCGTTGTTTTAGAGTTATCATTGGCTTGCTCAATGTCTCGGGTTCGAAGCCATTAATTTGTTGGATATGAGACGCTAAGCGGCCAAGCGTATTGTGTTCAAAGATCACTTCTGCAGCAAGCATTAAGCCCATTACCGCTTCTATTTTCTTTAACAAAGCCATTAAAAGAACCGAATCAATTCCATATTCGGCAAAACTCCTATCCAGCTTAATCTCGTCTTCAGTAACACCGACCACCTCCATAAGGATCCGCTTTAACACCTCTAATGCATTGCTTGGAATTGATAAATTCTGCTCTGACAAAGGAGCATTTAGAGAACGGCCATTCTTACTTGGCATGATCACTGAAGAACTTGTTGCAGAAGCTAATAACGTTGTAAGTAATGCCAGGGCTTCATGGGTTTTATAACTTCCAAGTTGGCTTCGTTGATAACTGCTACTTCGCTCCGCGTTTTTACTGAACTCATTCCATGCAGGCCATGCAATACTCAATACTTTTCCCGGATGCAGTTGGGCAAATGCGTTTAAATAATGATTACTCAAAGCATAATCAACGACCCCCATTGCAAGTTCTGGAAGAACCCCTGATACAGAAGAAAAAAGAACTAATCGTTCGAATCCATAAGAGTTTACTACCGGCCATAACGCATCAAGTGCTGCTTTTTTAGGATGGAACATTTGAGCGAACTCATTTTTGGTAAGCTCAGTGAGGGACTTGGTTTGCTTTGGGGTAACGCCTGCACAATGGAAAATCCAACCAAAATGACTTTTTTCCTTCATGACTATTTTTAAAAAAGTGGCTAATAATTCCTCTTGAGCTAAATCTCCGATGTAGTAAAAAACTACACAACCTTGCTTTTTTAATTGGTGAATCAATTGAACGGTTTTTCCTGCCTTACAGGACGACTTCAGATAATGCTCCCATAAATTTTCTTGGGGTAAAGGGGTAATTCCAGTTAAAATTAATTTACGAACACCGCGCGCAACGAGCCACTTTGCAACTTCCGCACCGATACCACTCGTACCGCCTGTAATTAAGTAAACCTTTTCCGAGTCTATGGCAATAGAGGCTGATTTCTTATATTCCCGCTCTTGTAATACTTGGATAAAGCGCTGTGCTTGAGTATAACGAATTTTATGATAACTAAGGTTTATTTGCCTTAATTCCTCTTGAATGAGCTCGTAGGTAAAAAATGGAGGCTCCAGCACTAGGGTAGCTGTTTTTAATCCTATAGTTTGTTCATTCATGCACCTCAGAAAATAAGCGATCACCTCCAAGTTAGGTGAATGGCTTTCGTTAATCTGCAGTATCGTTCCTTTTTTAGTGGCGAGAGCAATCTGTTGTAAAAAACTTAAATGTTCAATTAACTCAAGCTCATCATTGCAGCAATCAAGCAATATAAACTCATCAGGCAATAACTCGATTATTTGTTTTGACGTTACTGCGCTCTGCTCTTGAGGGAAGTGCCATTCACTTTGAGAGGTATAAATAAAGTGGATAACATCTTGAGCCAAATGTTTTCTTATCTCTGCTTCATTACTTTTAGTGCTTAGCACCACCCATTTACATGATGAGGGCACCAGCGGTTTATTCGTATGTTCCTGTTGCTGCCATACATATTCATAAAATCGATCTGGAGTCGTGCTATTTTCAACTTCATGAGCATAGCGACGATTTTGAAATACGGTTCGCGGCAGGGGACTAACTTTAGGCTGAATCGTATGCTCATAGCTTTGTAAAATCACATGCGCATTACTGCCACCTGCACCAAAGCTAGACACACCCGCATAATAACACTGGTCCTTAGGATGAACAGACCAACTGGATGGGTTTTGACATAGAATTAATGATTTAGGCAATTGAATATTAGGGTTCAGACTGCTCGCGTGCAGACTTGTATAAAGCTTTTTTTGTTGCATTTGTGCGATTACTTTGACCATACCTGCAAGCCCTGCTGCTGCTTCCATATGGCCTAAATTTGATTTTAAGGAACCAATAAAGCATGGCGAATCCCGCTCGGTAAATACTTTGCTTAAACCTTTTATTTCAATCGGATCCCCTAATTGGGTTCCAGTACCATGGCACTCCACATAACTGATGTCTTCGGGTTTTAACCCTGCGTTTACGATTGCTTTTTTAATTACTTCTGCTTGGGCATTTGCATTAGGAACGGTATAACCTGAACTGGTCCCATTATGAGCGACACTACTGCCTTTAATCACGGCATGGATACGATCCCCATCACGGATTGCTGCGTGGAGGGGTTTGATTAAAATGCTCACGACTCCTTCACTTGGTACATAGCCATCGGCGTGTTCTCCAAAACTGGCACAATGTCCCTGAAGCGATAACATATTTCGATGCAAGAGTTCTTGATATTTATAATCATGACTAATGAGATTTACCCCTCCCACTAAAGCCATGGATGCATCATTGGCAAGAATGGCTTGCATTGCTAAATGTAATGCGGTTAATGAAGAGGAGCACATACTGTCAAGCGTAAGACTCGGTCCAGTAAAATTAAGCACACTGGAAATTCGATTGGCAATACTTGCAGCGGTTGAATTCGCTAAAACTGTTTTTTGTTCTTTTAAGCTTTTTTCAAAACCCGTTAATTGATAAAAATTATTCATAGCACCAATAAACACCCCAACGGATTGAGGTTGATTGTCAAGACGAATTCCCGCATCTTCTAAGCAATGCCATGCGTTTTGCAGCATAATTCGTTCTTGCGGACACATTATCAATGCATCGTTAGGCGCAATATTAAAAAAAAGGGCATCAAAATCATTGGCATTTTCGAGCAATGCGCCAAAACCATAACTTCGACTATCAATTGGCTGAATGCAATTTTTCTCGTTTTCCAAAATCTCGATGAATGAGGGGAAATCAGAAGCTTGAGGAAAATTAACAGCCATGCCAATAATTGCCATATCCGCTGCAGAAGAAATTGGGACGGACCAAGGCTGTGGCTTTTGCTCTTCGCGTCTTCGAGGAGTATGAATGCTGAAATGTGCTATTAATTCATCAAACGTTGTATGGTCAAATAACAGCGTTTTGGGTTGACTGCCAAAATGAGATTCTAAATCAAAAATAATATCCATAGCCAATAAAGAATCTAAACCTAGCTTACTAAATTGGCCCACTCTTTTTAGCTCATCAGAGGTCATGTTTAGGCGATGGGAAAAAATAGAATAGACTAATTCTTGAGTCGATTTTGTATCTACTCCTGCATTATCTACATCGGTGGACAACCCCTGGGATGCAAGCGGTAGGTTTGCTGATGTATTCAGTACTTGTGCATGTACTCCTACGTCCCGCGGCTTATCCGCGGGATCCAATGAGGTCTCAATATTTCTGGATCCTGCAGATAAATAACCGGGCGTAGTAGGACGATAAGATGTTATAAGATAATGCGCTTTTAATTCTTCAATTACGACACACAGTGTCTCCTCTTCATCAAAAATTTGAATATGAAAACTAAGCGGGCCTATTTTTTTTGTGCACACTAAAGCATGATTCCCTAACTTTTTAAGAAGTATCATTTTTTTAGCGCTTACCGGTAAAGAAAGCGGTTGTTGTTGATACAAAGTGAAATAGCCAACGGTTTGTAACGCAGCGTCTAGGAGGTAAGGATTAAACAAAAACTCGCTAAAATCTCCATTAAATTGAATCGGAGCAAAAACCCGGTCTTCTAAGGCAAAAAGTTGCTTGATGTTTTTTAAATCCGGACCATAGTTAATCCCTGCTTGTTCAAAACAGCGATAAAATTCAGCGCAGTCAATTGTTTGGGAGATACGTTTGAACTCATGCAAATTAAAAGGAACTACGTCTTTTTCATGTTCTGCAAATTCTGCTCTAAAAAACGAATCTCCATCATGAAGGAGTTCAAGGGCGCTATGAGTTCTATTTATATTAACCTTCAACAATGGATTAAGTGCAGGCAATGCTTTGAGCCAATGCACATTCACACAATTTAAGGGTAGTTCATTAAGGAAATACTGAGTTAAGGCCAGACTCACTACCCCTGGTAAAATGGCCTGATGATTTACGAGATGCTGACTGAAATAAGTCTGATCCGCGGATAAGGTATATTCTGAAGTGTACTCCCAATAACACTGAATTTTTTTGAATGGGTATACTGGAAACTGAGGTCTATTCTGATTGGCAAACTGTTGGATGACCACATGGGCATTGGTACCAGAAAATCCAAATGAACTTACTGCTGCAAGCGATTTATTTTTAGGCCATGGGCTTAATTCTTTGACGGGATAAAAGGAGGTACTGGCAAAATCAATTTGTGGATTTTCACGTTCACAATGAAGTGTTGCTGGAATTTGTTGGAAATAGCTGCATAAAATAGTTTTGATAAAACCACACACCCCGGCGGCATGGACTGTATGACCAATATTGGATTTTATGCTTCCCAGGCCACATGATTGTTCAGGATTCGTAGACTGTGTTGTAAATAATCGCTGCAACGCATGTACTTCAATAGGATCACCCAGCTCGGTACCTGTTCCATGAGTTTCAATGTATGCGAGATCCTTCGTTGATAAGCCATAGGAAGTGTATATCTGTTGCATTAGTGACGTCTGTGCTAAACCATTAGGTGCGGTAATGCCATTTGATTGTCCATCTTGATTCACTCCACTAGCCTTAATTACGGCATAAATGGGATCGTGATCTTGAAGCGCCTGCGCTAAAGGCTTTAAATAAACACAGCCAACCGCTTCGCCGGGAATAAATCCATTCGCTTTATCACCAAAGGTTTGACAAGCATGATCTGGAGAGAGCATTTTGGCATGATGTGCTTGCTGGAGAAAATTATCATTGCTCATAATAAACACCCCGCCTGCAAGAGCACTCGAGCATTCACCATTTTTAATCGCCTGGCACGCTTGATGTATGGCAACCAAGGAAGAAGAACATGCGGTATCAAAAGTAATTGCCGGTCCCGTTAGATTAAAAGTATAAGAAACTCGTCCAGCAATAACTGATGGGGCATTTCCCCAAAAACTTTGGGCAATAGGTTTTTGTAAACTGTGTATCAAATAATTATTCTGGCTTGCCCCCACAAAAACACCGCAGAATTTATCAGGAAGTTCCATGGGGGAATAACCCGCATCCATTAGCGCAGTTGCTGCTGTTTCTAAAAATAAACGCTGTTGCGGATCCATTGCTTGCGCTTCAATTTTTGGTATATGGAAATATTCGGGATCAAAGGCAAAGACATCAGTTAACCACCCAGCATAATTGGGCTCACGAAAATAGTGTTCTCCTCGTTTCTCTAAGGGGGTAATCGCATTAAATCCTTCACATAAACCACGCCATAATTCTTCCAGATTTTTAGCTTGTGGAAATTGCCCCGCCATACCAATTACAGCAATATCTAAAGACTCTTTAAGCGCTTTAATTTCAGGTGTTTTAGATCGCGTGAACTCAACTCCTTCCATAATGACTTGCCAATTTCCCTGCGCATCACAAACCGTAGCGTCTTGGTCTTTAGCATATAAAAATTCATTAGGCTGATTCCGAACATGAAATAACACTCTTTTGATTTTTTTAGGTAATCCGGGACGAGGATTTTTCTGAAAACAAGGATCATCAAGATAAATCAAAGAATGCAACATGCTCCCCAAAACCGCAGGATAACTGGCCTTAGGATTTAGGACTGCAAAAAATGAATCATTCAAATGATATTGTTCAATAATCCGATAACAATCCCCTAAGTAGTGTAATGAATCCTTCTGATAAAAATCACTCTTCGCTATAGTGTCATCAAAACGAAATTCCCGTCTTCCCGATGAACTTGTTGGGTGGACCTTAGGATCCATGGATACCACAGACATGTCGCCTAAGGTTGTAGACAAAAATTCTCGTACTTTATCTATTTCGCTTTCTAATTTAAATTGATAATTACTTCGTAAAACGATTTCCTTACTGCCATCATCATGCAATTGCTCAATGCTGCAATAATGATTTATGGGATCGATTTCGAGAACTAAATTAATCGTTTGTTCTTCTTCGGCAATTAATAATTTCTTTAATTCAAGCTCGGTTAATTGCATGACTTGTGCTGTAGCTAAAGGCTTCAGAGTGGAGTAGATCATCATGAGTAAATTATCGAGCGGGAACACATAATGACCATCAATCTGGTGCGCTAACCAGTACAAATTACTTTGGGGACTGTAAGTATATTTACGTCGTTGCTTAATCATTAATCAATTCCCCTGCAAATAAATCTACCGGCTGTCTTTCTGGAATGATAGGTTCTTTTTCCTTTAACTGAGACTGAACAAAGGCGGCTAAACGCTGCAAAGTAGGATAATCAAAAATGACAGCCGTGCGTAATGATAAATTAAATGCTTTATTAATATGGGTTACTAAACTGACGCCCGTAATTGAATCAAGCCCCATTTCTGCCAAAGGACGGTCTAATTCAACAGTCTCGTTTTTAGGGAAATGAAGTGCTTCAAGAACGAATTCCGCAATTTTCTGTGTAATCATTCCTTCCTCACAAAATGGAGGAGACGGTGTCCAAGAAACCGATGAGTTGGAATTAGACTGCTTCCTGTGACAACAAAATACCTTTTGCACGGTTACTTGCTCGCGGAAATGTTGTTCTGAAAGATCAAAACCTGCTGCGGTTAATTTTTGCAGCCAAAGATCCTGGCTTAACAAAGGAGAAGCATTTAAGCGCTCGGCGCCGCTCGCTTGCCACCAACCATCAAATAAACCAAAAATAAAATTTAAATACGCTTGTTCTTGCACTGCCTCATTAAGTAAAAATATCCCTTGTGGCTTAAGAATACGTTGCATTTCTTTAAGCGTATACTCTAAATCATTTGCCAAATGAATTACGTTCGAAGCGAGCACCACATCGTAGGAATCATCAGCCACTTGTGCTAAGTGATTCATATCTAAGTGTTCGCAGTGCAAATTAAAATGTACGTGTTGCTGTAATTTTTTACCTTGATTCAGGAAAAAGGAAGAGACATCCGTATAATAATAATCGAGCTGCTCATAGTCATTTAGTACATGCATCAATGTTTTTGTGGTTGCACCTACTCCGGCACCTAGCTCCAAAATTTTTACCCGTTGCGTACTGTTCTTAAGATATTCGGCAATATGTCGTGCGATGGATTGATTACACATTTTTGACTCAGGACTTTGAGCATAAAGAGCGAACAATAATTTAAGTCCCTCTTCTGAAAAAATGATCTCTGCGGCGGCTTTGTTTCCCTCAAGGATTAGTTTGTAGTTCAAATAACAAAGATATGCCAAACGATAATATGCCTCATAAGCCGTATGCTCTTGGCAACAGCGCTCAAGCAAATCATGCAATGATTCGGCAGTGGCAGAAACTTCAGGTAATCCAGTTAAATAGGTAACCAATCGGGTGTATTTGGGGAGTATATTGTCGTGAAAAATCTGCCTTTTTCGCAAATCAGAAGCCAAGCAATAAACGAATTGGTTCACGCCATTTAGTCCTGCTTTAATGGGTAAAACGGTTCGCGTCTGCAGACTGTGCGCCGCACTTTTATTTTGAATTGCAAACTGGGCATAGGGGCTATTTAAACCTAGTTGCATCGCTTCCAATGCTTGTTGTGTGGTCAAAGGAATAAAACCTAAATCGCGCGCTCGTTCGAGATAAAACGAATCAGTGACTGCGCCAACTTCTTGCCAAATACTCCAATTGATAATTTTAACAGGTAATGCGGCTTCCTGTTCCAAGCGCAAACAATAGGCATCCAAGGCATTGCTCGCCGCGGCATAGTTGGCCTGGCCTGCAAGACACGCACTGCTTTGCATGGAGGAAAAAATCACTGCAGCGTTAATTTGTATTTGTTGATGCAACTGATAAATAAAATAAGCACTGAATAATTTGGCATGAATCACGTGGCTAAATTGTTGCCAAGTCATCGAATCAACCGTGCTGTCTTGCAATTGCATAATTAAATTAAATACTGCATGGATTATGGGATATTTCACCTGCAGATACTTAATGAGCAACGCGCATTCTGCTTCATGAGTTACGTCGGTTTGAATAAACTCAACTTGCTCCCCATATGCTTGGATAAATTGTCGTGCCTCTTCATCTAAAGCACTACGCCCTACAAGAATAACCTTAGCTTTGTATGATTCAATCAAAAATTGCGTCAAACGACGACCGATACCACCCATACCTCCAAGGATCAAATACGTCTTATGCGATATTAAAAAATCCTTTTCCTCACCCTCTGGAGCTAACTCCAGAGAAGGAAACCAGTACTGTTTTTTTCGATACTCAATGGTTTGAGAGGGTCCTGGAGCTACCAGATCCAACATCGACTGCTCTAAAGGGGTATCCATAATTAAATGGTGCACGTGCCAATGGGGCATTTCTTTAGCTAAAGATCCTAATAACCCGCTAACCATTGCTACTTGTGGATGATTGGCCTGAGCAGTATAAGAATACCACCCAATAGTAATTTTTTTTGTAAACAAATTGGAGCCTAACGTCGTTTTCAATAAATCAAATAAAGGCTGAACTAGACCGAGAGGATCCTGTTGAAATAAATTAATCTTTAAATTAAAGTCAGGATACTGCGGATAAATAATAAAGTGATCTATATCAGGGCGAACCTCTAAAAATATCTTAAATTCATCCAGATTAAACTCACTCAAGTTATAACTATAAACCTTATTATTTTTTTCGAGTTGTGAGCTAATTGGTTTAAGTAGCCCGGCACAACAATCCTCATGTATGATTACAATATTTTGGTTACATAACGGTTGATGTATCATTTCCGCCGGCAGCTCTTTATTCACATAAACTAAGTGATTTTCTGGAGTTTTAAACCAGAGTTTTTTACGGATAAAAGGATAAGCTGGAGTCCCATGAACAGGCATCATTTCATCCGCGTTTTCTGGAGGACTAAAAGCAACCTCCCCATTCAGATAAGCTTGGGCAATGGATTGATAGTTATCGCTAATATAAGGAAATACTGATGAATCAAGCCAATCCTGCATCTGCTGAATTAATTGTTGCTGATTATGCCATTGGAAAATCACTCGATAGCGATGATGAAGACGTCTTTTTTGTAGGGTAAAACAGAAACTTTGCGGTTCCAAATGAGGCGTTTCTTGCAACCAGGTAATGTAATTTTTTACCAAGTCATACAAGCTTTTTTCATTGGCTGCCGAAAGAGGGATTAACGGTACAAAAGAGTCGATTCGAGGTCGTTGATTTAGAGTACCCTGCTCTAAAACAACATGCACATTAACCCCGCCAAAACCAAAAGAGCTTACCGCCGCACATCGAGGAATCAATGCTCCATGAAGATGCTTTTGTTGCCATGCATGAGATTCTTCACTGATCGACAGGCCCGATTGCTGCAATTTAAGGTATGGATTGATTTCAGATAAATTCGCTTGTCCTGGAATCATTTGATATTGAAACATCAACAAAATTTTTATTAATCCAGCCAACCCTGAAGCAGGTTCTAGATGGCCAATATTGCCTTTGACTGAGCCCACTTCAATCGCTACATTTTTATCAGCCACAAAACTTTTCAAACCTTCCAACTCAATAGGATCACCTAGTGACGTGCCTGTCCCATGGGCTTCAATATAACTAATGCGTTCTATATCAATCGAACTATAGATATGTTCGTACAGTTTTTGTTGCGCTATTGAGCTGGGTGAAGTGAGGGTATTAGCTTTACCCGTATGATTGACCCCGCTTCCAAGAATCCTGGCATAAATCGTATTATTTTGTGACTGTGCTCGCGCTTGGTTCTGGAGAATAACGACAATAATTCCTTCCCCTCTAATGTATCCATCTGCTTGCTTATCAAAGGGTTTGCAGATGTTCGTAGAGGACAGCATTCCTGATTGAGTGAACGCATTAAAGAATTCATCATCTAGTAACAGATTCACTCCACATACAATTGCTTGCTCAATCTCCCCTTGCTTGATGGCTTTTACGGCGCGATCTAGGGCATATAAACTACTGGAACAGGCCGTATCTAATGCTTCACTAGGGCCACTTAAATCAAAAAAATGAGATATTCGATTCGCGAGTAAACTATGTACGGTTGCAACTGGAATGTAGGGATTGTTCACTTGGTTTCGCGTTAATTGTTTAGCATAATCAAAAGTGGACGCCCCCACATAAACCCCTGTTGCGGATCCTTTTAAGTGTAAGGGGTTGATTCCCCCCATTTCTAAGGCATGCCATACCTCCTGCAATAACAGTCGTTGCTGGGGATCCATCACCATGGCCTCCAATGGTGACAGATTAAAAAAAGCCGCATCAAATGCCTCAACACCCTCAATAAATGTCCCCGGATGTTGTTGCATGTAATGCAACCTATTTGCAGGAGTTTGGCTAAAGACATGGTTTTGATTCACTAACAATTGCCAAAAATCGTGTAAACTTCCACATCCTGGTAAGAGCGCACTGAACCCGATAATCACCGGCACATCTTCTCTAGGCACATGATGAGGGGTAAATGATTTTACCTCTTCGGATTGAATCCTCCCCGCCGCAGGAGATATAGCCTGCTCATAATGGCTAATGAATTCGGCAACGGTTTTATAACCAAAAAAAGTAGCCGGGGTGATGGCCAAATCATAGGTATCATTCAAATAATTGGCCAACTCAGTAAATAAAATTGAGTTAAAACCAAGATCGCCAAAAGAGGCTGTCAGCTCAAAATGCTCCTTAAGTTCTAATACTTTTTTAATCGTGTTGACCACGAAGAGTTTAAATTCCATATTCACTTCAGACCTGTATTGTTGCGTCGATTTCAAATCATTTAAGTGCTGTAAAATGATTCCTGGCTCACCTTGATGCGCCATAATTTGCGGCCAAGGTAAAGCGGATAATGTTTCAAAAATGTGACATCCCGTAGCATTGCTAATTGCCTCCATTCCCCATTCTTTTTGCATGCGTGCTAATACTGACTCACTGACCTGCATGCCTCCTTGTTCCCAAAAAGGCAAATTAATGCTGTAAGTAAATCCTGAGCACCTTCCTTGGATACGCCAGGATTCTCGTAAAACGGAAAAACCATCTAAAAATCCATTAGCAGCTGCATAAATAGACTGCCCAACATTAGCGAGTATCGAAGAGTAGGAAGACAACAAAAGAAAAAAATCCAGATGATAGCCCCTGGTCGCTTTATCAAAATTTAAAGTCCCAATTACTTTTGCGGTCAAAGCCGTTTCAATTGCTGCCGCTGACTGATTAATAATAAGACTATCTTGTTGAACACCAGCTGCCTGAATACAACCATTCAAGACACCCCCATGTTCTGAAACAAACTGAGCGATCAAAGCGTGCAGGGTCTCACGGTCACCGAGATCCACTTGCTTGTAGCTGATGTTGTTTTGGCCTAACCAATGCATGTTGTCAATGGATGGATTACGTCGTCCCAGAAGTAGAATATGGGCTTGATATTGATGCACCAGGTATTGAGCAATAATTTGCGGAATCGCACCCAGTCCTCCCGCAATAACGTATACCCCATTTTTTTTAAATAACAAACGGGCTTCTTTTTGCTCTGGAGTAACCGCATGGTAATATTGAGTATGAAAAGCACCCTCCCGGTTCACTTTAACCCAGGTAGGCAATTCCTTCTCGGCTACCTGTGACAAGAGTTGAGCGCTCAATTCCCAAGGCAAAAGGACTACGCTGTAACGGAGTTCAGGAAACTCACGTTGTGCTGTACGTAAATAAGCATGGATTGCCTGGGCGTAAACAGCAGTTTCTCCCGAATCCTCAAAACATAAAATCAGCTGTAATTTTTTTCGTGTTTGCACAGCATGTTGTACATTCTGTAGGAGGCTTATAAATTGAGTTGTATTGTGTAATTGATTTACCCGCATTATAGAACAAGCCGAATCAATGCTGGGTGTTTGGGTGGCAGTCAACCACTCAATCGTTCTTTCTTTTGCCTTTTCACAATCAATGCGCTGCCAAAAGGGCTTAAAATAATGAATTGGTTTTTGACTCACTTTGACTTCGAAGGACATGAGCTCAGAAGCGGATAATGCAGCTAAATTTCTGGATTCGGCAGAAGAATCTATCTGCGGAATAATTTGTTGTTTGTGAATAGGAATCATGCAAAAACCACTAATATGGCTTACCAAACGATACTGCTCATCAAAAATAGAAATATTATAGCGAGGAGAAAATTCACGGAGAGATTTGTCTTCCACAGCTACATAAATTTTAGTAGTCCAGTCGTGAACTAAATTTAACACCTCAATCTTTTGAGGAATGTATACCTGATCTCTTGGCAACTCTGCTTGTAACACTGAAACACATTGCAAAACACCATCAAATAAACGGGGATCCAAGGTAGGCACTTCTTGAGCTTCTGCGAGTATTAATGTGGCAACCGCTTTATTTTGTTGTGGATTTACGCGAAGAGTGTGTACGGATTGAAATGCTTCACCATGATACCAATTATTACGGCGAAATTGTGCATACATTGTCGCCGTTAACAGCTCGTGAGTGCACTCTTTAGCAAATGAAGCATATTCGCTGAGCACTGTAACTTCATTTAAAGAATGATAAGTACTGCTTGAATACAATAGGGTCCCGGTTAATTCACAAAGAAGATGGGTGTCTTCCGGTTTAAAACGAACTATGAGTGAATGGGTATCTGTTTCATGATCCGCATAAATAGGATTAAGCCATTTTATGTCGCGAATGCTGATTCGAAGCGACGCCTTTTCTTTATTCCGTAGATAGGCTTGATAACAAAAATAAATATGCGCCACACCAGGTAATATTGGACGTTGATGTAATCGATGTTGTTCAAAATAATAGGCTTTAGTTTCCAGAATTAAGGGATATTCTTCAATTATTGCCGAATAATTCTTAGGAATACTCCAATGGGCTTGTTTTTTAAACGTATGATGTTGGGTGCACATTTCAGGAATAAGAGGATAATCTTGTAAAATAATGTGGGCATTTGAACCACCCGCACCAAAAGAACTGAGTGCACTAAAACGTGCTCCCCTATTGTGTTCCCACGGAATATTTTGTTCTGGGATAATGAACTGTGTCTTTTCAAAATGACAATGTTCATTCAACGGCCAAGCATTTACTCCAGCGAAGATTTCCTCATGATGATACTGCAATAAGATTCGTACCAAACCCGCCAAACCAGCACATGCTTCACTATGACCCATATTACTTTTAACTGAACCTAGGAAAGCTTTATTTTGATAGACCTCACCTAATGCTTTTATTTCTATAGGGTCACCTAAAATTGTGCCTGTACCATGTGCCTCAATATAATTGATTTGCCAGGAATTAATCCCTGCTTTTTGCAAGGCAGCAAGGATAACCTGTTTTTGGGCTTCAGAATTTGGCACGGTATAACCATGCATTTTGCCACCTGAATTGAGCGCACTGCCTTTGATGACTCCATAAATTTTATTCCCTTCTGCAACCGCCGCATTTAATTTTTTAATGCATAAAGCCACAACCCCTTCAGCATACACAAAACCATCTGCATTTTGCGAAAAGGTGGCGTTAATGCTTTGAGCTGAAAGCATGTGTAAATCAGAGAGCTCTACCATTTGTCGTGGGTGTACAATTAAATTTACTCCACCCACTACCGCCATAGTCGATTCATCAGCTAGCACACTTTGACATGCCAAATGAAGCGCGGATAGCGAAGACGAACATGCTGTATCCACCGCCATACTGGGACCATGCAAATTAAAACTGTACGAAATTCGGTTTGCTGCGGACCAATAAGCGCACGCAGAATTAGCATGTTTTTGAGTCGTCCAATCTTCGTTTAACCAAGAATAATAAGCGCCACTGATCCCCACAAATACAGAGATTTTATTGTCCGAGGCGATAGGGAAAGCCTTCGCATCCTCAAGGGCAAAATAAGCATTTTGCAACAGCAAACGTTCTTGCGGATCGATAAAAGCAGCTTCACGTGGGGAGAGTTTAAAAAAAGCTTCATCGAAGCAATCGATATCCTTTAAAAAACTGCCACTATGGGCATAAGAGGTTCCCTGCTTTCCTTTTTGTGCATAAAAGAAGGACTCATGTTCCCAACGTGATTTAGGAATAGGTGCAAACGCGGTTTTACCCTGTTGCAGCATAGAAATAAAATCATCGGATCCTGTGTGGGGAAGCTGATAACTCAGTCCCACAATGGCAATATCTGTTTCCTGATTATAATGGTTTAGTTCAAAATGAATATCAGGAATTTTGATGCCTTCATGGTCAGTGAATCGTTTTACTAGAGCATCCACCGTATCGACCGCAAACAATTCCGCAATACCAAGATCAGGAAATCTAGTTTTTAATTTTTGGTATAAGTCACTTAAACTTAATGAGTCAAAACCAAGCTCCGACAATCGATCTTCTAATTGAATCGTTTTGCTATCCAAATAAAGTGTTTGCGCCAATTGTTCAATGATCCATTGTGGATTTTTATCCGGATAAACTGGTACGTCTTGTGTTCCCACAAGCTCCGCGGAACCTTTTGCGTCACCCATCATCAACGCAGGCTGTTTTTTAATCTGAGGTTCACGTTTTATTTTGGCATCAATAACAATTTGTTCTGCAGAAGAGAAATTTAAACAAGAGTATTGATACTCAATATCGGTTAAATTCATTTTCTGCAGCACTGATACCCATTGTTCAGCACTCAATAAAGGGGAATTCATTTGCCGTAAATGTTGGTCTTTGGCATTCCACCATCCATCAAATAAACCAAAGATAGCAGTGGTATAATTGGTCTTTTCAACCAATTCATTTAATAATAAATGGCCACTATCAGCCAAGCATTCGCTCAAACTCTTTAGTGAATTTAGAATATCACTCGTTGCATGAATGGCATTTGTCGCGATCACTACATCAAATGCTTGATAAAACTCATGTTGCGCATCCATCTGTTCCATATCAAATACTCGGAACTCCATGGAATGCTCATACTCCGAAAAACAGCGCCTTGCTTTATTGACCAATGCAGAAGAAATATCGGTGAAATAATAGGTAAATGATTGATCGTGTAGCTCTGTTAAAATAGCTCGGGTTGAAGCACCGCTGCCCGCACCTACCTCAAGAATTTTTATGGGTTTTGGGGATAATCGACTGTAATCTCTTAGTTTCCTCGCCACTATCTGATTCGCATAGTCAGCAACCACATGATGTTCGTAAAAACCTTGTACTAATTCCGTATTACCCTGAGGGAAAATAACTTGGTGTGGCAACAAAGCACCAGATAATATCTCAGGATATTGGTCACATACTGCGATAAATAATTTAAGCCGGGAGGAATAATTTCCTTCGTTTAATTCATCTTCATAATTGCTTTTTAACTTTTCAAGTTGGTTTATCTCTTGGGCAATAAAAATAAAATTCTCTTCCATGCGCACGAGCTGCAGTTTTTGCCAGATATTAAATAATTCCCGAACTAATTTTTGAAAATGTTTTTGGAACGCTGGAAAAATCATCTCCAGCTTTCGACCATGGATAGGAACAGATTGGTTGATTCGTAATAAAAGGCTTAATGCCACATACTCTTCCAAGATCTGATTTTTATTGACTGTCACCGGAATTATAGAATTGTGCGGTTTCGTGCGACCAGTAATTAAAGCAAAGGGAGTTTGAGTATCAATTTGCAGTTCAAATGATTCCATCAATTCAGCAAACGATAAAGGAGCCAAATCATTATTTGCCATATACTTGGTGTAATCAGCCGAGGTGGCCAAACCAATCCCTTCAATTACGCCCAACGCAGTGACAAAACAAGGAAGACTATTTTGTTGGGTAATTAAATAGTTCTTTAACGCCGCTTCAAAACTGTATATCGTAGCCCCTAAATTGGGAGAATATGCTTGAATAGAGGTAAAAACATACAGATTTTTCGTGTATTGTGCGAGTTCCTCCGACACTAACCAACTGTTGCGTTGACTCACTTGCTTTAAGGTAGTGGATAATGAATGTTCGCTTTGCTTAACCCACCACTCATCATGACGCGCCACAGCCAAATGAAAAATACCTGAAATTTTTTCTGCTGCAGCAAGCTGTTTTAAATAGTTTAAAAAATCTTTGGTTGCACCCGGATCACAGCAATGATAAATCATCTTATTTTGCTGGAGTTGTATCTGTACTTGGTCATGTAATTGAGCATAGGGTTTGCGACCTACTACATAAATTTGTGCTGCGTATTTTTCTTGAAGATAGCTTCCAAGCTTTAAACCCACTCCCCCAGCACCTCCAACTAAAACATAGGTTCCACGATAAGCAAAACCTTTACGTGCCTCCTTAGAACATTGCAAAGCGACTTGCTGGTACAAATAAAATCTTCCCTTAAAATCAATTACCCTTAGAAGCAGTGGGTTAATTTCTAAATTTACTGCGTTGACAAAATGCGTAATTAACTCGACTTCTTGCGAGGAATAATTTTCATCTAATTTTAAGTAAATAATCCGTTGTTTTTTAAGCTGATTACTGCATTTAACCGAGATTTGCCGAATGATTTCCAATACCCATTGAATTGGATCTTGTTCTGAGTAATCGATCGTGACCCAAAGGTCGTGCGTCAAAATATCATGTACCGAATACTCATTCCAATGCATCGTTTTAAGATGAGCAAACTCATGCTGATTAATACATTTCAAGGTGGTTTGCAAAGTATAAAATTGCTTTACGTTCTCTATAGAATGCTTCGTTGTTTCTTTAAAATAAGACTTGCGCTGGAAAGGAAGAGATCCTAAATAACGCTCAAAATCGATAACAAATCCCCTAAGCCATAATTGCAAAACCAGCTCATCAGTTATGGTCAAAACATCCTTGTCGCTCACTTTATCCAGATCGATACAAATGCGCTGACCTGCTTTAAAATGAACAATACATTGATTAGTACTGCTGTTTTGCACATCCTGAATACACGTTATTGGTTTATAATAAGCAACTAATAAAGTGAAGGCACTTGCATCAGAATGTGTAGTGATTCGCTCAATTAATCTGTTCTTAAAGAGCTCGATATAAATATCATCAAGCTGAACCAGTAATTCGATCTCCTCAGGAAGAAGCAGTTGGTGTTCAAGCAGCGCAATAAGCTCAACAAAAGAAGCAGTGAAACGTCGGAGCAATTCATTTTTAACCGTACTTAATTGCCATTTATTAATAACACGTACCCTTGCCCATAAAAGCATAAGTACCAATTCATATCGGATAAATTTTTTATCTACATGCCTCGGCATTATTTCTTCGTTGGTCCAAAGGCATAAGCGATTTTGAATTTTTTGTAGATCATTTTGTTCAAACAAAACAATTAATTCTGTGGGGAGTACTGTTTGCAAAAATCCTCTAAATGTATATTGATGCTGGTAAAGGGCCATGCTTTCAACAATAAGTTGATTCACTTGGGACGATTCGATCACCAAGCCCTCAACAAGTTTGAACACATAATCATCTAAATCAGTGAGGGCTGGATAGGATGTTCCATTTACTATTAAATGTGTTTGGATTTTTTGATTGGCTTTGATGGCCAAAGAAACCGCGCTGCCCTCTGCTTCAATACACCGTATGTCGGATAAAAAATCATGAATGAGATGAACCCAGTATTCGGGTAACTGCTCTAAACACGCAGACGATAGATAAGATCTTAATTGCAAGGAACTCGTTGGTGCACAATCCCCAGGAAGCACTAAATAGTCATTCTTTATAGGCATCCAGGTAATGTGCTGCTCATAAAGCCATCCTGCTTGACGGAAAGAAACGCAATGCTCCTGGGTATAAATTGAGTTTAATGCCATATGATACGCATCTTCCTGCAACACATAATCTTCAGAGAGAGCCACCAAAGACTCCAAATCTTCTTTGGTTTTTGCACTGAGCAATACCGGTAATTTGAAAGGCTTATTAATATTTATCGGGATACGTTCAGGGACTCTTTGCAAAATAGCATGTGCATTCGTACCACCAAATCCAAAAGAACTTACTGCAATTTGCGAGTGATTATAATCCACCGGTTCTGTATTGATATTTAACGTTTCAGATAATAAAACATTCGCTTTATCTGAAAGTACATGAGGAGGAATTTTCCGATTCTTTAAAATCAACAAACACTTAGCCACACCGAGTAATCCAGCCCCAGCTTCCATGTGCCCTACATTTGCTTTAATGGAGCCAATGTAGCAACCCGGATAATGGTGACTTAAGGCTTCAAGCTCAATAGGATCCCCAAGATTCGTTCCCGTGCCATGGGCCTCAATATATGCAACATCCAGATAGGAACATTGTTTTTGGGCTAAGCGAATCAGTTGGGATTGGGCAGTCACACTAGGGGCAGTCATCGTACTGGTAGTTCCATTGTGATTGCAACTAATTCCCGTAACCGCTCCTAAAACCGAAAGATTTAAGGCCTCAGCCTTAGCTTTTGAGGTAACTAGCAAAGTAATCATTCCCTCTAAAGGCAAATACCCATCGGCTTGCATAGAAAAAGTATGACACCAGCCACTTCGCGAGAGCATACCCGCTTTTTTGAAACTCTGATGCCGCAAAGCACTATCTATATAATTAACGCCAATTACAAAAGCAAAATCATTTTCACCTAGTCTAATGCTGTCACAGGCATCTTTTAAGGCAACCAATGAACTCGCGCAAGCGGCATTAA
This sequence comes from Legionella nigrisilvae, assembly GCF_977063395.2. Lineage (NCBI taxonomy): Bacteria > Pseudomonadati > Pseudomonadota > Gammaproteobacteria > Legionellales > Legionellaceae > Legionella > Legionella nigrisilvae. The sequence continues at coordinate 235,093 of NZ_CDRUGZ020000021.1, forward strand.
TACTCTTACTTTCTCCAGTAAAGTTAAAACAGTAGGAAACTCGATTGGCAACACTTGCCTCACAATTATTTAAGAAAAAACGACTGTCACTGTCGGAGGTAGTCGTTGCATAAGAATGCAGGTGATCCACCGACATTACTCCGGCATACACACCGGTTGTCGCTTGCTGCAGCTCAGAACGCATCATGCCTGCATTTTCCAGACAGGTGTGCACACCATACAATGCTAATTTTTGTTGTGGATCGAGATGCGCAATATCTTTGGCAGTCAGATTAAACAAACTGGGATCAAAAAAATTCCAATTGGTAAACAAATTGGCATAGGTCGTTTCATCTTCACCACGCCACATTCTTGAAGACGATACAGAACTTCTTGTTTTTTGACCCGCAATTAAAAATTGCCACAAGGCTTCCTCCGTTTCTATCTGGGGGAGCCTTAAACTTAAACCTATGAGTACGGGTGTAGTATCCTCAAGATGTGAATTCTTTTGAGTTATTGGCAACAATTCCTGTTCCATTTAGTTCATCTAACCTTTCTGATGAATGTGCAAAAAAGGAGGGAATATAGTCCGTTTTAAACCCCTGCTGGTACGTTTTTAAATGAATGATGAATTGTTTGTCCTTAAGCAAATTCATAGCTGCTTTTACAAACATTAAAGCGATATAATAGCGTCCTTCATTCGTATTTTTATCAATTTTTAATTGAAATGGATTGAATTGATTAAAGGGTGGTAATGCAAGTAATAGGTCTGAATCAAGCTTCAACTCAGCACTGGTATTTAGTCCAAGTGAACAAATAGCATATCGCAAATAAACATAGGCTTTAGTTATTTGGTAGCAGGCCTCGTCTAGAGGGGTAACACGTCCTTTTGCATAAGCAATACGCAAAAAAGTTTCTTCCAACGCATTTAAACGCAAGAAATTCGCAATAGTTGCCAAGTCAAAAAGTGGACTTCCTATTCGTGCAAACTCCCAATCAATTAATGAAAATTGAGTTCCTTCAGTTTGAAATAATAGATTCCAAGGATTCATATCATAGTGACACAGACTGGTTTTTGGATTTAGATTAAGTAGGTGATCTAAATCATTAAATAGTGATAAAACTAAGGAAAAATCTTCAAACCTCGGATCTTTTTCAACAAGTTCTGTAACAATCTTTTTTAATTGCAAAAATTTAGGGCTTTCCTTACTTATGCTCTTGGGAACTTTCATTGCATGCAAGGCACTAATTACTGAACTTAGTGAGGCCAATCGATCCCATGATTTATCCAACGGCCACTTCGGATCATTGGCAACAAATTCAAAAATAGCTACTTTTTGTGCTGCATTAAAATAAATTATTTTAGGGCCAATACCAGTACGCGAAGCAGCTTGAGCTGCATACAATTCTATCCATCCCTGAGCACTGTCTTCTTCTAATATTTTTATTACGTAGTTTTGATTGTATGCGTGTACTATAAAATTCTGGCAAAAAGGAGACAACCCCCCGTTCAGGGGTTTTAAAGATCCTGCCCTCCAGGGTAGAAATGACTGTAATGTCGACTTGAGACGTGTTGCAATTGCTTTGGAATTACTGAGTTCGTCTACTGCCCCATCAAGAATTAGTCCTTTAGGTTTTATTACCTGTTCATCTAGGAACAATCGCCAGCTACCGCATACCAAACGTAAAGGAAGAAGCTCCTCTTTACGAAGATATTGTAAAATACCTCCCATGATAAAATAAGGAAGTTGGAGCGCTCCAAAATTAAAATCTTTTTCCGGTTTATTTATACTTCCTAATAGTTTGGTATTGAGCTGTCGTTTAAATTGATAATCATTAATGGTTTGCATGGCTTGCTTGATCAGCATCACACTAATATAAAACTTACCTGCATCACTACTTTTATCAATCGCACCATCACTAGGTTGGTATTCGTTAAACGCTGGAATTGAAGCGATATCGACGTGATTAACACGAGTGGGATCACTGATATTTGCTGCAAAACTTATCGCAAATCGCAATAAAGCGATTTGTTGCATGTACCCATAATGCAACTCTTCTTCAGGGAATGGCTTACGTCCTAAATAATGCGTTAAAAGAGAATTTGCAGCGTCAGGCTTTAAGCGTAACGTGGCCACTACAATCGCTAAGTCTAAAAATGGATCAAGTAATCCTGCGCATTCCCAATCAATAAAATAGAAATCCTCGGGGGTCGCTAACAGATTATTAGGATTCATATCGTTATGACAATAATGGGTTTGTTTCACTAAATCTGTTAAATAATCAAGTTGCATCAGCGCATAATGCTGCAAGAAAAAAACAGGCGAAACTTTAATGTAACTGTTTAAAGTAGCCCGACGTTCCGTGATGAGGGTTGATTTTTCAATTTCCGCGCGTCGGGGTAACTTTGGTCCGGAATGAAGTACTGCGAATTTTTTTGCAATAAGCTTTAATTGCTCATCATTCAGCCGGCTGTTAATAGAGGGATTATTCTCTACATAACGCATGATGATTATTCCCGCAGAAAAATCAAAATACTCTACTTCGGGCGCAATTTTTTTCTGAGCGAAAAAAATTGAGGCAAATACCTCACGAGTTCGTCCTTCCTTATGTCTTATATGACGTAATACATACCGTTCAGAACCCACCTGCAACAGATAACTATTGGCCCAAGGAGAAAATCCTTCGGTTAATTGTTTTATGGAAATGGGGGCCTTGGGAATTACGGGTAAAATTGCTTGGATATGTGGTAGTAATTCGGAAACATCCGTTAAATCCTGGGCTTCAATGCATAATTCAGAGCCCTGATGCATTAATACATGTCGCCAACCGTGATTCACTTTACTTAATTTCTTCTTATCGGCTGAGGGTAGATAACTAACTATCTGTTGAATAGCGCTTAAGGGTAAAGATATATTAAAAAATCTCATGAAATTAAATAAACCACTAGGAGCAATTTCGAGAATATTAATTAAATAAGTGGCATAAATCAAACGAAACCAACTAGACTATATTTTTATTTTTCTGGCAATAACTTTGAATTGTTGGGTCAAAATGACTCAACCTATTTTCTAAGCAATATGAGGATACTTTTCCACATATTAAATTATCTCGATAAGTAAGAACTGACAGACCCGTTACCTGAAAAGCTGAGCTCGTTGAGCCAGAGGTTGAAATAGCTTCCCCTATTCTAATTCGTGAAGTACCCGCGCGGAAGAAAAATTTATTGCTACTTCGAACCTGAGGTATCGGCACTTTTTAAGTACCGAGACTACCTCAGATCCCGAAGGAACACAGCCTTGCATCGTACCTTAATGGTTCACGACTTCTTATCAGGTATAGGGACTGGAGGGGCTGGAGTAATATTCATTCCCAATATCGAGACCTTATGGCGTGGAATATGGAGTGGGACCGTATTCTTATCGCGCAATATACTGGAAATACTGTAACGCAAAGTTCCTACTGAACTTCCCGCCACTTTTTCATAACTCATATCATGTAACCAAACACCCAGTCGTTTGACATGATGATCTTTACAAGGATAGCGTAGTTCCCATCCCGTTAAGACGGGGATTGCATAGTCATAAGGAACATTTTCGATTACTAGATTTTGCGTCACAACCTCCCCTCCTAATTCCCCACAATTGCCAAAATCTTCTTTCGGAATAATGGTAAAAGGAGGTTGCTTGGTCTCAACTCCACGTCCGGCAAGCACAGATACTGCAGAACCAAATCTAAAATCTCGTTTCGTACTGTTGTCTTTAAAAATACCAAGGGTTTCCCAGCTTGCAAAGTTGGATGCCTGGCTGTTAGTTATTGAAGGAGGTGGACCACTCCAATTGCGTCCCGCCTGAATAAACGTTTCACTATGATCGAGGTTATACGCTATTTGCAAGAGATGATGATCAGCCTGACTAAATCCCTCTTCCCAACCATAAACAAAACCTCGAGGGAGTACAGCTGCCTTAATACCTCGTGTCAGGAAATTATTATTGAGAAAACCCGCAGCAGTCACCAGCGCGACTTGCTCATGCTCGTTTTCAAAAGAGAACGTCGTGTTATCTCTTACTCCCAAAACCCGAGCATCTATTTGATTTCGATTCCATGCAACCACGGTAAAGCGATAACACCATCTATAGCCATCGTCAAAATTTTTATCTCGTAATAACCCCACCGCTTCCCACGTTAAGCGAGAATTTTCCTGTTGGATGTTTCTAATTATGGCGGCAACACGTCCGATATGATGATCACTGCTTAAGTAGCGGGTATCCCATCCATTCAAAAAAACAGTCGCATCAGTTGCATAATCCGGTAAATCAATGCTTCCTGGTAAAGTAATTGCCTCTTCACTTCCGGAGCGATTGGATTCGCCGCAGGCAGAACCATCAGTAACCTGGATTATTCCTCGATCTTCTAACGCATTGTGATGATATTCTGATTTAATGGGAACAAGGGCTGTTTTAATATCCCCTAATAGATCTGCATTAAGCTCCTCAGCATAAGAAAAAGGCATATAAGTGAACAACCAGATGAGTCCTAGCATATTTAATCGGTGAAACACTGCATACATAATCCGAACTCCATGTGATGTATTAGTTTTTCATTTTAAACTGGATACTTGCGAAATCACTACAATATGCTTAAAAATTCTAAGTCAATTGAAACAAAAAAGATTATAAGCTCTTCTAGATACAAGTCTTAAACTTTTAAATTGCTGGTAAAATGACAGAGTACTAAAACAAGTACGCAATAATAACTTTGCTAGCCACTTTAAAAAGGATAGAATGTGGTTTGTTTAAGTTTTCTGTACATGGATAATGACTTCTATACTTAAATCCGAACATATTGCTCTATCTCGTCATGGATTGAGTCAAAATATTAGTGTATTACTCACCCTTTCGATTATTTTTGTTTCTTTAGCCCTACGAATTTTATGTATGGGTTCACACGATGTATTCGTAGAAGAAGCTTATTATTGGAACTATTCACAACATCTAGATTTTGGTTATCTGGACCATCCCCCCATGGTCGCTTTGCTAATTAAATTTTCTACCCTAATTTTTGGTACCAGTGAATTCAGTATTCGTATTCCGGCATTGCTATGTTGGGGAGGTGTTGCTTATTTCAGCTTCAAATTAACGGAATTAATTCATCGAGGCTCTGGCCTGTATGCTGTGCTCGTACTATCACTCATGCCTTATTATTTTATTCAATCCACGCTCACCACCCCGGATCAACCCGTCCTGCTTTGTTGGGCAGCTGCACTCTATTATTTATATCGTGTGTTTCTTTTCGATGAATCTAAATCCTGGTACAAGGCGGGTGTATGGCTTGGTCTTGGAATGTTATCCAAATATACCATTGTATTGCTGGGGCCTGCGGTACTTCTTTATCTAATCACCGTCCCCTCAACCCGGTATTGGTTTGCTCGCAAAGAGCCCTATCTTTGTGTATTGATTACCGCACTTATTTTTACTCCAGTTATCTATTGGAATTTTATGCACGAATGGGCCTCATTTGCCTTTCAAAGCGTACGTCGGTTTAAGTCAGTTAATCGGTTTTCTTTCCATCATTTCATGGGATTAATTTTCTTATTTTTACTTCCTGCGGGAGTCATGGGCCTTTATTTTTTATTAGATAAAAAATCTGCAGATATAGTAAGCATTGACGTCAAAGCCAAACGGTTTTTGCAAATATTTACCCTGTTTCCTTTAATCTTTTTCGGAGTATATAGTTTTAATCATGGTATTAAGTTAGACTGGATAGGTCCAGGGCTAATAGCGATTGTTCCTTGGCTTGCAATACTTATTTCTAAACATAATACCTCCTATAAATTATGGCATATAGGCTCCGTTTTTTTATTATTTTGCTATGTTTGTGTGATGGTACTGCTCACCTTCAGCCCCTCGCAAAAGGCATCGCAACTCTTCTTTCAAAAAATGATTTCATGGGAAAATCTGACAGAACAATTCCATGATGTAGCAAAAAATTTGAGTTATAAAAGAAATACTCAACCAATCTTAGTTCCATTAGATGTATATAACATAGGAAGTGAGCTTGCATTTTATCAAGCAAAATTATTGAAAAATGGAGCCATTCAAGACATTTATCCAATTGTAGGGCGACATATTTTTAATATGGATAGTTTAATGTATCGATATTGGTCACCAAATTCGGTTTCTGGAAAGACACTCATTTTAATTTCTACAAATCTTAATGATTTTTTTATACCCACGATTACTGATAAGACGGTAGTTTTAGAGCCTCCTAAAAAACTATGGTCTTATAGTCAAGGAAGCCTAAAACCTGTCTCACCGTATTATTATGAACTCGTACAAATGAGATAGTTATTACTTTCTAGGGCTCTTTTGGCTGCGTCACTCATGTAGCGAAGCTCTTGCGATGACCATATAACTACCATTGACTTGCTTTAATCCGCTGGTGGTAATTCATCAAATCGTTGTAAATCCGCGAGCTTATCTTCCCAAGAGACGCGACTTGCATAGAAAATATGGGCTGTTGGCTCTAAGAACACATCATGATCTAAAGAACCTGCCGGTAAAATCACGCCCCCACTCTCATCTTGTCGAGGAAGCGGGCTGCCACAAGTCTTACAAAAAATGCGTTCCTTTCTCGTGTTGTGTAACTTGAAATAGCCAAGATTACTCTCTCCGCTCACCCACGATAATTGAGCCGATTCAAAGAACACATTCGCCCCATGGATACTTCCGGTTTCTTTTCGACAACGACTACAATGACATAAGAACATTACTTTTGGTTTTTGCCCGCTAATAACATATCGGCATTCACCACATAAGCATTTACCTGTATATCGATTCATTTGAACACTCCTGGCATTTTTTAGAATATTTAGGAACTAGGCTGCAGTTGCCCCTTTTCTTAGAGATGTTACACCTATTATGGATTTAATTAAGCAAAACCATTTTAGGATTTTTTGCCCACCAATTCGGACAGTAACTTTACTTAATAATTCATTAATCAAGGTGATGTTATAATGGACAACAAGTACAAACCTTTGCGAGAAATTATTATGTGGTCAAAAGTTATCTCTATTAAGCAAGCACAAAGACAAATAACTTCGGGTTATAAATATGCTTTTAAGTTGAAAAAAACAGCAGCAATTGTCATTGGTACTGGAGTTGGAACAGGAGTGATACTTTACAATTTGGACTCCAAAGATCAACAACGATTCAAAGACGCTGAAAAACTCTATCGCGCGGACCAAGAGCATTTAATGAAACATGCAGAAGCTGAGTTTGACTCACCTCAGAAATTATTAGCTTATGCCGAACAATTACCCGTGGGAAAAATTCCTCATCCAGGAAAAGAGGCATATACACCGAGTCGCTCTCAAGAATTAGTCGTCCAAGGGTTTACCGGAGGTCTTTTGACTTTGTTCCAGCATCCCAAGCAGCACAAAAAATTAGTAGAGGCATGTGGGATCGCTTTACAGAACCATATGGAGTGCATCACAGAAAAAGGCTGCAAATATTTCGCGGATATGAAGCTTATGGAGGCTGCCTTGAGCTTACCTGATGAACAGCTCGAGGAACGAGCCAAAATGCAAGGAAAAACGCTAGAAGAATATACCTCGATGTTGCATGAGAGACACCAACACGCTCAAGAAGGTGTTGATGCCTGCAAAGCATTCTACATTGATATGCAACACCGTATAAGTATACATAAACATCTTGCCAAACGATATCCCGAGGCAAGAGCAGCTCTTGAAAAAATATTAAGTATCGATGTAAAAGAGTTATCTAAACTTACTCATCTATCTCAAAAAGAATGTCAAAAAATACTTGAGGCTGGAGTGGGTTCGGCAATGTATGGCCTTGGTTTAATTTCGGGTCAAACTGTAGCTGGCTTAAGTGGGCAAATTATCAAAGATCAACATTTAGATTCAATTGTAGATATTGCTGAAAAATTGGGCGGTCATTGTATGCTTCTTATCGAGCTCGCTGAATCTTTAAAACGAGAGGGATTGACCCAGGATGAACGTGTCAAAATAATCCACAAAATTAAAACTGAATATAAAAATAATATTAATTCAATGCGAAGCGATGAGTTCGCCTTAATGAAGCATTCATTTTATGACAGCGAATATTCACAAGCTTTAGCTCATACCTTAGCTTTTGCTCAAGGACCTGGAAGCCTTTTTGGTAATATTAATAGGGCACGGATAGTTGGTGGTGCGGTTCCTCTCTTCCCGGAAGATATTCTTTCGTTACATCACCAATCTCCTCACTGTATTCATCAAAATCATGGGGACGGGCTCGCTATCGTCTCAACAAGTGGTGTAAGAGAACTTCCTGGTATGTTGCAGCGGATAAAAATCACTACTTGGCAAGGGGATCAACCCTGGTTAGTTAAGTCTAATGGTAGTTTTGATGGGGTAAAAGCGTTTATTAATGCTAAGGATCGATGTTATACCCCATGCATTACCACTCCACGACCTGGTGCTAACTCAGATGATCAATAGGAGAAGCTTACTAAAACAGCTGGAGCCAAACAAAGAGCAAGAGTACACATTGAATTAAAATGAGTAACTAGCATGAACGAAGCCAAAATCAAGGGATCAAGCATGTCCAAGCCTACGGAAATGATGATTTTAAGACCACGCCAAGAGATATGTGATCTCGTTATAGACTACACTATAAAAATGTATGCTCGTAATCTCCGGTCTAAAATAGAGGCGTTGGCTTCAGCTCCCAATCGTTGGCTCAGCATTGCATATCCAATCAGTAAGGCAGATACCAACTCCCCCGAGGCTCGCGCTCGGATCATGGGGGGGTTGGCAATCGTTTGCTATTTAAATGACTTAAACGCTGAGTTGGATACGCAAGTAGGTTTTGATTTCAAACCCATGCTTAAATCGATTGACGATTACTTTGAAGTAACTCAGTGTGTGCCTTATATCGAAGAATTTCCTAATATACTCAAGCATCAACCTGTATTCTATGAACCTGGAATTAATCGGGAGGTGGCTACGGCCCTGGTATATCCCCAAGAAGAACTGATTCAACGCGTGGCTGCATTGACAGGGCTAACCATGGAAGAAAATGTATTAAAACACATTGCTCAACCGGTCCTTATGGATGGAAAAAAGGACCGAGTTACTATTGCCCAGAAATGCATGCATGATTACCAAAAACCAATCATTTATGAAATGATTGGCGTCCTGATTGCATTAACATTGATGAATTCAGAACAAAAATTTGAATTCCAATCCGCAGAAACCTATGCAAAATGGGCCGATAAACTCATAGATATGGCGACAGGAAGCCCTTATCTTGATGTAGTGATTAATGCATCAAACCGGGTATTTTGGTTACCCGACCCGGCAGAATTTCGATAACCACGGTACAATCGGGCATCTTCACAGCCAAGATGCTTCCCATAATCTATCTAAACTTCATGCTCTCTGACTTTGGTTCTTCTGGCCCATTGTCTAATGCGTCACTCAGTTCACGCTGACATTTTTTAAATGTGTCAATGTGATGCTGGTTAAACATGGTTTGTTTCTGAGGAAATGTCTGATTTTCAAGGAACCAAAAACAACGCGACTTATGATATTCATCAGATGAATTATTTCGCATTTGCATGATTTTTTCTTGTTCAATTTTTGGAACAGCAAGCCTTTCTAAATTTTCTTGCAGCTTTTGACGTTGCTCTGATGCTATTTCTTCTTCAAAAGTATTTTTTGCTGGTCCGAATTTACTAAACATATCCATTTACCTCTTAAAAATCCTAGGGAAAGTTACAAATATTCAAAATTTCAGTGGAAATTATTTTCCAATTTGGATGTTTTTTGTATAATACACTTTATTTTTCCCTTTGGAAAGATTAAACGTTTCAGTTAGCTCCTTATTTCCTCCAGAAAGCCAATGGAGTAACTACTTTGAGTAGTTCTCCATATGCTCATCATCTAAGTATTCCAAATAGGATGACTGAACTATTTTGGATACCGTAAAGGAGGTACTGCTCCAGATTGTGGATCATACCCTTTTTTGAGAAGATGTAGATAAAGGACGAACGTCACTTGCAACTTCCTTGGGTAATTGTTTAAAAAAGTTCATCCGATTTTCAAAAACACCTTTAGGTATTTGAGTATCTTCAAATAAATCGATTTTAAACGTTGGGGTAGGTATCTGAACTACTTGTTGCGGATCACGTTGGGGCGTATCTTGCTTCAAAATAACCGAATCAGCTAATTCAGTTTCGGTTAATGCGATAGCATAAGGCCCTACAAAAAACGAGTCACCATGGATTACATTACTACCAATTTTTATTGTATATCCATAGGGTATTTCAAAAGCAGCAAAAGAAAATGTGCCTCCACCTTGCTCTATTCCGAGAATCAATGCACCACTACACTTCGGGGACAACGGTGTAAATACGTGGGGAAATGGATGGGTTTCTACAAATAACCCACCCCCGCCCTTTCTTTTCATAACATAGTCTTGGATGTAATCTGAGTCCCACTGATATTCGACCAGGTATAGGTTTTCTAATGCTGGCTCTTTAACACTATCCAAAATAAATGATTGGTCTAGAGGAATTAACTCAGCCCCGTATTTAGCTAAAAATTCTCTAGGTACTGAACGAGCATTCATTTTGGGTATATTCACTACTTGCACATCGGAAGGAATTGCTAATACACCCAAGCTACCAAAAACATTCGCATCCGTACCACTAACAGCACGTTCCTGATTTTTATTTTTCCATGTTGCTTTAATGGTTAATTCTTGTGGGGGACTTATTTTAATCGTAGTTCCTGAATCAGGTAGATCATATTCCGTAAGTCCAATTGCTTCCATCATGTTTATTTCTGTGCCTGCTTTAAGAATGGCATAGGCTTCTACGGCTTTCATTAAGGGTTTGCTACCAGGTGTATCGGGATTTCTTCGATCCACCATGGTAGCTTGCAAGCTACGGAAATGCCTGCTTGCTTCCTCAGTGGATAATTTGCTTTTCATACACATTGTACAAGTACAAATATCAGGGTGTGTCAAAGACGTAGTACTGCCAGATTTCGAAGTATTTTTCTCAAAGAGTTCTTTCATATTTTTTTCTCATATGACTAATAAACAAAGAATGAATCGGTGATAAATTTAACAAGATGCGCAAAACTATAACACGATAAAATTAACAAAATATTAAAAGAAACCCAGGATGAGCAATTTAAGACAATATTGTTCTTTTTTATTCACTTGGAAAAGAAAAAAAGGATGAGATCTAGACTTGATGAGCAATATTAATGATAAAAACACAAAATTTGCCAATCTTGAAAAAAACATTTGCATTTAAATCAATATTTAGATTAATCTGAAGGGGACTCATAAGGAAAAGGAGATCATCATGGGTAAAAAAGCTACAAATGCTCGTCTAGCAAATGGAAATAATAAAGCCCAAAAACCCTACTCAAATCAGGAGGCGCCACTTTTTTTTAATTCAAAACCAATGCCCACATCAGCAAAACAAGAGGCACAAAATACACAGGAAATCCAGCAACCTGTTCAAGAAATAAGCCTGCAAACCACCACTGATTTTTTATTGGCGGCTATATTACACGAGTTAAAAACCCAAAACATGATTGAGTTAATGAAATTAAAAACACAACAAGAACAAGAGCAAGAGGAGTTACAGGCAGCGGAAAAAATGCAAGAGCATGATGACGCTCAGTTCGAAGAAATTCGCACGTCGATGTATATTTAATAAACACCAACCCTCCCTATCTCTACCTTCCGCGACATCCGCGGGAGGCACCTACGATATTCCCGAATGCAATGAAGTGCAATTTGTATTTCTAGGGATCCCGCAGAAAAGCCGCGGGACATTGAAATTTTAAAGAGGTATCGTTTAGAGCAATGAACTGAACCCGAAGTGGTTATTTTGCTTTTAAGCTCTAAGCCAATTCGAGCCCTTCATCTAGGAAGAAAACTTCATCATCAAAAGCCCGGAAACGATGAGAAATGCTGCAACAATTCGCATGATATTGACTGGTTCTCCCAGCATAAGGAGTCCAACCAGGAACGCACCAACTGCACCGATTCCAGTCCAGATTGCATAAGCAGTTCCCAAGGGTAGGGTTTTCATAGAAAGAGCTAGCAATATAAAGCTTGCAATCATTGCCACAATTGTAACGATGGAAGGAAGCGGTTTCGAAAAACCCTGAGACAATTTCATGAAAAAAGCCCATACTATCTCAAGTAAACCAGCAACAGTTAATATAATCCAGGCCATATTACCCTCTTTTCATTAAGTCGGGCCGTCCCGGGTGTAACCATTTCGGGTGAGGTCGTCCTCACATGGAACATTATAGATTATTTTGCTTGGGATCGGCTATGGGCTAACTATATATCTTGGAAAGCCTAGCGTAGGACTCATTTGCTATTAAGTTAAAAGCTGTTGTCTCGCGAAAGTGGAACCCCAATTTCAAGCAAGACCAATTTAATAATTGAAGTCATTATTGGGTTAAACGGAACGATTTATCCCTGGAAGCAACGTGCAATATTGAATCATTATCCTCTTTTTTAACAAAACTCAGTTGATAGTCTGACACAAATTTCGCAATAGCTGCTTTAAATAACACTTCTGTAACCGCAAATGCTGGGCAGTTGCGTTGACCTATTGAAAATGGGACAAATGGAAATTGACCAAGGATATGATTATTTTTGTTATCGGATTCATTCCCAACTTTCATGTGCTGCTTCGGTTGTAAAAATCGTTTAGGGTCAAACGCATCAGGATTCGTCCAATATTGTTCGCCTTTAGCTAAAGCATGTAAATCAAATATAATCATCGTGTTAGGGGGAATATTCATTGAATCCGATGAATATCCATTTTGGGTATATCGGGGTACTGCAATAGGAGCATCAAACCGCACTGACTCCTTATAAAATGCATCGAGTATGGGTAAAGATTTCAGAGCTTTAATGTCTAACTCTTCGAAAGTCAAATGAGCTTCATCAATTTCATCGCGAATCATCTCAAATTTGCTTGGGTCGGATGCAATTTGCTCGAGGCATAAGACAATCGCATCAGTTAAATTATCTGCTGCTTTGAGGATCATCGGTAGCGATTGAACGATGGGATTTTGAAAATAGCGTCTAATCTCAGAAACAGGTAAAGATTTTAAAGCATTTGAAAATTCACTCTTTGAGAGATCTGGGTTTTCATCTTTAAACAAACTTACTATAGAAGCAGCAATTAAATTTGCATCTCCGGGATGATCGTCGGAATGAAGCACGGCAACCACTTTTTCGAACTCCTGCTCTAAAATCCCCTTTGAAAAAGTCCGGTAAGTATCTCGTTTTTTTCTTAAGCTCGGCATAAAATTAAGCAATTCAGGGAAAGGAAATGCACCCCAACGTTTTACATCGTTTCGATAAGACTCCATCATATTATAGGTATCTTCTGGTAATTGCTTGATACCCAGCATATTTTCGACCATTACCGCTCGCACAATTCCACATATTGAATGACGAATTTTAATATCCATCTCAGAAACCGTCCTTTTTTCTATTTCTATGCTGAGAGGATTAGCAAGCCGGGATGGGGTTAGAAAACGAGACAGATTTTTTCTCGATGTCAGTGCATCATGTCCAATATCTGAAATTATAAAAAAATCATTCCCAGAAAAAAATTTAAACGAGGCATGTCCTTTTCGGCTTGATTGTTCTTTATCGAATTGAGTGATTAATTCAACAAACTGAGCTTGAGACTTTGGCGTAATAACAGCATAGTGTCCTCCCAAATATCCCAAACTCACAACGCTGTATCCCTCTTCGCTACTCCGGGCTTCAGAGGTTAAAGTTTGGATCATCTTTTTCGGATCTCGAATAAAATCTCTGGTACGGCCAACTCCAAATTGTTCTGCTTGGTGCAAAATATTAGTCACATATTCATATGCTTGGTTGGAGTAATATTGAATACTTAAGGCTATTGAACTTTCAAATAACTCACCAAACATAGATACTCCGAGCAAAATATCAGTCAAATTGAACCATCTTAATTCATTTGGAGAATATTGCAAATCTTCGAATGGCTTCTTTCGTAGCTTAATTCTCGCCCAAAAGAAATCGATCCATCAGTTATATGAAATAGAAATAATAGAAGGGTTTTCAGATTTTGTTTCTTGCAGCTGCTTTTTATAATTATGAGTCATAGTTTTAGTTAATACGGATGAGGGTAAAGACATAGTGAGTTCTTGATGGAGCATTATTTTTTTATCGTGTATATTTTTTCGATCGACAATGGCTGTTTTCGCATCGTGTATCCGTTTTGCATCCTCTTTATTTTCCGGCAAGATAACTGGAAATTTACTGACGGCATCTAAATAAGCTTTAAGTGCTTTGGGTGACTGTCCATGCTTTGTGTATTCATCAGCAATTAAAGAATATGCCCAGAAATCTTGGAGATTAAAACTAAGGAGTCCTTTATTTGACTCGAGCATAGTACCTACCTGTTCAAAATCGCCATGTCGTGCATAGGCAAGCATTCGTTCAGGAATAGATAATCGTTGCGATATTTTGAATAAATCTTTGGGATCGATGATCACATCATTAATTACAGGTTCTAAACCAAGTTTCATCGCACAGAGATTTACCGCTCTAATATTCGCCGGTGAAAAATAGGCATGGGTAAAATTAACAAAAGAATTCAAATCAACTTCTTTTTCACTATGTAGTGCTTGAAATAACTCATTAGTATATTTTCCCGTATCGTGTTTGATGACACTTCCTATTTTAAATTGCCACTCACCCTTTTCATCTTGAAAGAAAAGAATATTTTCAAACCCCATAGCATCCATAATGATATTCGTTTTTTGATAAAAATCACGATAATGATTTAGAAACTCAATCATTAGCTCCTTAAGTTTAGGATCGCCATCTAAACGTTGTACTATTTTGCCGATTCGTTCATCAATCCTCGAGTAATCATTAAAATCAAAACTGGAATCAGAGTGATCCTTATGAATAAGTATTTTATTCGCTTTATCGCACAACACTTTATTGTGCTCCATTAAGTAGGGATCGAGTTCCGCGGGTTCTATTTTAAAATCAAATTTCACTTTAGACTTGAAGCATTTTTCATAGGGAACGATTGATAAAGCTGCCTTTTGAGGTTCTTTTCCAGGGAGTAAAACGTGTTGGATAGTATGTTGTTCCCGAATACATCGTTGTTTATTGTCCCGATCAAAACAATCGTATAAAACAGCATATTTTTTCTCTAACTCTTCAAGCTCCTTAGGATTGGGATTTTGTTTCATTACTTTAATAACATAAGGGGCATCCGGAAATCGATAAAGCGCATGGGTCCCCCCTTCGGCAAAACGCTCGGCTTTGGTTAAATCAATAGCGCCAGATTCAGTCTTTGGCGCAGAAGCAAGCCAACTCTCCTTCAAAGCACTCAGCTTAGGATGGACTTGGGGTAAAAGAACAGCAAGTCCAGTTGCCCAAGGTTCTACTGCATGTCCCCCATCATGAAGTGTGCATGGAACCTGTAATTCTTGGGCTAGGGCCATAGTGGCTTGAGTTAATGGTTCATCACCTAACCCACAGTCTCCTGTTTCCAAGGTTCCTGCCTGGAGATGAATATTAACGCCTCCTTGAGGTACTTTTTGTTTGGACAATTCATCATAGCCTGTCTTAAGCATATGCAATAAATATTGTTGCTCATCCTTATTAGCCAAAGGTGCACGCCAAGTTCGGTCCTCTTCATAACGTACAGGCTCATCGACTTCTTTACCTTTTAAGCGGAGTAATGAGGGTCCCCACCAAACCGCGGGAGATTGAGCAATCACGTGTCCATAGATATCCGGGTGCATTTTGGCTGTATATAAAGCTTGCAGCCCCCCCATACTTTGTCCACATATCCCTATTTTTTGAGGATCTCTTGTCACTTGGATATCTGCTCGCTTTAATGCACTGGGAATTTTAGTAAGCATCGCATCGGTATGCAGATCACAACCATATTCTTTAAGTCTTGGCATAGAAGCCCATTGCCCTTTTCCCATAGTAGGTGGGGAAGGTGATACAAATACTGCAATGACCGGTTCTATTTTACCTTCAGCAATTAAATTATCTAAAATGTGTTTTGTGCCCATGCGGTTTCCAAAGGCATCCTCACGTAAATGCATATCCCCATCGAGCATCACCTGAATATTGTACTCTCTAGATCTAGATGCAGAAACTTTATATCCTGCCGGAAAATAGACTTCAACCAACTGATCCCCAGACTTTAATGTATAAGGCTCCTCTATAGGCTCACTTAAAATGCCCGTTGCACTCAGTACGCGTTTTTGAATAGTCCCTTTATTTTCTTCGGCTAATTCACGATTCTCATACACCGATCGGATAATTTTCCCATCGGATAAAGCGATTTTATGGATAATATTAGGCTTTTGAGCCAATTTCCCAGGCTGCACATCGGGATGCATAAAAAAATCGCTGCTTTCATTGGCTGCAATTGATCGTTTTGCGCTCCATTCTCCCTCTTTTTCTTGAGTCATGGAAAGCATATGACCTTTTCCTGAGGCATCACGATAACCTAATAACATTTCTTTGGGAACGGGGGTCCCAGGATTTGGCTTATAGATGAAGGTTGCGGTGATTTCTGATGAAGAAGTATCAATTTTTACTTCAACGATACCGGCGCTTTCTCCAGTTACCACAAATTGAATCGACTCGGACATCTTAATTTGCATTTAATGTGGGCAAGTTACTATTATATTTAATATTAATACAGGCCTGGTTAATTTATTTTCAAAATTTACACATTATTTGCAGTTGATGTGCCGAGCATCTAATCAACCGGCAAATCCTTACTGCCTAACCGCTTTTGGAGTAGAGCATAGAATCTTGGTGCTTTGATTCATCCCATATTTCCTCTTCAGACAAGCTTGTTTCAATGAATTCGATAATTGCCCCATGGTCCTCGATCATTGCTACTCGAAAATTTTTTAAGGGAAAATAAGGCTCTAAAAGAACATGTTTGCCCTTTATTGCCTCCTCAATACATTGCACTTTATAGGCTATATGGGGTTGAGTTTGAATCAGCTTATGTAAAGGGCAATTCGGACCAAATCGATGATATTGAATACGTCCGGGTAGTTCACCTCCTGAAGTATACATATCCATAACAGCACTATAACGCTCCCCTGCACGTGGCTGTGTAACGGGTATTCCAACGTGATGATATTGATAGTTCATAATCTACCTCTCTACTTGATTTATTCCAATTGTACTTATCAATTAGGGGAATATTAATCCATATTTGTTCGGCAATTATGAACTTTTAGTTTATAATTGATGCTTAATTAAATAACTAAATCGGTTATTATGTTAAATTTTTCTCAATTAAGATGCTTTATAAAAGTAGCAGAGTATCTAAGTTACAATCGTGCTGCGGCCGAGCTGTGCATTACACCGACCGCTGTGAGTAAGCAAGTTAAGAACTTGGAAGATCAACTTGGGGAAAAACTCTTTATCCGAGATACTCGTAAAGTGCAACTGACGGTATTTGGTGTAGTACTCCTGGAAAAATTTCAGAAACTTCTTGCGGAGACACAACGTATTGAACAATTTATCGAATCAAGACAATCCATTCCTCAAGGTCAAATTACCATTTTGGTTTCGACCATTCTTGCTAAGGAACTCATTCTCGATCGGCTTGCTGAGTTTATGGCTCAGTATCCCTTGATCGAATGTGAATTTTTGTTCTCCGAACAAGATAATGATTTAGCGCGTAAAGATATTGATGTGATGGTCGGTTTTCCGGAAATTCCACCATTTACAGACCATTTAAAATACAGAAAAATGAGCCCAATCAACAATATTCTTTGTGCAGCACCTAGTCTAATCCAACGATATGGAATGCCCGTTCGACCCTTCGACCTCATGGACTTTCCATTTATTTCCCACAGTCTGAGAAAACCGGCTACGGAACTCCCACTAGAAAACGGAACTTATCTATCCTGCCCCCATCCCATACTCTTTATGGATGACTTTAATGCGCTAAACCAGGCTTGTAAAAAAGGAATAGGTCTCTTTTTAACAGGTGACACACTCGTTGAGCAGGCCCTGAAAGAAAAAACACTCATTCATATTCTGCCGGAAATAAAGTTTAAACAATATGAGATTTTTACATTTTATCACTCCTATGGATCGGAACTACCTAAGGTAAGGGCATTTCTTGATTTTTATGTACCCAATCCGGCATAAATATCATTTGAACGTAAATTATCTCATTTAAAATACATTTCTTAATAATTTTTCTAGACAGTAGGAAACATTTTGTATTCTAATGATTCACCGATTAAGGAAAGGAAAAGGAATATGGCTTTTACAAGGATCTTCTTTTTAATTGTATTATTTAGTGTTTATGGCATACAGGACATTCAAGCTGAAGAAACGGATCAATTTACTCTTCCACCTGGTGAATTACAAGACATCGGCCCAGCAGCAAGTTACAGACTTTACGAGGTCCTTGAAAAATCCATCGCGCAAACCAATGCAGAAATTCAAATGCTTCTCCCCAGAGCAAAAAAGAGTCGACATGCGGCGTCACAATTAGCAGCTCGCCGTAAAGATACCTATATTGCTGATTTAATATATACAAATACCGGCCCGGGTTTTCCACGTTGGTTACGTCGTTTACCTAAAGATTCCAATCCCATGATGCATAAAGAAGTCTGGCCCTGGAAAACTGTTTATTGGCTCGTTTTTTCGCAATCGCCCCTATTTGTGATTGGACTTGCTCCAACGATTAATATGTATGGTTACCATTTTGGTACCGATAAACTGGGGCATTTTTTCATGATGGGGCATACCTATTACAAAATTTATAACTATTTTCTGGATCATGGAAAAACAACACAACAAGCCCATGCCGCTATTGTTACTTACGGTCAAATTCTAGAGCAGACCTATCTAGGTACATTAATTAATGGGGTGTATTCCAATGCGGATTTAGCTGCCAATTATGCAGGGTGGAAGTTTTATATGAATCTGGCACATAGCGTGAATATTGGAGAGCAGACACTTCCCCCAATCCTAGTTTTGAATGGGGATAAATGGGAGTTTTCCAAACACGTTAATGAGTATAACTTATTGGAACCCTATATTTCAGATAACCTAAATGAAGCCTATAATCCTTGTCGTTACGCTTTTATGCGCGATCAAATTCGTAGACAGATTAAGAAGCGTTGTACTGATTGGATAAAACGCAAGGAACTCACCAAACAAACAGTACTCGCGAAGCTCGAAGAAACCAGTCGGTGGCATGGAGAAAAATACGGCCACTGGCTTCCTGCTGATAATGCAGTCACTCTGGATGCTTGCTTCGGAGGTAAGTAAATCTCTTCACTGTCTCATCAGCACGCAGCCCAACCTTGTCCTAGCGTGCTGAGATTAATTCACTTTAGTAAAAAAATATCAAATATGGAGAGTTTTTCATTATGCCCAAAATTGCCATCATTGGGGCGGGTGCTTCTGGTCTTACTTCCGCTGTAGCTGCTCTTGATGAAGGGATAGTTCCCACTCTTTTTGAAATGTCATTCCGGGTTGGTGGTGTATGGGGTCCAGATGATCGTAAGCCTTCGGATCAAGGCTCGGCTTGGCCCGGAATGAAAGTAAATATCTCACGGCATACCGGAACTTTTTCTAATTTTAATTGGCCAACTGACACCGCTGATTTTCCAACCACGCAAGAGGTATATGATTATTTATCCAACTATACAAAACACTTTAATCTTTTACCTTATATTCGCTTTGGGTGTCGCGTCATAGAGGTATTAGAACAAGATGGAAAATGGCTGATTCGTTGGCAAGAAAATAAAACAACGCTAAAAGAAGAATTGTTTGATTCGCTTATTATTGCAACAAGTAAATTTACCAATCCCTATATTCCTAAGTTTAAAGGCTTAGACCAATTACAGGATAACATGCTCCATAGCTCCAAATATAAGTCTGCCAAGGACTTTGTAAATAAGCGTGTTTTAATACTTGGGGGATCTTTAAGCGGTACTTCACTTGCAGAAGAAGTTGCCAAAATAACCGAGGTGACCCATTTATTAAGAAAAGAACGCTGGGTAATAAAAAGATATCGCTCTTCGGATCCTCAAAATGATGGCCCTTTTCTGCCCAGAGACTTATTAAAAACCTATGCTAGTTCACAAAAACCCATGTCTCGAGAAGAACAATATCAATTCATGTTGCAGCACTGCCCGGAACAAAATGAGGTCCCAGAGTGGCATATGTCCCCTAATTCTCCTGTGGGTTTTGTGGTAGCCGATGATTATTTCAAAGAAGTGCGTTGCGGGAAATTAAAACCTATTTGTGGCGAAGTCGACTATTTTCTAAACTCCAGTGTCGTCTTAAAAGATGGTCGTACTCTTGAATTTGATGTTGTTATCTTTTGTACTGGTTATGAAAGAGACTTATCATTTCTCCCTGAACATCTGCGTCTTCCTCCAACTTCGTTACTTTATGAAGATACTTTTTCACTCGCTACGCACCGTCTAGCATATATAGGTATGTATCCCGGTGCTCGTGGAGCCGTATTTCCTCTTGTTGAATTGCAAGCACGCTATGCTTGTGGGGTATTTAGTGGTCGCTTGAAGTTACCTCCAATCGAGACAATGAAAGAAGAAGCCGCGCATACCTCCAAAGACCGCGATGAACTAGAATTTTCAACTGCATTGGCGGAAAAACTGGGCATAACACCTAATCTAAATTCCTATAACTGGGGTTTGCGGCACATGTTATTAAACGGTGCATATACCCCAGCAAGATTCCGGCTTGAGGGTTTACATAGTAATCCAAAAGCAGCATTAAAATCGATTGAAGAAACCGCGCTTTATAGACATACCTTACTTAAAGCACATGATAAGGTTCCTTCTTTGGTTTCTCTATGTTTGTTTCAGCTCAATAAACAAAAAAAAGAAGAGAAGCAAGGAATGGAGACATTTTCATTATCAAATACATTATGAAAAGCACACTATATTCAAGCTGGGAGTTAGGTTAAGAGCTTAATTCCCTCCATAAATCGCTTTATAAACTACACGAAATCTTATTCTTTGACTGCTCTCTCAAATGAGTCTGAAAGTGTTTGATGTTCTGTATGCAAAGTCATTTGTCTTAAATCCAGTCTTGAAATAATTTTCATCATCGTTGTATTGTTGATTTTTCTTTCTTTTCGCAAAGTGCGCAATTCCAAATGAGCCCCTTCTAGAGCCGCATATCTTAATTGCCGCTCAATTGTTAACGCTAACATACTCTTGATCTTTTCATGTTCAGAACCATGATTGGAAGCGATAAATTGATTAAAAGTCGCGATTAATTTATCTGCAACCTCGATGCATAAAGCTTTATCTCCATCATTAATCTCTTCACATAAACTCTTCATTTTTATTTTGATTGCTTCAACTGCAGCTTTGCTTAATGCCAGTACTGCTTCATTTTCCTCATTTTGAGTATGTCTATGCATCAAGTTCTTCAATCCAGGCGTTATTAACGGCAAGAGCAAACTACTTATTAAAAGGGAACAAAGAACAACGCCAATCACCAGGATGATTAAAAGCTTTCGTTCGGGGAAAGGAGCTCCATTAATCGTATGAGGTAACGATAAGATCGCCGCCAGAGCAATCGCTCCCCGTACCCCACCTAGTGAAAAGGTGCCGATTATTTTTATATTAGGGAAACGCCATGTACTACGTTTTCTTCTAGAAATTAATGCTTCAAAAGGCAAAGTTAAATAAATCCATAAGGTTCGCAATAAAATTAGCGTCACCGTGATAAGAACAACAATTTGTGTATATTCAGAGAAACTGTACCCTGTAGTCGCAAGAAATTTAATCGAATGGGGTAAATACAAACCCAAGAGAATAAATATGATTCCGTTTAAAGTGAGATCGAGCACTCCCCAGACAAAATGGCCTTCAATACGCATTTTGGCCATTGTTCGATCTAAAAATCCGGCTCTATCTACCGTAAAACCAGCAGCAACCGTAGCTAGAACTCCTGAAAATCCTAACTTTTCTGCGACTAGATATACACTAAAGGGTAAAAGTAATAACAAAAGATTTTCCGTAGTGGTCTCATGAGCGCTATGTTGGGTTAATTTTCCCAATAGTGAAATAAAAATATAAGTAAGAATAAAACCAACAGCAATCCCACCTAGACTAATAAATAATAAACTAAATGCTGCCCCTTTAAGTGAAAATACACCTGTGACCATCGCGGCAACCGCTAATTTAAATGAAACCAAGCCTGAGGCATCATTTAAAAGAGCTTCTCCTTGTAAGATATGCATAATTCGTTCAGGTATCCGAGCTCCGGCAGTCATGGATCTAAGGGATATTGCATCTGTTGGAGAAAGTGCTGCAGCTAATGCAAACGCCGCGGGTAACGGAATGAGTGGAACGAACCAATGGACTAAATAACCAATCCCTGCTACGGTGAAAAAAACCAACCCAATTGAGAGCATAATAATGGGTCTGGTATAGAGCAAAAACTCACGCTTAGGAAAATGCCAACTGTCATTAAATAACAACGGTGGGATGAACAATAACATAAAAAGTTCAGGATTAAATCCAACATCAAAGGTTGGAAATAAAACTGCCAGAATTGTTCCTATAGTAATTTGGATTAATGGAGCGGGTAGAAAAGAAATAAAGCGTGTTATCACTCCAGAGATAACCAATAAAAAAAGAAGCGTTAAACAAATTAAAACACCTTCCATTGCTCTTATCTCCTTAGGCTAATCAATTAATTCTAATAAATTACGTCATTATCCATGCAGCAAAATTTCAAAAACCAATACCCTAACACTACGTACAGTTGAACATAACCTCTAGTGAATGTAAAACACTTCAATGTACCTGAATAGTCAATCTAATTGCTTGGTTCCTATTAATGACCTATTCGGTGCAGAGAACTTCAAAAGGTCAATTAATATTCCAATTGCATAATTTGCGTACACACAGTAATCTTCATTAAATCCGCTGCTGGTATCATAGTAGTGTCAGTGGAGCACCTCGAACCTCTCTGAATAAAGTTACAAAATCATCCACACAGACGGAGAAATTTAGATGATAACGTTCAAAAGATTAACAATAGCCTTGGCCATGCTCTTACTCTCTATGGCTAATTGCCTTGCAACAGCAGCCAGTGATAACACTCAAAACCAACTTAATGTGTTCCTAATATCCGATCCGCATGTGGATATTACAAAAAAACAACCGACACACATAAATCCCTATCCCAATTCTTCCGAAGAACTGGACCCTGAAAGCTTTAAAACATTAATAGCTAGTATTGGCGAACAAATTGATTTGGATCAACAAACAAAGCATGCCGTTCTTTTGCTGGGTGACTTACCAGCCCACAACGCCTATTCGCGTAAAACAACAAAAGACAACATCAACTTGGTTTTTGAACAACTGAATGAAAAAATAAATCCTTCACCTTATTTTTATATTTTTGGTAATAATGATTCGCTGCAACGAGATTATGGGCCATTTACTTATAACGATGAATCTGCTTCTGATTTGTTAAAAGCGATAACAGGAAATGATGATGGATTTCTTTCAACAGGGCTTAAATGTCCTTTTAATGGGGAGGCTTGTATCAGCCAGGAAAACCAGAAATACGGCTATTACTCTGCATACCTAGGGGATCATCTCAAGCTTATTTCATTAAACAGTGTGGTATTTGTATCAAGACCAGGATTTTCACCATCGCGGGAGGGTGCCACCGAAGAGCTTCAGTGGTTAGAAAATGAACTTAAAATAAGTAAAGCAAACCATGAGCGTGTTCTTTTAGCGATGCATGTCCCACCGCAAAGTTGGGAAACAACCTATAAAGACTCGTTTAAAAGAATTATAAAAGCGTATCCGGAACTGGTTATTGGCATGCTTGCAGCGCATACTCACTTTGATGAAATCCATGCAATTAAAGTAGAACGAAATGGTTATGTCATTCCCATCATATATTCTGCTTCTATTGGATCAGATCATGGCAATGCTTCTTCTTTTAAAACCCTGAAGTTATCAAGATCTAATGCACAAGCCCCATGGCAATTAAACGATTACATTACTTATAATTTCATCGGTGCTACCGCAGCTAAAAGTCGACTCAATCAGTATTATGATTTCAATCAAGCCTTCTGCTCAGGAGCAAGTTCGGTAGGAAGTTGTCTTAACAAACACATTAATAATGATAAATTTGACAGTGCCACCAGCACATTAATGAGCAAACACTACACAGCCGGAAACCCCAATAATAGTCAAAAAATTGATCCATCCTCAAAGTGGCTCATGATCATAAAGTGATACACTAGGAAACACTCTTAAGAGACAACGTGTCATTCCCGCGCAGGCGGGAATTCCCTCTCACCAATAAAGTAAGTATGATTTGATGAGTAAATTCCCGCCTTGCACCCTAGCTATTAAAAAAATCTAAAACAGAACCCTCTGCTGCCAGCGTATCATCGAAACCCAGTTTCATTAATTGACGTGTGAAGGCTTTTTCAAATAATAAAAAGCTGAGTAGATCACCAGAATGACGTTTCGCACCCAGAAAATTAAGAAACATACGTAGTAAAATAGGAATGTTATGGTATTGAGATTGAGCCATGCCGGCTACATCCGTACTAGGCCGTAAATGCAAGGTTTGAATTGGCCGCCAATGAGCATATTCCTTCTCTGTAGGTATCATGCGAGCCATATGATTCATATGGCCAACCATCTCAAGATCACGTTCAAGATTATCTAAAAACAACCCATTGACCATTCCCCCTAACACACGGGAAAAATCAATATCACTGCTTTGTAATTTCTCTACGTCACTAACATTGGGTAATGTACGTGTACCAATTATTAAAATTTTATCGACTTGACTACGAATAGCACCTCGTAGAGGAGCCGCTAATCCCACATGCCCATCTCCATAATGAAGTCCATTTATTTTTGCGGGTGGAAAGAATAACGGTAATGAGGTTGATGCTAGAAAATACTCCATTTTAAGATTAACTCGTTGACTACTATGAAGCGGATCATCCCAATCCTCAAACTTTTCTGCATAATGTTGATAAAAGGAAATGGTTTTTTGGGCTTCATAACAGTTGCTGATGATTTCTAACATTTCCAAATTTTTATTTTTAATAACCCCTTCCAAAGTCTCAAAATTAATAATGTTGGTGATGAACTGACGCAAAGGCGAGGTATCTAGAATATGTCCCAACAAGCGTTGCTTAGTAAGCATACTGTTCATATTGCGCATTGCTGATACGCTGAGCGCGTAGTTACTGGACTTAAATATGTGCTGGCAAGTAATGTTGCTCCATAATTCATTTAACTTGTTCGTACCCGCAGAAAAATCCAGTGCATTTTCAGCGATTACTGCGGCATTAATACTGCCAACACTAACGCCAGTGATCATACTGAAAGGAATTTTCCTTACACCAAGAATGGTGTTGATCGCATGGAGTACGCCTGCCTGATAGGCTCCACGAGCTCCACCACCCGCTAAATAAAGTGCGATTTTGGTCATTTCTTACTGTTTTTTGGGATAGAAATAAAAAAATATAGCCCCATTGCGTGGCGCTGGCAAGTTATAAACTATGTTTCTCACCTTAGAAATCTCTTTAATTGAAAAGATTTTCATAGATTTATCAAATTAAAGAATGTCCCCTCACCACTTTGGCTCTTGACATAATATTTATTAAGTTGTATATTTGTACATTAATAGTACAATTTTGTGAAATTTAATGTCCCATTCTACTGTACACCACAAGTTAAATGAAAAAGCAGGTTTACCACAAACCTTTGCTTGCTTTTTTTATTTTAGCTTTTTTAGCCCGGAGCTGGGTGGTCGGTAGAATTAACTAACATTCCAACCCCCAGCAGAGTCTGGGGGTTTTTGGTACCCGAATTCCCAGACAACAAAGTATGGGCGTTGGATAGAACCAAAGAGGAGTGTATATCATGCGCCATCCACCACGAACACATCGTTCTCCCCCTCTATCCACAGTGCTTACTGATTTAAGGAGGGTATGATGAGCTATTCAGTCTTAAAAAAACTCCCTTCTGTAGAATCAATTCTTCAAGAAATTCCTTTGTCCCTTTCTGCCCACCAGCAAATTACTCGCGATCGAAGAGAAGTCAAAGCGATTTTAGAAGGCCGTGATGATCGGCTTTTAATGATAGTGGGTCCTTGTTCTGCGTGGCCTAAACAAGCTGTTCTGGAGTACGCCAACCGTTTAGTGAAATTGAATGAGAAAGTTAAACATGAATTAAAATTAATCATGCGGGTATATATCCAAAAACCTCGTACAACTAAAGGATGGACAGGTCCTGTAAACCAGCCTGATCTATTTTCTGAACCCGATATTGCAGCCGGAATAAAATATACTCGGGATATGATGATTAAAGTCATTGAGATGGGACTTCCAATTGCCGATGAAGCACTGTTTACTCATAATGCTAAAGGGTTTCTTGAACTTCTCTCATGGGTAGCAATCGGAGCACGCAGCTCCGAAGATCAAGAACATCGAATTTTTGCTTCGGCTTTAGATTGTGCCGTAGGATTAAAAAATCCCACCCATGGTTCCTTGGCGATTGGGGTGAACAGTATTATTGCCTCCCAACACTCTCACGTGGCAGTATTTGATGGTTATGAAGTGCAAACTCACGGTAATAATCATGCTCATATGGTTTTACGTGGTTCAAACAATGCTCCTAACTATTCAATTGCTCATCTTAAGGAAGTAAAACAATACATGGATATGCATCAAATCGTTAACCCTTCGGTCATCGTTGATGTCAGCCATGATAATTGTTTGATTGAAGGCAAAAAAAATCATCAATTACAACCCTCAATTGCTTTAAGCGTTTTAGAAAGTATTAGGAAGTATCCTGATTTAAAACAATTGGTCAAAGGGTTCATGGTTGAAAGTTTTATCAAAGAGGGAAATCAAAAAGTGGATTCTGTTCACCCCGAGGATCTTGACTTAGGCGGCTTATCCATTACTGATCCTTGTTTAAGCTGGGAGCAAACAGAGCGCTTTCTGTTGGAATTAGCTGAGTTGCGGTCGTTGGAGAAAACAGAATTACCGAAGGAGGCTCTTGCATGATTACTTTATTGGGTATTTCAGGGGATGCGGGCTCGTTTTCTGAAGAAGCGGCACTGGTTTATGCTAAGCAGAAAGGGATAGCTCCCATGTTGGTTCACTTACTGGATATGGAAGGTGTTCTTGATGCGATTGAACGTGAAACCATAGATTTGGGCATATTTCCTGTGGTTAATCTTATAGGCGGTTTGGTAAAACCCGCATTTTTAGCAATGGGAAAGCATTTATTTACCCCCATTGATGAATTATGGCATGAGATTAATCAATGTTTGCTTGTAAGACCCGGTGTGCAATACCACCAAATTTCGTACATCGTGTCCCATCCTCAAGGACTCGCTCAATGTCGCCAGTTTTTGCAAAAACAATTTAATAATATTGAACAAATAGAGTGGATTGATACCGCAAAAGCAGCAAAGGATTTGACAGACGGGACTTTGCCAGCTCATTCGGCAGTTATTGCACCGGCACGTTGTGCACAACTTTATGGTTTAGAAATAATAGCCGCCGATATTCAAGACAGCAAACCGAATCGAACGGCGTTTATCTTAGTAAAAAAACATGCTGATAACGCAACTCTTCTCAAGTAAGGAGAACATCATGGATACACTCGATGAATTGAGAAAACAAATTGAACAGGCAGATGCGAACCTCATTGAACTATTAGCGAAACGGCAGGAATTGTCGAAACAAATTGGGGCTTTAAAATCAAAAGAAGGGAAAAAAATAACGGACCGATCGCGGGAGAAAGAATTATTCGAATATTACGGGCATTTATCCAAAGAGTACCATTTACAACAAGAATTTATAAATCGTGTATTCAAAATCATTATTGCAAATTCTAGAAAGGTACAAAAATAATGAGGCATTTACCTGAGAATTCAGCAACTGTTGTAATCAACTCATTGGCTCAACAAAAGATAAATGCCGGCATTAAAATTTATAACCTAAGTGCCGGTGAACCTAAACTTCTACCTCATCCCTCTATTGTCACTGCTACGATGCAGGCTCTTGAACAAGGACATACCCTTTACCCACCAATATCTGGAATCCCAAAATTGCGCCACCTTGCATGTGAATGGATGAATGAATGGTATGGCTGTTCATTTCAAAAAGAACATTGTCTTGTGGTTAACGGTGGAAAATTGGGAATCTATTTGTTGATGCAATTACTGTTGGAAGAGGACGATGAAGTCATAATTCCCGCTCCCTATTGGGTCTCCTATCCAGCTATAACTAAATTATTTGGCGGTGTCCCCATCGTCGTGGAAACCCAAGAAACCGAAGGATGGAAATTGACACCGCAATCTCTCAAAAATGCATGCAGTAGTAAAAGCAAAATTTTGATTTTGAATAATGCAACGAACCCCACAGGTGCCTTGTATACGGAATCTGAACTTATCGAATTATTACAAATCGCTCACGAACAGAATCTCTTAGTTATTGCAGATGAAGTTTATAGTGCCCTCACCTATGATGAACATGCCTATGTATCCTGCGGCTCTTTCTCCCAGTTTCAAGAGCGGGTCATTATTATTCAAAGTTGCTCAAAAAATTTTGCCATGACCGGTTGGCGAATCGGTTTTGTGTTTGCCCCTCAATCCATTATCCAACCCTTAACTTCATTAGTAAGTCAAAGTACCAGTGGTGTAACCACCTTAAGCCAATGGGCGGCTGTTGCTGCATTAAATGAAATAAATCTAATCAGTACTTGGGTCCAACAATGCATGCAAAACAGAAGAAATATTCTCATTAAAGCTTTGCATGACTCTTTGGGCTTAGCTATAAAACAACCATCGTCATCCCTTTATCTATTTCTTTCATTAGAAAGTCTGGGGTTTAAAAAAATGAATTCCGAAGATTTTTGTAAACACGCCTTAGAAGAAGCAAATGTTGCCCTTGTGCCAGGAATTGCATTCGGAAAGGAAGGTTATGTCCGCTTATCATTTGGAGGAAATGAAGAGGAATTAATCGCAGGGGCTCATGCTTTGGCACGGTGGATCCATTCATATGCTAGTTAAATTAGGGGGCAAAGATATTTACCCTGTAGCGCCAAACGTCATAAAAAGACCCATAAACAACCATTTTGCTCTTATTTTTTGCAAATTAAATTGCTTATATGTATAATTACAGGCCAATTTGTAAATAGGCAATATAATGAAGACGATAGTTGTAACTGAGGGTGAGCACAAAATAGTTTTGTTGGATATCGATAATATCCGACTTCATGAAATGTCAAAATATTATACGATACTCTTACAGTATAATAAGCTCGACGAGGCTATAGAATTATTGTCAAATCTTGATGAAAAAGAATATTGGCGTGCTGCCATATTATTAAAAAACTTGAAAAAGAGGCAAGAAGATGAAAAGGAAGTTGAAATCCACGCACTGATAGAACAATGCCACGATTTCTCACTCTTCTTTGAACCTAACTCGGATCAACTTCCGAGCATGCAGGGACTTAGTTGCTATCGAGTAGGTGCCGATGCAGGCGCTGGTTTTAAGGAAGGTGATATTGATGTCTTAGGTACCGAAGGCATCCTGAACTGTACTGGAATTTTAGTTGTCCATAAGGATCAAAAGGGAACTCCTTGTTATTACATGGGGCACATTCTGGGTGATCGAACAACCAAAACAACCGTTCAAGAAGAATTAGATCGAATTCTTTCTGATATCCAAGAACTTACTGGTAAAGAACTTTTATGGTCAGACTTAGCAGGTCAAGTTACTCTGGTAGGAACCGGAAGTGACACAGATGAACCGAGCTTATGTTACAAACAAACATTTAAAATATTGACTCAAGAAGGGGCCAAGCCCACTCCATTATTTGGCAGCAGTGCCGCCTTTAATTTAACCGGGAAAGGAGAATTAATCATACTCGACCCTACCGGACTGCTGCATCAGGGCATTGAATCCGTCTATCCTAGAGTGAGTCATGGCGCTTATTCTCCTGTGAATAACCTTACTGAGAACCCATTAAAGCAAACAATTGCTGAAGAAACTGATGATGATTTTTCTTATACAAATCCATTTCTTTTCAGCAAACTTTAAATTTTAATTTATTATTGTGGGTAACGGTTGTGCCTCATAAAGGCCTATCGCGAACATAAGTTGATGACGCGTACCAGCAGGCATTGAAGTACTTAGAGGCAAACTCTATAATTCCTCTTTATCAAAATTACAGGATATAACATGACCCTCGATGAAAACACCCGCCCTGCTGAAACGTTAACGAATGAAGATTATGCCAAAGCCATGAATTTTATCGGACAAAACTTATTAACCTCTTTGGTTCAATCCGTGGAAAAACTACCACCCCATTTTCGTAATAATAATGTAATATCTCAGGCATTATCTGCATTCGTAGCTAATATTATTTATAAACAATCACCAGGAAATGCTGAATCATGCCAGCAAATGCTTGAGGCGATTACAAAACTTGTCAAAATGCAATTAGAGAACCTCCCCCAACTTGCAAAATAAATGGATCCCGGGTGCAGGTCCAAAGACATAACCCGGGTTTTTACTGCATTTTCCTCCAGAAAATCAATTTTCTGTTACCCACAAATAATTTTCAAAGATCCTGAATTAATCCGTCTTGCTATAATGAACATAGAAACCAGCATTTTCAACTGGAGTGATCATGGACGGTAAAAAGAACTACACCCTGCTTCGAATGGCCTTGATTATTTTTGGACTAGTTTTTATCTTCGCGATATACCCATTAACTTTTTTATGGCCATCCGGATGGGCTTGGCACCAATCTGGACATAACGTCTATTTACAAATGATATTAGGTGTCTATGCCACTTTAGGGGTGTTCTTGCTACTGGCAGCAAGAAATCCCGTTCAACATTTAAGTCTGATTTGGTTTACTGTGTGGTCGAGTGTGGTTCATGGGGCTATTATGGCTATTCAGTCATTTTATTACCCACAACATTTTGCTCATTTATATGGGGACGTTCCTGCTTTATTCATTATCGCCATGGTCTTGGCTTTTTTAACACCTCGCCGTAGTGCTCTGAAATAGAAAACTTAGGTTTTTCAGGAGTTAGAGGGAGAAGATAATTCATAGTTGGGGCTGACATAAATTGGACATGAATATGATCATTTCATCCATTACTGATTATCGGGAAGCTGCCCGACGAAAATTACCTCGGTTTCTCTTTGATTACATTGAAGGGGGTGCCTTTACGGAACAAACTCTTAAAGCAAATACCGAAGATCTCGCAAAGATATTATTGCGGCAACGAGTTTTAAAGAATGTAGGGCACCCTCATTTTGAAACAGAACTATTAGGGCAAAAATTGGCAATGCCAATCATTTTAAGTCCAATTGGACTTACAGGAATGTATGCTCGACGTGGTGAGGTACAAGTAGCCAAAGCAGCAGCCCAAAAAGGGGTGCCTTTTGTACTCTCAACAGTATCTCTATGCTCTTTGGAAGAAGTGTCCAGCCAAAGCACTCAACCCATTTGGTTTCAACTTTATATCCTAAAAGATCGGGGCTTTATGCAGAACGTTCTTGAACGAGCCCAGGCCTGTGGTGTGACCAATCTCATTTTTACAGTCGATATGTCAACCCCGAGTGCACGGTATCGAGATCTCCACTCTGGAATGGCAGGTCCATTTGCGCACGAACTTCGTTTATTACAAGCCATGTTAAAACCCTCCTGGGCTTATCAAGTTGGCATAAGAGGACGTCCGCACGATTTGGGTAATATCTCAGCCTATTTAAACAAAAAGATTGGTTTAGAAGATTACATCTCCTGGCTAAATAATAATTTTGATCCCTGCCTTAGTTGGTCGGATCTGGAATGGGTACGTAATTTTTGGAGTGGACCTTTACTTATTAAAGGAATACTGGATCCTGAAGATGCAAAAGACGCCGTGAGATTCGGTGCAGATGGCATTATCGTATCCAATCACGGAGGGAGACAACTTGATGGGGTATCATCCACAGTAAAAGCCCTTCCAAAGATTGCAGATAAGGTACACTCTGATCTCACCGTTCTCGTCGATTCAGGAATCCGCTCTGGACTTGATGTTATTCGCATGCTCGCACTAGGTGCTCATGCAGTGCTTATAGGTCGACCAACCGTTTATGCTTTAGCAGCAAGAGGGCAAGCAGGAGTCGAACATATGCTCGATATCATTCATAACGAAATGAGTATTGCCATGACATTGATGGGAGTGAACTCCTGCACAGAGATTAACCAATCTCATATTCGTATACCCTATGAATAATCACTTAGAACATTTTATAAAAAAACAGACCGCCACTAGGCTTAATTAAATTAGATTTTTAATTATAATCAATAATTTTTACCCATACTCATCGAGCAATTCGATTAAATGCTCTACACTCAATAAATAGGAATAAATTGTATGTGCCTCAAGGACTTACGCCAAGCGGAGACTCATATTATGGAGGCTCAGTTTAAAATCGAGGAATCGTTTAATAAACAATTAGCGATAGAAAAACAAAAAACCAGTGCAAATCCCACTGGAGAATATTCTTTTTTTAAGATCCAGCACCAACAGAGTTTTGCCCCTCTTTATCCAAAAAAATTGTCTATTTCACACGTTGCTCAAGGTGCTCGGAGTGGTGATTGTTATCTTCTTTCAGTTATCAATGCCATCCTTGCTTTGCCCAATGGAGAGCAATATATTCGTGAATCAATGTTTGAGCACAAAAATAAAATCCATGTTCGTTTTTATAAGGATGACGAGCCCCAATGGCTTATCCTTGAAAAATCACTCCCCACTTCCTGGGGCATTTTGAGTTCTGGTCCAACCTGGGTTCGTTTTCTAGAAAAAGCTTATGTTACTTTTATGGGAGGTAATTACAATAAAACTTTAACAAGCGGCGATAGCCGGAATGCTTTAAAAGCCTTTCTGGGTGGTTTTAACGACTCTATTGCGACCTCAAGACAAGCTGAGGGACCTCTTGCAGAGTTATATAAACAGGTAATTTATGGCTGTACGGGTAAAGATATTTATTCCTTAATTTTTCTTTTGCGTCCACATGATCAATTAGCGAGTATTTCTAATATGCGTCAGTATGTTTTTGATAATCACCAAGAACTATTTGATGCATGGTGGAATTGGGTTCATTTAAACCAAAAAAACTTTGAACAATTGCTCAAAAATCATCACTTTTTAACGAAAAAGACCTTTACTACTTTCATGAGGGAGCAAATGAGTAACAGCATTAATCCTCCCGTTAAGGCAATCGCCTCTGTAGAACAATGGCTGGATGAATATGCCATTTTACCGGAGGAAAACAAATACAGTTATGATGAAATAAAATTATTCCTTTCATTAAAAAATGCTCATGAAGAACAAAGGCCTATTGTCTGCAGTCCAAAGGAAGATCCACCAGAAGGAATTACCATACAGCATACTTATGCCTTGATTGGCATCAAAGAAAGCAAAATATCCCATCGAAAATTTGTAATTCTGCGCAATCCGCATCACGAAAACCGCAATTGGTTTTCTCATTATTTCTTTTATGGAGGTCGACACTCTATTGAACGGCAAGAAAATGGAACCACAATGCTCACTATCTCACCTGTGAAACGGTCTACCTTTACTATGGAACTCAGGGATTTTGCCCATTCATTTGCTTACATCGATTGTGGTCGCTCTTTACAAAATAAGGAACTCTGTAAACAACACGCAGAAAATCTCCATCATCCTAAACAGGGTTTTGAGCATATCTCCTAAGTTGATTTACAGCCATTTCTTCTTTTTGAACAAAAGATACAAGAATAATGCACAGATAAATATTAAACCCAGCGCCCCAAAATATCCGTATTGCCAATGTAATTCGGGAATCCAGACAAAATTCATTCCATAAATTCCAGTAATTAAATTTAATGGCAAAAAAATAGCTGCAAATGCTGCGAGTATGGCCATAGTTTCACTCATTTTTTGCATCAGCTCATTATCGATTTGCCCTAATAAGCTATTTAATATTTCACGAATAGAATCTACCTCGTTGATGATCAGGTGACAATGATTCGATAAATTAGATAAGGAAGAACGACATTTTTGAGAAATGACTAGAATATTTCGACTGGTAATTCGCATTAAAATTTCTCTTATTGCAATCATATAACGTTTGATCTGGAGGGTTTGATGTTTTACCTCTGCGACATTTTTATAAATATTCTCCGGAGTGGTTTGCAATAAAGCATCGAATTGCTCTGCTATTTCTTCATAATGCAAAAGAACCTTAGCATAATCATTAATAATCCCCTCCAGAAATAAAAATAATATAAAACCAGGAGTTTTGGCATAATGAACTGATTTTGAGCAATTATTGAAGAATTCAAATAATACGGGCAGAGGCTCATGCGACGCAGTAAAACAATAATTTTCAGTAAGATGAATGACTAAAGTATCCAAATTAATTTCATTCTTATCACTTAACTCCAGCGAGGATAAACATTTAATTTGCAATGTTAGCGCACTATCATTATCAATAAGATTGGCTAAAATATTTTCCTCAGAGCATAACTGAATGACCTCATTGGGTAAGCTTAGTTTTTCGACTACTTGATTAAAAGCATCCTCTTGATTTAAGTTACTATGGACCCAATAAATTTTATTAATTTCGTGAGTATTAATACTTAATTCATCAAGGGCAACTTGTTTAACGCTGTGGTCGGTTAGATCAAATTCGATTGCTATGGTATCAAAAGTATTCATTTTAACATGCACCCTTTTCTGGTGTGTGGAGGCCCAATAATGAACTCAGAATACTGAGTAGCATTGGCAATTCCATTTATACAAATTTAGCACAAATACAACCAATAGATTAAAAAATATCCAAAAGTTAATTAATTTTAATATTCTCTTAAGATTTTAATTATAAAATACAGCGATTGTTAAAACTATTTCATGCAGCTGTGGGATATAAAGACCCCAAAAAATTCTGTATGAGCGGAGGACTGGTACAACTTAAGCGATCTTAAATCAATGAGCTGGATTTGTTGATAGATTTTTTAAGTATATCAGTGGCATTTAACAAAAAACTCAACACCTTTATAGGTGAGTGCCATTTATTGCACCTTCTTAAATCATGCTTTTCATTCATATCCATCCCAATTGAGTCGATTTCTTCAGACTAATTCAATACTTATTTATTTTTCATTTTAAATTACGAACTAACTTTTTTAAGGTACAAAAATGACCATACGCTATTTATCCTTTGATTTTGATGGATGTTTATTTAATAAAGAATACTGTAAATTACCACATGACGATTTTAGCAAGCACCTGGGTGAGGCCGTTCTTGAAACAAATAAAGACTTCCTAGCTTGGCTTAAAAGAGAAAATGCTAAATTTTCAGCAGCCTACGCCTTCATTGGTTCTACAAGACAAGATTATTATACCGATCTACTAAATGGTGGCACTATCTTTAATTTTAAAGGTTCTTGCTGTCCGGCAATGGAAACCATTTGTAACCATCTCGGCATCCACTTTGATCCCTTGTTGCTGGCAGATTTAGAGGGCGATTTGGAAAGTGGCACTTCATTCAAACGTATCATGGATGAAATCAGTAATCATTCTTGGATGGATACTACCAATAATATTCATAAACATGCCTCTTTAGACATCCAACAGGTCGATGAATACAAACGAACTATTCTTTTTGCACAAATGCAAAAAGCGTCAATAGATCATCCTGGTGAAGAAATAATATTTGATTTTTTTGATGATCGGCTGGATATATTATATACATTAAAAAATTATTTTACCCAACATCCCCATATGATTCCCATCAATGTACATTTACGCTTACATGCCTATGCGGGAGAAGATGTCAGCTTGCAAGCGGAAATACAGGGACTCGGGATACCACTATCTTCCTATGGAGCATGTTTGAAACAAATGCAAAAAAATATTAAGGACTTAGACTCGGTTGCGAACGTGCTTAAAGAATTGATGCTCGAAATGTATCCTGAACTGCAGCAGCTATTAACCGGAAAGAAACAAGAAGTACGCAAGCCTGTAATTCAAACTAAACCTAAGGCTGAAATTTCACAGGGTCAAGCTCTTTATCTGAACATTATAAAAAGTCCTTATTTTGTCGCCAATGCAGAAGAGGCTACAACCGTTCTAAAAAATAACACAGATTTACCTTTTGTAATTCGTGAAAGTCGTTCCCAATTACCAGGAATGATTACGTTTACTCTCGTATCCGATACATCAAAAGGGATTATTTTTTCACGCTATGCCCTTAATCATCAAGGTGAACTGTTTAGCGTCGATGATAAAGGTGCTTACAAAATTCCATTTTCCGGAGACTTATTTGGGGCTTTAAAAGCGGATATTGACAGAGTGAAAAAACGGGTGGACAGCGTATCGAAACTGGAAGAGATCACATTTACTAGTACAACTGCACCCACAGAAAACAAAGCGAACTTAACTAAAGGGCTTTTGGCTGCAGAAAAAGGATTTTTTGCGGATTCAGAAAAAACGAAGCCCACTACAGCAGCTGTTCATAACTGGAATTTGCAACCTTAAATAATAATCCTGAGGCAAGTATAGGTGTAACCTATGCTTGTCTTTACAGCATTAGCAATTCCGCTTAGCCGT
The DNA here is from genome assembly GCF_977063395.2 of Legionella nigrisilvae. NCBI lineage: Bacteria > Pseudomonadati > Pseudomonadota > Gammaproteobacteria > Legionellales > Legionellaceae > Legionella > Legionella nigrisilvae. The sequence goes on from NZ_CDRUGZ020000021.1 coordinate 271,836, forward strand.
TCCAACTTCCTTGCATTTTAATCTCCTTAGTAACAACATTTTCATAATTATTTTTTATCAAATCCTCTTGAACTTTTATAGAGATAAGTTAACTATCAAGATGGGCCCTAAATATCCAATGGCGTTTATTGGTGTACACAAAAGGATTTACTATGCAAACAAAAATACCCTCCTCAAAAAAAGTTTCAAAAAAGAATCCTACAGACAGCAGAGCCTTACCACTTCAATTAATACAACACGCCGAACCAGATCGGACGTATTACATAAGAAGCACGGTAACAGAACTCAGCAATTTTTTTTCGTTACGAGTTAAAGAGCTCTACAATACTCTGGCATGGACTTTCTCTTTAGACTCTATGGATTGGAGTACTTTTAAAAAATACATGTGGCCAGCAATTTCTTCAGGCGCCGCATTACTTCTTGGGGATTATCTAACCCCATATCTTAGTGAATACCTCATGGGAAACCCGGAATATGATTTTATTATCAAATTTCTTTATGGGGCGACCGTATTAGGGTATTGCGCGTTAAACCGAATTACGGATAAGAAACTTGATTCTGGAGCAGCACTTTCTATTGCAGTAGCTAATGAAATTACCGCAATCATTTATATGTATAGTTCCGTTTTTAAAGGAACTACCTTTTTACTCAATGAACAAATTTCTGATGAATATTCATTAATTGCCGGATTGGGAGCCAGTGCATTAGTTGTTCCAAGTGGCATTTCTTATCTTACTCAAAAAGCACAAGAGTTGTTGGTCCGCTTCCAGTATAATCGCGGGGCCCAGCGATCGGACACAGCGGTTATTTCCAGTGGCCTGACTCCCTTATCTAATCTCTATTTTCAAATAAATCATTTTATCGCCAGCGAGTTGATGATCAGTTCACGCGCTTTCCAATTGGGTTTAATTTCTCACAATATTCGATACGCCGACAGAATTGTGCAAAAATTTCGTAACTTACCCGCATTATTAGCCGATTTGGCCCCATCAACCATAAAAAAAATGCGTTTACAGCAAGAAAAACTGGATCATGATTACGAATACAATCATAAATTACATCGGGTTTTAAGATTTACCGCGAGCGGTTCAAAATTTGTTGAAATTCCCAGATATCAGCTTCGAACAGGGGATTTGGTGCTTTGTGATGAACGTATCAATTTGGATTGTGTTCCGATATCTGGAGAGTTGATAGCCCTGCAACGAAATTTGGAAGGTGATTTTACAAAAACATTGGAACGAAAAAAATTTAGCGTCAATCTTAAAGCTCAAAATGGAGAGGATGTTTGGATTGAGCATCATACAAAACCTGATTTTTCATCAAATTACAACAAAATAGACTTATATGCGGTAAGGGACGGCAAACAAGCCGGAGTGCTTGTAGGTGATAAATTAAATACCTACAATCAGGACAATATTTTTATTCAAATCAAACCTGAGAAAGAGTTGTTGTTGAATAGCAATTATGAAAAAAAAGCCTACATAAATGAAATTATCGCAAAGCGCAAACAACGAAATGTCTTATATTCTATTCTAGGCTCTATAATTATGGCGGCGTTCTTGCAAAGAGACATTACCCAGATGCCTGCGGAAACACTCCGGCTTATGTTCACACTTTTTCAAACCATGATTCCCTTTTCTGAAGCCTTTTTACGCGAAACAGTGAATAGTCGCTTGATGAAAAAACTAAACAGTAATTTAGGAGATCAACCTTTTGAAACTATTGATGCGTTACGAATTGTGGATCTATGTAATGCCCTTGGGGGATACTATCGTGAGCAGTTTGCCAATGGTGTCGCTATTATTTCAGATAAAACGGGAACTTTGACTACCACACGAATGGATGTGCTTGGCTTATGGACTCCCGACATGTCCTCCGAAGTTCAGCAACTTCTCAAGGAAAAAAAAGACGAGATGCTTCTACCTGAAACGGCACAATGGCTTAAATCATTTGAAGTATTTTGTTATGCCTTTACCAATAATAAAAAAGAATTAGAACCTGAAGAACACGCGATTTTAGAATTATTCAAAACCTTATTGGCGGATCCACACTGTTTGGAAGTAACGACTCTTGGTAATAATCATTTTAGAAAGATGATTACTACCATGGAGAAGAAAAAAGAGATTGAGACGTTTCATTTGGGTTTATATCGTACGTTCGGAGGGCGCCTAACACTTGTCCAGGATGGGGAACATTTTGCTCTGGTCTTTTGCGGCGTACCTAAAGCCGATGCGTTTCAAAAAACACCACTGCTGCAAGACTATAATAAGATGCAAAGTCGCACTGCGGTCTTATCGCGTGATTGGTGTATTGCACAAACCAAACTTAATGAACACGACTTTACAATTTTAAAGAAATTATTTGATATAGATGATAAAAAAGCGATAGAGCGCTTCCTTCTAGAACATCCAGACTTACTTAAAAATTTGGAATACCATGGTACATTTATTGTTGATAATCCTGTAAAAAAAGGTGCAGATCAATTTATTGCTCAATGTAGGGAAATATCGGTTCCGGTATTTGTAGCAACGGGTGATACCACGAAAGCGGCAGTAAATATTGCCAAAGTATTATGTCCAGAACATGCAAAAAGGATTATCACTATTCGAGCAGCCCATATTGAAGAAGAAAACCTTAACCTTTTAAGCGAAGAAGTTTGTTCCCCTGATTCCACTGTTATTTTTGCGGGGATTAATGAAGCCATATTAGCCCGTTTTAAAACATTAATGACTCGCGATAAAGAAAAACGGCCTGTAATTATTTTTGCAGAAATGAGTACTGAGAGCAAAGGTATCCTCGCAAGGTATCTCAAAGACCATCATTATTTTGTGGTCGCAAATGGGGATGGGACTAATGATCTAATGATGATGAAAAATTCAGACGTGGTCATTGCCCATCATTCAGATGATGGTACTTTTGCCCCTGGGGTTGATGCCTTATCGAATATTAGTGAAGAACAACTAAGAAGATTATTTGGTTCTGAGAAAACCTTTTACGAACTTTTTGATATTAATCTTCCCAAGAGCTTATTTATCCAGCAATTCGCTCCTTTAGCCAATTCACAAGAAAAACCCAGCATGGCTTTAGCACTTAAAAGTGGGAAGATGACTTTTGATTTAGCTAAAGCAGTAGGAGCCAATGTCACCGAAATGCCCCAGCAGCATTGGTATAGTGTCGCTTTTGATTTGTTGTGGCTATGGATTGCGTTTTATGAAATTAATCAAAGTGCCGACTTACCTATGGATAATCGCAATATCAATGCGTCTTCCTTGATTACAAATACAATAGGAATTGCTTTAATTATTGCGGTCTTGGAATCCCTAACCAATTATACTTTATTTAACGAATCCACCAATTTAACCAGCATGTTAATTATGTTGAGCTTGTTACCTCTAGTCCTCAAGAGCATTTTTTCCGGTTTTAGAATGGTACAGGAAAACTTGTATCCAGAACCTAAAATCGTCGAAGTTAACGAGGAAAAAGAACCGGTTTCTAATCGCTCTCTCTCCAGTTATTTTGGCTCTTTTTTTTCGCGCAAACCCACAAAACAATTGGAAAATGTACCGAAGGTACCCGAGTTGAAGTAGCCAACTATTAGTGAAGGGACCTAACATTGTTCCTGGGTAACGGCGATGCTATACCCAGGAATTTGCGTAGAACCCGCCTCCCGCATGACTCGTCTCAAATGGCACAACCACTAGAATAGATCCTTCGTCCTAAACTCCTCAGGATAGGCGGGTTTGAACCATTATAAATATGCACGAATGGGGTATTACTATGCTATTTTGTTTTTTAGTTTAATGAGACAGTCCACCGCATTAACCGCAGACGGATATGCTGAATGGCAAGGGTTTGCACTGCGAATGTTTTCACTTAATTCTTCAATGCTAGCGCCCGTAATAATTCCATTACCCACTATAATATCGTTTAGAGCAAATTGCGTGAAACAGTAGCGAATATGGGACATAATATTATTATAATGATCCAGATTGGCTTTAAGAATTAAGCCTAATGCAATGTACCCATCAAAAGGATTTTTTTGGTGATACGTATTAATCACAAACGGAATTTCATAAGTACCGGCTTGTAATAACTCCACTTGATAAGCGTACCCTGCATTTTTCACAAGAGTAGTACAAAGCTCCAGTTGTTCCGATGCTAAATCTTTATGGATACCAGAAGAAATAATGAGAATTTTAGACATAAGCCACTTTATTATTTTTTTTATTTTTAAAACGGATTAAATAATCCACTGCATTAATTGCTTCTTGCACTCGTTCTCCGTTTTCAACACGTTCGCTCAAAATATCCATACTTGGAGCAGAAATAATTCCATTACCTAGAGTTAATCCATCTAAAGCAAATTGAATAAAACATTCTTTAACATGTTCCCAAATAAACTCATAATGATCGGTTTTACCTTTAAGTAACAAACTCAATGGCAAATAACCATCAAAGGGGTTAACACGGTGGTAATGTTGGATCACGGTTGGGATTTCATAGGTTCCAGCTTCGACCGTTTCAACCTGATAATTGTAGTCATATTGCTTTAATTTATTTAAGCAAACGTCTAATTGTTTTTCTGCTAAATCTTTATAATAATTAGACCAGACTATTAATATATTAGGTTTGTACATCGATTATTACTCTTCTGCAAGTGAATAATAATTTTACATAAAAAAAGTCGCCTCCACAATATGATTTAAAAATCAATCATTCCTACTACACGGTTCTATTTTTTAGTAAAAGTAACGCTGAGACAAGCAGTAAAACCCCACCTACAGCAATCAAACCCGCACTGGACAGAATGGATAATAAATTGGAACCAAACCCCGTTATCATCCAAGCAAATGCCATCACTGCACCCGATATTCCCATTACCCATCCTTGCGATTGTGCATCCACGGCATTGGAAAATAAAGTTAGTAGACAAGCAAATGCCATAATATCAAACGTTGCAATCGCGACGGCCAAAGGCCATTGCAATAATGAATTAGGTATAACATAAACCAGAAGCTGACCTAAACCGGTGAGAACAAGCGTCCACAAAGCAATGTGATGGACTTTATATCGCTTCACACATAAAGGCATACCAATTAAAATACCTATAGCAAAGCCTAAACCAATCATCCCCTGCACTGCTCCTAACTGCCAATTGGTATAATGATAAACCATCTTCATGTGTACAATAATGAATTGAAAATAAAGACTAAATCCCATTTGCATCAATAGAAACACTAAGGCAAGAATACGAACCGATTGATGTTGAAATGCCTCAATAAAAATATGTATTGGACGGAAAATGGAAATTTTCTTCTGAGACAAAACTAAAACAGTATCTTGGTATCCAAGTTTTATCCAAATCCAAGCAATAAAGGCAAGCAATGCGGCCATCAAAAACGGGGTGGTAAATGTAAACCAAGGCAGCAATTGTTGATCGGACATGACACCCCCAAGCAATGGGCCAAGAACGGAACCAAAACTAAAACTCATGGAAATTAAACTCATGTTTAACGCCTTGGTTTCAGGGGTACTCAAATCAGCAATGGAGGCTTGGGCTATGGGTTGGCTACCGGCCATCAAACCTGAAAGTGCCCGCCCAATGAGTAATAAACTTAAACAAGAAAAGGCGACCCCCATTCCCATTAACAAAAAACTGATGGTTATTCCGAGCATGCATAATAGCAATACTTTTTTCCGCCCCCAAACATCAGATAAATCGCCCATAAACGAAGTGCCAAAAAACATGCATAAAGGATAGAGCATATAACTTAATCCCAAATAAAAATGTTTCACAGCCATACTGGCATCGGCACTTAAAACGGGACTATGATTCGCGGTGAAGAGCGCGGTCATTACTGGATAAACAAGACCAAAACCTAAAGCATCAATAACCACTGCGAAAAAGCAAGGAGCAGTTTTTCGAAACATACAGAACCTTTATCTTCAAGAGTATAATCATTAATATAGTAATATTGCACAGGATTTGTCTAATATACAATAAGTAATGCTTTCAACTCATTGTCTTTTCGATGGAAAACGTTTCTGATTTTTATGGGTGTAGCGGGAGTTTATTTTCTTGAATTAACTTTAAGGCCGCATTGACCACCTCTGTATCATAAAGAACACCCCTGCCCCGTTTAATTTCTGCTATTGCAGCTTCTATGCCTAATGCAGGTCTGTAGGGTCTATGCGATGTCATCGCTTCCAAGACATCTGCTACAGAAATCACTAAGGTTTCGGGCAAAATTTCTGACCCTTTTAATCCTCGAGGATAACCGCTACCATCAAGTCGTTCGTGATGTTGTAAGATCACCTCAGCAACCGGTTTTTTAAGCGGAACATCTTTTAAAATATCATAGCCCGCTTGGGGGTGCACCTTTATGAGTTCCATCTCTGTCCCAGTAAGCCTGGTGGGTTTGGAAAGAATTTCTGCGGGTATTGAAATTTTACCTATATCATGTACCAATCCCATAAGCTCCAGCGAGGAGCACCGTTCAGATGACCATCCCAATTCCTCCCCTATGGCTTTGGCAATTAATCCAACTTGACGTTCATGACCTGCTGTATAGGGATCACGAAGTTCGACCATCTTGGAAACCGCAAGAAACGTCCCTTTTATTGCAGATTCTAACTCAGTTACGTATTGTTCGATTTGCACTTTTGCATGTTGAATTTCGGTAACATCATCTACTATGGAAAGAAATTCGAAATGTCCCTTCCAGGAAATAACCGTCGTATCAATCCTTAAAATTAAGGAGGCGCCATCACTTTTTCTTTTTAAAGGGAGGTTGTAGGCAATACTGGATTCGCCGCGATCTAATCGACGCCAATACTTGAGAGCTAATTTTTTAGTGCTTTCATCCTCTATTAAATCCAGCAACCCCAGGGATAATAATTCTTCTTCTTTGCGACCAACCAGTTCACAAAAGCGTGGATTTACATACAAAAATCGTTTTTTACTACGTATATATACGCCCACATGGGCTTGTTCAATAAACGCACGGAAGTGTTCTTCGCTTTCTTTAAATCGTTTTTCGGCTTCCTTCGCTTTTTGTTCTGATTGAAATCGTGTAAGTGCGTTCTGCAATAACGTGGCTACCGAATCCAAAAGTGTTGATTCCTCAGGTAGAAAAGGAGTTTTAGATATTAACGGTTGCAATCGGTATGCCACATTTATTTTTACTAGAGACTGATCCGTTTGAAACTCTTTTTCCAATTGATAAGGTAGTTTTTGCGCTTTGGAGTCTGAACTAAACTCGCCCCAGTCACTTTTTATTGTTGCAACCATATGCTTTGGAAATTGAAACGCATCAGGCAATACATTGACAACTTGGGTAAATAATTCATCGATATTCAAGTCTCTAAGTGCTATCAAATTGGCAATGGTATAAAGACATCGAATTTCTTTAATCCGTTCACGCAAGTTATAATTTAATTTATTGTGTTCTTTTTCAAGAGCCTTACGCAAAGAAATATCCCTTACGATTTGTACCCAAGAATTTGGAAAAAAATCAGAATTAATCGAGCACATACTACATTCTACCCATTCATTCTTTTTAGTCTCAATTTCCACAATAAACTGACGTTTTGGAGCGGACAGCTGAGAGCACACTGGACATTGCTCTGGTTCAATAGACTTATTATGAAAGAGGTTATGGGAAGATAAGCCCACTAATTCTTCCGGTTTTTTATGAGTGAATTCTCCAGCAGCACTGTTCGCTTGGCTGATTGTACCTTCAGACTGAACAATAAACGTAGGATCGGGAATGTTATCGTAAGTCGTTGCAGCTCGTGCCAACATTGCAAAAGGATGACGTAACGTTTGTACAACCAACGCAATATAGATAAACCAATATGAGAATATTCTTAACACATGACCAACCATATTCTCTATACCAAACAAATTTTTATAACTTGATAAAGATAAATCGGAACCAATCATCGAAATAAGGCTTAAGCTCATATAAAACAACAACTCTTTTGAAAGCATTGCCTTCTCATACCACAGCAAGATAAGGGTCATGCAGAGAATGAGGATAACGCCCCATTCGCAATAGAGTTTGAACCAAGTCACTCCATAATTATTGATATAGGTCGTGGGAAAATAACCCGAGAAGATGGAAGATAAAATTGCCAGCGTTATAAAAAAGAAACAAAGATTCACTACCCAAATTTTCAGAGTATGCCTAAAGAAATAAATAGCACACAGAAAAGATAAAGCTTGGAGGATGCGCGCAGAAACCCAAAGTTGAGTACTAAAATTCCCACCGCCCTGCGGTAATAAGTTCATTCCTTGATAAGCTAAAATATGAGCAATGTCGATACTGGCACACCAACCTGCTGCTAAAGAAATAAAAACCACAAACTGATTTTTAGTGAATTGAGTGGTTGTCGCCGCTACCGTCATTGCGGTCAATGCAATACATACCGAAACAAATTCAGTTAATACATGAAAAACCAGAAAACTCGTTTTGTATTCGATTAAGATGCAGATTAGGGATAGAAATAGAGGAGGGAAAAAAACACGCCAAGAAGGTGAGCGCTTGGCGATATAAGCAGAATAGTGTCCCTTATCGATAAGCATCCATCCCCCCCTTAATATACTTCTGCTGTGCCTCACAAAACTAAATGAAATGAACCAATATAAAAAATGTTACTCATTAATTATAGTTGAATAAAGCCATCCGGTGGTTTGTTAAAACCTGAGTGCAACATAGAATCACACAAGCCTCATTTTTTCCATTTTCACGATAATGAATAAAAAAAATACAAATTCTTCATATTTCCTTAATCATTGACTGTTAAAATTGTTCTAATTTTATCCAATCTTAATATTGATGAGGTTTTTATGAACGAGAAAATAGAAAACGCCCCCCTGAAAGCAAAGAAAAAAAGTGTGTCCTGGAATGATGGCCAAATTGAAGGAAAAATAGGGGAAAGCTTCCTCAAAGTGGACACCAGTGCATCCCCAACCAAAGAAGTATTAGAAGCAGAAATCGCTGAATTAATGAAAAAAGGGTTTTCAGAAGTGGAAGCATCCTCAATGGTGGGAAAGGCGCAAACACCTAGCGGAATGGTGATTATAACCGATCCAGTTTTTTATGATTCAAAAGACCAAATCGCCGAGCGGAAGTTTTCAAATAAACAATCTAATCCGGAACACGTAAATGCTGCAAAGACTACCTCTTCAGCAAGTGAATCATCAAACCGATATAGCTTTTTCACCCCAACGGTTATTGGCGTGGGTATGGCTATAGCATTTGCGGCAACAATAGGATTCGCAAGCAATAAATAAAATAGATATACCCGAATCACTAATGGTATCAACTAGAGTCAATGGACCATTTATCCCACCCCCTAATACTGCGAATTATTCGCGGTACTAGGGGGTTGAATTTTCAACATACCTAATTTTAGTTACCTGTTTATCTCATTAGGGGTTAAAGTAGCCATTATTTAAATCTGATTCAAAATCATAGGGCCAGTTAGTTCGGTATAAGCCATATTTCTTTTGTATAAAATCTCTTTCAATCGTGATCCATACTTGGGTGCTCACTATTTGATTCGGATCATAACTTGACCCATTCTTTATTGTTATTTTAAATTCCTGAGTAGAAAACCCATTTCGAAGTAAAATACTTTGAAAATCTTTTGTTATTACCTCTTCTCCGTTATGCATTTGTTAATTCCTTAACAGATCTTTTAAATAATTATAGTACGACAAAATAACCGATAGGTTCTTTTACCTATTGCTCATTAAATTCAATTATCCAAAATTTTTGGGATGAATTTATAGGTTCAGGTACAGGTGCTACTACTATATTTTGCACCATGGGGGGATTAAATGGGCCATCTGCGGTCGCCCATTGATATGTTATTCTAAATTTCCAAGAGCTCTTACTTTGAACTATTTTTTTTATCTCATAAGAAGTAATCCATGGACTGGATACCCCAGATACCCAATAGGGCCAACGATCTTTAAATTTGTTTTTTAATTGTTCCGAAAACAGCATAAATTGGACCGCAGCATTCCGCTCTTTATTGGCTTTTGCAAACAAAGTTGCCACTTCATCCAGTTTTTGGGGAGCCAAAGCCTTTTCCAACATTGAAATTCGCGCCGCATCGGATTCGGATTGGGAAACTTTTTCCGTCATGCTGCTGGCTGAAACTGAAAATAAAATCATTAAACCGCTTATAAGGGATTTTTTTGAAGGATTCATAGTTCTCTCTTCGACAGGGGATTTATTACTTATAGGTCAATTTAACGTGGGTGTCATTAGATGAAGCTTTACTAAAACTCAAAATCTAACTTTTGTCGGCGTGTTTTTTAAAAAGCTCTATTAAGAGTTTTGCTGATGGCCCCATTTCTTGAGGTTGGTGGTGCACCAAATAAACAGGATAGGTTCTGATATTATTTTCTTCCATTTTCAAAGGGAGAATAGGTATGTTTCGACCCTCAACCATTTTCTGCGGCAACCAGGCAAACCCTATTCCATGTGCCACACATTGGATTTTCATTTCCAAAGTACTTACTTTCCAATGAAATTCAGAACCTAACCACCCTTCATTACGTTTTTTATTTACACCAGAATCCTGGGCAATGAGGTAACGTTCTTCATAAAGATCCTCGAGGGTGAGTCGTTTTTGATGCAAAGGGCTGTCTTGATGAGCATATGGAATAAAATGAACATCCATCAATTTATTGCCCGTATAACCTTCCGGAATTTTTGAAATAATAGCCAGCTCCGCATCGCCATTAATTAATTGATCGCTAGGACCTGATAATAACCCATGCGTAATACTCAATTTGGTGTGTTGATTTTGCTGGGAAAATTCTTGCAATACAGCCATCAATAAAGGGAGTGGAAAAATCTCATCAATAGCCAAGCGAATCGATTTTTCAAAAACTGATTTTAAATTAACAGCTGCATTCGCTACATTTTTTGCAGCTCTGGTAATTTGGCGCGATAATTTTAGAATTTCAATGCCTTGTTCTGTCAAAACAGCCTTACGCCCTTCAATCTGGAGTAATTTTAACCCCAGCATGTCTTGGAGTTTTGCAATAGTATAGCTGATATTCGATTGACTTTTATGCAGTTTCATTGCTGCTTTAGCAAAGCTTCCTTCGTCAATCACTGTATGAAATACACGCCACTGTTCAAGAGTTACTTTGGTCATCGTGCGCCAACCTGAATCCATCTAAAAATTAGATATATTTAGCCAAAATTATGCGCTTTTTTAATTTAAATAGCCATTTATAATCAATTTGTTTGATTAATAAGGAGCATAAATGAAAAAAATAATGTTATCACTCATATCCAGTGGTTTGTTGTTTCACTCAGTTTCTGGAATTGCAGGAACTCTACAGGAAACGAACAAACACATTGTAACCCAATTTTATCAAAAGGCCTTGAATGAAAAGGACTTTGATGCTGCGCAAAATTACTTGGGTGCTTGGTACATTCAACATAATCCCATCGCTCAAGATGGGATTGAGGGTTTAAAAAATTACATTGATTATCTGAAAAGTACTTATCCACAATCACATAGTGAAATTAGAAGAATTTTCGCAGAAGGAGATTATGTGATTGTCCATGTCCATTCCATCTTAGAGCCGGGAACGCGGGGACAAGCCATCGTTGACATTTTTCGACTGGAACACAATAAAATTTATGAGCACTGGGATGTTATTCAACCTATTCCTGCTGAGTCAGCGAATAGTAATGGGATGTTTTAGGGAAATTATGGCCACTCTTACATAAGAAAGGTCCGGAAGACTAGATCGGTACGACTGGATCCGGTTACCCACCTGCTGGTTTATTTTGGGGGGGATTACCACATTATCCCCCAGGTTTGTGGTTACCCCGCCTTTTGCTGTTCCATGATTGATACCATTCTGCAAACTGCTCCGCGGGCATTGCTTTGCTGATAGCAAAGCCTTGACCTAAATGACAACCAAGGTTTATCAGGTGGTTTATGTGTTCCTGTGTCTCTACGCCTTCAGCAATGACCTTGATGTTTATTGCTTTTGCAATATCAAGTATTGCTCTTAATATTTTAGTATCCCTTTTACTTATTAAAATATTTCTAATAAACTCAGTATCTATTTTCATATAGCGAAATGGTAAATTGACTAAATAATTAAGCGATGAATATTTGGTGCCAAAATCATCCAGTGAAAATTCTATACCAATCTTATTACATTTTTTAATAATGCCTGAGGTTAATTCAAATTTATTGATAATACTAGATTCCAAAATTTCTAATTCAAGTCGACTGTATATATTTTTAGGATAAAGTTTTACGATGTTCATTAATTTTTCAAAAAAATTTTCTTGTTCGAGTTGACGCGCACTGATGTTGATACTGATTGTTAGCTGATCATCAATGTGTGTCCATAATCGTATTTGCTCAAGTGCTTCCTTTAGGGTGAACTCTAAAAGTGTAAAAGAAAACGCATCATTTTTTATTTGAGGTAAAAACTGATTTGGAAGTAAGAGCCCTTTTTTAGGGTGCTCCCAACGAATCAAACCCTCTAATCCTAATATTTTACCTGTTTTCATGTTCACTTTAGGCTGGTAATAAAGTTTTAATTCATTATTTTTAATTGAAGATTTAATTGCGTTAATTAATCTTTCTTGTTTTCTAATTTCTAAATCAAGCGCCACATCATATAAAGAATATTTATTTTTTCCAGTCATCTTAGATTTATACATAGCCTGATCCGCTTGAGAAAGCAAACCAGACGGGCCGATGGCTATTTTTTGCGGATAAAAACAAATCCCAGCGCTAATAGTGATAAATATTTTATGTGAATCTATAATGATTGGCTTCTTTAAATTTTCATAGATCTTATCCATCACATGTTTGAAATCATAAGGATGACTCAGTCCCTCCAATAATAACACAAACTCATCACCTCCGATTCTCGCCAAGGTGTCCGTTTCGCGTATTAGATTTTTGACTCGTTGTGCAGTTTCTATTAATAGATTATCCCCCGTTTTGTGACTATACAAATCATTAACTGACTTAAAATCATCAATATCAAAAAATACAAGCGCTATGTAATTATTTAAACGTCGTGTTTTTACCATTGCAGTTTCTAATTGCTCTAATAATGATTTTCTGTTTGCTAAATTTGTCAAGCTATCATGGTAAGCGAGATGAAGTAATTGTTTTTTTTGTTCCTCTTGTTGTGTAATATCATAAAAAACGCCAACATAATTTACTAAATCGCCATCAACATTTTTTACTTCTGATATCGCCAGCAATTGCGGATATGGTTCATTATTTTTTTTCTTATTCCATATCTCACCATACCAATATCCTTGGCTTTTTAAATGTGCCCACATTTTTTTATAAAATCCAACGCCTTGAATATCCGATTTTAAAATATTGGGTTTTTTGCCGAGGACTTCTTCTTTTTTATATTGAGTAATGTTAGTAAATTCTGTATTGACATCAATGATATTCAGATCAGGATCTGTAACAACAATGCCTTCTTTTGCAAAATGAAAAACATTCGCTAATAGATGTAATTTTTTTTCAGCATTTTCTCTTTCAGTAATATCATGTAACGTAGCAACCCAAGCTGGATTATGTTTCCAGATGGTCTTCTTCATATATACTTCCGCATATATTATTTGGTTATTAACATCTAGAATTTCTATTTTAGTTGGTTTTTCTAATTCAATTGGATAACTAAAATCACTGCCAATAAGATCAACACTTCCTTTATTGAATAAAATACAGGATGCGTTATTGGCATAAAGAATTTTACCCGACAAATCTAAAACAAGAATCGCCTCTGACAAAGCGTCAACAAACGTTTCCCAGTAATTATCTTTTTGAAGTTCCTCAGATTTCACTGATATTTAACCCCACAAGTACTTTTTCTCGATCAGACAAGTCACCAATTATTCTGCGAATTGGCTCAGGTAAATCCTTTATTAATAACGGTGTTGCTATAATTTTTTCAGACTCGGCTAACTGTGGATGCTCTAATAAATTAATGACTTCCGCTTCATAACTACCCTTAAGTTCAGGTAACGCACAAATTTCCTGGAGATTTTTAACTGCTTTTTTAGCTGTAGATGTGTAACCGATAATATAAAGTTTTAACTTATACTTAGCCATTATCACTTCTCCATTTTATTTTCTAAATTGATTGACTCTGTCAATTGAATTTCCATTTCAATTTTTTGTTTTTTTTCTAGCAAGTTAAAGATAACTAATGAGCGTTCAATGTTTTCAGGTGCTTTATCTTTTTGATCGGCTTTCTGTATCAAATCGATTTGTTTATTAATTGATTCTAATTGAGTTGCCAATGATTCTTTCTTTTTCTTGTCTATAGCTTGTTTTTCTTTTTTTCTTGATCCAAAAATCATGCCTCCATCCCCGAAATAAGGGTCCTCAATGACAATACCGTTACTCGTAACATGAAACTCTTTCATTTGATTTGAGCTTGCATTTCCTCGAGATTTCACTATCTGCAATGCTCGATTAAACTCACCATTGGATTCAATCAGACCTAATTTGATCCATGAATCTACTAAGCTGGAAGCAGAGATAAGATCTTGGTACCCTAAATACTCATGGACAAATTGATTAAAAATAAAGGTGATATTTTTGTATTTTGCATAAGATATCAGACGAATTAATATTGATTTAACTTCAAAACTATCACCCATATCTAGAAATGATGTGATGGGGTCCACAATTAATATATGTGGTTTTATCTCTTCAATAAGGGTGATAATGTTAATGAGGTGTTCCTCTAAACCCATCTCTATTGTGCGAAGAGAATGGATACTTATCATATTGTTTGCGACGGGTTCATTAAGATTGATACCTGCTGATTTAACATTTCTTATAAAATTAATGGGAGACTCTTCAAAAGAAACATAAAGCACTCTTTTTTGTTGCTTGGCTGCAGATGCTGCCAATGTAGCTGCCAGAAGTGATTTTGCAGTACCCGATGATCCACTAATCATAATCGAGGATGATTCTAAATAACCTTGACCGCCAAACATTTTATCCAAAACTGGAATTCCGGTGGAAATGTAAGATAGATTTTCTTGTTCGGTAAGACTAGTGTCCGTAATAGGTAAAATTGAAACGCCTGTTTCGGTTAACAAAAAGGGGTATTGATTTGTCTCGTGAGCTGAACTTCGCATTTTAACTATTCTTAAAATGCGGGTCATTAATTTTTTACAAATCACTTGTTCAAGTAAAATAACGCAATCGGCTGCATATTCTTCAAAATAACGGTCTTCTTCATTTGCAGCCGTAACCAATAAGGTAATTCGATGCTCTTTACACCATGTAAAAATATTTAATAAATCAATTTTATAATTGGGTGTTTCTAAACCAATCAGTAGATTCTGGAGTGAATCGATGATGAGCACAGGGTCTTCGCCTGATAAGCTGGATTGAATTCGCATAAGAATGGCATCTAATTCAAAACCACCGGTCACAGTATCAGTTAGGTTTGGGCGAAAATCAAGAACAGCCAGTTTCTTATTTTTATTTGCGTCACTTCCGGATAATCCATATTGATCCATGTTTTTTAGGATGAGTTCAGGCGGTTCCTCACACGTAAGGTAGGTGACGTGCCGATTATTCAGAATATTGCTATACGCAAAAAAAAGGCAAAAAACGGTCTTACCACACCCTGGTCCACCTTTTAAGAGAGTGGGTCTTTCCTTTGGATAACCACCTTTAAGAATATTATCAAGACCAACGATCCCTGTGGAAACTTTCTCCATTGTTCAAATCCTTTTAATTAATCTTATTTAGTATTATTGCATTGCGGTCATGCACAAGCAAATTAGGGGTAAACCAGCCAACAAATTGCAAAATACGCACAGTGAAAAAACTGCATGCAAAAGATCGCCTGTTTCATCTTGTAATGCTTCCGATGAACGCAAATGTTCGTTACGGATCTGAGCAATGCTGCGCTTGAAATGACGTTCAATGAATGGAGTATTTTCCTTAAAATTTAGGTTCTATTTGACCACCCACAAAACCATTCGATACACTTATTATGGATTACAAAATTATGGATTACAAAATTATGGATTATTTATGTTAAAACCATTTACATCACAAATTCATCCCCCTACTTCCTTTAATGAACCCGCATTCTGGTTTATCTTTCATGGCGAAGACATCCTTTTACAGAACCACACTATCCCCAAATTGTTCAATCTTAACGATCTTCATCTCCTTATTGAACGCCAAATTTATTTTGGAATCTATGGCAACACCCCGTGTTTTGCTGTACAGATTCAGAAACGCCCTGAGATACTTCCCAAAGATGCTACGTTCCAACATATCCGGCAAGCACATGAACTTCTAGGCGACGAAGATCTTTTTTTACTTGTTTCCAAAGCCAAGCAACTCTTGTATTGGGATAAAAGCACTCAGTTTTGTGGGTATTGTGGTCATCCAACTCAATACAGTACAAAAGAACGAGCTAAAATATGTTCTGAATGTCACTCATTAATTTTTCCTCAAATTGCCCCTGCTATGTTGGTATTAATTTGGCGAGATAATGAGCTTTTACTTGCGCGATCACCTCATTTTATGCCTGGAGTTTACAGTCTGCTGGCTGGCTTTGTGGAACCTGGAGAAACGCTTGAACAGACGGTTATGCGCGAAGTAAAAGAAGAGGTGGGATTGACTATAAAAAATTTGTATTATTTTTCCTCTCAACCCTGGCCATTTCAAAGTAATTTAATGTTAGGGTTCATTGCCGAATATGACAGCGGTGAAATTCAAATCGATGCAACTGAAATTGAAGATGCTCAATGGTTTTCTATAAAAAAACTGCCACAACTCCCTAAACCTATCAGCCTTTCACGTCAAATGATTGATAAATATTTGGCAACGCAATCTCGTTAATGTCTACAAAATCCACCAAAAGATATATAATTGCCCAATCCATCAATTAGAAATACGATCTGCGCATTAAACTCAGATTAGGATTTGCATGAAAACCCAAACTGAAATCCTCAGTGATCTCGACTTATTATATGAAAAAAATCCTTTACCCACGATTGAATCTTCGGTTGAGCCAAATGGCGGGGTCCTGAACCTTGATAAAGCTCTGGCGGATAATTCAGAATGCTGGGATGCGATTGTTATAAATTCTGCTCAACTCGAAAAAAAAGCCATCATTCTTAAATCCAGCTTGAGCGAAACCACCGAAAATATTTATCTGAAACAATGCATTATAAAAAAGTTAGTCGATGATCATTTTTCTGTGTATTTTCCTACTAAAGAAGGTTTAAAAAAAATAGAAGATGTAGAGGAAGTTGATACCATCCATCTGAAATATTGCGAGATGGATCCCTCCCAAGAAATCGCTGAGATAAAAAAATTAAATCTCATTGGTGATCGGGTAACTTTTTTAGATACTGTTGAATTTGATGCGTTTTGTAACAAAGTTTTAAATTCCCCTGATGCATTTTTTAATTTCATCAATTCATTAACGCTGTATTTACCCAATCTATTCAGCGATCTAATTGACACCGAAGTAGTTCGAAAAGATTTAGTAGGTGCACTACAATGGTCCTTTGATACTCCTTTAGACATGGATATAGATTGGCGTCGAAAGTACATCCATTTTGAAAAAGCGATCGAATGTGAACCCCAGACAAAACCAATTCCTCAATTTTTACAATCCAGCATGTCGTCCCCTACACTCCTCCCTGAACCCGACAAACTTTATTTCGCTTATTTATTAAAAAATCGTCCTGACATACTGAAAAAAATAATTCATATTTCATTGACAAACAGCATCGTATCCCTCCCTTCTTTTCTCAATAAACGAGAAGGTCTACTCTCCTTGGCATTGGAAAATTGTGAATTAGAATCATTGAATGACTTTGAGGATGAAGAAAATGAAAATCCACTTTTAACTACTTCATTAAGATTTCTATTAGCACAAGAGATTAATTTTTCTTCTAAACGTCTTGCATCGTTATTAAATAATTCACCAAATTTATTGTCGCTTTGTCTCGTCGACGGAACCATTACCAAGGCTCCATCTCTCTCTTTGCTCTCTAAAAAAATGGCCAATTTAAAAACGCTTTCATTAAACAGTGTAAAAACATCGACACGTCAAATAAATGCATTAATTAATGCAACACCCAACTTAAGAGAATTGGCTCTCGCCAACCTATTTTTATCTTGGGAAGATTCGTTGAACCTGAAAGCCCCGCTCATCCACTTAAAAGATCTTTCCATTAGCTCCAGTTTTATTTTTGATGATGTCTATATTCTTGTAAACTCTGCTCCAAACCTCGAAACTTTGTTTATTTATTCATTTGATTGGACAGAATATAGTGAACCGCTCATCCAACCTGATAAGCCACTAAAATCTTTAAAAAAAGTTATCCTCGGCCAAGGAAAAATGGCTCCCGCGCAACTTTATAGCCTATTAACCAACGCACCCAATTTAACCTATCTTGAATTATCATCCTGCTATCTTGATTTTGAATCGATTTCTATAGCACCGAACTCATTACCCAATTTAAAAAAACTTATTACCCGAGGAACTCATATTTCCTCAGATCAATTACTGTATTTTTTCCTGGCTGCAAGAAATTTAAATGAAATTGAAATGGATAATCCCGATGATCTTCTTACTTTACTAAATGCATTGGAACCCGCCTCGCTTTCGTCATTAAGGCACATCACTTTTTCTTTAAATGCTTTGAGCTTTTCGCAATTAAATCAATTAATCAAAGTTGCACCTAACGTCAAATCAATATCGTTCCCAACGCCACGAAACAAAGAGGATTTAATTGCGATACAGTGGGTACAACACAGTTACCCCCAAATTGAAATCAACTTATTTGAACCTCACTTGAAACAAATACCACAATATGGATATACCGAGGATTCTTTATCTCTTGATGGAAATATAGGCGAAACGGAGCATACTCCATCCTTGCCTGCACGTACGATTTTCAAAACGAAAACGGGTCCGAGCCCTCATGTTTCAAGTTATCATCTTAATACCTTCTTTTGGTCCCCTTTCAGTAAAAACTTTAAACCCTACATTCCTTTAGAAAAAAATCTAGAGGCTGTTCCTGAAGCTTTAAAATGCACTACCCACCAGTTAGAAGAAGAATTTAATCAATCCGAAACGTCAAAAAAACTCGTTTATGGGCAAATCACTTTTGAAAAGCCTCTAATTAATCAATGGCTGCAATTACCTGCCTTAAGCACTTGCGATACATTGCTCAACTATGCTGCAGAACATCCAGATTTTGAATTAAAAAGATGTAAGAATTCCGGTTATTATTTCATAAAATTTAAGAGGGAGCTTGAATCATGTCTGGTCAATTACATCATTGAACCAGGAAATAACGTTGACTTTACTCTTCAAAACAAGGCACCTAAAGAACATTTAGAATGGATCTCCAAATTATCTTTTGATGTCACAGGTGCCTTGATTAACAACAATGAATATCAAAAGTTATTGAATCTTGATGAGACGCAGCGTATTCAAGCTCTGGCCGAATATTGTCGTTTTGAAGAAGAATCCGCTACAGCGGATATAAAAGGGAATGCAATTAACGTATTGAATTCTTTAATCAAACAACGTGCAGGAGTGTGCAGACATCGAGCTCAACTCTTTTCTGCTTTGGCATTTGCATTGCAAATTGATGCCAGCCTTAAAGAGAACGATGTCCACCAATTCGTTCTCGTTCGACACAAGGATGCGCATTTTACTTTGGATTTAGGGGGAGGTGTTGCTCACTTGATTGATCTTCCCATGCCGCCACTAAAAAAAAGAAAGGATGAAAAGACCACTGAAGATAAAAAAACCAAAAAAACGGTTAGCCCTTTAAAACCCGATAACCGCTTTCAAACCTGGAATAGCGTACCGCTCCAAGCCCTAAATGCCGGTGAGCTTGTAAAAAAACTTACTTCCAAGAATTGGTATGCAAAGCAGTGGCTTATTTTTAAAGACAACCATGGAATAGAGGCGCTTCATCAAGCATCCACAGAATACAAAAACACTTTTTTCTCACGTGACTTAGATTCTATGGTCCTCCGTAATTTGCGAGTGGAACACAGCCTGGACCAGCAGGTAGATAGCCCTATAAGTCAGTTTTTAAAAAATGCTACTTTAAATCCAAATGAATCCTATACCTGGTTTATAAACTGGTCTGATCCTAAAGCGCGCCATGTCAGTTTAAATAGTATCATCGACAAGGAAAATCCAAATCTGGGTAATCTCCCTATTCCCCCTAATGTGCATGTGGTGGTGGGAATGGATGAGCGATCTGCATTTAAAATGGGAGATGACTTTTATTCACGTTTCAATGCCATCAGCCAAGCACCTGACCTACCTCCTATCGAATTATCAGCGATTAAGCTGAACCAACCTGTAGGGGATGACGACGTCCTATTTCCTTCTCCTTTAAACTGGGAATCTATTTTTCTAGGAAGACATACCTTTAATGAAGGAACTTTAGGTGTTTTTCCCGGTGCGCTGATGAAAGCCGCCAAAAATAAAACTTCTAAATTAACTGTGCATAATGCGCCATTTGAAGATCCTAAGTTTCGCTTCTTGATCACAGAATTAATGGCAACAAACCGTTTTTTCTTTAATGGTGAATGGCATGAATTGTCTAAAGACTTTCACCTAGAATTTGCCCAACCTGACTTGAGTACTTATCCCGACGTGATTAAGCCTATCGCTGGAAAAAAACGAATTGTTAATCAAACAACACTTCCTTTATTTTCCAATCAATACAAAATCACCGAGAATCATACACTTAAACCACTTCCTGGATTTTTTGCTTTAGACCAACAACTCGAACTACTAGTGACGGATAACTTAACTGAAATTCAGTGGTACAGCCTTTTGAGGGAAGCTCAAAAAGCACAATGCACCCTAAATATTAAGACAACACCTAATGTGTTTGTTCCAGAACCATTAAAAAAATCAATCATTCCCATTGATGGGTTAGGCCAGAGTAATCAACTCATTATTACAAATGATTTAGATGATGCCGAAGAACACTATAAACCTGTAGATGCTATCACGATCAATATTGATCCAAAAACCAATTTTAACAGTTTGTTTTTCCACGTTTCTTTAAAAAACAAATTATTTAAGGGTGAAGAAACTGAATTACTTAAAGCCATCAAATCAGGTAAGGCTGTAGTCCTCAAAGGCCAATTTTCAACAACTTTGGCTCAACAATTACAAACTCTCTTCATCAATCCTCCTACTCTTTGGGTCAATGGAGAGGTCGTTTCGGCTCAAAACATCACGTTAATAAGTGACAATCCAGCCCCTTTCAAGGCCATCCATAAAACCGTTCACCATTATAAGCCTGAAAAAGACTTCGCTCGGTTACATCCAGAATTGGCAGAACTATTAAAAAAAACCTATCAGCAACTCAAATTAACGCCATGCCATAGCCATTTCATAGATTTACCCACCAATACCACACAGCATTCGCAATGGCTTGATGGTTTAATTAGAAAACTGAAATGGAGCGCTGGAATTCTTCCGGAAAGCGAAGAACCAACAACCCCTGAAATGGTGCTGAACTATCTGGATCATCATCCATTGGTATTTTTAACCAGTAAAACCGGCACGGGAAAAAGTTATTTCGTCCAAAAAATCTTGCCCAAGTATGGGAAGGAACATCAAAAGCCCATTATCATCTACCATGAATTGGCAGCGATAAAAAATTGGCTTGAACACAAAGGTGAAAGTCAACCTATATTATTCATTGATGAGGCCAATCTGAGTCAGGAGCATTACGCTTTGTTTGAAGCACTTGCCCGCGGCGATAAAGAGTTTTGGTATGAAGGCACCTGTTATCCATTAAAAAATCATAAAATCATTTTTGCGGGAAATCCTACCCATTACGAGGGGCGTTTTGAACCTAATTTAATTAAACGATACCCAAACTACTTGCCTTTTGAAGGACAACCGCTAAAAAAAATATTAGCGCCGCTCCTTGAATCCAATGAGGATCCGAAGGGCTTATTAAAACTCATTGAAGCTTACTATATCAAAGCACAAGATGCCGGACTTAACATCACGCCTCGTAATGCTCAGATGATGTGTTTGCGCTATTTTATTTTAAAAGAGAACTCAAAAACCAAATTGATGACGGATGATTTCTTGATCCGATACGCCATTTTAAGTGAAATCAAAACATTAAGTCTGGATAAAAAGCTGAGCCTACCTCTTCGCTACGACATAAAACAAGGAACAATGTGGAGCGAGGAGAAGAAGAAACTCAAAACTGCATTGCAACAATTTCATCCAAAAACTGTCGACAAAAAATTCATCTGGACAGATTCACGAAAAAAAATTGCTTTGAGTATCGAAATGCTGTTGCTTATTCGAGAAAAGAAAATAAAAGGGGTATGGGATCAAGAACTGGGCATTAATGGGATTATTCTTGAAGCAGAACCCGGCCTGGGCAAAAGTCAATTAGTTCATACATTACTTAAAGCAAAGGGAATTGAATACATAACCATTTTTCCCACTAATCCTCAAGAAGTTCAAGCAAAACTTTTAGATGCATTTCATAAGGGTCAGGTTGTTTGTATTGAAGAATTTAATACTCAAATTCATGAACAATTACTAAATGCCCTACTTTCAGGGTATGATCTTGAAGGCAATCCGCCTAAAAAACCAGGTTTTTGTCTTATTGGAACCCAAAATCCAACCACTTTTCACGGTAGACTGCCTTTATCTAAAGCGCTCGACAATCGACTCATGCTTACTGAATTAAGTCACTATAAGTTTGATGAATTTATCAAAATTCTGACCGAAAAATTTAAATTACTGATCGATGAAGCACAAAATATCGCTACGGAATATTTTGAAGCGCGTACTTATGCACAAAGCCAAAGCTTATTTCCACCTCCAAACCCTCGCAATGTAATGAATGTAGCTGAGGAGGAACAAAAAAGACAAGAGATATTGGTTTGCTAAGAATAAGTGGATCCCGGTTATATTTGGGTGAAACATAGTGAAACTCAGACATAGAAGTTCTTCGAATCAAGAACTACACTTCAGTTATATAGATCACGGAATAATCAAAAATGGACAAATCAAAGTTTTTAAGCAAAGTTCTTGGAATTTATCTAATCATTGTAAGCTTGGCGATGTTTCTCAACTTAGAACAGTTTACAATTTATGTGCAAGCGCTCCTTAAGGATGCCCCATTAATGCTGGTTTTAGGGCTTTGGACTCTCATGCTTGGATTACTTATGGTTGTAAGTCATAATATTTGGCAATGGAATTGGCGGCTTTTAATAACCTTGATTAGTTGGGTCGTATTGCTCAAAGGAGCGAGTATATTTTTTTACCCTCACTATATTGATCAAGCTACTTTTCTCTTTATGCAAAATAAAAATATTGCCTATAGTGCCGCCGGATTTGAACTGCTCCTGGGCATCGTTCTTTGTTATTTCGGTTTTAAACGTTAGCACTATTTAATCCTACCGCCTCTTATGCTAAAAATTTACTAGGTTTCTAGTCAATTCATTGATTATTAGGTTAAAGTATTATGTCCGATTTTTTTTAATTAAGGGAATAGTAATGAAAATTTTAGCAAAATCACTTTTTTGTACTGTCTTTTTGGCCAATACTGCTTTTGCTGATGATCAAATAGCACAATTTAATACGCAAATTCAAAGTCAGTTAAAGCAGCTACAAGCCCAGCAGCAACAACAAATACAGCAACTTAACAGCCAACTCCAAGCACAAATTCAAAAAATACAAAATGATCTACAGCAACAAATACAAACAGCCAATAGTCAGCTGCAAAATCAGATCAAGACCGTACAAAGTCAATTGCAAACTCAAATACAAACTGTGAACACACAAGTACAACAATTAGCAGGAAAGCAAGTTCAGCCAGTAACCGTACCTGCTCCAAAAAAATAAGTTCAAAAAATCATTCCCGCACGCGCGGGAATTCTTCTATTAGCCCTGTTTTAATTATCTATAAGTATCGCTTGATTTCTTTTTAGGCAAAAATCCATTAAGAGTATATAATTTAAATTGAATTGGCTTAGAACAATAAGTTAATTCATTAGCTAGTAATGAGGGGATGAGTGAGGGAACATGGCACGACGTGAACTAAATTACAAAGAGGTAGCAGAGGCTGCGGAACGAGTTAAAAAACAAGGCCGAGAACCCTCTCTTATCAATGTTTGTGAAGAATTAGGAATCATTACACCTACCTCTAACCTATCTATGCTTCTTGAAAAATGGTATCACACCCAACCCGAATTTCAGCGCTCTGTTAAAGCTCCGCTTTCAGAAAATATAAATATAAAGGCCCATGATATTCTTGAAAAAAATATGGAACTGGAAAAGTCCCTATCTCTTTTGCGTGCCACTCTTGAATCCACTGCGGATGGTATCATGATGGTAAACGGAAAAGGCCAAGTTGTTGACTGGAATCAAAAATTCGTAGAAATGTGGCGCATTCCCTCCCATATGTTGGAATCTGGTACCGAAAGTATTGGTTTTGAATACATTTTGCAACAATTAAGTAATCCTGAAGCAGTAATTGCAGATGTAAAATATCTTTATGAAAATCCCGAGTGGCAAGGAGAACTACCCGTATTGCATTTTAAAGATGGCCGAATTTTTGAGCGATTTACTCAACCGCAACGAATAGGTTCTGAAATTGTTGGTAGAGTATACAGTTTCAGGGATATAACCCAAAAATTGCTCGAAGAAGATGAGCTTCGTATCCGAGAGCGTGCCATTGAAGCCAGTACCCATGGGGTTGCAATTATTGATATTTCTAAGCCCGATTTGCCCATTATTTATGTTAATAAAGCATTTGAACGCATTACAGGATATAGCGAAAGACAAATATTAGGACAAAATCTTACCTTTTTACATGGTAGTCAAGTGGAGCATGTGAATCAGAAACGAATTACTTTGGCGATTAAGGAATTACGCGAAGAAACTGTAGAGTTGGAAAGTTACCGACGTAGTGGTGAGGTTTTTTGGGCTGAAGTCAGTGTGGCACCCGTCAGAGACTCATTTGATAACGTCAAGCATTATGTCTGCATCCTTAACGACGTAACCCAACGTCGAGAAATGGAACAACAATTAATTCAACAGGCTACTCATGATTCACTCACTGAATTACCCAATCGAGTTTTATTAATTGACCGTGTGGATCAAGCTATCTTACTTGCCAAGAAAAAAGGCTCCATGCTGGCTTTTTTATTCCTTGATTTGGATCACTTTAAAATGACCAATGATACTTTAGGTCATAGTATTGGGGATAGAATGTTGCAAGCTGTATCGAATCGTTTAGTAATTGCTACTGACGATTTTGATACTGTTTGTCGCTTGGGGGGAGATGAGTTTGTGGTTTTGCTACAGGATGTTGTTAGTGAGTCGCAGGCACAACAAAAAGCAGAAGAAATACTTGCCTCTATTGCCAAACCGATTCAAATTGATCAACATAATTTAAAAATTACCGGTAGTATAGGAATTAGCTATTACCCTAAAGATGGCGATGATTATGAATCCTTAATGAGGTGTGCTGACTTATCGATGTATCATGCGAAAGATAATGGCCGCAACACCTATCGTACCTATGATAAAGAAATGAATACGCGCATCATAAATCGTATGCAACTCGACAATGCACTGCGTGATTCACTCAAGCGCAATGAATTTCATCTGGTGTATCAACCCTTTATAGATTTAGCTACGAATAAAACGATTGGCTTTGAAGCCTTATTACGTTGGCACAGCCATATTTTAGGAGATGTTCCTCCTAATGATTTTATAGGTATGGCCGAGGAAAATGGCTTAATTCTTGATATAGGGCTGTGGGTTTTGCGTGAAGCATGCAGTCAACTTGTACGCTGGCATCGCCAAGGTTATGAGCAATTAACTATGGCAGTGAATATTTCCGGGCGCCAATTCCGTCAGGCTCATTTACCTGAAATCATTGAGAATATTCTGCTTGAAACAGGTCTCCCTGCCAAATTTTTGGAGTTAGAACTTACTGAAAGCCTGCTTGTTGATAATGTAAAACATGCGGTGGAAACCATGTATGAGCTGAAAGACATGGGAACAAAGTTAGCCATTGATGATTTTGGTACAGGCTATTCAAGTTTGGCTTATCTTAAGCAGTTTCCTGTAGATAAATTAAAAATAGATCGTTCATTTATTAGTGAGTTGGTCAATCGGGAAAATGATGCTGCCATTACCCGAGCCATTATTAATTTGGGCCATAGTTTAAATTTACAGGTGTTAGCCGAAGGAGTCGAAACTGATTTACAACGTGAATTCATTATGCAGCATGGTTGTGACTATGCTCAGGGCTATTATTTTTCCATGCCTAAAAAAGCGGAAGACTTAAAAGAGTTCCTCCGCGAACACTATTAATTTTTATAACCCCTTTACTATTCCCATTTTTTTTCTAGATTTTCTCAAATCGGTACGATTCTTGCTGGTAAAAATTATGATGTAATTTTAGGTATTTATCATGTGAATTGATTATTAATAAATAAGCAGTCGTAGTAATTGCCGTCTGAAATGGATTGGTACGGGGGTGATCATTTAAAGTCCACTCGATTAAACCCTATTCTCACTAAATGCGGCAATCGTTCTAAAGGAGACTGGAATGAAAGAAGTAACCATTATTGGTTCAGGTTTGGCAGGAACCTTACTTGCACTTTATTTGGCTAAAAGAGGTTATAGACTCCATTTATTTGATGCACGACCCGATTTAAGACGCCTGCATGCAAATGAGGGGCGCTCAATTAACCTGGCTTTATCCTGCCGCGGCATTACCGGCTTGGAAGGGGTAGGTATTTTGCCACTAGTGAAAAAACTCATGGTTCCTATGCGGGCTCGTGCGATTCATGAAACTGATGGTCAAATTAAATTTCAATCGTTTGGCCGACATAAAGATGAATCTATAAATGCAATTCTACGTAATGAACTCAATAAATTATTGATTTATGAAGTGGAGAAATTTTCTAAGGTGCAACTCAACTTCAATACGAAACTCATTGATATGGATGTTGAGAATAAAATTGCCATCTTTAAATTACCTAATGGCACCTTTTTAGAACATAAATATGAGCTTCTCATTGGCGCTGATGGTGCAGGTTCATGTGTTCGTGAGCACTTGCAGGCGAAGCATTTAGTCCATGCATCGCGAATGTTCTTACCTTATGGGTATAAAGAGTTATCTATTGGAGAGCCTGGTCAAAATCATCTTATTCACGAACATTTACACCTCTGGCCAAGAGAGGCCTTTCTATTATTAGGGAATCCAAATCTGGATAAATCCATTACGGGCTCCCTATTCCTACCGCATGAAGGTAAGAATAGTTTTGCTGAATTGGATGATGAACTCAAAATAGATACTTTTTTTAAAGATTCATTTCCAGATGCGTATGCCGAAATGCCTCATGTAATTGAAGAATTTACCCAACATCCCACAGGGAATATGAGTACTATAAAATGCGATCCATGGTTTCACCAAGATCAATGCCTCCTAATTGGAGATGCGGCTCATGGGGTGGTCCCTTTTTTTGGACAGGGAATGAATAGCGCGTTTGAAGATTGTCGTATTTTAAATAAACTTCTGGACCAATATCATGATGATTGGCAAAAAGTCATGCCTGAATTTTATCGTTCAAGAAAAATTAATACCGATGCTGTAGCTCAAATGTCTCTTGATAACTTCCACGAAATTCAAATCGATATCAGAGACAGAAGATTTAACTTAAAAAAACAACTGGAACATGAATTAATGCATCGATATCCAGAATATTATGTTTCAAAACATGTCTTAGTGATGTTTACAAATACCCCTTATGCAGAAGCGCAAGCACATGGGGAATTACAAGCGGTATTTTTAAATAAAATATGTGATAACGTGGAGCGAATTGAAGAGATTGACTGGGAAAAAGTAGAGAAAGAATTAAAACAATATGACAAAAAATTGGCATAATTGATTTGGATTTTTAAATAGCTAAAAAATTCAAGGGATTGCTTTGTCAAAAATTTGACACATGGTTTATTTTTTGCTCATTAAGATTGGCAGCCTTAAGTTGTCCTTCTTGAAAAAGGGGTAAAAACGACCTTTTTCATAGGTTTTTGAGCAAACATGAGAACAAAAGTTGGTATGCGAAATGCATTGTTAAAAATGTCCAACAAATTTCTCATGGAGATGGCTATGAAAATCATACAAGATTATATTGATTCCAAACAACAAGAATTCATGAATCATCCTTTTTTTGAAATATTAGAACAACTGAAAAGTTTGAAAGAATTGAGCTACTTTGTTCCTGAATTAACCTTTTGGGCGATGACGTTCCAGGATATTTTAAGAATAAATGAAGAACGAGTAACCGATCCTTACTTACGAAAAGTCGCTCGCCACCACAGACTGGAAGACGCAGGCCATGAAAAATGGTTCCTACATGATAAGAAATACATGGGTGCCGTGAATATCGATTCAGTAAATGATACGAATGACGTAAGTTGGCTCTACAGTAAAGAAACTCAATTAACTCGCGATGCAGCATACGCTATTTTAGCCGAAGTTTATAAAGCGAATGATGAAATTCTAAATATTGTTCTCCTCTTAACGATTGAATCATCAGGGCATGTGTTCTTTGAAAAAGTTTCCAAACAAGTGAAAAAAACAGGGGAAGATAAAAATCTCAAATATTTCTCCACCTCACACTTAGAAGTAGAAATGGCTCATGCTTTGTTTGAAGAAGAAATGGAGCGGTCTTTGTTTTCAAGACAAGTACCCCTTCATATTCGTCGCGAAGCACTAAAAATGATTGATCGATGCTACGATGCATTTAACAAGATGTTCGATGGCTTGATTATTGCTTGTAATCGAAGACTCGAACTTGCAAAACAAAGGAATCATCAAGATGCTGCAAACAAAGAACCAGTGGAACTCATTTCACATAAAGCAGTGTAAAAAAAAGTTTGGACAAGCAATGCTCAGCGATGAGCATTCGCTTGTTTTTTTTCGTGAAGATTTTGGTAGATTGATTCATTCAAATCCAATTGCCGCTTTTGAACCCCATACCACCGCAGAAGCACAATCATTCGTACAATATGTACATGAACATCAACTTCCTATTACCCTCCGAGGCAATGGAATGAGTCAAAGCGGACAATCGCTCGCGATGCCAGGTGGTATGCTTCTTAGTACGAAACATTTCACTCATGCTTCACCAGCAGACTCAAATTCCATCTGGGTGGAAGCAAATGTGTCATGGGCTTCATTATTGGATAATACGTTAAAACACTCTCTGATACCTCATGTAGTTCCACATAATTGTAATTTAACCGTGGGGGGCGTACTCTCTGCTGGCGGAATCGGTGCATCTTCATTCAAATACGGTAGCGTAACAGCCCATGTCAAAGCACTCGAAATAGTGCAAGGAAATGGCGAGTTGATTCAAACAGAACAACCCTCTTCGTTAATGCAGGCCTGTTTAGGAGGACAAGGAAGGTTTGGTTTGATTACCAAAGCATGTATTTCATTAAGACCATGTTTAAAAAACGTCAGAACTTACTTCTTAATTTATTTAGATAAGGATGAGTGGCTTAATGATCTACTTGTGTGTCAAACCAGAGCAGACTATGTCGAATCATTTTGTACCCCAGCAATACAAGGTGCAAAATTATCGGCAAAAGGTCGGGCCCCTTTTGCTCAATGGTTTTATTCCATTCACGTAGCAGTCGAGTACGACCAGCTGCCACCCGATTTTCGTGAGTTAGGATTAAAGCCTTGGCGCTTACTCCATACTCAAGAGGAGTCCATTCACTCTTATTTGCATCGCCATGATTCACGTTTTAATGCAATGAAAATAACTGGGCAATGGGATTTGCAACATCCGTGGTATGAATGTTTCATACCCGGCTCACAATTAAATAATCTGGAAGAGCTATTGGCCTTGTTACCTTTACATTATGCCACTGTGGTACATCTTGCGCGCATAGCCCCTCTTGCGCCAGCTGGTTTTTTGCAACTCCCTAAAGATAAAGATATTTTTGCTTTAATGATCCTCAACCCAGGCTTGCCTAATTCATTGATTCCAAGTTGTTTAGAAACCATCAAATACTTGGACGCGCTTTTTTTGCCCCAAGGTGGAAAGCGTTATCTTTCCGGATATTTGGGCGCCGCTCCAGATCAAGAATTTTGGCAAAATCATTTTGCTGAACGATATACTGATTGGATTAAATTAAAAGAACTTTATGACCCACATAATGTTTTTTGTTCGATTTTGCATCCTAATTAAGGAAGCCAAGCGGAACCCCGGGAACTGGTGCTTTTAACCCTGATTCCGCTCGCTTCACCAAGCAGGAAGATTTTACTTAGTGATCTTAGGTTTAAACTCCATTAAAGTGAATAAACTATTGGTTGGATAACTGTTTTTAAAAATAAATCCCGCTGGTTCAATTGATTGTTGCCACTCCGACAAAGTCCGTTGTCTACCGCCTAGTAATACCATCATCACAATATCCATCGTTTTATTAGGATGAGGTCTATCGTCATCAGGCATTACTTGTTCTACAATAAATAAAGTCGCATTTTGGGACATTTGTTGGGCGCAGTTTTTTAATATTTTATGCATCATTTCATCATTAAAATCGTGCAAAACGCCTTTGAAAATATAAGCATCTGCTTGTGGGATGGCTGCAAAAAAGTCACCTTCTTGAAGGGTTATTTGTTTGGAAAAGGCCTTAGGATCCAATTGGCAAATCACAGAGGGGGTATCAAAAAGAATAGCCTTTAACTGAGGATATCGATGGGTAATTGCTTTTACAAGTCCTCCCCGACCACCTCCCATGTCCACAAAGCTCGAAAAAACATCAAAATGGTAGGCATTGCTTATTGCCACATCATCATATGAAGATAATTTAGCCATCCCTCTATCAAAATTTTGCTGTTTCTCTGCATTTTTACTAAGAAAACTAAAAAAATCATCACCATGTTGCAGTTCAAAGGCAGGTATTCCTGTTTTGAGGGAGACATCTAATTGAGAGAATGCTTGCCACCAAGTATCATCAACCATGCCCAATACATCTCGCATGGAATGAGGATCCTCATCACGCAGAGGTTTGGATAATTCAGTCAATGAATAAAAACCATTGTCGTAATTAAATAAATCATAACTGCATAAAAACTTTAATACCCTCTCAAGCAATTCGGACTTTGTTTCTGTGACGTGCGCCAGCTCGTCGATTTTTTTTGGTCCTGAAGCCAGATGATTTGCTATGCCTAATTTAGATACCGCATGTAATGCGCGTGATACAACATACCATCGAGACATGATCGCTAATTGAATATGTGGTTTATCCATAAGAGCTTGCATAATTAATTCCTTTTAAGACAGGTTATTTATTATTTGTTAATTAGATCAAAAAGTTAAGTCTTTATTATTTTAATTTTATCCGAAAAGAAATGAGCGCATTGAAATAGAACTATTCTCAATTCCTTCATAAATGAAAACCAGTTCATCTTCATGATGTGCAGCACCTAAAATATAAAACAATGGATAATAGTGTTCAGGAGTAGGAACGCTCAACCTCCCTGAAAGAGTATCACGATAATCAGAAATTAATGCAGGGAAATCTCGGGATACTAATTTATCTTTGAGCCATTGGTCAAACTCAACTGCCCAATCATAAGGTTTGGATTTGCACTCCCAACTGATCTTGGAAAGATTATGTACTAAATTACCGCTACCGACGATAAGAATATTTTGTTCTCTAAGTTGTTGTAATTGCTTTCCTATTTGATAATGAAATTCTTCCGTTTGTTCGATGTCTAGACTAAGCTGGACAATAGGAATATTTGCCTTGGGGTATATATGTCGCATCACCGACCAAGTTCCGTGATCCAATCCCCATTGGTTGTCATCTAGTTTAATTGAAGTTTGACTTACTACAGTTTTAATGAGTTCTGCTGTTTCGAGAGAACCTGCTGCGGGGTAGTTCATATTAAAAAGCTTTTTGGGGAAACAATAAAAATCATGAATCGTTCGGGGATATTCCATATGTGTTACCCAAGTGCCTTCCGTTACCCAATGAGCTGAAACACAAACGATTGCCTTAGGTTGTGGAATTTTGTTCCCCAATGCCTGCAAGTTCAATGTAAATTTATTGGTTTGAATTGCATTCATAGGACACCCATGACCAATAAAGATTAATGGCATGCGCTTGTTACAGTCCAAACTATCCTTCATGTCCATAATGAAGCACCGTAAAAATCAGTACTCACTTAGTATCATATTAGTTCAAAATACAGGTTGTTTACTTAGTTCTGATTAAAAAATTTCTCTTTTACAAAACATTGGTCCTATTTAAGAAAGTCTTCAATAGAAATTTATTTTTTGCAGATTGACCACAAGTTGGTTAATTATGAGGCATTTAAAAGTAATCCGTAGGGGAATTCAAAGTCCTAGACGTTCACTCCTACTCCGCTAAGACTACTGGCAGCATCGCTGCTTGACTTAAACTGGCAATCCGGATACCAAAAGCAACGAGTAAGCCTCCCATAATTTTCACGATGTAATATTGCAATCGATTCAGGTTCGTTTTGACATACTGATGGGTAAACATATAAGAGAGGCAAGAAAACCAAATCATGTGAATTAAAGCAATTTCAACCGCATAACCGAACTCCGTAAAAACCGAATGAACAGGCTTCACTACCAAAGTAAAAAATGCCAGTAAAAACATAATGGCTTTTGGATTTAACAGATTGCACAACAAACCTTGATTAAACGCTTGTAACCCTGTAATGGAGTAGGGTGAATGGCTGACTTCCAATTGTTCCATGTCACCCTTCGCTAATAAGCTTTTGATACCAATATATATCAAATAAGCCGCCCCCAAGTATTTGATAATACTAAAAGCAAGTAATGACTGAGAAATGACTAGAGCCAATCCCAAAATACAGTAGCCCGCATGAATTAAAAGACTCACTGAAACCCCAAAGGCGGTATAAACGCCTGCTCTTCTGGAGTAAAGTAAAGAATTTTTCGTAACTAAAGCAAAATCAGGTCCCGGAGAAATTGCAGCTAACATAATCAATACACTTATAGATACAAACTCTTGCACAATATTCTCCCTAAAATCGTAAAATGCAATAATAACACAATCTTGAGATGCTTCTGATAATCTGGGTATAAAAGTTCTGAATTTAACTCACATGAAAAATAGAGGCAAAGGCCGTGGTTAAGCGTGCTAGTACTGGCTTCAATAAATAATTGCGTTTAATTGTTTCTGCATTGTTCCTACATTCTTTAAAATTTAACGATAAAAATGAATATTTAGTCCATTCAAATCGACTCATACTACTATTAAGAATGTAGTTCACACACTCTTGCAACTCATCTTTGCTAAGCGTCAAATCAACATAGCGGTTACATAATGTATTTATGCACTCATAAAAATTTTGAACTTCTGCGCTCAAAAGTGCCGAAGATTCATTATTTCTTGCCTCCATCGTAGCGAGATATTCTTTAGTTTTAACTCTCAATAAATGCATTTGGGCACGAATTCCTGCGGATTTGGATAGTTCAGCTTCTCTCTCTAGTTGAACAGCCTCAGCTAAAGATTCATACCATTGCCAATCTTTATTATCCCGATAATAAGTAATGAAGTTCTTCTCCGCACTTAGAGATTGCTGAACGTAGGCTTCTTGAGTTAAAGAACACTGATAATCAAACACAGAACCTATGTTCTTCGCGGTGAACTGGGAGGCTCCCTTTCCTCCATGACCGTCATAGATCCCTATTAAAAAAGGGCGCGAAGTCGAAAGCGTCTGGATCGCAATTGAAATATTGTCTCGAGATCCTTCTTCGAGTGCTTTATTCACAAGCATTTTTGCTAATTGGTGTTCTTCCAGTTTATTTGCCAATGGTATTTCGTTTAAGCAATTAAAAAGCCATTGTTCCTGTTCTTTTTGGGTCTGGAATGCTAAAGGTTCTGTAAAACCATCGCAGGTTGTAATTATTTGCATCGTTCCTACCTGTTCTGGAGAAATGCCCAGGGATGAATGAATTTTATCAAGAGGATTGACGTCGATATGGGCATCAGCACAAACTACCTCCGCATTGAAATCAAAATCACCTAGCGCTCGAGATACCGCCAATTGACCATTGATCCTATCGAAAAAGACCACGCCTCCCGCTCTTTGAATCCGCTCTAACTCTACCTCGGGGTGATGAATGATACTATTTAACCGTACCACACCTGCTAACTTATCCCAGACATTGTAAATCACTGCAAAAGAGAGGGAATCCGCTAAGGTTGCGGTGATTAAGGTCCCATGGCCATCATACACGGTCGTCGACGCCGTGGTTCCTCCATACATCACATTACGGCCTAAAATGTTAATTAAATGATAACTGGTCCATAAACGGCGACCTATATCTTGGGGGGTAAGTGAATTAAAATGGTTTGGAGCATACCAACATGCAAAAGCCGCATCTTCTTGGCTTGGGCGAGCTCCCATGGTCTCATATAAACCAAATCCATAGTCTGTGACACGTTCACTAACATCAATTCCATCAACAGGAAGTGATGTGATGTAGTGGATGCATTGCATGCTTTTTCCTAATCATTCATTCCTGTAAAAATATAGCACATAGGCTATTAGAATCAGTACAAGGCTTAACATAGGTCTTCTAGACCAAAGCATCCTCAGTTAATTGAGTTAAATAACCACATTGAATCAAATAATTAAGATATTGATTGAATACTGTTTTATCTATTTTGTCACAATAAATGTCATAATGAGCTAACTGAGTTTTTGTATAAGTACAATCAATTTTCGCTTTATTATTGTGAAGATATAAATCAAACAATGAATTGTCTTTATCCAATACTTTTTCTGTAAAAAAGGGACGCAATGGAGAGAGGGAGGAAGAGAGTTGACTTTGCTCTTTTATCATTCGTTTCCAGTTAGGATATGTGAGATCCTTTATTTTAAAGCCCTTGGCTCGTACATATTCAAATAACTGATCTACACTGACTTCCTGTGGATTGATTAAATGATATGTATCGGATTGCTGGGGTTTTTCTATAGCCAAACGAGTAATTGCTTTGGCGACGTAATCGACAGGAACAAAATTGAATCCAACATCCAATAGGGGGCGAGCTTCCGATTCAATACAGCCTTTAAGAATACGACAAACTATATCGTCCTGATTCCAATTACCGGTATGAGGGTCTCCAGTAATTAGACTCGGTCTGTAGACCACAGTGGGAATGTTATAGGTTCGGGCATGAAATACTAATTGTTCTGCCAACCACTTGGTTTGATTATACCCCCCATAAATTCCCTCTTGCGGTGTAAGTTCTGTCCGCTCGCTAATTACCCTATCATTCTTTAAGTCAGCAGACATAAAATAGCCTACGGTGGAAATATAATGCAGTGCTTTGCACTGTCTGTATCCAGCTAGATCAATGAGTTGTTTGGTTCCGAAGACATTGCTCGGTGCCATTTTTTGATAAGGATAGATAAAATTAAGTACCGCGGCTCCATGAAAAATAAGATCGACCGTATCCGCCAAGTAGTACCAATCATGCTTTGAAACACCCAAATTGGATTTTTCCAAATTGCCTAAAACAACTTTAATTCGCTCATGATAAGCTGGATTCCATATCCCATAGTATTCCATATTTTTTACGACTCTGCTGACTCCTAAGGCGTGCGAATTGGCCTGAACAAGACAGGTAATCCGCCAGTCCGTATGGGATAAAAGCTCGCGAAGTAAATAAGCGCCTAAGAAACCGGTAGCTCCGGTTAATAAAGCATGTTGAGGAATAGCCTTGGGGAGTGAGGTAATATGGGTGGTGATGTTTTTATATCGATTAAACTCAGCAGCCAAATCAATTGGATTCTCTTTTGTTAGCTGTTGCTCTTTGGTTTTACCTGTGAATAAATCCATAATTTCACCCAAGCTTGGATCCTTGAGTAGAAATTCAATGGATAGCTCTGCATCAATGCTTGTGGAGAGGGTGTAGTGTAACTCGCTCAGTTTCAGTGAACTGAGCCCCATTTCGCTTAACTTTTTATCTTTATCTAAAACTGCAATCTTTTTATTAAAAATAGGTTGGAGTATCTGAGCAATCTCTACAGCTTCTGCATGAAGGATCTTTATGGGTTCCCCTGCTTCATTATTTGCACTCTTATCGATGCAGATAATATCTAAATCCCCTTGGAGATATTTTTTCTTACATAATAAACGTTGGGTTTTTCCGCTGGTTGTTTTAGGAACTGATTTACGCGCCACAAGAACTACAATGTCAGCATCGATTCCATGTGTTTGCAGCAGATTGCTCCGTATGGTTTTAATTATTTCCTCTGAATCCAGCCTCTCAACATCCTGTCTAATTTCTTGAACGATGACCAATAATTCACGATCCTGTTCTTCTATGGAAAAAATGGCACAACCATACTCCTGCAGCTGAGGATGGCATGCATGGATAGAATCTTCCAAATCATGCGGATAATAATTACGACCCCGAATAATCACGAGATCATTCAAACGACCCGTTACATAAAGTGATCCCTCATCCAAATAACCTAAATCTCCTGTGCGTAAAAAAGGAAAGTCTTTACTTTTAAGACGCGCATTAAAAGCGTGTTGTGTATCTTGAGTTAATTGCCAATATCCCTGCGTAACACTTTGACCTGCCACCCATATTTCTCCAACCATCCGTGGCCCACACTCCTGCAAGGTTTCAGGGTTTACAATAGCAAGATAACAACTGTCAAAGGGCTGTCCACAATTAATCAAACTGCGGGCATCAGGATGGGATTCATCGCAATAAAGCACCTCCCCCTGCTCAAGGGTCTTCTTATCTACCCATTGGTAGCTTATTCCCTGTTGGCGATTTCCTCCGGTGACCATCAATGTCGACTCAGCGAGTCCATAGCAAGGATAAAAAACCTTTGGCGAAAACCCACATGATTCAAAACGGTTTGTAAAACGTTCAATGGTTGCCTTGCGAATAGGTTCTGCTCCACTCATTGCACACTGCAAGCTACTTAAATCCAAATGTTCTTTTTCTTCTTCAGTCACTCTATACGTACATAAATCGTAAGCGAAATTGGGAGCGACCGTAGCTGTGGCTTGATAATAGGTGATTATTTCTAACCAAATCGCTGGACGCTGCAAAAAGGTCAAGGGTGACATTAGTTTTACAGGAATCGTGCTAAAAACTGGCTGTAAGATCCCCCCAATGAGTCCCATATCATGATAATGAGGTAACCAGGACACGCTTATATCTTCTTCGGTGAGCTGATTCGCTTTTTCGATTACAAATAAATTATGCAGCAAATTACCATGACTCACCATAACCCCTTTTGGTGTTCCAGTAGAGCCTGAGGTGTATTGTAAAAAAGCAATATGATGTTGAGTAAGAAAAGGCGCACTCCAGTTCTCCGGGGTATTAATCCAATCTTCTGTTGTGATGAATTGAACCGCCGAATATTCATTATATTTTAAACTTAATTTTTGGATATGCAGCATAAGTTCTTTGGTGGTCAAAATTACATGTGCACCTGAATTCTGAATAATACGTTGGGATTTCTCCGCCCAATCTTTTGTAGAGGGTGGATAAGAGGGTACGGCAATAGTCCCTGCATACAAACAACCAAAAAAAGCAGAAATAAACTCTAGCCCGGGAGGATAAATAAGTAAGACACGATCACCTGGAGAGGTTACTTCGTGCAAAACGCTTGCTATTTTTTTTGCCTGTTCCGCTAACTCACGATAGGTGAGGCTCCTAGTTTCCTTTATTTTTCTGTGAATGAATGTATAGAGTGGAAAATCCGGATTTTTTTCTACTTTTTTTTCAAGTAAATCGACCAAACTTGTGTAACAATTTTCCCCCATACCACACCCCTAAATGAAGACTGAACTGATTGAGAACTGTATAAATACCCTTAAGGGTAATTTATTATGGAATATCTATTTGAAAAGTACAGTAATCTCAGACAAACTAAGAAAGTTAAACAAAGTTTCGTAGGACTAATGGAATGGCCAAATTCACAGTCAAAGCAATTCGGAAATTAAAAGAAGCCAGCGGTTATTCTTATTATGGATTAAAAGCTGCCTTTCAAGACGAATTTGCATTTCGCCTTGAAATTTTGGCTGGCATCATCGCTTTACCCGTTGCCATTTTTATAGGAAAAACCTCCATTGAGCGGGCTTTATTAATCAGTACCTTACTCCTCGTTATCATAGCTGAATTATTGAATTCAGCTATCGAAGCAACCTTGGATCGAATTGATAGCTCCTGGAATCCATTAACAAAAAAAGCCAAAGATTTAGGCTCTGCTGCTGTGTTCGTCACAATTATTAATGCCCTTGTTGTGTGGATTATAATTATTATTTCACATTTCTTTTCGTAACCGGACTCGCTGCACTAGGCTCCTATAAAATTAATGCGTAAATGTTGCCGTAGTTTGAATAAATTGAGTAATTTCCTCTAATTGAGTTTTGGCAAAATACTCATCTTGCTCTTTTTCCGGGTCGATCTGAGCCAACTTTTCGTACAGTTTCTCCATGTTCTTATGCCGGCCTTTACCCAAAATTTTCGAATGGCTAAAGAAGTAAAAGAATCCGGCTGTCGTTTTTGCTTGACCAATTTGATGTAATTGTTCCAATTGCTCTAAAGGAGATAAGGATGAACTTAAAATACGCCCAATTTTTCTCATTCCGGTGCTGTTCGTATTCATAAATTTTCTTGTTAATTGGTTCCCATTCACTATCACCTTGGCGCATTCATTAAAACTAGCTATTGCGTTTTTAAATTTCAAATTTTCCTGTTGCAGCATCCGAATTACTGTTTCTACATTAGGGTAAGGATTATCTTCATCCTCAAAATCTGCTCTACGATTTTCCTTTATCAATGTTTTTGACAATTCATAGTGAGAACGGGGTAAAGCAAATTTTGAAATTTCTTTATAAATTGCCTGTCTTTTCTGAAGCATTCCCCGATTAAATCCATGACTCAATAAATTCTCTTCATTTAATTGATTATTCCTAAATGGGAGTAAAGAATGCTTTGATTTTAATAAATTCATACGTTGATGATAGGCCTCAAATTCTGCAAAATGTTGCGACATGAGTGCCCATTTATTATTGAAATCTTCATAAGCATCCATCCTTGCGGGCAGAGTAATTAAAAATTTATTAACTTGTTCGATTGTCGGACGCTCTTCAGGGATTCCACTTTGTAGATGACTCAGTAAGGTTTTAATATCTGCTAAAAGATGAGGATCAATTTTGGATACATCATAACCTGTAAATAAACCATCAAAACAATAGGGGGCTCGAGCTAAATCTCTCAGATCTAATGCTAATTCCTTAAATTTTAAAATTTCCTTTGCGCCAAAAATTTCGCCAAAAATTGCTGCTAAAGCATACATATCCGATTGATAAGTACTACCCTGGCCTAGAATGACCTCGGGAGCCATATAAGCCAGAGTTCCTGATCGTCTTAGATTATTCTTTGAGTCGATGTCTTCAGCTAATCCAAAATCAATAAAAATAATATGAAATTGTCCCTTCTCTAATTTTTTATAGCAGATGTTTGCGGGCTTAAGATCGCGATGCACCACATTTTTTTGTTGCAACAAAAGTTTTTCACTCGCTATGCGTGCAGCCACTTCCAACCGGAATTGAAACGGATAATTATAGCTAGGAGTAAAAGGTAATAGCTTATCAAGACTGGTCCCACAATCTTCAAGGATTGTAAGCACTTTATCTCCTGCCCCAACAACACCCACAACATTCACACCATGCTTTTTTTGCCGTGCTGCTTCCTTTAAAGTCCGCGACAAAAGTTCAGCATAGGGTGTATCCTCGTTAGGCAGTTGTATTTTGACGACATCGTTTACAGGGATGAGTTGGGCATAATATCCCTTTTTTTTGGAGTCATGAGTGACAACAATTTTAAATTTTGATTCATTTACTGAGCCAAACCCACCTTTCCCCTTGTGAGTATTATCAATAATATGCCATTGATTGGCACCTGATCGGACTATATTATGACTAAAAGTAAATTGGGCTGCACTCGAAAAAAGGCTTAATTTTGACGATTTTTCTGAAATTGAACTATTAAACAAGGAAGGTAGAAAAGTTACCCCTTCTTTTTGTTTAAATAAAAATTTAGCCACTTTACTATCTAGGAAAATGGGGCCACTCTTATTTTTCCATACCACATCAAAATCAGTATACTTCATATTTTGTCCATAACACTTGAAGCAAAAAACAGGATGTCATAGTACCAGTTTCTGTTTAGAAGAAGAAAAAAAATTTAAATCCACTTACGAGAATTTTCGATTCGGGTTAATATAGACGCTTTACTGCATTCCCGTACTTATTAAACCCAAAAATGTCCATATCAGTACCTCATAAAAAACGTGTTTCCTGCGTTGTCCCAGTCTACAATGAAGAAGCAGGAATAGCCGAATTCATTGCTGCATTGACTGATACCTTGCAAAAACTTGGATATGCTTATGAAATACTTATTGTGGATGATGGAAGTCAGGACAATACCCCGTTGATTATTCAGCAGTTAAGATCTCAATTTGTGCTTCGCTGCATCCGTTTTAGTCGAAATTTTGGGAAAGAAAATGCCATAAGTGCAGGCCTTGATCACGCCCAAGGTGACGCCGTTATCCTAGTAGATGCTGATTTCCAACATCCCCTTGAACTTTTAAGTCAATTTCTTGCCAAATGGGAAGAAGGCTATGATATGGTTTATGCCGTCCGGCAAAATCGTTCCGATGAATCCTGGTTAAAAAGAACGTGCGCAAAGGCATTTTATCAATTTACCTCACGGATAAACCGGATCAACATCCCTGCAAATGCTGGGGATTTTAGACTGCTGGATCGGAAGATCGTAAAAGCACTCCAAAAATTACCTGAACGAAATCGTTTCATGAAAGGATTATACAGTTGGGTGGGGTTTAAACAAATTGCCATTCCTTTTGAGGTCCAACCTCGTAAAACAGGTACTTCACAATGGAACTTTTACTCGCTCTTGGATTTGGCCATCACCGGAATTACATCCTTTACTGCATTCCCCTTAAGAATGATTGCTATTGGTGGAATTAGCGTTGCTACCCTGGCCATACTCTATGGCGTGTGGATTATTATCAGTACCATGATTTTTGGCATAGAAACCCCGGGTTGGGCCACTATAGTCACTACAATTACTTTTTTTGGAGGTTTACAATTGTTTGCTTTAGGGGTAGTGGGTGAATACATCGGTCGAGTTTTTGATGAAGTCAAACACCGGCCCCATTACGTTATTGATGAGGAATCCAGTTTTGATGACAACCCCATTAAAATTAAGGTATAGACTAATTTATTTTATAGGTATTGGTGGGTCTGCTGCATTAATCCACCTCTTTACTGTGTTCAATTTAGTGAAATTTATGCATGTGCAGGCCCTAATAGCCAACATTTTTGCTTTTTTAATTGCTTTCAATGTCAGCTTCTTAGGACACAAATATTTAACCTTTGCGCAATTGCATGATGAAAAAATCTTGAGCCTTCCGCATTTTTTTCTAGTAGCTGTTTCTGCAGGACTAATTAATGAAATGCTTTATTTCTTACTTCTACGTTACACCACCTTAAATTACCTGTTTGCTTTATTTCTCGTCTTGGGATGTGTTTCCGTTTACAGCTTCATCATTTCAAGAGTTTGGGCTTGCCGTCAGATTATAAAGTAGTACTCGAGGACACAGGTAGAATCAAGAGATAGCTTGCATCTAATTGACCTAGCCAATCAAATTTCCACCTCACTTTGTTTCAGTATAATATCCTCTTCGCCTCGAATGCATTGTATTGTTCTCTTTTTTACATCGAAAACATATTGTAGTCTGCAATACTCTCTAGGGTTCGAAAGTAAATTGGGATTAAACACGACAAGATTAATTCCTTGTACATGACGAGCAGAGGGAACAATTAATAAAGGATGTCCTTCTTGAGCTACCCGTCTACCCGTTTCTTGGCATTGAGTATAATTATCCGAATCAACAAGCCAAGGAAACTCTTCTTTTTTTCCTGTTAGATCAAGCCCTAGTCCCTGGCAATAAACCTTTGCCACCCTTCTATCGATGATGATCATATCTTGGGTTTGAAAAATTTCCCAGGAATCCTTTATTTCTTGAATAAAATGATAGTTGGTTTCATATACCGTCGTTTTCAATGTTTCTGAGCCATACCAACACGCAATGGTACCGTCGCTGTAACGGGAGCTGGTTATTTTTTCAAATGGATAATCAATAAAATCATTCTTGCTGTAGTCAAATGCGCGTTGAATTAACGATTGGTGGGTTAAGTCAGGATGAGTATAACTTTCTATGGTATTGGCTGCATCCCAATTTACTGGATCATCACTGAGATCATCAAATAAATCTTGAGATACCTTGATGCCCCTTATATTTCTAAAAACATCTTGTGAATAGTCCCTGACTGTATCAAACAAAGACACGCTACTGCCCCCGCATAAAATCCGTAAGTCGTCTTATTTGAGCAATTCCAATATAACCTTGCTCCAGCATAAGGTCCAAAGGGCGAAGATTGTGAAGTTTCTGATTTCTTCCTTTTATCCATTGATAGACTACTTCTCGATTGTATGGATAAAGAATTCTCAAGTTTTTGTGGATTCCCAAGAGATTTCCTACCCGCTCGATTGTGTCTCTGCCCGATATGTGCGCAGTACCTTTTTTAAATTTGGCAAGTTGCGCGGGACTAATTCCTCCTAATAGTTCACATTCTTCTTCATTTTTCAATTGCCAATGTTTAAAGAGTGCAACTACATTCTGAGTATTGCGTTTCAGCACATCTTCAGTTAAATCCTGAGAGGTAAAAGGTGCCAAATGTAAATGGTTCATATCATAACCCTCTATTTATAGATAATTATAGTATATAAATAGATTTTTACAAGCAATTTATACGTGGACACCTAGTAGAAATGAAGAGAACTCGAAAGTTATCTTTTTTATAGGATTTTGGAGCTCATGGATTTTCAAAGGGAGCAGCGAGAATCCCCTGAACTACTTCAACAGGCTCGCGAATGATAAGACGATGTCCCACCATTTCTTTCACTTTAGGTAGAATGGCATCCACCTTTTCGACGGTATCGATGAATTGCACCATCAGGGGAAGCTTACTTCCTATGTCAACCAATGAGGTCGAAACAACAGGATTTTTAAGGGTGAATCCAGCTATTGCGCGTAAAACTGTTCCCCCTGCAATTTCGTGCTGATCCAGCATGCTTAATAGCTCAAGGTGCAAAGGACGATGTTGCCATTTATCTGCTTCATTAATATAGATAGAAACGCTTACATGATTCATACTAGATTGCCCGAGCGAGCGCTATGCCCGCAACCACAGCCAATAATGAAAAAAGATTATTGCAAATAAAATTTAGCGCAGCAAGTGCGTAATCACTTTGTTCAATCAGTACATAGGTTTCATAGCTGTAACTAGAAAAAGTTGTATAAGCACCACAAAACCCAACCGCTACAAAGGAGCGCCATCGAGGATCGACTTCCACTCGTTCTAAAGTCCAAGCAAGAAAAAAGCCTAAAATGAAGCTTCCAGTAAGATTAACAATGAAGGTTCCAAAAGGAATATCTGCTGATAAATATCTAACGGAAAAACGACTCACGAGATAACGTAAATTCGCACCCATGATCGCCCCGCAAGAGATCCAAAACACGTCATTCAAAGGTTCTTCCTTTTTCCAAATAGAGTATAATTGTCTAAAAAGATCATACATAAAAAGAGTAAACGAGTAAATTTAACCTTGAATTGCTTTAGGAATACACAAGAGGTTCATCTTGCTCTAACTGAATATGAAACTCCTCGCAATCTTTTAAAAAATCATTACTTGAAAAATAATTAAATTCTTTAATCCGCGCTAAAGCGATAGGATCGGAATTATTTAAACTTTCGCCTGGGTGACACATAAACAAAGTATTGTTCTTCGCGAAAAGCATCCAATTTCTGAATAATTCTCTATAGTTTGTATTGGGTGCAAAATCATAAATTCCTGAAAAATACTGATTATGTGGGATGTTTAATTTAATGCATTGTTTCGTTAAGGCCTTTCCTCCAGTAAATCGAAGCACTTTCGCTTTAAATCGATATTGGGGCAGATTAATAGCAGGCCAAGTGGAACGAATATAAGTCCCATAATTTCGCA
This sequence comes from Legionella nigrisilvae, assembly GCF_977063395.2. Classification (NCBI taxonomy): domain Bacteria; kingdom Pseudomonadati; phylum Pseudomonadota; class Gammaproteobacteria; order Legionellales; family Legionellaceae; genus Legionella; species Legionella nigrisilvae. The sequence continues at coordinate 316,111 of NZ_CDRUGZ020000021.1, forward strand.
ATTCTTGAGTATAAAGATCTAACACCACTTTCCGTATCACAGGAAATTGATGAACATGCTGGTGGCCATCAATAAAATCAGGGGGTTGTTGCATGATTTTAGTAAATTGTTCCAATTGAGCTAAAAATTCTTTGGCAATGAACGATAGTTTCACTGAGCGCATATGTGTTTTTATTAACAATTCAGCTAAAGTAAAGCTCGATTGTCCCGGAATTGAGGTTAAATAACCTTCGGTTAGATTGAAATGTAAGCCAATTTTGATGTGCTTGCTTTTTTTTAAAGCAAGAAGTTGTTTTGCATAAGAAATAAAACCGGGCATATTCACCATGCAACTAACAGCAGACAACCGTCCCATGCTTATTAATTTAAGAATTCCTTCTGAAACCCCGGAGTCTAAGCCAAAATCATCTGCACACAAGGTTATGGTTTTCGAATGAATCATTGAAGGCCAATATTAATAACAAAGGCATATAATATATCATTTTCTCAATCAAGTTATAGCCTGGGTGCCAAGAAGTGAAACTCAAGTTGCGCATCGCTGCTGCACCCAAGTCCCATTACCATCCATGGCCAGATTTATTCTATGCGGTTTCAGATTGTACTTTAACGGTAAAAAAGCGGGCGCCCAAGATATTGATGCACAAACCGCCGATGACTAATAATCCGGCAGCAAGTTTCCATAACTGAAACGGTTCCCCAAGAACTAGAACTGAACTAAGGATAGCAACAATAGGAACCAATAAAGTAAATGGAGCAACTACTCCAACTGGATAACGGGCGATGAGCCAGTTCCAAACTCCATAACCTATCCAAGTGGATGCACATACAATGTAGGCTAATGACAGAGCACCTCGCCAACTTATATGTTCATAGGTATAAACCCAATTAGCAGGTCCCTCAACGATTAAAGAAAAGACAAACATCGGTAGACATGCAACAAAACTACCCCAGACAATAATTGCCATCATATTGTCATTCGTCCCTTTAATTTTCTTAGTAATTAGGTTCCCAAATCCCCAAGTGGCAGCAGCGGCAAGAATTAAAATAAAACCGGGCAAAGAGATTTCACTATCAAAATGCATGGCAACCAAGCCAATTCCAAGCGAAGCTACTAACGCGCCAATAATCTGCCCCATATTAGGTTGCTCACCTAAAAAAATCACAGCAAAAAACATACTAAAGAAAACCTGGGTTTGCATGAGTAAAGAGGCCATTCCAGCAGGCATACCGATGTTCATACCCATAAAGAGAAAAGAAAATTGCAAAGCAAACATAACAAAGCCATAAAGGACAATTACTCTGAATGAGCCTTGAGGAACTTTGATAAAAAATATAGCCGGAACACTTGCTAATAAAAAGCGGAGGGAACAGAGCAACAGCGGTGAAATTTCTTCCAGTCCAAAAGAAACAAAAAGAAAGTTTACCCCCCAAATTACCACAACTAAAAGAGCCAATAAAAGATGTGAAATAGGCATTGTTGAGTGATCCGACAAAAACCATATTTTAGCCTAAATGCGGTAATAAAGCTATTTGTTTAGTTTAATTTTTAATCACTTAAGTGATCAAAAAAAGTAAACTTTGGTTGCTAATAAAGTTAGACAGGGCAGGTATTATCACAAAATTAATTTCTATTTTTAATCCATCAGGTTAAACTGGATAACTTTTCGAAAGGAGTTTAAAAAAAACTTTTTAACTGCCATAGAGTGCCTAATTTTCAAGGTTCCGGTGCTTCACCTTAAGAGGTTTATGTAACTCCACTTTTTATAGTTTAAATGATGAAAGAAATTATTCTTGCTACCAGTAATCCTGGAAAAATTAAAGAATTGCGCGATTTATTAGCGCCTATTGATTGTACTCCACAAACCGATTTGGGAATTTCAGATGCGGTTGAAAATGGTTTAAGCTTTATTGAAAATGCACTTATCAAAGCGCGTCATGCTAGTCTACATGCAGGAAAACCTGCTTTAGCTGATGATTCAGGGCTAGTAGTGCCTGCATTAAACGGTGAACCAGGAATCTATTCCGCACGTTATGCAGGCGCCAATGCAACCGATGCGGAGAATATCCATTTGTTATTGGAAAAAATAGCCCATATTCCTTTACAACAGCGCGAAGCTTGGTTTTACTGTGCCATCGCAGTGGTACAACATGCAAAAGATCCTACTCCAATCATCGCAACCGGTCGATGTAAAGGAGTGATCCAGGACATTCCTCTGGGGGAAGGTGGATTTGGTTATGATCCCATATTTTATATTCCTGAGTTTGAATGCACGGTGGCTCAATTACCTGCTAAAATTAAAAATAATATCAGTCACCGCGCACACGCCTTAAAGCAATTGCGTGATCTACTTAAGAATTGATGATGGATACGGATGCACTCTTTGCACAAGCATATAAATTTCAATATGAAGGTCAACTGCCCCAAGCCATAAGCCTTTATGAACAAATATTGTCCCAGGAGCCCAAGCATCTAAATACCCTGCATTTTTTAGGACTCACTTATGCTCAACTAGGTGACATGGATAACGCAATTCTCTATCTGTTACAAGCGCTTTCCTTAAGTCCTGATAATGCCAGTCTGCTCAATAACCTAGCGAACGCTTACAAGAAATTACATCAGCTTGATAAAGCAACAGAGTATTATCAACAAGCCATAAAACTGCAGCCCGATTATGCCCAAGCTCATAATAATTTAGGGACAGTTTATGCTTTGCAAAATAATTATCCACAAGCATTATTACACTATACTCGAGCAGTTCATGCTGAACCTGATTTTAGTGCAGCTCATTTTAATTTGGGCTTATTGTTGTTGCAAAATAACCAATTGGATGCGGCTAAAATTCAATTTAATAATGTCGTTTCTTTAAATCCTTTTCATACGGAAGCACTGTTCTATCTCGGTGTTTTGCACCTCGAAAAAAATGCACTTGTCGAAGCAGAAAAAGCTTTTCAAAATGTTTTAGATCAAGATAGCAGGCAAATAGAGGCACTTTCCAACTTAGGCGTCATTGCTTTAAAAAGACAACAAAACCAACTGGCAATCGATTATTTCAGTAAAGCGTTAGCCCTGGACAACGAGAATATTGAAGCCCGTAATAATTTGGCAGCAACATTCATGCACCATGATCGTTTTGAAAATGCGCTCATGCATTATGATGTGTTGTTGCAAAAAGAACCTGATAATATTGAATACTTATATAATTCGGGCGTAGCGCAAATGGCTTTAGGTCATTTAAATGAAGCCGTTATTCTTTTTGACCATATACTCGACTTAGAACCCACCCATACCTCATCGCTGAATAATCTGGCCGCAATTTACATTAAGTTAGAACAAAGAGATAAAGCAAGAGAGTATCTAGAGCGTGCACTGGCGATTAATCCACAAGATACAATAAGTGCCCATATGTTTCACGCAATCACTGGGGATGAGCAAGCAAAAACTACTCCCGAATATGCCCATAATTTATTTAACAACTACGCGCTTTATTATGATCAACATATGAAAGGGACACTAAATTATTCCATCCCGCAACATGTGGCACGTGTAGTTCATCAACTCGAATTACCAATGAACACCCACACTTTAGATTTAGGTTGCGGCACGGGTTTAACCGGGATCGTTCTTCGAGATATAAGTAAACACTTAACCGGCGTTGATATCGCAGAAAAAATGTTGGCTCAGGCCAAAGAAAAAGAAATTTATGACAATTTGGTGAAAGCTGAAATCAACCAATTTCTAATACAAAATAAAGCATTTTATGATCTCATTGTCGCAGCCGATGTATTACCTTATTTTGGTGAACTTGACGGACTCTTTCATACTATTTACCACCATCTAAAACCCAAAGGCTATTTTATCTTTAGTACTGAGATCAGTTCGACTATCCCTTGGTCGCTTGAAACGAGTGCACGTTTCAGCCATCATCCTGACTATATTAAAAAACTAGCAGAACAAAATCAGTTTCGATTGCTCCTGCAGGAAAAAATTCCAGGACGAGTTCAAAATAAAAGTATTTTGGAGGTTATGCTCTATGTTTTAACAATTTGAGTACTCAAAGCAAGAAAATAAAATAGTAATATACTATATATAGGGGTTTAGGAAATGACTCTGTCAATATTATGATAGAGCAAGGAGCTTATATGTCAAAGCCCATTACAGGACATAAATTTATCGAGGCGCCGCAATTAACTTCCAGTGAACAGCGCGAGATTGATCGAAAAATTGAATTTGAAACAGCTAAATCCTTTCACAGCATGGTCAAGCTAGGTGCATTTGCCAATATCGTTGGTGCTTTTCTTTACGTTTTAGCGGTTTATAGTACAACTCGACCTGTATTAATTATTTCATGGTACTCTATTTTGGTGATTGCCAACTTGCTCAATGTCCTATGGGCTTTTCGTTTTGAATACAAGCATATAACTCGCGAAGAAATTCTTAAATGTCGGAAAGGATTCCTCTATCTTGTTATTTTAATCTGTCTGGTATGGAGCAGTATTGGTATTTTGTTTATGGATGATGGAATGGATCAACGAATGACCACCATCATCTTTTTGTCTGCTGTTCTAATTTGTTTTTCCTTCTCGACGGCAATTGATTTAACCATGGGTGTAACCAGTATTGTTTGTTTACTCACCCCTACCATTTTATATCATTTCTTCCTAATCATTGACTTATTTCATTCTGAGGCGAGTCATATTAGTATGTCGGTTACGGGCTCCTTTTTCGTGCTCGGGATATTTATGCTCGTGGCTTGCTTTGTAGGGAATAGAATCATTTTAAAAGTATTTCGTCTGGGTTATGAGAATGCTTTACTGAACCATAAGCTCGAAGATATGAATACTTTGTTAGAACAACGAGTTAAAGAACGCACCGAAGAATTAGAACAATCGCTTAAATTAGTAACCTATCAAGCCACACATGATTTATTAACCGATTTACCTAATGAACGTTTTCTCTTTGATCACATTCAGGATATAACGGAACGAGCGGTTAGAGAACACCAAAAATTTGCCATTGCTTGTTTTTCATTAAACAATATGATGAAAATTAATGATAGTATCGGTCATCAAGCATCCGCTACAATTATTCACCGCATCGCCCAACGTTTTGCCCAACTTGCAGAAAAGAATAAAAAATATTTCATTTCTCTATTACGCAAAGATGTATTTGTTATTTTAATCGATCCAATCATTGATTCGCTGGAAGCAGAAGACAGTGCTCAGGAATTATTTGTTGTATTAGAAAATCCAGTGTATGTTGCCCAACAAGAATTAAACTTAACAGCAAGTGTGGGTATCAGTATATTTCCGAATGATGGCCGCGATGTAGATACCTTGATTACGCACGCAGAAGCCGCACGAACATTAGCTACCGAGCGTGGAGGAAATAGCGTACGTATTTTCAATACCGTAATTACTGCCGATGCCTCCAGACAATTAAATATAGAAAATCAACTGTATCGTGCTATTGAAAATAACGAATTCATCTTAAATTACCAACCATTTATTGATTTAAGAACGGGAACAGTTTGTGGTGCCGAGGCTTTAATACGTTGGAAAAATCCTATATTAGGAATGCTCTCCCCATTGGAGTTTATCCCTTTAGCCGAGGCCAACGGTATGATTCTTCCGATTGGTGAATGGGTATTAAACGCCGCATGCCATCAATTGAAACAATGGCATGACAGCGGCTTTAAATTAGTTATGTCCGTTAATTTGTCAGCAAAACAGCTAGTCCAACAAGATCTGGTTGAGCGTATCGAGAAAATTTTAAATCAACTGCAGCTATCCCCCAAGTTTCTTGAACTTGAACTAACAGAGTCCAATGCATTTCAAAACGACGCCATCCCAATTATTAATAAATTTACCGAAATGGGGATCTCCCTAGCCATTGATGACTTCGGTACTGGTTATTCTGAATTTGGTAATCTTAAGCTCTTTAAAGTCAATAAAATAAAAATTGATAAGACCTTTATCCAAGATGTTGACGTCAGTATTGATAGTAGAAATATTGTAATAAACACCATTGCTTTGGCTCATCGAATGAATATTGATTGTCTGGCTGAAGGTGTAGAAACGTTAGAACAAATTAAATTTTTAAAAGAAAATGGTTGTTACATCATGCAAGGCTATTACTTTAGTAAGCCACTGGATGTCAAAGATTTTTCTGAATTTTTAAAAGCACACGCCACAAATACCTATGAAGCTTTGACTAATTGGTAAACATCTATCGACAGTGCAAAATGAGGCCAAACCTGGGCTCTCTTGGGTTGTAAACCTGGGTTACGCTCCCTTGCACACTAGCTACAATAATATCTCTCAAGATAAGGATGACATTATTTGCGAGTATTGATAGCATGGTGCAACCCAACTGTGACTTAGCAAATGGAAGTTGCTCATGCAGAACATTGTTAATGTAGTACAAAACAGAGCGCAAAAAAATCCTCATCAAGAAGCAATTCTTTACCTAGAAGATGGTGTACATAAAACAGCAGAACTTACCTTAGCGGAGTTGGATTACCAGGCAAAAATAATTGCCGTCCATTTACAAACCAAAAAAATGACTGGCAAACGCGTCATTCTTCTTTACCCCACAGGGGTTGAGTTTGTAACAAGTTTGCTTGGGTGTTGGTATGCTGGCATTATTGCCGTGCCCGTATCCTGCCCTAAAAAAGATGAATTTGCCAAACATGAGGCATTCCTAAACAGTATTGCAGAAGATGCTGATATTGCCGCAGTCTTAAGCTTATCTTCGTTCCACTCAGGTATTAAAACTATTCTAAAGAGAAAAGTACCGATACTGACTACGGATACAATTAAAACTAAGTCTGTAACAAATTATCAATCAATTCCTATTACTGACGACACCGTAGCCTACTTACAATATACCTCAGGGTCAACTTCGACTCCCAAAGCCGCAATCATCACGCATGGAAATTTACAGCATAGTTTGCAAGAAACGATTAAAGTTTGGCATTACACGAAAAAAAGCATCACCTTGACCTGGGCTCCTCATACCCATGTGTATGGACTGGTATGTGGAATATTAGTACCGCTATATCACGGAACCAAAGCAATTATCGTTCCCCCAGCTGCATTCATTAATAAACCTATTACCTGGTTATCCGCTATTTCAACCTATCGAGTTACCCATAGTGGTTGCCCCAACTTTGGTTATGATATTTGCGTACGGGATATCAAAGAAACAGAAATTGCAGCACTCAATTTAAAACACTGGAAGGTCGCAATTAATGGGGGCGATATTGTGCAATATCAAACCCTTATTGATTTTTCTACTAAGTTTGGCTCCTGCGGTTTTTCATTAAAGCAGTTTTGTTCCGCATATGGGATGTCCGAATTATCAGGTGCAATTGCGGTAACCTCTTTTGGCTCGGAACCGCATTCATTGATCCAGCAAAACGATGCGAATCATCAACGACGATTAGTCAGCAGCGGTAAATTATTGCACGGATTACAGGCACTTGTTGTGGATCCTGAAACACAACGTCCCGTTGCAGCTGGAGAAACGGGTGAAATTTGGTTATCCGGCAAATCACTCGCTCAGGGATACTGGAGACGTCCTGATGAAACACAAGCAGTGTTTCATGCAACCGTTCCTGGCATCGATCACCATTACTTCAGAACGGGTGATCTTGGGTTGATTCAAGAGGATGAAATCTATTTAACCGGCAGATTAAAAGAGGTCCTCGTGGTGTATGGCAAGAAATATTATCCTCTCGATTTGGAAATCACGGTGGCCCATGCCCTCTCCCCGTTCAAAATAACACTTCCTCAAGTCGCCTTTTCTACAGAACTTGCCAACAAAGAAAAAATCATTATTGTACAGGAGTTGGGAGAAGAAACACCTCAATCACTATGGCCTGAGATCAAAAATGCCATTCGTCATGCAATCACCAAACATCATGGTGTAGATATTCATGAAGTAGTTTTTAGTCCTAAGGGAGCCCTTCCTAAAACCGGTAGTGGCAAATTACAACGAAAAAAAGCTCAATCATTATATAATGAACACAATCTGGCAGTTTTAGCTCAGAATTTTTCACAGAACATTTCAGCAAACCCCAATGAAAATCATCGTAAGCAAAATCAATTTATCACTTTAGTAGCCAATGTACTGAACATAGATGAAAACGACATCGACTTATATGCCCCCTTAAGCCGTTATTCTTTCGATTCCATTAATATCATTCACCTCACTACGATCCTCAATGAAGCCTATCAACTAACCTTATCTCCAGCTGCATTGTATGAATATGCCACTCTGGAAGAATTTTATACCGATTTATTAGCAGCCCCTGGGGTTGTAAACATGTTTAACAAGGAAACACCAGCATCTGCTGAATCGAATGATATTGCTATTATCGGAATGAGCGGTGTATTCCCTCAAGCGCCTGATCTTGATGCCTTTTGGGCTAATTTATTGCAGGGTAAAGATTGCATCAGTGAAGTACCTCTATCACGCTGGAACTGGCATGATTTGACTGTACAATGGGGTGGTTTTATTGATCATATCGATCAATTTGATGCAACTTTTTTTAATATCTCGCCCCGCGAAGCGGAGTTAATTGACCCACAACAACGCGTATTTCTCCAGACCATTTGGAAAACAATTGAGGATGCTGGATACAGTCCCTCAACTCTAGCCACAATGAAAACAGGTTTGTTTGTGGGTGTATTTAATCATGATTACGCCGAACTGTTGCAAAAAAATGAAGTTATGGATGCTTATCTTACAACAGGTACGATGAATAGCATGATTGCCAATCGTATTTCCTACATTTTAAATTTGCGCGGACCGAGCGAGACCATTGATACAGCGTGTTCCAGTTCCCTTGTTGCTGTTCATCAAGCAGTCCAAGCGCTTTTACATGGTGATTGCGATCTTGCCCTTGCAGGCGGAGTGAATATATTAATCACTCCCACTTCATTTATTGCTGCCAATCAAGCGGGAATGTTAAGTGAGGATGGGCGTTGCAAAACTTTTGATAAAGATGCCAATGGATATGTACGTGGTGAAGGAGCGGGCGCTATTTTATTGAAAAAACTCACTCAGGCCTTGGAGGATGGCGACCATATTTACGGGATAATTAAGGGAACTGCAGTCAATCATGGCGGACATGTCAATACGCTTACCGCGCCCAATCCCAATGCACAAGCAGAGGTGATCATCACTGCTTGTCAGCGCGCGCAAATCCCTGTCCACAGCATTCAATACATCGAGACCCATGGGACCGGAACGCCGTTGGGGGATCCCATTGAAATTAATGGCTTAAAGAAAGCATTTCATCATCTGGCTGTGGAACAACAGGTTGAATCCTTACCCAAGCACTATTGCGGTTTAGGAGCAGTGAAAACCCACATTGGTCATTTGGAATCTGCAGCAGGAATTGCGGGGATCATTAAAACTTTACTTGCAATGCATCATGAACTGATACCCGCTAATTTACATTTAAATGAATTAAATCCTTATATTGAAATTGAGGACAGCCCATTTTATCTCGTGAATCAGCCGACCCAATGGCCCAAAACAGCGAACAATCCTAGAAGAGCGGGAGTAAGTTCATTTGGGTTTGGCGGCGCCAACGCCCATATTATTCTTGAAGAGAGTCCCCAGCGCGTCCAAAGCTTATTTCAAAACTCTGCTTACCTAATTAGCTTATCTGCACTCACGACATCTGCATTGCAGCAACGAGCTGCTGAGCTGCTTAAATGGTTGGATCGACAACAAAATGCTCCTTCTTTAGCTTCTCTCAGCTACACTTTGAATGCGGGACGGCAACATTTTCCCAAGCGTTTTTGCGTGATAGTGACGACGATTGATGAGTTAAAGGACTATTTGAATTCTATTTCATCCAGTGAAGATATCGACCAATATCTGCTCGCAGCAGCACAATCCAATACCAATGAGCAGGCTGCTGATTTAAAACAAATTCAGAGTATGTATTTACAAGGCAAACCCATCGATTGGCGTACCATCTATGGGAATTATCAGGAAAAAATATCGCTCCCTACTTATCCCTTCGCCAGAGAATCACATTGGGTGGAGCTTAAAAGTAAGACGCATCAAAGTATCCATCCATTGATCGATGAAAATAGGTCTACGTTTTCGACATCGATTTTTAGTAAGCAATTTTCAGGAAATGAATTTTATTTGCACGATCATCAGTTACATGATGAAGCGGTCTTACCTGGTGCTGTGTGTTTAGAGATGGTTCGTGTTGCTGCAAGTCTGGCTTCAAACAATCAGCACGTACTCACCTTAAGTAATATAATATGGAAAAAACCGATAAAAACTCCGGATTTGTCCAATCCTCTGCATGTTCATCTAGCTCCTGAAAGCGATTGGGTATCGTTTGTGTTAACTGATAAAGAGCACGCTATTTCCTATATGAGTGGCTCTATCTATTGTGCGGAGAGCGCTCCTGTGGCCCCCCACATCGGACTTAACATTCAGGAGTTAAAATCAGCATTGGACCAAACTCAGGAACCCGATGCAATTTATGCCTATTTTAAACAGGTAGGGATAGTCTACGGTCCAGCTTTTCAGGTTATTGAAACCCTAAATTTTGATGACAATAATCTTTTGGCCGAGCTTACCCTTCCCGCAATTCTTCCTTTTAAGAACCATGAATTTGTACTCCATCCCGCTTTGTTCGATGGGATTTTACAGACTACCCAGGTATTACTTAGAAATCGCGACCTACTCTACCTGCCTTTTTCCATAACACAAATTGATATTTACAAGGCTTTAACCAAAACATGTTACGTACGGGCCAACTTGATTTCTGCTGTAGATAATCAGCACATGCCTGTATTTAATATTCAAGTGACTGATACAGAGGGAACACTCTTATTGGTTATTACGGGATTTACCTTATGCGCAGTGCCTGCATCTCCTAAACCTGAGACAAGGGTAGCCTATTATTCTTCCCAATGGAGCATTCAATCCCTATGTTCCTCAACAAAGTCTCCGGAATCCATCCTGATTTTAGGGAATAACCCGCAAGTAATCCAATCCATTAAGGAGCATGTATCAGCTCCAACGGTCTCATGCCAACTTGTGACTGATCCTTATAGTACAGATATATTAATCGACTCACCTCGGGAATGTATTGTTATTGCCCTGGACGATTCCAATAAGGGGCCTTATTCAGTTACAGAAATTGATTCGATTCAAAAGAATTTAGAGCGAACCTATTATTTTCTCCAAACGCTAACACGCCAAATATGCCAATCAAAGCCCAAAAATCCAATACAACTGGTTTGTATTAGTAAAAATCCTTGTGTTTATGCCCGTGCTTTAGTGGGCTTTGCAAAAAGTCTGCATCAAGAACAATCTAAAATCTCTTGTCGTTTTATTGAACTGCAGGATCTTGGACTCCTTGCACCAGAACTAACTCAAAATGAAATTGAAGTTCGATACGATGGGAACAACCAGCGATATGTTCGCCGATATGAACCGCTTCCTTCTCCCATAACAATGTTTCCTGCTCTCAAGGAGTCAGGGGTATATTTGATTACTGGAGGTATGGGAGAACTTGGTTATTTGTTCGCCACCTATTTGGCAGAGCATTATCAGGCCAAAATCGTATTAACCGGTCGTTCAACCCTATCGGAGCAACACCAAAAACGAATTGCAGCATTAGAAAAGAAGAATGCCTCTGTCGTTTATCTGGCTGCGGATGTAGCATCCTACGAAGAGGTCCAAGCCCTCATTCAAAGTACTAAAGAACGTTTCGGGGGAATTAATGGCATTATTCATGCTGCCGGCCTTACCCATGATGGATTTATCGTTCATAAAACCATTTCCGAAGTAGCCAAGGTATTAGCTCCTAAAATTTATGGGATGTGCAATTTACATGCAGCGACCCTTAATGAACCTTTAGATTTCTTGGTACTGTTCTCCTCTGTCGCTGCCGTGTTCGGGAATGCCGGACAAAGTGATTATGCTTATGCTAATTGTTTCCTGGATGAGTTTGCCTGGGAACGAGAACAACAAAGAGCACTCGGCCATTGTTTTGGACATACTCTTTCGATTAACTGGCCACTATGGGAAGAAGGAGGGTTGCACATTGCTCCTGAATACCAACAGGCGCTTGAGCAAAACTTAGGCATTATCAGTTTATCGTCGCAACAGGGATTCACTGCATTTTTGCAGGCATTCCAGCACAATACCCCCAATTGTATTGTACTCCCGGGTTATCAACAAAAACTCATGAGTGCCTTGCAAAATAACGCAATGCTGAACCAATCAACAACTACTCAGCGCCCTGTGGTAAACGCAAATTTTCGCAATCACACTGAAAATTTTTTAAGGAACATACTGGCAGAAACCTTAAAATGTTCGTCAGAACATATTGATCCCCAATCCCCTTTCGAAAGCTATGGGGTTGATTCCTTGATGATCATGCAACTCAATCAGCGCTTAGCACGCGAATTTAGTGAATTACCTAAAACATTATTTTTTGAATACCGAAACTTAGCCGATTTAGCGGAATATTTCATGGAGCATTATGCCCATCAATTAATGTCCTATTCATCTGATATTGGCACTCCAATGATAAATACCGTTCACCCATTGGTCATCTCACCCAGGATGCCCAAAAAAACTGCCCTATCGCAAGATATCGCCATTATTGGGATCACCGGTCGTTATCCAGAAGCTAAGGATTTGAGCACATTTTGGCATAACCTCTATACGGGAAAAGATTGTATTCGCGAAATTCCCAAGGAACGATGGCCTTTGGAAGATTATTTTGATGGGGATCAAAATAATCAGGGAAAAACATACAGTAAATGGGGTGGTTTTTTAACCGATGTGGAACAGTTCGATCCCCTGTTTTTTAATATTTCCCCACGCGAAGCTGCATTGATGGACCCCCAGGAACGATTATTTTTAGAAACAGCCTGGAAAACGATAGAAGATGCCGGATATCCCCATGAAGCTTTAGCTGGAAAAAAAGTAGGCGTCTACGTCGGCGTAATGTATGGGCAATATCAGCTATTTGGTAATGAATTGACTGATGCTCATTCATTTGTGCCAACCAATTCAATATTTGCTTCCATCGCCAATCGAGTTTCCTATTTTTTTGATTTTCATGGTCCAAGCATGGCACTGGATACCATGTGCTCCTCCTCGCTTACCGCAATTCATTTAGCTTGCCAGAGTATTCGCGAAGGGGAATGTGATATGGCGCTTGCAGGTGGCGTGAATCTTTCTGTGCATCCCAATAAATATCTGTTGCTAAGTCATGGGAAATTTTTGGCACGTGATGGACATTGCCGCAGCTTTGGTGAGGGCGGCGATGGTTATGTACCCGGTGAAGCAGTGGGGGCAATCCTATTAAAACCCTTAGATAAAGCTTTAGACGATGGGGATCTCATTTATGCAGTGATTAAAGGAAGCCAGCTTAATCATGGTGGAAAAACAAACGGTTACACGGTACCTAGCCCTAACGCTCAAGCAGAATTGCTTGTTGAAACCTACCGAAATGCTCATATTAATCCAAATGAAGTGAGTTATCTCGAGGCACATGGAACCGGAACGGCACTAGGCGATCCCATTGAAATTGCGGGGTTAAATAAAGTATTTAGTCAAAGACTATCTCCTTGTGCCCTTGGCTCAGTAAAATCTAACATTGGACATTGTGAGTCTGCAGCAGGAATTGCTGCAGTAACCAAAGTGGTGTTGCAATTACAACATCGTACCCTAGTACCTTCCCTATTTTCAGAAATTTTAAATACCAATATCGATTGGTCTAAGACACCATTTCGCGTGCAGCAAAATGTGAGTGAATGGCTAAAACCTGGACCCAATATACCAAGAATTGCGGGGATCAGTTCTTTTGGTGCGGGAGGGTCTAATGCCCATTTGATTTTATCCGAATCACCGGAAATACAACCTACCCCGACCAGGAATAAATCGCATTATTTACTCACCGTATCTGCCAAAACAGAATTGGCCTTAAATCAACGGCTCGATGATTTATTAAGTTGGTTAGGCCAAAACCCTTTTGCTGAACTAGAACAAGTGAGTTACACCTTAAATGCAGGTAGGAGTCATTTTGATTGCCGTTGCGCTATGGTGGTCAGCACGCTTGATGAAGCAATACAAATAATCCAACAATTTAAAGCACACCAACATTCTCCACTATTGTTCGTGCAAATGAATGCAGGACAAAATGCTGCAAACACGCTGATTCATTCTAGCGTTTTACCTGTAATAATGCAGCAATTGTCAAATCCTTCTCAATATAAAGAGACATTACTTTCGTTGGCAAAACTCTATGTAGAAGGGCAAAATCTGAATTGGCAGCAAATTCACGCGGGTGAATCCAGGAAAAAAATCTCACTACCTACTTATGCTTTCGCTAAGGAATGCTATTGGTATTCTGATGAAGGACAACCCGCCTCTATCGATAATAAACAAACAAATCTGGCATTAACTCAAAATGCACTTCTTGATAAACTTCATTCTTATCTTATTCGGCAAGTAATCCAGATACTAAAAATTACCCAACATAAAATTGCACTGGAAAAAAATCTTGGTGAATATGGGATGGATTCCGTGCATTTTATTGAATTGGCAAAAAAAATTACGGAGTATTACCAAATCGAGTTCACTCCTGCCGTGTTTTTTACCCACAGTAGTGTACTTGCGATTAGCGAATACCTAATTAATCAATTTCCTCAAGCAGTAGCACAGGCACATCAGGAAGTAGCTTATCTGCCTATAAATATCCCTACTATAAAAACCAGACGTATTGTCCCAAGCGAAACTGAAGCAGTCGCTATTATTGGTATGCAAGGCCTTTTTCCCCAATCCGATGACCTGGCCACATTTTGGCAGCATTTAGTGGAAGGCCATGATTTAGTGACTGAAATTCCTAAAGAACGTTGGGACTGGCGGGATTATTATGGCAATGAAGCACATCAAAGCAATTCCAAATGGGGTGCTTTCATCAACAATTTCGATCAATTCGATGCCGGATTTTTTAACATTTCGGCCCGCGAAGCGAATCTTATGGATCCACAACAACGACTTTTTTTAGAAACGGTATGGAAAACCATTGAAGATGCAGGCTACGACCCTTTTGCACTTCCCTCACAAAATGTGGGTGTTTTTGCCGGTGTTGAATTTAGTGAATATCAAACTTTAATTGCCAAACAGCAAAAAGAACATCATGGATTTATTGCTACCGGAAACTCACACAGCATGATTGCTAATCGTGTTTCCTACTTTTTCAATTTTCAAGGGCCGAGTGAAGCCATCGATAGCGCCTGCTCAAGTTCATTGGTGGCCATTCATCGCGCAGTACAAGCAATCCGCCAGGGCGAATGCGATTTAGCCATTGCAGGCGGCGTTAGCCTCATTTTGAGTCCAGATACCATAGTAGTTACTGGCCAATTAGGCGCCTTATCTTCTGATGGTCGCTGCAAGACTTTTGATAAAAGCGCAAATGGCTATGTTAAAGGAGAAGGGGTCGCCAGTCTTTTACTCAAACCTTTAAAACAGGCTCAAGAAGCTGGGGATCATATTTACGGAGTCATTAAAGCCTCAACAGTAAATCATGGGGGCAAAGCCCAATCTTTGACGGCACCGAATGCTAAAGCGCAGAGTGAGTTATTAATACGTGCCTACACCCAAGCCAATTTAGATCCAGATACTGTATCCTATATTGAAACTCATGGAACAGGAACCGCTTTAGGTGACCCTGTTGAGGTTGAAGGCTTAAAACTGGCATTTTCCTCGTTACGTACATCGAGAACAAAGCAAAATTGGATTGGGTTAGGCTCTGTAAAAACAAATATCGGTCATTTAGAACCTGCATCCGGAATTGCAGGAATCATCAAGCTGCTTTTGGCCATGAGCCACGAAACGCTCCCAGGTATTTTGCATTTACAAGAATTAAACCCGTACATCAATTTAAACGATACACCCTTCACTATTATCAAAGAAACTCAAGCCTGGAAACGTATCAAAAATGATGCCGGGGTAGACATCCCGCTCCGCGCTGGAATCAGCTCTTTTGGATTTGGTGGCACGAATGCTCATGTCGTACTTGAGGAGGGACGCCCCCATCAAAGAATAGCGGAGAACCATCAGGCTAAACCCTATTATTTAATTACCCTGTCTGCGAAGCAGCAGCAAAGTTTATCCCAAAAAATTGTCGATCTGCACCAATGGCTTAATCAGAATAAAGATACGATTTCCTTACCCTCACTTAGTTTTACCCTAAATGTGGGCCGAGCACATTTTATGTACCGCTGTGGATTGGTGGTGAGTTCTGTTGATGCTTTATGTCATGCTTTAAACTTATTAAGTAACCATGAAATACCTGATTATTGCATGATGAATGAAGGCCAAACCTGCACGATCCAGGGACCAGTATTTGATGAAGTGTATCAGGCTGCAATCCACGGCTTGCATCAACCAGAAAACTCCGCTCAATACCGTCATAAGTTATTTATTCTGGCTGATTTATATACGAAACATTATGTCATTGACTGGCAACAGGTGTATCTCGGGGAAAAAATACAGCGTGTAGGTTCCTTACCCGCCTACCCATTCATAAGACAACGCTATTGGTATGATCAGGAAACCAAGGTTCTGGCAAGTCCCCAATCCTTAGCTCCAGTGAATACTAAAGGAGTAATGGATTTCTCGGGTCAGACTTTAGCTTATTTACAACAGATATTCGCAGAAAAATTACATACCTCAGCAGAACTTATCCAAGAAGATGAGACCTATGAAGTTTATGGCGTTGATTCATTAATTGGTTTGGAAATTACTAACCGTCTGGAAAAAGACTTTGGTACTTTACCCAAAACATTACTTTATGAACGTAATCGATTAAATGATTTAGCTCAATACTTTATAAAAAATTATAAAGACAAGTTGTCGACGCTCTTAGGTACGAACGACGTTATGCCGGCGTCATCCTCTCTTGAGGTGGAAGCGGTTAAACCCATATCATCTACTTTCAAACCCGCAAGTCCTTCATCTCAGGATATTGCCATTATTGGCTTAAGTGGCACATTTCCTATGGCCAACTCGATGGATGAATTTTGGCACAACTTAAGCTCTGGACAAGATTGTGTGGGTGAGGTTCCAGCAGATCGTTGGGATTATCGAGATTATCCTGTCCTGGTTGGAGGTGAAGAACATTATTTCCCACATGGAGGCTTTATTCCTGATGTCGATAAGTTTGATCCCCTCTTTTTTAATATTTCACCACGCGATGCAGGACTAATGGATCCCCAAGAACGTTTGTTTATGCAATCTGTATGGTCCACGCTAGAAGATGCAGGTTATACCCGCGACAAATTAAAACGAAAAGCCAAAAACTCAGTCGGTGTTTTTGCGGGAGTGACTTATAATTTTTACCCTTTATTTATCGCAGAGGAGTGGCAAAAAGGGAATCGGGTGCCTTTGGATATTCAATCATTCTCAGTAGCAAACCGAATTTCTTACTTCCTTGATGTAAACGGCCCAAGTTTTGTGGTCGATACAGCGTGTTCTTCCTCCCTGGCAGCAATTCATCTGGCGTGTGAAAGCCTCGTGCGTGGTGATTGTGCCATGGCAATCGCCGGCGGTGTTAACTTGTCATTACATCCAAGTAAGTATCACTTCCTGGGTAGTTTTAATTTTATGTCCGAACAAGGGCGATGCGCGAGTTTTGCTGACGGGGGTACCGGTTACGTACCCTCAGAAGGAGTAGGGTCAGTCTTATTGAAACCTTTAGCGGCTGCAATTGCCGATAATGATATGATTTATGGAATTATAAAAGGCAGCAGCATGAACCATGGAGGCAAAACCAGTGGTTATACTGTTCCCAATCCCAATGCCCAAGCAGCGGTGATTTTACAAGCCTTAAAAAATGCCAATATTGATGCGCGAACCATTTCTTATATTGAAGCGCATGGCACCGGAACTTCCTTAGGAGATCCGATAGAGATTCGGGGTTTGCAAGATGCCTTTGAATACTATACCGAAGACAAACAATTTTGTGCCGTGGGTTCAGTCAAATCCAATATTGGTCATCTGGAATCTGCAGCCGGCGTATCCCAATTGGCAAAAGTACTCTTACAGATGCGCCACAAAAAATTAGCGCCTACACTACATAGTACACAATTAAATCCATTTATTGATTTTAAAAACTCCCCATTTTATGTCCAACAAGAATGCACTGATTGGAAACCTGCTCATAATGTACCTCGCCGTGCAGGGGTGAGTTCTTTTGGTGCGGGCGGTGCGAACGTTCATATGATTGTTGAAGAATACATACCCCCCATAAAACAACACTACACGGTACCTATTCCATATATCTTTTTATTATCGGCATTAAATGAAGACCGTTTGACAGCAAAAGTACAGCAAATGCACCGTTATTTACAACAAAACAAACATCTAGAACATGAAAATTGGCTAAGAGATGCATGCTTTACGTTACAAACAGGACGTGAGCATATGGGGGCACGATTTGCAGTGATTGCAGCCAACACCGATGAATTACTTGTAGCTCTAGCAAACTATCCTCATCACCTGGGTACAAACACCTGGATGAATTATCATGCTCAAAGTAATTCACAATCGGTGACTCAATTAATCCGTGATGCACGCTATGAAGAGTTGGTCCAGCATTGGGTTAATGGAACAAAAATAGATTGGGAACAATTATACCCACAACAATTGCCGCATATTATCTCTTTACCCACGTATCCATTTACGAAACGACGCTGCTGGATACCTACAAAAGAAGTAGAACCCCTACCGGTGGCACAGTCTATAATACAACCAGTAGTTGAACCTGTTGATGACAACCCTGTACTGATTGATATTCAAGATTGGCTTTACCATACAAAGTGGGAAAAAAACCCACCAACATGCCATCTTGGGGTAATCGACACAGAAGGAACATGGCTTATTTTCTGTGAACCAGGGTCAGTACCTTTCTTAGAACAAGAACTGGGTACGAATGTAGGGATTTATTGTTTTATTGGCGATCAATTCTCCATGATTGAGAAGAATAAATTCACCGTCAATGCGTCACAAAAATCCGATTACGAACAACTCTTTGCCACAATTCACGCCCAGCATAAAGACAATTTAAAAGGCGTTGTCTATTTATGTCCTGAAATAGCTACACATCGACAAACTACGCCCCGTAGCTTGTCCGCGGAATCCACAGGTCTCATATTATCGTTAGATTCGGCCGACAAGCTGCTGGACATAGACAGCAACAAGCAGTTATGTTCTGTACACGATTCAAAGGATCCTGCTCATGCGTTACTGTATCTGTTGCAGGCCATTGTGCAGCATTCATGGCCGCAGCAATTAACCTTTTGTCTCGCATCGCAATCATCACAACAGGTTAGCTCTTTAGATAGCATCAATATTTGGCAGCATTATCTCTGGTCCATGACCCGTATTTTTGCCGCCGAACAAGCAAAATACCAAGCATTACTGCTTGATTTGGATGTAAATGAAGGGATGGAACATAATATCAAAATCCTAGTCAAGGAAATTGGACGTTATCAAGTCAAAGAAAACCATATTGCTTATCGTGCCGCTGAACGTTACACCATTCGTTTCCTTCCTCATAGTGAGCCACAAAATCATGAAATCCCTCCTGCCTGGAAGGCTCCTGTTGCTGCATTGGTTACGGGAGGTTTGGGAGCCTTAGGTTATGAAGTTGCAGAATTTATTGTCACACAAGGAACTCGTTTTGTTTTGCTTACCGGAACCAAAGAATTATGCTCTAACACAGTTGAAAAAAATAACTGGATCAAGCAGTTAGAAGCTAAAGGGGCACAAGTCAGATATGCTGCAGTGGACGTAGCCAATCAAGAACAGATGCGTCAGGTCATTATGGAGGCCGAAAAAGCATGGCAACACTCCATTGATGGTGTTTTTCATTTAGCGGGCGTCACTACCGATAATGTCACCATTGCCGAGATGGATGAAACATTATGGAGGGATGTGTTACGTGTAAAGGTACACGGTTCCTTGGTATTGCATGAACTCTTTTTGCAGGCTCCATTATCATGCTTCGTGCTGTTTTCTTCCATTGCGGCGGTTCCTCATTTTGGCATGGCAGGCCTCAGTGCTTATGCAGCAGCTAATGAATTTATGAATGGCCTATCCTTATATCGTCGTAGTTTGAACTTACCAGCATCAAGTATTAACTGGGTCGCCTGGTCAGAAAAAGGAATGAGCCACAGACACAATCATGATGCATTTTTAGATGCTGTAGGGATGGCTTCTTTAAGTATTAAAGAAGGCATTGCCGTGTTTCATAATCTTCTCAGAATAAATCCTGCTGAAATTACCGTATGTAAGATACAATGGAAGAAATTTTTACAGGTTAATACCACTGCCAAGCAACTCGATTTCTTTACACATTTAGTTGCTGAATATGCCTCTAATATGCCAACAACGGTGGTTTCTTCGTTAACCCCGGAGGAAATTACCACATTAGTCCTGAATCTCTTTGCGTCAGTACTCGGATTGGAAGTGACTGAAATTGATAGAGAATCTCCCTTTCAACAATATGGAATGGACTCCATTACTGGCATCGATTATACCGAGCAACTGGGTAAGCATTTCCCTGATGTAGTCGCCCCCATGGACTTATATCGCTACCCGACACTAAAACAACTCACCGATTACATCATGCAACGTGTGCAAATTAATATTGAGCCTTCTCCTGTCCCTCTTTTCAAAATAGAGGAACCTCTTGATTTGGATCAATTAAACGAAGCACAACTCAATGAATTACTGGAATTGGAATTAAAAGAATTAGAGCAGGCTTATGAATGAGACAACGACTTTAAAAAAATCATTATTAATGATCCAAAAGCTCAAAAAGCTTTTGCAAGAACAAAACGACAAATTATTTGATCCAGTTGCAATTATTGGCATGAGTTGTCGTTTACCTGAAGCCAATAATCCCCAAGAGTTTTGGGAGTTATTATGTCAGAGCAAAAACATTATTTCGCCAATTCCAGAGGAACGTTGGGAGCTTTTACAAGGCACCCGAGAAGTCATTCAGCGTGATCCTAATTTGCCTTATTGGGGAGGGTATCTGCGTCAAATTGAAGCATTTGACGCTTATTTCTTCGGTATTAGTCCTCGTGAAGCAATGCGGATGGATCCACAACAACGTATCTTATTGGAAGTAGCCTATGAATCCCTGGAAGATGCAGGTTTAACGGTTGATGCCTTAGCAGGCTCCAATATGGGTGTTTTCTCCAGTTTATATGCAAGTCAGTTTAGCCATCTGCAAAAATTAGACTCAGATATGGATGCTTTGTTTATTCCAACTGGAAGCGCCATCAGCATGGCAGCCAATCGTTTATCCTATTTGTTCGATTTACGCGGACCAAGCTTAGTATTAGATACTGCATGTTCTTCTTCGCTTATTGCCATTCAATTAGCTTGCTTAAACTTACAAGCGAAGCTTTGTGATACTGCATTAGTCAGTGCAGTAAATATCAATTTATTACCGTCGATCCATTCTGTTTTGGCTAAAGCGACCATGCTTTCTCCTTCCGGGCAATGCCATACCTTTGATGCCAAGGCGGATGGTTATGTCCAAGGAGAAGGCGCAGGCTCTATTGTTTTAAAGCCGCTTGCCAAAGCATTACAGGATAAAGATAAGATCTATGCAGTAATCACTGGGAGCGCGATGAATCAAGATGGTAAAACGAATGGTTTAACCGCACCGAATGGTTTACAACAAGAACAATTATTGCGATCTGCTTATCGAATGGCGAAAACAGATCCAGCTCATGTTTCCTATGTTGAATGCCATGGAACAGGTACATTTCTGGGAGATCCAATTGAAATTCAAGCATTAGGCGAAGTACTTGGTAAAAATCGTGCGGTTGAAAACCCCTGTTGGATTGGCTCAGTAAAAACCAATGTAGGGCATTTGGAACCTGCCGCAGGAATTGTGAGCGTCATTAAAGTAGCTTTAGCTCTAAAAAATCGTTTAATTCCACCTCATCTTAACTTTGCTAATGCGAACCCACATATCCCGTTTGACCGCTATTCTTTGAGTATTCCCTGTAAAGCAGAACCATTACCCAGATACGGGGAGGTCAGTATTGCTGGGGTAAGTGGTTTTGGTTTCGGTGGTGCTAATGCGCATCTGGTGTTACGTGAATCTTCTGTTGAAGAACAACCCACGTGTACCAACACTCTTACTAAGGATAAAGAGTTATTTACGCTTTCAACAAAAGAACCTGCTGCATTAACCGATTTAATCGACCGCTGGTGTGGATATTTAAAAAATCATCCCGAAACCAATTTGGCACAGCTTTGTTATAACCTCCATATCAGACGCTCTCACTTTACTCAACGCTTGGTAATAATTACTGATTCAATTGCTGATCTTTATCAAAAATTAGCTCAATTATGCAAAAATCCGGTAGCGCCTATTGAGGGGGTTTTTATTAATAACGAACCAAAGAAATCCAATTATTCCACTCCAATATCTGAATTTTCCGACATGGATGAAATCACTTTAGCAAAAAACTATGTTGAACAGGTACCCATCGATTGGAAAAAATATGAAGAGGGACGGGTTTATGCGCCTTTAGATATGCCGTTTTATCCATGGCAACGCAAAATTTACTGGCCCATTCTAGACCAAGGTTTCAATGAAAAAAATACTGCCTATCCAATGCGTGGCAAATCTCTTTCCTCTCCTTTATCAGCACGACAATTTGAATTTGTGTTTGATACAAAAGTAATGCCTGAAGTACAAGATACCTTTTATGTTTTGCATGCCGGCTATTATCTGGAAATGTTAGCGTATGCAGCAAAACAATTGCAGCAACACATTTCGTTTAAGGTTCAAAACCTAAATTATTTATCACCCATATTGGTCTTAGATGAAAAAACGGTTGTAGTACATCTCATCATAGAACCCAATGAAAAAAGCGACAATTCATCATTTCGCTTTTATAGCAATGATGGCAAAGAAAACTGGATAGAGCATGCAACCGGTACGTTAGTCCTGAATAACACCCATTCTTACAAAAAAATTGAAACCAAAACCGAACTCATGCAACGACTTCCGGTCTGTGGAACTATGGAACTGTTTTATAACCGAATAACAAGCATGGGCATGCCTGCCGGTAATACGATTCGTTGGGCCCATCAATACTGGACGAATAGTGATGAACTATTTTGTGAGTTACGCGAGCCCAAACCCGCAGAACGTGGGAAACAATTTGTAACGCAAATGCACCCCGGAATTATTGATGCCTGCATTCAGACACTCTTTTTATTGCTGCCGCAGCAATTCACCAAACCCTATATTGCATCCCATATGGGGACTCTTGAATTTTATGGTTCCCTGGAGGACCAAAAATATGTATACACCCAATTAAAAGAGCTGCATCCAAAAGGAGAATACATCATTGCAGATTGGTACTTATTGGATAAAGACCACTGCTTGATTGCCGCCTGCCATGATCTACGTATGACAGTCCTCAATGATACCATTCAAATCAATCAAATCATGGAAATTCAATCCCAATTCCAGCTGGACTTATCCCTGCCCTATGAACAATGTAAAAAAGAATTGATCCAGTACTTAACAAAGCAATTTGCCATGATTTTTTCAATGCCTGAAATTGACATTAGTCCCTTGCAGTCTTTACATGAATTAGGTATGGACTCGCTAATGGCTTTGGCGGTGATTCGCGTCATAGAAACAAGCATTGGGATCAACTATTCTTTACCTTTGATAATGCAAGGCCCTTCCATAAGCGAGATTGCTGAGTATGTATTAGCGAGTCAGTGGATAGGTTCCAAAGAAGAAACTACTGAATCTCAACCCCCTTTTGATAACGCCTGGATCGCCTATCGAAAAATACAAACAAATGCACAAGTACGCTTATTTTGTTTTCCTTATGGTGGAGGTGGTGCTTCAATTTATCGCGAATGGCAACAGGAATTCCCTGATTTCATAGAAGTATGTCCAATCCAATTGCCAGGCAGAGAAAATCGGTTGGAAGAGCAACCACTTGATAATCTCCATACCTTGGTTTCTTTGTTAGCCCATCAGCTCAAACCTCAACTTAGTTTACCCTTTGCTTTTTTTGGCCATAGTTTTGGTTCACTGATTGGATTTGAACTGAGTCGATATTTACGTCGTCATCATCTCCCTCAACCTGCGCATCTTTTTGCATCGGCTTATCCAGATCCACGCATCCCCTCCAAAAGTCTGGATAATCTGCTCAATAAACTGCAACAAATGAATATTAATTTATTTGATTTAAACTCAGAACGAATCAGCGCCTTAGATGATGCACAATTAACCGCCTTATCCATAGTGTTTAAGGAAAATGGTATTGTTGATTACAGCGATGAGCGAATGAATAAGAGTATTATTAAAGTGTTATTACCAATTTTTATCGGCGATATGAACATTGTGAAAAGTTATTCTTACCGTAATGAAGCACCCTTAACCTTAGGGACTACGGTATTCTTAGGTAAAAAGGACACTTGGGTCTCTCCTGAAGACCATTTAGGGTGGGCGGAGCATTCATTAGGAGGTTGCGAGTTTCAACAATTTGATAGCGGACATTTGTTTATTAGAGAAAAAGAAATAAGAACACAAGTAATTCAAAAAATTACAGCAAAGCTTCTGCATTTTAATACGGCTGAATCTGAGGTCTAAAACCTGTGATCTAAATTCGCTGACTGAAGAAAACAACCAAATTGTCTCGATTTGATACGTAGCAATTTGTTTTCTTATGCTCAAGTTACTTTGTTTCGTCTTTAAGTTTTTTACGACGAATAAGTTCTGCTTCTGAGGGTTTATCCTGTGCGAAAGACCCTACCCTAACCTCTCCTGCTCGCGCATAAGAGGCAACAATAACCCCACTTGGGGAAACTCCACTTTCCAACAATTTGAACCCAGCCGGGAGCGTACCTTTATCAAATAGACGTTTGCCACCTCCAAGCGTGATAGGAAATATTTTTAGCCAAAATTCATCGATGAGGTCCTGCTCCAGAAGTGTTTGAATAAGAATACCGCTACCATAAATTTGCAATTCAGGCCCGTCCTCCGCTTTAAGCCTTCTAATTTCTTCATTAATGTTTTCATTGATAAGTACAGAATTCGGCCAACTAAGAGTCCCAAGCGTTGTCGAGACAACGTATTTTTTTACACGATTGAATTTATCTGCGATCGGGTCATCTTTTATAGGGCCAATAAGCAGCGAATATCTCATAGGTTTTTCTGCCAAGCAATAAATCAAAGGGGTGTCCCATTTGTTTGTCCATCACTTTGCCAAGGAACTCCTCAAAATAAGGAAAGACCCAGCCTCCATGTTTAAATCCTCCCGTGGGATCTTCTTCTGGGCCGCCAGGAGCCTGCATGACTCCGTCAAGAGTTATAAATGATAAAACAACTATCTTTCTCATACTATTTTCCCTCATAACCTAATGAGAATACGACATTGAATTTCCTTAGATATATCATTAATTCTTATCTATGGAAACTTGGTTTTCGCAGCGTCAATATCGATTTCTAGAAAATTATTAATTTTAATTATTGCTGGACTTACAGGCTTTGAAAACTGAATATCAATATTAGTTTCTGCATTAGTTGCTGAATTGATTTCTGAAGTTCTAGTTACTGTAGTTTCTTCGCTTAGTTCCAAAGGGATCTTCTCTGCACTTGTTTTTTCTGAAGTTAAATAAAATATCATGTATTGTAAGGTTGCTTTAATCGATAATTCTTCATAAATTCTTAAATACAAGTATAAACCTTGTAAATATCCGTCAACATGGTGACCAATTTGGGCGTGACAAAAAATACAAGGCTCTACCAGACTGATCGTAAAATGCATGATCATTTTTTTGATCATTTTTCCTGCCGGATTTACTGTCGTGGTTATCGTTTCTGTAAAAAGTTTTTGGTAAATATAAAAGGTCTTGTCTTGTTCAGGGTCATAATAAACACCTTTCCAAAATTCTCCCTCTTCAAAATCAGCATCTTTAATTAAGTCATTACCATACAAGAGTTCAACTAGGTATTTTAAATGCTCAAATTTACCAGGCTTGCAGTATTGAATCGTCACAATTTTATCTTTCTCAATCGCGATCTCCTTGCCGTTTATTTTGAACGCCAATAAGGCTGTTTTGTTCAATAACTTATCTTCAGGAATTTTAACTTCAAAGAACCCATTTTCCTCGACATCAGAAAACTCTAATGGAATAAATTGAACCGGTTTGTTAATGGTCACATCTTTAATATTAATCTTCTCCACATGAAGATAAATACCCTGGGTACTGCTGGTTAAACCGAAATTGGACTTAACACGGGGTATTTTATCAATGGATCTTTGAGGATTATTCGGATCTTGAACTTGTTCCCAAATATCAAATGGCGCATTAACAAATTCAATGCCAATGGCTCTGCTATTAGTAATTTCCCCATGAGGAACATTGGCCGCGATATCAACCATTTGAAAGATAGTTCCTTTGTTATCCTTAATATTGCCAATCAAAAAGTGTGCGGGCACATTGAAAGCAGCTGAAGCATCCATGTTCATACCGGCTGTTTCGTGTAAAAGAATTTGCGTAGGTCTGCCGGCTCCTCTGGTAGATAAGCTTTGTAAGTTAGAATTTTTCCAATTTTTAAAATTAATATTCGTATCAGTAATGGGATATTCTTCAGTAAAAGCAACCAATGTATTTTCATTAGCCGGTTTATATTCAGAATATTTTCTTTGCGTTACCTTATTGGTGGCATTACTCCATACCAGTGCTGATTCACTTTCTACTGAAATAACATAATTGCTATCTACTTTTAATGGACGATCGTTATCAATTGGAAAGTCCGTGATATTAGGCTGATTTCTATGAAGTTCGATATACCGTTGAGCAAGAGTACCATGAACTTCAAATACTTCCGGATTTTTGGTCATATCATAATTTTTCTTATTAAAGAAAAAAACAACATAGTGGCGATCAATTGCTGACGTATTTTCATAGGAATCCACTCTAAAATATCCTGATTTTGAAATCAGATTAATTACATCATCTTTTATAAAATGCTTCCCCGAGGAAAAAAACTCATTTTCAGCATCATCAAAAGCATTGCTGACTTCCTCGCCATAATTATCCATTTGACGAACAGCAGGTGCTACTGGGCCGACCATAATCGAATTCCCCTCTTTTAAATCAACTTAAATCACGACTCAATTGTGCTCTATAAAACTTTCAAAAAATAAATAACTTGTTTATACCGGAGGTTCCTGTCTTCCCGTAAGAGGATTATAAGTGACCTTAACGGGTACTACCTGATCCGTAGGCAGTATTTCTATCCATTGATCAAACACCTGAAAATTTCTATCAGGATTATTGGGATCAGGATTCCCGGGATCATAACGAAAGCTTCCTTGCAGAGGATAAAAGCCATATTCATAGACTTTATCAATCGGGGTTGCTGAAACTTTATCATCATCATGAATTTCTGCCCCTTTAGGATAATGATCCGTTTTATTGGATTCTTCATGTTTTTGTGCAACTTGAGTACACAAAAAGCGAATGGCATCATTAATAGTTACTTGGGTATGGGATCCTACTTCATCCGCCGGATCAATCGCCAATAATTTAGCTTTGATTTCGTCCAATTCAGATTGTGGTGCGGCATATGCAGCATCCAAACCATCAGCCCCTTCCACATTGACATTTTTTAACCAATTTATCGCTGCACGTTCTTTGCCGGGACGAATGGGGATAACTGCCTTTACCCAAGGCGCATTGAGAAATGCATTTCGCAAATTATCTCCATCCAATTGCAATAACCATCCAAGAGAACTTCCCATTGGCGCGGGTTGTGACTTATCAGTAATTAAATAATTATCTTCTCTTGCCACATTATCTGACCAATTTACCGAGTCCGCGGTCAAACTTTGAAAATCACCTACTCCCAAATATTGACTGAATTTTTTACGTGGTTTCCACCATTCAGGAGCAACAAAATAAAGCATTTTATTGACATCAAAAATAGAATTAATTAATTCGGATAATACATGTAAGGTTTTAGGTTCTGTTTTTACCTGATAATGAATATCGGTCATCAAGGATTTAATCAAACGACGATAAACAATAATACGTTCTTCTTCTCGTAAATCTTCATATTTACGTTTGGTAATATTGCTCGCCATCTCGATTCGTTCTTTAGCAGCGGCCAGAAAAGCTTGTCGCGTTTTCTCAGCATTAGCAATATCAATATCAACGGCTGCAGCCTTTTTGGACGCATTACTTGCAGCAATTTCAGCAAGTTTTGCTGCTGAGGTAGTGTAATGCAGTGTCCCTCCTACAACAAAATCAATTCGCTCATCCCATTCCAATCCGTCTGGTGCAGTGATAACCCCTATTTCAATTTGTGAAAAATCTGGAGTAAATTTGCCATTAAAAGCCCAAATTGCATTTTCAGAATCTTCACCACTATGTGAGACATATTTAATATTAATATAACGATCAGGATAATTTGATTTTTGCAGTTCAAAACCATCAGGAGGAGGTGGAACTTGAAAAGTAGTCAAGGGAACAAATCCTAATTCAGGAAAATCTTTATTATTCTTTCTGTTATCACCAAAATCCCAAACAGCTTGCGCAGTAAAATTAGTTGATGTATCCGGAGGAGGTACAGTTTCTGTTATGACTGGTTTAGGAATTAAATCAGCAGGCTTGGCAATATGCACTAATGTAGACAATCCTAAATCCTCACCGGGTTCATCGACAAAAGTTTCCCAACATAAAAAACTACCAATATCCTGAACCTGTACCCCCACCTGACGCATTTTTCTACGTAATTCATAATTAATCAAATCAGGGGTATTATTGGATAGAACATAACGTTTGCTAGAAGTATTCATTTCTTCAGTGATGGTTTTAAAGGTAGATTTGAAATTTTCCCGAATTTCTGAAGAAAGTTTTTGCGTTTGTTCACGCATTTTTTTATGCGTTGTTTCTCGTGCTGTCTGTTGCGTTCTATCCATATTTAAACTACCCGTAGCAGAAGCACTGCCCGTTCCCCATGATTGGTTAACAGTAGTTGAAAAACCTAATTTTAAATCGTTTTTATTCTCCTGTTTTACAGCTTCGCTGATTTCATCTTGATCAGTGGTGCTTTTTTCCGTCTTTGTAATCGATTCATATTCAGTTTCATATGTTTTTTCAGTAATTGTTTTCCGTGTACTCATTTCAATGAGCTCTACTGTGGATCCTGGGGCTAACCAAACATGACCTGTCGGTGAGCCAAGAAACGTATCAAATTCAAAAAAATACTGTCGAAATAAGTGTACGATACCTAACGGTGATAAAGAGACATTATCGATATCTTTTTTAGGATCAAACGTCAGGTAGGGGTCTTTGTAATCCTCAGAATAGTTCTTTACAATGGCCCAAAATGCTTCCTTGCTGTTGTATTTGGCATTGGAATAAAATATTTTATTCAATGGAGCAACAGATTGATTATTAACCAATTCCATAATAACTCTTGCAATAATCGATTCAATTTTCAATTGAGTAACAAGTTGCTGATAAAGATCTTCCTTACGTTGCATAACCCGTTGAAATTGTCCGTCATTCGTCTCGCCGGGATTCGATCTTAAAGTACCAACCCGCTCACATTTATCATGGAATTCTTCCTTATAATAGTTGAAAACATGTTCATGAAGGATACGTTTTAAATCATTATCCGCAATAAACTGACGCCATTCATCAACATTTTTAACTATTTTTTTTTGTAATCTTCTACGCAGCTCTTGTAATAAAATGGAGCGTTGATTAAACAATTTACCCGAAGGTGAGAACTCCCCCAAATCAAAATGAGGATTTTCTAACAGGCAACTCCGTAAATCAACGTCTGCTATGGATGTTTCACTTACAAAATGTTTCGTCAGCTGATCCAGCAAAAATTCATTTTGTAACTGGGCAAATTTCTCTATACGCTTCAATATTCTTTTTGATTTCCAGCCAATTAATGGTTGATATACTCCAAACATTTCACTCGAATAAGGAAGAATATTCTTGAATTGATCATAATTGGTTATTTTTTTCATGCTGATAATCCTCCATGATTAATCGCATTACTTATGGGTTGGACAACTTATTTGTGGTATCCTATCCATTAAAATTAGTTCAAAATAATTCCATTTTCCACACTTTTTAAGCTAAATTCAGAATTTATCTGAAATCTTTCGATCCAAAGTTTCAATCCAATTACTAGGACTTTCTACTTTGCTTCTTCTAAGATGATAAAAACTATGCAAATGCCCAGGTAATTTGTCCACCTATTGCAGTTGTTTGGGTATGGGTATGTCCTTTAAGAGCAGTCAACGGAGTGATAAGGTTCACTGACATCGGGTTAAAGAACGAATGTCCCACCCCAACATCATATCCTAAGTGCTCATCTTGTTGATAATGAGCCCCTACAGCCAAAATGGTAGCGCTACCCACAGGATCAGCAATACCCCTGTCTCTATCATTTGAGGGAGTGCTCATAAATTGAAGCCCGCCACGGAATAATATTTTTTCAGTTGCCTTATATGTAGCCCCAACTGCATAATCAAAACAATTGTGATAATTAAAAGGAATTGTAACTGGAAGTGTTATTCCCATCGGCGTTTGCGTATTTTCCATGGTTATTTGTTTAAAGGTACTCCAATGGGTGTAAAAGACAGTGGCCATTCCTGTCCAACGTTTTGTGAAATCATGTTGCAAACTCAATTCGCCTCGGGCGGGTAAAGCCGCTTTTGTTTTTTGTTGATTGGTACTGAAAACGACAACTTCGGGTCCTACTGCAGGTGCATGAACCGTACTATCTCCCGTTGTAGTAAGGGAGATTCTAGAATAATAGCTTAAACCAATCCGGGTTTCGGGTGAAAAATCAAATAAAGCCCCCCCATGCCAGCCATACCCCCAGCCACTTAAATGATTTTCTAGTCTTGAATCAAAAGGAAAAGAAACAGGAGGGCCATACATATTATTTAGGGTGAATGACAGATGCAGCGCATCGAATCCCGCTCCAAGAGAAAAACGATCGGTTATTTTTACCCCTAAGCTTGGACCTGCATCAATTCCCACAACTTGAGCACGCGTAGTAGCATAACGCGCTATAGCGGAACGTGTAGAACCATAATTCGTACCCAATCCAAATGGAGTCGTTAAATTAAAACCAAAAGAAAGGCGCTGGTTTAAAGGGGCAGAATAATAAAATGAAGGCAGAAAAGCCTTAATTTGGCTCTTTGCCTCACCAGATTGAACGACAGGGAATGGAAAGGGAAATGTTGGGGTCGTTGCAGTTCCTGTGAATCGAGCCGTGCCTATTATACCCAATGCATTACCGACTATTTGTTGATGAGTCAGTTTAACTAGCCCCGCCGGATTTGTATACGCCGTACTCGCATCACTGGCTGCAGTAGCCCAATCGGCATAAGCCACTCCTAATCCTGCCGTGTTCACAAAAGGCAGATTAAAATCGGACGTCGCTAAGACTGGTGAAGCCATGAAGAATGAAGAAAGCGTTAGGTATAAATGAGACCGACGCACGTTTTACTCCTTTAAATTTTACTATCCCTTAGTAAATTGATAATTAGTTCTATTTCTTCTGTCATCGGCCTACAGTGTTCTATTCTTGGAGAATACTGACGAACCGTGTGATAGATAGATTGAGCTTTTTTACTTGCTTTTTCAATACCCCGTAACTCAAGTGCCTGTGTTGCAGCGAGAAACAAAATTGCGGTGAGACGTTCCAAATTAGCAACTGATTCTTGAAAATCAAAAGCAGCATGAGTTCCTAAACTATTCACATCCTGATTATCACCCTCCGTAGGTAAAGTAAATGACTGATGTGATTGGGCAAATTTACGATTTTGTACTGCAAGTGCTGCTGACAACAACTGCATGGAACGAAAGCCATTATGCGTTTCTGGATTTGGTACTAAATTCACTGGTAAATTATGATTCTTGCGGGGATGAACTAAGTTTGCAAGGAGTGCATGCATCCATGTAGAAGCCTGGGCAATATTCATTTTTAAAATATCACACGCATCCGTGATATAATAGCCCATAAAATTTGCACTATGATGAATATTATTCGCAGCAACATCAATGACAGGATTATCATTAACAGAGTTCATTTCATTTTCTATCCATCGAATCGCACGTTCTAAGTTTTCTTGAAATGGGCCAAATCCTTGAGGAACCGAACGAATAGAATAATAATCTTGCACTGGTTTATAGGTATAATCGGTTGTGCGCAATTCATCTAAATCGGTCAATAACTGACTTCCTTCCCAGAAGTCAATAAAAAATTGATTAATGGCCGTTTCGCCTTTTTGATTTTTCAGTTGATGCACCATTGGATGATAAGCACTACTTATTACCAGTAAAGACTCTAAGGTCATCGCAATTGCCGCTAACATTTGTTTGAATAACCGATGTAAGTCATAAACTGCCAAACTCGCGATTGCAGTCATAAAGGATGTACCATTAATGAGAGCAAGACCATCGCGCATGACAGGTTTATAAGCCTTAAGTCCAGCTAATTGAATTGCCTCCGGTGCCCGCATTACTTTATTTTGATAAATTACCGCAACGGGTTCTCCAATAAGCGCTGCAGCAATCATGGAAAGAGGAATCAGATCACCACTGGCGCCAATAGAACCATAACACCGAACCACAGGAGTAATACCCGCATTTAGAAAATCTAACAACGCGTTAATCAGGGCGGGATGCACCCCTGAATAGCCTTGCGCCAGACAATGGGCGCGCAGCATCATCGTCACACGAACGATATGAGGTGCGACAATTGCTCCCAAGCCGCAAGAAAGAGAGCGAATAATGTTTTCTTGTCGCTCATTAATTGATTCATAGTAATCCAGTTCTTCAGTATCTTTTATAGCGGCGTCGATATAGCGAACCTGATCCCCAAAATTTGTATTAACACCATAAATGGGAATTCTCGAATCAACATGAATTTTCAAAAATTGATATGAAGCTTCGATGACTTCAGTAGCCTGGGGTGGTAAAGCAACCGCAGATGAATAATGTGACACTGCTTGCGAAGAAGCAATGGTCAAGCGACAACCCTGGCCAATCGTGACAAGGGACAGGTCTTTTTCACTCGTGTTCGCTGTAGATATGTTGGAAGGATCAAGTAACTTTAAATGTTCCAAGCTTAACTCCATTTCTCATAAAATTCATCATGAATTGAACTTAGTGTGTTCTTTTTTGGAATACTTTTCAATAAAAACTTAATACTTTATTTTGAACGAGGCTTTAAGAAACCTAGGTGGGATATATCTCTTCACCTAGGTCAGCCTTATAACTAGAATGGCAACTCAAGTTTGGCATCCAATAAATGCATCTGTTTTTTGAACAACTCCTGAATTTGTTCCAAATTATGTTCATCTTCCGCTTCAAAACGAGCAACGAGACAAGGGGTGGTATTCGAGGCACGCAATAGCCCCCAACCCTTATCAAATTCCACACGTAACCCATCAATGGCAATAACACGTGCTTGAGGCGGAAATTCTGCCATTTCATTAAATCGTTTCATAAACTGGAATTTTTCATCATCCGCAATGGCAATTTTTAATTCCGGAGTATTAACACTATTAGGAATTACTTCAAATTGTTCACTTACGGTCTTATTCGAAGCACTAAAAATTTCGAGCAACCGACAAGCACTGTAGAGTGCATCATCAAATCCATACCAACGATCTTTAAAAAACAAATGGCCACTCATTTCCCCAGCCAAGGCGGCTCCTTCTTGTTTCATGATGTGCTTCACAATGGAATGACCAGTAGGACACATTTTTGCTACACCGCCCGCCTCTTTGATTACCGATTCTAAATGACTGGAGCATTTCACATCAAACACTATAGTAGCTCCGGGACGGCGTGTTAATAATTCCCGAGCATAAAGCATCATCAAACGATCAGGCCAAATCATTTCCCCTTTGTTCGTGACCAACCCGACTCGATCGGCATCGCCATCAAAAGCTAAACCCAAATCTGCTTTATGTATTGCTACCGCAGCTTTCAGATCAGCTAAATTAGCCTCGACAGTGGGATCAGGATGATGATTAGGAAAGTGCCCATCCACATCGCAATAAAGCTCAACCACCTCACAGCCTAATTCACGAAGCACTTGAGGTACAACAGGACCAGCGATACCGTTCCCGCAATCAACTACGACTTTTAAAGGGCGTTTAATTTTTATATCACTTATAATCCGTTCTTTGTAAGTAGGCAATATATCGAATGCGACATCTTTACCTTGGCCAGTGATGCGTTTTCCTTCATGAACCATCCGATACAAGACATCAATATCTTCTTGCATTAAAGTCTTACCCAACAACACCATTTTGATGCCATTGTAATTCGCCGGATTGTGACTTCCGGTTACCATCAATCCACAATCGATACTTTGAGTATGAACAGCAAAATACATCACCGGGGTAGGAACGGCCCCTAAATCAAGTACTTCAATTCCGCTATCGAGTAATCCTTGTTTTAAAGCTGAAGACATAGCCAAACTGGTAAGGCGACCATCTCGTGCCAAAAAAATTTGCTGACGTTGTAAATCACGTAAATAACAGGCTAACGCCAATCCAATACTGTAGAACGCATTTTCATCCAATTCCTGGCCAATTATGCCTCTAATATCATAAGCCCTAAATACAGAGCGAGAAACTTGCTTTTGCTGATAGTTCATTTTAATGCCTCCCCGAACTACCAAACCCACCATCCCCTCTAGAGGTTTCAGTAAATTCAGCAACTAATTCAAAAGCTGC
Source organism: Legionella nigrisilvae (assembly GCF_977063395.2). NCBI lineage: Bacteria > Pseudomonadati > Pseudomonadota > Gammaproteobacteria > Legionellales > Legionellaceae > Legionella > Legionella nigrisilvae. The sequence continues at coordinate 350,968 of NZ_CDRUGZ020000021.1, forward strand.
TTGTACAACTGGAATAAAAACCAATTGCGCAATACGCTCTCCAGGGTTCACAGTGAAATGCTCCATTCCTCTGTTCCAACACGAAATCTTAAGTTCCCCTTGGTAATCAGAATCAATCAGTCCAACTAAATTACCCAAAACGATACCATTTTTATGTCCTAAACCCGAACGGGGTAAAATGACAGCCGCTAATTTGGGATCAGCAATATAAATGGACAGACCGGTTGGCAACAGCACAGTCTCTTGCGGTGCAATTTGAATCGGCTCATTCATACAAACACGCAAATCGAGCCCGGCTGAACCATCGGTCGCATAAGTAGGCAACGGAATTGTGTCTCCTATTCGAGCATCAAGAATTTTTAATTGAATCGCTTGCGTCATAATTTTTCCTATTAACATTAATGCGCATCATTTTGCAGAGTTGCAGCAATGATTGCAATGATTTGTCCTGCCAATCGCGTTTTATGGGTTAAGGGCAGCTCGATTTGTTTGCTTTTTGTAATCAAAGAAACTTGATTCACCTCACTTTCAAATCCAAGTCCTTTGCCTACTGCGTTAGCCACGATCATATCCAGTTTTTTATGCTGTAATTTTTCGGTGGCATAATGTAAAACATCCGTTGTTTCCGCAGCAAATCCAACTACATAAGACGCCTTAGCTGAATCCACAACACGACTTAAAATATCAGGATTCTTTATCAATTTTAGTGTCATTTCATCTTGATTTTTTTTCTTTATTTTCTCAGAAGCTGGTGACTCAACCCGATAATCGGCAACAGCAGCTGTTCCTATATATATACCATCTGCTGGCATTTCCCGCATTACAGCATCCAGCATTTCCTGTGCAGACTCCACTTGAATCCGCTTTATGGTCGCCGATGCCTGTAAAGAACTTGGCCCACTAATCAAAGTAACTTGTGCTCCAGCCATTGCAGCAGCTTCTGCTAGCGCATAGCCCATTTTTCCAGAGCTGTAATTGCTGATATAGCGCACTGGATCTATGGATTCACGGGTGGGTCCAGCAGTTACCAGTACTTTTTTTCCTGCTAACAACTGATGGACCTCATGTAAACGTAAAGCACTCATGATTTGTTCCACTTCACTTACCCGCCCAAAACCTTGTTCACCACACGCTTGAGAACCTTCTTCAGGCCCCACAAAAATAACACCGCGTGTCTGTAATAGCTTACAATTGGCTTGGGTCGCGGGATGAGCCCACATACTGCGATTCATAGCGGGACAAACCAGTACGGGAACTTCGGCTACAAGATATAAAGTAGAGAGCAAATCATCAGCGATACCTTGTGCTATTTTGGCAAGACAATTGGCAGAAGCGGGTGCAATTACCAAATAATCGGCCCAACGCGCCAATTCAATATGTCCCATAGCCCGCTCTGCCTGGGCATCAAATAAATTCGTACGTACCTCATTTCCTGATAAAGCTTGCATGAGTAAGGGACTAACAAATTCCTGGGCCGATTGGGTCATCACCACTTTAACCTCGGCACCGGCTCGAGTTAACTCTCGAATCAGGTAAGCTGATTTATATGCGGCGACCCCACCACAAATCCCAAGAAGTACTTTTTTCCCAATAAAATCTTGCATGGTTCAACATTTTTGATAAGAATAGCCTCGATCAAAGCATAAACTTCGCAATAAAGGAATAGAAAAATGACGATCGTCCAATCAACACGGCAGTTAGATCTGCGTGAAAAATTGCTTACCCATGGTGCACAAAGTCTTTCAGACCCAGAGTTACTCGCAATTTTTATCAGTTCGGGCAGTAATAAAAAATCCTGTGTTCAATTAGCATTTGATCTCCTCAAGCATTTGGGGGATTTACGCGCCATTCTTAATGCAGATAAACAGAGTTTCAAGCAGATACATGGTTTGGGAGACGTACGCTATGCCCAATTACAAGCAGTCAAAGAAATGTGCCGTCGCAGTGATTACATTCAATTGCAAAAAGACACCCAAATCACCAACAGCAAACAAACCTATGCTTATTTAAAAAAGCGGATGCGCGATTATAAAAATGAAACTTTTGCAGCTCTTTTTCTGGATAATCAACATCGCATCATAGCTTATGAAGAACTTTTTTCTGGCACAATCAATACCGCAACGATTCATCCCAGACCCATCATAGAACGTGTCTTACAACATAATGCTGCCGCCATCATCCTTGCTCACAACCATCCATCAGGTCTATCTGATGCAAGTCATCAAGATATTGTCGTCACCGAACGTATCAAAGAGGCCCTTGAATTAGTTGATGCTCGCTTACTTGATCATTTAATCATTGGTGACAATGAAGTGTACTCTATCTTCGCCGAAAGCAAATCAATATGCTGTAATTAAACCCCAGGTGGGGTCATGCAAAGCTTGGGATGAAACAAGGAAAGTAGAGAATTTATGAAGGAAAAGAGCTGAGCCCCAGAAGCAACGCTCAAGAGAACGTAGAGAAGGCAGCTACCATCTGATCTCACGCCTACAGAATCCCAAGGTATGCTCAGCAATTGTATGCAGATTGCGCCTCTTTCATCTGTTGTCGCTCTGAAAATTCTCGCAATTGCTCTTTAGAAATCGTAATTTGATATTTTTCATCCGAATGGTAATTAGTCTCAATAATAAACGTAAATTTTTTATTTTCATTTACCGGCTTATCCGGTTCGTAAGGGGTTATTTTTTCAACCAAGTGATATCCGTCATGCAAGGATTTGCCAAAATTGTGGGTATGACCAAAACCTATCTCCTCACTGAGTGTTTGTATACTTAATCCAGCTAAATACTTTACTGCCAAATCGAGATCGCCTTCTGTAACTTCCGATTGACGCACTTCAGAAAATTTTTCTTTAAACGAATTGCTTTTATCTTGGGTATTTCCTTCCATTGAGGAGGGAAAATGGTGTCGTTGCAACGATTGGAGTTTGGAAAATAATTCTGTATTTCGTGAGGAGGTGTGGGTAATATTCCTTTTTATAAAACTAGTACTGCGCTCACTTTTTATAAAGTCACAATCTTTTTGTTGAACAACAACATTAGCTATTTTATCAATATGGGAAATTGATTTACCGACATGCGTACTCATTGTATCGAGTATTTTACCAAGTGTCAGGGGTTGACTGGGTTCGTACTTAGCATAATAACGCGCTATCTCTGTAGCTATATGAAAAGCTTTATCCTTGTCTGTTTTTAGACTCCTTTGATTCACCTCAAGTGCCTCAATAAAGGCTTTATTATATTTGTCTATTTCTTCTTGTTTTGGCTTTTCAAGTTCCATATTAAGCCGATAGTCCAGTGCATTGTAAAGATTTGCCTCATTTTGGAATTTGGTAAGAACAATATCTACGGTAGGACGGAATTTACGCAATATTTCACCAGCATAGGCCCATTCGTTAAGTGAGCTTTTACTTTCCCATGTATTCCCATGTATATGTGACATGACCCCATTATTAGCATAATAGGTATTTGCAATTTGATTTATTATTTTTATTTGACAATGCCATTCCTCTGGAACAGGGTAAGCACCAAGGGAAAATGCTTCTGTAAGTGATTGGTCGCCTGCAACTCCGCAGACATCAGACAAACGCATCAAATCAAGTGTGGTATCGTGAGTAAAGCGATTTCTTTGGAATACTCTAAACTCCCTACCCTCAGCATTTGTTTTATCTAAAATAATCTCTTTATGTGGCTTATCTGAGTCTTCAGTATAAAAAACAAGCTTGCTATATCCCAGTTGTTTTAACTTATCTTGAAAATCTTTGTCTTCTAAAGCCTCTAATACCACTTGATCCTTGTCGTTTTTATCGGAAGCACTTACAAAATAGTTTGCGTGTTTTCCTTCCTCAGTACTTGCCGCAAATACAGTGGCTGCTCTTTTATAAGAATAGGGGAAGTTATAATAGGAAAAAGCAAAACTGTTCTTTTTAAGAAAAACTGAGGCATCTCCACTCTCACTCCCTAACATTTGTTTTTTCAACAGGGGATCCAATCCGTTAAGAATTTTTGCTCGAGCTTCTAATTTGGCTGCAGGACTCAAACGTGAAAATTCTTTTAAATCAGATTCAATTAAAATACCAGGATAATCTTCTCCTACACCCACATTGCCACTTAAACTTATTATGGGTGACTTATAGTCCTTTTTCTCATAAAGTCCATATTCCCCAATAAAGATTTTGGGACAGGTATTTTTTTTATAATATTTGTTCAATGAGTCATCATAAATAGCTGTTTCTACGGCAAGTTGCGCACCCTCACATAACTCACGGAGTGCATAATGACTCGTCATTTGTGTGTTAACCGTTTTAATTTTAGGATGAGTGACTTGCTCTAAAAAGTCAGGCTCAATCTCGATTATTTTTTTTATTGAATCTGATCTTGCCAAAACGTAAACTGGAGCATCTGGATATTTTTTGGAGAGAAACTTAGCAATTTTAATTCCTAAAGATACATCACCATAACCATTTTGATCGATCATGTGTAATACTATTGGACCTTTAAAATCTGGTTTGCCTTTAAAATCAGGTTTAAAAATCTCTTCAGCTCGTATCATAATTGGAAACTACAAAAAAGCCCTATATGATTAATATTAGACCATCTTTGGATTCATTGTAGGTTGATTATGAATGATTTTGAGGGAAGAAAATGGAAATTTATGCTCTGTTAAAATCGAAAGAAATAATTTGTGAAATCTCAAATTGTGCTAAGGCTAAAGCCAATAAACGGTCAATACCTAAGGCCACTCCGCTGCAAGAAGGCAAGCCATGTTTTAAAGCTTGCAATAGGTATTGATCCGCCTCCACAGAGGGAAAACCCTTTTCCCTTCTTAGCATTTGGTCTTGAGTGAAACGATTTTCCTGGGCGGTAGCATCCGTCAACTCATGAAAGCCATTCGCTAACTCAACACCTTGGTAATAGACTTCAAAACGTTCGGCTACTCCCTGATTAATTTTTGCTAAAGCTGCTTGTGATTCCGGAAAATTATAGACCGCAACGGGAGCAGTTTCTTTACTCAAAAAAGGTTCTACAATATGACTCATCAGCAGAAATAAATATTGATCTCTATCTTCTTCTTGAGGAGCTAATACATTATCCAACTCATAACGTCTCAATATTTGCTTAAATTGTGTAATTGGAGCAGAGAATGGATCCACATCACATGCTTCAAGAAAAGCCTGTTGATACGTTTTTCTGATTAGAGGTTTAGATTGCATCACTATATGCAGGAAATCATCCATCTCATCCATGAGGGCATGATGATCTATGCCCAGTCGGTACCACTCTAACAAAGTAAACTCTGGATTATGCCATCGCCCCAGCTCATCATCACGAAAGACACGGGCGATTTGGAAAATAGAGCCGCTACCAGCAGCAAGCAATCGCTTCATATGATATTCAGGAGAGGTTTGTAAACAGTAGGATTTGCCACGAAAAGTGGCCTTTATGTTGCTAAGGTACACATCGGTTGTGCCATAACGCGCCATAATTGGAGTTTCAACTTCCAAATAGTCGCGCTCAGTAAAAAAAGAGCGTATCTTTGCTAATAATTTCGCCCGTTGACGCAAATGCTCGATCGGTGCGGAAGGTTGCCACATTAGTAAAATATTCCCAATTCCAGTCGAGCTGCTTCAGTCATTCTGTCTTGAGACCAAGGCGGCTCCCAAACTAACTCTACCGAACAATCGCGAACCCCTTCAACTTTATTGACGGCTTGTTCTACTGTTCCTGGAAAAGTTTGGGCAACAGGACAACCTGGGGTAGTTAAAGTCATGTGTATAACCACATGGGCTTCATCATCGATCAAAATATCGTAAATTAAACCCAAATCATAAATATTGACGGGAATTTCAGGATCATAGATCTCCCTAAGCGCATTAATAATAGCCTCTTTCAATAATTCCGGATCCTGTTTTTTCTTAAAACCAAACATAAAGTACCTGCGTTTTTTTGGTAACTGCACCCTAGGTTGCGGCTTTTAATAAACCATTACTCGGTTTTCACCACGTTATTGTCTTTATTCAATGCTGCTTCAAGAGTATGCCAAGCCAAAGTAGCACATTTTACCCGTGCCGGATAAGCTTTCACTCCTGCAAGAACTGTCAACTTATCCATATACAGTAACTGACTTTCCTCATTTTGCGTCAGCATATGGTGAAAACGATGAAACATCTCATGGGCTTCTTCTATGGTTTTGCCTTTTATGGAGTCAGTCATCAAAGAGGCCGAGGCTTGTGATATAGCACAACCACATCCTAAAAAACTCAATTCGGTAATCAAATTCGCTTCGATTTTGACATAAACGGTTAACTTATCCCCGCACAAAGGGTTAAAACCATTCGCCTGCACTGTCGCATCCTTCATTTCATAGTGATGACGCGGGTTGCGGTTGTGATCGATAATGATTTCTTGATAAAGTTCTCGTAATTCAGCGCTCATGCAAATACCTCTTTAACTCGATGTAATGCTTGTATGCATACATCAATTTCCTCTTTAGTATTATAAAATGCCAAGGAAATACGTGAAGTAGCAGCCACATTATAAAAATCCATCAAGGGCATAGCACAATGATGCCCACTGCGTATTGCAATTCCTTCACTGTCTAAAATAGTGCCAATATCATGCGCGTGAATGGTTCCATGTACAAAAGCGACCACAGGTACTTTTTGTTTGGCAGTTCCAATGAGGTTAAATCCACTTACAGAGCGAACCCCAGCAGTTGCATATTCGAGTAGTTCTTGTTCATATGCAAAGAGTGCTTCTTTATCTAACGACTCTAAATAATCGATTGCAGCGCCTAAGCCAATTGCTCCAGCAATATTAGGAGTACCTGCCTCAAATTTATAAGGTGGTGCCGCATATTCTGTGGCGTCAAAGGTAACGTAATTAATCATTTCGCCCCCCCCTTGATAGGGTGACATCGCCTCTAAAAGTTCTTCTTTGGCCCATAGAATACCAATACCCGTAGGACCATAGAGCTTATGTCCGGAGAACGCATAAAAATCACACCCTAAATCTTGTACGTCTACTGGAAAATGAGGGGCTGCTTGGGCTCCATCTAATAATACTTCGGCACCAAAATCATGGGCCATCTTAATCATTTCTTTAACTGGATTAATAGTACCTAAAGCATTAGAAGCATGGGAGATAGCAACAAATTTGGTATTTTTATTTAATTTTTTAGCAAACTCTTCCAACAAAATCTCGCCATCTAGAGAAATAGGTGCAACTTGCAGCTTGGCACCCGTTTTTTTGCATACCATTTGCCATGGAACAATATTGGAATGATGTTCCATGTGGGTGATTAATATTTCTTCATCAGGTAAAATACGTGGAGCAACTAAACTTTGGGCTACTAAATTAATTGCTTCAGTTGTTCCGCGTACGTAAATACATTCTCGGGGCGAGTTTGCATTTATAAATCGTTTCACTTTGGAACGTGCTGCTTCATAGCACTCAGTGGCTCTAACACTTAAAGTGTGTACACCGCGATGCACATTCGAATTGTCATGCTCATAATAACGAGAAATAGCCTCAATCACCGCTTTAGGCTTTTGTGATGTTGCGGCGTTATCAAAATAAATTAAATCAGAATCATTTACTTTTTGATGAAGTGTAGGGAAATCTCTCCGAATTGCCTGAATATCCAAAGCGTCCATTAGCTTACCCCAACTGTTGTGTTAATAAATGTCCCATATAATCCGCCAATTGACGATGGGGAATAAGGCGCAAATTATCACTCGCAAAAGCATGAATTAAGTAGTGCGATGCTTCGAGTCGGTCAATTCCACGAGTCGCCAAATAAAATAAGGCCTCCTCATCCAATTGTCCCACTGTTGCGCCATGAGAGCACAAAACATCATCAGCAAAAATTTCTAATTGTGGTTTCGTATCAACTTCTGCGTTTGCGGAAAGTAATAAATTTTTATTTTGTTGTTTGGCGTCGGTGTGCTGGGCATTTTTAGCAACCACTACCTTACCATTAAATACCGCACGCGAACGTCCAGTGAGAATTCCCTTATAATCCTGCTCACTACTGCAGTTAGGAACCAAGTGGTGCACTGTGGTATGATGATCCACATGCTGGCCTTCAGCAGGAGCATAAATTCCATTCATCAAAGAATGAGCTTTTTCTTCTTGCAAATACAAACTGATATCGGACCGCACCCATTGTCCGCCTAGGCTTAAGGAGTGGTTGGCAAATTCACTACCTGCCAATTGTCTTACCGATAAATGACCTAGATGAAAAGCAGATTTACTCTCTCTTTGAATTGTATAATGCGTTAATTTGGCGTTAGCACCAACTACAACTTCAGTTACTGTATTCGTCAGATAACAACAATTAGCCAAACCTTGATAATCTTCAATGATTGTAGCCTGCGTGTTTGCCTCAGCAATAATGAGATGTCGCAAATAAACTGCCTGATTCGTTTGGGTCTGTATGTGGGCTAGAGTGATAGGTTCTTCAATCACCACACCGGCTGGAATGTAAATCAATAGGCCGCAATGAATCATAGCCGTATTTAAATAATGAAAACCATGCTCTTGCTTTAGAATAGTTCCTAGATACGGTTTAAGTAGTTCCGGATGTTTCGTTAATGCATCCGATAAAGGAAGGACTAATACTCCTTGAGGAACCATTTTGATAACTTGTTCCATCCCCAAAATGAGTCCATTTTGGATCGATATGTTCTGATTTACTGGTAAATCAGAATTTATTTTTCCATCGTGTGCTGTGACCGCAGACTCTTGAGGGGTTCTTTCATTATCAGAAAGCATAAATGGCTGGCTCAATAGAGCATCAACACTGGTATATTTCCAGTCCTCATCATGACGTGTTGGAAAGCCATTTCGATTCAAATCTCTCAATGCTTTAGTTTGCAATTGGGCAAGCCAAGGCAAAGTAGATAAACTGGCTTTTGCTCGTTGATGGTAAAAATCCAAAATTTCACTCATATCATTACACCGTTTCCTCGAGCCAGCTGTATCCTTTTTTCTCTAATTCAAGCGCTAATGATTTATCACCTGACATAATAATACGACCATTTACCAGCACATGGATGAAATCTGGCTCAATATAATCCAATAAGCGCTGATAATGCGTTACTAAAATAATCGAACGCTCAGGCGACCGCATGGCGTTAACACCATGCGAAATAATACGCAATGCATCAATATCCAAGCCCGAATCTGTTTCGTCGAGAATAGACAGTTTAGGCTCTAGAGCGGCCATTTGTAAAATTTCATTCCGTTTTTTCTCACCTCCGGAAAATCCCTCATTAATGCTGCGATATAAAAAGCTTTCGTCCATTTCGAGTAACTTACATTTTTCGCGAATGAATGAGAGAAACTCAATTGCATCAAGAGTATTTTTTCCCTGACCTTTACGGACTGCATTAACCGAGGCTTTGAGAAAATTAACATTGGTGACCCCAGGTATCTCCACTGGGTATTGAAATGATAAAAAAATACCAGCACGTGCTCTTTCTTCGGGAGATAAAGGGGTCAAATCCTGCCCTAGATAATTTATTTCTCCACCAGTCACTTGATACGAAGGATGGCCAGCTAATACTTTAGACAGGGTGCTTTTACCTGAACCATTAGGTCCCATGATGGCATGAATTTCACCCGCATTGACCTCAAGATCAATGCCCTTCAAAATGGATTGCCCATTTACCTCAACATTTAAGTCTTTGATTTTTAACATATTAGCCCACTGCCCCTTCTAAACTTAGACCTAGCAATTTAGTCGCTTCCACCGCAAATTCCATAGGTAATTCTTTTAATACCTGCTTACAAAAACCATTTACAATCATCGAAACAGCATCCTCGGTATCAATTCCTCGTTGTTGACAATAAAACAGTTGCTCTTCACTAATCTTTGAAGTAGTTGCTTCATGTTCTACCTGTGCCGTAGGGTTTTTGACTTCAATATAAGGAAAAGTATGCGCAGAGCATTCAGACCCCATCAACATGGAGTCACACTGAGTATAATTACGTGCATTAGTTGCTGTTGGTGCAATACGAACCAAACCACGATACGCATTATGTGCACGCCCCGCACTAATTCCTTTGGAAATAATGGTTGAGCGCGTGTTCTTACCAATATGGATCATTTTAGTGCCTGTATCGGCTTGTTGATAATTATTGGTTAAGGCAACTGAATAAAATTCTCCGACGGAATCATCCCCTTGCAAAATTACGCTGGGATATTTCCAGGTAATTGCTGAACCGGTTTCAATTTGGGTCCAGGAAATTTTAGAGCGCTTGCCACGACATGCTCCTCGCTTGGTCACAAAGTTATAAATTCCACCTTTTCCTTCCTTATCCCCTGGATACCAGTTTTGGACTGTGGAATATTTAATTTGTGCTCCATCCATAGCAACTAGCTCAACCACAGCGGCGTGTAATTGATTCTCATCACGCATAGGCGCTGTACAACCTTCTAGATATGAAACATAACTGTCGGCATCGGCAATAATTAAGGTACGTTCAAATTGTCCGGTAGATGCCGCATTAATCCTGAAATAAGTGGATAATTCCATGGGACAACGTACCCCTTTAGGGACATAAACAAAAGAGCCATCACTAAATACTGCTGAATTCAGTGCGGCATAGAAATTATCGCGATAAGGCACTACGGAACCCAAATATTGCATGAGTAATTCGGGATATTTGTGTACCGCTTCAGAGATAGGACAAAAAATTACCCCTTTTTCAGCTAATTTTTCTTTAAATGTAGTTGCTACCGAAACGCTATCAAATACCGCATCGACAGCAACACCAGCCAACATCTCTTGTTCCCTTAAGGGTATACCTAATTTCTCATAGGTTCTTAGCAATTCGGGATCAACTTCATCCAGGCTTTTAGGAGCATCTTTTTTCTGTTTAGGCGCTGAGTAATAAGAAAGAGCCTGGTAATCCACGGGCGGGTAGTGCACACTGGACCATTGAGGAGGGGTCATGGTTAACCAATACCTGTAAGCCTTTAAACGCCATTCCAGCAAAAATTCAGGCTCGCCTTTAACTGCTGATAAACGTCGAATAACATCCTCATCCAAGCCAGGTTCGAAAGTATCTACTTCAATGTCGGTGGTAAACCCATGTTGGTATTCTCTATCGAGCAGAGAATTAATTTGCTCACTGCTTTTAGCCACGATTAACTCCACTTGCCAATTGTCGAACTCGGTCCACATCGTATGCTTGCAAAGTGGGTTTCGCCAAAGTAGCCAAACTCACACTATCTAGGGCAGTTTCAATTGCTTGGCTAATTAAGCGCCAATTACCCTGAATAGTACAAACACCTTGTAATGAACAATCATTTGGTTGCAAACTGCATTCTGTGAAACCACGATGTTCTTCCAATGCAAAAATTATTTGCGACACAGAAATCTCAGTTGCAGGTCGTCGCAATCGGTATCCCCCAGTCACTCCACGCACTGAAGTTAACAAACCCGCACTGGTTAAACGTTTTAAAATTTTACTTACCGTAGGTACAGTCAGATGAGTATGTAACGCGATATCGCGCGCATTACACAATCCTTTCGCGTGCCTTGCGAGATAAACCATCACTACTGTTCCATAATCGGCCAACTTGCTGATGCGAAGCATAACACCTCAAACTCGAATAATCTAGTACTAAATAAGTCTTAATTAGAAACAAAAATTCACTTATTTTATCTTCTATCCCTATTATAAATATAGTACCAAAATAGTTCTATATTTGGCAAACAAGAATAGTACCTTATTGTTAAGGAACGATGCAATATGCTCCAGAAATATATTCAAAGTTAATCTTGGTTGATGAGCACCATAAGCATAATGATATTAGAGGTAATTTTTTAAAAAAAAAGCACATTGTGCATATGTCGCCTATCCGGTACCATCTGGCCGTCCCATTATTACTGATAAAAAAATAGGACTAAGAGATTACTATTGCCCCAAATTAACTGTAAAGGATATAAGATGCCTAATAAATTTCATGATTATGTAGAATCTTCGAAAACTAATATCTCAGAAGAATCATTAGATGAATTAGAACAACTTTTGATAGAAGATCAAAAAAAGAGCCCTAGTCAACGTGAAATTAATTCAACAAAATTTTCTAATTATGGGTTTTTTCATGAGCAAAAAATGACGCCGCTGCAACTTGCTCTCATGAAAACTGCATTTCACAATACTCCTCGATTAAAAAAAATTATTGAACTTTATATTCAGTATTCAGATCTTACAGTTGAAGGAGACTATGGCACTGCTTTACATTATGCGTCTATGTATACGAAATGTGGTAAAGAGGTTATTAAGGCTCTCGTGGATAAAAATCCGGAGTTGATCGCGAAAGAATGTATTACGAAATGTGGTGGAAGCTATCCTATTATTGAACTCGCAAATTATGATAAGGATGGAGAATGTTTGCAGGCACTCATTGATGCCGGTGCTGATGTTAATATAAAGGCAACAAAAACTGGATGGACCGCTTTGCATCAAGCAGCTTATGTTAATAATGAAACGACTGTATTAATGTTGTTAAATCATAATGCTAATAAATACGCACTCGATAAGGAAGGACGTTTACCTACAGGGGTGTCCTGTTACTGGCAAACTGATAAAGAACAATTACGCCGCCATACTGAAATTATAGGGTTGATTCGCGACTTTAATCAGGATGAACACCTTGAAATCAAAACTAATTTGAGTGTCAATTCATAGACCTATAATTCAAATTTTTATGCAGCGGTTAATAGGTAAATACAAGGAACGAAGGTGTTAAAAAAATGGAGAACGGGTTATTGATTGCATATAAAAATGTTTAACGAGAAATCTGGGGGTATTTGCCCCCTTAGATAGGATCGCAATCGTTACAACAAGGATAAAAGTATAAACAACGAAGTAAACACCCAGCCCCCAGCCGCATTCTACCGTAATACAAAATCATAAAGCTTGACTCACTTGAACAATGCGCGTTATATAACGTATCATCTCTTTTTTACTTTAGAGTGTTTGCAATACGATTTCATGCTTGAATCAAGACCTATTAGGAGCAAGACCATGACAGTTGCGCATTATCCAGCCTCACTGGTCAGCAGCCACCTTGTTAATTCGGGAACTATGATCGTCCCGCAAGGTTACTATCGCTCTAAATTATTCATTGCTCCCTTTTCTACTAATGCTTTAGTTGCAGCCGCAGGCCCTCTTTTATCACTACTAGAGCGACTCTGTCTTAGCCCTTCATTACCCCCTATTGAGAATATCAGAGACAATATCGAGCATGAATTACTCGCTTTTCAAAGTAAAATGGATGCTTCTAAATACCCAGGAGATTTTGCAGCAATCGCTTATTATTTAATGGCCGCAACTATAGATGAAATCATTGGTAAAAATTACATGCGCGTATACCAAATTACCGCTGAGTTTAAGGCATTCACTCCGCTCACTAATGATAATGCTCAACCACAAGAACGTTTTTTTGAAATCCTAAATTACATTAAAGAACGCCCAAATCAATATCTTGATCTCATTGAGTTAGTCTATTTTTTTCTGATTATTGGTTTTGAGGGCCATTACCATCTCAAAGCAGATGGACGGCAGGTATTGGATAATTACATTGAAGATCTTTATCAAATAATTCAGCAAAATCGGTTCAATCAACCGCGCCGCTTATTCAATGAAAATCCTATACCTAAAATTGTTAAAAAGAATTACAAAGCGGTTATCATAACCTTGGTTACTGCGGTTACTGTGGTAACACTTGCTTTTTTAACCAGCCAATATTTATTGGAAAATAAAGCAAAAACCGTTTTATTTGGACACACCCAACTTGCTCTTCTGGATAGCTAATGGACAATTCTTTACGGGCATTATGTGATGCCATAAAAAAAATACTTTCACAACTAAAGCCTCAAAGCAATCAGCTATCATTTATTGTGATTACGGGCAGAAATGCTCAAGGAAAATCGGCCGTATTAAAACAAAGCAATATGGAAGAAATACCCGTTTTCAGCGAGCAACATGCAAAAATTTACTATAATCAGAAAGGGATCATTATTGAGCTTGGTGAAAATTGGCTTACCAACAGTAAAACCTTGTTGCTTACGACGTTAAAGCAATTAAATCGATGCAACACCTATCTTAAAATTACCGGCTTAGTTTTATGTATTGATGTAAACGACTTGCTCATAGCCGATCCAGGACAGTTTGCTGAACAAAAAAAAGCACATTTACAATTATTAGAACGATTTGGAACAAATCTAGGCTATCCTGTCAATCTGGCGCTGATGTTCACCAAGATGGATACCCTCGCAGGGTTCACCGAATTTTATCAATCAGAACATGCAACTGAATTATTAAAACCTTTAGGATTTTCGCTCGATTGTAGAAATGAATTAAAGAAAAAAGTAGAAGCCTATTCATTACAATTCAATCAACTCACCGAACAAATTGGCCAACAAGTCATTCACAAAATGCATCCTGCTCGCTCCACAATGCGTCGCAGTTTAATTCGGGAGTTTCCACTACAGGTCGCAAGCCTTCGCTCCCCTATTCAAGCATTAATTCAAGGAATTTCGCCCAGACTCTTTAATTTACATTCCATTTATTTTTGTAGTGCGGAACAAGGCGGGGTGAGCATTGATCGCTTGAACAAGAAAATTCAGCATGAATATGCTTTGGTAGTACAAGATACTTTTCCGCAAGCGACCAATTTCAGAGCTTATTTTGTTGAGGGTGCATTAAGCACTATTCAGGAACATTGTAGCCAAATTCCACAAGTTAGAAAATTCTCACAAAAACCTATTATTGCGATAACCGCAAGTATTGCTGGAATGAGTTTATTGATTTTAAGTTATAACCATTACAAAACCGCCCATTTACTCGATGAAACAAGTAAAGAATTATTGGCCTATGATGTGCTCAATAGTCAAAAAAATAAAGAAAAGCAGGCTCTTTATCATTTATCTAATGCAGCCAAAACAATGAGCCACATTCCCAGTAACTCCTTATCATTACCAACAGTACATCAATTAAAATATAATTTACACCATAATGCTCAAAATCGTCTCCACGGTGAATTCTTACCCTCCTTAACCAGTGAATTGGAAGATGTAATCAATAATCCAGGGAATACTCCTATTGTTCGTTATAACGCATTGAAAATTTACCTCATGTTAAGCCAGCCGGAACATTTTTCTGCGATGCAAGTACAAGATTGGTTTGCGAATCAATGGAAAAGTCAACCAGAAAGTGCTTTAAATAAACAACTGGCACTATTAAAACTTTTATTAAGTAAACCACCCCGCAATATAATTGTAAAACCGCAGGTAATTAGTGATGCGAGAAATTATTTAAATGCATTACCCACCAGCTACCTTTATTATTCCATTGCCAAAGAATTTTTTCCTGGTACGAAACAAAAAATCGCCATTGAAGGGTTTGTATTGGCAACTAATGAATTGCCAAGTTACTTTACTCGTGCAGGCTTTAACGAAATCATGCAAAAAATTCCTGACATTAGCTACAGCCTGCAGAAAGAAAACTGGGTACTTGCACGCAATGACTTAAATCAATTGCAAGAAATGATCACCCAGGCTTATTGTTTTGACTATGTGACCTGGTGGCAAACGTTTATGCGTAAGTCGCAACCATTGCATTATCAAGATTATCAAACAGGACGACAAATTGTTAAAAATTTAGAGCAAACTCATTCATTAAGAAAGATAATTTCCCTGATTCAACAAGAAACCAAAGCGGACTTGACCAATACTTCGTCCCCTTTTAATCAGGCAATTGCCAATCAATTTACTGATCTAAATTTAATGAGTCATTCCAGTACAAAAGAACTCAGTCAAAAAATCGTGGATTTAGAACGCTTTATTTCAACATTATCCATGATAAATGATGGGGGTAGAACCGCATTTAACATTACTAAAACTCGCTTTTCCAGTGAAAGTGCTTCTGATCCAGTAAGTCTGCTTTATAATCAAGCACGACAATTACCTGAACCTTTAAGTACATGGACCAAACAATTAGCGAGTGACGCATGGGGTATTTTGATCAAAGACAGTCGCCAGTATATTAACCAACAATGGCAACAAACCGTTTACAGGGAATTTCAAACGACTATTGCCAGACGTTATCCGTTCGACGCGTCCCAACAAGAAGAAATCACAATTACAGACTTTAACCATTTCTTTTCTACTCGGGGCGCTTTAAACACGTTTACTGAAAACTATGTTAAGCCATTTCTGGATATTTCTAGTGCAGAATGGAAGCCTAAAGCAGTAAATGATTCCGTATTACCTATTGCCTCAGAGACATTAGATGCGCTGATACGTGCAAATATTATAACTAATATGTTTTTCCCTGATCATGGGGAAGAGAGTAAAATTGATTTTAGTTTACAAAAAATTAGCTTAGATCCTGTTGTTGCGCATCTAGAGCTTGAAATTGGCAGAACCAAATTAATCGATAATCAAAGTACGGAGTCCGTTATTCGTTTTAGCTGGCCTCAATCTCATGCCAAACTCGCCCTCGATTCAATTGAAGGCAATCATTATGAATTGGCAGAGCAAGGAACTTGGGCCTTATTTAAGCTACTCGAGAAAGTGAATGTCCTAATTGATGAACAAGACAGTTCTAGCTTGCAAATTCTCTTTGAAATCAATAGTAACTCAGGACGTTACCTCTTAAAAACAAACAATCAAGTAAACCCCTTCACCCCAGGAATATTGAACGGATTCACATTAAAGGAATCTATAGTATAGTTATTTAATAGATGAACCTTCTTAGTCATAAATGACTTTTATTGAGGCTCACCTTTAAAAGTGAGAGCTTCCTGAAGCAACTTATTAATATCTACACCTTCAGGATTTTTATCCCATTTGGGATACATCATCATATATTCTTCTAAAAGATCAAGACCTATATTGCCACAAATATAGTTTTTGATGGCATTTAAAACTGATATTTTGTCAGCATATTGTTGCATCCTCGGATACAGTTCCTTTTGTTGCTTACAATAGGCGATTCCCTCTTCAATACGACTTAATAGAGCCTGTACTCGGATCAATACTGTTTCCGACTCCGCCGTGTGATGCATGGCTTTTGGAAAAAAATGACTGCGCTCAGTCCCCAAATCTCCTTTTTGATATTCAGACATAACATACTCCTTATGTATTTAACGCATAACCTGGTCATATTTTATTTGATTTTATCCATTACTGAATTTTGAAAATTCTTACAGTTTTTAATTATAGTGCAAATTTCAACCACAAAGATGCGGTTTCATTCGAATTCCTTTATACTTAGGTCTTCATTTAAAAAAGAAAGGTCTGATACTATGCGTACGCTTGTTTCGTATTTACTTATTGCATTATTAAGCTTTGGACTATTGGTCAATGAAGCCTCAGCAAAACGTTTTGGTGCTGGCAGAAGTTTTGGCATTCAACGTTCACAAAGTGCTTTGTTTTCACCTAATAAGGTGCAAAAGTCCAGTGCTTTTGGTCAAAGCACCAAAAATACCAGCCGATGGGGAGGAATGCTCAGTGGTCTACTGATTGGCGGTTTGCTCACCAGTTTGTTTATGGGACATGGTTTTGCTAATGGAATCTTGACCTGGTTAATTATGGGTGCAATTCTCTTTTTTATTGTTGGCTTTTTCCGTAAAAGAATGCAACCTGGTTTTCAAACTAATCAAGGACAAACCCGTTCTAGCCAAGGTCCTTTTAATAATTTTACCCAACCCTTTAATAACAGCTCAGGAAGTAGCGCTGGGAGTAATCATTCTGAATATCCCCTAGGTTTTGTACCTGAAACCTTTTTACGGGAAGCCAAAGTGACATTTAACCGCTTACAAGCTGCTTATGACCAAAAAAATCTCCAAGATTTAAGTGAGTTCACCGCACCAGAGGTATTTGCAGAAATCAAGATGCAATTAGATGAGCGGGGAAGTGCAGCGAATAAAACAGATGTAATTACTTTAGATGCTGAGTTATTGGATGTTTCTAAACAGTCAAATTCGCTCATCGCGAGTGTCCGCTTTACCGGTTCAATAAAAGAAGATAATGAACCCATAAATCCACTGTGTGAAATTTGGCATTTCCGTCAATTTTCTAATAGTTCTCAATGGGTTGTCGGCGGTATTCAGCAGGAAGTATTCCAACCTTAATTCTAAGGCTAAAACCTGGGTATTCGTTCTTTGAAACCCAGGTAATATTTGATTTTCACTTAAATTACATGTTTGGCAACTAATTTAAAACCAAGGTTTCGTCAAAAACAACTACTTGGTTTCGTCCATTTTCTTTAGCTTTATATAATGCTTTATCTGCTTGATTGACCAAGTTGTTAATATCATAATTCCCATCAAAATAAGAGATACCCACACTAATGGTTACATGAACCTTTTGTTCATTCACTGTGAAATAATTTTGAGCAAACTGCAATCGCAAGTCATTGCAGATTTTTTGGCTGCATTCAAGACTTGCACCGGGCAAGATGATGGCAAACTCCTCGCCTCCATACCGTCCAATGATGTCTCGATTTCGTAAACTCATTATAAATAAAGAAGATAACTTTTTAATTACCAGATCCCCAAATGGATGACCGTAAGAGTCATTTATCGATTTAAAATGATCAATATCAACCATCACAAATGAAAGAGGGCTGTTTTGTTGTTTTGCTCGCGCAATTTCAATGTTTAAGCGATTCAAAATACTTGAGTGGTTTAATAGGCCTGTTAGGCTGTCGGTGGTCATGTAATAATTTAAAATACTGGCGCGGTTCGATCGTGATCGTACTGCTGAAACTAAATCATGGGGTGAAATAGGCTTAGTAAGAAAATCATCTCCACCTAAACTGATTGCAGCTAATTTTTTATTTTTATCATCTTCTGTAGACAGAAAAATAATTGGGATTTTTGTATATCTTCTGTCCTTACGCAGTAGGGCGGCAAGTTCTAAACCAGAACATCCAGGCATATAAACATCCATTAAAAGTAAATCAGGATGAAATGCTTCCAGCTCTTTTAATAAGTTCAATGGATTAGTAATAGCACGCGTAATCATATCTGCTTGTTTCAAAATCAGAGAGTAATATTCCGTCAAAGATTTCGAGTCATCCAAAATTAAGATTCGATAAGCTTCATTAACAGACGAACTGCAATTTATATTTAATTCCTGCACCAAATAAGACACATCAAGAGGCTTTTGAAAATACGCCACACAACCCGCCCGGATGGCAGTAAGTCGAGGTAATAAATCAGCATTAGGGATAATACAAAACAATTGGCTGGGCGTTTTTTGTTGTTTTTGTATGTCGATCAGCTGCTCTAGTGCCGATTTTTTTAAATAATCCGTATTGATAATAATTGCAATAGGTTGGTTTTCTTGCATTGAACTCAATAATAAAAGCATATTTTTTATTGATTGCGCGCGATAGCCTGCTTGCTTTAAATTTTCAATAAGTTCATTAACTAATTCCTTTTCCTGCTCCAATACATACACTAACTTATTATCGGTAGGTTGAGTTTCCTCTGCGAAAATCGGCTTCTTAGGAATTTCTTGAGCCAATACACTTTTCAACTGGTTAAAAAAGGGAGTGATTTTCTCTTGATCATCCTGAGTTAATTTACCCTTAGTAAGAATATCCTTTAATAATATTTCCATCTTACGCGCGGTCTTACTTAATTCTGTATAACCGTAGGTGCCCGCTGAGCCACACAAACTGTGGACATCACGATGAAAATTCTGAAAGCTTGTTAAATCCCATTCTTTAAGTTGGGCATGCCACTGCATCTCTATATTGTGAATTTTCTCAGGAAGGCTCTTACTATAGAGAACGAAAAGATTATGCAATTTTTTTTGTGTATTTTCATCCATTATATTTCAACCATGCATTTTTTATTGATGTTGCGAGAGTCAACGGATCAAAAGGTTTTTTAATTACATCAATTGCTCCGATTGACTTATAATCTGCTATCTCATTACTTTGTATTTTAGCAGTCATAAATATAGCGGGTATTTTTATAAAATCTGGATTCTTACGTAATTCGCGTAGGGTAGTGGGCCCGTCCATTTCAGGCATCATTACATCCAATAAAAGCAAATCGGGTGTGTATTCTTTGGCTGCCTCAAGAGTTTTTTTCCCATTAGAGCAATACTTTACCGAAAACCCGCCAATATCTTCTAAAGCAATTTGGGCGATAGCTCTTATATCCTCTTCGTCCTCAGCATATAAAATCCTTTTAAGCTCTTTATTCGCCATAGTTTTCTCCTTTAATAGGACTTAAAGAAGGTTTTTAATAGTATTTAACAAAATTTCATTTGAAGAATTCGATTTAAGTAAAGCCTGGCTAACAAACTTTGAGAAATCTTCATTTAACTTGGTATCAGAAAATACAACCACCGGTGCATGATATTTTGAGATCAGAGGTAAAATTTCTGCTCCATTCCCATCGGGTAACAATAAATCTAAAATAACCAAACTATACTTGTCTTTTTCAAGCATTTGTTTTGCTTCCTGTAGGTTATTTGCTGTTGAGATATTTGCATGTTTTTCAAGAAGCGTTTCTACAATTTCTTGCGTATCCTTATTGTCTTCGATATGCAATATATGAGGTTTTTTTTGAAAATCACTTTTTTGTACTTTATTAATTGACTTAAGTAGTTTTTTAAAATCAATTGGCTTATCCAGCCAGTCTATAATTGAAACAACATCACCATTGGATAACTCTTTTCCTGTTTGAGCAATTACAGAAAGTACAATAATGGGCAAATTCATGGTTTTTTTATCCATACGTAATTCTCTAATGAATGAGATCCCATCCTGGTCAGGTAATATTAGATCCAATAAAAGTGCATGGTATTGCTGATGTTGTAATAACCGTCGCGCTTCAGCCGCGGAAGAAGCAATCTCAGCAATAAAACCGGCTGACTCTAAAAGTAACTTAATATAATCAGATTGATCCTCATCATCGTCACATATAAGTAGGCGCTTTTTGGTTTCCGGAATAATTATTTGATTTTTTTCTGCTGTCACGAGAAGGGATTTTTGTGCTAATGGCAATTCAAAATAAAATGTGGTGAGCTCATCAGGCTTACTCTCAAAATGTAACGTACCACCCAATTTTTCAATAATCATTTTGCTAATATTTAATCCTAAACCAGTTCCCCCTTTCCCCCGGGTAGTTGATGAATCTCCTTGAGAAAATTTTTGAAAAATACGTGACTGAAATTCAGGAGAAATTCCCTTCCCTTTATTTACAACCGATACGCGGACTACTGAGTTTAATTGTTTAATTTGTATCGTGACCGTCTCATGTTCATAAGAAAATTTACATGCATTAGAAACCAAATTTGCTAAAACTTGCATTAACCGGTCAGGATCAACCGTCACTAAATACTCATGTTCAGGTGGGAGTAATTTAATTTTAACTTTAAATTTATCCGCATACATTTTGTTAACATCTATAGACTCGTTTACTAGTTTATTTAAGTTTGTTACTTTTAACTCAAAATCCATCTTCCCTGCTTCAATTTTTTCAATATCCAAAATGTCATTGATTAATAAAAGTAAGCGTTCGCAATTATTGTTCGCGATCTCAAGCAATTTCATTACCTTTTCAGGAAATTTCCCTAAAACACCGCTGACCAATAACCCCAAAGAACCTCGTATTGAAGTAAGTGGGGTACGTAATTCATGACTCACTATAGAAACAAATTCATTCTTTAATTTCTCAGTTTGTTTTAAATCCGTTATATCATGGATGACGATAACCGCACCTAAGTTCTTTCCTTCAGAGTTAATGATCTTTTGTCCATCAATCACCACATTGCGAACTCCATTTTTTTTTATATGCATAAAGAGCTCAATGTCGCGCAAACGCTCACCATTTAAGGCCCGTTTAAGTGGAAAATCATCTGGGGCGAGGGGCGTATTTTGCATGGTGTGAAGACTAAAATAATCCAATATATTATCAATGTTCTTATCTGTCTTATCTGAATTAATGTATTTTTGAATTGTATGGTTTAATACGGTAATTCGCCCTTCTGCATTGCAGGCTATAATGCCATCCTCTAAATTATCAAGCATCGCATTAAGAAATTCTTTCTCATTATCTATTGCGGTGAGCATTTTCTTGTAATAACCCGATGCTGTGAGGGCAATAATAAAAATTAATCCGCTGATTCCAGCCACAAAATAGGCTAAATAATTTTGTTGAATTGCCACATTCTCGCCGGTCATAACGTGGGTTAGACTGGTTGTAAATACAGCGGCTGACATTCCTGTATAATGCATGCCGCATATGGCAAACCCCATTAATAAAGAACTAATAATTTTCAGATTAAATTGTCTTTTACTCGAACCATAGTTACTCTCCAACGCTAGCCAGAGCGCAGTTTCTGCCGCAGCAATCCCTATCCCAATAGAAAGAAAAAATAACCCGGGTAAATAATGAATATTTACATGCACTTTCATCCCTTCCATGCCCATATAGTGCATGGTGGATATCGCAAGACCCACGATTAAACCACCCAGAGCCAGATGAACAATCGAATAATCTTTTCTCTGTAAAATAAATAAGGCTAAAGCGGAAGCGAGTATGGCAATTATTAACGAAACAGCAGTCCAATTTATGTCATACTCCATGGGCATAGGCATAATAAAGGCGAGCATTCCCACAAAATGCATAGACCAAATTCCTGCTCCCATTGCAAAAGCACCACCTGCGAGCCAATAAATTCGGCGATACGTATTTTTTGTAGCGCGAAGCCTTCCCACAAAAGTTAAGGCAACATAGGATGCAAGAACCGCAATTACATAGGATAAGGTTACGAGTTTAAAATCATAATAACCAGTAATGACATTAGCTGGAATTGGTGTTGTTTGAAACCATTCAGATAATACGCTCATTATTACTTCCTGTAATAGTAAACATCCAGATTATATTGTTTTTAGCATCGGTTCAAAAAGCTATATTTAATTATAGACCTTTTGTTGGATTAAAAAGATTCTTTTTATATTTAGGGAGCAAGTAAGCAAAATGGAAGAAAAACGCAGAACAAATCACTAAGGAAGAATGTGAAACTATTGTATAAAACTTGGTTATCGATTTAGTGAACATAACGATTCAAAACCTGGGCTTTGTGGTGATGCCCAGGTTCCATTTTGGGAGATCTAGTTTTTAGGGTCATTAGACGTATTGTACATCAATAATTTCATAATCCACCATTCCGCCGGGTGTATTTACTGTTACTGCATCGTCCAATTCCTTACCAATTAGAGCACGACCGATTGGAGAACTATAAGAAATTTTATTTTGTTTAATATCCGCCTCATCTTCACCCACAATTTTGTAGGTGAGGGTAGCATCTGATGAGACATGACAGACAGTCACTGTAGCGCCAAAAACTACCTTACCATTATTGGGAAGCTTGCTGATATCAATAATTTGTGCATGAGATAATTTAGCTTCCAGCTCCTGAATACGGCCCTCATTAAAGCTTTGCTGTTCTCGAGCCGCATGATATTCGGCATTTTCTTTCAAATCACCGTGAGCTCGTGCTGTCGCTATCGCCTCAACTATACGAGGTCTATCAATAAATTTTAAACGATGTAATTCTTCTTTCAGTGCTTGGGCACCTTGTAATGTCATGGGGTGTTTACTCATATCTACCTCAAAATAATAATTCCCTGGTAATTCTACTTTTTCTCCAAAACAACAAGAAAAAGAGCTTTTCACATTAAGTTAAACCATTGTAAGATCGTAGCAGGGATGAGGACATCAGCCATAACGGGTTACTTGTAAAAAGCAACCCGATTACGCTGTGCTTTACCCCTACGATTTTTTAATGTAAATCCTGCAATCGGGTCACAGTTTCTCTATCTTCATATTTCATAGCCAAGCAAGCTGCCTCAGCTCCTGACAAAGTTGTAGTATAGCTAACCTTGTGTTGCAATGCATTGCGCCTGATTGCAAATGAATCGGCAATAGCTTGCTTACCCTCAGTTGTATTTACAATAAAATCAATTTCATTATTTTTTATAAAATCTAAAACGTGGGGACGCCCTTCGTTCACTTTAAATACTCTACGGCAATCGACACCTGCTGCTTGCAAGGCCAATGCAGTACCGCGCGTTGCAATTATTTCAAAACCCAATTCAATTAACCGTTTAGCAATTTCACCCACTCGTGTTTTATCTGCATCTCGAACAGAGACAAAAGCGCGACGTCGTTTAGCTATGTTGCAACCAGCACCCAATTGTGCTTTAGCATAAGCTTGTCCGAAACGTCTGGCAATACCCATCACTTCACCCGTAGATTTCATTTCTGGCCCCAGAATAGAATCTACTCCAGAGAATTTGATGAAAGGAAATACCGGAAGTTTAATGGAATAAAACGATGGCATATGGTGATTTTGGCTGCTTAATCCTTGTTCTTTCAAACTAACACCCAATTTACAAAGAGCAGCGATTTTAGCCAAAGGCAATCCTGTCGCTTTGGAAACAAAAGGAACTGTTCTTGAGGCCCTTGGATTGACTTCCAAGACATAAATGTCATCCGCTTGAATTGCAAATTGTGCATTAATCAAACCGACAACACCTAAATTTAAAGCCATTTGCCGCATTTGTTCCATTAGGTCTTGTTGCACCACAACACTTAAGCTAAATGGAGGTAACGTACAAGCAGAATCTCCTGAATGAATACCCGCTTGTTCTATATGCTCCATTACAGCACCAATCAATACTTCTTTACCATCACAAACCGCATCAATATCTACTTCAATTGCATCATTTAAAAATTTATCCAATAAAACGGGAGAGTCATTAGATACCGCAACTGCATGCGATAGATAATGTCGTAAATCATCTTCTTGATAGACAACTTCCATAGCTCGACCACCGAGAACATAGGAAGGTCTAACAACCAACGGATAACCAATTTTATTTGCTAAAGCTATGGCTTCTGCCTCACTCCGCACCGTGCCATTATCGGGTTGATGTAATTTTAATTCAGTGACTAATTTTTGAAACCGGTCTCTATCTTCCGCTCTATCAATGGCGTCCGGGGAGGTTCCAATAATTTTAACACCGTTAGCTTCTAAAGCGCGTGCTAATTTTAAAGGGGTTTGTCCACCGTAATGAACAATCACTCCGTCTGGTTTTTCTACATCGACAATTCCTAAAACATCTTCTAAGGTTACTGGTTCAAAATACAACCGATCCGAGGTATCAAAATCTGTAGAAACTGTTTCGGGATTGCAATTGACCATAATCGTCTGGCACCCGCTTTCTCTAAGCGCCATCGCTGCATGCACACAACAATAATCAAATTCTATTCCCTGACCAATACGGTTAGGACCTCCACCAAGAATCATGATCTTTTTCTTGTCTGTATCAGGCCGAGACTCACAACGAGTTTCATAACAGGAATACATATAGGCCGTATCACTTGGGAATTCACCAGCACATGAATCAATGCGCTTATAAACAGGAACAATGCCTAGCTCTTTGCGTCGTGTGCGAACCTGCTCTTCAGGGCAGGCCCATATTTGGGCTAGGTACGCATCGGCAAAACCCTTTCGCTTCAACAAGCGTAACGTAAAAGTATCGATATCTGCCAATGCCTTACCTGTTACAGAACGTTCTAAAGCAATCAGTTCCTCGACTTGCGCTAAAAACCAGGGATCAACCCGGCTTTCCTGATGAACTTCTTCAAGAGACATATTATTTCTAAATGCATCAGCGATATACCAAAGTCTATCAGGAGTTGGTTCTCGCAAATGTCCTCTTAAACGTGCTAAATCACCTTTTGGAAATAAAGAATGCAGACCACAGCGCCCTATTTCTAAACCACGAATTGCCTTTTGTAATGATTCCTGAAAATTGGATCCAATGGCCATAACCTCGCCCACAGATTTCATCTGCGTGGTCAATGTGGTTGAAGTTTGGGGAAATTTATCGAAATTAAAGCGAGGGACCTTAGTCACTACATAATCAATACTGGGTTCAAATGATGCAGGAGTCTTCCCACCGGTAATTTCATTTTTTAACTCATCGAGAGTATAACCTACAGCCAGTTTGGCTGCGACCTTCGCAATAGGAAATCCAGTTGCCTTAGATGCTAACGCAGAACTTCGAGAAACCCTGGGGTTCATTTCAACCACCAACATTCTTCCATCTTCAGGATTAACGGCAAATTGTACATTCGAACCGCCGGTATCCACTCCTACTGCTCTTAATACTTTAATAGCCGCATCCCGCATTCGCTGATATTCTTTGTCAGTGAGCGTTTGCGCCGGAGCTACTGTAATCGAATCTCCAGTATGGACACCCATAGGATCAAAATTTTCAATGGTGCAGACAATAATACAATTATCATTTTTGTCGCGGACTACTTCCATTTCGAACTCTTTCCACCCAAGCACTGACTCATCAATCAATAACTCATGGGTAGGTGACAACTCCAACCCTCGCGTACAAATTTCTTCAAATTCTTCACGATTATAGGCAATACCACCCCCACTACCCCCCATGGTAAATGATGGGCGAATAATTGCTGGATAACCGAGCTGCGCTTGTACCTGAATTGCTTCCTCCAGGCTATGAGCAATCGCTGAGCGAGGCATATCCAAACCAATTTTGATCATTAATTGACGGAATTTTTCTCTATCTTCAGCCCGATCAATCGCTTCTCGGGTTGCGCCAATCATTTCAACATTATATTTTGCTAAGATTCCTTCGCGTACTAAATCCAAAGCACAGTTTAGAGCTGTTTGCCCCCCCATTGTAGGTAACAGCGCATCTGGACGTTCAATTTCAATGATACGAGCGACCTCTTTCCAGGACACTGGTTCCACATAGGTGGCGTCTGCAAGTTCTGGATCGGTCATAATGGTGGCAGGATTGGAGTTCACCAAGATCACCCGATACCCTTCCTCCCGGAGGGCACGCACCGCTTGGGTACCTGAGTAGTCAAATTCACAAGCTTGTCCTATTACAATAGGGCCTGCTCCCAGGATGAGAATGGATTTAATATCGGTTCGTTTTGGCATATTAACAACAAAAAAGAATAAAATTGACGTATTTTACCTACTTTTGCTTAAAGTTTATACCCTTAATGCACAATTAACTGTACTGATTAGCTAAAATAGTCTGTAATCCTGCTTCAGTTAACGATAAATATTTATAATTAGGATCTGCAGTCGTTCGCTCCAGCCATTCATTAGCAATACATATATCCGTTAATTTTTGTAGATCTGCAACGGATACCGACTGTCCTAACTTTTGGGAAAGTATTGCCGCAGCATCCTCTTCCATGTTCAAAAAGACTTGATCTCGAGTGGCACTACGATTTTTCATCTCATCATAAAATAATTGTAAAATATCAAGTTCATTCATGATGATTGTCCTTAAATAGATCGCTGAATACTTACAGTATAAGCTTAAATTAATATTGTGATTATAATCCAGATAAAAAAGAAAATAATTCTTTGCAAAAGAGACTTGCTTATACTTGACCACTTTTAAAGGGTTTAAGTGCAGGACCAGGATCGGATGGAGGTATTTGAAGTCCGGAACTAAAAAATGATTGTGAAGAAGAACCCAGCCCCAATTCTATTTTTTGCGTATCCGATACTAAAGGCTGCAAAGCCTCAACTAAAACAGACATTTGTGCAGCCGCCTCATCTAGCTCTTGCGAAGTGCAATCTTCTAAGGTAAGAACATACCAGATATACCGGGTAGTCATGCCGTTATAAAAGTCTGGTTTTTTCAACAAATCTTTATTGAGAGGATGGCGCGGTTTCAGTTTTAACCACTGTAATAAACTTTCTTTATCTGTTACATAACTGTTCGCAGGGACATTATACCATTTGTCATCCTGGTCATTTTTATATTGTTTTACCAATAAAATGGGAGTTTCCACTTCATTATAAGCAATTATTTCATCCTTAATTTGAGTTTTATCATCTTGTTCTAAAGCAACACGTACCTCCTCTAGTTTCTTCGACAAATCGTTATATTGCATATACAACTTTTTTAAAGATTCTAACTGTTGTTTTTCTTGATGTGATAAAGGTTTTTTGGGCTGGGTCAAAACATTTATAAGTTTTTCAATTTGTTGTAACTGGGTTTTATCTAATAATTTGGAAAGTTTCTTAGGGTTTTTCTGTTCCAAATCCGGAACCTCTAGATCTTCATGTACTACGACAACGTCTTGTAATTCTCCTCTAATACGTTGAAACCCATCAAAATCGACCTCATCAATTGATTCTTCTTCATTGACCCAATCAATAAAAGCTCTTAGCTGTACAAATAAATCTGAACTCAAAGTTTGGGTACGATATGCATTTCCAAAACCCTCCATTTCATAAAGCAAACCACTTCTAAAACCCAGCCAAAACGATTCGAGCATTCCAAGTACCGTATCGTATATTAAATAAGTCGCAGTCATTGCAAAAACGATTGAAATAGTCGCTACTGTCATTGGCACTACAACCAACATAGTCAGCAGAAAATTCATTGTGGGCGACATACCCTCATTTTTAAACGTATAGGCAAAGGCTAGAGGAAGGTGTATTACAGCTCCCACCCCAATAAGCGTCGCAAAGATTGCAAACAACGTATTGTATGCAAATATGCGCAAAGGTAAGATGGTTATACCCAATAAGATAGCTAATAGGTGGTTAAGGATATACATAAAATGTATTAAAAATTAGTACGTTAAGTGATTGTATAAAAGAATCTCACGTAGGGCAATAAGAAATCTTTGAATCCCGCTTAACGCGTGTTAATCTTGCATGTTTACGTTTTAAAACAAGTCGATCCGAGATGGAAGCAGTTGATGTCATTATTATTGGTGCAGGCGCCGCAGGTTTAATGTGTGCGATTGAAGCAGGAAAACGTCATCGTAGAGTTCTAGTGTTAGATCATGCGAATAAAGTTGGAAAAAAAATTTTAATGTCAGGCGGGGGCCGGTGTAATTTTACTAACTATTATATTGAACCTGAAAAATACACCTCAAATAATCCCCATTTTTTAAAATCTGCCTTAACACGCTACACTCAATGGAACTTTATCGAACTCGTTAAAAAACATAAAATTCCTTTCCATGAAAAAACCTTAGGTCAATTATTTTGTGATAATAAATCGAAAGATATTGTTGATATGCTGCTTAAAGAATGTGCTGCTGTAGGTGCAGCTATTCAACTTAATACCCGCATAGAACAGATTGAAAAATCATACCAATTTAAACTACAAACCACCAAGGGCATATTGAGCTGTGAGTCTTTGATCATTGCCAGTGGTGGTTTATCCATCCCTACAATGGGAGCAAGTCCATTTGCCTATAAAGTTGCAGAACAATTTGGGATAAAAGTATGGCCCACTCGTGCCGGGCTGGTTCCTCTTACTTTGGATGTATTGGAAAAAGAACGAGCCGCTCTGCTTTCTGGGATTGGTATTGATAGTTTAGTTAGTAATGCCCGCATAGAATTTCGTGAAAATACCTTATTCACCCATCGCGGTTTGAGTGGCCCTGCCATTTTGCAATTGTCTTCCTACTGGCATCCTGGAGAATGCATTTGTATTAATTTATTACCTGAAATCAATGTATTGGAGTACTTAAAAAAAGTACGTCTAGAAAAACCACAAAAACAATTAAACTCAATCTTGTCCACTCATTTGCCCAAACGAGTTATTGAATTATTTATTTCTCCAGAACTTGCTGATAAGAAACTTGCAGATTTATCAAATCGTGATTTCGAATCTATAGCAAAACAACTCAACTCCTGGATTGTAAAACCAAATGGGACTGAAGGATATCGTACTGCTGAAGTAACTCTTGGCGGTGTAGATTGCCATGCCATTTCTTCTAAAACAATGGAAGCTCAAGATACCCCTGGCCTTTATTTCATTGGCGAAGCCTTAGACGTTACTGGTTGGTTAGGAGGATATAATTTTCAATGGGCTTGGTCATCGGGATGGGCCGCTGGACAAGTGGTATAATCCTTGATGCAGCAAAGCGGAATCCAAGCTACAAAAATCTCGCATCGTCACAGGCTCTTTACTTCAAAAAGAAATAAGCAATTAGTGTCAAAATTATGGATAAAACAAGGTAAGCTAATTTACCAAGATGCATCTCACTTAAAAGATTTTTTGCTTTTTCCCAATAGTCAATCAAATCGATGATTAATGAACCACAAAACCATAAATATATGGGTCTCTGCCAAAATGGTTTATCCATAAAACCACCTAAAACAAATAATTGTGATTTGCATAAACTGCAATAATATACTGCTTGATCCGTAGTAACTAATCTTTTTTCCCAACAAACAGTGGGTTCCATGCGCTGTCGACAAAACTTGCACTGAATTTTCATATTTTTAGGATTTCACATGGGGTGTACAATATTTTACCACAATAAGAATATGAGTAGAAGCTCAAGGGGCATCAACGCCTGTTTAGGTCATTTACCTAACTCTTCGCATCAAATATAGACCCAATAACGCAAAAATAAAGGTAGGTCCTAAGGCAGCTAATTCAGATGGCAATTGAAAAACTGTGCTTAGAGGACCAAAAAAACGGCTTACAATATGAAAGCTAAAACCGACCGCAGCCCCCACTAACAATTTTGATCCCATCGTGCTTGAGCGCAGTGGCCCAAAGATAAAGGGAATAGAGAGAATCATCATTACCATGGTCGTAAAGGGTTGAATAATTCGTTGTAAAAAAGCGAATTGATAGTTATGCACATTTTGATGATTTCGCTTTTGCTCACGTATATAACGATTTAGTTCTTTCAGAGTCATCTCATCGGGATCGCTACTGCTAATCATCAAGATTTTGGGCTTTACAGAGATCTCCCAAGGAAGAGAAGGAATCGTTCGAGCTGTGATTTTATCCGCACCAAAATCGGATTGTTGCACATTATAGGCCACCCAACCTGTTGGGGTATATTTCGCTTCGCGAATAAAACGCGACATTCTTAAATGATGATGGGCATCAAAATGGAACTGATAAATGTTGTTTAGGGTATTATTAGAGCGTATCAAACCCACAGAAATAAAATCATTGCCATGACGCAACCAAAAGCCTTTTGAGGTTCTTAATGTTTGACCTCCACTCACTGCCGCAGATTTATAGTCATTGCCATAATGGGCTAAGTAAGGTACTACGGTTTCGCCAAGTGCAGTAACTATCACAATAAGTAATAAAGATGCTTTTAAAACGGCCCAAGTTATTTGTCCTATAGACATACCTGAGGCGCGCATCACTACTAATTCGCTATTATTGGCTAAAATACCCAGGCCAATTAAAGAGCCTAAAAGGCTTGCCATAGGGAAAAATAAATACACTTGATAGGGCATTTGTAACAAGATAAAAAACGTTGCTTGTACGATACCGTAATCAACTCGGCCCAAGTCACTAATTTCGCCTACGAATAAAATAAAAATCTCTAAACCTACTAACATCAGCGTGACTAAAGCAATGGAGCCAAGAACAGTTTTCGCAATATAGCGATCTAGTATTTTCATACTCATGCCAGCTTCACCCGATCACGCCAGATTAGGAATAGTCCAAAGAGACCTATAATAAGATGCACCCACCATAAACCCATCCACTGAGGTGTTTTTCCGGAAATCATTGCATCACGTCCGATAAACAAAAAATTAGCATAGAGAATGTAAACAATGATTGCGGGTAGTAACTTGGCGTATTTACCAGAACGTGGATTTATTCGGCTCAAAGGAACTGCAATCAAAGTTAAAGTAAAGACCATGACGGGTACAGATATACGCCATTGTAACTCAGCTGCTTTAGCAGGACTTTCATTATTATAAGGTAATAGACTTGCGGTACTCATTGTACGGAGATCTTCAGATGCCTTCATTACAGGATGGGGTAATCGCGCTTTATATTCACCAAATTCCGCAACTTGATAATCAGCATGGCCTGGAATTCCCTGATATTCTTTACCATTTTGCAGAATGATATAGTCCTCACCTGTTTTTGCATCCGTTTCGGCAAAGGCTTGGTCTGCCCATAATACATCCCATCGTATTTGTTTATCGATAACACTCCGTTTTGCCAGAAATACCTGTTCCGCTTTAGCATGATCCCGGCTCATAGACTGGACGTAAAATACTTCCCGGCCTCCATTAATCGCATGAAAGCGTCCGGGCATGATAGTTTGTACCAAGGTTTGAATCCCTGTGGTGCGTAACAGCTTAGAACGTTCAATATAAATCAAAGGACTCACCCAAATCATTACTATTGCCACAATAATTGCCACTACTGTAGCCATGATAAAACTATGTTTTAGTAATTGATTGGGTCCATATCCACAGGCACGTAATACAGTCATCTCACTTTCCGCGTATAAACGCCCGTAAGCGAGTAACATGGCAATATAAAAACCCAATGGTATCAACAAGCTGAGTAAAGTAGGCAATTCAAGTACCATTAACTTCATAATAATGACACCAGGAATATTTCCGGAGGCTGCCCGATTTAGATATTGTATGAATTGGTTGCTCAGAAAAATTAATACCAGTATGGAGGTTAGCGCGATCAAAGTGAGAAACACTTCTTTAGCTAAATAACGAAAAATGATCACTCAATCAATGCCCCCATTTTAGTAGTCTTATTCATAGAATCATTCTCATCTTGAACATTGTATCCTCTTGTGGAGAACTAAAAAAGCACTTTTCTACCCCCACCCAGAAACAATCTATTATTTGACTAGTTTTGTTAAAGTTTAATCAACTGTTAGTGGGTGTATTAAGACATAAGGATTAATTGAAAATCATCTACTGTGAAATAATGAGAGTTGAAAGTATCCAAATAGATGAGTGAGAATGGATTTATAAGAAACAGCATCAAGATTAATTGCATGGATGGAAGATTTAAGGATAAGATGATTAGGAAACTTAAAAGCAGCACCAACTGAATGTTAGCGCTGCTTTTAAAAGATATAACTAATGTTTAACTTCAGATGCTTTTTTAGCTTCTTGAACGAAACCTAACATAGCCTTTTCAACAATTTGAAAAGATTTTTGCATATAATCTAAAGCTTTGTGGCCATTTTCAACAGCTACATTAATTTGCTTTTCCAATAGTTCTTCAGGTTTTTTAATACCCGCGATCTCTTCAGGTTTGAGATAATTCATACCTTGTAAGGTTTTTACATTTAATTCAGCCATGGCTTGAAAAGGCTCTTGAAGTTTTTTTGCTATTTCAGTCCATCTTTCAAAATTTTGTTGAGTCATGATATTCTCCTCTATGTTGCATTGCACAATTTAATATTAGTCCATAGAGTCCACATATGTCAATGGGTTAGACAAATATTTTTTGCAATGCAGCATAAAAATGAATGCGTGGGTTTCCCTTTCTATTTAAAGAACACTTTCCCGCTCAACCTTTAAATAAATTTTGCCATTGTTGCATCATGGTTTGCATTTGTTGATTCCATGTTTCAGTAGCCTGGCGGTAGGGATTATTTTGTAAAGGTTTCTCCATCGCTTGGAACATTTGCTCCATCATCTGT
Source organism: Legionella nigrisilvae (assembly GCF_977063395.2). Classification (NCBI taxonomy): domain Bacteria; kingdom Pseudomonadati; phylum Pseudomonadota; class Gammaproteobacteria; order Legionellales; family Legionellaceae; genus Legionella; species Legionella nigrisilvae. Next base: position 384,502 of record NZ_CDRUGZ020000021.1, read on the forward strand.
TTTAAAGAAGCATGCATTGGATGATTTGCGAGAGCAATAATTTGCCGTAATATCTCTGAAGATAAAAATTGGGTTGAACCTGCCTCCATCTCAACAATAATTTGTAATAAAATAGAGTTGGTGATGTCATTTCCGGTTAAGGAATCTTCCACTTTAAATTGCTTTCCCTCTACAACATAGCGCTGTAACTCTTCTAGGGTTATATACTGACTTGTTTCAGTATCATAAAGCCGACGATTTTTGTATTTTTTTATTAATCGAGTCATAGTTTTCTCTTTATGTTAGGTGAGGGTAAAAATATCACCCTATTCTTCATCGCCATTTAAGTTTAAGGTTCTGCCTAAGGGTTCCTGCGGATAGACCGTTGGATACAAACAACAATAATTCCTTAACTGAATAGAGATGAATCTATTGCCTCTCCTGAAACAGGAAGAAGTCTTTATAATAAGGAAGATAGCATTTTAATACATGTGGAGACCACCGTTGACGCTCAGATTAGCTCCGGTAATATATCGACTCTTTTCACTAATTAGAAATTCTACAGCCCAAGCAATTTCTTGAGTTTGTGCTAAACGTTTAGCAGGAATTTGCGCAATGATTCCTTCTAAAATATCTGGACGAATACCTTTCATTAATCGAGTATCTACATAACCGGGAGAAAGACTGTTCACAGTGATGTTTTTACTCATTAGCTCTTGCGCCAAACTCTTAGTAAAACCATAAACTCCTGCTTTGGATGCGGCATAGTTTACTTGTGAAAATTGTCCTTTTTGAGCATTCACCGAAGAAACATTCACGATCCGACCGGACTCATGCTCTTTCATGTTTTCTACTACATGGCGAGTTACATTAAACATACCATCGAGGTTCACAGTTAATACTTCATCCCATTGCTGCTTAGTCATTTTTGTAAATACAGCATCCCGAGTAATTCCTGCATTATTAATTAACGCATCAATATTACCGTACTCTTCAATAATGGAAGAAATAACCTTTCCGCATTGCTCATAATCGGTTACGTCCATATGACGAAAATAGATATTCTTATGACCTTCATCTACTCGTTCTTTTTTCCATGCTTTTCCTTCATCCTCAGAAATTAAATCAAGTGCAAAAATATGTTTGTAAGAGGAGTTCAATTCTTTCGCGATTGCAGTGCCGATATCGCCAGTACCACCAGTAATCAATACAATATTATTATGTTGCATATGGTTCTCTATGAGTTAGAAAGTTGTGAGAATTAATGAAAAAATGACTTTACTGCCCAAGAGTCACCCTCCTGGGCTAAACTTTACATATACTGTCCGCCATTAATATCTAAGTTCGCACCAGTAATAAATCCACTTTCCGAAGATGCTAAAAAAGCCACCGCATCAGCGATCTCTTTTGGATACCCTAAACGGCCAACAGGAATATTTGAGATAATTGATTTGAGTACTTCTTCTTTCACAGAAGCAAGCATAGGAGTTTCGATATAACCAGGAGAAACCGTATTCACAGTGATGCCTTTATTTGCTACTTCCAAGGCAAGACTTTTAGTAAACCCATAGAGCGCAGACTTGGTCGAAGCATAATTACATTGGCCAAATTGACCTTTTCGTCCATTAATTGAAGAAATGCTAATAATCCGACCATAACCTTTATCGAGCATTACAGGGATTGTATTGCGAGTCATATTAAATACGCTGGTTAGATTGGCATCAATCACACATTGCCATTGCTCGGGAGTCATTTTTCGTAAACTACAATCTTGAGTAACCCCGGCATTATTAACTAGAACGTCAACTCGGCCATAACGCTCCATGACTAAAGCCAATATTTTTTCACAATCTGCAAATTGTGCGATATCACCGTAAACGATATCTATATCATAACCGAGCTTTTTTTGTTCCTCTTGCCATTGCTTCGCTTCTTCATGCTTTCCATGTTTGAAATAACACGCTACAACCTGAAAATCGGCAGCTAAACGTTGACAAATGGCTGTCCCTATACCACCCGTACCACCAGTAACTATTGCTACACCTTTCATCATAACCACTCCCTGTTATTACGAGATTAAAATACTACTATAGACAATCAAAATGAAAAAACAAATAAAATTACCATTTCTCACCCTGTCCTTTCACTTTCATGAAAAGACATAGGGAGAAATATAGAAAAATTATCTATACACAGGAACATATCCTTTGATCTGTTGTGCAAATTGTCTCAATACATCAAGACCTGATTCTTCAGCTTGACGACACCATTGCTGTAGTGCCTCAATAAGTTCTTTTTGGGTAGAGGCCGTCTTCAACCAAATACCTTGTAATGATTGCTTGTAAGCATAAACAATACGCAATTGTTCACGAGCTTCTAACAAACGAGACAAACGGATTTTTGCTTTATTACTTAAAAGACAATTTTCACGTCGTAATAAACTTCCAGCACGCGCAAAAAGTTTCTTTTCTTCCTTGCTCTCTAGGTTATTATATTTTTCTTGTTTCAGTATGGGTCTAATCACACTTTTATAATAATTAGACATCACTTGAAACCGGTTCGAGATCACGGCTTTAACCGTATCTAAATCGACTTGCAGTTTACCTTTTTCCATAGCCAGTTTTGGTGGTAATTTTTTAACTTTGGCAAGGCCTAAAAAGGAAAGAATACGAATGTACATCCAGCCAATATCAAATTCCCACCATTTAACCGAGAACTTTGCAGAAGAAGCAAAAGTATGATGATTATTATGTAATTCTTCTCCGCCTATCCAAAAACCCCAGGGGAAAATATTTCTTGCAGCATCGGGACATTCAAAATTTCTATATCCCCAATGGTGACCAATTCCATTAATGACCCCAGCGGCATGAACAGGTATCCACATCATTTGAATTGCCCAGACCGTAATGCCAGGCACACCAAATAAGAAGAGATCGATGAGTAACATGAGCAAAATTCCCTTGGCAGAATGAGGAGAATAAACTTTTCGCTCAAGCCAATCTGTGGGAGTACCATGAGAGTACTTAGCTACCATTTCTTTATCTTTACGAGCTGTTTTATAAAGTTCAGCTCCTTGCCAAAATACTTTTTTGATGCCAAAAACTACAGGGCTATGAGGATCCCCCTCAACATCTGATGAGGCGTGATGTTTACGATGAATAGCAACCCAATCTGCGGTAACCATTCCAGTTGTTAACCACAGCCATAAACGGAAAAAATGACTGACAATAGGATGCAATGTCATCGCCCGATGCGTTTGATTTCGATGAAGATATAGCGTTACTGCTGCGATAGTAATTTGCGTCATAACCAACGTTGCAATCACATATCCCCAAAAAGACAGGTTTAAATAACCAAAAACCATAATAGCTCCACTTTAAATGCAAAATGCAAAATGCAAATTAAGAAAAAACTCATCCTTTAGTTTGGGTACCCAGATAAGAATTCCAGAAAATCCTTATATCATATTAAGGATAACACAATTTTACTCTTTACGTTGCAACATTTCATTATGTAGCCGATAATTAATAGATAATTATATAGGAATTATGTTATGAACGATAAATTTTCCTTAGGAAAAATTTTTGAGAATATAGTGCCCTTCTTAATAGCAGGGGTTGCTATTGCACTATTCTTTGGACTGCTGTTTATGTTTTCCTATGTTTTGATTTGGGGTCTTCTTATTGGGGGCATTCTCTGGATAATCGCAACCATAAAACAATATCTATTTCCAAACAACCCGGCTAAAACAGAAATAACTACTAAAAGTCAGGGCCGAATCATTGACCATGACGATCAAAAATAATGCCTGAGTTACCTGAGGTTGAAACTACAAAAGAAGGAATAAAATCCCATCTCGAAGGACAAACAATCAAAGGGGTTACGGTGCGTAATTCTAAACTTCGCATCCCTGTTCCTCCTAATTTGGATCAATTGTGTGCTGGCAAAAAAATAGTCGGAGTTTCTCGTAGGGCAAAATATATTCTGATCCAGCTCTCAAAAGGATATCTATCAATCCATCTCGGAATGTCAGGTCATTTACGCATAGTCGATGCTAAAAGTGAACCAGAAAAGCACGATCACATCCTGTTAACGTTGACCAATGGCTGTATGCTTCGCTTCTGTGATCCTAGGCGTTTTGGTTTGTTTCTTTATATTGATGAAAATCCGTACCAACATCCACTATTTGCTCATTTAGGCCCTGAACCTCTTTCTGATGAATTTAATGGGCATTACTTAGTCCAAAGGGCAAAAAATAAAAATAAACCCATCAAATCATTGATTATGGATAATGAAATTGTAGTAGGTGTCGGAAATATTTATGCTACTGAAAGTCTATTTTTAGCTAATATTCATCCAGCTACTCCAGCGAAAATGCTCTCTGAATTAAGATGTCAGGTACTTACAAAACAGATTAAAGAAGTACTCAAACAGGCAATATTATGCGGTGGAACTACGCTGCGTGACTTTTATGCTTTTGATGGCAAACCAGGTTACTTCAGTATGTCCCTCAAAGTGTATGGTCGAAAAAATCAACCTTGCTTGCTTTGTCAACACCCTATCAAATCCCTCATGATTGCTGGCCGTAATTCTTTTTTTTGCCCCAATTGCCAAAATTAATTTCAGCAGTTACGCAGCAACAAAGACAACAATGCATCTAAAATACGTCTTTACCCTGCTCATCATATAACTCAATTGCTCAATACTTGATTTTAAATTAACATACAATTGCTTAATTTTATTAAGGTTTTGTATGTTGCGTTTAAAATTAGCAAGACATATCGTCCGAAAATATCAAGAAAACGGGAGAATTCACCTTCCTGACTTCGTTATCTACGATTTCGATGAAGATGAATACCAGACGTTTTGGCGAGAAATTACACTGTATCCGCGGCAAAGATTATACACCGATGGAATCGATATTTTTCGTGTTAGTTGGTTTCGTACAATTTTTGAATCATTTAAAGGTTGGTTAGGCTTTGAAAATCATTGCCATCCTAATCGAATAGAAATGACTTTAGCCAAAATCGCCTATACTGGCTATATCAAAGGCTTTAAAGCTGAGGAGTTGAATAAAAGCAGCGATGGATTCCCAATCTCTAAACGTTTCATAAAATTAACCCACTCACCCAGAACCAATCACACCTCTAAAGAACTGCAACGATTATTAATGAGTCATTTCCTCACTCACTCCCATAGTTTTCCAGAATTCAATGCATCCATTCGTGTAGGGTACCCTTTTGGACAAACCTTAATACAAGAATATTTGGCTTATTTAGTTCCCTCCATCGATCCTCAAGACTACCAAATAATAAAAGATGCAATCAGCCAAATTCATTACTACGGACAATCCGTCAACAAAGCAAATTGTTTTCAATCCAGTCTCTTTGCTGAAGCATATGCCCAACATTTGGCTGCCCAACAACAATACCACGAAGCATTAGCATGGTCTCCCGAAGTCAAACATAAGTTTAAAAAACCTTTTATCGATTATTATTTAACTCAGGAACAATTTGATCCCCAAGCCTTAAAACTTGCAGTTGAGCTTATCGCTGCATTATTTTTATCACCCAATATGAGCGATCAGGAACAAGCTGTTGATTACATCAAAGCTAATTTTGACAACGAAGAACAAGCAGTTTATTTGATACCCTATCCCCAATTACGCATCCAAGTCGCTAAATCTTATATAAACGATGCTAAAAGGGAAAGAAGTAAATGGGGGATAACCAAACTACTTATTGGTAATCAAACTCTTGAGTGTTTAGCCCAAGCCGTCCGACTTGAACCCCAGATTCTTGATCAAGAGGATTCAATGCAGGATATCACAATAAAAGAAGAATGGATTTTACATCAATTTGACTCTGCCATTGAAAACAATCGGTTTCAAGACGCAGATACTTTGTATACAAGTCATCCTAATTTCAAATTTAATAAACACGGGCTTGAGCGCTTACGAGAACATTATTGCACTCAATTTAATGCCAATGAATCTCGAGTAAAAGAACTATTGCTCAGTCAAAAAACTGAAGCAGCACAAATTGCTGCAGAGCAAATCATCCTTGCGTCAAAGATAATACGTATCAAACCTCATGATTTTCTTGTCATGGAGGCAAGCATGACTTATGCATCGACTATTTTGATAATTGATGAACTCATACACTCGGCTAAAGACTCCGATCGAGCTCAATTGAATAAAGCACAACATCTACTTAGTGAATACTTATTCCTTAATAGCAATAGTGCGTTAACCCAACTTTATAATAAATTATTACTTCGTAAGATTGATTGTTTGATTGCACGACTTGCGGTCCCCATTGATTATAACGATCATTTAAGCACTCGAACCCTATTCCTTAAAGAACACACCGACGAAGTAGAAGAATTGAAAAAGGAGCTTCGAGCTTTCATTGCTTTTAATGAGTCCAAGTCAAAAGAGATGCGCCAAACTCTGGCAAAAATGTATTATTTACTAGCTGATGTCCTTGTTTATTTTGAGGAAAAGAAACAAGAGGCGATTCCTTACTTTAAGAAAGCGAAGGAATTTATGCCTGAAAATCTCTATTATAACCTCCGTTACCTTGAGATCATTGAAGACGAACGAAAGCATGAAGCAAGAGAAAAAATAGGAGCTATTGGCCATTTACATGAAATGCATTACCGTAATTACATGCTGGAACGTTGGGGTGAGGACAAAATCATGTCCTCTGGTTTTGACATACATATGGTTCCCCCAAACGAATCCTTTTTCAACTCTTTAGGGAGGGCAATAGGATTTTTCTAAAGTAGATTGCGACCAGGGATACTTATGCCGAGATTATATTCTTACCAAAAACTCTCTGGGCAATTGTATCAACTTGCGCTATATTACCGCGAATTTACTTAACCCTAACGCTAATGAAAATAAATCAATTCCGAACGGCTTGGATTCTTTGTAAGATCATATTTTACACAGCAGTAACCAGTACACGCTGTCTTTCTAAATATTTTTTTAGCACTCTCAACCGAAAGTGGACGGATAAAGCATTACACCATTGGATTGATCAACTGCTGAATGCAGTACAAGTAGAGTATAAAGTGATTAACCCTTTTAATACTCATCCCCAAGCAGGAAAGGCGACCATTATTATGTGCAATCATTCCAGTGCTTATGATATTCCTCTCGCATTTAAAGCTTTTCCAAATAACTCCATTCGCATGCTATCCAAAAAAGAACTCGCAAAAATTCCTTTAATGGGACAAGCCATGAAAGCGGCAGAGTTTCCCTTTATTGATCGAAAAAATAGATATCAAGCCATAAAGGACCTAGCATTTGCTAAGCAATTAATGGAAAGTGGAATTGTTATGTGGATAGCTCCGGAAGGAACTCGCTCCAAAGATGGAACACTCGGTTCATTTAAAAAGGGAGGATTTATCACCGCAATTCAGTCCAAGGCAACCATTATTCCTATAGGGATACGGGGTGCTAATAATATTTTACCCGCACGTACGTTTAATTTTCATCTAAAACAAAAAGCAGAAATCCATATAGGCAAGGCAATTGATGCATCACAATTTACACTTGAGAACAAAGAAAAACTAATTCATCAGACTTTTGAAGTCATCAAAGAACTGGTGGGAGAAAATACGTCTCCTTAATTGCCACACAAACTAGAACCTTACTCCATATCCACTCGGTGTATTGACTATGGATGCTGCCAATCCTATTGCCCTCGGATCCGATGCCGCAGTCAAGATATTGGTTTGTTTATCCCAAGTAATTGCTTGCATATCACCATAATTTCGGCCTAACTGCATCAGATTATACCCCATAGCTTTTAAAGCTTGTTGAATTGATGGAGGCAAAGCATCGGGTTCAATCTGTACCACATCGGGCAAATACTGATGATGAAAACGCATTGCTGATACCATACTAATTGCCCCGTACGTGTCATAAAATACCAATGATGCGATTAACACCATGGTAGGAATACGACTACCGCCCGGTGTTCCTAAAATTGCCACACGATCGGGTAATTCAAGAAAAGTGGGCGTCATACTGGATAAGGGCCTTTTTCCAGGTGCGATCGCATTTTGATCTGCTCCAACAATACCAAAAACATTTTCTTGGCCCACTTTGCTTGAGAAATCATCCATCTCGTCATTCAATAAAACCCCCGTGCCCTCAGCGACAACACTGGAACCAAAAATAAAATTTATGGACAGAGTCGCTGCAACACGATTGCCTTCAGTATCAATAATGGAGAAATGAGTTGTGTGCGTAAGACTTTTTTGTTCTCCTTGATGATTTTTGGTTTGTTCTTGCAAAATAGAACTAGGTATTGCCTTATTAGGTGGAATTAATGTACTCAACTGCTTGGCGTTTTCTGCAGAAAGTAACTTTTCGACAGGAATAGTGACAAAGTCAGGATCCCCAAGAAACCGTTCACGCTGCCAATAGGCAAGACGCATAGACTCTACTAGGTAATGAACCCATTGAACTTTTGAAAATGATGCGAGGGAATAGTGAGACAATATATTCAACATAGTCAATAGTGCTACTCCTCCTGCTGAAGGTGGGGGGGCAGTAACAATGAGCATATTATGATAGGCTCCTATCAAAGGCTCTCTGACCTTAATACGATATTTAGACAAATCCTCGAGCGTCCAAATACCTCCCGCAGCATTCACCCCCCTCACCAATCGATCTGCGACTTCTCCAGCATAAAATCCTTGCTCTCCTTTTTCTGCAATGAGTTTTAAGGTATTCGCCAAATCGGTTTGAATTAACCGTTCTCCAATGCGATAGGGACGCCCCTTATTCAAGAAAATCTTAGCAGTGGATGGATATTTTTTGATTTGTGTTAATCGATCTTCATTGCTTAAAAACGAACTTAATTGTTTATCAACCAAAAAACCTTCTTGTGCTATTCTAATGGCCGGCGCCAATGATTTTGCTAAGGGTAATCGCCCATAATTTTTTGCAATATAGATCAATGCAGCTGGTTCTCCTGGAATTGCGGCTGCTAAACCTCCATTTAAGGATAATCCCGGGATTACACTACCATCCGGTGCTAAATACATGTCTTTTTTCGCAGCCAGTGGTGCAGTTTCTCGTCCATCAATAAAGATGTTTTTATGCTGATCTTCTTGATGTAGAAGCCAAAATCCCCCTCCCCCAAGACCAGAATGGTAGGGTTCAACGACGGCTAATACCGCAGAAACGGCAACAGCTGCATCAAAAGCATTTCCACCACTGGCTAAAATCTCAAGTCCTGCATTAGTTGCCAATGGATTTGCACTGGCGATTGCATATCCTGGTGGAAGAATATTATTTGGTTTGGCAAAAGTATTTGAAAAAAAAATCAATAAATTAATGCTAATTGTAATTAGGGAAAGTATTTTAAATACTAGCTGACGTTCCATGCTCATCCTGTCTCTTTTGGAGTTCCCTTACGACACAAGAAGGAACGAACTGAGAGATATCTCCGTTTAAAATCGCAATTTCGCGAACCAGAGTAGAAGAAATATACATAAAATTTTCTGAGGGTGTTAAAAAGATTGTTTCTATTTGCTTGGATAATTTTCGATTCATGCCGGCCAATTGGAACTCATATTCAAAATCAGAAACTGCCCGTAAACCGCGTAAAATAATTCCAGCCTTCTGTTCTAATACAAAATCAATTAAAAGATTATCAAATCCAACTACATGAACTCCGGGTAAATCTGCAACCGCTTCTTCTACGAGTTGTATCCTCGTTTCCAATGGTAAAAAAGGCCGTTTTGCTTTATTGCTTGCCACAGCAACAATCGTGTCAGGGAAAATCTTAGTAGCTCTACGAATAATATCCACATGCCCATTGGTAACTGGATCAAACGTACCAGGATAAATTGCTTTTAATTTCATATTAATTAAGACTGATTGCATATGCGATAAGTCTAGCGTATTGTTAATTGAAAAACTACAAAAATGGACTTGAGGTGAAAAATGAACAATATGAAACTATTTATAATAATACCCTTCTTCTTGCTAACTGCCTGTGCTCCTCCCCGACCTGCTGCAGAATTGCCTGAAAACAAAACGATGCCGGTAGAACAACGTAAAGCTAAAACAGAAACGGTCTCCTCCTGGGAAATTCGTGGTGCTATGGCTGCAAAGAGTAAAAGCAAAGGTTGGTCCGCTACTATGAATTGGAAACAAAGCGGCCCTAGTGCTTACCAAATTCGTCTCATGGGTCCTTTAGGCGGGGGAACGGTTCTTATTGATAAAAAAGGTGATACCGTCACATTCCAAGATGGACCTAAAAAAATAACGTCACACAATGCCGATGAACTATTAGTTGAACAAACTGGAATTAGGCTTCCGGTAAATAATCTTTATTATTGGGTAAGAGGGCTTCCAGCTCCAGGCCCAGTCCAGGCGGAGCATCGTGATGACTACAATCACCTGGTCGAATTAAAACAAAATGGCTATACGATTAATTTCACCAAATACACTTCGGTTAAAGGAGTTGATCTGCCAAGCATGATTCGCCTTGAAGGCAACGGAGTAATGATCAAAGTAGTGATTCAGAACTGGACCGTATAAATCCAGTCTGCATGTTTGAATTTTGCCGAGCGAAGTTTAGGGATTTTCTTCCTAAATTTCGCTTTACTTGTTCAAGTACATATGACAATCTAGCAGCAATGTCAACTCTTACTCTCACTTAAAAATAGAAAAAATTATTGCTTTCAAAGTTGACATGTTCCCAAAACCACTGCAAAATACGCAACACATTTGCAGGGATGAGCGCAATTTTATAACGGATGATTGTAAGAATCTGCAAATTTTAGGGGTGTCGCCAAGCGGTAAGGCACAGGGTTTTGATCCCTGCATACCTAGGTTCGAATCCTAGCACCCCTGCCACATTCTTGTTGATTCAAGTAAACAGACAGCAGAAGATAACCTGGAAGGATGCGTCTTGTAATGCTCAAATAATAATAATATCTTTTTGGCTGTCTTCTGCTATGTGTTTAAGTTAAGTGATTAACCTAAATCTAAGGCTTTTTACACATGTCCACAATGATGATTTTTGCCGGAAATGCAAATCCGGAATTAGCTCAACAAATTTCTTCTCATTTGAAAATACCTATTGGCAAAGCGACTGTCGGTACGTTTAGCGATGGGGAAACCATGATCGAGATTCTAGAAAATGTCCGAGGAAGAGACGTTTTTATAATCCAATCAACCTGTGCTCCAGCAAATAATAATCTGATGGAACTCCTTACAATGGCTGATGCGCTAAGAAGATCTTCTGCGTCCCGTATCACGGCAGTAGTTCCTTATTTCGGTTACGCACGTCAAGATCGCAGGGTTCGCTCTGCACGCGTGCCGATTACAGCTAAAGTTGTTGCTGATATGATGGCATCAGTAGGTATCTGTAGAGTTCTTACTGTAGATCTCCACGCGGATCAAATACAGGGCTTTTTCTATATGCCAGTCGACAACGTTTATGCGACTCCGATACTTCTCGAAGATATACAAGACCAGAATCTAGAAAATATGATGGTTGTCTCTCCTGATGTTGGGGGTGTTGTTAGAGCCCGTGCGGTTGCAAAACGCCTTGACCATGCGGACTTATGTATCATCGATAAACGTCGTAGTGGTCCTAATAAATCCGAGGTAATGCACATCATTGGCGAGCCAAAAAATAAAAACTGCATTATTGTTGATGACATTGTAGATACCGCAGGAACTCTTTGCTCCGCAGCACATGAACTTAAGAAAAATGGCGCCCATAGCGTAAGAGCCTATATTACTCACCCTGTTTTATCTGGCCCTGCAGTCAATAATATTAAAAATTCCGTACTTGATGAAATTGTAGTAACGGATACTATTCCTTTGTCTGACGAAGCACGTCAATGTAAAAAAATTCGGGTTGTAAGTTTATCTGATATGCTGGCTCAGGCAATTAAACGAGTCAACATAGAAGAGTCCGTAAGTTCCATGTTCGCTGAATAAACATAAAATATTCCTAAGGACTATACCGGTCTAACCTGTTTGCTTGCAAACAGGTTCTCTCAACTCCGCATCAATCTTAGCTGCAGATTGTGGTTCCTTTTGGCATTTCTTCACCGATTGCCCGCGAAATTCATTTTTTAGGATAGAAATTATTGATCCCGCGGACAAGCCGCGGAAATAGGAGGATTGATTATCTTTTAGAACCCTGCTGCAAGGAGGGCTGGATTCGATTCAGAGCTCTTAGAAGACTGATGAACGTTTGAACCTGAGAAGGTTTTTTTGAGCAACGTAGCCCTACATCAGCACCCAAGCTCCGAACTGCTTTTCATTCAAGATACGCCAGAATAACGCTCAGTCTAAGGGCTTAACACTTACGAAATTCAACTGCTAGCATTTACGACTCTTCGCAACGTCCAGATGGAACATACTTGCACTGTCGCTAATTAGAATAACTTGTTAACATTTAGATTATAAAAAAGGAGCTCCCAGCTCCCCTTTTACTACATATTTGAGTTAGTCGCGCGTACCAACATATTTATCATCGAAATATCGACGTAGTTTAGTTCTCAAAGTTCCACGACTAATCCCCAGCATAATTGCTGCTCGAGACTGATTGTATTTACAATGTTCCATTACGGCACGGAACAATGGTGTTTCAATCTCTTCAAGTACAAATTGGTATAAGTCAACAGGATCAGTTCCCTTAAGCTCTGAAAAATATTTTTGCACTGAAAGAGTTACGCTTTCGGCTAGAGAAGCGGTGTTATCCACTACTTCATTACTGATTGTTGTCATTATTATTAGCTCCTCCTTTTAAAAACAGTATATTACCGAAACAAGCCCATGGAGACAAGGGCAGAACAGAAAAAACTGTATTAAAAATCAATGTATAATGTTCAATTTAAACTCAAAAAGTTCTTATAAGGAGTAGGTTGTTTTATACGATCTACTCCTTACAAAATTACTTCAGTCGAATCCTAGAATTTCATCATCGAAGGATCGTAAGGTTTGCCATTTATTGTGAATTTACCTTGGTCCAAACTCACTTCAATTACATAATCCGTACCTTGAACTGTAATGAGCCCAGTTTGCTGCAATGCGGTTAGTTGTTTATTCGTTTGCATTTCAGCTAATTGCTCAGGGGTTAGAGCGGGCTGAGCTGTTTGGCCTCCAGCTTGATTTGCTTGGAGTTGCTGGGTTAAGGTTTGTTGTAGATCAGGTTTTTTGGAAATTTGTTGCATTACCGATTGCTTCATAACTGCTTTTACAGCCTCTGAAGGAATTTGCAACTTCGCTTTACCTTGAATCTTTTGCATCATTTCAAATGGATTAGCATTTTCACCTTTAGGCAAAGTTACATAAAGATTACCTTCAATCTGTCCTTGAGGAATCTTAAGGCTAAGCTTAGAAACTTCAAACTCGGCACCCTTGTTAAATAATTTGGGCAGCTCGGGAAGAAGAGCAAGCATGGCTTGTTGGCGTTGAATATCATTACCATTTTGCATAGCGGTAGTTTGTTGGTTAATTTTAGCCAACACATCTGCGTCAAGATTTCTTAAAGCAACATCCAATTCTCCTGGACCATAATTTTGTCCGTTTGCTAATACTGATTTTATAGCCAAGTTAAAATGAGTATTAAACAGATGTTGTTCAATATCGCTATCTGACTTGATGATAAGATCGTTCAAAGCAAACATTTTTTGTTCTTTTACAAAAACATTAAATGAAGGAAGAGAGAAATTTGCATCCCCCAAATACAAGCCGGCAGGTGTTTCATGTAAATCATAATCACTGGATACTTGATTTAAACTAATTCGGGTATCATCTTTAATAGCATTTAAACCCTCTAAGACAATTTTACCCGCAACTTTACTCATTCCCGAAGACATGGTGGTTTTTGAATCCATTCCTAACCATTCAAGAGTACCTGAACCATCTTTTGCAATTAATTTAAAATTAGGAACATTGAATTCCACAGTACTTTCATTAAGGTAATTAACAAAAATACTTAAATCTAACTGTGGTTTTACAGAGTTTGGAGTAAATTGAGCTTCGAATTGTTTATTGTATTCTGCAGGAAATGGAAAAATTGCCTCACCATAACCTAATCCAAAACGTAAGCGTTTATTGGAAAAAATAAATGGGCCATGGTGGATGGTTAATGGCATCTCCATGTTATAGTCTTGAGCAGGAAGAGTTTTAGATTGTCCATTTTCATCTTGAACTACACGCTCGGGAATATGCAGACGCCATTTAATTTGGGCTTCAGAGCTAAATAATCCTTTATTGTACTGTTGGATTTCAGCATATAATCCATTAGATTGGTCAATTACTTGTATATTCTTTCTGATTGTTCGTTCAGTAAGAACGCCCATACCATAATACCCGCCTAGAATTAGAACGGCCAGGATAATGACTAATCCTGTAAATTTTTTCATTCTCTTCTCCATGTTATTAATTCGCATGCAAAAACTGCAGCTGAAAGTATAACAGCAAATAACATCAGAGTGCGATAAGCTTATAAAAAAACAGTGTTAACTATTTTCTGCTTAATCAATAAAAATTTCAGGCACTTAGGAATGGCTTGTTGGCTTACAATACGTTTCCTTCACGGTAAATGCCAACACGAGTGCGATTATGGAGCAAAGCGGTAGCAACTTCAAACCTGCTTGGAAATCAGAAAGTAATAGCGTTTCGACATTATAAGAACGAGCACCAGATACCATATCGACCAATCGGCCCACTAAAGGCTGTAATGACGCCCCAACAAAAATGGATATCATGTTAGTAAATGCAATAGAAGTTCCTATCACGTTTCTATCATGGATTTCGGTGGAAACGGCGTAGGCAATAGCGACACCTGTATTGGTCAATCCGAAAAGAAAGAAGAGTAAATAAGCTGAGTTTTGACTTAAAGTTGGGCTGAATACATATAAGGAAGTAAAAATAACACCGAATAATGCAGAGAGGATCATTAATGGTTTACGACGTCCCATCTTATCGGAGAGCCAACCTGATAAAGGACCACTAATACCCCATCCGATGAAAATTAATCCCGTAGCAAAAGCAGCGGCATGTGCACCTAATCCCCTACCAAATTGTAGATAGGCAGGACCGATTGCCTCGCCAATAACAGCAGTTGGGCCGAATAAAAATCCAGCATATAACGCATTCAGCCAAGTTTGTCTGCATGACAATATAATTTTTAAACTTTGAAGAATACTAAGCTGATTTATAGAGCGAATCTCACTTCGATGTTCACCCGGTTTATCTTGTACAAATTGATACAATAAAGCTGCTAGAGCAATGAACAGAAAAGCAATAATCAACATACTGTGGCGCCATCCCACATTAGTGACTAAAAATGAAACTGGAGCCTCTCCAGCTGCCGCACCCAGCATTCCTAAAGCCTGGGTTAAACCTGCAAGCAACCCGAGCATTGTGGGAGGAAACCAAGATGTTGCCAATCTGAGAGAACAAACAAAAGCAAAAGCGGCACTAAAACCTATAAGCATCCTACCTATTGAGCCCATGAATAGGCTATCCGCAAGACCAAACACACAACATCCAAAAGCGGTAACCAATGACATCACAGTGAGTAGCCAACGTATACTTAAACGATCTACAGTAAGGCCTACTGGAATCTGCATGAGGATGTAAGGAATATAAAATGAGGCAGTTAAAATACCAAATCCTGCTTCATTGATTCCGAAATCAATTTGTAAGTAGCGATGCATTACTCCAGGGGCAACACGAGCCATATAATCAGAAAAATAGAATGCAGCAGCTAATCCCCATACTAACCAGGCAAATCCTAAATAATTTTTACCGGTATAAATTTCTACTCTTGACTCATGTATTTTGTTCATAAACTCTCTACGCTAATAAGATCCTAATTGGCTTTGAAGGGTTACAACGCACACATCAAAAAACAATCCCAGGATAAAGATTGTCAGCATTTCATTGATCGACTCAATTTTATATTGCTAGGAGTATAAAAATGAAAAAAACTAAAAATATTTATCCAAAAAATGAGCAATAAATCTGTAAAACAAAACCTACATTATACTGCTGTTGTCATTTATTTCAACACATAGTTTGATTTCATTTTCATAGGTACAGAAAATGGTTATAATTAGGTTGTTTAATTTTAAGGTATAAAATATACCTGTTATTGCTATATGTACATTTCTTTGGGTTATTGTTAAACCAAAATGCTATCATATCGCTCAACATTTACTACTAAGGCTAAAAATGAACGCTCTTAACCTTGCAATTAAAGAAGCTCTTGATGCAGCTGGAACTACTAAAGAAGCAAATAAAGCTTATCTTGAATTTATCAAGGCTAACTTCATCATCCCTGTAGAACAAAGTTTAAATGACGAGCAACCCAGGGTTTTATTTCTGCAAGAGCAAGGCCATATATTCCTTCCTGTGTTCACGGATATGAGCTATCTTGATGCGTGGGCAGTAGATATTGCACATGAAATCCATTTGCTAAAATTATCTGGCGTCGACTTGCTTAAGGGGCTTGGTGATCAGGTGACCCTATGTCTGAACATAGGTACTGAATTTTATAAGGAATTTAATCCATCTGAAATCGCACGAATGCGATCAATGGTTCTCAAACTTTTCAAAAATTAGATCTAACTTAGACAACCACTTCATTCAAATGTGGTAACGACGAGAGATCTTCTGTCTTGCTCGGCAGTCAGAGAAGATCCCTCATATATATATAGTTTATGCAACCAACTCAAACAATTGATATCCAACGATTGCAGAAGCTGCTATTGCACCGCTAATTTCAATCACTAATGATAAAAAGCCATGCTTATGACCATACTCTTTATCATTCGCAGCTACTACTTCGTTTACGGTCAGTTCTTCATTTTCTAAGGCATTCAACTCAAATAAAGGTTCTTCGCCCTCCATTGCATCCCACCATCCTTCTAACCAGTGTTCTGCTTGTTGGGTTCCTTCACGAAATGGATTATCCTCTTCAGCTACTTCTGCCAGCGCACATTCGTATCCAAATGCGTAACTGTCTTCATAGCTTGGATGTTCAACATTAAAACGTAATTTAATATGTGGTAGTAAGGCTGTTATGTCGTTCATGGTTATACCCTCTATTTATTCGCACAGTATTTCCTATAATACTGTTAATAATTTCTACACTTAAGACAATTTTACGACTTTCTATTAACGCTTATTTACCAAATAAAAACATTTACTAATTCTTGACAAATTTTCTTTTAGCATGCAAAAAATAACTTCAGAATCAATTTGAGTTTTATAATGCTATATTATATTAAGCAAGAATCAGGCCAAGTTTTTTTTGTATCTTTAAAAAACAGAAAAAATAGAGTAAGTACAAAAAGAAGGATAAAATGTAAATTTGTGGCAGAACTTACCTTTTTGCCGGCAAATTTTGCCGCTAGTACATGTTATTACTATGGTGCTAAACGATGAAACGTCCAGTGTCCATTTTTTAGATAATAATGAATTCTATCGTGCAAACGATTGTCTCGACCTTGCCAAAATTCGATTTCATCAGGAATAACCTTGTAACCTCCCCAAAATGTGGGTCGTAACACAGGTTCTTGCCCATGCTTTTGAATTAACTCATTTAGAGCGTTCTCCAAAACTTGTCTTCCCGCAACCTCATGACTTTGTGGGGAAACAATAGCACTGAATTGGCTTTTTATAGGTCTTGTTGAAAAATAAAGATCTGATTGTTCTTTATCAATTGGTTTGATTTGTCCACGAATACGTACTTGTCTAGCCATTTGTGGCCAGTAAAAATTAAGTGCTACGTATGGCTTATTTTGAATCTGTTTTGCTTTTTTACTTTGATAATTTGTATAAAAAACAAAACTCCCACCTTCCAAACCTTTTAATAACACGACTCGAGAATCTGGTAAACCTTGATCATCTACTGTGGAGAGCACCATAGCTGTAGGATCATTTTTTTCATTTTTTAAAACATCTTCAAACCAAAGCTTAAATTGAACAATTGGATCTTCTGGAAGTGATTGCTCATCTAAATTGAGCTCTCCATACTCTCGTCTTATATCCGCAATGCTTCGAAAATTTGTCATGAAGTACCATAAAAATAGGGTTAATGAAATATCAGCAGTCTTACTGGTAGGAACTAAGTACACCTGGGTTAGGAATTTATCTTAACCCAGGCAACCTCCAAATAAATTACCAGCCTGTAACTTCGGCAATTGCATCACCTAGATCTGCAGGCGAACGTACAGTTCTCACGCCTGCTGCTTCTAAAGCGACATATTTTTCTGCTGCAGTCCCTTTGCCACCCGAAATGATTGCACCAGCATGCCCCATACGTTTCCCAGCAGGTGCTGTTACCCCTGCAATATAGGATACTACGGGTTTGCTGACATGCGATTTAATGTATTCAGCAGCTTCTTCTTCTGCAGATCCACCGATCTCCCCTACCATAATAATGGCTTCAGTTTTAGGATCCTGCTCAAATAAAGCTAAAGCATCAATAAAACTGGTTCCTGGAATGGGATCGCCGCCTATACCGATACACGTACTTTG
Organism: Legionella nigrisilvae; assembly: GCF_977063395.2. Lineage (NCBI taxonomy): Bacteria > Pseudomonadati > Pseudomonadota > Gammaproteobacteria > Legionellales > Legionellaceae > Legionella > Legionella nigrisilvae. Next base: position 403,025 of record NZ_CDRUGZ020000021.1, read on the forward strand.
GCCAAAACCTTTATCTGTAGTTTGTTTTACTGCTTCATACGTTAATGTTCCTGAACGTGAAACAATACCTACTTTTCCAGGTAAATGAATAGAACCGGGCATAATTCCAATTTTGCACTCGCCGGGGGTAATAATTCCAGGACAATTGGGTCCAATCAAACGAGCTTGAGTATTATTTTCCAAATACACTTTAACTTGTAACATATCCAGTACGGGAACACCCTCAGTGATACAAACAATTAATTGAATGCCCGCATCAGCCGCTTCTAAAATAGAATCTTTACAAAAGGGCGCCGGAACGTAGATCACGCTCGCTTCCGCTTTGGTTTCTTCCACGGCTTCGCGCATGGTATTAAATACCGGTAAATCTAAATGCTTCTGCCCGCCTTTGCCTGGGGTCACACCACCAACCATACGTGTGCCATAAGCAATCGCTTGTTCTGAATGATAAGTTCCTTGCTTTCCAGTAAACCCCTGACACAATACCTTAGTATTTTTATTAACCAATACACTCATTGTTAACCTCGAAATTTAGTAATTAAGCAACAGCTGCCACAATCTTTTTCGCAGCATCAGTTAAACTGGTTGCAGCAATCACATTCAAATCACTTTTATTTAAAATATCAGCACCTAGTTGTGCATTATTACCCTCAAGACGTACTACCACAGGAATTTTCACATCGACTTCTTCCACTGCGGCCAAAATACCATCGGCAATCAGGTCACAACGAACGATGCCTCCAAAAATATTGACTAAAATGCCTTTGACTTTGTCATCAGAAACAATAATTTTCAGTGCCTCACTTACTCGTTCCTTAGTCGCACCACCACCCACATCTAGGAAGTTAGCGGGTTCACCACCGTGAAGTTTAATCACATCCATAGTCGCCATCGCCAAACCCGCACCGTTCACCATGCAACCAATGGTTCCATCCAGAGGAATATAGTTTAACTCCCAATCGCTGGCACGATTTTCCCGCTCATCTTCTTGACTGGTATCGCGCATGCTTTTTAATTTAGGTTGGCGGTATAATGCGTTGCCATCTATATTAATTTTTCCATCCAAACAAATTAATTGTTCTTGTTTTGTCACTACAAGTGGATTGATTTCTAATAAGCTCAGATCACAATCAACAAACATTTTACCCAAGCCCATCATCAACTGTGTAAATTGCTTTATTTGATCGTCTTTAAGACCTAATTTGAATGCCACCTCCCGACATTGGAATGGCATGACACCAACTAATGGATCCATAATTACTTTAAAAATTTTTTCGGGCGTTTCTTCAGCCACTTTTTCTATTTCTACACCACCTTCCGTAGAAGCCATGAATACGACGCGACGGGTAGCGCGATCAACAACCGCGCCAAGATATAATTCTCTGCCGATATCACATGTTTCTTCAATTAAAACAGCATTAACCGGTTGTCCATGAGCATCAGTTTGATAAGTAACTAAACGAGTACCTAATAATGCTTTAACTGCTGCAGCTAATTCATCTTTATTTGCTACTAACTTCACACCACCGGCTTTTCCCCTACCCCCAGCATGTACTTGTGCTTTAACAACCCAACGGGGAGTAGATAACTGTGCGGCAACTTGCATTGCATCTTCAACGCTGTAAGCGACTTCACCGTTTGGTACGGGTAGATTGTAGCTAGCAAATAATTGTTTGGCCTGGTATTCATGTAAATTCATTGCGATTACCTTTCTAAAAAAGCAAAATCCGTCACTAGCATAAGTGTTAATTTATGCATCATATCCTGGACACGAATAATAAGATCAACAGCAGGATATACTTAGATAAATTTAAAACCTCTGGGTTCCAGCTACGCCTTCCCCCAGATACATTTATGCGTCAATGCGAATTTCACTGTTACATTTCATTAAACATTAAGCAAAAGACGAGCAGGATCTTCCAATAACTCTTTCACACTTACCAAAAACTGTACTGAATCTTTACCGTCAATCAATCGATGATCATAAGATAAAGCCACATACATCATAGGACGAATCACTATTTGTCCTTTTTCCACTACAGGTCTATCTTCAATTTTGTGCATTCCCAAAATTCCTGTTTGGGGTGGATTAATGATCGGAGTTGCCAATAAAGAACCAAATACCCCACCATTAGTAATAGTAAAGGTACCTCCTTGCATATCTTCCATGGCTAATTTACCCTCTCTAGCCTTTTTTGCAGCATCGTTGATTGCTAATTCAATATCAGCCATACTCATCTGATCCGCATCACGAATCACCGGTACGACCAGCCCTCTTTCTGTAGATACCGCAATACCTATATCATAAAAGCCATGATAGACCACATCCTGACCATCTATAGAGGCATTCACTGCGGGAAAACGCTTTAATGACTCAACGACTGCTTTGGTGAAAAAAGACATAAATCCAAGTTTTACACCATGTTTTTTCTCGAAACTGTCTTTATATTGAGCACGCAAATCCATAACGGCTTTCAAATTTACTTCATTAAAAGTCGTCAACATCGCTGCATTGTGTTGCGCTTCTAATAAGCGCTCCGCAATTTTAGCCCTTAACCGTGTCATTGGAACTCGACGTTCTTCACGTAGGCCCATAGATGCTTTGGGGGGTTGCTCTTTCCCACTTTCTTTAGCGGATGTTTTTTCTCTACTCGACTCTATGTAAGCGAGAACATCTTCTTTCGTAATCCGACCTTCTTTGCCACTGCCTTTTATTTGCCCAGGTTGAAGGTCATGTTCTGCCATTATGCGTCGAACTACAGGACTGGTTGACTTATCTTCTTTTGCACTTACTTCCTCACGTTCAGCCTGTTCATTTTCCTTCAGTGATTCAGCTTTATCTTCTTTCTTCTCGGCTTGAGCCTCAGATCCAGCGCCAGCTTTTATTTTTGCAAGTAATTGGCCAGAACGAACTGTGTCGCCTGTTTGAAACATTATTTCAGCCAGTATTCCATCAGCAGGAGCCGGGACTTCCAAGACGACTTTGTCCGTTTCCAAATCGAGTAAATTCTCATCACGAGTAACTTTATCACCTACTTTTTTATGCCATGCAGCTACAGTTGCATCAGCCACCGATTCAGGCAAAACAGGTACTTTGACTTCAATAGACATGGTTATACCTTCTTATTTTATTAAATTCGTTAACACATTGTAACCTGGGTAAAAAGCAAAGCAGTAATCCAGACTACGATAAACTTACAATCAGTCCAATAAAGCTTGCTCTACTAAAGCTTGTTGTTCTTTTGCATGCAGAGCAGGGCTTCCTGCTGCAGGTGCCGCAGCAAATTCTCTTCCGGCATAATGCAAGGTTTGTTCAGGACGCAAACAATCTAATATATTATGTTGAGAAGAGAACCATACTCCTTGATTCTGCGGCTCTTCCTGACACCAAATAATCTTCTTGGCTTGAGGATATTTATTGAGCTCCGTAGTAAGTGCTTTTTTAGGGAACGGATATAATTGCTCAATTCGCACCAATGCAATATGGTTTAATTCTTTATCACGACGCATTTGCAGCAAATCATAATAAACTTTTCCACAGCACAGTACCACTTTTGTAACTTTTTGTGCATCTATCGCATCAATTTCCGGAATAATAGTGTGAAACTTACCTTTGAATAAATCCTCCAAAGGAGAAACTGCTAGTTTATGACGTAGCAGACTCTTGGGAGTCATAACAATTAATGGCTTACGGAAATTACGGATAACCTGTCTTCTTAATAAATGGAAGATCTGAGCAGGGGTAGTTGGCGTACAAACTTGCATATTGTGCTGAGCGCAAAGTTGCATGTAACGCTCTAGACGGGCAGAAGAGTGCTCAGGGCCTTGTCCTTCATATCCATGAGGCAAGAGCATAACTAAACCACATAGACGACCCCATTTTTGCTCACCAGAACTAATGAATTGATCGATAACCACTTGCGCCCCATTGGCGAAATCACCGAACTGAGCTTCCCAAAGTACCAAGAAATTAGGTGCAGAGGCGGCGAACCCATATTCGAAAGCCAATACGGCTTCTTCAGAAAGCACTGAATCGATTACTGAAAAAGGGCGGTCTAGTTCATTAGTTATTTGTTCTAAAGGTGTAAAGGTTTCTCCAGTTTCAGCATCATGCAATACAGCATGACGATGAGCAAAAGTTCCTCTTCCAGAATCCTGGCCAGATAAACGAACCCCATAACCTTCTTGAACTAAACTAGCGTATGCCATTATCTCAGCATACCCCCAGTTCATTGGTAAATCACCGGCCGTCATTTTATCGCGCTCATTTAATAAGCGTTGAACCACCGGATGTAATGTAAAGCCTTTCGGTAACTCGCTTAAGATTTTAGCTAATTTTTGTAAGTTGTCTTTTTTAATAGTGGTATCTACTTTATCCGTCCATTTTGCATTCAGATAGGGAGTCCAATCTACTGCATACTTTCCTTCATAATCACCATGAACCAGATCGACAACCGCTTTACCCTGATCCAGAGTATCACGATATGCTTCTACTAATTGTTCAGCATCTTTACTGGTTAGTAAACCTTCTTGGGTCAATTGCTCGGCATAGATTTCACGCAGAGGACGCATGGATTTAATTTTACGGTACATCGCAGGTTGAGTTACCGCAGGTTCATCTGCCTCATTGTGCCCGTGGCGTCGATAACATACGAGATCCACTACGACATCTCGTTTAAATTTCATTCTGAAATCAAATGCAAGCTTCGTTGCGAATACGACCGCTTCGGGATCATCACCATTCACATGTAAAACAGGTGCCTGAACCATTTTGGCCACATCAGTACAATATAAAGTAGAGCGTGCATCCAAAGGATTACTGGTAGTAAAGCCTATTTGGTTATTAATAACAATGTGGACTGTACCACCCGTGCTATAACCACGTGCCTGAGAAAAATTAAAGGTTTCCATCACCACGCCCTGACCGGCAAATGCAGCATCCCCATGGATAACAATAGGAACAACTTTTTCCTTTTTGCCCAGATCGCTACGACGACCTAAACGAGAACGTACCGACCCCTCTACTACAGGTCCAATAATTTCTAAATGTGAGGGGTTAAAAGCCAAAGCCAGATGTACTACTGAACCTGAATTGGTTCTTATATCTGAAGAAAAGCCTAAATGATATTTCACATCCCCAGTACGTTCATATTTTATTTTTCCTTCAAACTCTTGGAACAATTGATTGGGTTCTTTACCCAATACATTCACCAACACATTTAAACGACCTCGATGTGCCATACCGATAACTAACTCTTTAACATTAGCTTTACCGGCACACTCAATGATTTCTTTCATCATGGGAATTAATGAATCGCCCCCTTCAAGAGAGAATCGCTTTTGCCCTACATAACGTGTCCCTAAATAACGTTCCAAACCGTCTGCAGCAATTAAGTCTTTTAAAATTTGCATTTTTTTTGCCGCATCTAATTTAAGTCGACCGCGTACCGACTCCATTCGTGCTTGTAGCCATTCTATTTCTTCAGTATTAGAAATATGCATGTATTCAATACCAATACTGCTGCAATACGTTTCGCGCAGCGCTTGATATATTTCGTCCAGAGTCATTTCTGGACCATCAAATGTAGTGCCTGCAAAAAACTTACGATTTCTATCTACATTAGATAAGTGGTGATACTCCAGTTCCAGTGCAGGGACCGGTGTGCGTTCTGTCATTTCCAATGGATCAAGTTTAGCCGCATGATGACCCAATGAGCGATATGCGTTGATCAAGTCGGCAATCCTAAATTGCTGACTGTCTGAGGCTTGGGCTACAGGTATGGTTTTTTTATCTGCATTCTGCAAAAAATAATCACGAATATCTCTATGTGAGAATTCCTTTTCGGTATTCACCTTAGGCAAAGCACTAAATACTGCTCGCCAATCGGATGAAACCGAGCTGGGGTCAGCAAGATAATCTTCATACAGACTATCAACATAAGCCATACTTCCGCCAGATAAATAGGAAGAAGCCCATTTTTTTTGCAGATCGGAACTGCTCATTTTCTTTTCTCCAAAGGGGTATTAATCACTACCACCAGTAAATTGGGTATTCCACTCATCCCCGTGGATAAAACAGCTATCCCCGCAAGTGCGGGGATCATCCTTATACTGGTTTCGAGCACATTTAAGAGGTTCCCCGTCTTACAGGAATTATATTTTTCTATATATGGCTTTTACCAGTACCAATAAACAAGAAAAGTACTATTAGGTTTCTTGTGTCAACATTTGTAGGCGAATCTCGGAAATTGCTTTCGTCGGATTGAGTCCTTTTGGGCAGACATTAGTACAATTCATAATACTTCGACACCGAAACACACTGAATGGATCTTGTAATTTATCCAAACGATGAGCTGTTGCGGTATCACGGCTGTCTGCTAAAAATCGTCTTGCCTGTAATAAACCAGCAGGACCAACAAATTTTTCAGGATTCCACCAGAATGAAGGACACGAACTGGTACAACATGCGCACAAAATACATTCATATAATCCATCAAGTTGAGCGCGTTCCTCTGGTGATTGCAACCGTTCTTGGGCTGGTGGAATCTCATTATTTTGCAAATAAGGCTCGATACGCTCGTATTGCTGATAAAACTGCGTCATATCCACTGCTAAATCACGAATAACTGGAAATCCCGGTAAAGGACGAATAACAATTTTATCAGTATTCAACTGGGACACATGGGTAATACATGCCAAGCCATTTGTCCCATTAATATTCATGCCATCTGAACCGCATACTCCTTCGCGACAAGAACGTCTGTACGTAATTGAGGGATCCTGCTCTGCTTTCAAACGTTCAAGTAACGTAAGTAACATAGGATCACTTTTAACTGGAATCTCCAATTCATAATCTTTCATATAAGGCTTAGCATCCACCTCAGGATTATAGCGATATATTGATAGGGTCAATGTTCTACTATCTGCTGCCATGTAATGTATCCTCTTTAGTAAACGCGTTCTTTTGGCGCAAAAGGCTCGACGTGCTTGGGTGATGTATTCACGGGACGAAAGTCAATCTTCTCACCTTCCTCAAAATATAGCGTATGTTTAATCCAGTTGGCATCATCACGTTTCGGATAATCTTCACGACTATGAGCACCTCGACTTTCCGTACGAACAATTGCAGACTGCGCTGTAGCATATGCAGTTGCCATTAAATTATCTAACTCTAATGCAGTGACTCGCTCCGTATTGAATATCTTGCTTTTGTCTTCTAATTTAGCATGTGCTAAACGTTCCCGCAGAGCCTGAAGACGTTTTAAGCCAGAAGCCATTACTTCACCGGTTCTGAAGACGCCAAAGTCCTCTTGCATTACACGTTGCATTTCATCATGAATCACTGCTGGGCTTTCACCCTCAGTTGAATTGTTCCATCGATTATATCGCTGTAAAGACGGAGCAATATCATCCTCACTAATATAATTCATCTCAGGTAAATGATTTGATTGCCATAACTCTTCAACATGCAATCCTGCTGCTCGACCAAAAACGACTAAGTCCAGTAATGAATTACCACCTAAACGGTTTGCACCATGTACCGAAACGCACGCGCACTCACCTACGGCATATAAACCTTCTACGATATGTTCTACACCGTTGGTTTTGGTAAGTACTTGCCCATGCATATTTGTAGGGATACCACCCATGCTGTAGTGGCAGGTAGGAACCACTGGAATTGGTTCAACAATTGGATCAACTCCGGCGAATTTCATAGATAACTCACGAATACCAGGTAAGCGTGACTTAATCAGATCGGCACCTAAGTGATCCAATTTTAATTTAACGTGATCCACTCCTTTGGGATCAAAACCTTTACCTGCACGGATCTCGAGAGCCATAGAGCGAGCAACTACATCCCGGGAAGCTAAATCTTTAACTCTCGGTGCATAACGCTCCATAAAACGTTCACCGTCTTTGTTAATCAGATAACCGCCTTCACCTCGACACCCTTCAGTTACCAAAACACCGGCTCCAGCAATTCCGGTAGGATGGAATTGCCACATTTCCATATCTTGTAAGGGGATACCTGCCCTTAATGCGATACCAAAACCATCCCCGGTATTAATAAAGGCATTGGTTGTCGATTGATAAATACGACCTGCACCACCGGTAGCCAAAATACATACTCGCGATTGGAAAAATACGACTTCACCGGTTTCGATACACATTGCAGTAACACCAGATATATGTCCATGCGAATCTTTAACAAGATCAAGAGCATACCATTCACTAAATACGTGTGTTTTAGCTTTTAAATTTTGTTGATAGAGGGTATGTAATAAAGCATGTCCAGTTCTATCCGCTGCAGCACAAGTACGTGCTGCTTGATCACCACCAAAATTCTTGGATTGACCACCAAACTGGCGTTGATAAATTCTGCCATTATCCATGCGTGAAAAAGGCAATCCCATATGCTCAAGTTCATATACGGCTTCGGGACCTGTTTTACACAGGTATTCAATTGAATCTTGATCCCCAATATAGTCCGCCCCTTTCACGGTATCATACATATGCCAACGCCAATCATCATCGTGCGCATTACCCAATGCGCAAGTAATACCTCCTTGAGCAGATACTGTATGTGAACGAGTTGGAAATACTTTAGATAGAAGTGCGACCTTTAAGCCAGAATTTGCCATCTGCAATGCGGCACGCATTCCAGCTCCACCAGCTCCAATAATTACTGCATCAAATGTGTTACGTGCAATTGCCATGCTACTACCCCCAAAGGATCATTAAGGCCCAGATGAATTGAATCAGGAGCCATAAAAGTACGAACATTTGTACTGATAAACGAAGAGCAGTACACTTCATATAGTCGGTAGTTACAGTCCAAATACCTATCCATGCATGCAATGAAAGCGCAAACAATGCGATAAGTGATGCAATTCGAACTAATATATTGGAAAAAAGAGCGTGCCATTGTGCAAAACCCAGTTCAGGGTGCAACAACAAAAAACCAATTATAAAAAAGGAATATGCAGCAAAATAAATTGCTGTAACGCGTTGAATCAACCAATCCTTTAACCCATTACCTGTTAAGCTGGTGACATTATTTACCATATCCAGATTCCTAGAAAAATTGACAAAATAATGGCAAGAAAAATGACTAACACAGCAGAACGTCTACCAGCATCAAGATGCTCACCAACCCCTATATCCATCAAAAGATGCCTAATCCCTGCAAGTAAATGGTAAATCATCGAGGCACCAAACGCCCACATAACCATTTTATAAGCGGGATGAGATAGCAAATTTTTCACCTGCGCAAATGTTTCTTCTGATTGCACGGACTGACCAAAGATGTACAGCATAATGGGTAACAGTAAAAATAAAACTACCCCTGAAATCCTATGTAAGATGGACGCTATAGCCATAGGGGGATACTTTAAACTGCCCAAATCCAGATTAACGGGTCTTTTTTTGTTCACTGTGAATTTCTTCCTTAATTAAAAAAGTTAATTAAATAGCACAAATGCGAAGTATAGCACTCTGTTTTTATCGTGCAAGATAAGCTCCTGCGTATTCCGAGCAAATTTTAATTTGTCTCCATCTAATTCAAATAAATTTGTAAATACTATTAGACAGAACTTCGATAGCTGACTTAAATCAAAAAGAATATTTTTACAAATTGTCATTCTCTGATGCAAATAATTAGATTTTGGTGCATTTCGATCTTTTGTTGTGCTTATATCCGATGTGCAAAATAAAAGATCAAGTTATTGTATTGCTAAGGAAACTTTTGTAAAGATGTAACTAATAATAAGAATATAAAGTGAAGTAATAAAATTCAACTAAAAATAATTAAATAGGCAATAAAAGCATTAACGATGAGTAGCGTGAATATTCTTATCTTTTTGGACCAGAGCCAGAGGCTTTATGTGGTTGTCTAAATGTTTCTCTGGGCGATTCTGAAGGGTATCCGAACTTTTCTGCATTTTGTTTCACAATTTGTAAGTATCGTTCACCCCATGCGCCTGGATCGAAGTTAGTAACTACAACGTTATACGGTAAATTAATAATCGACTCAAACGCTTTTCTTTGAGGAAGCAAATGCCCACCGAAAGCTACCTGAACCTCTGTCTCCTTATCAATGCCGCCTTCTTTTAATCGCTCGACCAAAATATAAATCATTTTTTCTATGGTCATATAAAGCTTATACATTGACATTCCAGCAGAAACTAGCTCTTCGCTTTTAGAAGTAGATAATTTGGATCCCGAATCAAGAATAGGATAGACAAATTCAAGCTCATTTGTACCGGGAATTAATTCCGCCTTGATCAGTACTGGAGGTACAAGAAGATCGATAGAGGGAGATACAATATACAACTGAAAATCAGCCCAATGCCACCAGATTTGATAAACCCGCTCTACCAAAGTCACAGGATCATTTAAATCCTCTTCCATTTGCAACTTGCGCAAGTCCATGCTGTTATCGATGTTATCAATAAATTCTGAGTTTTCGTCAGCAGTTGGAATATCTGGTTCATCAGCCATTTGCTTACCACATGTAAATCAAACCTATATGAGTATATTAGCCCAATTTTAATGAATGAGCACGAAAGTTAAAACAGCTTAAGTAAAATACCTGTAAAAATAGCAATCTAGGCAAACGATAAACTATAAAAGATATTGATAGTATTCAGGGGCACTCGAACGACATTTAAAGCATGTACTTTGACAATTTGCCTTTTCCTGGCATTTACGGATGACGCCCTTCCCAATCCATAAATCAAGCATAGGTTGTAATGCTGGAAGATCCAAACGAAACTCTCGAGTCAATTGTTGGGTGCTCACGATGCCTTCACGGCAAATGTACTCACGTATTTGCAACAGCATTATGCCTCCTAGTGCTGCGTTTAGTGTATTGACGCATTCCTATAAAAAAAATGAGAATTAATGCAAGAATTACGAACGCCTTTTGTTCTGAATTTTGCATCCATTTAGCAATTTGATAAAATGAAACCGCTGTACCATACGCAACAACAAAAGACCAAATTACAGAGATCCACATATATTTCTTATTTGCTTCTTGACGTATTACTGCCATCGTAGAGACACAAGGGATATAAAGAAGGACAAACAGCAGATATGCGTAAGCCCCTATTTTACCATCAAACCGCTCTGCCATTATTCCATATACTGACTGTGATACCGGATTATCTGCAGCACTAGCCAATATAGGATTTACCAAGGCAGAACCCAATTGTGCTAAATTTTGGGGGATTGTCCAAAAAGCTGTTTTAATTCCATCCCAAAAATCAAAGTGTGCCGCAGCAATTTCAGTCACATGACCCATTTGCGCGTAAAGTGAATTTAATGTACCCACGACCACTTCTTTGGCCAACATACCCGTCAGTAACCCTACTGTTGCAGGCCAATTATCTTGATGAATCCCCATGGGGGCAAATAAAGGAGTTATTGATTGCCCCATTAAAGAGAGCAATGATTGAGTACTGGCTTCACCAGAGTTAATTCCACCATCTATAGTAATGGCATTTAAGCCACCTAAAATAACACAGATGGGTACAATTAATTTCCCTGCACGCACTACAAAAAAACGTAAACGCAGAAGCGTTTCTTTAAGTAAACGTTTGAGTGCGGGCTTATGATATGCCGGTAATTCCAAAATTAACGGGGATGCATGCCCCTTTAAAGTAGTTTTACGCAAGAGGAATCCCGTTAATACTGCCATCAAGATTCCTATAAGGTACAAAGAAAATACTATATTCTGTCCACCCGATGGAAAAAATGCAGCAACAAATACCGCATAAATAGCCAAACGAGCACTACACGACATAAAAGGACTCATCATTACTGTTAATAAGCGATCGCGTTCTGAATCTAAGGTACGTGCGGCCATAATTGCAGGAACGTTGCATCCAAAACCAACAATCATCGGTACAAATGACTTACCTGGTAAACCCATCTTTCGCATCGCCTTATCCACAACAAAAGCAGCTCTTGCCATATAACCTGATGTTTCTAACAAGGATAAGAAGAAAAACATGGCTGCAATAACGGGGATGAACGTTAATGTGGTATTAATTCCTTTGCCCACACCATTTGCCAATAAAGCGATGACCCAATTCGGTGCATCGATTTGATGCAATAACCAGGAGGTTCCTTGAACAAATATTGTATCGGTACTGATATCAAAAAAATCCTGAAAAGCACCACCTACATTAATTGCAAATAAAAACATTAAGTACATCATGGCAAAAAATATAGGGAGAGCAAAAAAACGATGCAACATTATCTTATCGAGTTTTGCAGTGAAATGTTCGCTGGCATCACTACCCTTTTTTTGCACGACTGTAACTATTTCATGTATTTTTTGATATCGCGCATCAGCCAATAATACATCCAGATTAGGATCTACTTCATTCAATAAAGTTAAATCTTGAGCAATTGTCTTATCGGATAAGAGTTTATCTCCCTCTGCGAGCCTACGGGCATAATAATAAGCACGCGATTGACTATAACCTTGATGAATTAAGGTATTTTCCAAGGTCATTAATGTCTGTTGTATGGGTGTGGCTAGGGGAAATAGCAGGGGAGTCGCTGCTTGAGGCAATCGTGTCACTTCCTGCATCAATTGTGCAATGCCTATTTTTTTATGTGCTTGGATTGGAATAACAGGACAACCTAATTGTTGTGACAAAGCCTTTGGATCGATGGAGATTCCTCTTTGCTGAGCAATATCCATCATATTTAACGCAAGCAGTACGGGTTTTCCTAATTCCAAAATCTGGGTGGTCAAATATAAATGCCGCTCAAGATGACACGCATCGATCACATTAATGATGCAATCCGCTTCGATAGTAACAACAGATTGAGCCGCAATTTCTTCATCCTGACTGATGCCATCTGCATGAGCTATAAGAGAATAAATTCCTGGCAAATCAGTTACTTCAATCCGTTGTTGCGCGACCAAAAACGACCCTGTTTTCTTTTCGACGGTTACGCCAGGCCAGTTTCCTATGCGCTGATTATCACCCGTTAATGCATTAAACAAAGTGGTCTTGCCACAATTAGGATTGCCGACCAATAACACATGAGTCATATACGCTCCAAAATCAGTTGGCTCGCCTCTTCCTTGCGCAATGTTAAGGAAGTTCCTCTGACTTCAATTTGGATAGGACATCCTAAAGGGGCCATTCGCACAACTAAAAATTCAGTGCCGCAAGTAACTCCCAAAGATAAAAGTCTGCGTCTGTATTGCACCCCAGTAGCACCAAAACTGGTTAACCGTACTCTATCACCTTGTATTAATTCTGTAATATTTATCATGTCCTAACAGCAACTCGTCAAATAACTTAATCATATTAACATAAATGAAATCGAGAATCATTCTCAATTTAGGGAAAAATTATACATTATTCTAATTCCAGATAAACCCTTAGCCTAAGTAAGGCAGCATTACAGTTATTAAATAATAGCCCTTAGCTTATCCTACGTCCTTCGGTTTGTCCGCGAGATGGAGTAATGTGTTTGATTACTAGATCGGGAGTCCAATCCGCAGGAGAGAAGATCCTTAATTATTTCTTAAATGTAGGGAAGCAAACAGAACCTATAGGCTCACTTTTACAACCATTCCCGCCGAATTATTTTGAAATCAACTCCTTAAGCTCTCTTTTGGGATGGCGTGCCAGATAATCTACCGACTGCATTTCCAGCAAACGGCTTAATGTCCGCTTGAAAGTCTCCTGCATTTCTCCTTCGACATACAACTCTTCAACTGCTACCTCTGCAGAAATGATAATATTAATCCCGCGATCATACATCACATCGATAAAATGAATGAACATAATCGTTTGTAAGGTATGATTGACGGTTAATGCAGGAACTTCACTTAAGAAAATGGTATCAAATTTATCTGCAATCTCTAGATAATCCAATTGACTACGCGGCAAATTACAAAGAATATCAAAGGCAAACCAAATCGATTGTTCTGCAAGTTTGAGATAAGGAATCTCGCGATTCTGTATCGTAATGGTGCCATTTTCTTTAAATTCACTCACCAAAAGCTTGAATTGTTGCTCCATCACTTGGGTTGTATGCTCATTTAAAGGAAATAAATAAGCATCTAGCAGTGGAGCTCTCCCTACTCGATAATCTCTTTGCTCATTTAAATGGAGCACCTCACAATGTTCTTTAATTGCGGTAATCGCGGGTAAAAAACGTTTTCGATGAACTCCATTGCGATATAATTCATCGGGGGGTATATTCGAAGAAATAACCAAAATCACCCCATAAGCAATTAAAGATTGCAATAACTCCGCTAAAATCATGGCATAGGCGACATCATGGACCATAAACTCATCAAAACACAGTACCCGAGTCGTTTTGGCCAACTCCTTAGCAATTTGGCGAAGAGGATTTTTTTGTCCTTGTAAGCGTCTTAACTGAGCATCCACCTGTTGCATGAAATGATGGAAATGAAAGCGAGCCTTCTTTTTCTCTTCGAGGCAATCATAAAATAAATCAATTAAATACGTTTTTCCTACACCAACAGGCCCATAAATATATACCCCTTTAATTCGAGGCTTAATTAAGGGATAAAGCCAGGACGAATTTGATTTTTTCACCTGATATGCAAGACTCTCCAAATGCGTCAAGATGTCGCGTTGCAGAGGGTCATCATCAATGTCACCGCACTGAATTGCGGCTTCATATTGAGTAATCAAATTCATTATAAAACAACCTGAGAGCGAATATATTCCAGGAGCTTTGCTTTGAGCTCGATTAATTTACCATGAAAAAAATGTCCGGTGTTTGCAAACTGAATCAACGGGATTGCGGCTTTGGCAGCAAAATCAAAAACTAAAGCAGGTGGAACAACTTCATCTTCATCGCCCTGAACAATAAGCCAAGGAGATGGCATAGGATTAAATTCATGGTAATTATAATGATTAACTGCCGGAGCTACGGAAATTAATAATTTGGAACCAGATTGGGCCGCAGCACGATAAGTCACATAAGAACCAAAAGAAAAGCCCGCAAAAATTAGTTTCTTCTCGGGGTGCTCTTCTTGCAACTCACGAACCCACACCAGGATATCCTCGCTTTCACCTACTCCCGCATCATAAGACCCTTCAGATTGACCCACTCCACGAAAATTAAAACGTACAGAAGGGATGTCTAATTCTCTAAAGACACGTGCTAAAGTGGTCACTACTTTATTATTCATAGTGCCACCCTGAAGGGAATGAGGATGGCCTAAAAAAGCAATATAGTCGGCATGGTTCTGCTCTGGGACAGTTATAACTGCCTCCAGTTTCCCAATCGCTCCTTGCAAAAATAAAGGATGCTCGCCTGGGAGGGATAATTTTTCAGTGATTTGCATAAAAAACTCGTATTATAAAAAACCTCTTTTCCACACCGCGTACCAAATATCTCACAATGAAACTAGCCCGTGGCGCGAAACATCAATGATAACCCAGAATTATAGATGAATAAAATGCATCAAATACAAAATGAAGTACTACCCGTATAAAAATAACCATTGTAAGCTTGAATGCAGCGTAACAAAATTCAAGATGAAGTCCACTCGATACACCCAAAGGATAATGTGCCTATCCCCACTTCTCAACTATCCGAATTTCAAATATGATAACCTTATGAGCAGCTCTAAAGACTCATAATGCGCTGACCTCTTGGCAGCGACTTCATATTTAATTTTTTTTGGAGGACTTGATCCATGCGACAGGTACCTATAATGTGTTTCGCGTTCCACTATAATGCTTACTCTTTTTTATTGAGGAGAAAAGCATGAAAATTCATGATTTCAAACGTAAAAAAGAAGAACACCAAAAAATTTCAGTGATCACTTGTTATGATTATCCTTCTGCCTGCATTGTAGCTGAATCAAATATAGATTGTGTACTCGTCGGAGATTCTGTAGCTATGGCAGTTCATGGCCATGAAACAACCGTTACTGCGACCATGGAGATGATGATACTTCATACCCAAGCTGTAGCACGGGGGCTGAAACAACAATTTTTAATTAGTGATTTGCCCTTTTTATGCCATAAAGGTTCTCTGAGTCACACTGTAAACAATGTAAAAAGCTTATTACAGGCAGGTGCGCAGGCCGTGAAAATTGAAGGAGCGGATGCAGATACCTGTCAAACGATTTCTTATCTTGTGAAGGCGGGTGTGCCCGTTATAGGACATATCGGTTTAACCCCTCAATCCATTCATCAATTAGGGGGTTATAAAGTGCAGGGAAAAAACAAAGAGCAAGCAGAACAACTTATTGAGCAAGCTCGTCAGTTAGAGACGGCTGGATGCTTTGCCCTAGTCATCGAATGTGTTCCCCAACAGCTCGCGCTGACAATAACTAATTCAATAACTATACCTACTATTGGTATTGGAGCAGGTTCTCATACTGACGGCCAAGTGCTTGTCTGGCATGATATGCTTGGTTTACAAACAGAGTTCAATCCTAAGTTTGTCAAACGATACCTTCAGGGTAAAGAAATTCTATTGACTGCATTAAATGCTTACGCCCAACAGGTTCAACAAGTTAGTTTTCCAACAGCGGAACATTCATTTTAATTTGAAATTGAGCAGAATAATTCTTCCTAAATTTTTATCAATAAGAATTGTTCTGACTCATCTATGAAACTGTAGGAATAGGATCTGGATAAAGCTATGGCAAACCCTTATTCGTCACTTCATTCAGGTCCTATTCAGATGGTAACCCTATTCAGGAGTAACTCATGAAAATTTTTCACGATCTAAAAGAATGGATAAGTTTTCGTAGGACTTTATCCGCTCAATCCACTCTAGGCTTTGCCCCAACTATGGGTAATTTGCATGCAGGTCATGCATCTTTGTTTTTAGCCAGTCGAAGAGAGAATCACTACACTGTTTCCAGTTTATTTGTAAATCCTACCCAATTTAATCAAACCGAGGACTTTAAAAATTACCCTCGAACATTAGAAGCGGATCTTAAAATTATGGAAGATACGGGTGTCGATTTTTGCATTCTTCCCAATGAACACTCAATGTATGCGGATGAATACAACTATCAAGTGAGTGAACACCAACTTTGTCAACTCATGGAAGGGACCCATAGACCGGGACATTTTAATGGGGTATTAACGGTAGTTATGAAACTTTTGAACTTGACTAAACCTCATCGGGCCTATTTCGGTGAAAAAGATTACCAACAATACTTATTGATTCAAGGTATGGTTCATGCTTTTTTTATGGATATTGAAATTAAAGCATGTCCGACGATCCGTGAACCGAGTGGATTGGCTTACAGTTCACGAAATAACCGTCTCAATCAAGATCAAAAAGCTCTAGCTGAAGAGTTTGCCAAAATATTTCAGTACAAAGAGCTCACATGTGAGCAAATCATCGAAAAGCTAACTCAAAAAGGGATTATGGTAGAGTATGTGGAAGAACATCACGATCGACGTTTTGCTGCCGTACGAATCGACAACATACGCTTGATTGATAATTATTTATTAAGGTAAGGCCTATCATAAACGCCTGGGTAAAGCGAAGCGAAACCCAGGCTGATTATTATAATAATTCCGGAAGCACTTCTGGGCTTTCTTCAGGAGCACGTTGCTGAGCCACTTGTGGGTATGACCTACCAAGTGCAGTGGATTGGGCAGGAATACCAGCCCAATGGGTATTTTCAGGTAAACGTTCACCCTTCATTAATAAAGAGAGACTACCCAAAGAAGAATTATTCTCCATCAAGGTGTTATAGAGAACAATTGAACCAACACCCACATTACACCCAGAGCCAATAGTAACATTCGAAACTTTAAATATTCTATCCTCGTAGAGATGAGTTTGAATTATTGTCTCTGCATTAATACATACATCATCACCAATAGTAATCAGATCAAATTCAGAAAATTCAGCACTGTCTGTGAAAACCCTCTTCCCCGCTTTAGTTCCTAAACAACGATGCACCCAAAGTGCAAAAGGAGTGCCTAAAACTTTATTGGTCCAATGCGGATTCGTATAATAGTTGTACGAATATTCGATCACATCATTCTTCCAAATAAAAGGATCCCATATAGGCTTGGTTAAAGGTTTTAATTTACCTAACATTATCCATTTTAAGCCAACCAATACTCCAACAAGACAAACCGTAATAAACATTTCTACGGGTGGGAGAACCAATGCGGTCACAAGCCAGGAGTATTCACTTAACATGTAATCCAAGACATACAACATATTAAATAATGCTATTAATGAAAATGTCGAGGGTAAAATAACACGTATCAACTCAATAAATAGGCGCATGAAATAGAGTTTTTTGGAGGGATAAAAGGTCTCTTTATCAGAAAAGCCAACAAAAAGCTCGCGCTTCGGTAAAAACACAGCAGGTGAACCAAGCCAAGCAGAATGAGGTTCTGATGCCCTGCCGTCAGATGGGGTCACCGACAAACATCCTAATAGAGCACCCTCGCCAATGGATTTGCCCGCCGATAATAAACTAACATTTCCTACAAAGCCTCTACGTCCAATAGAAACCGGGGCAAAAGAAATAAAACCATTATAAACACCTGGCCAAGCTAGAGCGACAGAACTGGCGGTGAAACCACCTTCATCTATAGTGACTAGATCAGGAATAATATGAGGGGTTTCCCCCATTTCTACGCCCTTACCTAATTTTGCTCCGAGTAATCTTAAAAAAGCAGGCATAAACAAGGTATCTGCCATAATCGAGATTTCATCCCCATCCAATAATTTCACTATCAACCAATGACGGAAGTAATAAAAGCTCTTTAAAGGATAATTGCCGGGTTTTATCTTATCTAAAATGATTTTTTTACAGAGTACAATGCATAAATAATATAGCCCTAAAAATAAGATCGCCCCTAAAGGTATGGCAAAAAACATTGTGGTGAAATAATGACTCTGATCGTAGTAATAGCTAATCAATGAGATTGAGGGAATTAAGCATAAATAATAAACCCCCATGACAAAAACAACGCCTAAGTAATGCAAAATACCAAAAAGGGTATTTTCCAACAGGGTAGATTCTTCAATCGCAACTTTCTTCCGAGTAATGTGATCTGCGGGAATAGTACCTGGCACTGCTGGGGATCCTGCAAAATAAGATCCTTGAGGAATTAAGCCTTGATCAGGCAGCATGGACATTTCATCTAAAACAGCATAATCTTCAAGTTGTGCATTTAACCCAACTACTGCACGTGAACCAATATAACAATTATTGCCTATACTGATGGAACCTATTTTTAACCAACCATCCTCAATGATATAACCATTAAGTCTACTGTCCGCACCAATCGAAGTGTTATCCCCTATGGTTAACAAATCATGAGCAGAGATCTGCATCGACCCTAGATAACAATTTTTACCTATTTTAGCTCCTAGTAAGCGATAATAAATACCAGCCAAGGGCGAACCCACTAAAAACTTAGCTAAAAATAAATTCTTTTGCAGCCTTTGCACTAACCACCAACGATAATAGAACCATCCCCAAAGTGGATATTCGCCAGGTTTAATGCGTCCCAGTAAAATCCACTTCAAACCAATCGTAATAAATAACGAAATGATTGGCATGGACAAAAACAAGCCTAGGAAGGCGAGCTGTAATTCTCTAGATATAATTGAATATTCAGAGCTAACCCAGCTGTAACATAAAATAACAGCCAATAGTTGTAAGGTTCCCACTGCATATTGCAATAAACACCCAAAAAATTGACCTACACCGCATAAATAATATTTCCATTGTGGCACTTTGTATTTTTTCTTGGGTGCTTGTTGCTCATCGGTTTGTGGATTAAGGCAAGGATCATTAAACTTCTGTTCTAATAGTTGAATTGTTGGATTTTTATATAAATCCAGAATGGAAATATTTTTTAACACCGGTATTTTGCGTAAATTAGATATGACCTTTGCTGCATGTAAGGAATGTCCACCCAAATCATAGAAAAAGTCTGCACTTATTGAAATATTTTTACAATCAAATACGTTTTCCCAGGCGCGAGCGATTTCTTTTGCAAGCTCAGACTCAGGTGCTATATAAACTCTCTCTGATTTTTGCACGGGTTTAGGAAGCTCTTTGCGATTCACTTTACCGCTGGCTAAAACTGGAAACGTTTCCAAAATTTCAATTAGCGATGGAAGCATATAATCAGGTAAGCGCGACCTCAAAAATGATTTAAATTCATTTACATCAAAGGCATTTTTAATATCAAGGATTAAATAAGCTACAAGTGTCGGTTGCTCAAGGGTTTGCAAAGAAACCACGGCTTGTTTTATGCCAGTATATTGCATGATTACTGTTTCAATTTCGTTTAATTCAATACGAAATCCACGCAACTTGATTTGATCGTCTATTCGTCCAGCGAAGAGAAGATCACCATTAGGAGCTCTTGAAACTAAATCCCCTGTTCGATATAAGCGCTGTTTGTGATTTAACGGATTAAAAACAAATTTCTTTGCAGTATCTTCGGGGCGATTGACATAACCACGAGCCAAAGCAACTCCAGCAATACACAACTCGCCTTCTTCTCCTTCAGCTACTTCTCGTAATTGTTCATCAACAATGAGAACTTCATAACCGGGCAAGGGTTTACCAATGGTAACCTCTTCCTTAGGGTTACATTCTGCATAAGTAGCAATAATGGTTGCTTCCGTGGGACCGTAAGTATTAATTATCCGCAGCCCTTCTCTACTCCAACGCTTCACCAAACTGGAGGGGCAAGACTCTCCGCCTAAAATAAGTATGCGGAGATCAGGTAATTGTCCTTCTAGAGTAGACAATAACGTAGGGACGGTTGAAAAAACACTAACTCGATGTTGTTGTAAGAAGGAAACGAGACCTAAGCCTGAGCGAACTTCTTTAGCAGTACAAGCAACCAGGGTGGCACCATTGGCAAAAGCCATCCAAAATTCTTCCAAAGAAGCATCAAATGCCAAAGAAAAACCTTGATATACCTTATCATTACTCTTTATATCATATAGTTTGCTCGCAACTTCAACATAGTGACAAATACTACGCTGAGTAATTTCAACTCCTTTAGGTTTTCCAGTTGAACCTGAAGTATAAATGATGTAACACAAGTCATTAGCCGTTAAATCTTCTTGAAGAATTAATCGCTTTGTTGGGTATCGAGAAATTTCTTCGGCCAATTGATCTATTGCATAATAAGTTGGCCATTCCAAATTTTTCTGGGCTAATTGTAACGAGGAAGTTAAAACTGCATCAAAGGGTAGATCAGAAAAAATATAGTTAATTCGTTCGTTGGGATAATCTACTTCAATAGGTACATAAGCTGCACCCGTTTTTAATGTCGCCAATATAGCAATATAGCATTCTATCGATCGCTCTAATAGAATGCCTACAATGCTACCCTTGGAGATTGTATTTTCGTGGAGATAATGGGCCAATTGATTAGCGCGATGTTCTAACTCCTGATAGGAAATAAATGAATTATCGCAAATCAAAGCAATATTGTCTGAACAATTATCAACAGATTGCTCAAAGAAGTGATGCAATTTCATAGTGTTATGACCGGATGAGAAACTCAAATTGGGATAGGCTCCTAATAATTGGTAAATTTTCCACAACTTGATTTGTTTTGTCGTCTACTTTTAATAAAAAAGCGAGTAAGAACTTAAATCACTCAATATATTATATTTAACTCTAGAGTAAAAGACTTATGGAAAAAACACAGAAAACAGAAGCAAGATTATTTTTTCGGCATTATAATTCTTTATTGTTCAATAATCGAGCCCCTCGCTACGAGTTTTAATGATTTATTCCATAACTCTCTAAAACATTCGAAAGAAGTGAAGCAAAATAATTTAAGTGGCACTCCGGGGTTTATATTGCTTCCCCGGCTCCTCTATTTCGTTTAGAGTAAATTATTTTCCCAAAACCTCTTGCAAGAAATTGCTCATTGCTTGCCATGAACGTTGCGCAGCAACTGAATTGTAAATCGTTCCTAATTGGGTATCATGTGCCAAGGGGTTAGTAAACGCATGTTGCACATGTCCATACATATGCATTTGCCAATCTACATGCGCATCTGTCATTTCTTTGCAAAATACATGAACTGTATCGGGTTTAACCATAGGATCGTCATAACCATGTAACGCTAGAATTTTAGCTTTGATCGGTTCAGATTTTATAGTTCCAGGTTTGTGCAGCAAACCATGAAAACTAACTACACCTTTGACAGCTGCTCCAGATCTAGCCAACTCAAGAGCACACATTCCTCCAAAACAAAAACCAATAATTGCAACTTTCTTACTATCAACCTCAGACATAGAGCAAACAGCAGTCAATCCAGCTTGAACACGACGTCGTAATAGAGCCTGATCAGAAACTAAAGGGGTCATTAACGCCTGTTTCTCTTCTGTAGTGGAACCCAGTTTTCCCTGCCCATACATATCTACAGCGAAACCCACATAACCCATCTTGGCTAATAATTTTGCCTTGTCGCACGCAAATTCATTGCGACCAGACCAATCATGGACAACGAGCACAGCAGGACGTGGGCCTTCCGAAGAATTGTCATAAGCAACAAATCCATGGAGCTCCTGTCCATCATCATGATAAATATAATTTGAAGTATGCATCTCAAGCTCCCGAAATAAACCCGAATTAACGTTTAAAAGCTCTAGTTTATAAAATTGAGCTAAAGAGATAAAGTGATGAAATACATTAAGTTCTATTGAGTCTCCATAACAGCATTTACCATTTTCCCTCCTTTCTTTCTTAATGTAAAAAAGTTCACAGCCAGCAACCCGCCAAAAGCAAAAAACTAAACTATTCTGTTGACAAAATGTTTTATTTTTGGTGCTACAATTAAAGTAAACTCTTAAGGGGATATAATTATGATCACTTCATCATTAATCCGTGTACGAGATATTTTACATGCCCAATTGTGTTATCAAGCCTTTATTACTCCTATTTTTTTTCCTTTGGAAAAGGAGTACCGAGATTTTGCCAAACTGGCTTGTGAGTTTATCGAGGGAAGACGTACTGAAGTAATTCACCAGGAATTTCCTCGGCACCATGTGTTGCATCGTTTTGTACCCCAAAAGAACTCAAAAGGGAAAAAAATACTGATTACTCACGGATGGATATCCCGTGCCGCCTATATGGCACGCATAATCCAGGCGCTCCATCAGCAAGGTTATGAAGTATATGCACTTGATTTTCCCGCACATGGAGAGGCAAAGGGGTTACAACTACCGTGGACAGATGCGGTTGCTATTCTGAAAGACACCATTAATCAACATGGGCCTTTTTATGCCGTTATTGGACATTCTTTTGGTGGCTCAATGCTACTCAACACGCTCAATGTAGCAGGTCAACTTCCTGAATGGCAATTAGAGCATAAACCAGAGCGCGCAATTTTAATTGCATCACCCACGCAGATGCGCAGCCCTGTTAACCGGATGGCAAAAAAATTTAAACTAAGCGGTCATGGTTATCTACAGTTACGTCAGGTTATGAAGCAACAAGCCCAATTTGATATTAAATTAATACGCTTACACCATTTCATAGCTCAATCTCCTGATATCTCTTTTCTATGCATTCATGGAGAGTTAGATAATACAATTAGCACAAAAGAATCTATCGAGTTTTGTAAAAAATATCCAAATTCTAGGCTTTGCTTACTTCCTGACGCGAACCATGTAAGTGTTTTATTGGATGAACGAGTGGGGCCATTGGTGTGTGATTTTTTGGATAACGTAGATGTGGTAAATCGTAGCGAAAATCAAGAAATCTATGATAAAACCTGAGTTTCGCTTTGCTTCACTCAGGCTACAAATATGGCATGTATTCAGGATATATAGGACGATTCTGCATGCAATGAGGGTGCTCTAAGAATTGAGAAGTTATGCGCTTTCTATATATTGTCGCAGCTTTTTCATGGCATTTTTTTCAAGCTGTCGGACCCGCTCAGCGGATACGCCGTATTTTTTAGCTAAGTCGTGTAATGTTAGCTTTTCTTCAGCTAACCAACGTTGCTGTAAAATATCCTGGCTACGCTCATCTAACTGATCCAGGGCAAACATGAGTTGTTCACGCCCGTGATCCCCAGCATTTTCCTTTTCCAATAACACAGAGGGGTCGTCATTCGCATTAAATAAGTAACGCTCTGGAGCTGTATAAAACTCATCCTGCTCATCGGCGTCAGGAGCATCATAAGGTGTATCCATCGCGTTCAGGCGTTGTTCCATAACTAACACGTCTTCGCGGCTTACACCCAGATCATTTGCGACAGCATTCACCTCTTCATTGCTCATCCAGCCTAAACGATTTTTCATTTGGCGAAGATTAAAAAATAATTTACGCTGCGCTTTGGTTGTTGCAATTTTAACAATACGCCAGTTGCGTAAAACAAACTCATGGATTTCTGCTTTTATCCAATGCACTGCAAAAGAAACAAGCCGTACGCCCATCTTTGGATCGAAGCGTTTTACCGCCTTCATCAAACCAATATTACCTTCCTGAATTAAATCGTTTAGAGGTAATCCATATCCTAAATAACC
The DNA here is from genome assembly GCF_977063395.2 of Legionella nigrisilvae. NCBI lineage: Bacteria > Pseudomonadati > Pseudomonadota > Gammaproteobacteria > Legionellales > Legionellaceae > Legionella > Legionella nigrisilvae. Next base: position 427,547 of record NZ_CDRUGZ020000021.1, read on the forward strand.
ACGGGCAACTCGGACCACATAACGTAAATGCGCAAGAACCAATTGGCGTGCAGCCTCAAGATCTCCTTCAGTATGAAAACGCTCAGCGTAAGCGATTTCTTCCTCTAAGGATAACATAGGAATTTGATTGACCCTGTGAATGTACGAATCAAGACTGCCCACAGGTAAATTCATTTCGGCAAGTTGCAAATACTGACTCATGCTTCTTCCTTTAAAAATTTCTCTGTAAAAACACGATAAAAGAACAAACTCATAATTGTGGTTCAATGGAAGCCAATTGTCGTTTTACCGATAAACGTGCCCCCATCCATCCTAGTATAATTGCAAATAAAACAAGTAGCAAGATCTGGCGAATTGACAGCCCTGTTAATGGATAGTGCATTTGATAAGCAACGGCCAACTGGTTCACCGCAGCTCCCAAGCTGAAAATAAAAATATTAACCATAAAGACCGAAAAAATAGCACCTAAAGCACCGTACCAAATCCCTGAATATAAAAAGGGCCTGAGAATAAAAGGATCTTTTGCTCCAATTAACTTCAAAACCTGAATTTCTTCTTGTCGACTATGAAGGGCCAAGCGCAGTGTAGTGCCTACAATCATAATAACTGCCATTGCCAATAAAGCCAATAATGCATTGGCAAACTTGGCCGCAAAACCTAAAAGAGCATGCAAGCGACTTATCCACTCCATATCCACTTTGGCATTGTCTACTTGAGTTATGGTCTGTAATTGACGTGCCAGTAAATCTAATTTTGCTGGTGAATCAATGATTAAAGCCGGAACCACATCCACCACTGCGGGTAGAGGATTTTCCGGAAGATAACGCATAATATCCTGCATCCCTTCTTGCTGAATTAATTCAGACAAACCCTCAGAGGAGGTTTTTAAGGAAACTTGAGCTACACCATCAGTTTTACGTACTTTTTCCAAGACCACTTGTTGTTCTGAATCGGATAATCCTGGCTTTAAATAAAGAGAGATGTGCCCGCCACGCTGCCAACTTGCGGTTAGTTGAGACACGTTATCCGAAAACACCCAAAAAAGAGCGGGTAAGGCCAAGGCAATGGCAATCACGATGGAGGTCATCATGGTGGCCAAGGGTTTACGACATAATGAATTTAAACTCTGTATCGCTGCCTGCAGATGGTAGGCCAGGATTGATTGTGCTCGTCCTAACACATTCGTCCCCCTTTAAGCATGACAATACGGTGTTTCATTCCTGCAATTAATGGCAAATCATGGGTGGCAATAAGGATGCTAACACCCACTTGATTAAATTGCTCAAAAATAGCCATGATCTCGGTTGAAAGTTTGGGGTCAAGATTTCCGGTAGGTTCATCAGCCAATAACAAGGCAGGTTTATGTACCACGGCGCGTGCAATTCCTACGCGTTGCTGTTCACCACCTGATAAATGGATAGGAAGCATTTTTTCCTTGCTTAATAGACCAACCATATCCAGAGCTGCATGGACTCTTTTGGCAATCATGGGATAAGCCATGCCTTGAATTTGTAAAGGTAAAGCTACATTATCAAATACAGTGCGATCATTTAGTAAATAGGGTGATTGAAAAGTGATGCCCAATTGACTGCGATGTGCTGCAACGTCACGTTTTTTTAATTGGTTCAAACGCAAACCATTTACTGTTAATTGACCGGAAGTGGGCCATTCCAAAAGAGCAATCAATTTAAGCAGGGTACTTTTCCCCGCCCCTGAATGCCCAGTAAGGAAAGCCATCTCTCCTTTCTGCAAGGAAAAATTCACCTGGCTTAACGCTTCGAAACCACCAGGATAGCGTTTAGTCACTTGGTCAAATGTGATCATTAAATAGTGCACCAACAAATTGCTCTGCATCAAAGGGGCGTAAATCCTCTATCCCTTCACCAATCCCTATGTAACGAAAGGGTAATCTAAGTTCATTAGCAATAGCAAACAAAATACCGCCTTTAGCTGTACCATCTAATTTAGTCATGGTAATTCCGCTCAATCCAATTGCTTCATGAAATTGTCGTGCTTGCACTAAAGCATTCTGCCCTATACTTGCATCCAATATCAACATTGTTTCATGAGGAGCCTCAGGACATAATTTCTGCAATACACGTTTTACTTTTTTTAATTCCTCCATCAGATTACTTTGAGTGTGCAACCGGCCTGCAGTATCGGCGATTAAGACATCTATTTTACGTGCTTTTGCGGCTTGCAGGGCATCAAAAATTACCGAAGCACTATCCGCTCCAGTATGTTGAGCAATTACCGGGATATCATTTCGCTCTCCCCAAACATGCAATTGCTCCACTGCAGCCGCTCTAAAAGTATCACCGGCTGCCAACATAACTTTTTTACCTTGCTGCTGAAATTGCTTAGCCAGTTTTCCTATGGTAGTGGTTTTACCTGCACCGTTTACCCCTACCATTAAGAGAACAAAAGGAGAATGGTCGGCAGTTTCTACAGTTAAGGGCTGATTATTTTGGGTTAATATCGCTTGCAAATGAGATTTAAGGGCTTCATAAACAGCATTTCCATCAGATAACTGTTTACGAGCTAAACTATCGGTCAACTGTTTTAATACAGTTTGAGTTGTCTCTACTCCCAGATCAGCACTAACTAAAAGAGTCTCTAGCTCATCTAATAAGTCTTGGCTAATTTCCTTTTTACCTAACAACAAGCGGCCAATCCCGTCACCAAGCTGGTGACGAGTTTTACTTAATCCTTTTCTGAAACGTGCAAAAATACCTTCCTTTATAGGCTCTTGTTCCTGTTCTGTTACTTCTACAGGAGCTGGAGACAACGAGTCAGCAGGCTTTTGTGGATCGGCCTCCGCGGAGGTAGAATCATGACTGCGTTTGAACCATTTAATCATATAGTGTACAAATCCTGAAAAATATGAAATTCTATCATCTTTTTTACTTTGAGGTTAAGTTGTGCGCAAAATACTATTTACTTTACTCATGGTACTATCTTGCCAGACCTTTAGCCAAGTTCAAGAGTTTACATTGAATAATGGATTAAAAATATTGGTAAAAGAAGATCATCGAGCGCCGATCGCTGTTTCCATGATTTGGTATAACGTAGGATCGGCGGATGAACCCGGTGGTATTACAGGGGTCTCGCATGCGATGGAACACATGATGTTTAAAGGAACCCCAAAATTTCCTTTAGGGGTATTTTCCAAAATTATAGCGGCAATTGGTGGCCAAGCAAATGCTTTTACCAATAATGACTACACAGCTTTTTTCGAAAAAATAGATGCTTCAAAACTTGCTACCAGTTTTGAGCTGGAAGCCGACCGCATGAATCATTTGCTTCTAGATACAAATGAATTCGGCAAAGAAATTAAAGTAATCCAGGAAGAGCGACGTCTTCGAACAGATGATAATCCACAAGCACTGGCTTTTGAGCGCTTTCTGGCAACGGCGCATCTTAGTGCTCCCTACCACCATCCGGTTATTGGCTGGATGAGTGATCTACAGCATATGTCCGTTGAAGATTTGCGAGAATGGTATAAAAAATATTATGCGCCTAATAATGCAACCTTAGTGGTTGCAGGAGATGTTAACCCAGAGCAAGTTCGGACTTTGGCAGAACATTATTTTGGTGCTATACCCAAACATCCCATTCCTGAGCGTAAATTGCAAAATGAACCACCCGCCTTAGGTCAAAAGATTGTTCATATTCAAGGCGCAGCCAAATTACCGTTGCTCATGATGGGTTACTCCGTTCCCAGTGTAAAAACTGCTAAAAAAGAATACGAGCCCTATGCTTTGGAAGTCATTGCTGGAATTTTAGATGCCGGTGAAAGCGCTCGTTTTTCCAAAAATTTGATTCGTGGAACGCATATCGCCACAGGTGCGGATACCTATTATAATCCATACACGAGATATCAAACCCAATTTATTGTATATGGTTCTCCCAGTCAAAATCATACTTTAACGGATTTGCAAAATGGGCTTCTTAAGGAATTGGATGATTTGAAAAAAAATCCGGTGAACGAGGTAGAATTGCAACGCATCAAACATCAAATCATTGCCCAGAAAACTTTTGAAAAGGATTCAATTTTTGGCCAGGCCTCCGAATTGGGTCTCTTAGAAACCATTGGGATCGGGTGGCAAAAGGCAAACGATTATACTAAAGCGATCAATGCAATTACCCCACAACAAGTTCAGGAAACCGCCCAGCATTACTTTCAAGAAAAAAACATGACGACAGCAATATTAGAACCTCAACCACAAAGGGCAGCATCATGAGAATTTTTAGCGCATGTATTATGGCATTGATGATCGGACTGTCACACACAACGACAGCAAGCACGTTCAAAACGGAAAAATGGCTTACCAAAAACGGCGTTCAGGTCGTGTTTTATCCTGCTATGGAAGTGCCCATGCTTGATATCAGCCTCGCTTTCGCGGCAGGTTCAGCATACGATGAAAACCAATTTGGCTTAAGTGCCTTAACCAGTCGCGTAATGAACCAGGGCAATGCGGGTCAAGATGCAAACCAAATTGCTGAGTCCCTGGCCGATGTGGGAGCTCAATACAAAGCAGAGATCAACCGAGATATGGTGATATTTAGTCTCAGAACACTCGTTGATCCAGAAGCGTTGCCCAAAGCAGCGACCACTTTTGCACAAATTATTAACCATCCAGATTTTCCAGATGAAGCGTTTGCAAGAGAAAAAAAACAATTATTGATGACCATTGAACAACGCCAAGAATCCCCTGAAGAAATAGCTAATCTTCATTTTTTCCAAACCTTATATCAGCAACACCCCTATGCGCATCCTGTCAATGGTACTGCAGAGACAGTTAATGCCATTAACATGAGTCAAGTAATTGAATTTAATAAACGTTATTATGTTGCAAAAAACGCTATTTTAGTAATGGTAGGCGCAATTAATAGTGAAACAGCCCATCAACTTGCCGATCAACTGACTCAAGAACTTCCTGAAGGACATTCTGCTCCCCCTATTCCCCCAGCCACTCAATTAACCCACGCCGATACAGTAAAGATTCCATTTCCTTCTACTCAAACTGTGATCCGCCTTGGCCAGATAGGGATTGATCATCATGCACCCAATTACTTTCCTCTTATCGTAGGAAATTATATTTTAGGTGGTGGTGCATTAGTGTCTCAACTTGCTATTGAAGTTAGAGAAAAAAGAGGCCTGACCTACGGTATTGATAGTCAATTTGTTCCCATGTCCGGAAAAGGTCCCTTCCTCATCAGTTTATCAACAAAAAATAATCAAACTCAAAATGCCTTAGAGATCATTCAAAACGTGTTGCGAACTTATATTAATAAAGGTCCCACGGATGAAGAACTCAATGCTGCAAAACAATATCTCACTGGCAGTTTTCCCCTTTCTTTATCGGGTAATCGCAGCATTGCAAATATTTTATTACGGATTGCTTTTTATCATTTACCCGAAGATTTTCTCGATACATACACTGCCCGTATTAATGCAGTGACTAAAGAGCAAATAAAACAGGCATTTCAACAACAAGTTAATCCAGATAAATTACTATTACTTACCGTGGGTAAATCGTGAAACAAATCATTCGTATTATCGGCGGATTATATCGAGGAAAAAAATTACATGTTCCAGATGTAAAAGGACTCCGTCCCACTCCAGATCGGGTTCGCGAGACTTTATTTAATTGGCTCATGCATGACATCCGAGATGCTCGCTGTCTCGATCCGTTTGCAGGAAGTGGTGCCTTAGGTTTTGAGGCATTTTCTAGAGGAGCAGCACGAGTAGTTTTTCTTGAGCAATCGCCCAAAGCGTATACCAATTTACAGAAAGTAATCACTGAGTTTAACAGTCCAAAACTCAAATCATTGAGAACAGATGCACTTCAATATCTTCAGGGCCACCAAGAAGAGTTTGATATCATTTTTCTGGATCCTCCTTTTGCTCACAATCTCCTACCTCAATGTATTTCCTATATAACAAGAAGTAATGTCCTTAAACGTGGAGGTCTTGTTTACTTGGAATCTCCTACAGTTATTGACTTGGATGAAACGCAGTGGCGTCAAATAAAACTCAAAAAAGCAGGACAAGTAGTTTATGCTTTATTTGAAAAACTAAATTAATTTGTGATCTGCGTGCGACGAATAAAATCTAGCGCATTCGAGACACGAATGACGAATTTAGCTTCGCTGCGTCTAGGCTACGATGAGATAAGGGACGAAAATTTTGCAAAATTATTTCCGTTTAAATTCATATAATTCCTCATTTATAGGCTTGACAAGGAGCTTAGCTCCTGTTTCAATCAAACGAATATTTCCAGACATTAAAGAAGATTGAATGAACAATAAGCTTCTCATGCTATTTATTGCCTCAATCCTGCTTGTGGGTTGTAAACATGGTGGAGTACTCTTCAAAAAACCACCAGTTAACAATCCTAGCGACGATGCTACAATTAAATTAGCAGAAGCAGCGGTATCTGTAAGTGATTCCATGCATGAAATGGCGCGTGTCGAAAAAGAAATTTTACCACCACATAAAGACAATACGCTCACGATACCTAATGCATACAACTTACAAGCCAGAGCAAGTGTGGATTGGTCAGGTCCAATTGAAGAGTTAACTGCCCGTATTGCTAAATCAGCTCATTTCCGACTACGTGTATTAGGAAAAGCACCTTCAATTCCTGTTTTAATTAGTCTTAATATTAAAGATCAAAGTTTAGCTGAAATCCTGCGTGATATAGATTATCAAGCGGGTAGAAAAGCTTATATTCATGTTTATCCTAACAGTCAGGTTGTTGAATTACGCTATGCCAAAATTTATTCCTAGCTTAATAGTTGTTGTATTAACTGCTTCGTTGCTTGCATGCCACTCCTCAAAATATATGGGTGATACTGGCTCTTTAGCAGGAATACAAGCTATGGCAAATGTAAATGTTAAGCAAAGGAATAAAAAACAGAACGGTAAAATTCGCCAAATGGCTTTAAAAGAAACAGCTCTAAGCCTTGGCGCACAAGCAGGTTTAGCCTGGCGAGCAAAAGTTATTGATGAGCACTTGATCAGACAATCGCGAAGACTCGATGCCATTTATGATTTCAATTCCCTGATTCTGGAACACAATATTCTACCCCCTGTACTCTTGGAAGGTAGAAATACGCTCAATCTTGCGGATTCGCAAACCATTCGCATTTCGGACCGTACTTATCGAGTTGCAAAACAGGCCCACTTTGTTACCACTCCACCAACTTGGCGCCAATATTTATGGCTCGATTATGTTAAACCAGAATATCCACACTACACCTTATTGCCTAAAACCAAAGTAGAGAAAAAAATATGGTGTATCTACACGGCCAAAGGTTGGAAAAATGGTATTGATCAAGCAAATACCATTCTCGAAGAAAATATTGCGCGAATTAAAGAAGATTTTGGTGGAATGATCCTTTATAGAAAATTATTAGCAATGAATATGGTAACTCCTCCTTATGTCTCTCATACTGATTTGGGAATTACAGGGGATGCCTCCGAAATCCATATCGATGATCGCGTATTGAGAATTACTGCCTTACCTGCTCTAAATGTAAACAGTGACCAATGGCGGGCAGCGGTTTCTAAAGATGAAAATGCTTTAGAGCAATTCAAAAACATGGAAAAATTGGCAAATCGTTCTAAAATTATAATAACTGATAAATCTTGGCAGCCTACAATAGCTCCAATTAACGATAACAATAGAATCCACTGATACGAAGTATGAATAATAATGTTTATTTAATGTCCGATGAACCCACGCGTTTTACTCCACTTTTCATGGATAAAATGTTGGAACACACTGAGCGTCTCAATGCTTCGGACATAACAATCCAAACTGGCGAACCTATTTATGCAGAGGTTTATGGAAAATTATTACGAATCACTAATCGTCGTTTATCAAATACCGAACTGGGTGATTTAATTAATGCGATATATGGGCCCAACGCCACAACTCAGCTTCTTTCGGGTAAGGATATCGATACCCACTATGAATTTCGTCCTAATCGGGGCGTTCGTTACCGTTATCGGGTAAATGGAACCGCGTGTCTTGTAGAAGGACATGATGCAATCCAAATTACTTTAAGAACCATCCCCACAACTCCCCCGCGGCTTGAAACCATGAATCTGCCCGATAATATACTTCAGGCAATCGCCCCTCAAGAAGGCATCGTATTTATTACCGGAGCAACCGGTTCTGGGAAATCAACATTATTGGCCTCTATTATCCGTGAGTTGATCGAAACAGAAGACTCCAACCGTAAAGTACTCACCTATGAATCACCCATCGAATTTGTCTATGATGAAATTGAGACCATTTCGGCTGTGGTAAGCCAATCAGAAATTCCTCGGCATTTACCAAGCTTTGCTGATGGAGTACGAAATGCTTTGCGGCGCAAACCTCGTTTAATCATGGTTGGTGAGTGTCGTGATGCAGAAACAATCAGTGCCGCATTAGAAGCAGCACTTACTGGACACCCTGTCTATACTACCTTACACACTTCGGGGGTTGCCGAGACCATGCGTCGGTTGGTGACTTCATTTTCTGGTGAAGAGCGATTAGGAAGAACTATTGATATTCTAGAAACCATTAGACTGTGTATTTGGCAAAAACTTGTCCCTACCGTAGATGAAAAAAGGGTAGCATTACGGGAGTATCTCGTATTTGACGAAGAAGTCCGCGATATTTTACTTGAAAGTGATCCCAATGATGTTACTTCGGCTACCCGTAAATTAGTTCGCCAAAAAGGCCAACTTATGACTTGGGATGCGAAAGCAAAATTCGAACAAGGTATTATCAGTGAACGAGTTTACAAATTAATTATTGCTGGTGCTAAGGAATACCAACAATAAGAACCTTTAAGAAAACGATTATGTTGACTGATTTTATCCATCAGGTGTTATTTTAGCTATAATTTAAGTAAGGGTATTTTTTATTACCAACACTAGGAATTATATGCTTGATCCTGTTGTACTCTTAGACGCCTCATTGAGAGACGGAGGCCATCGAACTAATTTTAATTTTGATGACATTCAACTCGAAGAAATCCTTCGCCCTCTTGATAACTCAGGCATTGAATATATTGAAATAGGCTATCGCAATGGCACTTTTACACCTCTCCAAGTAGGTCGAGCGGGCTGGTGCGCCAAAGATTACCTGCTTCTATGTCGTTCTTTGATTCAAAGAGCAAAAATGGCCGTAATGGTTTTTCCAAACAATCTCTCTCAAACCGATCTGATAGAGCTAAAAGAATGTGGCGTCGATTTATTAAGAATCTGCTTCGCTAAAAACGAACCTGCATCTGCGTTGTCTAAGATAAAAATGGCAAAAGAGGCAAACCTGGAAGTCTCGGTTAATTTAATGTGCATTTCTTTTTACAAAGATAATGAACTGGATGATTCCCTCAAAAAAATAAGCGAATATGCCCCTGATATTATTTATTTTGCTGATTCAAACGGCAGTTTACTCCCCACTCGTACCCAAGAAATTTACGATAGGTATATTCATAAATATCCTTTTCAATTTGGTTTTCATGCTCATGACAATCTTGGTCTTGCGCAAGCAAACGCCCTGGCAGCAATGAGTTCCGGAGTTCGCTTTATCGATGCATCCCTTGCAGGTATGGGTAAAGGTATTGGTAATTTAAAAACTGAATTTTTTGTTGCTTATTTACATTCAATCCAATTAAAAAAATATAAACTAGATAGGATCTTAGAAGCAGCAAATTTTGTCCGAAGCTCTTTAAAAATAGGTCAAGAGCCTGTTGAAATGTCGGAATTTATTCGCGGAATTTCTGATCTATCGATTGTGAACGCACCTAAATAATTGCGTTATCGATATAACTCATATTTTATACCCATATTACACAAGTGTTTAGGCTAAGGATTAGTCATATTGATTGATTCTTGATGGTCTTCAGCAACCGTCGCGATCAAGGCATCAGAAGATTTACTATTGGGTTTGTCCAAATACCCTTTGGCGAGAGCTTTTAGATCTGGATTGTCAGGATCCTTTTCTATGGCTTTTTCTAATTGCTGAATTTTTTTATCTCTCATGTCACTAGTGAACTCTTTATAAGTTTGTTTCACTTCATTACGTACTTCTTGTGTCACATGGTCAAAACCACCTTTGCGATTGGCTTCCTGACAGAGAAGGACTCCATGAATATTAGCGCGCGTGTTTGCAATGGTACAATTATCATATTTCTGGGGTTTTTGATTGATAATACTAACCGGATCTTTACCTTGAGTAACCTGATTAATGTGTTCCATGATTTGAGCATGGGATTTTCCATTATCATGACCACTCATTACCTGATTTATAAAATCTGGAGTGATTTTCTTCGTATTTACTTCATAAATATGGGTTCCATGTTTTCCTGCTGCACCTTCGCCACGGTTGGTAAACACTAAATAGGTTTTATCTGGATTTCCTTCGACTGGCACAAAAGATAATCCCATGGCGTGCCCTTTGCAATTTATAGGAACACTGGTTACTTCACCTGATTGTATTCGTTTAGAAAGTGCATTGCCGGCTTCGGGACTTCCTTCGGGAGTACTATATTGAAAATTAGCAGTTTTATTTGCAAAAGCAAAGGCATCTGCAATTTGTTTGAAGTCCCCTTTTGCAGGTTCTTTACTATAGCTCTGACTATATTCCTTGACCGTATCCGTCATCAATTGGTATGTAGGTCCAATATGAGCTCGCTGGGAGGAAACACCATCTTGGCTGGTCATTACTATACCTAATACCAGACCAAATTCTTTAACTGAATGTAACTTATCCGAAGCGGATGGAGCATAACCCTCAGGAGGAGCAATTATCTGTTGCTGAAGGGCTTCTTGTCCCCGTTTACTACGTATGGCGATATCGTATTCTTCGAGTGCTTGAGCATCATATTCGGCACCCGAATCGAGCAAAAATCTTACTACTGTGAAATCTTGTTCTTGCAGCGCTTGCACTAGGGGGGGCTGTCCCCGGGCATTTTTTGCATTATTTAAAGCGGTAGGAAGATCAGGATAGCCACTGCTTGTGGCAATTTCTTTTAATGGAGTTTTATGGTCAAATTGCGCTTCTAAGATTGTTCCACGTCTATTTTGCAGAAAAAGAAACAATTCTTGCATGAATCGCTCTTCATCCATTTTTGCTTTTTGCAAAACATTAAGCTTATCTTGAGCCAAATCTGAATGACTCGTTATAGTACTTTGAGGAGCAGATAATTCAACCATGATAAAAACTTATTTAAGTGTTTATTTAATATACAATTATAACATATGGGCAAATACTTTTCTGCCCAATGTACAACAAATTCTTTGCTCCTGAAGAAAAAACACCCCTTTTCCTAGTGCCTCTTACTTGGTTATTGGCATATCGGTGCCGCCCAAGTCCTGATTGGAGCTACTACTCTTTTTTTTTGACGATTTACCTTTAGATTTTCCCTCGTTACCACCACCCTCACCATCAGAGCTCTGTGTAGAATTACCTCCTTGAAAATCAACATTACCACCACCACCGCCTTTGCCCAGAAGCCCTTTGGCCATCCCAACACCTTTCACACCATATCCACCCAAAGTCTTATCGATTTGACCCTGTGCGGTTTGGGTTTCTTTTCCTGCTTCTTGGGTCTTACCTTTTACTTCCTCACCCCATTGGGAAGCTTCCTGGCCTATGCTTTCAGGAGTGCCGCCTATCCATCGCAAGACTTTATCGGGTAGATAGGTTATTAGGGTAAATGCTTTTTGTATAATCGTTAAATATAGGGTGGTATAGGTTAAAATTGAGAAGAAGAAGGCATAAATTCCGGCCCAATCTGTATAACTTACTCCTCCGATTCCACTACCTGAGGAAGATGGAGATGAGCCCAAAAGTCCTTCGACAAGAACAGAATTATCGGTATGCTCCTGTTGCATGAAGGACACAGCCTGATCATAACCTGCATTTAAAATCCAAACGCCCACATAAGAGAGTGCAATAGCAGTAATATAACCAATGATCATCATGGAAGGTCTTAGGAAAACATTCACTAGAATCATGATTGCTGCCTCACCTTTACCAAAGGCATCATGTCCTTCAGGATGGGTTACTCCCAACGCGACGATCGGTGCTGCAACCATCGCCTCGATAACGGAAATCAACCAACCTAAAGCACCAAAAGTAAAAATCACATAGGGCAGCAACGGAATGTAATAAGCTGTAGTAAAACCGACACTGACCATTACGCCAACCCATGCAATTACTAGCGGCATCGCCAAGGACATCATCGCAAAAATAAAGATACCAAAGACTGGAATTAAAGCGCTGGAAATTGCCATATTTAACAACATCATCCATAAATTACCGGCAAAATTAATGTAATAATTCCCCATATTTGCCAAGGCAACAATTGGATTAACTCCAGGTTCAGCAAGAATCTTCACCCCCTGTTGAAAGATATTTGCCATTCCCTGTAATGGGATCATTAAAAATGCCATAACCACCTGATTGATAATCTGGCCAAATATGTCAAGAAACAGATTATATATAGTCACTAAAATGATGTTATAAAATATATTTCCAAGAATTTGCCCTAAGCAAATTGAAAAGAACGGTTTAACTTCACCACAAGAAAAATTTTGCCGCTGTAAACGATACAAATCAGTATTAATCGCGAAATTAATTGAATTAGCAAAAGTAAGTGGCTTAACTCCAGGTTGACCAGGAGTTTGCATCATTAATGCATTGTTTATATACCCGTAGGTCGTAGATGAAGGAGCACTTCCTACGGCAGTCATATTGGAAGACAAAGAAGGTTTTTTAGGTGGAGAAGTACTAGTAATTAAGGCTTGTACATTTTGTATTTTTTGTAATCCATCACTGCTTGCACCTAACCAGGTACACAAGGCAGTAAAGTCCTTATCTTTCATATTTCCTGGACCACAGGTGACGGTCTTACCATCAGAGCTTATAACAAATGGACTAGCCATCGCGGTGGGATCAAATGAACTTGAATCCAGCCCTGTCTTTGAATCGACTTGCCCGGCATTTTCTATGGATGAAGTGCCCTGAATTTGTACCAGATTAAAGAAATAAGCACCGGCCATTATCCATCCTTGGGTGGTAGCTTTGTTGATAAACTCAGTGGATTTATTCTTATCTGATGATTGAGAAATAAGACGGGCGAGATTAACCGTGGGCATCATAATACCATTATAATCGTTAATCGCATTGATAATTTCTGCACCGTTAAATAGAACTCCCCCGACTGTTGAACCTTGTACCGGCCCCCAAATCACACATTTATCTTGTGAGGCAGTACCGCTGTTATAACTAGTACAAACTGTGCCATTTTCCTTATAAGGGACACCAAATTGTTGCATTGCGACTGGAGAAAAAGGATTGGTAGTATTCGTATTCGTAGTTGTAGACAGTTGTGGATCATTACTGACCATAGATCGAGATACTGAGGTTAAGTCCATATACATTTGTTGGACTGCAATGCCTCTTGACATTTGCGTCGCTGCAATCTCTGCTGGGGTTAAGGTGTTATTTCCAACCTTCACATTATTCCCTGCACTAGGTGTCGCTTGAAACTGTTGACTACCAAATTTGGAGTTCAGGGTGCTAATATTATTCCAGACGATGCTGCCACAAATCCCGTTTAAAAAACTATAAGGTGAACTGGAGTCAAAATTCGGCATGCTTACATTCCAAGACGAATTTGTTGGCGAAGCATTTTGAACAGCTACTGCATTAACTGAACTTAAAAAATCTGGGACTACAGTGGAACAAAATTTCTGCATTGAGCTACCCTGTTCAGCAGAGTAACAGGCTCCTGATTGTTTGGATTGAGCATCAAGAAGATCTTGGCGGGTATTTTCCAGTTGTCTTTGTATGCCGAGCATACAAACCTGTCCAGCAAGCATATTTACCGCCCCAGTAGCAATGCCCGCTATTCCGGATGTGCTGGAATTCTCAGTCAAGGATGCGGTAGGATTTATTTGCTGGGCTTGGATAATAACACCACCCCGATTCAAATAACTTAGTGCAGCATCCCATACTTTATCTGCTGCACCAACTCCTTGTACAACAATCCACATGACAAAAATTTGCATTAAGCAATAGCCAGAGGCTTTGGGTATTAATAAAGCCAAACCGAGCGTGGAACGGATTGGAATCCAGATTGAAGACCATTTTTGGCCCAACATCTGCCCTTCGTGAGCAGTATTCATGGTGGAAACTATGAGGGTATACATAATAATAATACCCCCTAATGCCAAAACTGCAGCATTAAATACTGCAAACATGCTTCCCATGATTTGGCTACCAGTACCGCTTAAAACTCCATCAACAACACCAAATAAATTACCGAGAAAGACAACAGAATAATCACTCGCAGGAGGGGCAAAACTTAAAGAACCATCGGCTAAAACCAGACCAGGAAACACCAGGAGAAGTAACGTTATCAACAACTTATTCATTTCTTTCCCCCAACAACCCCTTTCGATACCATTCATTAAAGGTACATCCTAACTTACGATTCTTTATTTGATAGTACCAAAAGTGATAACGAAAGGCTAAAACCAATGCAATTAAAGTTACAACAATGCTTACAAGAAACGCTTTTAATGAACCATAGAAAAGCTGAAATACGGCATATCCCATAATCAAAAGAGCGGCAAATACCATAATAATACTCAATCGGAATAGAGATTTTTGTTTGCTAAGTATACTTTCGTCGGTCAGATTCAAATGTTTCACTGCATCGTCGAAGGACTCACCCTGAACTTTTTTCTGTGGGACAAATAAACGTTTAAAACCATTTACCAAATACAGGGTAAAGGCCTTCATTCGATCCCAATCAAACCACCTACGGACATTAATTATTCTTCTGAGCAGATTACCAATTCTTGACTGCTTTTTCATATTTTTTACTTCTTTCTTTTCTCTTTCATAATATACTATAGTAGTAAGTAATGATTTCGTCCATCCGCTAAAAATACAGTAAAGAAAGAGTAAAAATATGCCTGATCTTAGTCATGAAGCGTCTGCTCAATATTGGTTTGAATATATTGATCCTATGATTTATAGAGTCATTACCTTTATGGAGAGTGTAGAAGATTGGACCCTGGATGGAAATCCAGAGTTCGAACAAGCAATGGAGCAATTAGGCAAAGAACTTGATGACATCGAAAAAATAGATATGAGCCTCTTATCAGAAGAAGACAAATTTATTCGAATTGTAGGTAATATCAAATCAGGTCGAGGATTACGCTTGCTGCAAGCAATTGATACAGTCCATCCAGGCAGTGCGTCACGTGTTTTGATTCATGCCGAAGAGACAAGCACTGGAAGCCACGATCCGGCCGGGGTCTTTCTCAAAAGAAATATTGTATTTGAGCGTCTCAGATTATTGTCGCGCGTTTTTTGTCAGTACCGTCTAAAACTTGTTTTACGTGCACTTGAAGGGGAAGAATAAATGAAATTAGCGTCTAAATTTGTATTGCTCAACGTACTTTTTTTTGCTGTATTTCCAGCTGCAGCTCAGGATCCAAACGATTCATATAATCAACAACAAACCTCTACTAATATTCAAAAATTGGTGGAATACTTCCAAAATTTTGGTAATTATTTAGGTTATAACGTAACGGAAACTCCTACACAAGGTAATCAAAGCTATTCAATAAGTTATTCGCTGATCAATTTAACAACTTCCCAACTTGCTCAGGCCTATCAGTTTTATACTTTATTAGGTTCCATTCCTGTCAACACTTTTACTTCAGGCAGCACTGCAGGAGGTGGTGGAGGGGGATCAAATACAGGAAACGCAGGAAATCCTTATGCACAGTTTCTGCCTGCGGAAACTTCTGGCACATCTAACCTGAATCCTAGTGCATCCATTCTTAATCCCTTAGCTAACAATACCTTTCCTAATTACAATAATTTGTCATCTTCTGGACAAGTTACTGTAAATGCCTTGATGGACCAAAAAACCTATCAACAAGATCCCGTAAGCCAAGCAGTATTAAATATTTTGGCAACTCCAAATTATACTTACTGCATGAAAGATCCACAAACCTTTACTGAAAACTGCTCTATGACTTATGACACTTTAGTACCGTCAAAAGTGGTAGGAGAAATTCCTAATGCGTTCACTTTTTTTAACGCTAATTACCTTCAGCAATTCTTAAATCATCTTAATAGCAACGCCCTAACAGGACCTCTGATGTATTCAAATCAAGACCTTGGCAGTACCCAAGGCAACGGAGAGGTACCCAAAAATGGATTAACAGCACAAAATCAAGAACAACTTGCAGCCAATTTCATACGCTACGTGACTGGAAGTGTCGTTCCCATCTCATTACCTAAATATACAGATTATGATAATTTGTACACTAGAACTCTGATGAAAACAGGAACTAACACTCCATCAACTGCACAACTGCAGGCCACACAAACTTTGGCTAAATATCTGGCAAGTTTACGTACCTATGCAGCGCAAAACTCCGTAGGAGTAAGTAACCTTTATTACATTATGTCAAAAAGAATGCCTCAAACTGCGCCTAATCAGCAGGGCGGAAGTCAAACGAGCCAAGCACTGAACGAATTTAATATGGCAACCTGGAGATTATATAACACGACTAGTGCGGGTAGCACTAACAATACGGGTACAGGGAGTACAGGTACAGGGGGTACTGGCGGAACCTCTGGGACAGGGGGTACAGGACCCAGCAATACTCCATGGATTAATAGTCTGAATAATGCGCCACCTGCCGTAGTGCAAAAAGAAATTGCCATATTGCTTGCTGAAATCAATTATCAGCTGTATTTAGATCGTCAAATCCATGAGCGCCTACTAATGACTAATAGTATTTTGCTATTACAAAGTGTTCGTACAGGCGCCCCCTCAACTGATTTTACATCCGGGCAACAACCTTAGTTAAACTACGGGGTGAAAGGAGTTCCTTTCATCCCGACAACAATGAATTGGCTTACCTAAATCATTCACCCCAAGTTACAGATCCCTTTTAAGAACTTCTTTATTAAATCATTTAAAAAACATGGTGCAAAAAATGATGCATATGATATGATTTCACCCACATTGAATCCTCTAGTTTTTAAGAAAACTTAAGGCTTGATATTTTCTAAAATCAGGAAGAAACGTCTTATTTATCAATGACTAAGGCTAGCATCTTATCAATAAAATCCGCCCCATTAAGTTCGGAAAATCACGATGCATCTCGCCTAAATGAACCTATCAAATCTTAATAAATTAACCTTAATGAACGAGCCAACATGTCCAAAAATAATACCTATACTTTTTATGTCGACGGAATGACCTGTGTCAGTTGTAGTGGTTCTCTTGAGTACCATTTAAGGCAAAAACTCAAGGATAGAATGAAAGAGTTCCATGTCGATCTCACCACCGCGGATCCTAAAAAAACAATCATTACTCTAGAGGAAGAGCAAGAACCTACGGATCAATATAAAGAATGGAACGAAGTAAAAGACTATATTGATGAACTATTTATTTGTAAAGAATATGAATATTTATCAACCAAAGAAAAGCCCCAAGAAAATGCACAAATAAAGAATCAGCAAGCCAATTACTTAGAGAAAGCTCGAAGCTTTTTTACATCGCATTGGTTTCTCGGTGCGGTAGGCTGTGTCTCAGGACTTGCTGTACTCATCATTTGCCTCGCTACGAGTGGACTGCCCTTAGCGGTAGTGAGCTCACTGGCTGTTTTTAGTACCCTACTAACCTTAATATTAGGTGCAAACTCGTATCACGACGCTTGGACAAAACTAACAAAGGCTAGAACATTAACTATGGATAGCCTATTTGCGCTCAGTACAGCCTCCATCTTAATCGTTTCCGTCGCTTCGCTATTTCTACCTTGGCTTCCCATGATGTTTGAGGCCGGTTTGCTTATTTATGGATTTAGACATCTAGGAATTGCAATTGAAGAGACTATTAAAGAAAAAATTGGTACTGCAAAATTCCAAGACCGAGCTCCTAGAACGGTGCGCAAAAGAACCGTTCAAGGTTTTGATGAAATTGATTTAGATAAGATTGAAGTAGATGATGTAATTATTGTGCATTCTGGAGAAACTATTCCACTTGATGGCATTTGTGAGGATGAAAGTCTCATTTACAAAACGATTAATACCGGTGCGATTTTTCCTCAATATTTTTCTCCGCAAACGGAAGTACTCGCTGGTATGCGCTTAGCCGACAATGAAAAGCCGTTAGCAATACGTGTAACAAAAACTCAAAATTCATCCTTCTTAGCTCGACTCGATAAAGCCATAGAACTATCAGCGCTAGAAAAAGCACCTATTGAAATAAAAACAGGACAATTACTCACTTACTTTATCCCACTCGTAATTATACTGGCAGTGACTTCTGGGATAATTATTGGACTCTTTTTTCCTGCTGCCATAGCAATTCAATGTGCTGTATCTGTTTTAGTAAGTGCATGCCCTTGTACTTTAGGCTTGATCACTCCTTTAGCAGTAAAAACCGGGATGCATAAAGCAGCGGAGCATGGAGTACAATATAAAAGCGCTAAAACACTACAACAAGCAGAACAAATAGACACGGTCATGTTTGATTTGAATGGCACTCTAACCACTGGGGTTCCTAGTGTAAAAGAGCTGTATCTGTTTGAAGAAAGTAAACTTAGTGAGCTCGATTTTCTGTCTTATTGTGCGGCCCTTGAACGGCAATCAAGTCATCCTATAGGAAAAGCTATTTATTCTTTTGCAAGTCAATACAAGATAACAGACATTGAAACAGATTTATTAGATCACTCTCATCATTCCGGGATTTCTGGGAAAATAAAAGATTCAAACTATGTCATTGGCAGCATGACCGTAATGAAAGAAAAAGGAATCAAAATTCCACGCAATTTCAAGCAACCCAACTTACAAGCTGGTGATCAAATAGTCTATGTTGCCCGGAATAAAATGGCAATTGGATTTATGGTCATAACCGATCCTGTGCGGGACGATGCGTGCTGCACGATTAGAGCTTTAAAAGCAATGGGCAAAGAAATCTGTTTATGTACCGGTGCAGATGAGGAAACCGCTCATCGTTATGCCAAAGCGCTGGGTATTAAAACAGTTTATGCTAACTGCATCGCCAGTTCGGCTGAAGAAAAAGGGCAGCAATCAAAAACATCCCATATCCAAGCCTTAAGAAAAAAAGGACATAAGGTAGCCATGATCGGGGATGCAGGTAATGATACTCCTGCAATTACTGCCAGTGACTTAGGTATTGCGGTAGTTTCCGACGGCAGTGATGTTTTAACCCAGCAGGCAGCAGGTATTGTAATCCATAATGGAGCATTATTATCAATTGCTTCTGCGTTTGCTGTCTCTAAACAAACCGTGTCCAATATAAATCAAAATCTGGTCATGAGTCTGGTTTACAACCTGGGTTCAATTTTGCTTTCAGGTGGGTTATTAGTTTCAGTTGGCTTAACTCTTAACCCCGTAGTCGGTGTTGCATTGATGATTTTTCAAGCCTGCATGATTCTAATGAATGTTTATCGCTTTAAACTACAACCCCTAGATCATCTTCAAGAAGAGAAAAAGCAATATCAAGAAGCAAGCTCTCCTAGAGAATCCTCTCATTCAAAAATGAACCAGCATTCACCTCTATATTCAAAAGACCCCCTATGCGACCCTGAGCCTATCCATTTTAAATCTGCAAAAAGCCCTACAACCTCTTTCTTTTGGAATTATTGCCTTCCCAATAAGTCATCCACTGAAGAAATTGAGCTTTATTTAGTTGAAAGGAGTACGAAGGATTCTCTTTTAAATGTGGAGGAAGGGTGTTTCTTTAAGTGATCTAACTCTACCAGAGTAAGAATTTGGTCGGATTATGGCTATCGGGATTCGAAAATTTTGGTAGGCTCCCAAGACGAAGAGCTATCTCGTTTAGGTAGGGAATCTATAATCATCTAAAACAGTAGATAGCTTCTCCATCACCTCATCAACAGAGATTAACTGCATGGGTTCATCGCCATGTACATGTTGCCCCCAAACATCTTCGATACGTTTACTACCTAAAATTTTTTCTGCTGCTTCAGGATAATGATCGACAACCAAGTCTTGAAAAAGATATGGCCCAGAAATAAGGGGGTTGGTCACCGCATGTAACGCAATAACTGGGGTATTTACAGCAGTAGCCATATGTGAAGGTCCGGTATCAGGACAAAGAACCACCGTGGCTTTACTAATGAGCGCCAACAATTGTTTGGGTTTTGTTTTACCAACAAGGTTAATCGCAGGTATCACTTGGATAATTTGGTCTGCCAAGTGTTTATCGAAATCGATGGGGCCACCGGTTATAATAACGTGTACATTCCATTTTTTCCTGGCTCTTTGCAAGACCTCAATATAGCGATCAACAGGCCAACTGCGCTCTGGCTTACTGGCAGCGGGATTAACCACCAAAATCGGACCTTGCTTGGGTAAATGTTGTGTTGCCCATTCATAATCTGCTTCAGTAATAGGTAAATCCCAACGTATAACACGTTTCTCTATTCCTAAGGCCTGAGCAAACTTCAAAAATCCATCTAAAGTGTGCTCTAAACCCGGGGTTATTCGTTCATTAACAAATAAACCATGAGCGTCATTCGCTCGATGCTCATCATAACCAATTTTACGTTTTGCTTTGATAAACGGATAGAGTAAATTAGTTCTTAAACTCGCTTGCGGAGCTAATAATACATCAAAGGTACGCCCTTTCATTTGTTTTTTAAAGCGCCAATAATCTGCAATGTTGTTCGGTTTATCAATTAGAATAAACTCTACTCCATCCATCCCTTCTACCAAATCAAAAGCAGGTTTTGAAATTATCCATGTCAACTTTGCATGGGGTAAACTGGATTGTAAGGTTCTAATGAGTGGCACCGCCATTAGAACATCACCTAATGCAGATAATCGTACAATACAAATGGATTTAATCATTCTGTAAAACAAACCTCGAGCCACAATAAGGACATACCTCTATACCAGTTTTTTCAATTGGCAAATAAACCTTAGGATGGGCATTCCATAAGATCATATCTTTTGTGGGACAACTCAGGGGTAATTCATTACGATGCACCACGTAATTTTTTTTCGTACTCGCTGGTTCTTTATTAGTTTCTAACATAATGTTCCTTTAACGCTTATTTATTAAGATTATCTAATATTTCCTCGATTTTCGCTATCATCTCATCGCGAAAAGCCTCATTTTGTGGATCATAATACAAAGCCTCTCCCCAATGCCTAAGCCACGTTAATTGACGTTTAGCCAATTGCCGAGTAGCGACAATACCTCTATCACGCATCATAGAAAAATCATAATCGCCTTGAAGAAATTCCATTGCCTGTCGATACCCTACGCAACGCATTGAAGGTAGATGCATGGTTAAATTCCATCGTTCCTTTAACTGCGTTACTTCTTCAATAAAGCCTTCAGCTAGCATATGATCAAAGCGTTGTGCAATACGGTTATGCAGCCACGCTCTTTGTTCTGGAAAGAGAATTAAATTTACAAAATGAAAGTCAGGCTTTTCCTTATCCAGTTCATGAAAAGCCGATAAGGTTTTACCTGTTAAATAATATACTTCAAGCGCACGTTGGATTCGTTGTGCGTCATGTGCATGAATTCGTGCTGCAGACTCAGGATCAATCTCTAATAATTTTTGATGAAGAGCGGGCCAACCCTTTAAAGCAGCATCATGTTCTAATTGTTGGCGAACTACCGAATTGGCTTCAGGTAACGTTGATAGACCCTTTTGTAATGCATTAAAATACATCATCGTCCCTCCTACAAGTAGAGGAATTTTCCCTTTCAGGTAAATCTGTTCACATAAAGACAATGCATCCGTACAAAATTGAGCTGCAGAATAAGACTCAATTGGATCTTTAATATCGATTAAATGATGGGGAGCAATTAGTAACTCTTCTGGTGTGGGTTTAGCAGTTCCGATGTCCATATTCCGATAAATCATTGCTGAATCGACACTAATCAGTTCAAAAGGATATCGTTTAACTAATTCACAAGCTAGAGCCGTTTTTCCTGAGGCAGTGGGTCCCATTAAACATAAAACTAATTTAACCATTCATTATCTCAATTAAAAAACAAGCGGTAACCTATATTGAAGAAACCCCTCCCGTTATGAGAGGGTGAGACTGGGGTTCTGATATGGTACGTGTAAATCGCCTCATTAACCCTAGACACTTTCCTCCCCAGGTGAGGGAAGAAGGGAACTATTTCTTTAATTTTAATTATGCTCAAAACTATGTATCTACTAATTTTTTACAATCTTCATTTGTTAATGCTGTAAATAAGCCAAACTTTTTGTTTTGCTCTTTATATATTTTAAGTAATAATTCATTTAATTCAATTTTTTCCTCACGGTTTAGAAGTCTAGGATCAAATTTTTGTGATTGGTTCATTATTTCAAGTAATTGATCCTGTTGAACTACATTGCATTCTGCAATTGAATCTAGAAATAACCGTAAATCTAAATGTGGCATACAAAGCGGTATACTCCGAATAAGTACTTCATTATCGTCCACCCACTCCATATGTATTCCTAATGATTTGAGACTCTGTACTAATTCTATAGAACTAGAGTGTCGCTTTTGCGGAAAAGAATAACGAATAGGAACCAATAAAGGTCTACTTGCCAAAGGAAAGAACAACTGCGGTATTTGCTCCTGCATCCGATGTTGATATAAGGTTATTATATCCACAATATACGGTTGTTGATTTATGAACACTATGATATATCGGCTATTTAAAATGACCCAAGATAATTCCGTTTCACAATGATAAATGCTGTTACTGGATCCAATTAATTTCGGATAAGGTTCATAAATTGTTTGAATCTGATTTTGATGCGTCGGTTCGCTCAATTCATAGGGAGCATCTTCGCAAGTTTCTTTTTTAGCCTTCAGTGCCGCAGTCAATTGGGAGGTTAAAAAATCAAACACTAAACGGGGCTGTTGAAAGCGAACTTCATGTTTGGTGGGGTGAACGTTTACATCAACCTCTGCATGTTTAATCATTAGATACAATATGCATGCAGGAAATCGACCAGGATGTAATAAACCATCATAGGCTTGCTTTAACGCCTGGTGAATTAACTTGTCTTTAACCATCCGTTGATTAATATAAACCCACAAACGATCATTTTGACTACGCTGAAAATTAGTATTACTTAACCAACCACAGAGCTTCATTTCCCCATGTTCCACATCAAGATAAATTGATTCTTTAACAAAAGCACTACCGAATATACGGGTAATACGTGTTAACCGAGTTTGTTCATTGGTTGCAGCAGGAAGAGCCAGGACCTGCTTTCCATTATGTTTTAACGTGAGCGCAATTCCAGGAGCGCTTAAAGCAAAACGTTTCACGGTGGTTTCTATTGCTTGAAACTCTAATTTTTCGCTTTTTAAAAAACGTTTTCGAACAGGTGCATTAAAAAATAAATCCACCACATCTACCGTCGTTCCTACAGCCCGAGCACAAGGTGAAATAGACCGCTCGAGGCCATGGACTCGCAGCATGGTCGCTGTCTCTTGATGTTCAGGTCTGGAACTAATAGTAACTTTTGCTATTGATGCAATACTTGCTAATGCTTCGCCGCGAAAACCCATACTGTCAATTGCATATAAATCATCAAGGGTACTGATTTTGCTGGTCGCGTGTGCTGCAATGGCCAAAGGCAAGTCTTCTGCTACAATACCTATTCCATTATCACTGATCTTGATTTGATTAAGCCCGCCATAACCTATTTCGATGGTAATAGCATCTGCACCGGCATCAAAAGAGTTTTCCAGCAACTCTTTCACTACTGACGCCGGGCGTTCTATTACTTCTCCCGCAGCAATTTGATTCGCTATGAGCGGCGGTAATTGATGAATTCTTATGCCCATGCTGGAGGAATCACCAGTTTTTGGCCCGGCTTAAGTCGAGAGATTCCGCGCAAATGATTGGTAGACTGGAGGGCTGCAACTGAAACATGATAACGGGCAGCTATAGCAGGTAAAGTTTCTCCAGCGCGAACCAAATGGACATTGTTCGTCGTCATTGCCTCAATACGAGATCCGTGAGGCGGATTTTCCCAAAAATAGCCTTTAATGCCTTGAAAAATGGCCTGGCTCAAACGAGTTTGATATGCTGGGTTGGTTAAATTACGTTCCTCAATTGGATTTGAGATAAATCCTGTTTCTACCAAAATTGAAGGAATATCTGCAGACTTCAAAACAACAAACCCAGCCTGCTCCACTTTAGTATTATGCAAATTGGTGAAATTACCCAGCTGGCTTAAAACTCGTCCCCCCATTTGCAAACCAGAATTTATCGTCGCTGTTTGTGATAAATCAATCAGGACTGAACGCACCACACCATTCTGATCATCCAGATCGCCCAGGTTAACCCCCCCTAATTCTGAATAGTTCTCCTTTTCTGCAAGCCAACGCGCTGCTTCGCTTGTAGCCCCCCTCTGCGATAAAGCAAATACTGAAGCACCATTTGAATGTGGATTATTGAATGCATCTGCATGAATTGCCACAAATACATCGCCATTATATTTTCTGGCTATATCAAGACGCTGCCGCAGGCCAACATAATAATCTCCCGACCGCGTTAGTACAGCACGCATCCCGGGTTGTCTATCAATTAATTGTTTTAGCTTCAAAGTAATTGCTAAAACAACGTCTTTTTCGCGACTGCGGTGTGGACCTCTAGCCCCTGGATCCTTGCCACCATGACCTGCATCCAAAACAATAATAACATCACGGAGTCTAGAGGGTCTGCCACTCACCTTAATTGGCTTTTGATTTGCGAGGATAGGGAGTGTTGGTTGCTTGGTCTCAACTTTCACAGGCAACTTTGGCTGTTGTATTTTCTGCGTGGAGTAGGATTTTGGGGCAACATACACTGCTTTTGGAGGAGTAGTTGCGGCAATAGGCGCAACAAGATGACCGCTATGCAGTAAATCAACACGAATACCTCC
Organism: Legionella nigrisilvae; assembly: GCF_977063395.2. NCBI lineage: Bacteria > Pseudomonadati > Pseudomonadota > Gammaproteobacteria > Legionellales > Legionellaceae > Legionella > Legionella nigrisilvae. The sequence continues at coordinate 452,544 of NZ_CDRUGZ020000021.1, forward strand.
AAAAGCACCATTGGGTTTCCAAGGAGCTGATCTAAGTTGTACTTTTTGATTTACTTCGAACACGAGCCTTAAAGTTCTAGGCTCCGAATGCCCGCTTCGAACTTGTCGGACTAATCCATTAATTAAACCCAATTGCTTTAAATCGACAGCCAATTGTGTATTATTTAAGTCCAAGACAACTCGTTCAGGATTATTTAACAAAAATAATTTATGGGTGAATGGACCATTAATTGTTAGAAACAGTGAGGTTTGATTTCCTTGCTGTTTTAAAACAATTGATTTGAGTTGGGCACTAAATGTTGTTATCGAGCAAAAACACATCACTATAAAACACAAGAAGCGAAATATCATATTTCACCTGCAAGACGCGCTAAAATTCTTTTACCAGCTGCGCTCAATGCCATAATTTGCATTTCACGTCCAGCCCCCTTAATAGCTAACTTAAAACGAATATCGACTTGTGGCAATGCTCCTCCTGCATTTTCTGCCCATTCAATACAACAGATGCTCTCCTGGGTAAAATAATCTCTAAAACCAAGATATTCCAACTCTTCTTCATGATGTATACGGTAGAGATCAAAATGATGTAGGGTTAGATGATTGCATAAATAACTTTCTACTAAAGAAAAAGTAGGGCTTTTAATTGGAGATTGAACGCCCATATGTCTTAGCATAGCGCGAATAATAGTTGTCTTACCTGCCCCCAAGTCTCCACTAAAGGTCATGATTAAAGAAGGACAAAGACAAGAGGCCAGATGGGAGGCAAACAGTTCACTGGCCTTCTCATCAGGTAAATCTAGTGTTATAACATCATTTAATTCACTATTTGTCATCATTCAGGATAATTCAATACGTGAGGTAAAACATCAAATAAATCACTGGCCAATAAACCAGTTCCTCCCAGTTTTTTTGCTACCAGATCCCCTGCAACTGCGTGAGCCCACACACCGCATTGTGCTGCTTCGGATAAAGAGTATCCTTGAGCACAAAGACCCGCAATAATACCGCTTAATACATCACCCATACCAGCACTAGCCATGGCAGGATTACCTCGGGGACAAACAAAAGTATCCTTCTCTGTTTGAACCACCGAACCAGCCCCTTTTAATACAACGACGCCACCATATTGTTTCTGGATATTTGCCGCGGCAAGGTATCTATCTTTCTGAACCAAATCAGCAGAAGAAGAAAGCAAGCAAGCTGCTTCACCTGGATGTGGTGTTAATATCCAATTATCATCCAGTTGAGGATTTTCGGCTAACAATCTTAAGGCAGATGCATCAATAACCATAGGTAATTGTGAGGTAATCGCAGTCAAAAACAGATTCATCGCCCACTCACTTTCCCCTAGACCTGGACCAATAACACAGACCGTAGCCTGGGCTAAAAGCGGTTTTAAATCTTGGGCAGTTGCAACACCATTTACCATCGCTTCGGGAATTATTGATAAGGCACTTTTGGCATGTTCCGGCCATGTAGCAACGGTAACTGCTCCTGCTCCTGTTCGCATTACTGCTTTAGCAGCCAAACTGATTGCACCAGGCATTCCTGGCCCCCCACCAACTACTAAAACATGGCCATAATTGCCTTTATGCGAATTTTTTTTTCGTTTAGCCAAGGGTAAAGATAAAGTATCTGAACTTAAAAGACGAGCAGTTGGAACCAAATGAGAGACACAGGAATCAAGTTGTAAAGAGCAACAATGAATAATACCACAATAATCCGGGCCATCGGCGGTATACATACCTGCTTTTTGAGCGATAAAGGTTAAGGTAATGTTGGCCTTAACACAAAAATTATCTACCTTTCCTGTATCGGCATTTATACCTGAGGGAATATCCAAAGCTATAACAGGTAGCCCACTGGAGTTGATCTGATTAATTGCTGATGCAATAACTCCACGTACAGGCCCTTTTAGGCCAATTCCTAAAAGAGCGTCAATAATTAATTCTACTTCAGTCTCTAATGGTTCATCAGCCGCTTGACACTCCACTCCTGAATTTATAGCCATTAACGCTGCATGTTGTGCAGCAAAAGGGAGATCAGCCACTGCTTTACACTGGTAAATCGTCACTGATAAACCATGCTCATGCGCTAATCTGGCCACCACATATCCATCCCCAGCATTATTTCCAGCACCGCAATATACGGCAATATGTCGTACCTGGGGGTAAAGTTTAATTATAAGAAAAAATGCCTCCGCTCCTGCACGGGACATAAGTGCATTTTCATCCAACTGATACAAAGAAGAAGCTTGTTGCTCACATGTTCTAATTTGTTCACAACGATACAAGGCATTTGCTGGTATGATCATCTTGTGCTCCAAATCTACTATTTCGAACACTTGCTTATAAGTAGTCTGGTTTAAAGCGTTGTAGCCTGATGAAGTACAAAGGAACCCGAATCGTTGCTAAAGAGATAAAATCGCTCGGATACACTGCACTTAACCCAGGCTAAAAAGCACCGGACTACGTCCATTTTACTTGACTAATTTTAATGAAGGTTTATTTTTAGAAACAGTTGAGCCATCCGATTCAGCGCCAGCAGCTCCAGTAGATGCTGGAGGCGGATCTTCTTCATCTTCGATCGCAAAGGCAATACCTCTACCATTTTCTTTAGCGTAGATTTCTAATACTGCTCCTGGTGGAACAAAAATTTGTTCTGTTTTTCCTGAAAAACGAGCAGTGAAGATGATACGATCGTTTTCCAACAAAAGACCGCGAGTTGCTGCCGGAGAGATATTTAACACAATACGATCATGATTTACATGTTCTCTCGGAACTTGTACTCCCGAATATTCGGCATTAACCAGGATATAAGGTGTTAATTCGTTATCTACAATCCAATCGTAGGCAGCGCGTATTAAATAAGGTTTATTTGATGTCATTGTCATATAATTATGCCGCTCTTAGTTGTCGCTCCGCATCAGTCAAACTTGTTTGAAACGATTCACGTTTGAACAAGCGCTGCATGTAAGCAATTATTCCTTTAAACTCCGGTGCAATTTCAATACCCAATCGAGGCAAACGCCACAATAACGGTGCTAATGCACAATCCAACAAAGAAAATTCATCACTCAAAAAATAGGTCTTATCGGCGAATACAGGATCCAGTGCGGTTAAACTTTCAAATAAATTTGCTTTCGCCTGTTCCGCATTATCTTCTCTTAAAATACGGTTCATTAAATAATACCAATCATGTTCTATCCTGTGCATCATTTTACGGGTTTCAGCACGAGCAACCGGGTAAACAGGTAATAATGGTGGATGAGGAAATCGCTCATCTAAATATTCCATAATAATTCGTGGCTCATAAAGCACAAGTTCTCTATCAATTAAAGTAGGAACGGTTCCATATGGATTAACTGATAAGAGATCAGCGCTGGGTTCGGCCTGCTTGGCAGCAAGAATTTCAACATTCACCCCTTTTTCAGCCAACACAATCCGAACCTGATGGCTGTAAACATCGTCTGTATCGGAAAATAAAGACATTATAGTGCGCTTCGCAACAATTGCCATGAGCAACTCCTATTTAATTCAACCTATAACAAAGGTAAGTACACACACAAAAACTCGCACTTTACCACATTTTTACCTTTTTGGGTTACTTTACGCCGATTTTTCGCCAATAAATTGTTTTTAAACCCCAGGCGACGAGAAATAAAATCGCTAAGAAACCCACGACAAAATATCCTAAACAGTGACGTATTGACTGTACTGGTTCACCCACATAAACAAGAAAAGTCACCAAATCTTGTAAATTTCGATCAAATTGCACTTCTGGTAGATCATGCGCCAATGTTTCTAAAATATTTGGCATAGCAACATCCGGAACGAGATGGTTATTTGTACCAAATGGACGAGCATCATCCTTATAAAAACCATTTAAATAGTTATAGAGCCATTTCATCCCTTTTTCTCTAGCAACTAATGATAAATCTGGAGGTACTACCCCAAACCACTGTTTGGCATCCTCAGGAGGCAAGGCAATACGAATTGGATCATTAATTGTTGCTTGGGTAAAAATCAGATTACTTTTTAATAAATCTTGATTTATCTGACCATTAAATCCTATTAGCCCTAACCCTTTGGCCATATGATTATAGCGTAAATATTTTAAAGAGTGACACCCGGAACAATAATTCATAAATAATCGAGCGCCTTTTTGTAAACTAGCCTTATCTTGAACATCGACTTTTACCGTATGCGCCCATCCATCTGGAATTAGAACGAAGCATCCAAACCATACGGCCAAGTAGAAGGCGATTCCATGCATCCGCATCATTGCCCTCCTAGGCGAGAAGGCAAGGGACGTGATTGTTCATAACGAGAATAAAAAGGCATCAGGATAAAATAAGCAAAATAAGCAATCGTACTTATACGTGCCCAAAACAAGCGTATTGGAGTTACAGGAATTGTTCCTAAATAACCCAATACCATAAAAGCAGTTACGCCTAGAAACAACATAATCCTTGAGTACTTCCCTTTGTAACGCATTGAGCGAACCGGGCTGCGATCAAGCCATGGTAAAAAGAAAAGCAGTAATAGCGCTAAGCCCAAACAGATAATGCCTAGTAATTTATTCGGAACCGCCCGCAACATGGCATAAAATGGCGACATATACCACATTGGAGCAATATGATCGGGTGTGATTAAAGGATTTGCGGGTACAAAATTATTATGTTCTAAAAAATATCCCCCCATTTCAGGGGCAAAAAAAACAACGGCAAAAAATAAGCTAAGGAAAGCAAGTACCATGACTAAGTCTTTAACTATGTAGAATGGATGAAAGGGAATGCCATCTAGAGGATTTCCTTTCGCATCTAAGTGATTTTTAATTTCAATACCTTCAGGGTTATTAGATCCCACTCGATGCAAGGCAATAACATGCAAGAACACCAAAAATACAAGCAGGAATGGAATGGCAATCACATGTAACCCAAAGAAACGTTGTAGCGTGGCATTCCCAACTGAGTAATCCCCTCTAAGCCAAACGACAAGATGTTCACCAATATACGGAACGGCACCTAACAAAGAGGTGATTACCTCTGCTCCCCAGTAGGACATTTGTCCCCAAGGCAATAAATAACCAAAAAATGCGCCCGCTAAAAGTAAAATATATAAACACATCCCCAAAAGCCAAACCAATTCACGGGGTTTTTGATATGAGCCATAAAGTAAACCACGAAACATATGTAAATAAATAACAATAAAAAAAGCAGAAGCCCCAGTTGAGTGCATATATCGCAGTAACCAACCAAAATTAACATCGCGCATGATATATTCTATAGAAGCAAAAGCTTGTTCTGCTCTTGGAGTATAAAACATGGTGAGCCACAAACCTGTTAGCAATTGATTAATCAAAACGACAAGGGCTAGTGAACCAAAAAAATATAAAAAATTTAAATTCTTAGGAAGATAATAGGCACTGAAATAATTTTTCCAGGTGCTCATCAAAGGAAAACGCTCATCGAGCCAATTGAGGAGTCTATTCATTAAGCAAGCCTTTTCTGTTACCAATCATAAATTGTAGCCTGGGCGCAGCGAGCGAAACCCGGGAAAACCATGTTGTTCACCATCCCGGGTTTCGCTTGGCTGCACCCAGGCTACCGATTATGCAGACAAAGAATCTATACTTTGTCCTCACCAATAACAAGAGTATGCTGATCGATAAAATAATATGGCGGTACTTCCAAATTAATAGGTGCTGGCACATCTTTAAAAACTCTACCGGAAAGATCAAAAGTAGAGCCATGACAAGGGCAGAAAAACCCCCCGGGCCAGTCAGGGCCTAAATCGCCCAAATTGGGTTTGTATTTTGGAGAACACCCCAGGTGCGTGCAAATCCCTATAAGAACCAAGTATTCTGGATTAATTGAACGAAACTCATTTTTTGCATAAGGTGGCTGCTGTCTCGTTACTGAATTTGGGTCACGAAGTCTTGAAGAACCCTGACTCAGACGCTGTAACATTTCCTTGGTTCGTCTAATTATCCATACGGGCTTACCGCGCCATTCAACAACCGCCTGCTCACCTGGTTCCAATTTACTTAGATCAACATGTACAGGCGCACCTTCGGCTTGAGCTTTGGCACTAGGTAACCATGAGGCCACAAAAGGGGTTAAAGCACATAAAGCACCTATCCCGCCTAATACACAGGTTGTTTTTAACAAAAATTGACGACGATCTTCATCGATACGATCGCTTTTATCCTGTTCATGATCAGGCTTAGTATTTTCATTCACCATCATTTGCTTATGTATTTGTAGCCTGGGTGCAAGGCAGTATAACCGGGGTCATAAGACATAGATACCTCGAGTCCCGCTTTCTTGCTCCTAGGCTAGGAACTTCATACTCTTACCACGCAAAATAAAAAACCCCGCAGAAGCGGGGTTTTTTAACCAATAAACGATTAACGTTTTGAGTACTGAGTTGCACGACGTGCTTTGTGCAAACCCACTTTCTTTCGTTCAACACGACGTGAATCACGAGTTAATAAACCACGCGCACGTAATTTTCTACGAACCGAATTTGGACTAGGCTCAGCATCTTCTGCTAATCCTGCTTCATCATAAGCAACTAATGCTCTGGCGATACCCAAACGTACAGCACCTGCTTGGCCAGAAACTCCACCGCCGGATACTGTAATATAAGCATCAAATTTATTAACAAGCTCAACGGTTTCAAGTGGCTGCATTACAACCATGCAAGATGTTTCACGGCAAAAATATTCCTGTAAAGTACGGCCATTTACTTTGATCTCGCCTTTACCTGGACGTAAAAACACACGAGCTGTTGAACTTTTTCTACGACCTGTGCCGTAGTATTGCTTCATTTCAGCCATAATACTTATTCCTCAATATCAAGTTGCTTGGGTTGCTGTGCAGTATGTGGATGCTCGTTGCCAGCATATACTTTTAGCTTACGATACATCTCTCTACCTAAAGGATTTTTTGGTAACATGCCTTTAACAGCAAGTTCGATAATTCTAACAGGATTTCTAGCCTGTAATTTTTCAAAACTATCTGATTTTATTCCACCAGGATATCCGGTATGACGATAGTACATCTTGTTGGTAAATTTACGGCCGGTCACAATAACCTTTTCCGCATTAGTAACTACAATGTAATCACCAGTATCAACATGGGGGGTATACTCAGCTTTATGCTTGCCACGTAAACGACGAGCAATCTCACTTGCTAAGCGACCCAAAACTTTGTCGCTGGCATCAACCACTAACCAGTCACGTTTGACTTCATGGCTTTTGGCACTAAATGTCTTCATTAAATGAACTCCGAACCGCCTAAATTGGTAATCTTCTATCATGGACGGGCGATTTTAACCAAAACAGAAACATCCTACAAGTAAAAAAGGATAAAAATTTATAAACAATTAATTAAATCCGCGTAAATATAGCAAATTTCAAACAAGAATCATAATAATTTTTGTTCTCTTGTTTAATCTGTGTGAAGCAGAAACACCATCATTAGTACTAAGCGATTATCTACATAACCCTAAACTATAGGCTCTCTACGATAAAGCGGAATCCGAAATCAATGTGTTTCATAATTTAATTTCAGGTTTCTCTACTTCCACATCCAGACTGCCCTGATTTATTGATTATTCCTGGTCAATTAATAACTGCTCTGCAATATTGCCTGAAATTAAATGCTGTTCAATGATTTCATCAATATCAGAGAAAGAAGAATAGCTGTACCAAACGCCTTCAGGGTAAATCACGATACATGGGCCAGAACTACATCGCCCAAGACATCCCGATTTACTTACACGCACTTTTCCTGGACCATGCATCTCCAGTTCCAAAAGACGGGATTTCAAATAATCAAAAAAAGGTTCCCCACCAGTATTGCCACAGCATTGTTTGCCTGCAGCTTTTTGATTGGTGCATACGAGAATATGTTTATTATAATAGGCCAATGGACTACTTTCCTATAGATTCAATTTTTGTTTTTAACTTTAAACCAGGTTTAAAAGTCACAACTCTCCTGGCTACTACTGGAATTTCTTCTCCAGTTTTTGGATTCCTACCCGGCCTTTGTGGCTTATCCCTTAATGTAAAATTACCAAATCCTGATAACTTCACGTGATTGCCATGCTCGAGAGCATGTCGCAATTCTTCAAAAAAATTCTCGACCATTTCCTTTGATGCAGGCTTGGACAGTTTTAATTCATCACACAGGGTTTCTGCCATTATTGCTTTGCTGAGTGCATTCACGATTATTCCCTCAATATGATTGAAAATTGGTTTTCTAACATGTTGATTATAGCACTAATTAAAGAATTTATCTCTGCATCAACTAAAGTCCTACTTTCATCTTGCAAAGTCATTGCCACGGCAAGGCTTTTCTTACCTTGAGGAACTCCTTCACCTGTGTAGACATCAAATACATCAAAAGATTTTAACCAATTTTCGGTTATGTTTTCTCTAACAGCTGATTCAATCTGCATAACGCTGATTTCCGCGTCAACCAAGAATGACAAATCGCGGCGAATTTGCGGGTATTTTGAAATCGCTTTGTAACGTGGCGCTTCATGTCCCATTAATGCCGCTAAATTGATTTCGAATAGTAAGACATCCTCTTGCAAATCTAAAGCATCTGCCAAACGTGGATGTAATATCCCCATCCATCCGGCGAGAACTCCATTAATATGTATCTGTGCTGATTGACCAGGATGTAACGCATCATGGACAGCAGCTACGAATTCGACTTGTTTTATTTTAAGTGAAGAAAATAAAGATTGAAGATCACCTTTTAAATCAAAAAAATCAAAGACCCGAGTAGGCTCACTCCAATTGACACTCCCCTGTTCTCCCATTAATAAACCCGCAATACAAGGGCGCTCAATGGTTTGTTCTTTGCTCACATCAAAAACCACACCGATTTCGAAAAATTTAACCGCGTTTTGCTGGCGGTGAACATTATAAATCATGGAGGCAATTAATCCTGGCCACATCCCTGCACGCATTTGGGATAATTCCGAAGAAATTGGATTAAGCAACTGTATAAATTCTTTGTTTGGATAAAGTTCGCGTTGTAGTACAGGATCAACAAAACTGTAACTTATCGTTTCATGATACCCTCTGTTACTGAACCAGTGAGACAGCTTCGCAGCGATTTCTTCATTACCACATGCTTTTCCAGCCTGCACTACGGTAGTGGTAGGTTGTGCATTTAAATTATCATAGCCATAAAGTCGTATGATTTCTTCTACCAAATCAACATCATATTGGATATCAAAGCGGTGAGAAGGAATAGTGACCTCCAAACAATTATTATGGTCTTTACCTACGACAACACCGAGCCCTTCTAATAAAGTTTTCATTTCTTGTAATGAAATAGTAAGGCCGGTTAATTTTTTTACTTTATCGGTGTCAAAAGAAAAACGCACCGTTTCTGGTACATACTTCCTATCTTGGGCCTCAATAACTGGTCCTACTTCTCCCCCTGCAATTTCTAAAATTAATGCAGTAGCGCGTTCCAAAGCCTTTATTTGCAAACATGGATCGACGCCGCGCTCAAAACGCTGAGAGGAATCACTGAATAAACCAAATTTTCTCGCAACACCTGCAATGACAATCGGATTAAAATAGGCACTTTCTAAAAATACGTCTTGAGTATGCGCTTGCACTGAACTGGCTTCTCCACCCATGATCCCAGCTATCGCCAAAGGTTTATCATGGTCAGCTATAACCAATACTTTTTCATTTAATGTTAATTCTTGACCATCAAGCAACCCTATCTGCTCTTGATCATGACTAAAACGTAAATTGATTCCACCTTTGATTGTTGCTAAATCAAAAGCATGCATGGGTTGGCCTAATTCGATCATTACATAATTCATAACATCTACAATCGGATGCAATGTGCGAATACCACTCCGACGTAAACGCTCACTCATCCATAAAGGTGTAGTAGCTTTAGTATTGATATTACGAATTATGCGCCCACAGTATCGCGGACAAGCCTCTGGAGTTTTCAATTGGATGGGAAGGATGTCGTCAATACTGGGCGTCACTTCAGAAATTGTTTTTTCTAATAAGGGTAATTTGTTTAAAACCGCCACTTCCCGAGCGATACCTAAAATGCTAAAGCAGTCGGCTCGGTTGGGAGTTAAATCAATATCAAAAATATGATCATCAAGAGTCAAATATTCGCGTAAATCCATCCCTACGGGAGCATCCTCTTCTAATTCCATGATGCCTTCAGATTGTTCAGCCATGCCTAACTCGCTGACAGAACAGAGCATCCCTTGAGATAATTCGCCCCGTAATTTGGATTCTTTAATATTAAAACCTCCCGGTAAACGTGCACCAATCATAGCCAAGGCTACTTTTAACCCGGCCCGGACATTGGACGCACCACATACAATTTGCAAGGGCTTATCCGTATTGGCATTGACTTCACATACAGTTAATTTATCTGCATTGGGATGGGGTTTGGTGCTAAGAACTTCAGCGACGATTACACGAGTAAACTCTCCTGCTACTGGACTTACTGCGTCTACTTCCAGGCCAGCCATAGTCAGTTGACTTGCTAATTCTTGTTCAGTTAATGAGTAATCTACCCATTCACGTAACCATAATTTACTTAATTTCATTTATAGTCCTTACCACCTAATTAAACTTTTAGGTCCGCAGAGCTCAGCTCAAATGTCGGACCACAATACTGCAAATGACAGAATCAAAGTGCACAATTTCTCAAAATTGGCTTAAAAAAGTAAGATCATTTTCAAACATCATCCGTAAATCATCTATTCCGTAATACAACATCGCCAATCTATCCATACCCATCCCAAATGCCCAACCTCGGTATTCGTCAGGAGAAATATTCACCGCTTTGAGCACATTAGGATGCACCATGCCACAACCTAAAACCTCAAGCCATCCAGTAAACTTACACGAGCGACATCCTTTACCACTGCATTGGGTACATTCGATATCAACTTCTGCAGAGGGCTCGGTGAATGGGAAATAAGAAGGTCTAAACCGCAATGCCAATTTTCGACCAAAAAAATCTGCAAATAAGTCTTGGAGCAAGCCTTTTAAACTGGCTAACGTCGCTTGCTTATCAATCAATAACCCTTCAACCTGATGGAACATGGGAGTATGGGTCAAATCCGAATCACAACGATAGACACGGCCAGGAGCAATTAAACGAAATGGTGGTTTGCGTTGTTCCATAGCACGAATTTGAACTGGAGAAGTATGAGTTCTCAATAAACGGCCATCACCAAAATAAAAAGTATCGTGCATTGCACGTGCTGGATGATGCCCAGGAATATTCAGTGCTTCGAAATTGTAAAATTCAGTTTCTATTTCTGGGCCATCAACTATATCAAAACCCATACGACTAAAAAACTCATTAATTCGATGTTTTACTTGAGTGACAGGGTGTAATGAACCACTTTCTTTCTTACGTCCTGGAAGAGTTACATCAATGCGCTCAGCTGAAAGTTTTTCTAGTAACTGCTTTTCTTTGAGTTCAAGCATCTTCGATTCAATCAATGTACTGATTTCACGCTTTGCCTGATTTACTAATTGACCTACTTTAGGTTTTTCTTCAGCAGATAAATGAGCAAGTCCTTTTAAAATTTCAGTTAGCTTGCCTTTCTTGCCTAGAAAATCCACGCGAATTGACTCTAATCCAGATACATCTTGTGCATTCTTAATTGCTTCAGAAGCCTGCTCTTGTATGGTGATGATATCCTGCATAATTATACCCACAAGTAAAAAGGAGGCCGCAGCCTCCTTAAAATAAGTTTTATCTTTTTAGCACTAATTCCAAGTATCCTAGGTTCGCTACGCTTCACCGTGTAATGCAGGTCATTAAGTGCTTTAAATAGGTTAATTTGCCAATGCGGCCTTAGCTTGTTCAGCAATTGCAGCAAAAGCTATTTTGTCATGAACAGCTAGATCAGCCAATACTTTTCTATCCAGCTCAATTGATGCTTTTTTCAATCCATCAATTAAACGGCTGTATGATAATCCGCACTCACGAGCTTGTGCATTAATACGAGTAATCCACAAGGCGCGAAATTGACGCTTTTTCTGACGTCGATCACGATAAGCATATTGACCCGCTTTAATTACTGCTTGTTTTGCCATGCGGTAGGTTCGGCTACGGGCACCGTAATAACCTTTAGCTTGGTCTAAAACTTTCTTGTGACGTGCTTTCGCTATCACCCCACGTTTAACTCTTGGCATTCTTCATTCCCCCCTTAACTACCGTGCAACATGCGTTCTGCTAAACGAGCATCGCATGGCTTCAAAGTACCAGACTCTACGCGCAAATGACGCTTCGCCTTAGTGGACTTCTTGGTGAGGATATGGTTTCTATAAGCGCCACGACGTTTAATCGCACCACTTGCTGTCTTACGGAAGCGTTTACATGCTCCGCGATGTGACTTTAACTTCGGCATAACAATATACTCCGCATTTGTTTCAGCTACTTAGTTTTTTTGGGTGATAACACCATCAGCAATTGTCTTCCTTCGCGTTTTGCGTGTTGTTCAACAACTGCAAATTCAGCGGTATCTTGCTGTAAACGCTCAAGAATCTTCATACCGAGTTCTTGATGAGCCATTTCACGACCACGAAAACGCAGCGTAATTTTGACTTTATCACCATGATTTAGGAAACGGATCAGGTTGCGTAGCTTGACCTGATAATCCCCATCTTCCGTCGTAGGACGGAATTTTAATTCTTTGACCTGAATTTGCTTTTGCTTTTTCTTCGCTTCAGCTTGTTTTTTACTCAGTTCAAAGAGAAACTTACCGTAATCCATGATACGGCATACTGGAGGCTTGGCTGTTGGGGATATTTCCACCAGATCCAATCCACCTTCTTCCGCTGCACGCAGGGCTTCACGTGTAGAGACAATTCCTGCCTGATTACCATCGACATCAATTAAGCGTACCTCAGGTACATTGATCTGTTCATTAATTCTTGCGCGATCATTTTCACGCTTAGTTGGTGCACTAATGGTTTAATCCCCCCTGCTTGTTAATTGCAATTGATCCTTTGCGAGCAATTTCTTGCGCCAAGGTATCACAAATTGTATCTATTGTCATCACACCTAAGTCTATTCCTTCACGAGAACGCACTGCGACTTGGTTTGATTCAACTTCTTTATCCCCTATCACTATGAGATAAGGTACTTTTTGTAAAGTATGTTCGCGAATTTTAAAGCCAATTTTCTCATTTCTCAAGTCATAGTTAGCGCGAATACCCTTTTTTTGTAAAATTTGGGTAACCTTTTGAGCATACTCATTCTGTTTTTCGCTAATTGTGAGTACTACCGCTTGCACTGGAGATAACCATAAAGGAAATTTTCCTGCGTAATGTTCTATCAAAATCCCCATGAAACGCTCAAAAGAGCCTAAAATAGCACGATGTAACATAACCGGAATTTGTTTGCTACCATCTTCAGCCACATAAGAAGCATCCAAACGACCTGGCATCGAAAAATCAACTTGTATCGTTCCACACTGCCAAATTCTGCCTAAACAATCAGCCAAGGAACACTCAATTTTAGGTCCATAGAAAGCTCCCTCACCTGGAGCATCAATCCATTCTATCTTGCGATCTTTCATTGCTTGCATTAATGCCGCTTCTGCTTTATCCCAGACCTCATCACTGCCAACTCGCTTTTCAGGACGTAAGGCCAGGCGATATTTAATCTCATTAAAACCAAAATCGGCATACACAGACTGAACCAGTTCGAGCATCATCGCTACTTCAGATTGGATTTGATCTTCTGTGCAGAAAATATGAGCATCGTCTTGAACCATATTACGAACACGCATCAAACCATGGAGGGCACCTGAGGGTTCACATCGATGACAATTACCAAATTCTGATAATCTTAAAGGCAAATCTCTATAACTTTTTAAACCCTGATTGAATACTTGCACATGGCATGGGCAATTCATTGGCTTAACGGCATAGTGACGATTTTCAGTTTCAGTGACAAACATCTCGTCTCTAAAATTGGCCCAATGACCTGATTTTTCCCAAAGAACCCGATCAACTAATTGTGGTGTTTTAATTTCTTGATAACCAAAATCAGCCAGACGATGTCGCATATAGCGTTCAAGCTCTTGATAAATTGTCCAACCTTTGGGATGCCAAAATACCATTCCAGGAGCAATATCCTGGAAGTGGAATAACTCTAAGCTCTTGCCTAATTTACGATGATCGCGTTTTTCAGCTTCTTCAAGACGGAATAAATAATCGGCCAAGGATTTCTTATCAGCCCATGCGGTACCATAAATACGTTGCAACATTTCGTTATTGGAGTCACCACGCCAGTAAGCACCCGCTAATTTAGTCAGCTTAAATGCCTTCAAAAATCCTGTGGAAGGAACATGGGGACCACGACAAAGATCTTCAAACTCGCCTTGCTTATACAGAGACAATACTTCATCTTTAGGAATATCAGCAATAATTTTCGCTTTGTATTCCTCGCCAATGCCTTTGAAATATGCAATTGCCTCATCACGAGGTAGTTCTCTACGTGTTACCGGGTAATTTGCCTTAGCTAATTCCATCATTTTTGCTTCGATGGACTCTAAATCTTCTGGAGTAAATGGTCTTTGAAAAGCGAAATCATAATAAAAGCCATCTTCAATAACAGGACCTATAGTGACCTGTGCGGTGGGAAAAAGACTTTTAACTGCTTGTGCTAATAGATGCGCAGTAGAGTGACGAATCACTTCAAGGCTTTCATCTTGCTTTTCTGTAAGGATTACTAAGGCGCAATCATTTTCAATAAGGAAAGAAGTATCGACTAAACGATCATTAATACGACCCGCAATAGCTGCTTTAGCTAAGCCAGGGCTTATGCTATGAGCTACATCATAGACAGTTAAAGGCGCTTCAAAATGTTTTATACTTCCATCAGGCAGTTTAATGTTTGGCATAATTTTATCCGTAAGCACTTCTTTTCAAAAAAAAGCCCTGCATGGCAGGGCTTAAACCTTAATTTAAGAGGAGTCAATTTTAAGCATCATCCCAAATGAAAGCGGGCGCTCCTGGAAAACGATTTAGTTGCATGGTAGGCACGAGTGGGATCGAACCACCGACCACCACCATGTCAAGGTGGTGCTCTACCACTGAGCTACGTGCCTATAAAACGACCTTCATACACATTGGGGTGAAGTATATAATAAGGTGATATTACAAAGCAATCATTTACCCAGAAAAAACGGATGAATCCATTGTGCGCGTGTTAAAACAACGCTACTGCCTTTTCAGGCTCCTTTTATCATTAGGTAATGGCCAGTTCACGCCGGTATAGCGGCACTTGCAATAAAAACTCGCTTATATTGTGTTTCACTACCTCTGTAAAGCTATTATTATAGGCAAATACTTTTCGTTGTCGCTCAGAGCTTGTCCCTGCATCCATAATCGCTTCAAGCGTCGAAAAATAGGTGTGATAATTGAGTTGCTCAATATAGGGTTTTAATTTCTCAAACCACTCTCGCAAATCCTCGCGCATTAATTTTGTTTTACCGTCGGTATTCATTACTAACTCAGCATCCAAGCCATGACGAATGGCCCTCCACTTATTTTCTCGAGAAAGCCAATAAGGGGGGTAAGCGACTGCTTCCAGCCAACTTCCATTATCAGCAAACCAATGGGCGAGTGCGTGAATTAAAGCTACTAGAGCTAATGTTTCTGCTAATGTTGCCGTACCATCACAAACACGAATTTCGAGCGTCCCAAAATTAGGACTTGGCCTTAAATCCCACCATAAATCTTTAAGTGATTTTATAGAGCCACAGGCTTTAAGGGTCTTATATAAATATTCAAAATCCTGCCATGAGCGGACATGATAGGGTTGACCCGCTGTGGGAAGAGCTTCATAGGTGGTTGGACGACAAGAAGATAGGCCGGTATCAATCCCTTGCCAAAAAGGGGAACTTGCAGACAAGGCTAATAAATGCGGTAAAAAATACATGAAGAAATTATTAAAGCGTATGCATTCTTCTCCACTGGACATACCTAAATGGACATGCAGTCCGTACACACTCATACGCCGAGTAAGCCATTGATTTCGATCAATTAAATCCAGATAACGGGTTGTTGGTGAGATAATCCAATCAGCATATTTAGAAAAGGGATGAGATCCCGTTGCTGCAAGTAATATTCCGAGCTTTTTTGCAGCATGTTGAAGCTCAGATATTGAAGTATATAGATCTTCTTCAACCTCTTGCACCAAGTTGCATTTAGCAGTATTTACTTCGATCGTACTTAAATAAAATTCAGGTTTAATTTTCTCATGGTGAGACATCGCATTTAAGATCTCTTCTGCTCGAGAACATAAGTTATAGGTTTCAGAATCAATAAGTTGCAGTTCAATTTCTACTCCCAAAGTCAGTATTCCGCCACTATTAAATTGAATTTCTTCTTCTGAAACGGATACAGTATCTTCGGTTTGCGTAGCCAAGGATTCTTTGAGTTGACTTTGCATAATTAATCCTTCTTTTTATTATTGATAGTTGGAATATATGTTGAAAGTCCCTCTTTGATATTTTTGAGGAGCTCTATACAGTTGCATTAAATAGTGATGTACAATAAATATACCCTTAAATATTCATATCTGTTGAAACAATTCGTACACAAATCATTTCGATACTAATGGTTAATGCGTTTAATTTCAACCTTGAATTTGTATAAGACTATCCATGAACCTTATTGAACCCAATCAAATGAATCAGAAAATTGATCTTGAAATACAATCCGAACAGCGTTCCAAAAGCATTATGCTAGCCTTACGCAAAATCATGCAGGAAATGGATTTTCATTCCAGACGATTGAATAAATGTTATGGTTTAACCGTACCGCAAATCATCTGTTTGTATGAAATTTATGAAAATGGAATTATGACTCTCTCTACTCTTTCTAAAAAAGTCTACTTATCAATGAGCACTTTGGTGGGAGTAATCGATAGGCTGGAAGAAAAAGGATTGATTCATCGTACTCGAGACAGTAAAGACCGTCGTATCATTTATATTGATATTACTGAAAAGGGAAAAGATTTTGTTCATGCCTCCCCCTATCTGCTCCATAATAGACTAAGTGAAAACCTTCGTTCTTTAGATGAACAGGAGCAAATAACCCTCGCTAATTCGATTAACTTATTAGTTAATTTATTAAAATGATCTAATCAATAAGATTTTGGATCTTCTATCCTTAAACTAAGTCGATTAATTTATAAATTTAGAGATTTTCTAATGAAAATCCGTTCAGGAACATGATAGATAGGCTCAAATGGAGGGGAACCATTCAAGCCAAAGTATGCGAGGTGAACTGCTATGAGTTATCCACCTTTTTTCTATTGGACTGATATTTGTTCCATCTAATATCACTACTTCTTTATTGGACTAAGCACCTTTCCATAGGTTTCGCTGGTATTATACTTCGTTTGTCGCATATGTCAACTTTAAGTTTCCAATAGAAATTTTTAGTTTCGTTTTTTATGTTATTTTGCATGTTTTGTTTCTATTGATTATAATTTATTTACTCATAAATTGGGACTTAATACCATGGAAAAAGTTAACCTGGCAAAACAGTTCGCGGATCGTCTGCGTGATGCCATGATCGCCGCAGGATTTAATTCGCAACGCTCTACTTCGGGTGTTTGCATTCATAAGCTAGCGGAAATTACAGGCTATTCTTTACAAATATGCCGTAAATATCTTCGCGGTGAAGCGATTCCTGATCCCCTTAAATTGGTAGAAATCGCGTCGAAACTCCATGTTTCGCCAGGATGGTTGTTATTTGGCGACTCCCATAATGCCCCGGGGATAATCCAAGACAAAGTATCCATTAGTAAAAACTTGCTTCATTATATTTTCGCCAAAGCGTCCTGTCTTTATACGGATATGCTTCCCGAACAAGAGATCGCCAATTTTTTAATTGAATTAATTCATGATGTGAGTCTGATCCATGCAGATGAAGAACAGTCTAAAAAAATTATTGATTTAGCCTTAGCTTCGCTGAAACATTTTAGCCATTCGCACGGAACCTAATCCGTTGACTTGTTGATATAGTCCCCCTTTTAAACAAAAGGGCATGACGCTTGTGACTTGGATAAGAAATTAAAATGCTCAAAAAGACAATAATGGTTTAATCTAGTTTAATTAAACCATTATTGGTCATTCCAATTTAGTCAAAGCCCATCAATTCTCAAACCTTACAATAACACCGCTTCTATTTACTGATTGCCACCGCTAGTATCTTTAGGAGCAGGGGTTTCTATTACCGGCTTTTCAACCTTGGGCGCTTCAATTTTTGGCGCCTGAACTGTTGGAGCGGTAACGTTTACATTTTCTCCAGTTCCAGTAGGGGAGGTTTCTGTTTTTGCATCTTTCTAAATAAAAAATTGGTACTTTTATTTTAGAATTTTTTCCATGCATTTTCTGTGGTCATCGAAATTAAACCCCCTCTAAATTGTAAGTTATTATGCCAAAATAGCAAATAAACAACCTACAACGTGAATTTTTCCATTACTAAGAGAATAACAAATCGAAGTTTGCTATCTTCTGGCTTTAATGCAAACAAGAACTCCGTCCCATGTATTTCACCGTTTGGCCGAATAGTGGTATCATTGCATTTTAAAAACACACAGAGTTTATATGTTACTCCACTGTCTTTTCATCATTGGTATTTGTGTTGAAGCAATCACAGGTGCATTAGCGGCCGGTCGTAAAAAAATGGATTTTTTTGGTGTTATGTTGATTGCAAGTATTGCTGCATTGGGTGGTGGTACAGTAAGAGATGCGCTCTTCAATACTTATCCCCTAACTTGGGTTATCCATCCAGAATATTTGCTTTACACATCAATATGTGCATTTCTAACTATATTTATTGCCCATTCATTAATTCGAATTATGAAAATATTTTTAATTCTTGACGCATTGGGACTATCTACTTTTGTGATTATCGGTACTCAAAAAGCACTCAATCATGGTTTATCACCCAGCATTGCTATTATTAGTGGCATGGTCACAGGGATCTGTGGAGGTATGTTACGAGATATTCTTTGCAACGATATCCCTTTAGTGTTAAGAAAAGAACTTTATGCAGTTATTGCTTTAGCTGGAGCTGTACTGTTTACGACCCTTAATTATTTTAATATCTCCGAAAACCTCAATGTGATTATTACACTCATTAGTATTTTCACTGCACGATTATTAGCCATTTTTTTCCATATTCAAATACCAATATTTGACTATTCGGAAAGTATAAAAAAGCGAAAATGAAAATCTTAATCAGCAGCGTTGGCCGGGTGAAACAAGCGGATCTGGAAATATCTTTGGGAAAGCCCGGGTTTCGCTCCGCTTCACCCAGGCTAACAAGTTCTATTACACTTCTTTAACTGTAATAATACTTACTTCTTCATCAGGTACATCGGCGTGTCCCATACGTTGCCCAGTTTTTACTTTCGCAATCGCATCAACAACATCCATCCCTTCCACTACCTCACCAAATACACAATATCCATAGCCTTGCATATGATCGCCGCTGTAGTTCAAAAATGCATTATCAGCTACATTAATAAAAAATTGCGCGGTTGCAGAATGAGGGTCCATAGTTCTTGCCATAGCAATAGATCCGCGTTTATTTGGCTTCGCATTTTTCGCTTCATTTTTTATTGGCTCGCGAGTTGATTTTTGTTTCATCTCTGAATCAAGCCCACCACCTTGAATCATAAATCCTGCAATAACACGATGAAAAATTGTATTATCGTAAAAACCACTGCGCACATAATTAAGAAAATTTTCAGCCGTAGCCGGAGTATTTTCTGTATCTAACTGTAGATGAATATCACCTTTAGATGTGCTAATTACAACCATTAATATCTCCTGTCATTTTTAAATTAATTGATGATCTTTAATATATGTAAAAAAGAATGTTTTTTACCGGATATTATTCGTTACATGACATAAATGCATAAGTGCTTTTAATTCCCACTTTCATTAATTATTAACTCACGCATTTTATCACAAACATCATGCATTACATGAACATTATGAATACTTGCCAAAGCTGTAAATAAATTCGCCTTTTGTTTTGTTAACTGATGCAAATAAGAACGAGAGTAATTACGACAAGTGTAACACATACACTGTGCCATGATTGG
Organism: Legionella nigrisilvae; assembly: GCF_977063395.2. Lineage (NCBI taxonomy): Bacteria > Pseudomonadati > Pseudomonadota > Gammaproteobacteria > Legionellales > Legionellaceae > Legionella > Legionella nigrisilvae. The sequence goes on from NZ_CDRUGZ020000021.1 coordinate 472,714, forward strand.
CGACATATCATCGGCAAAACAAGATTTTTTTATTTGAATTCGTTCATTCTCATGCTCGCTAGCAAAGCGTAACCAATTGCCGTCTCGAATCAATTCACCGCAATATAAAGATCCATGGCGAGCGTTCCGTGTTGGTGCAACACAATCGAACATATCAATTCCTTCTGCGACCACATCCAAAAGGTCTTGTGGGGACATTCCAACCCCCATGGTATATCGTGGTTTATTTTCTGGTAAATAATCATGTACCCAACGAATAACTTCCACAGTAGTTTTCATATCGAAACCAATAGTTTCACCGCCAATGGCAATTCCTTCGGTATTCATGGAAGAGATAAAATCCGCACTTTCACGGCGTAAATCTTTAAAAGTTCCTCCTTGAATTATGCCGAAAAGCGCTTGCTCATAGCCATATCGGGAAGTCGGATATTGTTGATGATAACTGATGGATTGCTTTAACCAACGATGTGTACGGGACATGATATGACTGACTTCATCTTTAGTGCAACTATCCGGCGTGCACTGATCAAAGGCCATGATAATATCTGCACCAATAATTTTTTGAGTTTCTAAAGACATCTCCGGAGTCATATGAATTAAACGCCGAGTCCCCGGTAATTGGAAATGTGCACCTTCCTCGTCAATCGTACAAATTTTTTTATTCTTGGATAAACTAAAAACTTGAAAGCCCCCACTATCCGTTAACATCGGTCCATGCCATCCCATAAAAGGATGCATCCCGCCTGCTTTTTCAATGACCTCCATACCTGGAGCACACAGCATATGATAGGTATTGCCCCCTAAAATGATTTGACTGTGGGCTTCATGCAATTCAGCAGGGGTCATATTATTTACACCCGCACGCGTACCAACCGGCATAAAAACTGGGGTAATAAATTCACCGTGAGCCGTAGTAATACGAGTCACTCGCGCTTGAGTTGAGGAGTGTTTATGTAACACTTCGCAAGAAAAGGTTTTCATCGGTTAGAAATAATTCAAAATGCCGATAATAGCTAAGTCAAACTCAGATTACCAGCATTAGCGATGTTAATAATTAAGCAATTTATGTTATCATTCGCAAAATCTATGGAAGCATGGTCCTATTCATCCACAATTCTAAAAAGGATATATGTTTATGCCCAGTTCAAATTCTAGTTTATTCATGATCGATATAGAAGGTACGGAACTTTCAGACATTGAACGGGAAATCATAAAACATCCATTAGTAGGTTCCGTAATTCTCTTCACCCGCAACTTTTCAAGTCCACAACAATTGAACTCTTTGATTGATGAAATCCGTGCAATCAATTCTAATATTTTTATAACTACCGATCATGAAGGTGGCTTTGTGCAACGCTTTTTGCGTCAGGGATTTCGTGCATTGCCCGCTCCTCGCGTTTATGGTGATATCTACGATCAGAATCCAGAAGTAGGGATCAAACTGGCAAGACAATATGGCGAAATTATGGCCAAAGACCTATTAAATTGCGGTGTAGATTTAAGCCTTGCTCCAGTTCTTGATGTTCATGATAAAAGCCTTATTATTGCCCGTTTGGATCGGGCTTTTCACCCTAATCCTGATGTAATAGCCTCTTTGGCTGGTGCTTTTATTGATGGAATGAATGCAGCAGGAATGCCAGCCGTGGCCAAACATTTTCCCGGGCACGGCTCGGTAAGTGGCGACTCACATAATACGATGCCCGTTTCTCTTGCCTCCTTAGATGAGTTAAAAACCAAAGATTTAAAACCGTTTATCGAGCTAATTAACAAGGGGCTTCTTAGTGCGATCATGCCCGCGCATGTTACCTATAAAGCAATTGATGCCAATAAGCCTGCTGGCTTTTCAACAGTTTGGTTGCAGGAAATTTTACGCCATGAATTGGAATTTACAGGGTTGATTTTAAGCGATTGTTTGAGCATGACTGGCGCAGATATTGGCAATTTAATGACTCGAACAGGGGAAGCTCTTAACGCAGGTTGTGATATGTTGATCATCTGCCACCAGCCCCGACACATATTGCTGGAATTATTGAACAAAATCAGTTTAATCCAATCTCCCGAGTCACTAGCTCGTATTGTCCACTTTAAAAATCAGATGCTTCGCTTCGCACATCCGGAAAAATATAAATCCAGTTCTTATTTAGCTACTTTAGGAACTGAATGCGAAGTGGCTAGTAGTAGCCAAAATCGGCAGTTCAATACTTCAAAAACTATTTAGGTATACACAGTCTGAAAAAAGAGGAATCCAAGATTCCGGGAATGGATAAACGACTTAACCCTAATCTTTGCTTCCTTCATACGCTCAATATTCGTGAAGCGCACTTCGTCGAGTCTGCCAAAACAAGAAACATCCCATTAACGCCATGAATAGAAAGTATAAAGCACACCAGCCTGGCATAGAGATTCCCAACATCTTCCAATTCAACTCAGCACAATCCCCACTACCCCAAAACAAAGCTTTCACTACAGTTTGCCAGGGAAAATAACGGATTAAAACATCAAGACCAGGCATACAGGCCGGTGCTTCTCCCGCAGGTAAAGATTGTAACCATAATTGACGTAAAGCAAAAAATAATCCGGCACACGAAATTATGATTTGCAACAGACTAATAATGTGCGCCTTTTTTAAAGTTCGAAAGCTTAATCCCATAACTGCCAACAACAAAAAAACACAAATGCGTTGCATGATACATAAGGGACAAGGAATAAGACCAACCACGTATTGAAAGTAAAACGAAGCAAATAATACAAACACAGTCAGCATTGCATTAAAAGTTTGAATTTTTTTATACGTAGGTTTTCTCATGATTTGGGCAACATATAGGATATAGCAGCCTTAAGATCCTCATCACTGCATTTGATACACGTTCCTTTTGCAGGCATAGCATTTAAACCTTTTATTGAAGAAGCAAGTAAATCATTTAATTCTTTTTGGGCTAATCGCGGTTTCCAATCCTCTTCGTTTCTGAATTTTGGGGCCCCCGCTAGACCGTCTCGATGGCAAACAATACAAAATTGCTGGTATGTTTCTTGTCCAAGCTCTTTGGTCTCTACCGTACTCATTGCTCTATTATCGGTCTGAGCTTCACCTTGTACAGTAACTTTTCCCACAGGTTGAATTCTTAATTGAATTTCTCGTTGCTGCGCTTCATCACTTGCATACAATACAAATGAACAACAAAACAATGACATTAAAAACTGCAACCTCATGCCCATACACCTCATGATCATAATTTAGAATGATACCTAGAAGTGAATTTTTTTTCCAGCAGGATTAAAACCAAATAAAAGGATTTTCTATCCAGGACACCCTCTTCAAATTATAATGGATCATTAAAAAAACTAAGGAGCGAAAAATGGTCCAAGCAATTCCTGATGGTTTTCATACTGTAACACCCTCTTTAACTTTTAAAGATTGTGCGAAAGCAATTGAATTTTATAAACAAGCATTTCACGCTAAAGCGTTACAAATTTTCCCATCTTTAGATGAAAAAGGCATTATGCATGCTCAGATTCAAATTGGTAACTCAATTATTATGATGGGTGATGAAATGGAAGGAGAACATTGTTCCAAAAGTGCGGAAACTCTTGGGAATTCACCAATCACACTTTTTATATATGTTTCTGATGTAGACACGTTCTTTCAACAAGCAGTTGCTGCTGGAGGTCAAATAATAATGCCGGTAGCTGACATGTTTTGGGGCGATCGTGCCGGTTTCATTAAAGATCCTTTCGGATACTCATGGATGATTGCCACGCACATCAAGGATCAAACAGTTGAAGAAAGCAGAAAAAATGCAGCGGAAGCATTCGCTTCTATGGCAAAAAAATAAGCTATAAGGATTCAAAATGTCAGACTTCCCCATGCAAGATTCTATTTTGCTTATTGCCGATCCTAAAATAATTGCCATTCCGGTGATCGAAAATCACGATCCGATGATTGATGTAATCAATCATGCTGAAATCAGCTATGGGCCGTCTCCAGAAATAGCAAATAATACGGATTACACAAAAATGCGAAAAACGGTTTATGAAAAATTAAACCAAGCTCAATCCTTGTTGCCTAAAGGATTACGTTTTTGCTTGTATGAAAGTTATCGAAGTCTGGCATTACAAAAATTCCTTTTTGAAACACGCTATGAAAAAGTTAAAAATAAACATTCCGACTGGTCATCAGAAGAAATTTTTACTGAAACAACCCGATTGGTCTCTCCGGTTATCAACTTAGATGGTTCATCAAATATCCCGCCTCATTCGACAGGCGCTGCAATTGATGTTTATTTAATCAATGAACAAGGAGAGGCAATTGATATGGGAATTCATCCTAAAGATTGGATGGAAGATTTAGATGGCTCCCTGTCATTCACGGTCTCAGAAGTTATTTCTAACGAAGCAAAACAAAATCGCCAAATCATGAGTCATGTCTTAGAAACTGTAGGCTTCGTAAATTATGGTTACGAATATTGGCATTGGTCTTATGGAGATCGATATTGGGCCTATTATAAACAAAAGTCTCATGCGCTTTACGATACTTATAAATAATCTGTCGTTTTACCTAAACTTCGAGCAAATAAGCTCATCTAGAAACCTACAAGTTAATCGACAACCCTTTGAGAATTAGGGTATATTTCAAGAGTATCAAGTTACGGATGCATTACAACAAGGAAGGGATATGACAAATACAAATGAACTATACACTCCTGGTGCTTTAAGGCGAAATTGGGGGTTGCTGTTAGGGTTAGGGATATTACTTGTTTTTCTAGGTTGTATTGGCTTGAGCATGGTCATTGGCTTAACCTTAGTAAGCATGTATTTTTTTGCTGTCTTATTAATTATTTCCGCAATCTCCCATTTTATTGATATTTTCAAACATCGGGACTGGAGTGGTATTCTCTGGCAAACCATAATTGCAGTGTTATACCTAATCGGTGCGGGTGTAGTTCTGTATGATCCTTTTTTAGCATCTACATTGATTACTGCGCTATTAGCTGGGGTTTTAATTGTTATTGGCCTCACACGAATAATTCTAGCCTTTTCTCTAAAAAACGACAAAGGGTGGGGTTGGTTATTATTTGCAGGAATTATTACCATTATTCTTGGTGTTTTAATCATCATGCAGTGGCCAATTAGTGGCTTATGGGTTATTGGGATGTTTCTTGCTATTGATATGATTGTGAATGGATGGACTTACATTTTTATCGCTCTTTCTGTGCGTGCATCTACGTAATGAACATAGTATGATACGGCATGCTCTCCAAAATGCCGTATCGTATGTATTCAAGAACCTTACGTATAGCAACCCGTCAAAGCCCTTTGGCTTTGTGGCAAGCCAATCATGTCCGGAATTTATTGTTAAATAAATGGCCGAATTTACAGATTGATTTATTACCTATGAACACCTCTGGAGATAAGTTTCTCAAGGACAAACTTCTCGCTGTTGGCGGCAAGGGTTTATTTGTCAAAGAGCTCGAAGAAGCATTGCTGGATAAAAGAGCTGACTTTGCTGTTCATTCTTCAAAAGATATGCCTGCAGAGTTTCCTGAAGGTCTCGGATTAGCGGCAATCTGCAAAAGAGATAATCCTTTTGATGTCTTTGTCAGTTATCAACATACCGATTTACAGACCTTGCCCGCACACTCAATTGTTGGAACATCAAGTCTTAGAAGACAATCTCAATTATTGGCATACAGACCAGATTTGAGTGTCAAGTCCTTACGAGGAAATATCAATACTCGTCTTGAGAAGCTCAAATCAGGGGAGTATGACGCGATTATTCTTGCTGCTGCGGGTCTTGAACGTATGGGATTTATGGATTCTATACAGGAACAACTATCAGCTCAAATCATGCTTCCTGCTTGTGGCCAAGGTGCTTTAGCTATTGAGTGTAGGGCTGACGATCATGAAATGCATGCGCTAATTACCGAACTTAATGATCCCGTATCAGCTATTTGTGTGCATGCGGAGCGAAAAGTTAATGCCTTATTGGGCGGTAATTGTCATGTCCCTTTGGCTGTTTTTTGTGTACCAATAGAGAACAACCAACTTTCTTTGCAAGCAAAAGTTCTGAGCCTTGATGGCTCACAAATGATTAAGAGCGTGCAAATTGGGCCATTGGAACAGGCAACACGCTTGGCTGAACTTTGCGCCCAATCGTTACTGGCGCAAGGAGCGGCAAACCTTCTTGCATCAGTACCAAAATGAGTAACTCACTTCACGGTTTGCGCATTTTAAATACCCGTCCACACGATCAGGCGCAGGAGCTGAGTCAGAGTATTCGCGAGGCGGGAGGAATTGTAGTCGAACTCCCAACTCTAGAGATTAAAGCGACAGACAATAATTGGCTCCAGCTATTGCCGGATTTAAAGAAAGTGGATCAAGCGATTTTCATTAGCGCCAATGCGGTTCATTACTGTTTTACTCAATTAAACAGACAACATATTAAATGGCCCTCATCAGCCCATGTCATTGCAATCGGTCAAGGTAGTGCTGCGGCACTTCAAAAATTTGGTATAAAAGTCCACGCAATTCCCAATATTCCTAACAGCGAACATTTATTAGCATTAAAAACATTAAAACAACCAGCCAATCAAAACGTGCTACTATTTAAAGGTGAAGGAGGCAGGCCACTTATCGAGGAGCAACTAATAAAACGGGAAGTGAACCTTGTTATTCTAAAAGTATATCAAAGGGTTATCCCGCAAATTAGCCCGAAATTGATCGAGTCTATATGGCGCAATGATTTAGTGGACATTATACTGTTAACAAGCGAACAGTCTCTGCATAACCTTTTTAAAATGTTTGAACAAGAGGCCCAGGAATGGCTCCGTAATAAAAAATGGCTTTTAATCAGCGAGCGCCTGGCTCAAGTTGCTTCATCGATGAGTATAAAAAATATTAAGGTTTGTAACCCTAATCATATAATGACTGCATTGTCTGATTACGTAAACAAGGATTAACTTATGGCCAGCAATGAAGAACAAGTACAAAAAGTAAAAAAAACACTCAATACTTCGCACAATGAAAAGACGAAACCTATAAATAATTCACCATTATGTAAAAATCAAACCCTGATACCCATCTTAGCTTTTATAGTTGCATTAGGCTCGCTAGGAGTTGCTGCTTATACTCTTTTTGAGAACAACCAGTTGGAAACGCAACTAAGTAAAACGCAAAATAATTTCTCCACACAGCTCCAACAATTAGAGCAAAGCCAAGTCCAAGCCCAGGAATTAACGAATACAAGAGAAAATAAGACTGAAGAAATACAAACACAGTGGCAAGCCAAATTTGAAAATTTAAGCAAACAAATACAAAATGCACTGCAACAAAAATTTTATCAAAATCAGGATTGGCTTCTCCTTAAGGCACGTTATTATCTTGAATTAGCACAAATTAATTCCCATTGGAGCAACGAAATTGATGCAACTGTTGCATTGTTGGAGCAATCCGATCAGCTCTTAAAACAACTCAACGACCCCAAAATTTTGAATATAAGACAAGCGATAGCAAAAGAAATAGCACAAATTCAAGCCCTTCCCACAGTTGATATTGCTGGACTGCTTAGTCAACTGGATGCAGCACAAAACAGCATCGATGATCTGAGTATTCCGTTACCGATGAAGGGAAATACTCATTCATCAGAAAATAGCCCACCTACAGCAAATGATTCGTCTACCTGGAAAGGGCGATTACAAGGGAGTTTGAATGCATTGGAAAAGCTTGTGGTAATTCGACGACATGAGCAAGGGATTGAACCTTTGATTTCTCCTTTATTTGAAGCATTACTTAAAGAAAAGCTCCGCCTTAATCTTCAAGAAGCGCAATGGGCTGTTCTTAATAATGAGCCGTCGGTTTACCAACTGGTTCTGAAACAAGCGATTAGTAGTCTTAAAATGAATTTTAATGAAAAGACGCCTAACACTGCTGCTTTAATCAAAAAACTAACGGAGTTACAACAAAAGAATGTAACTCAAAAAAGACCAGCCATGGGATCTGCACTCCCGATGCTCAATGAATTGCTTCAATCAAAAAAAACTCCGGAAACTCAATCTTTAAATGACGGACAAGGAGGAAATCAATAATGATGCGTATTCTCTTTGCTTTCTTGATTTTACTAGGTTCCGTGGCTTTAGGAATTCAACTCAATAAAGACCCAGGCTATGTATTAATTGCGATCAACCAATGGACCATTGAAACTACAGTCTGGGTAGCTGTTTTTGGCATCATTCTTTTATTCCTTGTTATGTATCTTATTTTGCGCCTATGTCAGAAAATTTCACACACGCCAAGTACATTAGCTCAATGGCATTCAAAAAGACTGACTCAAAAAGCACAAGCAATTACCCGAAAAGGATTAATTGAGTACAGTGAAGGATATTGGTTAAAAGCCAAAAATCATTTGATTCAAGCATTACCGAATACGGATACACCTTTACTTAATTATTTAACTGCTGCACGGGCCGCCCAAAAAATGGGGGACAATCAATTACGCGATGATTATCTACGTGAGGCGCAACATTCCATGCCTGAGGCTAAAATTGCCGTGGAGTTAACTCAAGCCGAATTACAACTTGCAAATCATCAATGGGAGCAAGCGCTTGCAACACTAAAGCACTTACATGATATAGCTCCACGTCATCCTTATGTTTTAAAGCTTATAATGCAACTTTATCAAGAGGTAAAAGACTGGCCACAACTCATTCAAATTTTGCCGGACTTAAAAAAATATCAGGTTATTAATCCGCAAGAATTTGAATTATTACAGCGTAATGCTTATTTGCAACGTCTTATTGATCTTGTAAAACAAAATCAATCTGAGGCGGTGAAGGCTTTCTTCCATTCATTACCCAAAGCTTTAGCGAACGAACCGAATATTATCGCAGAATATGTCCGTTTCTTATTAAAAAAAGCAGATTACACTAATGCAAATGACCTATTACGTCGTGCACTGCGCAAAGACCTTAATCCGCAATTGATTGGACTCTATAGTCTCTTACCAATCGATGAAAAACAATTGGCTTTTGCTGAAGGATTACTGAAAAAAAATGCCCATTCAGCGGCCCTTTATTTATGTTTAGGTCAAATATGCATGAAACGAAAATTGTGGGGAAAAGCCAAATATTATCTTGAACGATCTAACGAAATAGAACCTACTGCTTTAGCCTATGAAACTCAAGGACAGTTGCATGAAAAACTGGGCGAAGAAACACTTGCTTGTAGGAGTTATAAACAGGGTTTAACGTTAGTAACAACAAAAATTTAACCTATATTTGAGACTAGTTAGGCCATCATCAAGAAAAGAAGGTGGGTTAAACCTTCTTCCTCTTGATGACAAACTTCGGAACTCAAAGAGCGTTATTCAATTAGATAAGGGTAGAATTCACTTCTACACCACCTATACCCATATCGGTAAATGTCCCTTGTAAAGATAGAGTAACATTTGTTTGGCTAGACACTATTGCAGTTGAACCATCTACGGTTGCAATCGAGCTATCCGCTGTCGCAATTGAACTTACTGCTGTCGCAGTGGTGCTGTCTACTGCTGTCGCAGTGCTGCTGTCTATTGCTGTCGCAGTGCTGCTGTCTATTGCTGTCGCAGTGCTGCCATCTACTGCTGTCGCAGTTGAGCCATCTATTGCTGTCCCAGTTGAGCTTGTTACACTTAAAATACTATATGTACTTACATCTAAAATACTATCTTGTTGAGTTAAGTCAATTATTGGAACAGCCCCAGCATCATCTATCGCTGTTGCAGTGGAGATATCTACCGCTGTCGCAGTGGAACCATCCGTGGTCAGAGTGTAACTATCTACCGCTGTCGCAATTGAACCATCGGTAGTGGTAGCAGTTGCACCTGTCGCTGTTGTTGCAGTGGAACCATCTGCAATTGTTGCAGTTGCATCTGTCATTGTTGCAATTGAACCATCTGCAATTGTCGCAGTTGCATCTGTCGTTGTTGCAGTTGAACCATCTGCAATTGTCGCAGTGGCAACTGTCGTCGTGGTTGCAGTTGAGCCATCTGTTGTCGTGGTTACACCTGTCGTCGTTGTGACAATGGAACCATCTGTTGTCGTGGTTGCACCCGTCGTCGTTGTGACAGTGGAACCATCTGTTGTAGTGGTTGCACCCGTCGTCGTTGTTGCAGTGGAACCATCTGTTGTCGTTGTTGCACCCGTCGTCGTTGTTGCAGTGGAACCATCTGTTGTCGTGGTTGCACCCGTCGTCGTTGTGACAGTGGAACCATCTGTTGTAGTGGTTGCACCCGTCGTCGTTGTTGCAGTGGAACCATCTGTTGTCGTGGTTGCACCCGTCGTCGTTGTTGCAGTGGAACCATCTGTTGTCGTGGTTGCACCATCATTTCCTGAAGATAGAGTTCCTGAATCGATAGGAGTAACGGTAACTAATTGAGTTGCTGTGGCAGTAGCAACTGAATTTTCTACGCTGGAATAAGCCGTTACAGTTAATGCAAGGCTGGTTGTATCCGTTAAATCTCCACTTACCATAATAGAAAGATCTTGCAATTGGCTGGCAGTAAGTGTGTAAGTACCATCCGCATTAGCCGTCACCGCAGTTCCTCCAGAGCTTAGAGTTGCTCCAGAAGGTACATTACCAATGGTTACGGACAACGAATCTGTGGTATTTCCTGCGGGAAGTAAGGCAGTTATATCAAGAGGTATGGCGACACCTGCACTTCCAGTAGCCGTCTGGGTTTCTAAAATAGGAGTATCGGCAACGGGATTAACGGTTACGACTTGCGTGGCTGTCGCAGTGGCTACTGAGGTCCCGACCGTAGAGGTGGCAGTTATTGCTAAGGCCAAATCGGTGGTGGTGGCCAATTGTCCATTTACCGTAATGGCAAGAGCCTGCAATTGGCTGGCAGTAAGTGTGTAAGTACCATCCGCATTAGCTGTTAGGGCCGTTCCTCCAGAGCTTAGTGTCGCTCCTGAAGGTACATTACCAATGGTTACGGACAATGCATCGGTGGTATTTCCTGCGGGAAGTAAGGCAGTTATATCAAGAGGTATGGCGGAGCCTTCATTCCCAGTAGCCGTCTGGGTTTCTAAAATAGGAGTATCGGCAACGGGATTAACGGTTACGACTTGCGTGGCTGTCGCAGTGGCTACTGAGCTCCCGACCGTAGAAGTGGCAGTTATTGCTAAGGCCAGATCGGTGGTGGTGGCCAATTGTTCATTTACCGTAATAGCAAGATCCTGCAATTGGCTGGCAGTAAGTGTGTAAGTACCATCCGCATTAGCCGTTAGGGCGGTTCCTCCAGAGCTTAGTGTCGCTCCTGAAGGTACGTTACCAATGGTTACGGACAATGCATCGGTGGTATTTCCTGCGGGAAGTAAGGCAGTTATATCAAGAGGTATGGCGGAGCCTTCATTCCCAGTAGCCGTCTGGGTTTCTAAAATAGGGGTATCGGCAACGGGATTAACGGTTACGACTTGCGTTGTCGTTGCAATTGCGACTGAAGCTCCAACAGTAGATTTAGCGGTTATTGCTAAAGTAAGATTGGTAGTCCTAGCCAATTGCTCATTTAGAGTAAGGGCAAGATTCTGCAATTGGCTTGCATTTACCGTATAAGTACCATCAGTATTAGCAACCAAAGTAGTCCCTCCAGAACTTAGAGTCGCTCCAGAAGGAACATTGGCAATCTTTACTGACAGCACATCTGTAGTGTTTCCTGCGGGAAGTAAGGCGCCTATATCAAGGGGTATGGCAGTACCTTCATTACCGGAGACCGGATGCGTTTCTAAGATAGGCGTATCGGCAACAGGTTTAACGGTTACAACTTGCGTTGCCGTCGCAGTAGCGACTGAAGTCCCGACAGTTGCTTTAGCGGTTATTGCTAAAGCAAGATTGGTGGTGCTGGATAATTGACCATTTAAGGTAAGGGCAAGATTCTTCAATTGGCTCGCATTCACAGTATAAGAACCATCCGTATTAGCGACCAAAGCAGTTCCTCCTGAACTTAGAGTCGCTCCAGAAGGAACATTGCCAATCTTTACTGACAGCACATCTGTAGTGTTTCCTGCGGGAAGCAATGCGCTTATATCAAGGGGTATGGCAGTGCCCTCATTTCCTGAAACCGAATGTGTAGCTAAGATAGGAGTATCGGCAACGGGATTGACGGTTACAACTTGCGTTGCTGTCGCCGTGGCTACTGAAGTTCCTACTGTTGATTTGGCAGTTATTGCTAAGGCAAGTTTGGCAGTGGTGGCTAATTGCCCATTTAAGGTAAGGGAAAGATTCTTCAGTTGGCTCGCACTGAGCGTATAAGTACCATCCGTATTAGCGACTAAAGCAATCCCTCCTGAACTTAGAGTAGCTCCAGAAGGTACATTGCCAATTTTTACTGACAGCACATCCGTGGTGTTTCCCACTGGAAGTTTGGCGCTTATATTAAGAGGTATGGCGGAACCTTCATTCCCAGTTACCGCCTGGGTACTTAAGATAGGGGCATCAGCAACAGGATTAACTCCAACCTTTATTGATTGGTGAATACTTGCGGATAAACCCTTGGGAGACGTAGATGTCGCAATTACATTAAGAGTCACAGAGCCAGACACTTGATTTAATCCAGATTTAAAAGTTAAACCATTAATTTGTGCTGCAGTAAGCGTCCAACTACCATCCTGGTTGTGTGTCCCGGCAGATAAAGAAGCACCCGCTGGAACCCCAGTGATTTTATAGGATAATACGTCACCCGTATAACGTGTTGTAGCGCTTATATTTAATGGTATCGGTGTATTTTCGTTTCCTCCAGGACTTGTTACATGTAATGAGGTAGGAGGAACTGGAACCGCAATAACTGGGACGTTGTAAGTATGAGTAGGTAATGCACTAACCTGTAAAGTACCGGCTTTAATTGCCTGTAATTGAGCTATATCCGCTACGGCCACAGTAATCGGTAATGTACTGGGAGTTGAATCATTAAGTACTACTCCAGCAGCTAATTTTAGTGTTTCAGGTCCATTTACCCCATTAAACCAGGTTGAGCCCTTAATTACTTGGGTACTTTCATTGGCTACGACATACTTAAGGGAACCATTGGCATTATTGTTCATAATTAACCAATAGTGTTGATCTTTAGCATCAATATCTGTTGCAGATAAAGTGCCTAGAGTCGCACCAGGAGCGCTTTCGCGAACTGAAGTTGGAGTAAATGAAACTTTAGGTGCTCCAAGATCTTGAGCCACGATTTTTATTTGCTCAAAACCTTTAACACTTAAAGGAATGGATGAAAATTTGAAAAAGCTGTTTGCTTCTGATCCTGAAGCTACAGCCGCTTTAAAACCTAGAATATTATTTTTAAAATTCGCAGAAGTAAGTTGTCCATAGCTTACTTTCAGTTCTAAAACATCAATACCTTTACCTCCGTTATATATAGAGGATCCTCCGTGGGCAATGGCATTTAGATTAGCCTCATAAGTCATCTTATCGGCACCGTTCCCTCCTCTTATAACAGAAGAACCAACACCCGCATCCACACTATTTTTATTATTCCCCAAGTTGATAACTGTATTCCCTGTAGTTACGGAGTGTACGGAGTTAATGCCTTGGCCTAAGGTTACTGAAAAATTTGCGGCACTTAGTTGTACCATGCTATTCACTACATGGGCATATCCAAGATTCAAAGTGTTATTTCCGTTACCTGCTGTAATAACATCCTTGCCCGAAGAAGATAAAGCATTTATTAGATTATTACCATTTCCCATAAATAAGGTTTCATTGATGCCAGAAAGTGTGACCGAATTGTTGCCATTTCCTACAATTAGAAGATTGTTATTACCTAAAACTGAGAGAGTATCTTTGCCATTACCTACTGTAAGAATGTTATTATTTCCCATTAAGGAAACATTATTATTCCCATTTCCTATAAAACCTACCCCATTATTGGTATTGAGGGTTAAATTTAAATTCCCATTACCGTAAGAAGTTATTTTCTGCGCTAAAATTGATTCTTGATTACTATTGCGGATCGTCTTTAGTAGTAGAGCTAATGCTTCATTACTAGGGGAAGTAATAGTGGAAGCAGCCATGAGAACACCTAAACCATGCGGGCAAGGTTCTGAATTCCTCCATGACTTTAGTACCTGCGCGTTATTAAAACACCTGAACAAATCGATACTTTCAAGTAGCGGGAGTTTCACTTAACATATATGAGATAAGTATAGTAACTGGTTAAATTTTATTCAAATCCATGGATGCAAAAAAATCCTTTTTACGAGTTAAAATTACAAGGTAGTAATCTTTATCTTTCCATGAACGATTCCTCTTTGGCCTTAAATATGGGTTTAAGAATATAATCCAAAACGCTTTTTTTCCCCGTTTTAATAAAAACATTGGCGGTCATACCCGGAATTATCGGTAATTTATGTTTATCGTTTCCTAAATAATTTTTATCGGTTTGTACACGTATCATATAGTAGGTTATTGGTGTTGCCGCAGAGAATTTAGTGCTTGGTTCTTCAATTGCATCCGCGCTGATATAAGTAACAACTCCATTTAAACTGCCATAGACCGTATAATCATAGGCTGTGATCTTAACTGATACCTTTTGTCCCGTATGAATAAAAGCGATATCTTTCGGTGTTACTTTTGCTTCAACAAGTAACTTATCTGACAAAGGAACAATTTCCAAAATATCTTCACCTGGACTAACAACTCCTCCCTCCGTCTTAATATTGATTTTTTTAACTACACCATAAACGAGGGATCTTAGTTGAGTACGCACCATTTTATCTTTTAAAGAAGCTAATGAATCAGTCAAACTCATTAACTCTGCTTTTTGCTGGTTAAGTTCAGTCCATGCAGTATTTTGATATTGGTTTTTTTTCTCTAATATTTTTTGTTGAATTTCTGCAATAATTTCTTGAGTGCGAATGTATTCCGCTTTAGATGCATACCCTTTGAGTGTTAATTTCTCATACATTTTAGTGCGCTCTTTCGCCAGATCTAAATATTGTTTTAAATTCTCTAATTCTGAATGAAGTGAATCGAGTTGGGTTTTAAATAAATAATTTTCTCTATCTACGAGATCAGGAGCATTTTCTTTCAACTCAGCAGAAAACTGAACACTTGGTTTACCATAAGCTTGTGCCGTTAGCCTGGCGACTGTGGCCGAAAGAGCAAGATATCGATGATAACCATTTTTATAATCTGCCTTGTACCGAGTATCATCCAGAGTTACTAGAATTTGGTTAGGACGAACTATTTCCCCTTCTTGAACCAAAATCTTATTAATAATTCCACCATCCAAGCTTTGGATAATTTTAACTTCTGATGAAGGAACAACTTTTCCCTCACCAATAACAACATCGTCTATCATTCCAAAATAAGACCAAATTATTCCCAAGATAATAAGCATTAAGACAATAAAAAGAATACTGTTCGCAACCATTGTTGTTTTCGATAACAACGCTGCTTTAGAGTCAGCAATAAAATCTTCATCTTCTGAAAAAAATTTTTTCTCTTTCCTCTTTTTCTTCAAAGACATGTTTATTTACCTTCCTGATTGGGTATTGAAGATGAAAACGGTTGGGTTTGTTTTTGTTTCTCCAGTGCCTGTGCCTTTTGTAGAACTTCAATCACCTCATTTTTAGGCCCATCTAAAATAATATGGCCATTATCCATCATGATAAGACGGTCAACTAAAGGAAATAATGATACTTTATGGGTTACTAAGATAATGGTTTTACTTTCTTTAAGAGTTAATAAGCGCTGAATCGTTTCTTGTTCTGTGGCCATATCCATGGCACTGGTTGGCTCATCAAATAACCAGATGGGGGGATTAGATAGTAGTCCACGCGCCAGGGCAATAGATTGACGCTGTCCTCCAGATAAGCCTTCCCCTCTCTCGCCTACCATCATATCAAATCCTTCTGGATGATGATTTACGAATCGGTCTACACCACCAAGATAACCTGCATTGATAATTGCTGCATCATCAGCCCAGGGCATTCCCATAGAAATATTGTCTCGGACTGTTCCATAGAATAGCATGCTATCTTGGGGGACAAAGCCCATGTTCTTTCTTAAATCAACAGGATCTAGTTGTTCAATGTTAATCCCATCTATATAAATATTTCCCTCTTTCGGTTGATATAAACCAAGAATTAACCGTTGAATAGTACTTTTACCCGAACCAATACGGCCAATTATGGCTACCCGTTCCCCCGCCTTTATTTTAAAAGAAACATGATCAAGGGCTAGGAGCTGTTGACCTGGATATTGAAAACTAACTTTATCGAATTCTATGGTTCCTTCTATTTTAGGCAGGTGTAAAAAACGTTTATTTTCTGGACGCTCCACAGGCAATGACATTAAGTGATTCAGATTTTCCAATGATAACCTGGCTTGCTGCAACCGGGTTAAAATTCCCGCCAATGAAGAAAGAGGAGCTAAAATTCTTCCCGCCAAAATATTTGTGGCGATTAAGCCACCTAATGTCATGCTTCCTTCCTCAATCATATAGACACCCAAGGCAATCATACCTACCGTAATAAACCCTTGACCATAATTGGTTATAGTGATTATCAAATTTGAGAAATAGCGCATTTTTAGTGAATCTCGGGCGGTAGTACCCACATATTGTTCCCATTTTTTTTGCATTTGTCCTTCAGCATTTAACGATTTAACTGTTTCAATAGCCGTTACTGTTTCCACTAATAATGCATGTTTTTGCATGGCTCCTTGCAAGGATTTTAATACGGCTTCACGCATAGGTTTCTCAATAATATATGCAGCGAGTAAGATAAGCGGCACTATAATAAGGGGAATCAGTACAAGCCAGCTGCCTAAATACGCGATAAGTACAAAAAACAAAAGCACAAAGGGTAAATCAATAATTGTAGTTAGTGTTGCGGAAGTAAAAAAATCGCGAAGCACTTCAAACTCTCGCAGATTATTTACAAAAGCACCGACCGAGTTGGGTTTGTTCATTAAGCGAATGCTTATTGCTTGTTGGAATAAAGTGCTTGCCATCACCACATCGGCTTTTTTTCCACTCACGTCAATTAAATAACCACGTAATAGTCTTAATATAAAATCAAAAAAATTAATCATCAAAACCCCAACAACAAGTACCCATAAAGTGACATAGGCATTGTTAGGAATGACTCGGTTATATACATTCATTATAAATAAGGGCATAACCAGATTGAAAATATTGACTATGAATGCCGCAACAACAACTTGCATGTAAATATAGCGATAACGGGATAAGGTACTCCAGAACCAGGAAAGCTTATCTATATTTTCTGTTGGTGCTGCTTCAGCTCGAGTTTCATATTTAAAAACGGGAGCAATAAAGATAGCTTGTCCAATATAACTTTCCTCCAAATCATCGAATGATTTTTGTTGAACCCCTCCTCCATGATCCGACAAAATGAGTTCGACTGTTTCAGAATCAATAATATTTTTTAAGATGCATGCCTGATCATTTTTTAAAAGCAACACAACCGGTAAAACTAATTTTGAAATATGCTGAAGGGATCGTTTCACTATGCGTGCTGAAAATCCAACTCGTTCCGCTGCACGTACAAATAAGGAGGGGGTAAATTTATTATTTTCCAGCGGTAATCCAGCACGAAGTACATCTGCAGACAACGGGCGATGATTTAGCATAGTTAAAATTACTAAACAATCTAATAATGGATCAGAGAATGTTTCGTTATTCTCATAAGACTTATCCATTCTCTTTTTTTCCTACTTAAGAGATGTCATATGTCTTATAGTTTAGCAGGTTAACGCAATAATAGGGGTTGTTGATCAATTGATGGGATTGAGGTTGTATCAAGTATTGGAGATTGGGAGGCAAATTTAACTCAGTAACATCCCAATCAGCGCGCAAATCGATTTTTTACTATAGAAACTTAGGTTGATGGCATGCATCATTACAATCTGTTTGGGTCTTTTCCACCTGAATAGTAACATGCTGAATATTAAATTCTTGACGTAACTGCTCAACCCACTCTGCTCTTAATGCATCTGAAAGTTCATTATCAGGCATATACAAATGAACTGACAGGGCATTTTCTTGAGTACTCATTGCCCAAATATGTAAATCATGAAATCCTTTCACGCCTTGTTTGCTCAATAAAAAATCGCTTACAGCAGTCCAAGAGATATTATCTGGAACACCATCAATAATTAATCTGAAACTACCTGCAAATAAAGCCCATGTACCTTTGAGTATGACTAATGCTATGAGTAAACCAACCACTGGATCTATCCATTGCCACCCCGTCCAATACAGCAAGGCTGCTGACAAAACAACACCTACGGAAACTAAGGCATCATAGAATAAATGTAAATAAGCGGCTCTAATATTCAAATCGTCGGAGCCACGTGCAAACAATAAGGCGGTAGCAGAATTAATGACAATACCTATCCCTGCGACAATCATAACAGAGAAAGCTTGAACCTCAGACGGTGAAAACAACTTATAGACCGCATCCGTGGCGATAATACCGCATGTAAAAACGAGCAAGATTCCATTTGCCAATGCGGAGAGTATGGAAATTTTTTTTAAGCCGTAGGTTGCTTTCATTGTAGGTGCGCGTTTCATAAGTACGGTAGCAATCCATGCTAAAACCAAACCTAAAACGTCGCCTAAGTTGTGAAACGCATCAGCCAATAAACTGGTCGAATTTGATAAATAAGCAAAAATAATTTGAATCAGTACAAAGATGCCATTAGCAACTATGGAAATAATAAAGGCTTTATCATAAGCCATGGGAGCATTCTTTGCTCCGTGATGGTGTTGGTGATGTGAACCACCATGAGAATGCGTGCTCATAATGTTCCTTCGTTTTTTTGATCTTCTTTTTTTTCTTCAGCATAATAGTTAATGCCAATTTTTATTCGATTACGTTCTTTTTGCTTACGCCATGCATTCGTATCACGTAAAGAATATACACATCCACAATATTCTTGTTTATAAAACTCTTCACGCTTGGCAATTTCATACATGCGTTCTGAACCTCCATTTTTTCGCCAATTATAAGTCCAATATTCTAGGTTAGGGTATTTGCTTGCCGCACGAATTCCGCAATCATTAATTTGATTCATATCCTTCCAGCGTGATATTCCCAAAGAACTGCTAATTACCGGAAACCCATGCTCGTGAGCATATAATGCCGTACGCTCAAAACGCATATCAAAGCACATAGTACATCGTTTACCCCGCTCAGGTTCCCATTCTAGACCCTTCGCACGAGCAAACCAGTTATCCTTATCATAATCAGCATCAATAAATGGGATATTGTGCTTTTCTGCAAAACTAATATTTTCGTTTTTTCTAATTTCATATTCTTGAATAGGGTGAATATTCGGATTATAAAAAAAGATAGTAAAATTAATTTCCGAACTAATAAGCGCTTCCATGACCTCACCTGAACAAGGTGCACAACATGAGTGCAACAATAACTTGTCTGCATCATTAGGTAATTCCAGTCGCTCTCTTTGTATCATTTCTTTACATCCAACATGTTTATAAAATGGTGACGATAATATACTAACTCCGCAATAGAGTCTTTAATATCGTCTAGGGCAAGGTGTTTTGATTCTTTAACTACTCCATTTAATAATTCAGGTCGCCAACGAATAGCTAATTCTTTTAGTGTACTCACATCCAAGTTTCGATAATGAAAAAATGCAGCAAGATCTGGCATGTATTTGTAAAGAAACCGCCTATCCTGACACACACTATTGCCACACATTGGTGATTTACCTTTATCTAGATACTGCTTTAAAAACTCGATGGTTAACTGCTCTGCTTGTGCTTCGCTAATTTGACTTTGTAAAACGCGATCAACTAAACCGGATTGTCCATGCTGCCGAGTATTCCAGGAATCCATGCCATCGAGCAGCATTTTAGCTTGAGAAATTGCAAAAACTGGACCTTCAGCAATAATATTTAAATGGGGGTCGGTCACCACAGTAGCAATTTCAATAATCCTATCTTTTTCAGGCTCAAGTCCTGTCATTTCCAAATCTATCCAAATTAAATTTTGATTATTTTTCATTTGTTTTCCAGGAGTTTAATATCAATTCTACACAAGCCACTCGTCTTTGATGTAGGGTGTGTTTAATTGCTTCACCCTTATACCCTTCAGCAATGATCGCTTGGCTATTCACTTTAGCACATTCAGAAAGCAAATAGCTCCATAATTTACTTTGGCGATATTCAATAGACCGACCACAACCTGATGCATCCGCTTCACAGGCAATTAGCATATTATAGAAGAGTTGGGGACGACGAAATGCATCGCTCTGCTCCAAAATTTTTACTATCGTGCTCGCTTTCAATTCAAATAAGCGGTGGATGTTTAAATGAACGCGTGAAACCAAAATAGCCAGGGAACGATAGTCATTAGGAATTCGTAATCGAGAGCATAGAGTTTCTACAATGCTAACTCCCCGCTCTTCATGGCCATGATGACTTGGCCAATTGTCCATAGGCGATAACGCTTTACCCAAATCATGCACTAATGCGGCAAATCGAATCACAGGATCTTCAGTTAAAGTTACTGCCGCTTGCAAGACCAATAAGGTGTGAACCCCACTATCTATTTCATGATGATAACGATATGGATTAGGGATGCCAAACAACCGATCAATTTCAGGTAAAATTACCCGCAATGCATCACAGGATCGTAAAGTAATTAAAAATTGTTCTGGGTTTTTTTCTCCTAAGCTTCTTTGCCATTCCTGCCAAACACGTTCAGGGACCAAATGAGCTAATTCACCTCGTTGAACCATGGTATACATCAATGAACGGGTTTCCTCGGCCAATTTAAAACCTAAATGATGAAAACGTGCTGCAAAACGGGCAACACGCAATACCCGTACTGGATCTTCAGCGAAGGCGGGAGATACATGACGGAGTATTTTTGCCTCTAAATCCTTCAACCCATGGTAGGGATCAATAAGCTGTCCTTGTTCATTTCGTGCCATTGCATTAATTGTTAAATCACGGCGTGCTAAATCTTCTTCTAAGGATACTGTTTTACTAAAATTACAAGAAAAACCATAATATCCAGGCGCAGATTTTCGTTCTGTTCGCGCCAAAGCATATTCTTCACGGGTTTCAGGATGCAAAAAAACAGGAAAATCTCGACCAACTTGTCTGAATCCTTTTTCCAATAACTCATGTGGCTCAGAGCCAACAACAACCCAATCACGTTCTTTTATTGGCAGATTTAATAATTCATCCCGTATAGCCCCACCCACTAAGTAGACTTTCATTAAATTTAATTTACCTTCATACTGTATGATTATTTAGCCTTAATTTTCGTTCGAGCTAAGAATATTTTTAATAATTATATTATAGATTAGGACCATGAGTAAAAGACGTATTAGTAAACAACAAACTGCCCGTATTGAAAAAATTCAACAAAATTATCATGAGCACAAAAAAAATCATGACGATCTGGCTGATGGCTTAGTTATTACTCGCTTTAGCAAACATGTTGAACTAGAAGATGCAAAGGGCAATCACATACGTTGTTCAATTAGGCCAAATCTAGAGACTTTGGTTGCGGGAGATAAGGTCATATGGCAATCAGAAGGAATTAACCAAGGAGTAGTAGTTAGCCTTTATCCTCGAAGTACTGTCTTGGCAAAACCAACCAGCTCGGGACTTGCAAAGCCCGTTGCTGCCAATATTACCCAACTCATTATTGTCATAGCACCCAAACCAGAAATATCATGGGCGTTACTTGATAGCTATTTAGTTATGGCAGAAACACTTGGCTTAAAGGCAGTAATTCTATTAAATAAAACTGATTTACCCTGTGAACTTCTAAAAGAACAATTATTCATAGATTATGGACCACTAAATTATCCTATTGTGCTAACAAATAAAAACTCTACTGAGGGTTTGGAACAACTCAAACACATATTAAATCATCAAATCAGCGTGTTCGTGGGCCAATCCGGAGTAGGTAAGTCCTCAATTATTTCAAGTATTTTGCCTCATGAACCTAACATTTCTATAAATGAAATTTCTGAACTATCCGAATTAGGAAGACATACAACCAGCAACTCACGATACTACCACTTGCTTAGCGGCGGTGCTTTAATTGACTCACCGGGAGTGAGAGAGTTTAGTTTATGGCATATAGATGCCGCTGAGATCGCACGTTGTTATCCCGAGTTTAGACCCTATTTGTCACAATGCAAATTTCGAAATTGTACCCATAAAGATACGCCCTATTGCGCTATAATTAAGGCGAAGAAAGAGGGTTTAATTTCAGAAAAACGTTATGAAAATTTCATCAAGCTTTGTGGTCAATACACCTAAAACTTACTGAGCTATTAAACATTCCAACAAAAAAAGCCTTCGGTTAGGATAAAAGAACCATTTTGTCCTTACTCTTTTGGATGCTTTTACGACGTATAGGTTTGCATAACCCCTTGTTTTTCTATATGCAATTAATTGACTTTATCTAAGCCACTGTTCGGTACTCAAATGTCATGTATCTAAACAGGGTTGTGCAACAGACAATTAATAAATTAGTTATATTGACCAATATAATCGAGAGGTCGACTACAATTCTTAGCGCTTTCTTTTTGTGCTATGCTTAAAATCGGTTGGCTTATATTAAATAAATAATTACTTATTATATCCATTTTCCTCGGATCAAGAGTAAGCTGGTACAATTGATTTTTATAATCAATTATCAGTGATTGAACATCTTTTACTTCAGAGAACTTAAAAAATTCCATCTTATCCGCTTTTTGAAATATAGGAAAAAAGGATATTGAGGAACTTTCTATACCTTGAGATAACCGGGATATTTGATTATTGATATGCTTACTGCAGTTAATAAGAAATCGAGATTTTGCTATGTCCAGATCACATAATTTAATTAATCTCAATAAATGAGTACGGTGATGTTCGCTCAGCCCATTGAGAAACTCAGCGAATAAGACATTAACCCGGAATTGCTTCATGAGCTCATTTTCATCTTGCGCATAAGTTTGGATTATGTCATCTAAAAATTGATTAGTCCGCGTCTTTACGGATTCATTATTTGTTTTAAAAATCAATAATGCATTAAACAACCGTTCTGGTTCAAACCAATAAACTCCAAGTTCATTTAACTTACATTTTTGCACAAGCTCTAACCATCTAATCGATTGTGTATGGCGTGTAAAGCAGGAAAACCAGCCAGTATCTTTTTTTGTAGGACTAATAATATCACGGATGATCTCTTCATATGCTGCTTCTAAAGCTTTAGGTTTATTTGCTGCAACAAATGGCAACAACACCCCAAGAATTGCATAAGCCTGGGGAAATACCACATTTTCTCTATCCCATAAACTCGATGTTTGACGCGGGCAGAGGATAGAAAGTTCAAATTGAGTGGTAAACAACGAAACAATAAGTTTGCAACAATTTATAAAAGCATCTTTTTTATCAAAGAGGACTTGGTATTCTTCGATCTCCTCAGATAATTCTTGGTAAACGGGTTCTAATTCTTTACTTGTGGCTTTTAAATCAGGACTATATTTAAATAACCATTTACTTAATGTCTTTATTTCATAATCCAGATCAGAAAAATTCTTTGCAGTATGAAGTGCGATAAATAGATCCAATAAGTACTCTTCATTCTCTTTGTATTTAATTTTTGACCCATACAAGAAGTTCACATCCACGAGCTCATGTTCATATAAACGATGGAAAAAATTCTTGATCTCTTTTTTGAATTCTGTAAATTCCCCTTTATGCGCTTGAAAAAAATAGTATCGCTCAACTAATTCCATTAAGTGAGGTAAAAAGGCTATGGGCATACGACCATGAGCTCTTAAATTAACAAAAACCTTTTTACGCATTAGATCCCAAAAGTTTTTGAAAATTTCCGCATCAACGCTTACTTCCCTTTCCGTTTGCTTACATAATTTTAGACGCGCTAATTCATCTATTGTAACAACGCTTAATCTTTTATCTGATCTGTATGTCGATAATTCAAATTTCCATTTTTCTAAGTGCTTGCAAAAGCTTAGCTTCCTATATAAAGTATTATCGCCATAACCGAGATAAAAATTAAAGAGATTTACCGTTTCATTAAGCGACGAAAAATCATTTAAATCCTTTTCGTTGGTCAAAGTCGGTATCAATATTTTTAAATAATTAGTTTGTAACACTTGGCCCAGTTCTCGAGCTAAATCAATCCAATGTAGATTAATCGCCGAAGGATTAAGCATATAATCATCATCATCAATAATTGCTTCCCATCGAGTTTTATAACAGGCGAGAAGAAAAAGGAAATCATCCTGATTTAAAGTATCAGTTGGCTTGCATTTAGAAAAATGATCTACAAGGCATTCGCATAGCTTCTGATCACTTGGAGTGAGCGTGCTTTCCTTTTCTAGAGTTTCAATAAAATCCAAAATTCGTTGGACTAACATAAACTACGACCTATCCTTAAATAAATTAACTTAAACTAAAGCTAAATAAAAATCAATTATAAACCCCATGAGGACGCGCGTAAGTGAAGGAAATTAAATAAAAAATTCAGACATGAACTAAGTTCAAGTCATTCGTTGAGAAATGAACTTAGAGCTTCCAAGCACTATTCATGGATTTTATGGCAGATTTCATTGTAGAAAAAAAAAGCGGCTTAAAGCCGCTTTCAAGAATAAAACCCTGGCGATGACCTACTTTCACATGAGGAAACCTCACACTATCATTGGCGCGGTCTCGTTTCACTTCTGAGTTCGAGATGGGATCAGG
>NZ_CDRUGZ020000022.1:0-421803 GCF_977063395.2 Legionella nigrisilvae
GAGCTTGCTTCAATATCGACAGGATTTGGCTGTCACTAAATTTTGATTTCTTCATGCAGAATCTCCTTGCACATACATTACGAGAAAATTCTACTTTTGGCATCAACTATTTTGTGGGCGGATTACCGTCTCACTAGTGTTAATTCCTTTTGTGATGCAATTGAGGAGTTCCTATTTTATAAAGATAAGAAAGAATCTTCCCCTTATACTGAAAAAGAAATGGAAGCATTTCCCTCCGAAGAATTAACCAAAAGTAACTTTAGGGAAAATCTTTCCACCATTCAATCGCCAGGAGAATACGAGGAAAAAATTCGACTAGCAGGGTGTGAGATTAGAATACAGTGTGATAAAACATGGTTGCAAAATACCCCAAAAAAGGTTTCATACGATGACAACGACTTACCCAGTAAAACCAAATACTGCGGTTTCTTTAAAAGAAGCGATGAATCCAGTGCAACTAAACAGGAAATAACAGCTGTTCAATGCTTTAATCCAAACTAATTTAAGAAGACCAAGAAGCGCGACGAAGCATTTGGACGCGCTTCAGTGCGTCGCGAAGCGATGAGGAGCAAACAAAGTAAGCGACGAAGCTATCCTTCCCTTGAATTTCTTATCATACACCGAATCATCCAATCTCTTAAATAATTCGGTGTTACTGGAAAACATTTCCACCCAAGTAGCGACAGTTAAGGAAATCTTCTAACAAGAAAAGTTAAAAACCGTTGCTACACTATACGGTATGTGGCGATCTTTAAAAGTTTCTGTGAACGCAGATTGCGCCTGGCTCCCCGTACAGTGTCCTGTAATAACATAATCCGGGTTAAGGCTGGATAAATCAGCAACAGTTGGATCAATCCTTGGTTCAAAGGTTGGTCCTGCTAAGTGAAATCCACCCATGACGAGATAAATTTTATTTAACGCGGTGAGTTTAATAGCATGCCGGCAGGTATTTACCACTCCGGGGTGTAGCACCAGCTCAAAAGAGTTTACCCGAACATTTAGCAAATCATCCTCTTTTGCCACTAGTCCAAAGTAGTGACTCAAACACTTTTATGGGTGAACTCATAGGTAGAGCGGCCTTAGTTGCTCAATCAATTGATTTTACAGAGTTTCAGATTGAGAACCCTGAAGTTTTAGATGACAATGAGTTACATCATGAACGACACACTATAGAAACACATGATGGAGTACAATTAGATACACTCCAAATAAATCATTCATCTCAAGAAGAACTTCCTTCTCAATATCGAACCTATATTATTAACTTTAATTGTAATTTTAAAGCCTATGAGCAAAATATAGGAGAAATGCAGAATAATGCCCGTGAATTAAAAACAAATGTTATTGGCTTCAATTATCGTAGTGTTAGTCTAAGCAATGGACGTGCGAGTTCAATACGCCATCTTATAACTGATGGTATTGCACAAGTACAGCGTCTATTAGATCAAGGAGTGCCACCAGAAAATATTACTTTGAATGGTCTTTCTATTGGTGGTGCAGTCTCTACCATTGTTGCGTGGTATTTTCATCAATTGGATTACAAAGTTAATTTATTTAATGATCGCTCTTTTTCTTCAACCGAAAAACTAGTTTTGAGTCATCTTGAGGCAACTAATAAATCCTTATTCGCAGCGGTTGTAAATCCCGTAATTAAAGCAGTCGCCCCTACTCTTCTGCATTGGGCAGATTGGGAAGTTAATGCCTATCAAGCTTTTAAAGAAATTCCAGCTGAATATAAAGAGTATATGTTGATTCGTACACATAAAACTCAACGAACAGAAGAAACCAAAGATGATCACGCGATTCCTTTTAATGGTTCCCTGCATGCTGCTTTAAAAATGCTTCGCGTAATAAAAAAAGAACGAGATGGATACTCAAATTGGATTCCCTATAACGAAACAGTTTTTTGCGGCACAACAAGCGATGGAAAAAGAAAAAGCTAGAGAAAGAAAAATGTATACCCCTATTGATATTGTTGATAATAGTGCTCATACCCTATCAAAAAAGATTTTAGTTAATTATTCAGGTAATTCAGCGGATGTCTTTTTCAAAAATTTTGTTCATAAGACTTATGATGACCATGGAGTTAAATCTGAAGAAAACTTAGTTGCCTCACTTACACAATGAAGACCTTTTCTTCGCCGAACTAGTCCAATGATCTGGCGCCGTTTTCGCGTGCCAGAACTACATCATGAGCTTATTTGCATTAGGACTTGTTGACAATCTCTTCATATTATCCAGACTATTATAGCTGGAATTTCTCCTTTCTTTGAACAATTAATTAAATTACAAATTTATTTGAAAAATTTAACTAATTGTTTAAAGTAAGCCCAGTTAATGTTAAGATAGTCTTCATTTTCTTACCCTTTTGCTGTATATAAGTGAACAATTTTCATAGCATGATGTTCCAGAAACCTAGAAGGACTTTCAAAACCTTATATCGCAATGGGGGCAAAGCCAGGGAAAAGCTTATAGATATTTAAAAAATGGGAAAGGTCGGAAAGTAAGTGTTCGACTTCTACCATAACATTTCGAAGCAAGGAATCAAATAATGCAAACAGGTACAGTAAAGCGTTTTAATAAAATTAAGGGTTATGGTTTCATTACACCCGATGCAGAAGATAAAGAGGTGTTTGTTCATTTTACTGAAGTTCAGACCGATGGTTACAAAGAATTAATCGAAGGGCAACGCGTTCGTTATACCTTGGCCGAGGGTAAGCGAGGCGAATATGCCAAACAAGTTGAAATCATGTAGTAAAGTAAATGCCTAGATTAAGGTTGTTCACATGTTAGAAGTAAGAAGCCTTGGGATGGATTTTGGAAAAAAATCCCTATTTCAAAATGTTGATTTGATTTTATTGTCGACTAAGCGTTATGGCATAGTTGGAGCAAATGGGACAGGAAAATCTACGTTTTTAAAAATTTTAGCGGGTGAAGAATCCTCGACCAGTGGCAGTGTTGAAAAGGCGAAGAGTCTGAATGTGGGAATATTGAAGCAAGATCACTTTCGATATGAAGACGATTCGCTTCTTGATGTGGTGATTCAAGGAAATGCGATCTTATGGGATGCACTCACCGAAAAGAATAAAATCTATGCCAGTGAGCACTTTAGCGAAGAGGACGGCTATCGCGTAAGTGAGCTTGAAGAGCTTATCATGCAACAAGGAGGCTATGAGGCGGAATCCACTGCCAAAAATTTATTACTTGGTTTAGGCATCGCAGAAAAATTCCATAATGGCCCACTAAGCGCCTTATCTGGCGGTTATAAGCTGCGTGTTTTGCTGGCGCAAGTTTTGTATCAAAATCCGGATATCATGCTGCTCGACGAGCCGACTAACCACTTGGATATTTTATCGATAGCATGGCTTGAGTCATTCTTAAAAACGTCTTTTACAGGGTTGCTCATTTTCATTTCGCATGACCGTGGTTTCCTCAACAACGTGTCAACCAATATTTTAGATATTGATTACGATACCATTCAAAATTACCATGGTGATTATGATCAATTTGTTGCCGCTAAAGAAGAAAGACTTATCCTGAAAAAAAGTGAATTAAAAAATCAACAAAAGAAAATTGATGAAATGCAATCCTTCGTCGATCGATTTGGTGCAAAGGCAAGTAAAGCTACTCAAGCAGCGTCACGTCAAAAAATGATTGATCGCATCGAATTGGTTGAGATAAAAGATTCTAATATTTTTAAACCGTATTTTAATTTTCAACAACAAAAACCGTCTGGTAAATCAGTTATTAAAGTTGATAATATTCATAAACAATTTAACGAAAGAATTTTATTAAAAGAGGTCGCGTTTCATGTTAATCGCGGCGATAAATGCGCGATTATTGGCCCTAATGGCATCGGTAAATCGACCTTATTAAAAATTTTATTGCGTGAACTTCAACCGGATCAAGGTTGTTTTGAATGGAGCGATACCGTTAAAGTTGGGTATTTTTCGCAGGACTATAGAGTGCAGTTGGAGCCGACTCAAACTGTGTTGGAGTGGATGGAAGAGCAGGTTGTCGCCACATCTCAGGAGATCAGGAAAATATTAGGGCAGGTTTTATTTCGCGGCTCAGACGTTGATAAGAAGATTGGGCTGCTAAGTGGTGGCGAATCGGCAAGATTAGTTATGGCCAAATTGATTTTAGAAAAAAACAACGTTCTTATTCTTGATGAGCCAACCAATCACCTCGATCTTGAATCAATTGACGCATTAGTAGAGTCCATTCAAGCTTTTCCCGGTGCTGTGTTATTCGTAAGCCACAATCGCCATTTTATTGACAGCATCTCAACCCGGGTCCTTGTCTTAACCGAGCGATATGGGGCTCAAAATTACCTGGGAAATTATAAAGATTATCTTGATCATTTTGGAACAGACTATCTCGCAACAGCATAAGTCAAAATCATTATAGCTAGCGTAGCATCCTTAGAAAAGTAAAGTAACATTTAACTCGGGAGTCATCTTTATTAGTGACATTCATTTTAGGTTGCTCTTTCCCAAATTCAATAATGAAATATAAATTTTACTAGGACATAAATGAATGCATTAATAAGATTTTATTTAAAAATTTTTATTTATAAAGAAAAACCCCAAAACTCACCCTATTCTCCATTTTTATTATTTATTTCTACCTTTATTACTTTTATTTTAAGTTACTTAGTAATTTATTGCATCGATTTGTACGCTCCTGTTTTATTTTTTGCATTAGTAGTAACTCCTATTGGAAGAATTGCAAATGAAACTTTATTTCTGCTTCCATTTATAACTATTATATACACTATAATTATTTGTATAACTTTTCATATAAAAAGAAAAATGGTTCAAATGTTAACCTGTCTTTTAATGAGTATAAATATTACCTATATTATATTATTTGCATTGTTTTTTTTCTTACAGTTTTTAATTACATTCACTCTTAACTTTACTTCCACTTCTATAGGATTAATTTCTATGAGTGTTTTTATTCAATATCTTGGAATTAGTCATGTTATTAACATAATCTATAAAATATATAATGAAGCTTTAGGCTCGAGATTGAATGCGATTTGTGTTGTAGTGGGGTGGGTTTGTTTAGCATTTCTTATTCCTTTGTCTTTGCATTAGTTTTTGTAATACTGAGCCTGTTGTAGCACATAAGTTTATTCCAAGCCTCTTCGGCGAAGTGGTGATACCAGGATCGCACTCTACGGCACAGATTACGGACAAGGAGCGCATTCTCGGACAGGTTTGCTCTGGACAAAATTTATTCCTGTAAAAATGGTTAACGACTGAAGATTAACTCCTCAATTTTGGGATATTTGCGTAAATCGCAACAAGAAAGATACATTATTTGAAAAATTCTGAATAAAAATAATACATATAATTTACCATCAACTAAAAAGCCTGTAGCAAATTTGTAACATAGTTTAATATAACTTCCCTGTCGTTTTAGGCAGTATGCAAAATTCGTAGTATAGCAAGTTACTGAACTCCATACTCTCTTTCCTGCAAAGTTAAGTAGATGGTGTAACTACTAATCCTATAATTTTATACTAGGGGTTTGGAATACATGATATCCTTTTTTGATTCCGGTCTTCTTCTCTTCTTATTAAAGCTTCAATTTCTTTTTTCTTTTCTATAGGCCCATTCATCCCAAAAAAGGATAATACCTGAGGTATAACAGAGTATTGGCTATAACTCATGGAGTTTTCCTGTTTTTTAATAACCATGTTAGCTAATCGACTATTTTCAGCAATCATAATTTTACGGGCATCAAAAACTTCAGGTAAATTAAACGCAATTTTTGTGATGTGAAATAGTAGTTCAATAGGTAGTGTGGGCCGTTCATTATCAGTGTTTTGCAACTTATCATTCTCATCAATGTATAATCCAGTAGAAAGTTGTCGCACTGCCTGTAAAAGCCAAATTTGGAGACCTTGTGTCGCTGCTAATAGCTTTTCTGCTTGTAAAGGTTCAAGTTGATAATCAACTATGCAAGAACGCAGGTTTTGAAGATATCCCCATCCTTCGTTTCCTATACATTGATATTTTAATCCTAAATACTTAGGCTCTATTCCTTCCAACGAAAATTGAATCTTACCTAAAAAGTATTCTGTAACAAAATAATTAGATTCCAACAAAAAGGCGGTCTGTTCTAAATATTGTTCATCGTAGCTAATTTGATCGAATAGATCTTCAGATAACCTATTTACTAATGCAGAAATTTTATTAGAAGGATGGAGATATTCACGCATCATTGTATACATATCACGATTATAACTTCGAACAAATCCTCTCGTAATATTATAAAGTAGTACAGATATTTTATCCTCATCATTTTCTTTGCTAAATAGTAAATCTACTAATTCTTCCTGCCCACCCCAAGCAGCACACAGGACTGCGTGATGTCTATTAGCATTAAATTTTTCAATTAAAAGCATCACTGCGTCTTGTTTTCCCTGCTTCGCTAAATAACCTACCGGTAAATAATTACCGTGTGGGAACTCTATGCCCTGTCTAGAATTTAATTCCCTTAATCCTTCCTCATCCTTCAGTTCTGCTAAGTGACAAATTTTTTCAAATAACGTACCTTCAATGCTGGGTTCAAAAAATTCTTCAACTTTTTCTTTCATAGTTATCTCGTATTTATAAATGTGAATTCAACGTTCAGTTCTCCATTTTTTCCTTAAGGAGAAGAAGATTAATCGCCATACCTGATTTGTCTTTAAAAAAGGGGCAATAATTATATAATATGCTCATCTTTTAACTTGCTCTTAATGATTCCTTTGTCGATACATCGCCCTTAAGAGAAACAGGGTTGTTACATGACGCCAGCAAAAGAATTACCCCTTGTGATTGAAAAATCACTCTTGTTTCATCATAATTTTGAATGAGTTTTACTATCATTTGATCAAACAGCTCTATGATGTTTCCAGAGGTTTTATGTATTGATACCTATCGACTGAATGCTCCCTCGATACAGAAATTAAATTGATACTAGAGTTCATTTAATCATTTGTTTGTATGCAAAAAACTTATCATGATCTTCAGAGTCAGCATAATTCTTCCAAAACTATTTTTGTATCCATACTGTTCTATGTGTATAGAATAACAATCAACTCAAAGAGAATATTTTCCAAAATAGTGCAACAATTATCTTTTGGAGTTATTTCTTTGAAAGTATTTAGGCCTTCTCTCCACTCTTCAAACACAACTTCCGTATCTTGTATTATTTCATCTTGTGTTGGCATACTAATAATTGTTCTTTAAATTTCTATTAAAGAGTATGTTGATCCAATCTCTTAAATAATTCGGTGTTACTGGAAAACATTTCCACCCAATAGCGACAGTTAAGGAAATCTTCTAACAAGAAAAGTTAAAAACCGTTGCTACACTATACGGTATGTGGCGATCTTTAAAAGTTTCTGTGAACGCAGATTGCGCCTGGCTTCCCGTACAGTGTCCTGTAATAACATAATCCGGATTAAGGCTGGATAAATCAGCAACCGTTGGATCAATCCTTGGTTCAAAAGTTGGTCCTGCTAAGTGAAATCCACCCATGACGAGATAAATTTTATTTAACGCGGTGAGTTTAATAGCATGCCGGCAGGTATTTACCACTCCGGGGTGTCCACACCCCGTAAAAACACATAGTCCTTTATTTTTGAGATTAAAGATAACTGCACGTTCTTCTATGACAAGAGGTTCGGGCTGCCATTGATCATTTAATTTTCTCATTTCACCTGGCGCCCCTTTTTCATAATCATTTTTTCTAGGGACCTCGCCACTGATTAAAGCAAGGTTATCCATAATATACATGGGATCTCTACTTTCAATAATTTTACCCCCATATTTTTCAATGTCCTTTTTAGTAATTAAATAACTTTCAACAACCCGGTCATCTTTCACATCAAAAGCTCTGGGAGTAAATAAATCAGGATGAACATAGACAGGAATATCTTTTTTTCCAATGGCATCTAATGCCTTAATGAGCCCTCCATAATGATCGGAATGCCCATGTGAAATAAAGACAGCATCCACTTCCTTAATGTTAACACCCAATCGTTCAACGTTTTCAAGAAATAAGTTGCCATCAGGACCCGCATCGAAAAGTAAGGTATATTTTTTATTATCGACCGATAATTTGATTAAAAGTGATAAACCGGAACAAGCACGGCAAAGATCAGAACTGGAAAATTTTCGGCGTTTCCTTACTTCGAATTGATATTGGTATTCATTCCACCGAATTTCTTCATGGCTTTTGGTAAATATATCTGAGACATTATCCATCAATACGATTACTTGAATGTTAGATACCTCATTTAAATGGTCTGCCATGATCAAACTCCTTTCTGAATTACATATATAATTATATACGGATTTTCGTCGAGGAATTTTAATTTCATGCTCTCATTACCCAGAAAATCTGGATTGAGTTTGATATCCTATTCATCCATTTAGAATTGATTTTCTGTATACTGCCATAGGAACAACACTAAAACCCATGATTATTCGATAGAAACGCTGAATCAAGCCTGTAGGTTTTCATTTTACCTCTCAAACTGCAGGCTGGTATTCTGGAGAGGTAAAAATTTTTTCTTGATTTGTTTTTGGACTAGCCCCTGATAGTTGCCTATTTTCGAAGGAGTATCACCCAATAACTCCCTTAACCTGCCCCATAACTAATCATAAAGATAAATCAGCCCGCGCGACCGATAATCCAATTGATATTTTCCTCTAGGAAATCTGAATTATACTTAAATAAAGTTTACTATCCAACTTGGAGAAAATTTATGAACTCAAAGGTAGAAGAAGAAAAAAAAGCTGCAAAAGAAAGATATGAAGGACTCCTAGCCGCGCTCGAGGTCGAAAACACGAAGAGAATACATCAGAATTTATTATTTGAAATGCGCCCTAGTAAAATGCTATTTGAAAAAATGTATGAACAGAATCAGGTTAACCCGCTACATATTGAATTTATATCAAAAAACTCAGGCGCTAAATTTACTATAGAGAATAAATTTTTTCCTCATGGATGGATTACTACTTGCCCAGAAAATGCGACTAAAGAAGAACTGGACTGTATAAGGGATGTGGTGTTAGAAACAATTGCTCATCCTAAAAATGCATGTGAAGGTTACCAACCTAAACTTTTAGCCTTCTTTCCTGATGATACTCCTGAAGAAGAAATTTTTGAATTCGTTAAAGCAGCTAAAGAAAAAGGCATTGAAGTAAATTTATTTATTGGCAAAAGGTCAGAGTTTGACAAAATAAACCAGGATCATTCGCAAAAAACAAAAGAAGTCATTGAATCCGGAAATCTAGATAAACTCCCTGGATGGGATGGTTTTATGCGCGAGATTAGCAAGAGTCAAGGAGGAAAAGTAGGTGCAGAACTGCTAAACAAATATCACTCCGAACAGACAAGCTTATTCAGGCCATCGTCAAGTTAACGATGAGAATAAGAATGAACAATTTCTCGAGTTTTAGGCGCAAGGATGCTCAAGAGCAGCATGGTTCCAAATTTGATTTGCACTTTGTAAAGTTATAAAAAAACCACTTATCATTCATATGAATGATGAAATAATAAAGATAATCAAAGAGCGTCATTGTAGTAAATGAAACTGTGGAGCACCCGCATTAATGACTCATTATACATACCCAGAGGGCTACATACCAGAGAGAAAAGTTGAGTTTGAATTGCCAGGACTCCAGCTTTAGAAACTAGGAATGCGTATTGAAGGATATGCAGCCGTTGCTTGGAAGGTGCTGGAAAAATTTTTCTCAAATACCCTAAGATACATTTGAAATTAGCTTTGTGTAATCAAAACCGCTTAAAACCAAAACTTCCTCGATTGAATGGAAGGCAGAATTACACTGCGAAATAAGATTCGTTCAATTGAGCACGAAATGAATATTGCTTTAATGATGGGAATTTCTTATAGTCCAGTGAAGAAGATTCTTAATGGATTTTTGAAATATGGCTGAGAAAATCTATTGGGTTTATATTTTGCTCTGTAGCAACCAAAGTTATTACACAGGATACACTGATAACCTCGAAAAACGTTTTCAGGATCATCTCACAGGTAGAGGTGGTAAATATACACGGAGCTTTAAACCTATCTCAATTGCTCAATGCTGGAAGATAAAAAGTGATAAATCAATTGCAATGCGGATAGAACGTTATATAAAAAAACTTTCTAAAGCACAAAAGCAACAACTTGTACTTAACCCTTATTCAGATACCTTAATAAACATTTTAACAAATTATTTTTAACCGATTAATTAAAAGCGACCTTTGTCGCTTCTAATTTCTCCTCCATTTTCCACAAGGTGGGTCTACTTATGTTGGGTCAAGAAAATTAATTAGGTTATAGCCTAAATTTATACATATGAATATTTAATAAAAGATGCATTTTGTTAATTATTGTTATTTTTAATGGAATTTAAAGATTTAATTTATTATTGAGTTTCTGAGTTTTTGTTCCCTCAGGTAGGTTTGATGAGTGCATCAATGCAACGATCTGCTCAACTTCTTCCTGTGATTTTTTAATGACAATGGGTAATTCTTTTGCTGGTGTCATGTAGCAACCCTGTTTTTCTTAATGACTCAATGCTTTTTTGCTGCAAAGTCACAATCCAACACGATGACAAATGGCTCATTTGATGGCTACAGGCGGTATTTTATCAATCCCTTAGAGTATTCCCGAGTCGGGCGGTAGTCTAGAGGAAAGGACTGAATTCTATCGTTTTGTTACAAGTTGATACTTCAATAAAATTTTCTATAGCTTGTTTTAAAATCATTAACGTCTCATCTTCTTTTTCAATGGATAAACTCCAATGATCATCTGAAGCATTGTTATATAAATTAATCCATTTCTTTGAGAATAAAATTTTGCTATTTGGGAAAAGTGCTTCATTAACTTTAGTTAAAAAATCATAATCTAACCATGCTGAACGAGTACCGTAAATTTCAAAAGTAACTTTTTTTACTAACTCATCAAAAAAGGATTTGTCTATAGAAGAGAGATATTTTTTAACTAATTTAAAGCTATCCTCGTCATTCATTTCAAAAATTGAAGTTCTACTCAGAAACAAATACTTTTTAATTTTATCAGCCAGATTCTGTAAAGCTTCAGAATTAAGATATGGATTATTAGGAATAAAATACCAATCAGCAGCTAACAGGGTATTTTTAACAAGATTATTTAACCAATCGCTTTTCAAGAAATTTTTTTTCATCGCTTCAGTCATAGTTGAAAAAAAATCAAAACAGGATGTTTTTCCGCTTATCATTTGATTAATTTGGTCATTTAAAATATCTACATTTTTTTGAGATTTAAGACTTTTATCCTGAAGCTGACTTAAAATTTCTCCTAATACTTCTGAGTTATTAATTTCTTTTAATAATTCAGGTTCAGTTTTAGATTTGATAACTAAATACAGGAGGGAGATGAGGATGATGTGAAAACCGCAATTACCTGGCCCTTTACAAGGTGAAACAATTATCATAAGGAAGCCTCATTCATTATTTTGTCAAACTGGAATTATTTTGAGCAGTAACTATACTAAAAAGTATAGAATATTCCAAGAGCAAGACCAAAGTAATTGAAAAATATTATTTGGATACAGTTTTTAATACTGATCTAAAGTAATACTAGAGGTAAGGTGTAATATGTTTAGAAAAAAATTTTTTATTCCCCCTTCGACTTCCCCAAAAGAACGCCATAAAATCGATAACTGGTTTGACGCTGTTTCCAAAATTGCTTTAGAAGGTAAAGAAACAGGGGTAGCTAGCACCCGAAAGTCAGGTATAGTTCAATCAGATACGGTCTCCGTTAGTAAGGAGCAATTAGCAGTAATTAAATATCTATGGGATAACGTTGTTCAGAATATTAATTTGGGTGGTGTAGATAAAAAACAATTTTGGAACTTGTTCTTAACAAGTGATATGAAAGAGATAAGTAAACATGAAGTTGAACCAACCGGATTAATACCATGGTATAAAGGGCCTTTATATTTATTAACCCTACTCTATTTCATGAATGTAGACCTTTCCCCTTTTTTCAAAGAAATGGGTATAGATGAAAGACAATATGAGAATATATATAAAGAATTTAATGTGGTTGCTGGAAAATATTCATATTGTATCAATGAATTATCAAAAGAGTTAGCTCAGACCTTGACTAAAATGCAAGAAGAATTACGTGATATAAAAGTAAGTTTCGATGGAGAGTCGCAAGAAACACTGGCTAAAATTAATCAAAAATATTTCGAATTATTGAGTGAAATTCGGGGTGTTTATATTCCTGAAGAAATAAAAAAGGAATATTTACAAAAAAGTAATGCAGAAAATCATTTTGTCCCTTCATATTCAGTATTTGGTGAGCATAAACCTAACCCTAAAAGTTCATTTGAAGACCTTATGAATAATATCCGAACTTTAAACTCTAAAAATGTTGAACCTTTAGTAAGTGTCAATTTAAGCGATTCTCTTTTTGGAGAAGAAGAAGATTACAAAGATTTATTGAGTTCAGTTGGCAAGATATTGGAAAAAGAGAACGGTACTTATTTTATACCAATGGATCTCAATGAGAATGGAAAAAAGCATTTGGCTTTATTAAGAGTTAATATCAAGAATAGTGAAATCCAGTTGGTTGAGTACATTGATCCAATGAGCAATTCATCATTGCCGGGTAAATTTCCGTCAATCCCAGATGAGATTAAGTATTTCATTTCACGGAATCACTCCCTCCCAGCATTTACTACAAAGTATGGCAAGAGTTCATCGATTGAACTAGTGGCTGAAGCAAAATTTGTGTTAGATCATATTGAAAAAGGTTTAACAAATTCTGTTGAACCACCAGCAAGTACTTTTGGGCCTAACTGAAATATTATTCATCCAATGGTGTCATCTCATTGATTATCTCTACCCAGATTTAATCTGATCTCAACTTATCTGTAATTATTTTTTTTGTCTTGAAGTTTGAATTCAAAGTACCTTTCGACAAAAACTGATTAGAGTATGCTGATTACGCTCTAGACTGTAACGAATCAATACCG
Organism: Legionella nigrisilvae; assembly: GCF_977063395.2. Lineage (NCBI taxonomy): Bacteria > Pseudomonadati > Pseudomonadota > Gammaproteobacteria > Legionellales > Legionellaceae > Legionella > Legionella nigrisilvae. The sequence continues at coordinate 13,041 of NZ_CDRUGZ020000022.1, forward strand.
CATTAAAATCAGAACCTTCTCTGACTGCTATGTTTTTTAGACGTGCACGAACAGACTCACCAATATTTTTTGTCATTGAATACAATTCTCCTCTCTCTAACAAGATTCAGAGCTATCGACTGTGTGTGCTTTATGCAAATAGTTTTCTTTATAATAATATAAAATTATTCTTTTTTCTCAATATCTTAGAAGTGTCCAGGACGGTTACTTTTCCTAGAATCAGAAGAATTGATTAGGATTCAAAGATACTGTTCTTTTTTAATCTGCGCATTTTACGTAGGTCTGGTAAGAGGTATTTAATCTTAAATTTATATACTGATTACATGCTTTTCCTCAGGAGTGTTAAATGTATTCGAAACCTGCTATTCGCGTTCAAGAGTTTATTCAACCCCAGACGCATCAAACTGATTTTTGGTCTCCAAATAATTCACACGTGAGAGCTTATCATCCCGATGAAGTTATGGAGGTTATTAGTAAAAAGGATGGACTTGAAGATCAAAAACAAAAAGAAATACCAACACTTTTTTTCTTTGATAATAATCAAAGACCTGTTGTTTTAGATGTAAGTATTCCTAAAGAGGTCAATAAGTTTCATTGTCGCGTTATGCCTCCTATCATTAGAGATAGCAATGGAACAAGTGATTATGATCCAACCAGAGATAATCCAGAAGGTCTTAAAAACATTCTCCAAGAACATTCAAAAATGGCAATGCAAAATCTTAAATACAGTAATCCTCCACATTCATTGCCTGTAACGATTGTATATCATTTTGGAATGGACAGTAGTACTGCCGGCCATGTAGGTACGGTTGCTCTCAGAATTGATAGTTTTGACGATCCTAGCAAAAATGAAATCATGGTTATTAACTCCTTAGACGGTTATGACGCTTGGGAGAACGCTGCCGTTAGGGGAATTAAGCAATCATTTTTCAATATGGGTGGCGAACCTACAGTCCATGTCATTAAACCAGCTACTTATCCTCAAGCAAATATCACACAAGCAGCTAAAGGGATGAACGGTTCATGTGGGGCTATTACTGCTGAAATGTGTTGTGCTATTTCGCCTAATATATCTTTTTCTCAGCAAAAAGAGCAATTAGTTGCATATATGAGCAGCATATGTGGTGAACGAAATGAGGCTCAGATTAGGAAACAACATCATAGCTTACTACATATGCCTCAAAACACGATTCATCCCACTACTGCAAATGTTATCGTAGCAGAACTGTTAGTGGATCCCGCAAAAATGAATAATCAAAACCTGCAATCCGGACAATTGCTGAAAATCTGCAAAAGCGTAAATGATCCCAAAATAATTCATCATATGCTTAAAAGTCCCCTCTTCAAAGAAGCAATTCAACGACAATCAGGTGTTCAATCATATGAAGAATTTCAAAATAATCATCGAGATAATGCAGTAAAAGATCGTGAATTTAAATACGTAAGCACCCCAAAAACATCTGAGGAGTTTGTCGTCACTATGCTTTCTTATCCTCATTTTCTAGCCAGTGCAAAGTTACAACTAAAGGCTGCAAATTTGAATGTGTATGACGTACTTTCGAGAGTTAATGATAAAAATCTACTGCAACAATTTTTCACAAATCCAACCCTTGCAGGTAGCATAACTCAGGAACAACGAGAGCAATTAATGTCAGAAAACGTACATAATGCATCTCTCCCACAAGTGAATCAAATATCAGAGAACGAGCCTAGCTCGTGCAGAATAGGATATTAAAAAGCTTGTTTTCAAGACAAGGCTGGATTTGAATCTCGGGGATCATCGGGGAACCTGGTGAGAATTAATTTGGGAATATCAACAAGCATCCAAATTTGTTCCCACAAGAGCCTTTTCGTGTAGGCTTTTCCCGTGTTTCAATAATAGTAGGCTAAGAGGTGTCTTCTACCTCTTCAACCTTTAATCGATTACCAATACCCGCGAATTCCACCGACGCAGGTTTGACTAAGGGAGTGCAAGATTTTGGGTGATTAACCTTTGGGTTCCTGTGTACAGCCGTGATGCTTTAAACGTGACGCACTAGCCGCAGGACTAATATTTACTTAAAAAGAGCCCACTACGCTCACGAATATTAGTTTTTTGTAAAAGAATCTTTATTATCGGGTTAAGTACAACATTTCCCCAACCTGTCAACAAACAAAAGTTGGCACTAATATACTTATGATGTTCCGCATGTATTTTGAAGGGATAAATAATATGGTATTTTTGTGCCCACGTTATTAGAGAACGTACAAATACAAATGTATCTCGACCATGGACACAGGTGTGGATGTATTGAATATTGCAAATAAATAAAGCAGCCGAAGATAGTATTAACTTGAGATCTGATTGGTTTGGTTTCAGTAAAAATACAATACACACTAATAATAATGATGGAACAATGGTTTCAAAGCATAAGTGGGTATATATTTTCTTCGACAAATGCATTGGCTTATTATGATGAATTTTAAAATTGTAAGAAATCTTATCGATAATATTATAGTTTCGAAAAGCTTCTTTTTTTAAGTAATTAAATCTCTCTGTGTTTCTATCACCACGATAGTTATAAATAGGAATAATCTTTGTCTTTAAAGGATAATAATCCAAAAAAAAGTGAACGATACCCGTTAGAAAATCAACTATAAAGAGAATGCTGAATAAACAAATAAAATCATATCCTATAATTAGGTTCTCTGAATCAATACTTAAAAAAGCAAGTAATAACAACACATAAAAAAATACTACTAATAAATATTTTAAATCCCTTAACTTCTTCATTTCGTTATTCAATAATCTCCAAAATGCCAAAGTGTGGCTCAAAAAAAGCCTGGGTGCAAATTGATTTTTTGATATATACATGAAATTCTTAATTAAGATGATATAAAAATTCATTGTATAATTCAAAAAATATAGCTAATCCCACCGAGAATACCTACGCCATAAGTTGTAATGTCAATCGATAAATGTTCCGACAAGCGTAAGTCGAGTTTCAACGCCACTAATGGCCCTGGATCATGGCCTAAGATGGGGCCGAAGTAATTTTTAAATTCATTACCATATCCTTCCATAACACCGAACAAGTAGCTCAAATTAAAAAGATTATTTCTATAAATTTGTCGGTTAAACCCCTGATAAAAAACGCGCCGATTAAATGAATTTATAAAGGTCCCCGCCGCGATACCTCGATAGACACCTCCTACAAGCCATTGCTTATTATTAACTCTGTTGGTATGAAGAAAATGAGTCCCTATAGGGAAAAAATTGACCTGAGAGGGCACGGGGGTACCCCATAACCAACTTACTAAATGCTCTAATTTATTATTGAAATCGCGTTCATTATCTCCAAAAGCCTGATAGGACAAAAAATAAATACAAACGCCAAACATTAAAGACCAAAAAGTCGATAAATTCATCATCCTCGGAGTTTTATGAAATAGCATACACAAAATTTTTTTATTAGGATGCGTATCCACAATATCTATATTCCCTACTTATACTACTTCACTTATACGGTGTTCCCAGAATTTTATGTCCGCGTATATAAAATTTAGTGTGTGCATAGAAGAGCCATACTGTATCTCATGTTATATGTCTCTTCTTTCTATTATTTACTATCTATGACGCATTATTCTAGAACAAAATGATTTTCTCGAATTTATTCAATGCTAGGGAAACTATCGTCTAAATTTTTGTCTAGTTCAATTGTTTTAACGAACAGAATCATTTTTCTTAATATTGCCTTTATATTTCATAAGCATAGAAATACAGTCAAAGATCAACCAGATGTTAATAGAATTAAGCATAAGCAACAATCTGCAAACTCAGCAGTTAAAAGCAAGCACAAGAGGATGCGGGGAAAAAAATTAAAGAAAAAAAATTAGCCTGTCAAATAAAATTAGGTCTTTTCCTACGGTGATTAAAGACACGGCTATTGCAATTACATCTGAACGTCCTGTGCAGCCAATGGAAAAACCGAGACAATTTCAAAAAGTGTTTTAGGATTGATTTTTCAATTTCAGTTTTACATTACAAAAAACTAGGATGGCCTACTATTGAGTATTAAAATGTCACTAAAATATTTACTCCTATATTATGAAACTTCCTCCCATTGCTATAGCCATCCCTATCATCATTAAGTTTTCTGTTAGTGAAACAAATCCCAAAGGAACATTACTGTCACCACCCACGCAAGCACATTTTAATTCCCGTTTTTCAATATATACTGCTTTAAACACGGAAATAGCTCCTATTGTTCCAATAAACAAAGCAACTGGAATTGAAATCCAATATAAGGCACCTGAAATCATTAATATTCCCGCCAATGCTTCTGCAAAAGGGTAAATATAGCTATAAGGTACCCATCGCTTGGCCAAAATGTCGTAATTCAAAAACATAGTTGAGAAACCTTCAACATTTTGAAGCTTCAGAAGCGCAAGAATTGTCATGCTGAAGGAAATAAACCAACTTACAGAATGCATTGTAAATATAGTACCAAAAACAGTATAACTTGTCGCAAGTGACATTAATGCGGTTACTGTGAAAAGAACCATTACAGGGCGATAAGTCTTCTCCTTAGGATCTTGTACTTTTTTGCCGAAATATCGACGTAAATCATCATATCCACCAATTCGTTTACCATTGATAAAAGTTTGGGGAGTGGTTTTCACGTGATGCTCTTCTTTAAATGCATCTACTTGCTCACGACTAGTCAGCCAATTGTCTTCAACGCTATATCCTTGCGAATTTAGTAGGAACTTCGATTTCAAACCGTAAGGGCATGTGTGTTTAGGCATTACCATTCGATAAAGAGTTGCTTTTTTAGCCATATTGTCCATCTGATACCCTAATGATGTATGTTTTATAATAGAGATTTTATACCGTAAACTTAATAAACTTGTCATCTAAAATGAATAGTCATGAAAGGAAAAATCTCTAACACGAATTTTCTATTGGCAAGAATAACTAAAGGGCATTTTTGGACAGAAGCAAGTTGCTTTTGGTGGCTCTCGATAATGACCAAGTTCTAAATAAGATAACTCAGCACAAGGTCTCACCAATGTAGATGCCCAGAAAAGACAAATTTTATAGGGTAAAAATGTTCTAGGTCGCAAACTTTTCCGCTCAGTTATCATTGAATCGATTTCTAATTCGACTAACCCTCTAGTTATTTTTTGGTTGTAGCAGCTTTATTATCAGCTTTTACTGGAAATATGATCAATGCTGGCATTATCAATACGATAATAATTTTCAGTGTTGGCGTAGATTATTTCCCTTCTTTCAATTTTCTTTTTCTTACAGGCGCAACACTACTCTATCTAGTATTAGTAGAAATTATTAAAAAGAAATTAATGTGGCTATGATTGGAAAAATATCCACAGCAGAAGTATCAGCATCTTAGCCACCTAGACATTTATGTAGCAAAGCAGGCATAATCTATATTCCAAATGAAAATGAAAAAGTTTGGGTAATCTCTATTCGGCAATCCCTTGCTTAAGAATTTAAATAAGTTGAAGACCATTAAGTATGAGACCTCTGGCACGTGGGTATATACATCTAGCAGCATTTTTTATCACCCTTTATGCATGCACTATACTAATCCTTTACAGTAATGGGGTCTACGCCATTTATGCCAGTATAATTTATAGTGGAAGCCTTATTGGGCAGTATGGTGTGAGCGCACTTTATCATACCCGCCTGTGGAGTCGGCAAAAATATTTATTACTAAGACGGATTGATCATGCTGCTATTTTTGTTTTAATCGCAGGAACAGCAACTCCCATTTGTCTACTTAAGTTAAATAAAGCATCAGGATTGCATCTTCTCTCCATACTTTGGCTGGTTGCACTATTTGGAATGTTAATAACGACCCTATGGCCTCACGTACCGAAATGGTTTAGAGCGTTCCTTTATATTATTATGGGTTGGATTGGAGTTCTCTATTTTCCCGAAATTAAATCTTCGCTAGACCCAACCAATATCCAGTTGTTAGTAATAGGAGGGGTTACCTATACTCTAGGTGCTTTGATCTATGCTTTTAAGTGGCCGGATCCCTTTCCTAGAATTTTTGGATATCATGAAGTCTTTCATGTTTTCGTTGTTTTGGGGAGTAGCCTGCATTTTTGGCTTAACTATAATATAGCTACATAACCCAGTTTCTTAGTTTCGTCATCGATTGGCGAGTTCGTCGGAGAAACCCTCGAAGTAGAAAGTTGGGTTTCTCCGAGGCAAATGAACATCTGCTTCCCTAACATTTATTTTCCACAGGCCAGTGAGAAGTCTTATTCATTTACTTTTTAAAAGGATTTTTTCCCTTACCTTCCTGTTCAGCTAATGGATGCTCAGAGTGGATTGGGTGATGCTCAAATGTACTGAGCTGTATATCCGGTAGATTAATCGTTGAGTCATCCGGTATACTCATCTGGTTTAATAAACCAGTTTTTGGTTCTGGCATTCCCATCTTACGCTCTAATTTAGTCATCCTTTTTTTAAGCTTACCTTCCTTTTTATCAGAAACAGCCTTAGTGAGCACCGGCAAATCTTTTGGGCTCTCGTTCGAAATGATGGGTTTTTGTATTGAGATATCCTTCTTACTCTCTGACAGCATTGTTTTGCGCGCGGGTATATTTTTCTTGTTCTCAGGTAAAGCTGTCATAGGAGCAGATCCATCCTGTTTAGGTGTAATCTTCGTTGCTTTTTGTTCCGACTTCACTCTATTCGGTACTGGTGCACGGGTGGATGCAGTTTTATTTTTTGATTTCATCAAAGTATTCTTAGTAGCAGTAATTTTATTTTTATTTGCAGTTTTCTTCTGCGCCGAAGGTTTCACCGTTTTCTTCATTTCAGAGCTAAACTTTCGATTTTTTGACGGCTCAATTCTTGAGCTTTTAATTGATTGAATTGTATTTTCTTTAATTTGTTTAGAATGTGATAAAAGAGCATCCTCTAAAAGTTGAAATGATTGTCCTACATAATCTAGAATCAAATGACTATTTTCAATCATGAGTTGAACCTGTTTATCTAGTAATTCCCCAGGCTGTTTCATAGAGGACATATCTTCAAACGTTAAATATTTTATACCTTGTAATGTTTTAACATTAAGATCCAGCATTTCTTGAAATGGTTTTTGCAGTTCACCTGCCATCCAATTGTGTGAGTGGTCCTGAGTCATGATTATCTCCATATTGTTACAACACATAATTCTAGACTAGCAGATTAATTAATCTATCGCGAATTTATTGAGAGTGTAATACTGATTAAGTGAGATATTTACACTAACTCGAAAATAGGTAGTATGAAGTACCATTGATTTTTAGAGTCACGAAAAAATCTATCGAGTACCTGCGGAGTATCTTAAATATGAAAGATAAAAGCACGCCTCTCCACTAAGGATTACAAAACCCTTTTTGATAGGGGCATATTTTATAGTCGTATCTCAACACTGAACTCTTGGAGCAAGATTAATGAAGGATGGGGCCAAAAACTTTCCAACCTATTATGGCTAATAAAATGAATAACATTATATTGCCACCGACGATACCATAGTTGCCACCAGAAAACTCATTTCGATGCCAATATAATCCGAAAAGTAACCAAATGAGCATCAGAACCCAAAACAAAATTCCAATAGGCATTTTATACTCCTTGTTTGTTAACCAGAAACTGTATTTTCAATTTAATCATTAAACTACAACCACCTTAGTAAATTATAGCTGATTATTGCTCGCATTTAGGTCGGTTGGTGTTATTTATTTACCCATGTTTATCAAAATGAAAGGTGATACTTCCTATAGAGTGTTCTAGATATAGGTGATCCGCTCTCACTATGCTCTAGAAAAATTAGATATTTCGCTGCAATTCGAAGCCCTTTTTTTCTATGAATAGATTATTTTGCCCTATTAGCTTGATTTCCCCCCTCATTATCCATGGCTTGTTTTGCTTCACTCTCTTCCTCCGGTGTTTGTTCAAATTCTTCTGAGTGATAAGAATGAGGTATGTCACAAACTGGACAAGATACGTGTTTTGATGGGCAAACATAACAGCACAGCTTATTAAACAGACATAAAACAACTCCTGCAGCAAATAATGCGACTATGCCAAGACTACTGTGAGTAGATATGGTTAAACCAGTTGCGATAGCTAATAGAATAACGCCTAATACTTCAAAACGAAGCGTCCAGAGACAGGTGATCTTAGAACATTCCATTTTCTTCATTTTATTACTCCTAGTATTAACGATGCATTGATGTTATTAACTTAAACAAGCTTTAATTAATTCTAGACTACTATTTGATTCTTCATATCTTTGCGTGGAGATTAGCCTCATTAGGTAAAACCGATAGTATTTTCCTAAGATCGATCAAACATTGCAGAAGTGAGGGAAATATTACCTGAAGTAGCTTCTAATAAAGTTGAGGCTGAAGATTAACTGATACAGCAAAATCCCCCCCTTCCGCAGCGTTTACTGCCTTTATATGCTACAGTTGATATAAGCATGTAAATTTCAAGGAGAAACAAAATGCTTAGTACAATATTACTTGTGGTTTTAATACTCATTTTAATTGGTGCCTTGCCAACATGGGGGCATAGTAGAGAGTGGGGCTATGCACCCTCAGGTATTATAGGGACTATTTTAATAATTTTTTTAATATTATATTTGCTTGGTCGTGTATAGGTTGGTTTTTATTTTAGAAAAGAATCAATCATGAAAACAATTTTAGATTTAATTGTTGCTCGTTTTTTGTTATCACTGCAGTCTTGAAGTATGGGTGCGGCTGCAGCAAAAACAGGGCTTCATTCATTGATTTGCACAACAAATGTAAGCAATAATTCCAGTAAATTCCGATAAAAAAGCTGATGAAAAATGGCAAAAACTGAAGCATCTGCTCACTGTCGGGATGCACAAAAATTACTTGTGAAGTACAAAGTATATAAATTCTCGTTAACTATTCCCCCGTAGAATAAATAGAATTACAACTATGCGTATATTTTTCTAACATCTCTCACCCTTGCTTTTAAAGCAATGTAAAGAAAGCAGATTTAAGCGAATCAAAGGTTAAACGCAAGAGGTTTGCTTATATGAATTCAGCTCGTCTAGGCCAGTGTATTGAGAATCCATATCATTCCATTAAGGTAGCTCGCAAAAATAAGCCATAAGAAATAAGGAGTCAATAATAGAGCACTCCCTCTTTCCGTATCTTTAATTTTTAAGATAATGATTGCATTCAAACTAATCATTACGAGTATCCATAAAAAACTAAACCCTATCCAATGCAGTTGAAAAAAAATTGGGGTCCATAGCCAATTCATGATGAGTTGTATTATGTATAGAGGCATTACTATTTTAATTTGAGGTTTGCTGCGATTTTGCCATAACTTAAACCCAACAATGGCAAGAAATGCATATAATATGGACCAAACGACGGAAAAAACCCACCCTGGAGGAGTTAGAGTTGATTTATGGAGCCTGTCATACCAAGAATAAATATTTGCTTGGGTTAATAAACCTAAAAAGAAACCTATCAATTCAAAAGATAAAATCCAAATAATCAATTTAATTCCGTTTGTTTTGTTCAAAATTTTTTCTCCATACATTGTTAGTCCTTCACGAAATGAGGGATAGTCAAGAACAATATTATGTTCCTTTTTTATTTTTCAGTAGGCTGATCACACAGAAATTTTTTTTACTAAATCTAAAATAATTTCTATTGACCCTTACCAATTTACTCATAAATTCATAGAAATGAAATGACTGGAGTAACGCCGCAAAAACTGGCGTTACTAAAGAGTTTCAGCTCATTCATTTTTTAGAGTATAGAAGATGTCGCAATTGATTTTTTGAAAGTAACAATCAAATTTGAATCTTTCATTTTTGTGGTCATCGAAGTTGGATCATAACCCTTCGGTAATTGAAATGCTTGACTGTAATTACTCTGAGAATAACTTACACTTTTGCTATTATTTTGTTCACTCGTAATTTTTTGCGTTACATTGGAGCTCACTATCAATTGTCCCTCTTTGACAGAAACATCGACTTTACTATCAGCATCTTTTGGTAATTTTATTTTATAAGTAATCTCATTTTTACTTTCTCTAATTTCAATAGTATTTGTACTACCAAATGGAATTTGATTGGATTGATTCGCCAAGTTATGTTGCATTTGTGAAAATTGACTTTTCATAAATTGATCCATAGCTCGTTGCATTTGCTCCATTTGTTTCAAAATATCATTTGGTGATTGAAAAAAAGGATCATTATCGAAGGGATCCAAAGTTGCTTGTTGATTACTTTTTTGAACTTGATTATTTTGTTTAGCCTCAACAGCTATGGCTCCTGCTGATACCATAGTCATAAGAGGAGCAGAAATTAAAATAGGAAGTAGTTTCTTTTTCATATAAATCTCCTAAATGGATATCAAAAAATGGAAGTTTTTTGGATAAGCAATCATGAACTAATTGTCATGACTAAGGGACATAATATCATTTCTTATTAAAAGCAAATAAATGCAGGATCCAACTCAATTTTACTCATCAAAAAATTTGACCTCGCCAGAGGAAACATCGTATAAACCGCCAATTATTTTAATGGTTCTTTGATCCTTTAGTTCCTTTATAATACTACTTTTATTTAGAATATTTTTAATGCTATTTTTGATATTAATTTTGGCAACTTCATTGACATAAGGGAGGTTACTTCCGTTTCGATTTTCTTTAAATGTTTTTTCCTGGTGGATTGCAGGTTTTATTTTTTCTAAAAGCTGAGTCAAATACCCCAAATTAGCTTCATCACAAGCCCCTTTTATTGCACCACAATTGGTATGGCCTAGTACTACAATTAATTTAGATCCAGCTGCTTTGCATGCAAATTCTAAACTACCAATAATATCATCATTCACAATATTACCAGCAATTCGAATACTAAAAATATCTCCTAGTCCTTGGTCAAAGATTAATTCTGCTGGTGTTCGTGAATCAATACAACTTAAAATTGTGGCGAAAGGGTATTGCCCATCAGCTGTTTCATTAACTTGTTGAAGTAAATTTCGATTAAATCGCAAGTTTTGAATAAACCGTTGATTACCCTTTCGCAGCAAATCAATTGCTTGGTCTGGGGTGATATTATGTTGATCTCTTTTACTAATCGTTTTCATAAATACTCCAATCAAATAATTTATTATCGAGTTTTTTGAATTTCCGTGACGTTATGCTCAATTGTTCTACAATATCATTCAGAGGTAAATGACTCAAAACCTCAGATGTATGCTGACTGATCAAAACTTTTAGTATATCTATAGTAGTCATGATTTTATCATTAATTTGCTTCTGATGATTGAGCAGGGCAAATCATGGGTTTTTTCTTTGGTTTCGAATGCGCTTTTTGCATTAATGCTTTACGAAGAATGATGCCATCTGCTTTAGTAGCCCCAGACCAAAAACCGGTAGCGCAGGTATTTGTATTACAATCACCGCCAAAAGTAACAAACGGTTGAGTCCACTCTATCGTACAGTTACATAAAGCACGTTTTGAATTTTGCGGATCAACTGTGCACAACATATCAACACAATTTGTCCAGGGTGAACCTTCTGGGCAATTCATTGAACTTTTAGTTGCAAATTGCTCAAATGAAAATGTTGAAATGAGTGATGTCACTTTGTATTTATCTTGAACAGGCTTTCTCTCTTTACATGTTTTATAGCCTACACTTTTACCTTTTTCGACTACACAATCGCAAATTGCATTGGTCGAGCTCCCTGGGGTGGGAATACAGCGAGCAGAAGTACATAGCGCATAGTCTTGATCGCATATAATTGGAGTTGCAGAAGTCTGCGCAAAACCATTAGTAACCAACAAAAAAGCGCATATTAATCCAAGCCAATTTCTCAGTATTAAGTCCATTTTGCATTCCTTTATTGAGGCTTTATCAAACTTCTTGATATTTGTAATACTGTTTTACAAATTATAATGACCGAAAAAGTATTAATATCAACCCTACTCCCACAACGAATAATTCCTACCCTTTTTGCACACACACTTAAAATAACCATTTCTTTACCCTACCCACCAAACAGTCTCATCATAATTTGGTTTGATGCATTCTTCGTACCTTCATGAAAAAATTTATAACGTACTTAACCAAGAATAGATTTTTGCGCTAAATATTCTCGGTGCAAGCGGTTCGCAATGGCCGCCAGTACCTTCTTTGTCATTGAAAAGAATGTATTCCTTTGTACATTGTAATTCATCATAAAGTTTTTTTGCCTCGCCTAAGGTAATATATTCTAAGGTATTATCACAAACCAGCATGGGGCATTGGATGTTCTTTACTAATCCATGCAGAGTATAAGCACGAGTTTTATCGAGCATTTCTCCAACTGTTTTAGCAGCAAATCGCCATTTTCGACTTTCTATCATGAATTTTAAATTTTCATCTGTTTTCATAAGTTCCGTTAAAACGTGTTCTAAAGGGGCATCCTTTAAGCCAGGGATTTTTTCCTTAACAGAATTAAATTTAGTTTCGAGGGGACCACTTGCATCAAATATCCCTGGATCTACAATACATGCTGCGATTCGTTTTTCTTTGGTTACAGCGCGAGCAGCAAGATAACCACCAAAGCTTCGACCAATCAAAAAAATCTTTGTGTGATCGATTTCAGGACGTTTAATGACAAAATCAACAACTTTTTCAACAACTCGTTCCCAATCCGGGATAAACGGTATTTTATTAAATCGCAGCATACTACCCTGTCCTGGTCCTTCAAAACTCAAACAATGAAAACCGCGCTTTAATGCTTCTGCTGCCGTACTAAAATATGATTCTTCTTTCGTACTATCACCTCCGCCTGTATCAATGAGGATGGGTTTAGGATGATTTGAAAGAGAATTAAGATATAGATAACCAGGTAATGTAATATTTTCAAAAGGAATTTTTACTTTTTCTACAGGAGTTTCGAAAAATTCAAGGGCTTCATGAAAAGCACTAATACTGTATTGCAATGCTTGTTCTATCCTGGGATCGGAAGGTTCATCTTCAAGGAAAAAAAACGCAGCCCGATAATAAGTACACGCTCTTAGAAAAGCCAATTTCGCATCCAGATGCAACCCCTGCTTACGGTAAGTTTCACCCATACTATAATTGCGATCACCAAAGTCGGCCCAACGGTCATACCAGCTATCCTTACAGCCAGATACTATTTGATTTGCTATCGCAAGACATTCCCCAACTTCGGCACCCTGATAGGTCGTATAGCCTAAATTTCTTATGAATTGAGCATTAAAAAGGGCCGGTTTAATAAAATCTTGCATGAAATATCCTTATTTTAAATACATTATTTAACAGTCTATTTATTCTATATAGCTATTTTTCTCATATTTGTTCAGTTCACTGGGTGATTTTATCTTTTCGAAGCTCTTGGAATACGTGCAAGGATGCTTGCTCAAATCAGCATATTCATTCGTTGTTCACCTAGCTCTATCCACTGGTTTTAAAGCAAACCAAAATAGCCAGTGGATTTTTGAGAGCCGGCATTTTAATCACGAAAGCATGCAATATGAAAAGGGCGAGCTGCGGGCTTACCATTAGGTTCAAAGGTATTTACCCGCATTTGTGATGCATTTTGCATCAAAGAGACGGTAATTAACCCCGGAGATACTGGCTCATCAAGAACGCTACCTATAGTTCCAGAGAAGTTTGTCTTTACTCCCCCACCCTGCAAAGGCAGTTTCCAGGTTATAATATATTCATTGATACCGTTAAATTCACATGTATCAATCATATAACCCCGTGCAATAGTGCCATCCGCCTGAATCACACACGCCAATCTTCCTTCAAATTTTTCCATAGCTGCTCCCTGATAATTATATAAGTAGATGTAACAATAACTAAATTATCTTAATATCTTTAATAATAGATTATTATGGGAAAAAAACTTTCCAAATAAGTGCTAAAGCAATGGGCGTTTACTGCACACATGAAAGTGATGAATCTAAAGTATAAAAAAGAGCCATTTTATTTGCTCTATGTTATCATGCCGCTTACTCTAATGACTAAGCTCTCTCATCACTGTTGGTGGTGCATCAATTTCCTATGTGGTAATGAAGACTTACAATTTATCCGTTATTGATTTAGCCCTTCCCTCTCCTCGCGTGGGAAGTATTGATACCTATTCAGGTTTTGGATTGACCTCCAAACTTGCAGTAAAAGCGCATCAAAATTTTCAACTTCAACAACTAAAGAGACATCCCAATTACACGGCAGAAGTAAGTATATCGCACCTGCTTTCTTATAAACGTTACCGCTTTTACATTTCCGGGCGAATAGATGGCATTTATCATGAAGAAAATCCAAGAATTGAAGAAATTAAAACCGCGTTTGAGCCTCAGAAGTTAATTGATATACTGTCGGAAAACTATTTTACCCACCCTTATTGGCTACAACTGCAAGTCTATGGCTACATTCACTGGTTACAAACAAAAAACACACCCCAACTTAATTTATTAATTCTTTCGTTGCGAAACAAAAAAAACACTTCTCTTGTTTTAGACTTTAATAAAGATGCTTTTGAACAGTGGTTGAATCACCGATTAGATGAATTGATTCGAGAAATCAAAGAATCGAAAAAACGGATAAAACAACGTATAAAGCAGAGCACTAAACTTATTTTTCCATTTGAACAACCTAGGCCGCATCAAAAAGAGTTAATGGAATCAGTAGACTCTTCAATGAAAGCAAAAAAACCTATGTTGATTCAAGCTCCAACGGGCCTTGGTAAATCCATGGCCATTTTATATCCTACTTTGAAAGAATCTTTACATCGAGGACAAAAAACATTTTATCTCACACCTAAAAACTCACAGCATCAAATTGCACTTAATGCAGTTGAACTTCTTCAAGAAAAAGGTGCAGCATTCACCTCATTAATTCTCACTTCCAAAAAAAAGATATGCATGAAAAATGAGCCTGTTTGTACCAGTAAGCAGTGTGAATTTGCAGAAAATCATTTTACAAAATGTACAGAACACAAGTTAATGCAGCAAATTAAAAAACAACAAAACCTAGACTCACTTTTTTTTAAAGAACTCGCAAAAACCTACCAAGCGTGTCCTTATGAGCTGCAAATGGGAAGTATACCCTATGCTGATGTGGTAATTGGTGACTACAATTACGTTTTTTCTTCTACTCATACCCCCGATCGCGTAGTCGGGTTGCAACTAGGCGAAGAAGAAAAGCCGAACCTAGTCATTGATGAAGTGCACAATTTACCCAGCCGGGGTATGGATTATTTTTCACCTGCTCTTGAAGTACAATTTTTTGAGTATTATTTAAATGCATTGGATAGATACCCTCACCCTTTTCAAAAAAAACTTACCGATATCATTAATCAATGCGTCACCATCATTGATGGATGTGCCTTACCAAATGTGTATGAACCCCATATTACTAAAGTACCTGAAGAACTATTTAAACAACAAGAGGAACGACTGAACCAGTTGCTTACTGATTACTTAGAGACGGATTTAATAATCGAAACAGACGACCCTATCTTAAAATTAGTCAATTATTGGTCTGATTTTACTGCAGCACTGGAATTTGTGAACGAAGGACGTGATGAGTTCTTTATTTCGTTTAATCCCAAACGCCATGCATTAAAAATTAGTTGTTGTGATGCATCGAGTTTTTTGAAAGAGCATTACTGTCATTTTCATCAAATCATTGGTTTTTCAGCTACATTAAAACCTTTTGATTATTACAGCCAACTTATTGGATTAAACAAATCATTCTTGCATACTGAAGAGTTTTCTTCTCCTTTTTCATCTACTAAACGTAAACTATTACTCATTCCGCAAGTATCGACTAAATATCGAGACCGAAAATCAAATACTCCTAAAATTATTGAGGTCATCCTTCGCCTTTCAGAATTACAACTTGGCAATTATTTTGTGTTTTTTCCAAGTTTTGAATTTTTAGAGCAAATTTATTCACAAATGCCCACCACTTCGCAATTTACCCTTTTACGTCAGGAACGACGAATGGAGACCAAAGAAACAAAACATCTATTAAAACAATTGCATCACAAGGGTAAAAATCATTTATTTTTCGCCGTACAAGGAGGAATGTTTGCTGAAGGCATTGATTATGTGGGTGATTTAGCCATAGGAGCCTTTATCATAGGTCCTCCTCTTCCCTCCTTTGATTGGGAGCGAGAACAAATGAAGCACTATTATGAGACTCATTATCAAGAAGGCCAAGAATACGCATACACCTATCCTGCAATGGCCAAAGCCATTCAGGCAGCAGGAAGGGTCATACGATCTGAGACCGATAAAGGTTTGATCGTCTTAATGGATAATCGCTTTTTACAACCCACCTATAGTCAGTGCATGCCCAAGGATTGGTATGCGCAAAGTCCGCAAGAGCTCGTCTCAACATCAATTATTAAAGAGGTGCAATCCTTTTGGAGAGATGAAGATATCGGACCGTTAAATCATTCAGGGAAACCATAAGGAACTGTGCGCTGATGACTGAATTATCACAAAAACAAATTCTTATCCTGGATTGCCAGACGACTGGTATGCACCCGAATACCGGTCATCTTTTGCAAATTGGTTGGAGCATTGTAGATCCTCGCTCATTTAATGATCTTCACATTGAAAAATGGACATTAAAGCTTCCACACGAAGCGATCATCCCACCTAAAATTAAAAGGATGCTTCATTTAACTGAGAGCGAACTGCAAGACAGCGCGGAACCCCAGCTGGTGTTTGAATCATTGCAGCGTGTTTTAGGGGAAGTAGGGCCGGAGCCCATCATCATTGCGCATTATGCTCAGTTTGAAAAAAGTTTTTTAAAGCAATTTTATCTAGACCATGGTCAAGCTGAGTTAAATTTTAATTTAATCTGTTCTCAAAAAATTGCAAAACGCCTATTACCACACCTTCCAAGTCATAACTTAAAGGCAGTGGCGGGTTTTTTAAAATGGCCTAATACTCCTAAAAATGAAATTTATTCTCACGTATCCATGACCATTCATGTCTGGCAACATCTTCAATCAAAACTCCTTGCAGCAAATGTAGGTTGTTATGCCAGCTTAGAAGCTTGGCTCAACATGAAACACCCCACTCAAAGTGAATTGCAGTATGAATACAACATCGAACGATTAGAGCGACTTAACCTTTCCACCAAACCTGGTATTTACCACATGCTTGCCCAAGACAAAACAATATTATACATCGGGAAAGCAACCTCTTTAAAAGCACGAGTCAATTCGTACTTTCGTGGCGTTAAAAATAGAGACCGACGCAAACTAGAAATGTTAGCCCAAGTATGGGATATCGAAACGACAGAATGTGACACTGCACTAGAAGCGGCACTACTCGAGTCCGATGAAATAAAAAAATGGGAACCACCCTATAATATTTTATTAAAATCAGACAACCGAAAACTTATTTTTTATAATTACGACTTCACAGCCTTTACAGAAAGTAAAGATAATACGTTCTTTAACGGCCCTTATAAGCCCCATGATTCCTTAATGGTATTAATGGAATTACTTCATGCGCTTAAAACGCAAGCAGCTATAGAATATCGAGAGGAGTACATTAGTCCGGTACAATTAAAAAGCGCCTGGCGAATTTTTTGCGCCATGCACGCTATAAAGAGTAAGGATATGGAACAATTGACAATGAGAACATCTTTTCTTATTGGATATCAACTCTTAAAACAATTTGAGGCCATTCATGGAAAGGGTTCTTTTCAAAAATGGTGGGCTACCGAAAAAAAGAAAAATCTCGAAGATGAGTCAGTATTGGAGGAACGAATCGCTAGAAAAATTGCACGCATCTTAATTCGAGCAGCAGAGACAAAACGCAAAGTCCGTATGCTAACTCGCTTATATAACGCCAGTTTCGTGATTAATTCCACCCAGAAAAAATTAACGGTGATAAATGGAGAACTAGCAAATGAAATCTCTACCCTACCCCTGAATAACAAACTACCTCCATCTTTTGACATACATCATTATGACCGGCTATCCATCTTGTTATCCGCTCTAAATAATAAAACTATTTCTCTTCTTTAAATAATTTTTCCACTGTGGCAATTCTATCTAATTGAGTCTGATCTAAGTTTAATTTAAGTGGTATCTCTTCATGTCAGCTTTTGCTTTAATTTAATTCCTCAACCTAACAATCATATTGGTTAGCCAACCTCATAAAAAAATTGTATACCTCCTATACAATTTATTCATTTTAATTTTAATTTTTAAGTGATTAGGATATGCAATGAAGCTAATCAACATCCAGTACCTTAGCAAATTCAGCTACTTAATTGGCATGTTATTTAAGTTGAACTGTATGAGAGGTTACTCATGATGGTTTAAAGATGAATTAAATTTTTGGAAACTACATATGGCTATGTTTAGAATAGAACTATTAAAAAAGAAAGCAGAAATTGATCGGAGTTTTCTTGCCGAAAGCGAGCGGCAGGAAAAAATATTAGATGAGATGAGAGCAGAACTCAATGTCTACAGGGAGCAGCTATGCCAAAAAAACCAGGATTTAATTGATGAGCTCGTATATTCGGGACGGTTTACAGAGAAACCAGAACTACCCCATTATGTCGTAACAAAGGCAGTAATATACTGCAAGTTCAAGGAAATATCTGATGGGTTAGAACCCTTCATAAATGCTCATCTCCAACTCTTCGGTGATGACCAAACACTATCGAAACAGAAAACAGAGGATATATTAATTAATTTTTTCAGAAACGTGGATGATGCAATTAAATTAATTAATGATAATAGGACAGGATGGGAGCTTGCGGTGGATTTTTTAAAATCAGCCCTTAATCTTGTTGGTTACGTAGTGTCCTTTACCGCCTACCCTGGATTTTTTAGGACAGCAGCCCAGCCATTTTATGAGACCAAATCAAGCATAATAAAACTTATCCATTTGAAAAATGAATTAGCCTTATTATCTCACTCTGATGCGAACTTTGAAGACAATAGACAAGTTTCTTTAAATACATAAAAAATTTTTCTAATTTGAGATAAAAGTGGTCAAAATTTACAGAAAATCTGACTCGCGCCCTTGCAAGTAAACGATAGTATATATGAAAAAGAAAATTGAAAGCCAAAATCCTGGAAAGGAAAAAGAAAAGCAGCAGAGCCCTAGAACCCTCATTACTTCTGATAATATGACTTACTCGGAAGCGATGCTTCTAGCCCGTCTTGATGAAACGGGCTTGTTAGATGACTATATCGGCAGCAAAGAAATTACAAAGCATAGCTTGCAGTGGATTGAATGTTTTTCAGAAGATGAAATGCTGCGTATATTTTCCAGGTTTCCTAACGTATATGAACGTTGTATGGATAAAATGAGTAAAACTCTAGGTTCTTCCGTAAAAGATGTCCTATTATTCAATGAAGTGTTTTGCAATCTGTTTAGAAACATTTTAACAAAAGCTAAAACTATTCACCTTCACTACAGATGGGCATTTGCAGAAAACACCTCCGAATTTCATGAATTTGAATTTGCAGTATTTTTATTTCACACCTTCTTGGAAGAAGACTATCAAGTATCTACTCCCAAAGAGTCGAGCCTCATGAAGGCATTAAATAGATTTGCTGATTCTAATTTTGTTAATTTGAGAAACCTAGGAGCCCCTATATGTTCTCAGCTAAATGAAATTATTGAGCATGGAGCTTGTAGTGCAGGATTCTCTGAACAATTATCTAGAGTTTACACGGCCATGATGCTTGCCCGTGCATTATTATTTTATGGGAATGTGCTCAAACAACACTTAAATGAAAGCACCAGTGAACATAGTGAATCCAAGTTTTGGAATTATTCCCAAGCAGCATCGTTCTTCAAAATAAATAAAGAAATTGAAAAGGAGATGAAAGCTCCGTTATATCACGGCAATATTAATTTGGAAGATGCAAAACGTTTACTTACTAACCCAGGTGACTATCTAGCTAGATATTCAGCTAATCAAAAGAAATATTATTTAACCATATGTTTAGATACCCAGACCAGCCGAAATAAGCTCATACTCAACTTTGTAATACCCAAAGATAAAGTGAAACCCTGGATAAAAAAGCCAATCGAAAATTACGAAGAAATCGAACACTACATTAAAGAGCAACTCACTAAGGAACAGCCAAAAAGCATACAATCTTCGATAACGGATTTTTTGCAAAATGAAAAATATTCCCCTGTGTTTAATCCAATTTGCAATGCGGATATGCTCCATGCATCATTTAAAGCATGATTTAGTTAGTGGCCACTTGTAACTCTCCTAAAACAGTGACCTTCGATTCAATTTTTTATGCTTATAGTGTCAAGTTTTAGGTGATTTTCTAAAACGTCTATTATTTTTGAGTACGACTCTATGACTTGCTTATTGGTTCCACCACTTTCAAGATATTGCTTTAAATTATGTTGAGCTAATTCCAATGCTGTTTGGCCTTCAGGTTCATTGTTTTTATTTTTTATATTTAAATTAGGATTATATTGAAGCAGTAATTCAACTCGCTTGAGATCTGCTTTATCAATAGCGAACATTAAGGGTGTGTATCCAAATCTATCCTGAGCGTTTAGTATTTGCTCCAAATAATTGGGCATATTAAAAAAAAGGGGGTTGCTTGTAGCCTGGTTTTTTACAGAATCAAGATAGTTTGCGATAATGCTTAAGTCTGCCTCTGCAACGAGGATATGAATTAATCTTACGTCATTATAACTAACGTAATTAATGCAATCTTTCCTTGTTGGATCATGAATAGCCTGCCAAACAGGATCTTTTTTAAGGGTTTCCTTTATTACTTCGCCTCGTGTTGTATCCGCAAATAGTGTGGAGGAGAAAGCAATATATTGATCTACATCCTTCCTTACTAAAGCGTTGAAAACCCATTCTGCCAGCTTTTGAGTATTAGTTGTTCCCTCTAATAAGTATTCCTTTTTTATGTCCTCGCTGTTGGATATAAACCATTTTTTGGTTGTTGTTTCATATCCAATACTAATTGAATGCGTAGTAGTCCCCATTAAAAAGGAAACTGCAGGATTAGGTAATTCATCTTCTTGTTTTGGCTTTATTTCTAATACATTATGAAGTTGTTCAAAGTATTTAAAAAATTCTGTTTTACTATAAATACCAACCGAAAACTTTTCGACGCTACACTTTTTATATTCCTTTGGAGTGTACATTAAAGGATAAACCAGTTCAGCTACTTGACCCACGGGCTCTTTGGGAGAACCCTCAAACAAAACAGGAAACGACGCAGGATCATGATAAACCACGAGTTCCTGGGCAAATGAACTTAAATCGTTAAGGATAGGCAGATCATCATTTTTAAAAAAAGAAGATTGTTGGCTGTTGGGCTGTGCTAGAGACGATACAATTTCTTGAATAACTTCCTGCATGTGGTTAGAGGCTGTATTTAAAGAAGTGGTTGAGGAGGCTTGCTTCTTTATCTTAAGTAATTCTCTAATGATTTCAACTCGCCGGTAAAAATCTGTTCTACCCTTCTCTCCCTGACGCATAGCATTCATGAATAAGCTCGAAAATCCATTACAGTGTCCAAAATCTTCCATTTTCTCGGCTAAGTGAGAACCTTCAAACATAGATTCTAAGAACTTTGTAAGTTCCTCATAAGTCAATGCGATATCAGATGTTTCAGTTTCAACCATAATCATTACCAATTCTATCTTTAATCAGTTAATAGCCCATTGATTTTGTGTTCATATGCACACTTAAATATTAGACTAAATTGGCAAATTATTTTACATATCATGCTTTACAAAAGCTTAAATGCACCCGATTATAAGAAAACATATTATGCAGATTGAAATACGGCAAAATAATCTTCAATTAGTAAATACAGCTATCCTAAAGAGTAGGACAAATTTTTTTTCAAATAAAACGCAGCCATTTTACTTAAAATCAATCTTATGTATGTTTAAAAAACTGATTGATATCTGGCTCCGCTTCAACCATATTATCTGAGTTTTTGATGCCTTCCTCTTTATCCTTAACGGTTTCTTTTTCTGAGTTCTTTAAGTTTTTTTCTTCATCCAAAACCTGTTTGGACTTATCTAAAAAAGACCATTTTTTTGGTGCCTCACTAGATTTTTTTGCACCATTCGCTTTTTTCGACATCATGTTAACTCCTTGTGAATAAATTATGACATTAGACTTAGTCAGCTATAGGTAACTTATACTTTAAAAGCCAGAGTTGATTCATCCTTTGGGAACTCCAGTTCAAAACCTTTCTCAATCAATGGACCGAAATATTCCTCAATTGAACGAACTGGCCTTTCTAAATATAAAGATTCCCCTGGTTTTGCTTTAGAATTAATATTTTCTTTCTTAATCCAATTGTACATCATCTCATCATTATAAATAATAATCTCTTTCATACTCATATTAATTGAAGCAAACAGGGTCAACTCTCTTGTAGTACTATTATTATCGAACATCGCCACAGATACATTAGAACCAATTAACTCCTCTTGGTTTAATGACTTCATCATTTCCCCAGGAACTGCTTGATGTGATCCGAGAAGACCCTCTGTATGCTCGTATCGTTGAGTGTCTTTGCCACGACCATGTGCTCGTCCGATTGCAGCGGCTACATCAGTGGAAATCGCAACAATATCTACCTCACCATATCGCTGATTCGCTTCTCGGAGTTCATCCGGTTTTAATTTGGTTTGATCATGAAGAAAACAAGGAAATCTTTTTCCTTCCAATTCATTGCTCTTTTTGGCAATAATTTGCATAACTCTTTCTTTAACCAATAAGGCTTCTTCGTAGGTAAATTGAGAGTATCTCAGAGGATCGACTTCTGGTTTTTGCAGAAAAGGCTTAAGTCTATCCGCATTGTGATGTACCAATTGATTCCATTCAATAGGTGGTTCATATTTTTCAATAACTTTTGAAACGAGTTTAAGGCAACTTCCTTTCCCCGAGGCAACTCCTCCAGTTGTAAACAGAGCTATAGCTTGTTCTTTTTTAACATATTCTAAAGGTTCAAAATCACCATGATCACAAAGTTCGTTAATAGCTCCTGTTACCATAGGTTCTATTATAGCTCGGGCTCTCTGAGTATAAATCGATGCCATGGCTCGTTGAATGTAGATCGCCTTAAGTAGTTCTTTATCTTTTTCCCAAGTCTCTTTTCCTGAAATGGACGAATAATAAAATTTTAAATTTTCGAATTCCTCAGGCGAAAAAGGATAAGTTTCTTTTAACTTTCCTTTTATTAAGTCATTGAATAAATTTATAATATCCATCTGAAGATTATCATGCATTAAAGTGATCTTAAAAACAATTCGGTCATACACTTCTCCTGCTATTTCTTTTTGCACTTTGGTGAAGGCGTGTCCGAATGTATCCATTTCGTCATCAACATGTTTATCCAATTTAATGGTTGCTTGTAACTGGGCAAGTATCTCATGCTCAATAAGCCGTCCGGGATGTAAACATACTAAATTTCTGACCATTTCTTTGGGGAAGGCAGCCATTGTTTGTTCTAATAACGAGATAGACTGTTCATCGGTACCTGAACTCGAATAAGCTATTATAGTAAAATCATTTGGGCTTACTTCCTGTTTTGATTTTATTCTTTCTTTTAGTTCAATTGTTGCCACAAAGAATCGACCGTCATACCTTGATAACATTAAACACCCTTTGAATAATTAAAGAGCTTACATAGTACAATATATAAATTAAGTGTATATTAAGAATCCATAACACAAATTTTGATTATCAGAATAGGACTTTATGATTTTACAAATGAATTTATTCTTAAACTTGGATATAAATTAATATTTTCGTACTCTGTACCGTAATAATATTAATAAATTTTTAAACGCTCTTTCTCTATAAACTGCATGATCGCATTTAAAGTAGCTTTTTTATCTTGGCGAATGGGAGAATGCCCTGCGTTAGGAATTTGGATAGGAAGTAAATCCGGTTTAATATCCAGTAATTTTCGAACATCTTCAAGTTCTACTAAACTTCCATGGGCAGAATTACCATACAGTAACAATGTTGGATTTTTTATTTGTTTAAACAAACGTTCTACCTTGTATTGTTTAAAAACCTCATCGAATTGATCAATCATTGCTAAAAGCATTTCAGGATCACAATGTCTTACTTGTTCTGGAATAAATTGATCGATGGGTAATCCTAGTTTGCTTAATCGAAGTGCTTGAATAATAAAATTTATTTGCTCCCTAAAGCCTAGGGTTAATTGACGAAGAGCGCTTAAATTTAAAGGAGGATCCATAAGAACAAGAGCTTTCACAAGAGAGGGTTGGGTTGCGGCAAGCATGCCCCCAATCATTGCACCTAATGAATGTCCAATTATTATGGCAGGTTCTTTTATCACTTCTTGAATAAAAAATTGAATATCCGTCAAATAATCCTCTAAAAAGTAATGACCGGTTATTTTTTGTGATTTGCCATGACCGCGAAAATCCGGAGCGTAGATATGAAAACAAGCACATAGCTCAAGAGTAATGGACGCAAACGCTTGCCACTGACGGGTGGCACCATGTAGCAATAACAAAGGCATACCATTATTAGGTCCTTCTGCATAATTAATTTGACACAAATGGTTATGATGCAAATATTCTTTCATTCGAACCTCTAAAATCCAAACAAATCGGAGTTTGTTCTTATTCTCTGCGTTTAAGTATAGTCAAAACCAATAAAATTTTTGAAAGTTGAACATACCGAGTGAATAATACATGCGTTAGTTGGCGGTCGTGGAGCAGTACTCAGAAGATAATGCACCTCCAGGACGGAATGAGAGTTGAGTCTCCATCAGAGAGTTTTAGCAGAGTGTCGTCGTATTTTAATGAGGATACTTTATTAAAACTAAATGGTATCCTAAAAATCTTAAGTGTGAGTATTAAAAGAGCCCATCAATGAGAGCTAGATTATTTAAATTATTTAAGTCGGTAATTAAGTTTGTCTGCTTAGCTCTTTTAATTTTGCTTGGGTTAAGGATATTCGATTCACAACGGGGACCGGCCCTAGAGTTATGGCATACTTACGTTCCAAAAGAAAAACATGCCCAAGAACTGGATAAACTTAATTGGGCTCAATATATAAGAATAGAAGATGCCCTTTTTGATGCTGTACGGATCGAAGTCACTGAACAATTAAAGAGTAAAGAACGTGTTCCAATAAATCGATATTTCTCTGGAAGCCCAGTTTATCCGAAAAAATTTTCCACTGATTGGAATCACTCCTATATAATTGAACCCCGGGGTACCGCTATTGGAGCAGCTGTATTTTTACATGGACTAACGGACTCACCTTATAGTCTGCGCCATATTGCCAGACGATATGTAGCTCATGGTTATGTTGTTATTGCTATCAGACTACCTGCTCATGGCACAGTACCTGCTGCGCTCACAGATGTTAAATGGGAAGATTGGTTAGCGGCCACCAGGCTAGCCGTACGAGAAGCACGAAGACGCATAGGGTCCTCAAAACCTCTTCATCTCATAGGTTTTTCGAATGGCGGCGCACTGGCTTTAAAGTACGCTCTTGATTCTCTTGAAAACAAACAGCTAACACGACCCGATAAAATTATCCTAATTTCACCTATGATAGGAATCACGCGCTTCGCTCGCTTCGTTGGATTTGCTGCTCTCCCGGCTATCTTACCTCCTTTTGCAAAAGCCGCTTGGCTCAGTATCCTTCCTGAGTTCAATCCATTTAAATACAACTCTTTTCCGGTCAATGGAGCACGCCAGTCTCATCGTCTAACTGCCGCATTACAACAACAAATAGTACGCCTTGCCAAGGAAGATCGACTTATAGAACTTCCACCAGTATTGACGTTCCAGTCTGTAATGGATTTTACCGTGAGTACACATGCAATAATTACTGCTTTTTATGCAAACCTTCCTGCAAATGGTAGTGAATTAGTATTATTTGATTTGAATCGCGCTGCTAAATTAGGTCTGTTATTACGTCCTTCCGCAGATACAGCAGTGATAAAGCTTTTAAATGCGCCTCCACGAAAATTTCGCACTGTAATCATCACCAATGCAAGTTTCGACAGTATTGATGCTGTCGAGCGTGTCACTGAAGCTGGAACAGTACATGAACATGTCTCACCTATAGGATTGGCCTATCCTCCCGATGTTTACTCGTTGTCACATGTTGCCATCCCCTTTCCGGTAACCGACAGTTTATATGGACTTTTTCCAGATTCAAAAAAATATGGCATCCAATTAGGAACAACGGCTTCGCGTGGTGAACGAAATGTCCTCATCATGAGTTTAGATTCCATCCTTCGACTTTCATCCAATCCGTTTTTCCCCTACATGATTAAACGCATAGAAGAGCATATTCCCGATAATAAACAAAAGATCGGTTGGGTTTCTGGCACCACAAATTCATCGTCTCATCATTGTATACAATCGATAGATTCTTGATTCACCATTAGGCTAATTATAAGATTGATATAATATAAACCTGGATATAACCAAAAATGAATCAAAAACGACCACTCTATTTTATTGGCGAGGCGTTTGCGCCACAAACAACTCGTTCAACACGTAGAGTGCTTAGTAATGAAATTTAATGTATATATTAAAATTTTGACCGCGTTCTTTGGAATTTTTTTAATTTTTGCTTTAGCTTTTTTTAAATATTTAAAGTCAGTTGAGACAGATATTGTTATTAATGCCGGAAAAACAATGTCACAAGGACTTTTAACTAGTTTGGAATATGAACTTATTAATACCCCAGAATCAAACTGGGATGGGATAATAAAGAACAAGACTGATAATCATGTTCACCTTATACCAATCGACCGTCTAAAACTTACCTCTAACCAGAAAAACCAATTAAATCGAGGTCAGATAATTTACTTATCCGGTACAACGTATCAATTTCTCAACCTGGTTCTTGTTCAACATACAGCATTAAAAAAAATTGGTAATACATCCTATGCATTATCTTATTACTTTTCAGATCCAGCCCAAGTTATTTTTCATTACATGAGCCCTACTTTAAAACAAATCGTGGAATATTTATTATTAAAACCCAAAAATAACTGGGATCAAGAACTATTAAAATTAGAAAAGATATATGGCTTTCCACTCCATGTTTATCAACCCAATAGTAACCTCTTGCCCAGCACCCTAAATAATTCTTTATCAACAGAGCGTCTTGTATTTGAAACATCTCAAAACTCCTCACAAATTAGTATTTTTTATTATGGTTTTAATGGTGGAATCCTCAAAATTGGCCCACTTAGCTATCTGCCAGTTACAACGAGAATTAGTGATGTAATGTACTATTTTATATGGGCTTTCTTTTTCTTTTCCCTTTGTCTTATTACATTTTTCTCTCTGCTTTTTGTGAAAAATATGAAAAAGGTATATCAGATTACAAAGCAATTTAGTGAAGGAAATTTCGACTTTCATCAGAAAATAGGAGCTACCTCTGTTTTGTATGGTCTTTATATAAATATCATACATATGGGTGAGCGATTAAAGGATCTGATTGAATCACACAAACAAATGTGTCGATTTGTCGCGCATGAAATTAGAACACCATTATCAACCATACAGATGGCAACTGATAGTATCAAAAGAAAAAACACAGAGGATGTATTACTCAATAAACAGGTGCATAGCATCCAGGAAGATATTGCAAATATGAACCGCATCGTCAGCACCTTCTTGATCTACTCAAAAATGCATTCCAGCGAATTAAAATTAAAACCATCTAGCACAAATATGATAGTCTGGTTAAGAGAGTTATTAGAACCTTATTCTTTATCCAGATTTAAAATTACATTACATACTAATGAGTTAAATTATTTAGAAGCATGTATCGATAAAAATATTTTAAAACATGCGGTTACTAATTTGATTACAAACGCCATGAAATTTGCAGTACAAAATATTTCTGTGACCCTCTCGCAGGATAATAATCATATTTATATTCACATAGATGATGATGGTCCTGGCTTATCAAATGAGAGCATGAATGACATTTTTTCTGAATACAACATTGCTGAAAACATCGAAATTGGCGATAAACATATTGGTTTAGGATTAGCTATTGTAAAAAAAATTCTTACTCTTCATTCAGGAAAAGTCTTCGCTACACACTCTCCTATACTAAAAGGCGCTCGATTTACAATTGAGCTACCAAGACGAAACGTTTAATCATTAGAAATGAATGCAGGATTAGGGACTTTAGAATCAGTTCCTATCAGCTAAATTTTTAGTACGCTACCTTCTTGCCTCTTATATCATAAATAAAATTGGGATTTTGTTTCTGCGCTGAGATAACCAGGCTGAGATTCTCTCAATTGTTGCATTTCCTCCTTATAGGTCAATAGAGATTTTGGTGAAGCCTTTTTGGATAAACATTTATCCAACCCCCCGTGCACGTAACTAATGCTCATTTTTTCTCCATCAAATCTTATTTTGAACGTTTGGTCCTTTTCTGGCAAAAAATCAGTCTCAGTTATTCGTATCAATTTAATCTCCTCATCAAATTGCTTGAAGATCAAACTCCCCTCTCGTATGGACATTTCCACATCATCGTTATAACGATTCTCATAGTTTCCAACAAAAGCCTTCAAGGAGGTAGTAAATTCTTTTTCTAATGGAAGATCATGTATCGCATTAAACCATTGTAGACGTCGTAATTTGGTTTCGTCTGTGGGTGCAACCTCAGCGGCCCTTTCAAAATAACCTCTCGCCTCTTCAAATTTACCATCAACTTCAGCAATTTTTCCTAAAATTGTTTCCTGCCACCCAGGTTCGTCGCTTTGAGCATAATGTAAGTGTTTATAAAGCTCTTGCAGGGTGCCAATTCGTACTAAAGCTTGGGAATTGAACACCTGATTTGCAATACTCATTCCATTTTCTGAATTGGTAAAAAAAACGGCTCCCTTTTTAGTGGTTACATTGATCGCAATAAAAGCTCGCGTATTAGGGTTTTCACCAAATTGATAGGCTACTAGTTCGTCTTTTTGTCTATATAGATGCCAGCCCAAGCCACAAGTCATTAGATCCTCCGTACTCCTGGGTTCAAATGCCTGCTTTAGGATGGGATCATCTATATTCTCTAACCAGCCAGCGATGAATTTCGAAAAATCTTCACCCGTGGTCAATAACGATCCAGCGGCGTTAACAGAAGGGTCGCCCACATAAATTGGAACCGGTTTTCCTAGCTCAGTATGAACACTTACCACATTGGTGTCGGATTTAAGGGGGGGTATAAATGTAGAACGCTCCATTTCTAAGGGATCAAAAACATATTCTTTAGCCAACATCTCTAAATCTTTACCCATTTTGGTTTCTATGACTTTTTGCAAGTACAGAAAAGCCTCGCCTGAATAAGAGTATCCCTTACCTAACTCTGATTTAGGGTCAAAAATAAGGGTGGAAGATAAACTTCCTCCAAAATTGGGCAAACCTGTAGTATGCGATAATACATGTCGAGCCGTTAATTCCTTCGCTTTTGTGGGGTACTCTCCAGCCACTAAGAATCGCTTATATTGGAGTATATTATATAATGGTTCGTCCAAATCGATGTGTTTATCCTTGACCAACTGCAACACTAAATAAGTAAAAACAATTTTACTAAGCGAAGATCCTGGAAACCTAGTTTTATCATCTACATCCATTCCAGAGTCGGTAGATTTTTTGCCAACAGATATTGAGGTTCTTATAAACTCATGCTCATCGTGATTTGAAGTTTCAACACAACCATAACTAACAGATGGAACATGACCAATTTGAGCGATCAGCTGTAGTGCAATCATTAAAGGAGGAGTAGCCATATTGTCGAATTCCGCTTAAAAATAAATTTGATGTTTTAATCTTATCAAGAATTCTTGAGCGAAGTGTATATAAATTGTACAGCTGTTGTTTTTACTGCAATTAACCCTCTATACCCAAGCTTCTGATACAAAAACATATCCTTTTTTATGAATTGTTTTTATACGATAAGGCTTGTTACTATTATCATTTAATGCTTTTCTTAAACGTGATATTTTTAAATCAATACTTCTGTCAACCCCATCATATTCGTGCCCAGAAAGAGCATACATAATACTATCTCTACTAAGCAGCCTATCATGATTCTTTACCAACAAAGCAAGAACTTCAAAGTCAGTTGTACTTATTGAAATTTCTTTTCCAAAGAGAGATACACTTTTAGTACTAAAATTGATAGAAAAATTTCCAAATTGAAATTGATTTTGATTATTAACTAAATTAGGTCTACGTAACAAAGCTTCTATCCTTGCTTTTAAAACTTCGTCTGCAAAAGGTTTGGTTAAATAGTCATCTGCTCCAAGGTTTAAAGAGGATACTTCGCTTTCAATATCATGAACTGCTGTTAACATGAGTATTTTTCCTAAATATTCTTCTCTAATGGTGTGGCATACTTGATCCCCATTCATTCCAGGTAGCATGATATCTAATAGTACTAAAGCAGGTTGCTCACGGATAATGCGATAGACCGCTTTATCTCCACGTTTTTCGATAGAGACATCATAACCGGCTTCTTGTAAGCTTTCTTTAAGGTAATTGGCGAGCTTAATATTATCTTCCACAAGCAATATTGATTTATCTTTCATTGGTTTTGTCTCAGCCTCTATAAAACAAATTGAAACGAATTTTTGAAATCTTTTCTTTGGTAAGTTTTACATAGATATACGGAGGGAAGCAAACAAACCAATATCGAATGTACATTTTATATACAATTGATTTTTATTAAATCGGTATACTAACAAATAAATAATCAATATTTATTCAGATTATCATTATGAACGTGTACCGGAGTATTCTCATGAAAAAAACTAACCAAATATATCAACCTGTTGCTGAATCCATAATAGCCAATGAACCTAAAACATCATCTATAGCATTCGCTTTACAACAATTTAGAAAAGAAGCAGAAAAAAAAGAAGCTGCTGAGGAAGCAGCAAAGGTACGTTGTCGGGTTTGTTTTAAAGAAATAGCACCAAAGCGCGTTTGCTCGGGTCATGGAGCTAACCGTGATAGCAGTGAGAATAGTGATGCTACTTCTATTAAGGCATCTGAAAAAAAAGCAAATCCTGGTGAAGATAACTTTTTAACTAAACCACGTAAATTAGTTATCACTACTGATGAATTGATAGGCAATTCTGATTTAGAACCTTTAGATGAACAACGTTTTGACTCGAAAATAATTGAGGAATTAATCATTCAAGGTCGATTGTTGGTTGACAATGATCGCGAATCAAAAACGCTAACTATTAAGTTGCTTTGTGAGTATAATTCATTAACTGAAGAACAAAGAAGAGAATTAAAAAAATTCCTCGAAGTGATTATAAAAGACTTCCATAAGTTTACAGAAGAACATCATCTTGCAGAGGCCTGTGCACAGGTTTCTCTAGACAAAGAAGGTACTATAACTTCTCTTCGTATTACTATGCCAACATTGGCCATATACGATGAATTTATTAGAGGATTAGCGAATAATTTACTACCTAAAGTACAGGTAAAGGACAAACTTAAGAACGATCAGAGCGCTGTCCCTAATCCGCGCTCAATGGAACTTAAACCGTTCCCCTCTACAGGAGAGGAGTATGAAATGAATGAGAAGGAACAAAAAATTTTCACTCCATCTCCTTTCAAAATGCAGCCTTGGTAAGTAGCCTTAGAGACAATGCAAAGATGACTGTCTTAAACGAGTTGTTCCAAGACAGTCGTTAAACTACTCAGCTCTATAAAAGCTATACTCTAAGAATATACGGAATCACTTATGGAGTTCTGTCATGGATACCAAATATGATAAACTCATTTACATCAATTTGACTCAAGATCAAATTACGGCAAATATTGATACACTTATCATTCATGAAAGCCCGACAATACTCGTGAAACTACCAGATGGGTGTGATCTTAAAACGTTGCAGAATCCTGATTTCTTTCCTAGACCGATTACAAACCGTAGTAAAATATATTTTTCGGCTCATGGGAGAGAAGAATTAGTCGATATGGTTCTTGATAAACAACAAGGCGATGCAAAAATATATGATTTAAATGATGTTGCTATCTATTTTGGAAAACTCCTAACAAATCCAGATTTTAAAAATCCAAATGTAATACCCCGGTTGACACTGGTAATGAGTATATGCGAAGGATTAGGATTTGCTAAAAAATTACAAAAAAAGCTACTTGATGACCATGGGTTATATATTGATGTGATTGCCAATAAAAATGTAGTACATGAGCAATTTATAAAACCTAGCCATGAAAGAAATGCATATCTAACGCACAAAGAAACATCCATCAAAGGAGTGGGTAGAGAGCACCAACGAGTACATAGTAAGATCTTACTGACTATTGATAGAGCGGGTGCACAACAGGAAATTGACGCCTATGAATTTAAATGGATAGAAAAGGTCCTCAATGGGGCTCATCAACAAGTAAGAACATTTAGTAAATGGGCGGATTTTGATAAGCAAGGAAATATTAGTATATTAGAAGGACTCAATGCCTTTTGTAAGGATGTGACAACGCTCGTCTCGTTAACTATCGAGCAAGATATTCATTTGACTGCTAATAACCTCCTGGCATTGTTACAAAGTTGTCAGAATATTGCTGCCGATCCACTGTATCGACAAGCAATGAACTATGAAATGTTTCAATTCACGACAAAAAATCTTATTAATGAAGGAGTAAAATATATTAATCCCAGCATAGAGATGCAAGAATATTTTCAGGCTCTTAAAGCGCTTGAGTCAAAAAAGAGCAAAATGATTCGAGATGAAGTTGCCACCAATCTATTTAAGGCAAAAAAAGCAGTTTTCTCTGGATTAATCTTTGAGGCTTCAGAATATGGTATAGAGTCGGTATTAGATAAACTTGAAACAGCAATGCAAGACCTATCCCCGGGGATTGATCTCTCTAAGACGTACTCTTAATCAAGTATAAACCAATCCAGATTTATTTAGATAAAAGGAATGTAGCGTCTTATTTATTTCTATCCAACCAAAATTAAAGCAGTTTGCCTCCATATTGATCGCTACAATCTAGAAAATTAATATAAAATGATAAGAGTTTAGCACCAGACTTAATATTTTAACCATGCATCGATTTTTTTTAGATAATACCTACGAGCAATTAAGTGCAAAAAGTACATTAGATCGAGTACAAGAAGGAATAAGGGATGGAAAACTCAAAAAACATTATTGTAAGGATCTGGCACGTGAGCTGATAAATTATCTATGTGGAAAACAAAAAGGATTTGAAAAGCCAGAGCAATTCACAAGTTTATATTTTATTCAACAGGTAATGCAAGAACGACTTATAAACAATCAACGCGACGATAGGTTATTTCTACTCCAAATAGGCAAGGACTACCATACGTTTGTTATTGAAAAATTACTTAATGAAGAATCAGTAACATTTATCATTTACCAATCTTGGTATAGTACCTTTTCCTTAGATTGGTGGTTGGGAAATGATGGAGCGCCGCATCAAATTTCTGAAGAGCAACTAGCATTAAGGGAACAGTACGGTAAAGGGAAAGAGTAAAATATCAATGAGTTGGCAAACTTTATTTATAGTGTTACTCAATCTAAAGAGCTACGTTGCTCAAAAAAAATAGGTATAGTGGGTTCTTATAAAATTTATGAATATGATGTTGAAACCAGTAAGCTACAATTTACCTAATGCCAAATAATCACTGAGCCATTGCTTCTTCGCAAGCAGTGTCACATTATTCATCTTTAACAACCCATTATCTGCCATCAACATGAATATAAGTAGGGAACAATAGACAAAATAAAGCTCATTAGGGCTATAATTGCGAAAAATAATTCAAAATGATTTATGCAAAACGAACTGAATATAGATTTCACTTATAATTACAAGCAACCTGACGAATATCATTTCAGTCTTGATTCAATTTATCTTGCCAAATTTGTCGCAGCACAATTGAAATCTCATACCGATATTGATTCGCTACGAGTATTAGATCTCTGTGCAGGATGCGGTGTCATTGGGTTCGAATTATCATGGCATCTACCTGCAATCCGGCAGATTGATTTTATTGAGATTCAGGATGTTTATACCGAATACTTTTTTTATAACTTGGCCCACATTAATCGACCCGAATTGAAATTTCGTTGGCAACTTTTAAATTATGATGAGTTATGTGAAAAGAAATGGGAAGAAAAATTTGATTTGATCGTCAGCAATCCCCCCTATTTCCACCCAGAACACGGAGTTCTCTCTCCTTCCCAATTTAAAAATCGTTGTAGATTTTATTTAGATAGTTCTTTTCAGAGTTTTATTAGAGCACTGGAAAATTCGCTCGCTGACAAAGGGAAGGCATATTTTTTATTACGCTCATTAAAACATCATGGGCTGGATTTATTTTCTGAGATACAAAGCATACTCCAGCAAACATCAGTTAGCGTAAAAAAAATATCACAAATCCGTGGCACTGATATTATTTTATTAGAAAAATTGAAATAAATTGGATGCTAATTATAGAGTTTATTATTGCCTGTCCAAACACGCCTGTTTTTTATTGCGACAGCATCTCCTTCCGAACCAATCTGTATTACAATAGGCTCTTATATTCACTCCCAAGCATCCAGACCTAGATTAAGACTCAAATATGCTTTACAGAGCTTCAAAAGGCTCAAATGAAACAGCGACTCGAAAAAGCTCTTAATCTGATTTTTATAAGTGCTCGTGCATACAAGGAATATCATGTGTACTCAACAACTAGCTTAGCTCGTTCAATGCTTGGGATTATTATTCTCCTCTACCCCAGGATTCGTTGTCTCGTGCGCTTCTTTATTTATTTGAGATAGATGCAATCCATCGCTAAAATCCAAGTACTCAGCAATTTGCTTAGCCAAATCTTTTGGTAGCGCATATTGTTTAAACAACCCCATAAGCGCATTGGGTGTTAAATTATTTACTTTTTCTTCTTCTTTGGTTAAAAAATCTTTTATTTCCTGATGTGATGCTAAATCAATCGGTTTCGCGGTGTAGCCTTGGGTAAAATCTCGTTCAGCTGAGTTTAATTTAATGTAAAAAGGAAGTTTTAACAGTGCCCTTTTTTGAATCTTAGACAAGGTTCCAAAAAGTTGCTTTATTTGATCTAAATCACCTGTTTCAGTTGAATGAATATAACTTTGAATTGTTGTTTTCTTAAGTTTAAAGGGCTCTGTAAAGATGGGTAAACTTATAAGTTCGCCTTTAGCAGAATTATAAGTGACTTCATCTACAAAGTATTTGCCTGCATTTAAGCTGATGATTTCATCTAGTGACTTTGGAATTTCAATTATAGATTTGTTTCCCAAGGGATCCAGAAGTGGTTTTTCACAGAAACCATTTTTTTTAATATAAATACCAAAATCAAGATAAGTAAACGTACTGATTTTTAAACTCATAACCCAAGGATATTCGCCATTTTCTTTCCCCAGTGAGAAAACAAATGTTCCAATTTTTTTATCCTTTAAGGCATTTTTAATTTGCTCTTCATTAAGCTCCAATTGCTTCCAATTTAGCGATAGTAGCGAACATCCAGGTAATTTATCTCTTCCCTTTACCGCTTCAATTTGATTAAAAGGAATCCAATGTCGAACTAGAAGTCTATTTACCATTGTGGTCAGATCTTTGTAAGAACCCTGGTGATTTTGCAATATAAGGGTATTGTCCTCTGGATTTTTGTTCACTAAAAAATGGGTGACCTTGATTTGATTATCTCGCCCTCTGACAACGATACTCATTGCCGCAATTGCATCTTTTTGACTACTTGGACGTAATACGAACGTTCTAAACGGCATATTTTTAAGCCGTTTTTCAGCTTCTGTTCGATCAATTTGATAATAACAGGAAGGATAAACTAAATCCGATTTCTCTTGCATATAAGATACCTGAGGTATTTGTTTTAATTAGTATATTATCTGTCCATTTATAAATCAAATTGGAAATAAAAATTCAAAATTAGTAGTGGATCTGGAAAACATAAATTTCAACAATACTTCAAAGTCGAACTCAGCTCGGCAACCAACTCCTAAATCTCTAAAATTATAGTTTGGTAAACTAAGTCACATTTCGACTATTTGCTCGCAGACGCACAATTTTTATAAATAGGTGCTACATTGAAAAGTAACCCCTTTGAGATTCTCCTTAAAGGTTACTCGTTTATTTGGACTAAAAAAAAGCTCCATCAGTTTGTTCTGATGGAGCTTTTTTAATGATACAGGCTATATTACGCCATAGCTGCAGCTTTCTTTTCCTTCTCTTTAGCAATAACTGCTTCAGCTACGTTGTTTGGACAAGCAGCATAATGAGAGAATTCCATTGAGAATTGGCCACGACCAGAGGTCAGAGTACGCAATGTACTAATGTAACCAAACATTTCTGAAAGAGGAACATCAGCCTTAATGCGGACGCCAGCTGCACTCGGTTCTTGGCCTGAGATCATACCTCGACGACGGTTCAAGTCACCAATCACGTTACCCACATCGTCTTCCGTACTATAAACATCAACCTTCATGATTGGCTCAAGTAATTGTGGAGCAGCTTTGGGTATTGATTGTCGAAATGCACCTTTTGCCGCGATCTCAAATGCAATTGCCGAAGAGTCAACGGCATGGTAAGCACCATCAGTCAGGTCCACTACAACATCTAATACAGGGAAACCTGCTAAAGTACCTGAGTCCATCATTGAGCGGAACCCTTTCTCAATTGCAGGGAAGAATTCTTTGGGAACGTTTCCACCCACAACAGATGTGATAAAAGTAAATCCAGTGTTGGGCTCGCCTGGACTAATTGTGTAGTCGATTTTACCGTATTGACCCGCACCACCTGATTGTTTTTTATGGGTATAGCTGTCTTGAACTGCTTTAGTAATGGTTTCGCGGTAAGCAACCTGGGGTTGACCAACTATCAATTCAACGTCGTAGGTACGTTTGAGAATATCCACCTTAATATCAAGATGTAATTCACCCATGCCACGGAGAATGGTTTCACCGGAATCTTGATCAGTTTCCACTCTAAATGTGGGATCTTCTGCAACCATCTTACCAATAGCAATAGACATTTTTTCAGTAGCGCCTTTATCTTTTGGCGTGACTGCAATAGAAATAACGGGCTCAGGGAAAACCATCGCTTCCAGTGTACACTCGTGATTTGGATCGCAAAGAGTATGACCGGTTCGAACGTTTTTCATCCCCACAATCGCTATAATGTCCCCTGCTTCAGCGCTTTGCAATTCAATACGCTCATCAGCTTGCATTTCAACCATACGGCCAACACGTTCCGTTTTACCGGTGAAGGAATTAAGAATCGTGTCCCCTTTATTCAATTTTCCTGAATAAATACGTACGAACGTTAAAGCACCAAAACGATCATCCATAATTTTAAATGCTAAGGCGCGGAATGGCTCATCTGGAGAGACGATAGCGAATTGGCCATTTGGTTTACCTTCAGCATCAGTCAAAGGTTGTGGATTAACTTCATGTGGAGCTGGTAAATAGTCAACTACTGCATCCAATAATAGTTGCATTCCTTTATTTTTAAAGGCCGAACCGCAATAAGTTGGGAAGAATGTTAATTCCAGAGTACCTTTACGGATACAACGTTTAATTTCTTCAATTGAGGGTTCCTCTCCTTCCAGATAAGCCATTAACAGTTCGTCATCCATTTCAAGCGCTGTTTCAATTAATTGCGCGCGATACATTTCAACATCGTCCTGCATATCGGCTGGTATGTCAGTAACTTTGTAGTTTTCAGGCTGACCAGATTCATCCCAAACATAGGCTTGACGAGTTAATAAATCGACAACACCTACGAAACTGTCTTCGAAGCCAATAGGCAATGTCATAATTAGTGGATGGGCACCTAATACTTTTTTAATTTGCTCGGTTACCTTCAAGAAGTTGGCGCCAATTCGGTCCAGCTTGTTTACGAAAATCAAACGAGATACTTTTGAATTGTTCGCATAACGCCAATTGGTTTCAGACTGAGGTTCCACGCCGCCAGAACCACAGAATACCCCGATACCACCATCGAGAACTTTTAGTGAACGATATACTTCTACTGTGAAGTCCACGTGTCCTGGGGTATCGATAATATTGAAGCGATGACCTTTCCAGAAGCAACTGACTGCAGCTGATTGGATGGTAATACCCCGCTCCGCTTCCTGTACCATAAAATCGGTTGTTGATTCACCATCATGAACTTCACCAATCTTGTGGATTTTACCAGTGAGCTTAAGGATACGTTCTGTCGTAGTGGTTTTTCCGGCATCCACGTGGGCGAAGATACCAATATTTCTATAAAGGTTTAAATCAGTCATAGCGCTCTTATTAAAGTTAATGGATAAAAATTAGTCATATATTGTACAGTATTTTATCCAGATTTGCAGCAAAAAAATGTTCCATTCATCATTTTTATGATTTTTTTTCCTATCGACACAGCGCAAAAATAGCGAACAGTCACTAAAAATTAAGACGGAAGAATGCAAAATGGAAGTCGTACTACTAACTTAATGCATCTATCTACCCTATAGGATGATTTAATAGTGTGCAGTTTTATAGTCAGTCAGCTTAAATAATAAAGAGAAAGTTCATAATCAAATTAATAATCAGCCGGTTATAGAAAATAATGTATGTTTATGTTATTACCTGCTTTAAAAAACAAAGTTTTTAATTTTAGAAGCATAAATCATCGATAGAAACATCGATCATAGACTTTATGGATTCGACCAAATAAAAACATTAGTTTTTTAATAATTGAAGGAAGAATCAAAAATGAAAGCGAAATTATTTAACCCGAAAAATACAAATACATGTCCCTATTCCCAAAATACAGCAACATCTCCGCATGAAGCATTGGCCGAAATATCCGAGGCAGAGACATCTTCTAAAGCGTTACCCCAACACCAACAAGGGTGGCGTAACTTAGGGCGTTTATTTGATCAGGGAGCTTCGCCTTTCTTTTATGAGATGGCCGCACGTACAAAACAAAAGTTTTTCAAAATTTACATTGGAACCCAATGCGTATATATGGTAACTGATGGCAAAATTGCAAAAGAACTACTGACAAAACATCCAGAGCTTGGCCGGGGAGATATCCTTGAACCTTTTACTCATATGGTAGGAAGGGTTTTTTTCGCGGAAGATGGAGTGGCGGCTTCTGAACCGCGCAAAGTTTTTTTGAACACCATTGCTCGTGGATCCATAAATTTCAAAAAAATCGCAGAAGTAAACAATCGTACCTTTGACTCGATGCAACTGGCATCCAATGGAGGCTTTGAAGACCTTTATGCCTGTGTGGCATGGCATACAATAGGTTGCATTGCCGCATGTTTTGTAGGCACCCATGATCTGTCAGCTTTACCACCAGATACTCACAAAATTTTCATGGATGCAACCCGTCTAATTACAAAAGCAAGTATGGATCCCTTAAGCCGCTTAGCCCATCCAAGTTTACGAGCTGACTTTCGGGTAACAAGCAGAGCGATGGCTGATATTGCCCAAAAACTTCTTTTTGCAAATATTGAAAACATTTGCAAAGGGAATAATTACATATGGGATTTGGGGATATTTCGTGCCGAACAATTACATCCGGAGATGAATTTTGATGAATGTACCCACTTTGATGAACACAATCCACAAGCAAAGATTGTGAGGGATCTTATCGAAAAGGATCGATTTATACGAGAACACGGGCCTCTTACAATTTTCGCCTCCTCGAATATAGGTGCGACGATGTTTTACATGTTGGATATACTCAGTCAAAGACCTGATGTGGCAGATAAGATGTATGAGGAAATCACTCGGGTTTTGGGGACAGAACCATTCACATACAAACACATGACAAAGTTACCCTATGTGCGCGCAGTCGTTCAGGAAGCATTATGGCAAGCAACTCCTATTCCCAATTTTCCTCGAGCGGTACTCAAACCTTTTCAAGTTAATATTAACGGAGAAACTGTATCATTTCAAAAAGGTGAAATGTTGATGTTCCTTTTTCGACCTATGCAGGGACCAAATCGATCGTTTTCACCCGAAAGATGGCTTGAAGGCGATGAGGATTTATTCTCATTCGGCGCAGGGCCAAGACATTGTCCGGCCAATCCCTTCGCAAAACAAGTGTTGACTCAATTCTTGGTCGACATGAATCTTCATGGATTGCGAATCATGCCAACGAGAAAAGCCACTTACACCACGCGCAACGGTTTGTTAGGACCAGATTATCACCCCGTAGAACCCCTGTCCGCAGAGGTGGAGTATCTTGAAGAAGAGGGATATCCGAGAGAAAATGCAAAATTATGACAATAGCTTGTTAGGAACTGTCCGGAGATAAATTAAAGACAGTTCCTGCTGTAGTTAAAACAATTGTAGGATTTAATCAGTCTTGACTGATGAGATTCATCTGAATCTATCTTTGCCCAAAAATAATTTCCAAATCCTAGGCGTATTTTGTATTTTGATAATTTGCGCGTATTATGCGCTATAGTATATACAACCTTATTTGATAGAGACTATTATGGGAAACGTTGTTAATCTTAATAAAAAGAGAAAAACCAAAATTCGTTTGGAAAAAGAAAAAACAGCCTCTGAAAATCGCGTTAAATTCGGAAGGACAAAAAAAGATAAGCAGATTGCGAGACAAGAAAATGAGCGCGCGGAACGACATCTAGATGGTCACAAGTTGGATAAAAGCGAAGAGTAATAACAAATATCTTTTGATGATATAAAAAGTCTTATAAGGTCTACTTGAATAGAACTAAGACCTAAAATAGAACGCTTCTATCAACTTAATGCAAAACACCCAAACCTAAAATGCCAGCAATAATCAGATAAATAGCTACAATGTAATTTAATAATCGTGGTATAAGCAGAATTAAAATTCCAGCAACCAATGAAATAATAGGTGTAAGATTACCAGTAAACATATTATACCCTCCTCCGTGAGCTCAATATGATTATTATAGCAGTAAAAATAATCCTTAAAAAACACTATCCACTGTCTCTATCTAGGTTGGAGGAGGCTTAAAAATCGAATT
Source organism: Legionella nigrisilvae (assembly GCF_977063395.2). NCBI lineage: Bacteria > Pseudomonadati > Pseudomonadota > Gammaproteobacteria > Legionellales > Legionellaceae > Legionella > Legionella nigrisilvae. The sequence goes on from NZ_CDRUGZ020000022.1 coordinate 54,111, forward strand.
CCCCTCTTCTTTTGTTTTATGCCACTCTAAATAATGTCCCTTTACTTCCTGAAATAAAGTAAAAGCTTCTTTGAAAATGCCAGCCTCCTCAGCACTTAAGCGGGATAAAATCTCTACTGTATCTACATTAGGACTTACCATCTCATGACTTGAAATATAGTCTGGAACATCTAATATTTTTTCCATTTCCTTCTCTGCTCGTAAATATTCTTCTACGAGCTCTCTAACGGAGTGACCTGGAATTATATTGGAATTAAGAATTAAGACTGGCAAAAAATTTTCCCGCATTAATAAATCTTGTAATAGAAGCATGGAATAGGTACGTCCGACCCCATCTTGAAAAGGATGATGTAGCACATCATGCTTTAAATAAGTAAATATGGCAGTCAGTTTACCCTGTTTTGAGTCAAAGTGTTTTAATGCTTCTTCTAATTCTAGAATATGGTCTGAACATACTGAATGTAAAAACTTACTGGAATCTAAAGCTGTTTTTTCTCGAGAATTATAGTAAATAATAGCCCCATCTTTTAGCTGGTTCCATATTCTAGTAGCTAGCAAATGAGTATCTTCAGTAAGAAAACTTGAAATGTTTTCATTCCCATCTTTACTTAGTATAGAAATATCTAAACCCGCGATTCCCATTTTTTTCTCAACTGATTTTAGATAATCAATGGTCTCGGTTAATCCTTCAAGTGAGTCCAATTTAGAATCCATTTGCCATGAGGCTCCATAACTACGAAACTCACCTGATTTTTGCTCGAGCATATTTTTCACTTCCTGAGTACTGGTTTTATGGAGCTCTTTAATGAACTCTAATGTTAAAGGTTCATTAGACATTACATGTTGAACAACAAGGCAGAATCCTTTTGTTACATTAAGTAAATAGCCTGGTTCATTATCCTCAAACCCCAGCCATGCTTGATGTTGGTTAAAAAGTGAGGTAATTCGCTCACTTTTTCTATTTTGCGCATGAAATAAATTGTTTAGAGCGGTTAAAGCCTCATGATCATTCAATTTATCTGCAAGCTCATATACTTGTCCAACAGTGATATCTTTTACACACTCTTCAATTTCAGAAACTGGAATTATTTTTGCACTTTCTTCTGATACCCCATTCATTTTAGCAAACAATTTTCGATACAATTCAGTTCTAAAATCATATCTACTGCGTTCCACAAAAAATCGCCAGAATTCTTTTTCGGGAAAATAATTAAAAAATCGTTTTAGAGTATTTTCTTTAGATGCCGTTAAATCGTACATCTTAAAAAATTTTTGGTCCATAAGGTTAAGAATTTAAATGAAGTTAGTATTATTATAGGACAAATTAATCTCGTTCTGTTCATTATTAATTCAATTATGCAGGAGAATTTAACTGTTAATAGTGAGCCTTAAATTGATCAAAAATCGATCATCAGTTATTCATAAACTATAATTACTAAAAGATATTAACAATCGAACCACGATAAATGGGGCGGAAAATTATGAGTTTTAGCAAAGATCCAAATGTGCACACACAACCTGAGCAGTTAAGAGCTCAGATTGGGGATTATAGACCTATCTCAAAAAATTCTAATGTAGAGCAAAAAGAGCCAGATAATGTTGATCAAAAAGCAATAGACAGTCATTTTGTAAGTGAACGCTTATCAAAAGGAGGTGCAGGCAACTTATATAAAGGAGTTGTTGAATATAACTTACAGTATGAAGACAAAGTTCAAAAATATGCAGCAAAACATGGAAATAGTACAGATTTAATCGATAAAACATTCAATGATAGAACATTTTTTAGAACTAAATTAATAGAACTGGTTGCCAAAAAAAATGCTTCACCAGAAGGCAACTATCATGGCGATCTAGCGCTTCGGGAAACAAATCCTGAAAAGGCAACTATTTCAATGGAGCGTTTTCTTGGTAAAGAAGGTGCTGAATTGTACAAACTAGCCTTAGAAGAAGAAATGAATAGCCATGCATATATGAATGCAGTTTTTCGAGCTTCTACAACACACTTTAAAGGGGAGAAATGGATACAACGTCCCGTTGTTATTGTGTCAGGACCTTCCGGAAGCGGAAAATCATTTGCTGCTAAAGCAGCTGTAGAGAAAGCAACTGAACTTCTTCCTAAGCAAGAAGGTGATACATCGGGAAATGATGTGGTATCAGTTGACGGTGGAGTGATTCGCGAAGTCTCTCAAATGAGAAAATTAGTCATTCAGGCTGCCAATAATAAGGGGTATACGGGAATTTCAGATTTACACTCAAAAAGCAGTATTTTAGAAGATGTAAAAGATAGAATGCGCGAGGCTGTTTTCGCTCCCACAGAATCCGATGAGAAAGTACCATTACTTGGGGTAGTCATTCCCGAAACGTTCTCATCTAATCTCAATCCAGCAAAAGGTCCCAAATTACTTAAAGATATTGAAAAATTACCTGATACAAAGCCAATATTCTGTCGGGTAGATGGTGAAGACTCCTCTTTATTCCGTAAAGTGGTTGCTTATATGGGGAGTAGAAGAGCCTGGAAAACTTCAAATTTTCCCGAAGGAGATATGTCACGCTCCCTTAATTTGAATAACACTGATATTCCTGAATCCAAAGCCTATGGTAAAAAAGGATTTACTTTCGGGCAATGGGGCTCAAAATTCGCAGAAAAATGGTTCAAAAATCATAGCCGAGACAATTTGAGGATGGTTATTACTAATGATCTAGTACTCAAAAAAGAAGATCCTCCAGGATCACACAACTGGATTGATGCCAAGCCGGATGATAAAGGGGCTGTTTTAGTTTCACAACGAGTGTTTGATACGTGGGAAAAGGCACAATTACTCTTAACGGAAGCGCAAAGGAAAGCGCAAACCACAACATTTCATGATTTTATTGAACAATTTAAGTTTGGCTCCCTTATAAATTCTTCGGCGGAGACAGATTTAGCCATAGCTAAACAAGAAATAAACCGACAACAGTTGATAACTGCACAGGATCTGAAAAAAGCCGAAAGCAAATATGGGAAAGAGCACAGTGGCGTAAAAAAATTAGAAGAAAAAAAAGAGCATTTAAAGATTATTTTTCAGAATATTACGATTGTCGATACCAAAAATAAACAGGATATAGATACGTTGCGAATGCAAATAATACGAACAATTGATGAAATGAAAAAAAATCATGAGTTTGGCATTTTTAGCAAAACGAAAAAAGCTTTAAAGCAAACAGTTAAAGCATTAGATAAATTATCTGAAGAATTGAAAGATACTGAGAATAAGAGCCAATACCAACAAAATCTCAGAGGGGAACTTCAGGATCTTAGATCGTCATCCGCTCCTGAGGTGAAAGAAAACGTTACAGCCGGCCCCACTATTCCTCAAGGACCGTAATACGGGGCTTACATGTGAAATCTCTTTCCAACATTTAACTAACTTTCCTTAGATAAAGCAGCGCTATTGTAATTATCTTTCTTCTTTTCCTCCACAAAGCTTGCTTTAATTTGGTACCTCGTGCTCCGGCCTCCTCCGGGTAATTTTTCAATACACCCTTTTTCAAGCAAATCAGCAAGATGTCTTGTCGCGGTAGCCTTACTTACTTTAGTTATTTTCTTATATTGTGCTGCGCTTATTCCATGTTCGAATGTTTCATCCCCATTATCAAACATCAGATTAATAATCTTTATTTGCTCTTTGGAGAGTTCACACTCTTGGAAAACTTGCCAAAAACGACTTTTAGCAAGCGTTTGATCAATCTTATCAATTGCAGTTTGGATGCTATTTTCTAAAGTTTTTAAAAACCAAGACAACCATAAGGTTATGTCTGTAGTTTGCCGCTGACTTTGTTCCAAAATTTGATAATAATCATTTCGGTGGGCAAGAATGGTTGCCGACATAGCGTATAAGCGGATGCTCTGCTTATCCTCCTGTGCTAAAGCCAAGTCAGTTAGAGCACGTGTGATGCGGCCGTTACCATCTTCGAATGGATGGATTGTTATAAACCAGAAATGGGTAATCGCTGCCCGTAATAAAGGATCAAGTGTTGTGTCCTTTAAGCTTTGGTTAAACCAATCAATAAACCTGTTCAATTCATGCTCCAATCGAGCTTTTGGCGGCGCTTCATAATGCACCGTTGGATTGTCAATTCGCCCAGAAACAACTTGCATGGGCTCGTCACCCCGTAATTGGCCAGCTTGAATTGGATATAACATGGACTGTGTATTATTGGGAAATAACCATTTATGCCATTGCATCAAGCGCTCTAGGGATAAAGGGGATTTTAAATTATAAATGGCATCCAACATCATTTGTGCTAAACCTTCCGAACGCTCAGTGGTTGGATAAGGTTGCTTTAAATGCAATCCAATGCGTTTTGCAAGTGAAGAGCGAACGGATTGTACATTCAATTGTTCCCCTTCAATTGCTGAAGAGGCAATTATATTTTGTAATAAAGTATCCAGGGCCGATTCTAAAGAGATATCTGCTGCTATAGCTCCAGTTTTACCTATAAGAATCCCTTGCTTTAATCGTACTTCGCGCAGTAAAGGTTGTATGAGTTGATCTTGCCAATGAAATTTTGGCCAATCTAGCAATTGCCAGATCCATTCGATATTGGTGTTATTCATTTTATCCTCTTGTGAGCCAATTAATCATCTTATTCGGCTCATTATATGAGTTTAATAATAGACATATTCGGCTCATCATTCAAGCCAATAAAAATATTTATTCGGCTCAAGATTCAAATGTCATCTTCAAGTTTTACTTAAATGCCTTAAGCATAGTTTAATAATAGGCTGCTATCTTAGAGACTAATTAATTCAATATCTCTACCAGAGGAGCAATATCATGCAAAGCAATTTAGAAATTAACATGAGTTATGAAGTTTGGAAAAAACAATATATAAAAAAGCTGGAAGAAGATCGTTCAGGACGCCATGCATTCCAAAATAAATTTTATGGAATCTTACTCATTGAGACTTTAGAAAATAATTGTCCGGAGCATCTATCTATTAAAGTAAACCAAGACTTTATAACACTTGTTAACAAATATCACTTTGAGCTAAGAGCTGCCTATGGTTATGAATGGGAAAAATCCAAACTCGAAGCGTCAAAACATCCTAAATTTGTGGAATTTATGGAGGAATTGAAAAAAAAAGGTTGCCTCTTGAAACCAGAAATAAAGAAATTTGCACCCCTTCTTGCCCAAGCCCAACGCACTTCAAGTAGTTTTTTTGGAAAATTACCGTCAGATTTGCTTAATCTAATAGCAAATTTTCTTGAGCCGCAACTCTCTTTTGTGGATGCCTCTAAAAAATTAAACGAGGAATTGCAAAAAGCTCAAACTTTTTTTGATCAAATTCGATTTTTTACGTTTGATGTAAATAATATCGTCTTTTCCCAAAACACAGGGACACATGTGCCATTAACAGTCTACGAGCCTTTTCAGAACTGGTTTTCTGAACTTCCGATACGAGAACATATTCCTCTTAACACGGATTATGGAATGTATAAAATCAATGAAAATACTTTAGCTATAAATACCGGACCCCACACTCCAGGGATCCAAATTCAAAAAAAAGGAGATGGGTTTATAGTCTGTAATAACTTAACTGCAGATCAATCTCAGAGCAATATAAGTCCAGAGCAATTAAAATCAACACGAGAAAACAATCTGTTAAAAATCTTAGTTTTGCTTAAACAACAGTTACAAGCAGAACCTAAACAGGATAAAACACTAGAACAAGAAAAAGAATCTCAAAAAAATTGTTCCATACAATAACTGGGTTTCAGGTAGGTTGGGATCATTTGAATAAGAGAATGAAATACTCACTCTAATTGAGACCAACCGAATTTTTAGAATAGAGTGTTAAAAATAACGCCGGTACAACTTTAAATAAGTGCCATCATTTTCTAATTCAATAAGATATTTGTTAATTGTATCAATGAGCGCCTCATGATTCTTATTAGCCATAATTCCATAACCAGCACCCATTGGGGCACCGACCACCCTAAGCTGACCACTGCTATTAGCAAGCCAAAATTCAACTACCCCCTTATCGAACATAACTACATCAACCTCCTCGTTGTTTAGCGCCTGTAATGCCTCATTCAAAGTATTATATTCCTGTATTTGAGCTGCATCACCAAATTGTGAGGCGATCCAGGCTTTGAAAATGGTTCCCCTTTCTATTCCCACGATTTTACCCACAATGTCATTAATTTCTTTTACTGCGCTCGATGATTTAGTTGCATATTGGCCTCCACCAATAAGATAAGGTAGACTGAAGATAAACTTTTTTTCTCTCTCTGGGGTAATCACAATCGAACCTATGGCTAGATCAATTTGCCCCTGTTCTAATTGATTAAATAAATCCTTGAAAGGGATGCTCGTAAAATGACAGTCTAGTTGAGCACGTTGGCAGATCTCACCCATAAGATCAATTTCAAAACCATAAAAGTGGGCCTTATCTTTCAATAACATTTTAAATGGTGGACCAGAGTCTGAGGTCCCAATAAGAACGGATTGCGCAAACAAATGCATAGAGCATAAGAGGCAAGCTAGAAATGCTTTTATGTGCATGTAACTTCCTTATCCATTTACTTTTCATTTTAGCCTAATTTTATGCTCTTAAATTGAACAAACTGGATTGTTTCATTCTGAGTAATAAGCCGGCCATTTTTATTAAATTTGAGTGTTAATCGATGCAATGTCTATTAAGTGCTCATTTAATAAGTAATAAGCTCTTTGGCTCAGGGAGTATTCTAGCTAATTGAAGTAAACACCAATTTTATTAGACTATAATTTGATCAAAGAGTAGAGAGATTACTATGCTGCAATTTTCTAAAATGAAAATGTATACCGGTTGGCTTGACCAGGTCTACCAACATATTTTCGATGAATCCCCAATTTGTAATTGGGGGTACATGTATTATGACTTAAATGGTAACTATTTCCAGCTTATGTCGGAGCAGTATTTATTAAGTGACTTTTTTCATGATGAACTCTATGCAGAGCAAATACTCAGTGATATTGAAATATTAGATCATGAATATTATGTCTCAAGTATTGTCGGGGATAATTTATTAGATGATAAACTGAAAGGAGTTGTAACTAATCGCGGTTATACTTTTTTTTATGACTTTATAAAAAGAAATCATACTCCAAATACCTTCTCTACTGAAATAATTACTCTGGCTTCGACTTCTGATCCAATTAAATCCAATAATTTTATATTAAATAATTTAGGTATATTAGATAAAGTGTGTGAAGACATAGCAAATAAATGTCGTAAGCTCTTGAATAAAGAAAATTTATTAATATTACCCAAAGAACTCACAATAAAAGTGAATGAAATTTTTGCTAATAAAAAAAACCCTACCCCAACGTTCCACAATAAAATTTTAAATTACGCGAATAAATCACAAACAGTAGCTGAATTTTTTGATAAAACCTTTGATTTTACACAGTTGCCATTTAGCTTTTTGGCATGTAAAAAACTTACTCATAAAGAGAAAGAAATCATTTATTTATATTATTATGGCTTCAGTTTGCCTCGAATCGCCAGCATTCTCGAAGTTTCAAAACGGACGGTGGATAAGAATTTTGAACATATAAGAAAAAAACTTCAATGTGAAAATAGCAGTCAAATTATTCCTGCTTTATTAAGATTTGATAAATCGATTATGTTATGCAGAAAGAATCCCGCCGTGTAATTTCTTGCTAAAATACCTTTTATTTAGTTCCTCTTGATTGGAGCCAAAGAAATAAAATTAACGTTCCAACATTAAATAAATATAAAAAAGCATCTTATTTTCATTCATCTAGCTATACTTTTATTATTGGAGCACATTCCACAGCTATGGAGATATGATGAAAATTTCCCGGCATATGATGAATAAAGCCATTGAAGCTAATATTATCACAGAAAAACAAGCAAATGATTTAATTGAATTCATAAAAAACCTCCCCGAACAAAGCGCAGGATTTAATTTAACGAACGTTCTTTATTATTTTGGTGGCCTTATAGCTATAGGGGCCATGACATTGTTCATGAACTTAGGTTGGGAAATGTATGGAGGCTGGGGGATCTTATTTCTCTCCTTGTGCTATTCCATTTTAGGTATAGCGCTTACTCATAGGTTAGATGATACGGGTCATAAAATACCCGCAGGAATATGCGCGACCTTTGTCATCTGTCTTACTCCGCTTGCTATCTATGGTTTACAACAAGGCATGGGTTGGTGGCCACCAGATAATACGGTGTATCAGGACTATCATATCTACGTTAAATGGAACTGGATCTTTATGGAGCTTGGAACTCTTATCGTAGGAATTATAATGGCATGGCTGTACCGCTATCCCTTTATGATTATGCCCATTGCAGTCACTCTTTGGTACATGTCTATGGATCTTACATACATGATTGAACCAGATACGTATACCTATGAGTTAAGTGCTATGGTTTCTATGTATTTTGGAATAATTACCGTATTAATTGCATTCTGGGTTGATGTTCGCTCAAGTCAATCAGCAGACTATGCATTTTGGCTTTATATATTCGGAGTTATGACCTTTTGGGGAGGACTGAGTGCGCAACATTCAGATAGTGAACTTTCTAAATTTATTTATCTGTGCATTAATCTTTTACTGATATTAGTTGGAGTTATTTTAAATAGAAAAGTATTTGTACTATTTGGCGCTTTAGGAACGTGTTTTTACCTAGGATATTTAGCATTTCGAGTATTTAATTTCAGTTACTTATTCCCGGTCGTTTTGACCGCTATTGGCTTTGCTATTATTTATTTAGGTATTATTTGGCAAAGAAATGAGGCAAAGATAACATATAAGATGCGTTCGATATTACCTCAACCAATACAAGATTTGTTACAATCTAGGGATCAAATGGAATAATATTGGATGATAGAAAACTTCCAGGGTGTTTTCTATTTTATTTTAAATCCAAATAATGTCTATAATTAATACATGTGTCATCAAACATACACACTCTACTTTAATCAATTTCGATTTTTTGAAGTATTCTATGTATTTGGATGGTTGGTATGAGTATTGGAAAACAATTCCTTGGTTTCTTTAAAACCAAATCCCAGGTTATTAGTAAATTAGCCTCAACCATAGACCATGACGTCCCCTATTATAGAATTCACGATACTTTCCCGGATAATGGTTTGCCGATGAGAGGTAATTTTGATAGGGTCACTATTGAGGCACTTGCAAAATACATCTCAGAACACAAGCCCCTTATTACTTATGGAGGGACCGTTGTTCTCGATGTTTTATTCACTAGTTTTTTAAAAGACAAAGAAGTTGAAAATGGAACGAATGGTCTTGTTGTTGGAGTAGCAGAACGAGTTATAGAGTTATCTTCTTTGTATGAGCCTCTAGTGGATCATTTGACCGATTTAAATCCTGAAGAATCACCTAAAAAAGTTTCTCATTTTGTAAAAAAACATGAAGCCATTATCGAGGGTTTACCTGAAGAACGTATTATTGCTTATATAACGGATCTAAAAGACTTTTTACAAGGAGAGGTTGTAAAAAATCATTTTGCAGAAGTTAATTCTCTTCTGCCCCCAGCTGTTACAATCCATGAGTTACAAGATTCAGACTTTATTCGTGATCTATGGAGCGATGTAATGGCTTCTAAAGATACAATAAAAAATGAATATTGAATATTCGGTAAGACAAAAACCATTTTAATCGTACATTAAGCGGAAATATCTTTTTGTGCCCTTTCTACAGATAAATACACACTGACTATAGTAATCACAGCCATAATAATCAGATAGATCGATACAGGCCAAGTATATCCATGAGCCCATTCTACGAGACCAGTAGCAATTAAAGGAGCTAATCCACCAGAGAATGCAGCAGATAAATGATAAGCGATTGCAGTTCCACTATAACGAATTCGTGTTTTGAAAAGCTCTGAATAGAAGGCTCCTTGAGCACCATGCATCATGGCATGAGGGATACACATCCCGAAAATTACAGCCAAAAAAATCAATGCTGTATTTTTTGTTTGCAATAACCAAAAGAATGGAAATGCAAATAAAGCCATTAATAAAGCCCCAGTAATATAAACCGGACGCCTACCAATTCTATCCGAAAGCGAACCAAAATAAGGAATCAATAAAGTTTCAAAAATTGCCCCTACCATCACAGCATAAAGGAGAATTGTTTTTGAAATATGCAATTCAAAAGTTCCATAACTTAAGATAAACACAGTGAGAACATAAAATGATGCACTTTCAATTAGACGAGCGCCTATTGCCAACAGAAAATTTCTAAAGTGAGAATGAAGCATTTCCAAAGCCGGCCTTTTTGATGGACGTTTGTTTTTTGTTGCTTCAACAAAAATCTTACTTTCCATAATCTGCAAACGAATATACAGACCAACAAGCACAACGAAGAAACTCAGTAAAAAAGGAATACGCCATCCCCAGGATAAAAATTGTTCTTGAGGGAGTGCGGAAAATACGAGAAATATTGCGATGGAAATTACTAAGCCAAAAGGAGCACCTGAATTTGGCCAGCTTGAATAAAAACCTCTTTCTTTTTCTCGACTCACCTCAGCAGACATCACAACTGCTCCAGCCCACTCACCTCCAACTGCTATTCCTTGAATACAACGTAAAATCACTAGTAAAAGCGGTGCAAATACTCCAATTTGTTCATAAGTGGGTAGTAATCCAATTAAGAATGTAGACCCTCCCATCAAACATAGAGTGAAAATAAGCATTTTTTTTCTACTTACCCTGTCTCCAAAGTGACCAAAGATAAGCCCTCCAAGTGGTCTCGCAAAAAAACCGACTGCATAAGTCGCATAAGCCGCCATGATTCCAGCAATAGGACTAATTTTAGGGAAAAAAAGAATATTAAAAAATAAAGCCGAGGCAGTTCCAAAAAGATAAAAATCATACCATTCAATTGTGGTTCCCACAAAACTAGCAAGAGATATTCTTCTAGAAGCTTTTGACTTGGGGTCTTGTCGTATTTTTGTCATAATTCCATATATAACAATAGATTAACTCATTTTAATCCTATATTAATTATAAAAAGAGAGCGAGAAAATTAAGCTCCTGAAGAAGGTGTAGACTTATCGTTTCGCCCCCTGTACTGTACTGAATCAATTAAAAAGCATAAAATCTTCTTTTATAATCTCCATATTCTGCTGTTTAAACATTTGGATATTCTGAAATGAGCTCCTTCTTAGATCTTTCCCTGCTTAAAACAAATCGTGATTTCAGGTTACTGTATTTGGGGCAATTCATTTCGTTTATCGGTACGATGATAAGCAATGTTGCACTGCCCTATCAGATTTATCAAATTACACAATCGACTTTCGCTGTTGGATTATTAAGTTTAGCTCAGTTATTACCTCTATTAATCACCGCATTAATTGGTGGGGTATTTGCTGATCGCTACAATCGCCGAGGGTTATTGATTATCAGTGAGTTACTTCTTGCAATAGGATGCTGCATGCTGGCCCTTAACTCCTATCAAACCTCTCCTTCGCTGAGCCTCATTTTTATTGTTTCAGCTTCTATGTCCGCAATCACCGGCTTACATCGTCCTGCATATGATAGTGTTATGCAACAAATCGTTAACCCGAAGGATTACAAAAAAGTAGGAGCACTCGCTACATTTAAATTCAGTTTTTGTATGATTATTGCCCCGGCTATTTCCGGAGTTATTATCGCTCACTACGGCATTGTGATCACGTTCTTAATAGACTTAATGACATTTTTTTTATCATTAATTGCTTTAATCCTAATTCATAACATACCTAAACCTCTCGTGGAGAAACACCCTTCCATTCTATCTTCTCTAAAACAAGGAATTTTCTTTGCTTTTAATCGGCAAGAACTAATGGGAAGCTACATTATCGATTTTATTGCGATGGTTTTTGCCTGGCCTAATTCCTTGCTTCCTGCCATAGCTCAATCTCTAGGGGGGGCAAAAACTTTAGGTTTACTTTATTCTGCTCCAGCTGTAGGGGCATTGATTATTTCATTTTTCAGTGGCTGGACGTCGAAAATAAATCATGATGGTAGAGCCATTGCGATTGCCGCAGCATTGTGGGGCGCTGCCATCATCGGATTTGGTTTATCATATTCACTTTGGTTGGTTTTGTTTTTCTTAGCACTCTCAGGAGCTTTTGATGCGATAAGTGGAATATTTCGAACTACCTTATGGAATAACACTATTCCCACAGAATATCGGGGCCGGTTAGCAGGAATTGAAATGATCAGTTATTTAAGCGGGCCTAAATTGGGTGATACGCGCGCAGGATTTATCGCTTCGAGTTTTAGCATTCCCGCTGCATTAATATCAGGTGGAATATTATGTGTTATAGGAGTAGCCACTTGTTGTTTAGCTTTTCCAAAATTTTGGCACTATCGCTCACATCAATCAGATACCAAAGATGTGTAGTTTGGATCTTAACTTTAAAACACAGAGATTTCCCATTTTTTTCAATGAGCTATTTTCTTATTGAAGGTTCGCGTGGCTCACACCTCTATTTTCCAATCACAAAAATAGTTATAATGCTTAAGTAAAATTACTAAAACTTTGACGCAATAGGGACATTCATGAAACGAATTACATTATTAATATTTTTATCTACCTTGTTATTTGGATGTCAGACGCAACAAACCGAAGAAGCTGCTCATACCAAACCGACAGGATTTGGGGGCATTGGGGGTGCAGGCGGAACCGGCGGCACTGGGGGACCTGGTGGCGGTCATTAAGTAACCCACTATCAGGATGACGTTTGAAATAAAACTTACGAGTGTTATTTGAACTTCATTCTGAAATTTTAATAAATTGAAACTTCTTAAATTTCATCTTACAAACTCAATAAAAAGTTGATTGATACAATATTAGTTAGAAAGTTGGGAACCCCGAAACGGCGAATGTATTGATTCATATAGCCAATTTCCGTAGTAGCTTTAGGATTTAATTTATAGCCCAAACCTATAAAAAATCGATTTTGATCAAAACCCCTACTGTTTGTACCCACAAAATTATTCTTATGAAGAAACAGTTCATCGCTTGTGACGAAACTAAAATTTGGATATTGTTTGAGCGGAGCCGAAATTTTAATAAGTTGTCTTAATCGGTAAGCAGTTTTAGGGTTATTTTCTAAAAATCGTTGTTCTGTGCGCGTTCGACTGGTCAAAGTCAAATGTTGATAGGTTTTGGTCCATAAAAGTTGTTGCCAAATTCGATCTTCTTCAAATGGATTAGGGGTAAACGGTATACCGGTATATACCCAAGCATAGCCAAGCCATATACTAAGATTATCGGTTAATGCAAAACCTAATCCTGGACGAAACAATGTCTGTGTGAAACGGCTACTGTCATCACCAAAACGCTGTTGTCCTTCTAACCAATATCGTACACGTCCTATTATTTTATCATCACTATAAGTTTTTCCAATAGCTGTGATATTAAACCAAGATTGAAAATCACGCTCGAGCGCACATTCTGCATTTCTAGGCCAAATAAATATTCCTACTAAAAAAAAGAATAATAGAGCTATTCTTTGCATGATTATTGTTTTCTTAATTATAAAACGATCTATATTAGTAGGTGTTTCGCGGATTGAAAAGTATCTTAGTAAGGAAAATGGTTTTAAAAGTCTAAAAGTTAAATCAAATTCTAACAGATCCCTGTAAGTTCCCGGGATCTGTATCTAGGGGTTTCGACTAAATTTAAGTGGGATACTTCAGCCAAATGGGCATCACTTTATTTAGGTAGACCATAAATTTCCATAAACCGACTTGAGACTCTACGTTCCCGTACATGTCAGCTCTAGTTTCTGGATATGCAATACCAAGACCAAATAACCCTGGCCCAATAATTCCAACATAAGGATTATGACGAGAATATTCATAATCACCGATAACAATGCTTTTACGTTGTTCAAACCCTACTGCATAAACGACTTGGTCACATTCAGATAAAAAACGTACAATGTTTGGTTCACTGACATTATAACGAACTAAATTAGGTGGTAAAACACCATCGATGTGTTCTCGAGCCCATGCAGCGCTCTGTCCTTTTAATCCAGTGTTATCAAAAAGAATCCAATCATTAATTTCAATCGCATAACAGCAAGGTGAGCGGTAAAAATTAATGATTTTTTTAACATCAAGCTCTACGAGATGTTTTAGAATAATAATTGCAGAATGAGAGGAGCCAAATACACCATAAGTCTCATCTCGTTGAACTACTGAAGCAAGTTTTTCCTTATCAATGGCTACCTCAAAAGGAATTACATTAACGCCAGGATAATTTAATGCAGAAGGCAAGGCTCCGGTAGCCAATATTACATTTTTAGCTTGGTAGGTTTCTGAATCTGAACATAAAGACCATACACGCTTCGATAAAAACATATTATGGATGGTTGTTTTTACTGCTTGGACTTTTTGCAAAAAATGATCTGTAATCCACTGGAGAGGCTCAGCCATGTAACTCAAAGTACATGTTTCTCCGATGGGTAGATGATTTAAGGGAAAGTCTGGAGCCTCTTGATATCGAAAGGATTGGACAGCCGATAAAAAATCTTTAAAGAATTTTACTTTGGTATTACTCGAAACATTTCGCCAGTACAGACCAAAATCTCCAACTTTAAAATGAGGATCACACCATAAAATATGATCTGGCAAAATTCCACTGTCTAATAATTTTCCCACTGCGGCGATCCCCGAAGGACCTCCTCCTATTACTGCCCATTGATATGTTTTTTTATTCATACTTTATTCTTGATCACATGTATTCACTAACGTACAAGTACCTGTACTACAATTATCTATAGTTTGACACGAAGGATCATAATACCCTCCATCAGGCACCCCGATAACCTCATCAGTATTATCATCCAAACTATCATCATACCAAACACCATCCCCCGAAGTGTTTACATTTACACTTCCACCGTACCATTCATTATTATGATAGTTATTATAATTTCCATTATCGTGATATCCAGGATTCGGTGGAGGAGCACTATGATAGCCTCCTACTCCATGGCCTTCAAATGTAAAGGCAGAAGTACTTATCAGGAAACTTAAAGCAGACATAAAAGTACACGCATTGAGTTTCATTTTCTTTCCTTGAGCGTTAAGCACTAGATTTTAATAAAGTATAGTACTCGAAATGAAAGTAAGCGCAATAAAATTTCTGACATAGAAATAGGATTTTTGAATGTTTATGATACACTCCAGTGATTATTTACGCTTTTGGAGATGCTATGATTTATATAACAATTCCCCCTGGAATGGTTTTTAAAAGAGTGACCCTTGAAAAAAATGATCTTAATGGGGTGGAAAAACTAAGCGATTGTTTTGCAAATCAAGAAACTATAATAGATTTGTAAAATCTAGTTAAAGAAGCCTTACGCACCAATACAGGGCGTAAAAATTGTATCAAATTAAAAGATATTACTATCTATTTAAATACTCCTCCAGATACGAGTGAATCCTTATTAGCATATACCCCGGGTAGCGATATACCCAGGGGTTGATACATGTCTATTTAGAGAACGAAAATTGCTCGTCTTTGCTTAATTTCAGCGAAGTAATAAAGTTAGCATCCAAATCAAGTTTAGGAGTCGTTAAAAGTTCAAATAGAGCCCTTTTTTCGTCCTGATCAAATTCATTTATTAATTCTACTAATGCTCCTCTTCCCATTTTTTCTTCATATTTACTATTATATTTAAAATACTCGTTTCTGAAAAAATCAGAATAGTGGTGGATTAAAAGAGCAGCTTTATCAAAAGCTCTATTAGCAAGACAATATAAGAAAATATCCTGATTATTTTTATCTATATAGTTTAAAATTTCTTCAGGAGTGAATTGCTGTTGATCGATGATATGAGTCATTAGTACTTTAAAATCATTTAAAGATAGAGTTTTAATTGCTTTATGCAAAAAAGTTCTATCTTCCCGGTCATGAACTAAAATGTTTGCTTGCGAGTCAACAAGAAGACACAAGGCATCCAAATAGGACAGTCGTTGTTTTTTTGTCTCAGAGTCCGCATAACCTGCTAGTGCAAAAAATAAAGCACAATTTCCAGAGTGATTTTGTTGTTGATCTACGTTGGCATGATTCTTAACAAGCCATCTGATATTTGCAACTTGCCCTAAATAACTGGCTAACATCAAGGCATTAAATGAATCCGCCTGATTAAAGTCCAGAACCGACCCTTTTAAATTTGCTTTAAGAAAAGGAAGATTGATTTCATCGAGGTTAACCTTGTGGGAGTTGTGTGATAATAATTTTCCAGAAAAAATCAATTCTCCAATTTTTGTGAGATATATCCTTTCTTTTTCACTTAAATTTAGCAGCTTAAAATCGGTTTCCATAACATGGAGTTGATACCCTCCTGAATTTGAGTCAAGCACTTCCTGTGAGGATAGCCAATTATCTTCTGGACTAAGAAAAAAATATTCTTTAGAAGCCCGTTCATCGTAGCAATTATAATCAACCAGTAACTGTTTCCCTTTTGGAACATCTTTTGTAGTCACTACAATGACACATTTTAAACCATTTACTTCAGTTTCTCGAAACTCAACATTGGCTTGACTATCAGAGAAATTAATATATCGGGTAAAGTTTCCTTTATCTTTCCCATCGATAACGGTATGCCCCAGAGTCATTGCATAACTCCAATCCGCACCTGGGATTTTCTTTACATATTTTTTAAATGAAGTTACTGTCGGGTACAGTTCACCGGTATATGCTCCCAAACAAGTGTGAGCTGGAATATTGGCATGAGTATATAAACCCAGGCCTCCAAACTCCTTTAACAAATTAACAGGCATAACTTGAACTAATTGCGGTTTGTCCACAGTAGATGGTATATAATTTTGGGCTTCCATATTTTCGATACCAATACTTTCAATTAATTTCTTTATCTTTTTCAATCGATTGGCTTCTTTTTTAGAATCTTTTGAAAAAAATGAATTCGGCTGTACTTGATTTGACTTTAACTTGACTGAAAGTGAAGCATCCCTTCGTTCTTCTTGTTTTTTTACAAGGGTTGCTTTTGATTTTTTGGGCATACACAGGTTCCGATTAAAAAATCAAAGAGTATACATTGTGGCCATATTAAATTCTACTTAAACTAAATTAATACTTATTTGATCAATAAAGTCATATCTATGAATTCTAGAATTCCATAAAAGTGGCTCTAATTAGGATTCGATGACATACATCATCGGTTATGCTAATATGACGTTCGTTCCAAATCGTTCGATACGTATAACATTGTTTAGCCTACACTATATATATTGGAACAAAAAATATTGAACAATCAAATAACACTTTTGGATTCGCACTCTATGGCAGTTACTATAAAGACCCCTGATGAAATCGAAAAAATGCGCATTGCTGGCAAACTCGCTGCAGAAGTTCTTGAAATGATTGGTCCACATGTACAAGAAGGTATCACTACCGATGAACTTAATACCATTTGTCATGATTACATTGTGAACACACAAAAAGCAATTCCTGCTCCTTTGAATTATAATGGCTTCCCTAAGTCAATTTGTACTTCAGTCAACCATGTAGTATGTCACGGAATCCCAGGTAAAAAAGTTTTAAAAGATGGGGATATTATTAATATTGACGTTACTGTAATTAAAAACGAGTATCATGGCGATACCAGCAAAATGTTCATTATTGGTTCCCCCTCAGTCAAGGCAAAACATGTAGTACAAGTAGCGCATGAGTGTTTGTTTATTGGAATTGAAATGGTAAAACCAGGAGTTCATTTAGGTGATATTGGTCACGCTATCCAACAGCATGCTGAAAAAAATCGTTGCTCTGTGGTGCGTGATTATTGCGGTCATGGGATAGGTCGTATTTTCCATGAAGATCCGCAAGTATTGCACTATGGGTTACCTGGAACAGGAATGAAGTTAGAACCAGGTATGACCTTCACCATAGAGCCAATGATTAATGTTGGAAAATATCATACTCGATTATTGCCCGATCAATGGACTGTAGTCACCAAAGATCATAGTCTTTCAGCCCAATGGGAACATACCTTGTTGGTAACCGATAACGGTGTAGAAATTTTGACTTTGCGCGATGAAGAACGAAAATAAACACTTAAAGACTCATCCCTTTTCGCAAGCACTGGATGCAGAGAAACAAGGGATGACTCCAGAATTACACGACCTTAAAAATAACCTAAAACAATTTAAAGAAAAACTACGCGAAGAATTCGATTATAAAACAAATATCACCACCATCATTCGTAAATTAGTAACCTTTGTCGATGAGCTGGTTATTAATTTATTTATTAAAAATCAGCTGGATCATGACGTTTTTTGTCTTCTTGCACTGGGTAGTTATGGACGAAGAGAACTAATACTCTATTCTGATGTAGATATATTGCTCTTACATTCTGATAAAGTTTCTAAAGCCCAATTAAACCATGCCCAAAATTTTATCCAAGATTGTTGGGATGTTGGTTTAAATCTCAGCCATCAAATCACCAGCGTTTCTTCATGTGCCGAACTTGCGAGTCAAGATGTCACGGTTATTTCCAGTCTCCTGGATATGTTTCTATTATGCGGTCGCGGTCCGCTAATGGAGGAGTTAATCTATCAGATTCATCCACTACATATGTGGATTAGCCAGGATTTCTTTTTAGCTAAACTTCAAGAGCAAAAAAAACGTGATGCTAAATATGGGGAAACAGCTTATAACCTGGAGCCTAATGTCAAATATGGCCCTGGTGGCCTGCGTGATTTGCAGATTCTGCTCAGCATTGGAAAACGACATTTCAACATTAAAAAACTGGCAGATGGCATCAATTATGGTTTCATTACTGATAAAGAATACGAAAAGCTTACATATTGCCAACATTTTCTTTGGCGGGTGCGTTTTGCCTTACATGTATTAGCTGAAAAAGCGGAAGAACGCTTGTCCTTTGATTATCAAATTAAATTAGCTCAGTTTCTTGGCTATAAAGATAAACCTCATTCATTAGCCATAGAACAATTCATGAAAGATTACTTCAAAGTAATTAAACGAAACAGGGAACTCAATGAGATGCTATTACAATGGTTTGATGAAACCATTGCTCATTCTCCTAAGCAAAAGTTGTATCCCCTAGATAATGAATTTCAATTATCCAATAATTACATTGAAGTAAAAAACACTCGCGTGTTCATTCATCATCCACAAGCACTACTAAAATTATTCCTTTGGATAGCTAAGCGCCCAGATATTGAAGGAGTGAGGGCAAATACTATCCGATTAATTAGAGAATCACTTTATCTGATGAATAAACGTTTTAAAGCATCCTCAGAAACAGCAGAGTTGTTTATGAGTATTCTTAAAGTCGAAGATGGACCCTACGAAGCATTGCATCGAATGAGTCGATACGGTGTTCTGGCTCATTATCTGGAATGTTTTGCTTTGGTCACCGGACAAATGCAATATGATTTATTCCATGTCTATACAGTAGATCAACACACATTATTCGTCATTCGAAATCTATCCCGCTTCAAAGAAAAAAGCTATTCAGAACAATTTCCTCTCTGCGTACAAATTATGCCCAATTTAAACAAACCCGAACTGCTCTACCTAAGCGCCTTATTTCACGATATTGCTAAAGGACGCGGCGGTGATCATTCAGAGTTAGGCGCAATCGAAGCATCTAATTTTGCAAAAAATCATGCGCTTGATCAAGATGACTGTGATTTATTGGTTTGGCTTGTACGCAACCATCTACTTATGTCACAAACAGCGCAACGACAAGATATTTATGATCCCAATACTATAAAGAATTTCTGCAAACTCTTACCCCAGCCACACTATTTAGATTATCTCTATTTGTTAACTGTCGCAGATATTTGTGGGACTAACCCTACTTTGTGGAACTCATGGAAAGACTCTCTGCTTAAAGAGTTGTATCGTGCTGCAAAACATATGTTACATCGAGAACAAGAATTAATGGATGAAACTGCGCTTATTAAAGCCAGAAAGCAATACGCTTTATCAATACTACTTACAGAAGGTGTAGCAGAAAAAACTGTTGACGATTTATGGAAACAATTCAAAGACAGATATTTTTTACATGAATCACCCGAAGTGATCGCACGCCATACCAAAGCGATTCTTGCTTGCACCAAATTCCCCTTAGTCATGATTATGCCTCATCATAGCCAGGGTGGAACCGAAGTTTTTATTTATATGCCTCACCGGGACGATCGCTTTGCTATTGCTACTACAGTCTTGAGTAATCATAACGTTACGATTCAAGAAGCCATGATTCTTACCTGCGATAATCAGTATGATTTAGACACCTATATCATTTTAGATGAGCAAAATCGGGCATTTTTTGATAAACAACGCTCTTTAGATATTCAACACGATTTATGCACCCATCTTGCCAAAACGAATCAACTACCTGTCGTTGTTCGAAAAAGACTTTCTCGAGCTTTAGCTCATTTTACAGTCAAAACTCAAATCCATTATTACGATGAACGATCTTATAATCAGACTCGATTATTTTTAGTGACCGGAGATAGACCTGGTTTACTTGCAACAATAGGCAGAGTATTTTCCATGTTGAATATTCATTTGCATAACGCAAAAATTGTAACTGCTGGGGAACGTGCAGAAGATACTTTTTATATTACAAACCAACAAAATCAATCACTAGATAATGATGAAAAGGAAGTTTTAAAACAAAAACTAATCCATGAATTACTAGCCAGTTCAAAGTAACATCTCAAGAAATTAAGATCATATACAAGAAATGAATAAACACTGCTGTTCATTTTATTTGCATACCGGCCTTAATTTGACTATATTAAAAAAAAATAATCAATTTTGATATTTTATGAAAAAAAGACAGGTGGCTTCGCTTTTACGAACCTATAAGAACTCAAATATTGATGAAATTGAAGAGTTGAAAAAAAGCTATAGTACATTGTCCCATCTTGGTGATGAAGAAGAAGTTCCGGATGAAATTGAAGAAGAATACCATCATGTTTTAGAAGTAATAACCAATCCCTCTGAGCCCCATTATCCCTTTTATTTGAAAGAATTTATTCCAGCAGTTCTAGAAGAAGACTTAGATATACTATTAGATGGGTTTGAGGAGGGAGATCTCGTTTATGGAATTAGCGGTTCACGTATTAGTCTATTTTATTTTTTGAGAGGACAAGGGAAAGATGTCTTTGCTACCCGAGTTGATGAACTATTCAATGCAACTATTGATCCACTTCTTGAACCTCACCTTGATCCCAGTTTTGCTAAACCAACCAATCCCTTTTATGTACCTGCACAAGATTTTAAATCCTATGCGAGTCTGTTAGACAATGAAATTGCACAACTTTCGCCCTTAACACAGCAACCTCACAAGATGCCATTCATAAAAAAAATGTCAAAAATGGGAGTTTTTTGGACGCTTAATAATGAGCATAAGTTACATTTTGTTTTAAACAAAATCGACTATAAAATGTGTTTTGAAAAAAAATTCGACAAGATAACTTTTGCCGAACTTCGTTTTCTTTATCGATATTGGGAGCAATTTAAACCTCATTATGAACGAGGGCAAATCAATTTTTACTTTTTAAACGAAAATGACCAATTAAAAAAAGTTGAAGCTCCTTGGGAGTCAAATCCGGAAATTGTTAGGAGTTATAAGCCCAAAAATAATCCCCATAGCGGATACCATGCATTTTTTAATAGTTTTGTAATTGATCTACTCAAAAAAGAAATAAAAAATGGGGTATGGAAAACGGGTTTTTTTGGATTAGGAGGAGGCAAGACAATTATCATTGATGGACAGGAGAAAACTGTTCCTCATCGTGTTGCCCGTATTTATAAAATTGCAACTGACCCCACTTTAAGTTCGGTCGCTAAATATATAAAAATCCAAACAGTTGCAGAGGAAGCAATTCTTAGCCCCAAAAAGTTACAAAAGCCAGAAACTACCCAATTTTATCAAGCCATCCTGGACTTTGATAAAAAAATGGAACCTGTTGAAAAAGATAGATTAAGATTTTTCAAGGGGGAGACGCAAGTGGAAAAACACCAGGTACAGGAAAAAGACCAACCTAAACTGGGGTAAATTTTATTATCTGAAATAGAAAAAACTTTAAATAAATCTATCGCAATATTTGAAAAAAATCGGTAAGCAATAAAGAACATTCCGCTTGCATAATTCCCTCATCAATCTGAACTTTATGATTTAAAGGGTATCCCTGTAATAAGTTATAAACCGAGCCTGCAGCCCCTGCTTTAAAATCTCGGGTTGCAAAAACTAACCGACTAATACGTGCATGCACAATTAGTCCTGCACACATGGAGCAGGGTTCAAGGGTCACATAAAGCGTTGTATCTAATAATCGATGATTTTTTAACTGTTGTGACGCATGCCTGATTGCACATACCTCTGCATGCTGCGAGGGATCGTGACTTTTTTGGATGCAATTTCGTCCTGAGCTTATTAATTGATCGTCTTTACTTACTAATACAGCACCTACAGGAACCTCTCCATCAGCTTGGGCGAGAATTGCCTGTTCGTAGGCTTTTTGCATCCAATAGTGATCGTTCATTATAGAAAAAATGTTAATTATATGGTTAGGACGTAGAGATTTAGTGCTAATTCCACTACTCTAAATTACTCCCATTCAATAGTAGCTGGTGGTTTTCCTGAAATATCATAGGTTACACGAGATACACCCTCCACCTCATTGATAATTCGATTGGAAACATGGCCTAAGAAATCCCAAGGTAATTGCGACCAATGTGCTGTCATAAAATCAACCGTCTCTACAGCACGAAGACAAATCACATAATCATATTTACGTCCATCACCCATTACGCCAACACTTTTTACAGGTAAAAATACAGCAAAAGCCTGGCTAACTTTATGGTAAAGATCTGCTTTTCTTAGCTCCTCAATAAAAATAGCATCAGCTTGACGCAAAATATCTGCATATTCCTTCTTGATTTCTGCTAAAATTCGCACACCCAAACCTGGTCCAGGAAATGGATGGCGATAGACCATATCATGAGGCAAACCTAACTCAAGGCCCACATTACGAACCTCGTCCTTAAATAATTCGCGAATAGGTTCTAATAATTTTAAATTCAATGTCTCTGGCAAACCACCTACATTATGATGAGATTTAATTACCACAGAGGCACCATTTGTGCTCGTTGCAGCTGATTCAATCACATCAGGATAAATCGTTCCTTGTGCCAACCAAGCAACACCCGAAATTTTTAGTGCTTCTTCATCAAATACTTCAATAAAGGTACGTCCAATAATTTTTCTTTTTTCTTCAGGACAGGTAACCCCTTTTAAAGCGGTAAAAAATTTCTCTTCCGCATGGACTGAAATAACTTCCACACCCATGTGCCTTCCGAACATCTCCATAACCTCGCTTGCTTCATTAAAACGCAACAAGCCCGTATCTACAAAAACACAAACCAATTGTTTGCCAATTGCCTTATGTAATAAAGCAGCAACCACAGAAGAATCTACCCCACCCGATAAGCCGAGCAAAACCCGTTCCGAACCTACTTGCTCACGAATTGCATGAATTGTTTCTTCAATAATGAGTGTGGATGTCCAATTAGTCGCAGCCTTGCAAATATCTACCACAAAACGATGTAAGATACGCATTCCTTGTAGTGTATGCGTTACCTCTGGATGAAATTGAACTCCATACATATGGCGATTTTCATCAGCCATTCCAGCAATTGGAGCGTTTTTGGTTTCGCAAATTACCTTAAAACCAAGCGGTAACTTAGTGACTTTATCCCCATGACTCATCCAGACATCTAATAATGCATTACCATCAGTATTCAATCGGTCTTCAATTTGTGAAAACAATTTACTGTGACCATGCAACTTCAACTCTGCGTAGCCAAACTCTCTCAGAGAGGAAGACTGTACTTCACCGCCTAATTGTACCGCCATGGTTTGCATTCCATAGCAAATCCCTAAAATTGGCAAACCCGCAGTAAATAACCACTGAGGTGCTCGAGGGTTTTCATGGTGAGTTACAGTGGATGGGCCACCGGATAAAATAACGCCACAAGGATTGAGCGCAGTAAATTGTTCTTTTGTTAGATTGAAGGGATGAATTTCACAATAAACACCTAACTCCCGCACTCTGCGTGCGATTAATTGGGTGTATTGTGAACCAAAATCAAGAATCAGCAAAGGATGTTGTTTTAAATCACTCATTATTAATTATCTACCTGGTAGTTTGGTGCCTGTTTTGTAATACTGACATCATGAACATGCGACTCCCTCATTCCTGCGTTAGTCACTTGTACAAATTCTGCCTTAGTATGTAGTTGTTCGATATTTTCACATCCTGTATATCCCATGCAAGAACGCAAACCACCTAACAATTGATGAATAATTGTTTGCGCTGATCCTTTATAAGGAACCCGTCCTTCAATTCCTTCTGGAACTAACTTTTCAGAACCTAATGAGGCATCTTGGAAATAACGATCGCTAGAACCTTGTGACGAAGCCATAGCCCCAATTGACCCCATCCCTCGATAACTTTTATAAGTTCTACCTTGATATAACTCGATTTCACCTGGTGATTCTTCTGTTCCTGCAAACATACTTCCAAGCATTACTGTATCGGCACCCGCAGCAAGGGCTTTACCCACATCACCAGAAAAACGAATTCCACCATCAGCGATTATTGGAATTTTACCTTTAAGTTCTTGTGCCACATTTGCAATGGCTGTAATTTGTGGTACACCGACACCAGTTACAATTCGTGTTGTACAAATTGAGCCAGGTCCTATACCCACTTTTACAGCGTCAGCACCTGCAGTGTATAAATCACGAGCAGCAGCAGCTGTAGCAATATTTCCTCCAATTACCTGTACATCTGGATGGTGTTTTTTAATCCATTTAACGCGATCTAGTACACCTTGTGAGTGCCCGTGCGCTGTATCAACAACAAGCACATCAACTCCCGCTTCAATTAATGACTCAATGCGTTCATCAGTACCCTCACCCACGCCAACAGCTGCACCTACACGTAACTGTTCTGCAGCATCTTTACATGCAAAAGGATTTTCCTTTGCTTTTTGTATATCCTTCACAGTAATCAATCCGCGTAATTGGAAGGCATCATTAACTACTAGCAATTTTTCAATACGGTGTTTATGCAATAAGCTACGCACCTCTTCTCGACTTGCACCTTCTTTAACGGTTACCAATTTTGACTTAGGAGTCATCACTTGTTCTACGCTCAAGGATAGATTAGTTTCGAAACGAATATCACGACTGGTTACGATGCCTACTAAATTTTCACCGTTCACAACCGGGACACCAGAAAAATTATATTTGGTCATTACATCTAGTAATTCTTTAACGGTGATATTAGGAGTTACTGTTATCGGATCCCGAACCATACCGCTTTCAAATTTTTTCACTTTTCGGACTTCATCAGCCTGTGCCATGATCGTCATATTTTTATGAATAATACCTATACCGCCCTCTTGTGCCAGAGCAATGGCTAAACGAGCTTCTGTTACAGTATCCATGGCTGAGGAGACGAGCGGAATATTTAGGCTAATAGCGCGAGTTAATTTTGTTGTTAAAGACACATCTTTAGGAAGAATTAAAGAGTGTGCAGGAACAAGGAGAACATCATCGAAGGTTAATGATTGCTGCACAATAGAAAGAGTCATTTCATTCTCACTAGAGGAGTTAAATTAACCGAATAGTTTACTATAAATTGTGGACAAATTAAACAGATAATTTACAATAACCCAACATTTTATCGTATAATTATAGACTTATTATATTTTTGTTTTTTTCTTAAAACTTCTTATGTTATGATTCACATTACTCCTATCATTATAATCTCCGACTCTAAAAAAATAAAATATCAATAATTGTTACAAACCATCAAAAATACCACGATCTTCATTATTGTTGGAAAATGTTTTTCCAAAGATCCCTGTTGCACCACTTGAATTATTAATCAATAAACGTGTACACTGTTGGTTAAATATTGTGTTGAATCAAAAATAATAGGAAGGGTTCAGCGTTGGCTAAAATAATCGTGATTACATCGGGTAAAGGCGGAGTGGGCAAAACTACTTCTTCTGCAGCTATTTCTTCGGGCCTTGCTTTATTAGGGCATAAAACTGTCGTTATTGACTTCGATATTGGTTTAAGAAACCTCGATATTATCATGGGTTGTGAACGTCGAGTTGTTTATGATTTTATTAACGTTATAAATGGCGAAGCCAATCTTAACCAAGCTTTAATTAAAGATAAACGAATTGCAAATCTTGCTATACTTCCTGCATCACAAACTCGCGACAAAGATGCATTGACTCTCGAAGGGGTAGAAAGGATACTTAATGATCTTGCCAAAGAATTCGATTTTATTATTTGTGACTCCCCTGCTGGAATTGAAACTGGCGCGTTAATGGCTATGTATTTCGCGGATCATGCAATTGTAGTCACTAATCCAGAAGTTTCCTCTGTACGTGATTCTGATCGAATACTCGGAATACTTGCGAGCAAGACTAAAAGAGCCATTGAGAATAAAACACCAATTCAAGAACATCTATTGTTAACACGTTATGACCCAGAGCGCGTTGAGCGTGGTGATATGCTTTCGGTTACTGACGTAAAAGAAATATTAGCTATTCCATTAATAGGCGTTATTCCCGAATCAAAATCAGTACTTAAAGCTTCAAATACAGGTACACCAGTAGTTCTTGACGAAACAAGTGATGCCGGTATTGCTTATCAAGATGCAATTGCTCGCTTTCTCGGTGAAGAAAGACCAATGCGCTTCATAAGTAATGATCGTAAAGGATTATTGCGTCGCTTATTCAGCAAAAACAAGGAGGAAGTGACAGTATGAGTATTTTCAATTACTTACGTAGAAGAAGTGCTACCGCATCTGTTGCTAAAGAACGCTTGCAAATAATAATTTCTCACGAACGCTCTCAACGTAATACTCCGGACTATCTACCTAAACTTCAGGAAGAAATCCTCGCTGTTATTGCTAAATACGTGCATGTCACGCGTGATCAAGTAAGTGTGAACCTTGAACGTATGGGAGATAATTCGGTGCTTGAACTAAATATCACTATGCCAGATGATGTAAAGGAAAACGCTTAGACTTTTTTTTGAAACTTATATTGGAATAAAGGATATTACGCGAAATCAATTTGCCAAGTCGCCTATTTTAAGAGTATTTTTAATAAAAACCTTTAAATTCCCCTGGTATTTTCAAAGAGCTAAATATTTTAATCATTTCTTTTCATAGCTCATGCGTTGACAATTTCTAAGGTTCTATTTAAGTTAAATTCTGATTTTACAAATCATTTGAGAAAATTCTCGATATTCCTTGTGCTCTCTGAACCCCTAACTTCATTGAATATCGAGTTCTCACTTCCAAATGCGATCAATTCAAGGCCCCTCACTCTTTTGAAAGTTTTATTCAATGTTGATTGATGCAATTTCTATGGCTTCTCCAATGGCTGATTTTGCATTCCTGGATTTGTAGAACCCTTAGGTTTCGGGTGAACAACTGGCGCAGGTGGAGCGCTTACCGCGGGTTGTATTTGAATTTTTGGTCCAGATTGAACCTTTGGTCCAGGTTGAACATTAGAATTTGGATACACTTTTTGAAAAGTTGGACCCGGTTGGATATTAGGGCCTGGTTGTACCTTCGGTCCTGGCTGTACATTAGGATACGGATGTACTTTTTTAGTCTGAGGAATAACTGGATTAGGCTGGACATTAGACCCGGGTTGCACATTCGGTCCTGGCTGTACATTAGGATACGGACGTACTTTTTTAGTCTGAGGAATAACTGGATTAGGCTGGACATTAGACCCGGGTTGCACATTCGGTCCTGGCTGTACATTAGGATATGGATGCACTTTTTTACCAGGATGAATAATTGTTCCAGGTTGTACATTTGTACCTGGTTTTACTTTGGGGCCGGATTGTATATTCGTACCTGGTTGAACATTAGGGTATGGATGAATTTTTTTGCCATGATGAAGAATTGTCCCAGGTTGTACATTCGTCCCTGGCTGTCCTCCTGGAGTTTGATAAGCTCCAGGAACTGGATGAACCAATACGGGTGGTGATTGCTTAATAATAGCTGGTTTACCCGGGGCTGATGGTTGAACAGCTTGGAAATTTTTCCCGGGCTTTATATTCTGAATCTCAGCTGGAGTAAGGGGTTTACCTTTATTTTTCAAAAGCAGAGGTCGAACTTTTGAGAAAGGAGGTGGGGCCGAAGAAGGTTGGGTTTTAACTATAATTGGCCTTGATAGTACTTGGGCAGGAGGTATTGCCTTACTCAAGCCTTTGCCTCCATAGATACTATTAGGTTGCGGTACTACAGGAGGAACATTTAATTTTTTTGCATTAAAAAGTAGTTGATGAGGAATACGTGAACGAAGATTATTCACCATCCTGGAATCGATGAAATCTTTAGTGGGTACAACAGTAACTGCATTAGCAATCTTTGCATTTTTGTAATTGATTTTCATATGTTGATTTCTATAAATATTATTGATGTAAGCAATATTAATTACTGTATTACTCAGATTGATCTGATTAAAATAATTTTGACTAACATAATAAGGAGGAATGTAAGGCTCTCCTGGTGCTAGAGGAAACCAACCAATGCCATATCCACCATCCAGCATAAATTCTGAGTTATTACCCCCAATAAATACAGTCAAGGCAGGTGCATAGATAGGACGAGCCCCTATTGGTCCTGGAACCCAGCACCATCTATTTTCAATAAAGGCCCAACGGCCGTAATGAAATGGCGCAAATCCCCAAGGTTGATTATCTACCCAAGTCCATCCCCAAGAACTTAACCATATCCACTGCCCTTCTTGATAAGGAGCCCAATTTTCTTCTATATTATTTGGATACCAAACTGGTCCATACTGTTTATCTTCAGTCCAAGATCCATAATTACCCAAGTCTTCATATCCAATGGTGTCTGGAGAAATGTATTGAGTTGATACTGTACCTGTCATTTTATCACGCTCTAAACTCCAACGCTCAAAATCATCGGCTTCTGCAAGCGTAGTGCACTGAAAATTTTCTAGATCAGTTCCTGTTGCACTGCATGAGGAACCAACGCCTACCGTGTTAGATGCATTTTCTCCATATGCTACACCTTGCCCCATTCTCACACTCACTGTAGTCGTATCATCTTCTGTGGTCACATCGAAAAGATAATATCCAGGTTCTGTAATGACGAAGGCTAAATTTGGAGTATCAACTTCATAAGTTTGATTTCCATTGATACGTCTGATGCTTAAAACAAGAGTCCCTTGGGTAATCTGAAATTGTGCTGTTTCATCATCTAGATTCAAAATCTTTAAATTCGTTTGACTCCCCATCCGTACAGCAGCTCCTGGCAATTGCATTTCAACAAGAGCTCCAGTATCTGACCATATCTGATCGTTTGTGATAAGGGGTCTATTAAGGGCGGCCTCAACCCACTCGGTTTCCCCAGCAGGGACAAAACTCACAGCTCCATTGATATAGCTTAATCGAGCGACTTGATTTGGAGGATCTGCAAAGGTCAACGTGGATATTAATAACATAAATAAACCCACTAGCCAGGCTACCATGAGATTGTCATCCATCGACCCTAGTTTCATGCTACCTCCGTACTTTATATTATCCCTAATACTTAAGGAGTTTAGCTTGCAGACAAGCATATTTATGATGCATAAATAGCCTTTTCTAAGTATAGTCTATGTTTATAATTAAAAGAGTAGGAGGTCTTTAGCATATTCTATAAAAAAAGAGGAGCCACTAAGGCCCCCACAAGGAATAGGTATGAATTACAGCAATTAATTTACTCGCTCATCGTAGAAATTAGGAATCAATCATCTCGGATTCTATATCGTCTTTATTAACTATAGTTTTTTTGCCTTTGATAGATTTTATTGGGTGAGGTCGACGCAGATCCTCATCATTGAAATCATCTACCTTAATTACATCTTGTCGGGCCAACTCGGCTTCTTTTAATTGCTTTGCCTCTACCTCAGTTAATAATCCACAAGATAACGCTTCGTTGATTTGATCAAGCAAGGTCAGCGATTTTAAAACATTATCTTTGACAGCTCGCATTACTTTTCTTTCTAATTCCTCCACAGCACAGATTTTATGGAATGCCTCCTCCATACGTCCTAAAGGACAATTGTCTCCAGCCTTACTATAAACCAAACGAGTTAAACGCGTACGGGTCTCTCCAGGTTCGATTAGAATTCGAGCCAATTTATGACCTAATTGGTCGTTGGGTTTGTTTCTTAAATTACCGAGAGGTTTGATAATTAAGCGTAAAAAGATTCGTGCCCAACCCGATGGAAAATTCACAATGACACCGTGCATTGCTGTCTCACATTCGTACAATAATTGCTGACAACTCCATTCAACTAAGGGTAAATCTACTTTTGGCTCTCCATCTTCATGAAAACGCTTCAAAACTCCTGAAACCAAATATAAGGCACTCAACATATCCCCTAGTCGTGAAGATAATTTCTCTTTTCGCTTTAAGTCACCACCTAGAACAGTCATTGAAAAATCAGCAAGAAATGCTAAATTAGCGCTGTATTTATGAACGAGTTGGTAATAACGCTTCACACTACTCACAGGGGCTTTGGATAGGTGCGCGTCTGTCCATGCAAAAATGACTGATTTGGTAAAATTAGCAAGAATAAATCCAGCATGAGCAAAAAACGCATTATCAAATTCGACCAAATCATTATGTCTAATACTTTCAAGTTCTTTAAATACATAAGGGTGGCAGCGAATTGCTCCCTGACCAAAAATGATTAAACTACGAGTTAATATATTCGCCCCTTCAACGGTAATTGCGATGGGCGATCCTTGATAACCTCTACCTAAATAATTATTAGGGCCAAGACAAATACCCTTCCCGCCATGGATATCCATAGAATCACAGGAGACTTGTCTTGCACGCTCAGTGGTATGGTATTTTAATATAGCACCCACTACAGAGGGTTTGGCTCCATTGTCAATAGCAGCTGCAGCCATTGTTAAAGCCGCATCAATAATATAAGTATTCGCTGCAATTCTGGCCAAAGGTTCTTCAATCCCTTCAAACTTACCGATTGGTTGATTGAATTGTTTGCGAATGCGAGCATAAGCGCCAGATGCTAGAGCAGCAGCTTGGGCACCCCCGTTCGCGCTCGAAGGTAAAGATATGGCTCTACCAGCACTTAAACACTCCATCAACATGCGCCAGCCACATCCAGCCATGGCGACTCCCCCGATGAGATAGTCCATAGGAATAAATACATCTTTACCTTGAGTTGGACCATTCAAAAATCCAGTATTTAATGGAAAATGGCGACGCCCTTTTTTAACTCCTGGGGTATTGGCGGGAATCAACGCACAACTAATTCCAACATCTTCACCCTTACCTAATAAGTTGTCTGGATCAAATAATCTGAAGGCCAATCCAATTACTGTTGCTGCAGGACATAAAGTAATATAACGTTTATCCCAATTTAAGCGGATGCCTAATACTTTTTCACCATTTATTTCTTGATGACATACTACCCCTTTATCTGGGATAGATGCTGCATCAGAGCCTGCATTAGGTCCAGTCAAAGCAAAGCATGGAATTTCTCGGCCATCGGCCAATCGTGGCAAATAATAATTTTTTTGGTCTTCGGTTCCATATTTAAGCAATAGCTCCCCTGGGCCTAATGAATTAGGTACAGAAATTGTTGTGGCCGCCGTTATGGAACGCCCATAGATTTTTACTAAAATCGACATTTGAGCTGTAGCAGAAAACTCAAGACCGCCATAGCGCTTCGGAATAATCATACCTAAGAATCGATTTTCTTTGATAAATTGCCAGATTTCTGGAGGCAAATCAGTAAGGTTATGAGTTACATCCCAGTCATCGATCATGGAGCATAAAGTATTTACAGGGCCGTCAAGAAAAGCTTGCTCTTCATCGGTCAATCGAACTGTAGGAGCATTTCTTAATATTGAAAAATCTGGTGCGCCACTGAATAAATCCCCTTCCCAACTTACAGTACCTGCTTCCAGAGCCTCTCGCTCCGTTGCAGACATAGCGGGCATCGCTTTACTTACTGTTTTAAAAAAATGTTTGGATAATAATATTCGTCTTAGAGGCTTTATTGCACCAGCAATTAAAATCAACTCAATCAAAACAAGTATTATTTGAGTCACCAACCCTGGAGAACCATAAGTAAAGACAAGAGCAGTAAATAGAGCAAAGCTAATAGCCCACACTGAAATTGCGGCTTGCCTGGTGAGCAATATCCCTGCAGCTCCAATGACCATGAGCGTTAAAATAGCATTTAGCACATTATTCTCCTTAATTATTTTAGGTCTTCTGACCTCTAGTACTATTTCAGTTTAAACCAGACACAATTTTTATAATCTGTTTTGCCACGACATACGGGTGTTCCATGGGAAATAAATGGGTCCCTTTGGTTTTCATACTTGTTACATTAAAGTATTTTTTCATGTAGCGCACATCCATTTTACCAACCACAGTACTTTTGTCACCATAAATTAATGCTGCGGGGATTAATAACTTACCTTCAAAATTTGGAATGACATGTGGAATGGTGCGATAAATTTGATATTCAATATGTCGATCAAAGCGTAAATAATAACCATCATCTTTATATTCTAGACCATAATTAATGTAATCATTTAAACACTCATCCGTAAAGGTCTTAAATAAATCGCGAGTCTTTAAATAGTCCATTAATTGATCATGATCTTTCCAATACATTCTACGACCCCGGGTTCTAAATGCCGGGGTAATTCGATCAATAATACCTAGCGCTTTCGCCAAGCGAACCATACTCGATTTAAACGTACCAATTAAAGGGGAGTCCAGCATAATAACTGCTTTAAATAATTCAGGTTGTTCGATTGCCGCCAACAGGCTTAAAACACCACCTAAAGAGTGTCCAACAGCAATAACCGGACGATTGGCCTGTCTTTTAATACTGCTTAATACCTCAGAGATCAGATTGTGCCAGTTTTCACAAACGGGAAATAAAGGGTCATGACCAATTCGGTCAATGTAACAATAATCAAATTCTTTCTCGAGATGATTTAGCATTTGCTTATAACATAAAGCGGGAAAGCCATTTCCATGTGCAAAATGAATCAACTCTTTCATAATGTCCTCAATTCGCCTTACAAACTATTGTTACTCTCATACACGAGCCATTCTTCGGCTTTCTGCTCGTAACGAATACAGCGAGAAGCTGTAATATATGACAAGTAATGCCGATAAAATGAATCCAGAACCAGGGAAAAGAAAATTAAAAATTAACAAAATGAACAAGAAACATAGCATAGGGGTTGAGGCAACAGCTAAAAGTCTACATGATTGCGCAAAGGTTACATTAAAAGAAAAGAATACATTTGAAAAAACTTGTCCTAGAAATCCTAAGACAAGGTAAATAACCAAAAACATGGAAAAAAACATTGCAACAACCATCGGGTAAATCAATAGTTCTGAAAAAAATTTCAATTTTTGTACTGAGCTATTTTCAGCGTATTTTTTACCATCAAAAACGGCATTTGTTCCTTTATCAAAGGATTGAACGATTGGAGCCCCCCTGCTAGGCTTGGATTCGGGCATATTAAACAACGTCAAGCTCGGCACCTTCAAAGAAATTTTATTTTTGTTGATCAAAATCGTAAGGTAAGGATAATCCGTAGTAAAATCATTGATTTTGTCTGTAGTATCAATAATCACAACGACTTCACCTTTATCGTTCTTAACAAAATAAGGCATAGGCTTATTAAGAAATACTTCGCCATTTTGTATATAAAAAACTGGGATTTTTGACAAAGGATTAGTAATCTGTTCTCTAAACGATTGATCTAAACTGAAACTCAGTCTTAAAGAGAATGGAATAGAAAATACAGCGATGGCTAACAAGAAATAAATTATACCAAGTCCCTTCCATCGTTTTCCAACATCGACGTAAAGAAGTCGTGAATAGAAGGACATATACAATGCAGACCAATAGCGGTAAATTCGAGTATCAATTGGTTTTAGTTTGTTTTTTTCTTTACTCACTCCATTCTCCAATACGTTTTCCCGATTTACTATGAAAAAGATGTAACTTAATTTTAGGTAGTTCTATCCAGAGTTGTCCACTTGAGATCGATTGATCTGCTGAAATGCGCAAATTTAATGATGGAGCGTTTTTAATACATTTTGCGCGCACGAGCTTATCTGCCCCCATATCATCTACAAATTCAATCTCAATAGGAATGGCTTGTGAATTACTTTCAGAACTAAGCAAAACATGCTCCGCTCGAATCGCCAAAACTAATTCATCCTTATCTTCAAGAATTTGCTTTAGCTGTGGAACAGGATAACGAACTCCGTACTCTGTATCTACAGTGTGGCTCGATTTATTGTAGATCCCTGATATTAAGTTCATAGGATATTGTCCTGTAAATCCTGCCACAAATAAAGTAGCTGGTTTTTGATATAACTCCTGGGGTGTTCCGATCTGTTCAACAATACCTTGATTAAGGACCATAACCCGCTCCGCCATAGTCATTGCTTCCGTTTGATCATGGGTTACATATAAACTGGTAGTATTTAGTTGTTGGTGTAGGCGGCGAATTTCATGGCGCATTTCTGTACGCAATTTTGCATCAAGGTTCGATAAGGGTTCATCGAATAAGAAAACAGCCGGGGAGCGTACCATAGCCCTTCCCATAGAAACTCGTTGCTTTTGCCCTCCCGAAAGAGCTTGAGGTTTTCGCTCTAAATAAGGAGTTAAATGCAATAATTGGGCTGCTTCGTGTACTCGACGTTTAATGTCTGCTTTTTTAAAACGCCTCATTTTTAATCCATAAGCCATATTATCAAATACAGTCATATGAGGATAAAGGGCATAGTTTTGAAAAACCATAGCCATATCTCTTTTTGCTGGAGGTATCTCATTAACGCATTGATTGTTAATTAGAATAGATCCAGAACTTATATCATCTAGCCCTGCAATTAAACGTAATAAGGTGGTTTTTCCGCATCCCGACGGACCAACAATTACCATAAACTCACCTTTTTTAATGCTCACGTTTATGTTATCAAGAATCGTGGTTGATCCAACATTCTTCGAAACTTCAATGAGACTGACTGTTGCCATGCTTATTTTAACCCTTTTTCAAACCAGCGCTGCATTAACATCACCACCATACAAGGTGGAATCAAAGCGATCAATGCAACAGCCATAATGTAATGCCATTGTGGAACTTGATCCGCCACTCCTGCTAAATATCGAATGCCCATAACTACTGTAGCCATTTTTGTTTCTGTAGTAATCACTAATGGCCAAAGGTACTGATTCCAACCGTACACGAACAAAATAACAAATAATGATGCAATTTGAGTTTTGGATAATGGTAAAACAATATGAAAGAAAAAACGAACAGCCCCTGCTCCATCTAATTTAGCTGCATCCACAAGTTCAGGGGGTATGGTTTTAAAAAATTGACGGAACAAAAAAGTTCCTGTGGCCGATACGAATAGAGGTAATGTCAAGCCGGTAAAAGAGTTTAATAATCCAAAAGAAGCAACCACCTGAAATGTAGGCACGATCCTAACTTCTATAGGCAACATCATAGTAGTAAAGATCAAAGCAAAACATAATTTTTTAAAAGGAAAGTCGAAATAAACTAATGCAAAAGCCGAACCTAGGGCAAAAACAATCTTTCCCAAAGCAATAGCCATGGCCATAAAAAAACTGTTTAATAACATGGAGGTAATAGGTTCCCCACCGGTAACTGACAAACCCTCAGTCATCACTGCCTTTAAATTTTTAAATAGCAATGGACCTGGAACTATAGGTATTTGAGATTGCATCATAACACTGCCTTCATTACTGGCAGCGACCAATGCCAAATACACAGGCAACAACATCAAAAAAACAAAAAAACATAAAAATCCATGTGATAAAATACGAGCTACATATGATTTCATGCGTAATGAACCTTTTTTTCGAGGTATTTAAATTGCACTAAAGAAACAAGGATGACAATAAGCATTAGTAATACAGATTGGGCTGACGAACTTCCCAAATCCATTCCTTCAAACCCATCCTGATAGACTTTATAAATTAGGTTAGTTGTACTATTACCAGGCCCGCCATGCGTCATCACTTGAATAATGCCAAAAGTATCAAAAAAACCATACATTAAATTCATAATGAGTAAGAAAAAAGTTGTGGGTGATAGAAGTGGAACAATAATTTGCCAAAAACGTTGCCAACCCGAAGCCCCATCGATAATTGCTGCATCAATTAAAGACGAAGGAATTGCTTTAAGTGCAGCGAGATAAAATAAAAAATTATAACTGAATTGCTGCCAACTGGCTGTGAGAATAACCACTCCAAATGCCTGGTTTACATTATTAACATAATCAAAATTGATACCAACAGATTGCAAAATATGAGTCAACCATCCTAAAGTTGGATGGCATAAAAAGCGCCATAAAATTGCTGCTACTGCAGGCGCTACAGCATAAGGCCAAATTAATAAAGATTTATAAAACCCTTGCGTCCTACCTCTATTATTCACTAATATGGCCATAAAGAGGCCTAAACTCATCGTGAAAAAAGTCACACTAAAGGCGATAATAAAAGTTACCCCTATTGCTTTGCTGTAACCTGGATCGAGAAAGAGATCCACAAAGTTGGAAAATCCTGCGAATTTTTTATGGAGGCCAAAAGCATCCGTATAAAAAAAAGACTGCAATAATGCATTACATGCAGGCCAAATAAAAAACATCAGAGTAACAACAAGTTGTGGAATTATAAAAAGCCAAGCAGAAAGACGTTGGTGATTGAATTTAGCCATTGCCCAATATATAAGAGGGTCTGTATAAGCATTATATAGGTATGGATGTTTAAGTAAAGTAGTAAAAATAGCCTAGGTAGAGGGCACGGTAATTAAGGTATGCTTGTTACTGAAATTCCTTAGTTCCATTCCGCCGGACCAAGCTCCAATTAATTCTTGATTAAGGAATATATTTTGCGCTACGTACATATTGAAAATCCAGGACCACACAATCGATTGATTATTGAAAACGGCCCTACACCTGAATACAGTAAGTCGCAAATTTTAGTGCATGTGAAAGCAACTGCACTCAATCGCGCTGATATTATGCAACGATATGGTAAATATCCACCACCACCCGGAGAGTCTGAAGTTCTTGGCCTAGAAGTTTCAGGAGACATCGTCGAGGTGGGTGCGAATGTAACCCAATTTAAACCTGGTGATAAGGTTTATGGATTAGTGGGTAGTGGTGCCTACGCTGAATTTTGTCCTGTAGAAGCTTCACTAGCTCAGCACATCCCAGATACTTGGAATTATGCACTCGCTGCAGCACTTCCTGAATCCTTAACCACCGTGTATGCCACTCTGTTTGATCTAGGGAGGCTTAAACCAGGCCAAACCTTACTGATTCATGGTGCAGGAAGTGGAATCTCCTCCTTGGCAATTCAAATGGCAAAATTAAGCCAGGCACACGTGATCACTACAGTAGGAACTGATGATAAATTGGAAAAAGCGCGAAAGCTCGGTGCAGATCAAGTCATCCATTATCGTAAGCAAGATTTTGAAGACTTAATTGAAGATCATAGTGTTGATTTAATTATAGATTTTGTGGGTGGAGATTATTTCAATAAACATCTGCATTTATTAAAACCTCAAGGTAAACTCATCCAGATTGCCTGCCTCAAAGGAAGCAGCGTGGAATGCAACCTCGCTCTGATTATGCGTAAACGATTGCAAATTATTGGCTTTGTGCTGCGCTCTCAAGCTCTTGAAGAGAAAAACAAGTTGTGGACCGAAGTGCATAAAGCATGGATTGAAGACCTTAGGACAAAAAAATTAACTCCTATTATCGATTCGGAGTTTAAACTGGAACAAATTGAAGCGGCGCACCAGCATATGGAATCAGGCACTCATTTCGGTAAAATTGTTGTGCATGTCGATTGATTTTCCTCCCCCTCATCCAGAGGGGGATAGTTTAAGCTGCGCATGGCAAAGATCATGGGACCATTATTTCTTGGATTTAACTTTCTCAGCATCCAAACGAAGAGCACGATTTAATAATTGCTCGTAGATCGGCGCATTCGGAGTAAGCTGTAGCACTATTGTTGCAGTAATACAGGCCATCATTACAGGAAAAATTAAATAATAATTATGCGTCATTTCCACAACCAATACTGCTCCAGTTATTGGAGAACGAGTGGATGAAGCAAACAACGCAGCCATTCCGGCCACTGCGAACATTCCTGGCTGAGTTAAGAAATCAATATGCAACATTTCTAAAACATGGAATATAGCCAAACCAAGAAGTGTCCCTATCGAAAGAATTGGAGCAAAAATTCCTCCAGGTACAGATGTCCCGTAGCACGCCATCGTTCCTATGAATCGAACAATTAGAAGAAAACATAAAAAGCTAAAACCAGGTGATAAGGTTAAGGCCTGGTGGATAATGTGCATTCCCCCCCCTACTGCGGACGGATGGTATACAGCCAAAAAACCAATCAGAAAACCTACGATTAAAACATAATAGGATTTCTGTCTTGAATTAAACTTATCCAGGAGGGCTAGGGTTTTCATTAGAGAAAGATTAAATAAAAGGCCTACAAAACCTACCACGATGCCAAATAAAGCAAACAACCATAAAGAATCGAGATGAGGAAACTCAAATACATCCATGGGTATCGTGGGTTGTGGACCAATGATCAAATCGAGAATAACGGTAGCTGTAAGGCAACAAATTACTACCATACTAAAACTAGTAAAAGAATAATTGAACTGATTGCGCATTTCTTCCATGACAAAAATAACCCCTGCTAAAGGGGCATTAAATGCAACCGCCAATCCTGCAGCAGCTCCTGAAGCAATCAAACTGTCCTTTCTACGGCGAGTT
This sequence comes from Legionella nigrisilvae, assembly GCF_977063395.2. Lineage (NCBI taxonomy): Bacteria > Pseudomonadati > Pseudomonadota > Gammaproteobacteria > Legionellales > Legionellaceae > Legionella > Legionella nigrisilvae. The sequence goes on from NZ_CDRUGZ020000022.1 coordinate 93,118, forward strand.
AGGTTAAATAAACTCCCGAGCATTTCCCCCAAACTACCACCTATGTGAATTGTGGGGCCCTCTCGACCCAAAATCATCTGGGCAGAAAGAGCTAAAATTCCAAAGAAGTATTTTACAGGTAATAATCGATGCCAAACTATGGTTTTTAAATGAAGTAAAGTACCCTCAATTTCAGGAACCCCGCTGCCCGATGCTTGAGGAGCATAATGCTTTACAGCAAAATAAGCAGCATAAACCATAACCATAGAGACCAATCCTGAAATCAAACCGGATGGCCATCCATGGATACTAAGCAACCGAAAAAAATTATTCAACAGATTAACAAGTACATCGATTGATAATCGAAATGTTGATCCTACAAGACCAACTACAATACCCAAAACAAAAGATACAGCATATAGCGTCAATATCTTATTGCGCATTGTCTTAAACCATCCTCATTAAATTATTAATAATTTTTAGCCCCGCTTGATTCACTAGAGATAATATGGTTTCGGGATGAAATTGAACCGCATGAATGGGTAGTTGTTGATGCGAAATGGCCATAACAATACCGTCATCACTTAGAGCAGTAACCTTTAATTCTTTTGGCACCGCATTGAGTCGTGCATGAAGTGAATGATATCTTCCTGCTTTAAAATTGGCTTCCAAACCAGAAAATAGTTCCGGATTGTCTACCACTTTGATGATTGATGGTTTCCCGTGCATGGGATAATTTAGAATATCCAAAATTCCACCAAAATGCTCCACAATACCCTGCAAGCCCAAACACACTCCAAACAAAGGAATACCCAGAGAGATAACCGTTGCGATTGTTTGGGATAAATTGAAATCACTTGGTTTGCCTGGGCCTGGAGATAAAACTACAAGATCATATTTTTGATTCTGTAAATATTGTAGGGCTTTATCAAAACGAACTGTACTTACTTCGGCGCCGGTTTGTCGAAGGTAATTAGCCAAAGTATGTACAAAAGAATCCTGGTGATCGATAAGTAATACGTGCTTTCCTTTTCCTGTTAATGGCAATTGTAATATTTTGCGTTGAGGGTTAGGGTCCCGTTTTTGCAACATATCTAAAAAAGCAGAGGCTTTTAAGCGTGTCTCTTGTTCCTCAGATTCAGGAACTGAATCATAAAGCAAGGTGGCTCCAACTCGAATTTCGGCAACGCCTTTTTCAATACGTACAGTTCTTAAAACCAAACCAGTATTTAAATTTCCATCAAAACCAAACCAACCTACAGCCCCGGCATACCACTTTCGTGGGGATTTTTCATGTTCTTCAATAAAGTTAAGAGCCCAAATTTTAGGAGCTCCGGTGACTGTAACGACCCACATATGAGTTAAAAAAGCATCTACAGCATCAAAATGTTCTCTTAAAAGGCCTTCAACATGGTCTACGGTATGAATCACTCGTGAATACATTTCAATTTGTCTGCGACCTATTACCTTTACAGAGCCTGCTTCACAAATCCGCGATTTATCATTCCTATCCACATCAGTACACATGGTCAATTCAGATTCTTCTTTTTTTGAATCTAATAAAATCTGAATGTTCTCCGCATCCTCAATCGCATCGGCACCTCGCTTAATAGTTCCGGAAATTGGACAAGTTTCTACTCTTTTTCCTTGGACCCGTACGTACATTTCTGGAGAGGCCCCAACCAAATATTCTCCATCGCCTAAGTTAATAAAAAAACCATAGGGCGATGGATTTAATTGACGCATTTGTTTGAATAAAGCAGAAGGACGATCCTCATAATGGGTGTAAAAAGTCTGACTTGGAACCACTTCAAACAAATCACCACACGCAAAACGCTCCTTAGCTTTATTTACAACCTGAGCATATTCCCCGGGTAAATGATCACATACTATTTCAGGTTTATTAAGCGATTGGTATTCTGCAGATACACCTTCTCTGGTAAATGATTTCGTTGATTGACCTTGAAAATCAAAATCATAACGGCGAAGAAATGCTTCTTCTTTGCGATGGTTCACTACATAGATTTCGTCAGGTAAATAAAGAACCATATCCCGTTGTGACAGTTCTCTTTTTTTATGTTTCGGTAAATCTTCAAATTGAAAAATCAAATCAAAACCAAAAGCGCCATATAGTCCCAAATAAGACTCATCATCTAATTTAAAAAAAGCCAGTATCAGACGAATCACTGTGAATACAGAGGGTTGATGGCTACGCTCTTCTTCACTAAAAATTTCACGAGAAGTTTTAATTTTAATTTGCAGCAATGCATCACTTTGCGACACAACTTCTAAAAACTGTTCATCTTCCAATAATGGAATAATGAACGTTAAGAGGATTTTTCCACGTTGGTTTAAAGCATCAATTTGAACTAGATTCTGCTTACAAATAAAAGCCAAAGGCGGATTATAAAAACCTATATCCCAACATGTATAACGTCCTGGATATTCAAAACTTGATGCAAATAAGGCTCCTCTTTGTGAATCTAAATGCTCGAGAAGATTCTCTATGCCTTGTTGATAATCTAGAGTAATTTGAGAACACTCAATTTCAACGCCCCCTTGGGTTGTGTAATGCAACATGAATAACTAACTCAATAGAATAATTAAGATGTCCTCCATTCTACTTTAAAAATGGTGTTCTGCAAGAATCTCGTTTCTCTGGTAGCAATAGGATGAAGGAAGTGGAACCCGGGAATAATAGGCCATAGCTCCCGGGACGCTTCGCTGCCACCAAGGCAAAATTATTCATGTTTCCTTTTCATAATCTCATCAAGAGGACAATTTTGATCAATGGCGGCCTGCACCCATAAACCAACCTGATGATGCGCATCCCTAAAAGGCATTCCTTGCAATACCAAAGATTCCAATATGGCTGTAGCGTTCAAATAGCCCCCATTGGCTTTTTGTTCCATTACCTTTGTATTGAATTGCACGCTCTCCAAAAAAGGAGTGATAATTTCCAAACAAACGGACAATGTATTTACGGTATCAAATAAGCATTCTTTGTCTTCTTGCATGTCTTTGTTGTAAGCAAGGGGTAGCGCTTTCATTACTGTTAGAATCCCCATTAAATGTCCAAAAACGCGACCGCTCTTACCTCTAATTAACTCCAAAACATCAGGATTTTTCTTATTAGGCATCAAAGATGAACCTGTTGCAAAAGAATCATCGAGAGTAATAAAACCAAACTCCTGGGTAGCCCAAAGAATTAAATCCTCAGCTAAACGTGATAAATGCATCATAATGATTGATGCCGCAGCACAAAATTCAATGATAAAATCGCGATCACTTACTGCGTCAAGAGTATTTTCAATTACTCCAGTAAAACCGAGAGTTTCTGCCACCCACTTACGATCCAATGGCAAGGCACTTCCTGCTAATGCCCCGGCACCCAAAGGAGAACGATTCATTCGCACTTGCCAATCATACAACCGTTCTAAGTCACGCTGGAACATTGCTAAATAAGCACCAAAAAATTGCCCTAAATAAATAGGTTGAGCTTGTTGCAAATGAGTGTACCCTGGAATTTTATCATCGGCATGAAGTTTAGACAGCTTTTCTAATACCTGATTTAAATTGTGTAAAAGTGTATTAATATGCAAACCAGCATCACGGGAATATAATCTTAAGTCCAGGGCAACTTGATCATTACGACTGCGTCCTGTATGCAGTTTTTTACCGACTTCACCAATTTTAGCAATCAATAATTGTTCCACAAACATATGAATATCTTCACAAGACGCATCAAACTCATGGACACCTTGTTCGATTTCTAAGTTTAGTTCTTCTAATCCTTTACAAATCAAACTCGCTTCACTCTCAGAAATCAGCCCTTGCCGAGCAAGCATTTTTGCATGCGCTTGACTGCCCACTATATCATGAACATAGAGCACTCTATCAAAAGCCAAAGAAGCATTAAAATGCATGACTCTAGGGTCGAGTTCTTTTTTAAACCGCCCTCCCCAGGTTTTATGCGCCATTATTTCTCTCCTTTATGTACCTTGCCATAAACTTGTGCTGATAATGAAAATAAATTGATAAATCCTTCAGCATCCTTTTGATTATAAACTCCATCTTCTTCAAAGGTAGCCAAAGCAGGATCATGTAAACTGAATGGCGAATGCATTCCATGAGGGATTATGTTCCCTTTATATAACTGAACTGTGACAGTTCCAGTCATATGCTCTTGGGTCACATCAATCAAAGCATCCAATGCATTCTTTGCTTGAGAAAACCATCGCCCCTCATATACAAGATTGGCATATGTTTGTTGTAAGGACTGTTTTAGATGCAATGTTGCTCGATCAAGGCATAAACTTTCAAGCATCTGATGTGTTTTATAAAGCACTGCAGCAGCAGGAGCTTCATATACACCTCTAATTTTCATTCCCACTAATCGGTTTTCAACAATATCAGCCACGCCAATTCCATGAGAGCCAGCTATCTTATTGAGTTCTGTAAGTAACTCTACTGAGCTCATTTTTTTTGCATTCAGCCCAACAGGAACACCCTTCTCAAACTCAATACTCACTAATTCTGAATGGTTTGGCGAGTGTTCCAAGGAGGTAGTCATCAGCAATAAATCATCGGGTTGCGGTTGTGTTGGATCTTCTAAAACCCCTCCTTCATGTGAAATATACCAAAGATTATGATCTCGAGAATAAGGTGATTTAGGTGTCACTGGTACTTCGATTCCATGCAATTTCGCATATTCAATTGCCTCTTGTCTGGACTTAATCTTCCAGGATCTCCAGGGTGCGATAATTTTAAGTTCAGGCGCTAAAGCTTTTATTGTGTATTCAAAACGAACCTGATCATTACCTTTTCCGGTAGCTCCATGAGCAATAGCATCAGCCTCTTCCAGTATGGCAATTTCAACCAATTTTTTAGCGATTAAAGGTCGCGAAATAGTACCTAAAACATATTGATTTTCATAAAGCGCTCCGGCTTTGACTAATCGCCATAAATAATCATCAACAAATTCATCTTGAACATTCATCACATATGCTTTTGAGGCACCACTTTTTAATGCTTTTTCTTTAATGGCCTCCAAATCCTCATCTTGTCCTAAATCACACACCATGGCGACGATTTCTGCATGCTGGTAATGTTCTTTAAGCCATGGAATCATTACTGAAGTATCCAGGCCACCGGAATAGGCTAGCACAATTTTTTTAATCGATTCAGTCATGGGTTACTCCTGATAGTATTGTTTTAAATGTAAAATGGGTTCCGCTAATTCCTTAGGTATCACGTCTGCGACTAACTGGCCCCCTTTGAGAACAACCAAGCGATCTGAGACTCTACTGAGAAAATCTAGATCATGGGACGCAATAACCATTGTAACGCCTAAAGATTTAACTGAATTTAATAAACTAATCACTTCATCAATTGTTGCCAGATCAAGGCCTGACGTAGGTTCATCACACAGTAATAAATTTGGTTTCATCATTAAACTTCGCGCTAAAGCGACGCGTTGTTTTTGTCCACCAGATAACTGATGAGGATAAGCAGATGCTTTATCACTAATTCCTAAACTTAGCAGTAAAGTTTGTGCTTGCTCTTCATAATTTACTGTTTTATTTTGTAAACGAGGTGCATAAACCAAATTTTGCATCACAGTCATGTGTGGAAAAAGCTGAAAATCCTGAAACATAAAACCACTGTGACCGACTACCTGAATCGTGCCTGAATCTAATGTTTCGAGTTGTTGTATGCAACGCAACAACGTCGATTTTCCGCCTCCCGATGGTCCAGCTAAACCCAGCACCGTATGGGCTTGTACCGTTATGCTGACATTATTTAATACCGATAGCGAACCGAAGTATTTACTGGCTTGGTTAATTACTAACATAAAGCCTCCTTTGTTCCAATTTTTTGCCCAGGTACTCAATCAAGAGAACCATGCCGTAGTAAAAACAACCTGCAATACATAAAGGAACAAAATAGGTAAACTGTTCTGCTGCAACCGATTGTGCCCTGCGCATCAAATCCATTCCCCCTATGGTCGCGATCAATGCAGTTTCTTTCAGTAATGCAATCATTTCATTAATAAACGCAGGGAAAATATTTTTAATTACTTGTGGCAATACAATATCTTTCCACAAATAAAAACTAGGAATTTGTAACGTTTTTGCTGCTTCAAACTGGCCTTTGGGCAGATGCTCTATTCCTGATCTTAGGATTTCTGCAATATAGGCTGAGCTATTCAATCCAAAAGTTAAAAGTCCTGCCACTAAAATATTTGCTTTGACCCCGATTAAGGCTGGGACAGCAAAATATATGAAGCTAAGCTGCAAAATTACTGGGGTTCCTCGCATCACCGAAATAAATCCATTTATCATAGGATTCATAATTCCTTGGTATCTTAGTAAGGCCATTAGAGTTCCTAGTAAAGTCCCTATCAATAAACCACCAAGTAATAATGTCAAAGTCACTAAAGTACCTTCACCTATGTACAGTACATTTTGTTTTAACTCTTCCATTTTGTGCCCTCCAGCCACTTCTTCTTAAGTGCTGATAACTCACCATTTTGTTCCAATTCGTTTAAAACCTGGTTTATTTTTTGAGTTAACTTAGAACCTTTTTTCAGTGCCAAACCATAACCATCTGCGGATTTAGCAATCACAGCAAAGGATAACCCAGGATTTTTTTCACTAAATACTGCACCTTGAACGCCATCAACTAGAACTAAATCAACATGGCCGGCTTTTAGAGCAGCGATTGTTTGATTATTATTATCCATAACCAGAAGATTGACATTTGGGATATTCTTTTTTAACCAAATTTCCATCGTACTCCCGAGTTGCACCGCAATTTTTTTATCAGCTAATTGCGTCACATCGTTAATGGGCTTAGCCTCAGGGAAAACAGCCGCCATACTTTCGAAATAATAGGGATTAGTAAAATCAAAATTCTTTTTTCTCTGTTCGGTAATGGTAATCGTAGAAATCGCTGCATCAACTTGTCCCGAACTTAAAGCCGGTAAAATACTGCTAAACTGCATGGTGTCAAAAAATGCGTCCTTTCCAAGTTTTTTTGCAATTAACCGCGCTAGGTCTACATCAAAACCTTTGATTTCCCCATGATCATTATATTCAAATGGTGGATATTCTGCCGCTACAGCAAAATGAATATATTGAATGTTTTCATTAGACACCTTGGCATAACAAAGAGAAACCAACAGAGCTAGACTTGCTAAAAAAATATAAAAAATATGTTTCATTTGAATATACATCCAGTTTTTATGCGTTTATTAAATTTAACAATCTCAACTTGCCCTGTCAAGATATTTTGAATATAATTTCACTTGAAGTGGTTTTGTATTCACTTAATCATAAAATAAGCGGAGGTAGGCATGAGTCAAGATGCTGCTCTAGATGGGCATATATTAAACATTGTGCAAACAGAGAACATTGCAGAACAAGTTGATTTACAAAATAGCTTGAAAGAACGAGGTTATACCATTCCCCAAGCCACTCTATCGCGAAGATTAAAAAAACTAAAAATTGCCAAAATTGGCGGTACGTACCAAGTTGTGGATTTCAGTATGCCCAATCTACCTTTAGTATTGAACATGCAAATTTCAGATTATGGACTTATTGTACTTCATACCCACCCTGGAAATGCGAATAGTCTCGCGTTTTTTATTGACCGTAAATTTGTCTCTTACTCGCCTCAGGGCACACAAAACTCAGGCATTTTAGGCACAATTGCTGGCGATGATACTGTACTTCTTATCGTAAAAAGTAAGGAGCAATTATTTAATGTAGTTCAACTCTTAAATGATGAATTTCCTTATTTAAAGAAGTAATTAAGTTAGAAACCTTAACCTCCCAGATTTTTTCTGGGTTCGGTTCTTTTTTACTCCCTAAAAACGGCACATCTTATCTAAAACAGCCCTGTTTTTTTCTTATAGATTTCTTCAAACGGCAAACCTTGAAAACAATAAAAGGCGCTGAATATATTTTTCTCACTTTGTATATTTTAGCGCAAGCCATTGTAACTATTGAAATTTCCTTTTTTGTTAATAAATCCTTAATAAATCAGTAATTTTTCCTTAATAAATACCCTTTATAGTGGAGTCTGAAGTCTTATTTATCTTGGACTAATTTAGCATGAAAACAAAATCTGAAACGGTCACCGTAACAAAAAACTCCAATTCAAAAATCCTTAAATTGAGAGCCGAATTTCTATCAGTAAAAATGAAGGAGTTAAGCGATTATAATGAGGCGATTCTTCAAAAAATAAAAAAACGATGCTGGGTAAAGGGCGAATATGATTCAGAAAAAGTAAAAGAACTGGTTTTAGAGGTTTATGAAGGTCTTAAATACGAAGAATCCCAAACCAATTTGTTAAATCTTTTAAAAAACAAAGATAGAACCGTTGAAAATTTAATAATGGAATTAATAAAAATTATTTCAAGCGAAACGTTTGAATATTCTACGTTCTCATCCACAATGCCTGACTTTTTTAAAATAATAGACACTGACGAACAGTTGAATGCATTTTTAAGCAATCCACAAAAATACATTAACGATAACAATAGAAAATTATCTTCTTTTGAATTACAAGTTCTGGAAATAGTGATCAATGATCCAGCTTTTAGTCAATTGCCTTCAATTAACCGCCAACACAACCCAAGCGTTTTTATTTCTTCGCCCTTAACTACTCAATTATGGCAATTAAATATTAGCCAATATGGTTCCCTGGATGCAGCTCGATTTGATCAATGCATTGAACCATCTGCAAGAGAATTTGTTTTGGCAAAATCAAGACAAAACATAAAGGGTCCACCTGTTATTGGATTAGCAGGGGCCCTTGTAAGTTATGATCGAAGCTCCATTGCTAAAACAGCCGAGATGGTAAAACATATGGGTATGGGAGCTTGTCATACATTTGCTCAGTTGGCAGCAGATCATTTATTAGTTGCAATAGAAAAAGGATTATTACCTCCAGCACATATTAAGATGGTAAGTCATCAAAACGATTTAGGTTCTCATACCTATCTTCTTCTCGATCATAATTCTGATGACTTAACCGATTTATCTCAATGCACCATTGTTGATCTTTGGGCTGTGGTTATGGGTTATACCAAGCAAGGTTATGGTGCATTTTTAATGAGTAATTACCCATACCCCGATATGACAACTAATTTGGTTTGTTGTTATGACTCGCAGCAAGTCAACGTCAACAAATCCGAAGAAACCGCTACTTCGAGTCTTTCATTTATTCAGCAACTGGCTAAAGCATCTTCTACCAAAGGAAATTTCTTTTCCACTTCGCACACAAATCAAAATGAAAAACTGAATCGAAAACAACAAGTAGCTGTCACATTTTTAGATTATGCAAAAGAATTTATAAAAACTACTTCAAAAAACCATTTAAAACTCGATTTAATTGATCTATTGACTACTCAAGTAAAACAAAACGAGATTACTCCTGAAATAGCAATGAAAGTAGCGACTCAATCAATGTTTGCACGCTCTATTGAGCGAAATACCAACAACTTCCTCTGGAAAGGTGTTGTATTCAATAAAAGTGAGCAATCCTTATCTTCTCTATTACCTGCATTTGATAAATCCATAGGATTTTGGACCTCTTATTTAAAAAAACATGGTGTTATGAGCTCTAATGAGACCCTCAATACAATTGACGTGGATTTTTTGAAAAAAATTGTTGATTTTTTAGACGGAAATGAGGAACATTCATTTTCTGCAGATAGCCAAAAAACTTATAAAATTTAGCTTTGAATATGGCATACCTGTAACAAAATATTTGGAGTAAATTTTATGGGTATACCTAGTTTAAATGTAAATCTATTGCAGTACATGGACATCATGACTCTTCCAAGGGAAATTTTATTTCAAATTCTTGATCAACTCACATTAGTTGACATACTAAAACTAAAAAATGTGTCAAAAGCCTTTAGCAATTTGGCCTCAAATTATTTAAACGATGAATTAACCGTAAAAGAAATAAGTTGTGGTCAAGACTTCACTCTGGTTCTTTTAAGTCGAGGACGTGTTTTAGCTGTAGGAGATAATTCACGGGGACAACTTGGGCTTGGTTTAGAAATAAAACAAGCCTCTGTATTAACCGAGATTCCTCTTAATGAACGTATTAATCATATTTCATGTGGATTCTCACACTCACTGCTATTAAGTAGATCGGGTAAAGTTTTTGCTATGGGTAGAAATGACGAACAGCAAATAAAACCTGACTCTAATACCTCAAGTTTTAACATACCCATGCCAATAGAAGTGCAATCAACAGTAAAAAATATTTTTGCTGTAAATCATACAAGCGCTTTAATTTATAGTGATTCATCCGTTAAACCTCAAATAATGGGGAATCAATTAAAATGTTATCAATTTGGATGCACCATAAGTTTTTTACCTGAATGGACTCCCATTCCTCCGACTGAATTGGACGTTGCACAAATTTCAGTAGCTGGTAACCATGCACTTCTTTTAACTACTCAAGGAGAGGTCTATGTATGCGGAGATAATGAATCCGGATTATTGGAATTACCCCCTGAAAATTTATTTATTAATACTTGGACTAAATTGCCAGATGTTAGAGCAATACAAGTTAAAGCCACTACTTTAGGTTGTTTGATACTGACCCATGATAATTCATTAATTGCTTGTGGTTTAAACACGAAAGGACAATTAGGTCCCAATAAAACCAGCAAAGGATTTACTCGCATTGCTTCCGAGGTGAGTTTTTTCGATGCGGCAGATCATCATACTGTTTATGTCGGTAACAAAAATGAATTGTTTCATTTTGGAGCAATGCAGATCAACGATCGCGAGTTAAGAACGGTTAAAGATGGAATTCTTCCTATAAAGGGGCATGGGTTTCTTGTAAAATCACCTACCTCGCCTACTCCACTGGTCAAAGCTTTAGTGAGTGATTTTTTTAAAGCCAAAACTCACGCTAAAAAAGAGTCCCTTGATCAATGCAAAAATATTTTTCCTAGTAAATAATTACCATGAGATGAGGAGTATTGCTCCAATAGAATCTATTTATATTTATACTTCAGTTATAATTTATATTTTTTAGTTATCACATCCTCGGTATAATAAAAATGTTAACACTTTGAGGTAGCTTTTATGACCATCTCGGTAAAAGATTTAGAGAAGATTTCTCAACTAGCCTATCTAGATTTAGAACACTCTCCACAACTCATTAAAGATATTAATGCAATAATGGATTTTGTCGATCAGCTGGGCTCGGTTAATACTCAAGATGTTGAACCACTTTTTCACCCGCTTGAATTAAGTCAACGCTTAAGAACTGATGTGGTTACTGAAGGAACATATCTTTCGGAACTAGAAATTCTTGCACCAAAATTTGAACAGGATCTTTATTTAGTACCTCAAGTTATAGACCAGAGTAAGTGACATGGAAAATTTATCCTTAAAACAATTATCGCAGGCTTTACATCAGGGCAAACTTTCAAGTGTGGAATTAACCCAACATTATCTAATGCAAATCCAAAAGTATAATGATTTAAATGCATTCATCAGTTTAGATGAAGAACATGCTCTTCTTGAAGCGCAACAAGCCGATCAAGAATTAAAAAAAGGGCATGGAAAAACGTTTACTGGGATACCTATGGCGTTGAAAGATTTATTTTGTACCAAACGTATGCCTACGACCTGTGCTTCAAAAATATTGGAGCATTTCCAATCCCCGTATGAAGCAACCTTAGTGGGTAAATTACGCGAGCATGGATCCATTCTGATTGGTAAAACCAATATGGACGAATTTGCAATGGGCTCCTCCAATGAGAATAGTTACTTTGGTCCTGTAAAAAATCCATGGGATAGAACACGGGTTCCAGGTGGTTCGTCTGGAGGGTCAGCAGCTGCTGTAGCGGCTGGTCTAGTTCCTTTCGCTATAGGTTCTGACACGGGTGGTTCAATTCGACAACCTGCTGCCTTATGTGGGATTAGTGGAATTAAACCCACTTATGGCCTCATTTCTCGCTACGGCATGATTGCTTATGCCTCCAGCTTGGATCAAGCGGGACCATTAGCTCGAAGCGCTGAAGATCTTGCTTTAGTACTGCAAGCTATTGCGGGTTTTGATTCCCAAGACTCTACCTCTGTGGAGACATCAATTCCGGATTATTATGGGGACCTGAATAAACCTTTGTCTAAAATAAAAATTGGTTTGCCTTCGTGCTTTTTTCAACCTGAGGTAGAGCAAGAAATACAGGAAGCGATTCGGGAAGCAGTCACAGTTTTTGAACATATGGGAGCTGAAATTATTCATTTAAATTTGGAGCTCCAGCCTTTATGGGTACCATGTTACTATGTAGTTGCGTGCGCTGAAGCCTCCTCCAACTTATCACGTTATGATGGCATACGTTTTGGCTATCGTAGTGATAATGCAACCACATTAACCGAACTGATTCGTAATTCACGCAGTGAAGGTTTTGGGATCGAAGTAAAACGCCGAATTTTGACAGGAACTCACGTACTTTCATCGGGTTATTTTGATGCATATTATTTGCAAGCACAAAAGATTCGTCGACTTATTCAAGAAGAGTTAGTTACTACACTGAAATCCGTTGATGTTATTCTCGGACCAACAACCCCAACCTGTGCGTTTAAATTGGATGAGAAAGTTACTGATCCAATTCAAAATTACTTGGCTGACGTTTTTACGGTTGCTGCTAATCTTGCTGGACTTCCGGCAATTTCCATACCCGCAGGCTTTGCTAAAGGGTTACCTATAGGTATGCAACTCATGGGCAAACATTTTGGTGAAAGTCGTTTACTCCAGATTGCCCATCAATATCAACAACAGACCAACTGGCATTTAGCCAGTCCAAAGCAATAAAGGTGAATTATGGAATGGGATACAGTCATTGGCCTTGAGGTACATGCTCAGCTAAAAACAAAATCAAAGCTCTTTTCTGGCGCATCTACTGCGTTCGGTTCTGATCCTAATTCTCAAACCTGCTTTATCGATGCAGGATTTCCTGGTGTTTTGCCGGTGTTGAATCAGGAAGCAGTGCTTATGGCAATTCAGTTTGGTTTGGCTATTCAAGCTGACATTAATGATCAATCTGTTTTTGAGCGCAAAAATTATTTTTATCCGGATTTACCCAAAGGATATCAAATCAGCCAATTTCAAAAACCTATAGTGAGTAATGGTAAATTAACAATTACTTTGAATGACGACAGTGAAAAAGAGATTTTGATCGTACGCGCCCATTTGGAAGAAGATGCCGGTAAATCATTACATGGAATACATTCTGGCTTTAGTGGAATTGATCTTAACCGTGCAGGAACACCTCTTTTGGAAATAGTTACCGCTCCTTGTTTGTTTTCGAGCCATGAAGCAGTAAGTTACCTTAAAAAATTGCATCAATTAGTCCAATTCCTAGGTATCTGTGATGGTAATATGCAAGAAGGTAGTTTCCGTTGTGATGTGAATCTATCCTTAAAGCCCAAAGGTTCTTCTGTTTTAGGCACACGGACTGAATTGAAAAATTTAAATTCATTCCGTTTTATCGAAAAAGCTATAGCATATGAACAAGCACGACATCAGGATATCCTTGAAAGAGGGCAGCAAATAGTCCAAGAAACACGACTTTATAACCCTGACACGCATACAACACAGCCGATGCGCAGTAAAGAAAATGAAAACGATTACCGATACTTTCCGGATCCGGATTTATTACCCATACAAATTACCCGATTCTTCATTGCTGAAGTAAAGAATAAGTTACCAGACTTACCGGATAAGATTCATGCTGAGTTGAAAAACATACCTTCTCTCAATGAAGGAGACATTCATTTTATTCTTTCTTCTCCAGCAACTTATCAGTTTTTTAAATCAATTAAAGCTCAATGTCGCGCTTCTGAGAAAATGATTATTAATTGGTTAAAAGGTCAATATGCTGCCGCTTTAAATGAAGAGGGTTTAACGTTTGAGACTCCACGTGTATCCGCAGAGCTCATGGCTGATCTTCTTAATAAATTACATGACTCAGTGATTTCTTTAAATAACGCACGATCTATTTTCGCTTTATTATGGACTGGAGAAAAAGATATTGAAGCCATAATAGCACGTGAAGGATACGGACAAGTAGATGATAGCGCTCTTTGGGAAGACATGATTATTCAATTAATTCAACAATATCCTGAACAAACCGCTGATTACAGGGCAGGAAAAGAGAAATTGCTCGCATTCTTCGTAGGGCAGATCATGAAGCAAACCAAAGGACAAGCTAATCCTGAACAAATCAATTCCCTACTAAAAAAACATCTAGCAGGAAATGGATAATTTACATTAGAAGGATTTTAGTTACTATTCAGGAACCCTCGTCAACCCATGTACAAGGTGGGATATCCACGTTATAGCACCGTGTTAGGATAGAGAAATCTCTTGTTGTACTCGAGATAACGGCAAGCAACCCGGATTATAGCTACGACTTCATCCAGGATCCACATTGTGAAAATAATTTTTGCTAATCTCGGTGAATAGCCCTAGAGCTATGCTTTAGGCATTAACAATTGCTCATGAGTTTAAATAAAATTAAGGACTCGATTGTTTCTTACTAGTGACTTCAGAAGGAAACGTTTTATTTTTTAGATCTTGAAATTCTTTATCATTCTTATTATTTGCTGCCCGATAGAATTCATTTACGATCTCTTGTGCTTTCTCACCCACTACACCGGATTTTTTAAGCCCATGATAATCATCTCCAAATATTTTGGAATGTCCTTTCTTCCAGGCCTCATCAATACCCAAAAGTCGTTGTAAGCTAAGCATGCGACTTGTACCCAAATAACTACCGCCTTTGGTGACTTCCACCTTAGCCTTATCGTTCATATGGGTGAGCACACTATCATGCGCCTTATTAATAATATCGTGTACCGTACGTTTACCATCAATGTTTCTAATTTCTGATTTAAGTTTATCTTCTAATTTCTGGCAATAGTCAAGCTTCGCTTGATTGCGTAATTTATAGAAAAATAGGAACGAACATTTTTGCTGTTCCTCAGAGAGTGTGTTTTTATATATTTGTATCAATGAGATTGCTTCACGCAGTTTACTTGTTAGTCTCTCTTTTTTGTCCTCTGCGAGTTTGTCTTCTTCACTTTTTTTCTCTTCTTCTCTATTGGAGCCTTGGTCTGGAGGATTTGTTCCCCTATTTTGCTGCGCTTCACCTTCGGGCTTACTTGGTTCATCCTGAGCCTTTTTTTTCTCCTTGTTATCACCGGAATCATTACCAGAGTAATCTTCAATTTTAGGTTGAGATTCAATGTTTTTCATTTTAATTTGCTGTAAACGAAACTCGGCTTCTACTTGTTTTTGCATAAAGGTCTCTTCGAGTCGCTCAATAGCATGAACAGTTTGTTGATGCATTTTTGACTTGCCATCAATAGCTTTTTTAATCTCATGAAGTTTTTCTTTCTTTTCAGCAATAAATTGAATAAAAGCTTGAAGATTATCAGCATTATCAGTAATTAGCTCGCCCTCTTTTTTATTTACGTCTTGTGCAATAATTTTTATTTTTTCAAGAAGTCTCCTTAAGCTCTTTAGATCCTGTGCTTGCTCCTTAATCGATTCAACATTGTCTTGTAGGCCTTTAAGTTCGTTTAGCTCCTTTTTAATCTCTTTTACATCAGAGGTTTCACAACCCTCCAAGATTTCCTTCAGGGCCCATTTTTCATTAAAAATCATGTTCAATGTTGAAATAGATTTATCGTCAAACCAAGAATCAAAATTCCGATCGAACTCGTTAAATTTTTCTTGTGAATAGTCCGGAACTTCCAGCAGATTAGAGTAAATTTTTCGTATTAAATCGAATTGTCTTTGATTAGCATCTAAATTTTCATGTGCTGATTTTACTATAGACTTTGCTTTCAGAACCAATTGTTGATTTCGAACTAAATCTTGTTGCAAAGACTCTGCTTGTTTTTTTTTGTCCCCAATGGATTGCTCTATTTTCTCAATTACCAGGAGCGTTTGCGTATGAGTTTTGGAAGTACCATTAACCTCTTGCTTTAAAAGCACTATTTCCTCTTCTTTTTCTGAAATAAACTTAAGCAACTCTTGAAGTTTATCCGCATCTGAAGGGATTAGTAACTCTTCAGCTTTTTCTATGACCAAAGCCTCAATAGTTTGTATTTTTTTAAGCAGTGTCGTTAATCTCATTAATTCTTCTGCTTGTTTCTTAATCGATTCAAAATTTATTTCTTGCTCCGATAGCTCCTTCTGAATTTTTTCTATCGTAGGGCTGACTCCATGTTTTTTTATGATTTCATCCATGCTACGTTTTTTTTCCTCAAGTTGTGCGGGTACGGAGGAAAGCTTATCAAACCAAAGCTGAAGATTCTCATCAAACTCAGCAATTGAATTAAGAGAATAGTTCGAATCAGTAATCAACTGAACATAAAGGTTTTGTTTGTCAACGATATCCTTCTTCGCCCATGAGACTAGAGACTTGGCTTCGAGGAGAAGCTTTTGACTTATTAGCACCTGTTGAAATGCGTCCACTCGTTTGATAACGTTTCTACCAAGCTCCGAATCGTCTATGGGATCAATTTTCTTAAATCTGTTTTTAGCTCCGCCTTGTCTCGATAAGAATAAAATATCATCACGTTTCTGACGGATAATCACGGTATTGATATCTTTTTTAGCTAATGACAAGGCTCTAATAAGGTCATTCAGAAAATTCCAATGATTTTCAGTATATTCTGAATCTTCAGAATTGAGATCCATGTATAAGAGAAGATTATTTTCATTCGATTTAATGAATGTTTCAAATTTTTTATTAAACCCTATTTCAGAGAATTCCTTAATTTGTCTCAAAAGCGGTTGCTTAGGAGATATTTTACTAGGTTCAGTATAAATGGCTCGTAGTTGGGTTGTCATATTAGCATCATAGATAAAGCAATATGATTATATTATAAACTAATGTGTCAATAATTTATACAGCATTTAATCTGAATGGGTGTTTATTTACCACTAAAATTAATAAAAGATCATCCCGCTAAATAAGCTACTATGGGTACGCTAAAGCTGCGGGTTGTGAAAATTGATTAAAAGAAAAGATGAAATTTCGGATTAAAGATTAGATAAAGAAGAGGTAAAAGAGTCAGTCGATAAGCCGGGTTCTGTCACGGACAATCATTCATCTGGGACATGCGTCACCGCATACCTCAAGCGACCTACCCGAGTCCCGTGCGGGTCACACGTCATGACTTTTCAGTCAAATGGACTCCTATTTGGTCTTGCTCCGAGTGGGGTTTTCCCTGCCACGTCTGTTACCAAACGCGCGGTGCGCTCTTACCGCACCATTTCACCCTTACCTCTAAGAGGCGGTATATTTTCTGTGGCACTTTCCGTAGGTTCACACCTCCCAGGCGTTACCTGGCACTCTACCCTTTGGAGCCCGGACTTTCCTCCCTTTGTAAAACAAAGAGCGATTGTCTGACCAACTCTGTTATCAATAGTAGCAGAGTGCCTAGTCAAAGACCACTATATTGAGAATTTAATATGAAAAACAGTGAAAAAAGATTGCTTTTATCAATTAGAAATCACGAGTTCCTATAAATTCGTCATCGAAATAACGCTTTAGTTTAGTACGTAAAGTACCACGACTTACACCAAGAACACGTGCAGCTTTTGATTGGTTGTAACGAGTTAACTCCATTACTGTACGAAATAACGGCGCTTCAACTTCTTCAACGATTAATTGATATAAGTTTAAGTTAGAATCTTTATTATTGACACTGCTTAAATAACCCTTAACAGCATGAATTACTTGATGAGTAAGTGCTTCGCTGCTTTGCACCATTGTATCTGTGCTCATTTAAGTCTCCTAGTACAAATAAATTAAATAAAATTATGCCCAGTACTTACACTCACCGAACACTATGGCCTATATAGTATCAAACATCTCAAAGAGTGTAAATATTGTTTTAATGATATTCATTTCTTAAGGAAATATTAAGAAAAAAAATTTTACCACTTTACAAGTTATATCGACAAGGCGATTTTATTAATTAATTGGCTTATCTCAGCAGTTTCTTGACTGTATGACTAAAATATTCTCGAAATTTGTGTATTTTTTCCTGTAAAAGTTGTAATTTTCTTTTGCTTTAGAATGATTCGAAAGACAGGATTTGATTATTAAGGGCAAAATATGACAAATAAACATACAGGTGACTTACATTGTCATCTTAATGGTAGTTTTAGTTTGGCTTTTCTAGAACATATAGCCAAAAAAAATAATTGCGTTGAACTCTATGAAGAATTAATTCGTGTACGCTCAGAATACCTAAAAAATACCATTCAACAGCCAGAAAGTGGTTATTCTAATGAGTTAATCGCCGTCATTTGGAAACAATTTGGTCTCGTTCATAAAATTATCCAGACACTTGCTGATATTTCTGATGGTGTAGTTGATGTAGTAAGGAGCTCAAAAGCTAAGTACCTAGAAATAAGAACAACACCCAAAGAAATGGAACATCAAACACGAGATAAATATATCGATGCATTCGTCTCGGGGCTAACTCAAGCAAACCAACAGATAACTCATAAAAAAGCAGTTGGATTATTGAGTCTGGACAGAACCATTCATACTCTAGAGGATGCAAATTACTTTATCGATCGTATATTAAAAAGTCCTAATAAAGTATTAGTAGGCTTGGATGTTTCAGGAAACCCCGTAGCCAATAGAACGCTCGCAGGCGAAGATCTAACTAAGTTGGTTCATCTGGCTTTAGATAAAGGAATTGCTATTGCCATCCATGTAGGGGAATCTGATAGTGCTCGAGAGCGGCAAGACACCGATGCAGTTTTAACTGCGTTAGAACAGTGGAAATCTCTGCATTCTATTGAAGACAAGAATCCATTGCATGGTAAAGTACGCTTAGGTCATTGTATTTTTCTTACCCAGGAACAAAAAGATCGTATCAAAAAGCTGGGAATACCTATTGAAGTATGTCCCAGCTGCCACAGCAAACTGAATTGGCATCTCGAAAAAGAGCCTCATCCGGCTACATCGATTTATCAAGATCTAAGCGAGCCAATAGTTCTGGGGACGGATGATGAGCTAATTTTTGATGGTTCTGTCAAAGATGAATTTAATCGATTACTCAGTTTTTTTGCAAATAAGGAGCAATTAAGTAGAAAGCAACTTAAAGAACACCAGTCCAGCTTTCGTTTTTCTAATAATTGACGCTCTCCTCCAGAACGTTGCAAGGGATGATCAGTCAATTATATGGGTTCCCGGTTTCACTTCGACCGGGGTTACATCCTAATCTACTGTAAAACTTTCTCCACATCCACATTGTCCGGTTTGATTGGGATTATTGAAAATAAATTTATAATTTAATCCCTGTTTTACATAATCAACATTCATATTTTTTAAGAAAGGATAACTGGATTTATCAATGCATACCTTATAGTTATCCGTCAAAGCGAGCACTAAATCACCTTCCTGAGGAGCCAGCACATAATCCACTACATAAGATAAACCCGAACATCCAGTTTTCTTTACTGATAAACGAATCCCAGTATACTCAGAATTTTTCTGCAAATAAGACACCAAGTGTTTTATTGCTGCTTCTGTAAAATTGATTTCAGGCACTGTACCTTCTACATGATGCACTACTACACTCATTTGTTACCTCTCAATTCGATTTATCTTCTTCAATAAAAGCAATACTTCTCTATAGACATCAACAATCCTTAATGCTATAGGATACTGGGCGACAGGGATATCTAATTCTTTCACAATGAACTGATAATCAATTTGTGGTGCAGCATCAATAGTCTTACCTTCCAGCTGTCTGCATAACCATTCCAGGCTAGCTATTACATAAGGATTACCATTAGTTTTAAAACAAGCTCGAACCATTGTACCATCTGGAATATACTGCATATAGAGCTCAATAATCCCCTGACCTTTTTGATTGTTTTTAACACCTACTGCAAAATGATCATTTAAGTCGAGTACCCCCACATGTTTCGGAGAAAAGAAATATTCTCGTACAATTTTATTATACATCATGGTGATATTTCATGCAGCCGAGTTACTTGGGTACAAATAACACTTATCGCATGCTCCACTTCTGCTTCCTTAGTAAAACGCCCAAGGGATAATCTAATGGTGCTTTGTGCTAATTCGTCACTTAATCCTAAAGCTTTTAATACGTAAGAGGGTTGGATACTAGCTGAACTGCAGGCCGACGTAGTAGATACAGCTAAATCACTTAGTGCCAGCAGTAATGAGTCCCCATCTAAACCGGCAAAGCTTATATTCAGATTACCCGCGATGCGTTTTTGTTCGTCTCCGTTAATCTGTATCCCAGGCAAATGCTTAATGCCATTCCATAAACGCTGGCGGTACATTAAAAGTCGTGCTTGCTCCTCTTCTCGCAAAAGTTCAGCTAATGCAAAGGCTTCGCCCATTCCCACAATTTGATGAGTTGGCAATGTTCCCGAGCGTAAACCTCCTTCATGTCCTCCGCCAAAGCTTTGAGGTTGAAGACGGATGCGGGGTTTATGCCTCACATAAAGTGCACCCATACCCTTGGGGCCATAGTTTTTATGTGCTGATAATGCCATTAAATCTACAGAAAGACGAGTGAGGTCAATAGGAATTTTTCCAGCACTTTGCGCTGCGTCAACATGAAAAATAATTCCTTTATCACGTAATAAAGTACCAATGCTTTCAATATCCTGGATTACTCCAATTTCATTGTTCACATGCATGACGGATACCAAAATAGTATCGGGTCTTAATGCTAGGTTTAGTTTTTCAATATCAAGCAAACCATTTGCTTCAGGGGGTAAATAAGTTATTTCGAAGCCATCTTTTTCCAAGCGGCTAAAACTATCGAGCACAGCCTTATGTTCTGTGCTCATAGTAATTACATGCTTCCCTTTATTTTTATAAAAGTGAGCGGCGCCTATTATTGCTAAATTATTCGCTTCTGTAGCTCCTGAAGTAAATACGATATCTTGAGTCGAGGCATGAATTGAATCTGCAATTTGCAAACGGGCATGCTCTACTGCAAGAGCTGCAACTCGACCGTATTCGTGAGTTACTGAAGAAGGATTACCGTAGTCCCCATCTGGGCCCAAGTAACGAATCATGTGATCTACTACACGCGGATCTACCGGTGTAGTCGCCATATAATCAAAATAGATTGGTATTTTAATTATCTCGCTCACTCCCGCCCCTTTTGCTTGCCCATTCCAGTGATTTCTGTACCTGGCTTAACATCCCACGTAATAAATTAACTTCCATTTTTTCCAAATTTACGCGATTAAATAATCGTCGTACGCGTTGCATTAAACGACGAGGATTTGACGCTTTTAAAAATTGAATCTCAATAAAAACATCTCTTAGATGTTCATAAAATTGCTCAATCTCATCTGCCGTAGCATATTCATCCTGGCGTAATGAAACTTCTGCTTTGGGCGCTAATAATTTCATTCGCAATTCATAAGCAACAATCTGTACTGCTTGTGCCAGGTTGAGCGAGCCATATTCAGGGTTGCTAGGAATATGGATATGATAATGACATTTTAGCAGCTCTTCATTAGTAAGACCTGCATGTTCTCGCCCAAAAACGATTGCAATTTGTGTATCTTCTGTTTGCTGACTTATCAAATCGGCACAGGAGGCAGGAATTAAGCCAGGCAAAGACAGACCTCTAGGTCTCGCGCTCGTTCCTAAAATTAGCTGACAACCGATCAAGGCTTCATCTAAAGTCTCTGTTACCACCGCACGCTCTAAAAGATCATCGGCACCAGCCGCCATTTCTTTTGCTTTATAATCAGGAAACGATTTGGGATTGACCAGATAAAGTGAATTTAATCCCATCGTTTTCATCGCTCTTGCTGTAGAACCTATATTCCCGGGATGAGATGTTGCAACTAATATAATGCGAATTGAACTTAACTTCATATACAAAACTTTCATTAATACATTGAGATCTCTATATCATATCATTGAACTTCGTTTTTTACGATTTTTGCTTTTTTCATATTTAACTCTATTTGCACAAAAAAAATATGATAGAATCACCGGTTTTGTAGATTAAAGAGTATATTCATGGAACCACTTTTAAATATAGCAGTTAACGCAGCACGGCAAGCCGGTGAGATAATAATTCGACATATGGAGCAAGTGGACCGACTCAAAATTACAGCTAAAAATAACCATGAATATTTTAGCGAAGTGGACATCAAGGCCGAACAAACTATTATTCATGCAATTCATAAAGCGTACCCAGATCATGGAATCCTCGCCGAAGAAAGTGGTCTTCAAGAAGGTGATAATGAGTCGATTTGGATTATTGATCCCTTGGACGGGACCTCAAACTATTTACATGGCTTTCCTTTCTTTTCCGTTTCAATCGCAGTGAAAGTTAAAGGAAGAATAGAACATGGTGTTATCTATGATCCATTACGCCATGAGTGTTTTGCTGCAAGCCGAGGACGCGGAGCGCGTTTGAATGATCGAAGAATACGTGTTTCCAAACAAACCCAACTCGTGTCATCGCTGCTAGGAACTGGTTTTCCATCTCGCGACATCAGTATCGCACAAAAATATTTACCTACCTTCGAAGCATTATTTGGTAAATGTGCAGGAGTCAGAAGAACTGGATCTGCTGCGCTGGATTTAGCTTATGTTGCCAGCGGACGCCTTGATGGATTTTGGGAGTTTGGTTTACGGCCCTGGGATATTGCGGCAGGATCACTATTAATTAGGGAAGCGGGTGGTTTGATTAGTGATTTACACGGTGGCGATGATTTCCTCAAACATGGAGACATCGTTGCTGGAACACCTAAAGTGTTTAAATCATTATTACAAACCATCTCCCCTGTCCTAAAGTAAATTGAAGCGTCTCTATTGAAAAGCCTGGTTGAAGCGCTTCACCCAGGCTACGAGACCGAGGTCTTACTTATTTAAATCCAGGCTTCACTCCAAAACTTAAGGGAAGTTCGTCAGCCAGAGCAGTCCCTAGATTTTTAGTCACGCGATCAAAAAGATTTTGCTTATGGGTATAATCAATCAAATCAGGAATCTTAACTATTTCACGAGCTAACTGCCCACTACTTGCAAATCCATCAATTAAACCCATTGCTAAAGCTTGCTCCCCAGTCCAAAAAAGACCGGAAAATGTATCATTATCAATATGTAAACGCTTTCCTCGACCTTCTTTTACGCGATTAATAAATTGTTCATGAACCTGATCCAGCATAATTTGTAGTTTTTGCTTTGCAAAATCTGTTTCAGGCGTAAAAGGATCCAACAATGACTTATTCACCCCGGAGGTTTGTAATCTTCGGGTGATTCCCACTTTGTTAATTAGATCTACAAAACCAAAACCATTATACAAAACACCTATTGAGCCAACCATACTTGCCGGACTGGCATAAATATTTTCTGCAGCAACAGCAACATAATAAGCGGCAGAAGCACATGCATCCACACAAACAGCATAAATTTTTATATCAGGGTATTTTTTTTGATAAAACTTGATCAGGTTATACATGTATTCAGCCTGCACAGGGCTACCCCCAGGACTATTAATACGTACAATTACAGCTTTTAATCCAGAGTTTTTGTAAGCTGAATCTAAGCCCTTGGCGAAATCATCAGAATTGGCTTTGGATTCTGCCATTTCACCTGTGATATCGACGATACCAACATGAGGTTTGATGTTAGTGCCTAGGTCTTCATTGGTATTTATAAACACTTGATATACTATATAGACAAGGATAAGTAAATAAATAATCCGCATGAACCACTTCCATCTGCGTTTCCTTTTTTCTTCCTTCATATAATCAATAATGATTTGATTCAGCAAAGCTTGAGAATCCGAAGTAGAATTAGGAGAATGGTTGTTTGTCATAATCATCACTTGAAATTATTAAAATAGGCCTCATTTTACGGTAGATACAATAAAATTAACACCCATTAACCCATTAGAAGGTTATATATCATGAGAATGGATAAGCTAACATCAAAGTTTCAAATAGCCTTGGCAGATGCTCAGTCTCTCGCTTTAGGGAGAGATAATGGTTTTATCGAACCAGAGCACTTAATGAAAGCGCTTTTGGATCAACAAGGAGGCAGTTGTAGACCTCTACTGAGTAAAGCGGGTGTCAATATCCCTTTATTAAGGACTCTTTTAGACCAAGCATTAGACAAACTTCCCAAAGTATCTGGAATGGGTGGTGATATTCATATTTCCAATGGATTAAATCGTCTCTTAAACCTTACTGATAAACTGGCTCAACAGAAAAAGGATAATTTCATTTCGAGCGAGCTTTTTGTTCTAGCAGCAATAAACGAGGAAGGTAGCCTTTCTCGAATGCTTAAACAAGCTGGCGGTGAAGCCAAAGCAATAGAAAACGCAATTAGTGAGTTGCGTGGCGGTGAAAGCATTAATGACGCTAATGCCGAAGAACAACGCCAAGCTTTAGAAAAGTATACTCTTGATTTAACCGCCCGAGCAGAACAAGGGAAACTGGATCCGGTAATTGGTCGCGATGATGAAATTCGAAGAACCATTCAGGTATTACAAAGACGTACAAAAAACAACCCTGTTTTGATTGGTGAGCCGGGAGTAGGTAAAACTGCAATTGTTGAGGGATTAGCCCAACGCATTATTAATGGCGAAGTTCCTGAAGGCCTAAAAAATAAACGCTTGCTCTCTTTGGATATGGGTGCATTGATTGCGGGAGCAAAATATCGCGGGGAATTTGAAGAGCGGCTCAAAGCAGTTCTTAATGATTTAGCAAAACAGGAAGGTCAAATCATTCTCTTTATTGACGAACTTCATACCATGGTGGGTGCTGGAAAAGCTGAGGGTGCTATGGATGCAGGAAACATGTTAAAACCTGCTTTAGCCCGGGGTGAACTCCATTGCATCGGTGCCACTACTCTAGATGAATACCGACAATATATCGAGAAAGATGCCGCTCTAGAACGACGTTTTCAAAAAGTTTTGGTTGATGAACCGACTGTGGAAGACACCATTGCTATTCTTCGTGGTTTAAAAGAGCGCTATGAAGTACATCATGGAGTTGAAATTACGGATCCTGCAATCGTTGCAGCAGCTACTTTATCACACCGGTATATTACGGACCGACAATTACCTGATAAAGCAATTGACTTAATTGATGAAGCAGGAAGTTTGATTCGTATGGAAATAGATTCAAAACCCGAAAGCATGGATAAATTAGAGCGACGTTTGATTCAATTGAAAATTGAACGTGAGGCACTAAAAAAAGAACATGATGAAGCCTCTAAAAAACGCCTTGAAGATCTGCAGCATTCAATTGATGAATTAGAAAAGAACTATTCTGACTTAGAAGAAGTATGGAAAGCTGAAAAAGCAACCATGCATGGGGCTACACAAATCAAAGAAGCCCTGGAACAAGCAAAACTTGAAATGGAAACTGCACGTCGAGCTGGAGATTTGAGTCGAATGTCGGAATTACAATACGGCCGCATTCCAGAGCTTGAAAAACGTTTATCCCAAGTAGCTGAAGTTGAATCGCATGAGAACAAATTAGTCCGTAATAAAGTGACCGAAGATGAGGTTGCAGAAGTCGTATCGAAATGGACAGGTATCCCTGTAGCCAAAATGATGGAAGGTGAAAAAGAAAAATTACTTCGTATGGAAGAAGTCCTTCATCATCGCCTCATAGGTCAAAATGAAGCAATCAATGCTGTATCTAATGCCATTCGTCGTTCCCGTGCCGGTTTATCCGACCCTAACCGCCCTATTGGTTCATTTTTGTTCCTTGGTCCTACAGGCGTGGGTAAGACGGAATTATGTAAAGCCTTGGCTTCATTCCTCTTTGATACAGAAGAAGCGATGGTACGTATCGACATGTCTGAATTTATGGAAAAACATTCTGTGGCTCGTCTGATTGGTGCTCCTCCTGGATACGTAGGCTATGAGGAAGGCGGATATCTAACAGAGGCAGTCCGGCGCAGACCCTATTCCGTAGTTTTACTTGATGAAGTAGAAAAAGCCCATACCGATGTGTTCAATATACTTCTGCAAGTTATGGATGATGGGCGCTTGACTGATGGCCAGGGGCGTACCGTTGATTTTCGTAATGCCATTATTGTCATGACTTCGAATCTTGGCTCCAATTTGATTCAAGAAATGGGCAATAAATTTAAATACGAGCAAATTAAAGATGCGGTTATGGAAATGGTACGCCAACACTTCCGTCCTGAATTTATTAACCGTATCGATGATACAGTGGTCTTCCACGCTCTTGCTCAAGATCAAATTGCAAAAATTGCAGGAATTCAAATTAGTTACTTGCAAAAACGCTTGAATCAACAAGATATCCATCTCAATGTAACGCAGGATGCCTTATCTCACTTAGCAGAAGCAGGTTTTGATCCAGTATATGGAGCAAGACCGTTAAAACGCACCATTCAGCAGCAACTGGAAAATCCTTTGGCACAAGATATATTGACTGGGAAATTCAAAGCAGGTGATACAATTAAAGTCACTTATAAAAACGGGGAAATCAAGTTCTCTTAGCATTAATTGTAAAAATACCTATTCATGTTTTGCGATATAAAACATCCAGCCTGGCGACTAAAAACCGCCAGGCACTTATCAATCATTCAACTAAAATCATTCAAACAAACTTGCTAACTCGTAAATCGGGACGTTAGAACCCTCCCCCAAACAAAGCCTCAGTACATTCGATTTTTAACTATACTTATTTGTACTATTTATCAATTAAGAGATCCCATGGGAAAGTATTTCTTTGTGTTGGGCCAAAAATCTTTAGAAGATGAAGAGGAAGAAGAATATCCTTTAGAACGAGGGGATGAATACTACATAAGTTCAAATAATCAACACGAATCTTTGGACCCTCTCCTCGCAGCTGAATATGCAGTCTTTTCAGGTAATTTACTACGCCATATTTTAGGCCCTGAACATCCGGAGTACCATCTTTTAAGAAATAAAACCAATACGAATTATTATCGAGCTGCAAAACTATTAAAAAACTACCGTGATTGGGATGAGGTAATTAAAATATCACCAGATGGCTCTATATATTTCCAATATGCAGAAGAACCGCCTACAAATATTCTAGAACTTAATATAGTCGGATTAATCGACTTATTTGTAGTATGTCATTTTTTAGGAGAAATCGATTGGGAAGGTGGAAATTTTGGGTTTATCAAGAATAATGATACTTTTTTGGGAATCCGATTAGACCCTGGATGTAGTTTTAATTCATTTATTATTGAAAATAATAATATTAATTTAGAAAAATATATTAATAATTTTGTACTTAATTATCTTACCAATGAAATCACAAGTAACTCGGAGGATGATAAGTATTTAACTGAAATTTTAGATCACGAGCATAAGAAATTTAAAAGTCCTGTTGCTGAAATCTTATTCTCAGATAGAGAAAGAATAATATCAACAATGATAAAAATAGCAAAACTTTCAGAAAAAGATTTACATTCAGTAAAAAGGAAATCTTTTACTGCATTTCATTTCTCTATAGCGGAAAAATTGATAGAAAAATTACTTGCTCGTAGAGAACTATATAAAACATTTATTAATCATCTCGAAACAAATGTTTTTGATGAAACTGAAGCAGACGAGCATGATGAATCAAATCCTATAGGCCCCCCAAAAAAACGTAAACAATCAATAAAATTTTTTAATCCAAGTAGTGCTGATAATCCACATCAAAGCGAACTAGATTGTGATAGCAATATTCCAGATGACGATACAAAAAGTGCTAAAAACAAGCGTATACGTATAACCCCAAGTACTAAGGGCCCATAACAACACTATAAAACCTAAAGCAGCTCCTTCATTAACATTCTACACGTTTTAATCGTTCTACTAACTTCTTTTTCACTTCAGGCCACTCTTCAGCAAGGATACTATATAAAACCGTATCTGTGACCTGTCCATTGTGATGAATCATATGTTGACGCAGAATACCCTCTTTTGTAGCGCCTAATTTGTTTAATGTATTGTAGTTTTTCACATTACGAGGATCTGTTGCGATTTGAACCCGATTAAGGCTCCACGCTTCAAATGCATTTTGAAATAACAAAAATAACGACTCATGATTGTACTGCTTACCCCATACTGATGGCGTCAGCCAGCCATAGCCCACTTCCAATTTTTTATGTTGCAAGTCGATCTCATAATAAGCTCGGCTTCCAATTAACTCGTTATCTTTAAATCTTCTTATCACATACGTGAATTGTAAACCCTGCACTTGCTTTAACAAACAATCTTGAAACCAGGAATCATAAAACTCACCATTCGCTTTATTTGGCATGTAAGTCCAAATACGGGCATCATTAGCCGGATAACGCAAATTGGCATAATGATTTATAGTAAGTGGCTCCATTTGAATGGATTGTCCAATAAGCGTCTCAAGCGTAATCGTACTGACTTTAGCTTTATTTTTAGGCATAATAAGGGCGTCAGTCATTATCGTTTCTCAATATATAAAACCATGATCAATAAATTATTTCAGCGAATAAAACAACTGTTTCAGACCTCTACAGGTAAAATTATTTCAAATGCATATCGGATTATTTCAGTTGACGAGAACTATCTTAATACAGCTAAAGTTTACGTTAAAGTCCAAGTTACTGGTGGGGCAGTCACTTTTGATAAGCCTATAAGTGAACTGTACCATAAAAAATGGTTGGATAATTTTTCGCATGAAGATGTAGCACATATCGCAGCTTTATATTCGGCCGAACAAACAAATAACCTGGATCTAATTAAAAGGTTCCCTAAACATACATCCGCCAACAAATCCAGTGTCATTAGTGTAGGAATTTTGTTTACAACTTTTTTAATTTTATCGAATTTAGCAGCCTTTAAAATTGCTGCTTTTGGTTCAATTAGTTTTGCTGCGGGTTTGATTTTTTTTCCTTTAACCTATGTTTTTGATGACATTTTGACTGAAGTATATGGATTTAAAGTGAGTCGACGGATTATTTGGATGGCATTACTGGCGAATACTATCGTTTTTTTGGGCACCTGGCTTACCATTTATCTGACTCCTTCACCCTTTTGGTCTCATCAAGAAGCTTATGCAACTGTATATCAAGGAACATTAAGGGTGTTCACAGCCTCTGTCATTAGTTATTTTTTTGGTGAATTTGCCAATTCAATTATTCTGGCCAAACTGAAAGTGTTAACATCTGGTGAGCGGCTTTGGTTGCGAGCAATTACAAGCACAATGATCGGTGTAGGTATCGATACCTTACTTTTTACTCATATTGCTTTTTTATTCATGATTCCCTATGCGGCGATTTGGCAAATTATTGGAACGATGTATTTATTCAAAGTATTGTATGAAATATGTGCATTACCCATTACTTATCATGTTTCCAATTATTTAAAGCGAAAGGATAATGTAGATCATTATGATGTGAAAACCGATTTTAATCCGTTTTCATTAGCGCTTTGATTATTCATAAAACAACAAATATCTCTGGGAATAGAAAATTGTTTCCGTTCCTTGTTTATTTCTTGGATGTATTTAAGTGCACCTCATCCTTTATTTTCTTCTTTAATCCGATCATTATTAACTCCAGCTTACAAATGGAGCCAAATTTGGACTAATACGAACCACATATGTTAGGAATGGTATTCATTTCAAAGTACTGGAAGAAAGTAGAAAGAGTGCACTTACCTCTGTAGATAATATAGAGGAGCACAGCAAATTCTTAATAAGAATTTATCTAAGAAAAGGTCTGTGAACCTATATTGAAGGTGCTTTACGTAAGAAATTCTGATAATTCAGATCTCTCTTGGAGAAATTCTGACCCAACTCAATCTTCTTGGGCTAGATCAAGTTCTCCAAGTTAATCGACAGGACTCTTCTGCCCAAGACTTCACCCAATTTACCACCAATAACTGCTATAAGATAATTTATACTGTCGACTTGTATATAAATAATCCAAATAAGATACTTTTTCAATAAAATTTAAACAGTAAGTATCACCACTTCGTCTTTTTTCTGCTCTTCCTGATAGGTGAGCTCTTTCTCAGCTCTTGCGATGGCCGTAAGCATTTTAACTTTTCCATTGAAAAATGTGCAATCCAAGACAGCGCCAGGCTCTGTTTCAAGGAATTGTTTGAGAAACTTCACCCCATTGAGCATATCGTCTTGAGTTAATTCATCCAGATTTTTTTCCAAACCTAAAGCTTGCTGAAGCGTAAAGAGTAGATCCGTATCTAGCGTTTTTGACTGTTGTAATAGCAATACATAGCCACCAAAAAGCATATAGCTGCATGTTGAATCATAACAACCTTTCATTTTGGTTAAAAAGGAGCTGTGCTCTGTGGACTCAAGGTTGTCTTGTATTAATGGAGTATAAAATAAACTAAAAATTATATTTCTGGATGTTTCTGATTCCACATATTTACTTAGGCTTGCATTTATTGCCTCATCATCTAAATTTTTAAAGACCTTAAAATCTTTATAATCTTTGGCTACCCCTTTACACCATTTTTCTATATCTTTCTCCAGCTGTTGCCGTTCATTTTCAATTTGTTCTGCTAAAGTTTTAATGAATTCAATTGCTGCAAACTGATTTAGAATAGCTGCTCCTCTTCGCGCATGTTCATCGATAATGTCCTGTAAGTAAGGTTTGAAATTTTTATCTTCAGCAAAGTGCGGGTATTTCATAAATCGAGCAACATGTTCTTTATCTTCAAGCAGCATGTTATTACGAAAAACCTCTAGTGCTTTGACAATAGTTACAACATCAAGAATTTTTAAATCATCTACTCTAAAAGTCTTTTTTACTTCGTCTAATTCTTTAAATTGCAATGCTCTTCTTATCGCTTGAAATAACCTGCAATCAGTTACATTACATTTACCCCATATCGTCCAAGAGGCATAATAATTATGATTGTCATACTCCTTAATCAATCGAAAATAACGATGAATTAAGGCCCCTAATAAAAACATTGTTCCTTGCTCTGTATCCTTTTTGTTTTCTTTCGGAATTTGGCGTAATTCATTAACCAATTGATTAAACACTTCAATTTGAGGAGTTCGATCTGATTTACATTTAATTACTTCATTTGTTCTAGCTATTAATACATCCAGTGCAGAGGATCCCTCACTGACCTGACTATCCACTACTGTATACCTTCCCAATATAGTGGAATATTTAGTTTCTAAGTTCAGCGTATTGACTCTAAGTTTTGCAAACGTTGGCGGAATAAAAGTCATACATCCTCCTTAATACATACTCATTCCCAAAGAATTCATAATTCCTCTATAAAGCCCAAATAAAGCTGAAGAATTCTTGCTAGACGAAAAATATTTTGCTTCATGAATGTCCTTTTGAATTGTTGCTCCTAATCGCTTATTTAGTTCCCGGTATGTTTCTTCTTCGCGCCGTTCATATACAAAAGTGCAATAATAACTGAACTCGCTCAAACATGAATTAAAAAAATCCTTATCCATTTCATCAAGAGATTGGATT
Organism: Legionella nigrisilvae; assembly: GCF_977063395.2. Taxonomy (NCBI): domain Bacteria; kingdom Pseudomonadati; phylum Pseudomonadota; class Gammaproteobacteria; order Legionellales; family Legionellaceae; genus Legionella; species Legionella nigrisilvae. Next base: position 124,631 of record NZ_CDRUGZ020000022.1, read on the forward strand.
TCTAAATGACTACGAAATAATTCAATCAAAGATTGGTAAAGATAATTACTGACTGAAGAATTATATTGGGTCCACTTGACCAAATATATTCCAATAATAACCTTACTTTTAAATTCATTGAAATCATCTAGAGTTAGCGTAAGATCTCTCTTAACAACTTTAACATATTGGATTAGTTCATAGGTCTCATCTAAACTGTGAGCCAGCATGCTTATTGTAGCCGCATCATCGATAGCAACATGATTAGGAACGAATAAAGAAAAAAAATTCAAACATCCCACATGGTGTCCATAAGATCGCGCCAAACACGTTGCTAGTTTTTTCGCTTTTTGCTGAAATTCGGCAAACTCTGTCATTGCGTCCCTCCTGCAAATCTGACCCGCAATAACTGCAACGCGTCATTGTCCAAAAATGTAAACGCCTTCATTTTTTATAGCAACCTATAAAAAATATTGCAACTATTAATTTAACTAATTGAACATAAAAAGAATTAAACGTCTTTTTTCTAGTTTTTTTATGCCCAATAAGTTCGAGGATAACTCAGCAAGTCAGATATGAAGAAATGTTTAAACTTAGATTTAGCATGGGTGCAGAGGAACCCGGGGATCTCTTGCAATCATCCTGAGTGCAACAAGGGATCTCTCATCGTAATCCTCTGTCCTGAGTCCCAAATCTATCTTGAAAACCGCTCGTCTATAGAATTGATTAACTTTTGATGAATTCCATTAAAACCTCGGTTACTCATAACCAAAACAGCATCTCCTGCTTGTACTGTATGGGTTATTTCTTTAATTATTTCGTCATGATTTTTACAAATCTTATAGGGACACGTCCAGTTGCTTATTGTTTCATGCAAATTGAAATCCTGTGGTTCTAAAACATACGCTCCATGAACGGGTTGCAAGGCATGCGCCATTTCATCCGCATGAACCCCTGTTCGCATGGTGTAGGATGCAAACTCTAACACTGCAAAAATACGTTGATGTCTATTGCTTCGTTTTAAAGCATCAACCGTTCGCATAATGGCTGTAGGATGATGTGCAAAATCATCATAAACCGTTATGTCATGTTTATTTGAGCGAACCTCTAATCGACGTTTTACAGGCGTAAACCGTTCTAAAGCCTCAGCTGCAACTTTAGGCTCGATCCCAGCGTTTACACTCGCAGCAAGAGCTGCTAGGCCATTTTCAACATTAAAACGCCCTATTAATGGCCATTTCACCTCAGCGACTTCTTTTCCATGATGTAATACTTTAAAGGCAGAGCCATTTTCCTCAATTAATTGGGCTGACCATTGAGCGTTCCCTTCCAAAGCCAACTCTTCAATGCGTGAATATTGTCCACGCTCAATAACTTCATTAAGTGCTTTATCATCTCGAGGTTTTATGGCAACACCGCTGGCAGGGATAGTTCGCAACAGATAATGAAATTGCAATTGAATCGCTGCTAAATCAGGATAAATATCAGCATGATCAAATTCCAGATTGTTCAAAATAGCAATTCTTGGGCGATAATGCATGAATTTAGGACGTTTATCAAAAAAAGCACTATCATATTCATCTGCTTCGATCACAAACCATTTACCTGTTCCGAGACAAGCACTCGTCTTAAAATCAGAAGATACGCCACCAATTAAAAAGCCAGGATTCAATCCTGCTTGATGTAAAATCCATGCAATCATTGATGTAGTAGTCGTTTTACCATGTGTCCCAGCAACAGCGATTACTCGATATTTGGATAAAATATTTTCCGCAAGCCACTGTGGTCCAGAAGTGTACTGCTTACCTGATTCAATGACCGCTTCGAGTACAGGCATCCCTCTTTTCATCGCATTCCCCACAATAACGAGATCTGCTTGCAAGGCTAAAGTAGGATCATCATACCCTTCAGTCCAGATTATCCCTTTTGCAGTAAGCAAATCGCTCACGGGTGGATAACAATTCGCATCACTACCAGTAACTTTATGACCGGCATCCCGTGCTAATAAAGCTAGAGCGCTCATAAAAGTTCCGCTTATACCTAAAATATGTAAATGCATGATAATCCTATCTCATTGTAAAAAAGAAACAGTTAATATATTAACCGCTATTAAACCAAATGCGGCTAAGACCGATTGAATTGCTGTTGTGTTTAACGCGAACTTAAATATATGGGCTATGATAACAAACTGCCAAACTGATAATCCTAAACTGAAAAACAAATAAAGAATGCCTACAAATATTAATAAGGGATTTTTTAGATTAGGAAGAGACAAGTAAGGTGCTAAAATCAATAACGGTACCACTAATATATGGATGATAATGTTGATACAGTATAACGATGTAACTGTTTGCACCAAGCGTGAAGTTAATCCTTTTAAATACAAAGCCAGATAGGTATAAATGATATAAGAAATCACCAAGTATATTGAAGTAGCGACATTATTAACGAGATCTTCGGAAGAATTAAAATAAGAATAATCCCATTCAATCGTGATCAGTAAAATCAGTAAAATACTACTTAATACCATTAGAGAAATGGAATATGGTGTATTTTCTGGACTTTCTTTTAATAAACAAATATCCCAATAACGATCAAATATAAGATGTAACATTAAGCTAAATCCATAAGATTAGGACTCTTCCTTTCTCATTATTTTCTTTACAATATCGAGCTGTTGTACAACAGGTTCATCCCAAGGTCCTGAAATTTTATAACTATACGCAGAAATTTTCTGCATACTTTGATTAATAATTTTATTGGCCACCCAGGCTGCAACACCAGCTACAGGCCCACCAGCAATAGTTGCAACAACAGGCAAACTGGCTGTTATATGAGGGGATATTTTCAAGTTTAGATCATAAGTATGTTTAACCAAATCAAGATCGCCTTTCATGCTTGCATAAGCGACAGGACCATCAAGATAGCTGTCTTGTGTGCCCATAATTCCCTTATTTACAATAAAATTTCCCTGAAAAATATCGAAGCTATACCCTTGATGTGCCAAATCACTAAAATCTAATTGTAAACGGCGCGGAATGGTTTGCAAGCTTAGGATACTTAATAATTTACCGAGACCTAACTTTTCTTCTGTCTCCTTACTTAAATGCGTAATCCTTCCGTTTTTAAGTTGCAAATACATAGTCCCTTTTAACGATGCAAGAGAGAATTGATATAAACTCTTATTCCAACCGCCATGAAACTCCATATATCCTTTTTTTGCATGGACCGTGGGAGTGACATTCCAACGTTCCAGAGTTTTAGCTAGATTGGCGATACTCAGTTTGAGGTCAAAATTTGTCTGATCTCTATTCTCCTTTTGAATCCATTCGCCCTGAATATTAAATTGATATACGGGTGAAGTAATTTGGCAATAATCCATTTTCCACTTTTCAGCTGTGGATTGACTTTTTAAAGTTACATCCCCCACTTGCACTTTGCCTACGGATAAATTATCAATCCGCAAGTTAAGATTGGGTATTTGTTTTGGATGTACTTGGGTGCTCTCGGCAAGATCGCCACCTACTGTATCAATCTTCTCTAAATTTAAATGATAGACATGACCACTTAATTCATTTCCAGGTGCTCGATAGATTAAATCCGCTGCAATATTTTTCTGTTGCAAATTAAAAGACCAATCCTTATTCGGCAAAATTTTTGCTTTCACTTTCATTTTATTAAATTGCTGTTTCAAAAAACCCAATTTATCTATAGTTACATTGATAATTCGCAAATTGTTAAATAAGGATGCGCCTGTTTTTGGTGATGAAAATTGATTGTATACATCCTTCCATGCGTGTAAATCAAATCCTTTTAATACACCTACAATTGAAAGCCCAGGCAATTTTTGATTTACAGCATTAGCACTACCTAAACGTACTTGTCCTGAATCAAAAACATAAGCTTCTTTCGCATTTTTAAAAAGAAGATCCGCACTTAAACGATTGTCGTAATTTCCATTCAAACGCATCATTTTCTTTGCATTAAGGTCAAGATTTAACTGAAGAGGCGCCTTTGTATCTGATTTTTTACCTAAAGGCTCAGGTAAATTAACTTCCAATCCTTCCAAAGTACTATTAAAACTGATGCTATCAGCCTCAGAAGGTTTATCACTCAACTTCAAAACTGCATTCATATCAAATGAGCCATCAACTACAGAAAGAAGTGGCAATTTAAATTGGTTTTTCAAAGAATCAACGGTACATTTTCCAGTAATTGCAATTGTTGTAGCGGGTTTGGGGTCTTTAACGGATTGAATTTTGATGTTCATTGGATGACCCAAGATATTGGCGAACAGGTAACTGTCGATTATTCCAGTTTCATTAAACATCAAACCCCCTGAAACATTTCGTACAGCAAATTGGCCTAATTCATGATTGACAGTTATCGTATTATTTTTAAAGGCCACATTTCCTTTAGCAAGGACCTCATCATTCTCTGGATATAAAGGAACCTGTACACTTAAATCAAGTAAAGCGGAGCCTTTGACGGACAACATTTTTAAAAGCGACAGTTTTTTCTTTAAAGGTGACGCCATCACATAATTCATCATTTTTTGTACTGATGCATCAATTTTCCCAGTCACCAGTAAATTCTCTTTATTTTTTCCAATGTCATAAATTCGCAAAAACATTTGCTTAGCCGGTACACCCTGAAAATTAGCATGGACTATATCAATATTGAGATTACGATTTTTTAGATGAATGTATCCATCAATCTCTTTGACAACCGGCCATTTTGAGTTAATGGCAAGCTCTCCTCCGCTTGCATAACTTTCTAAAGTGAATTCACCAGTATTGTTATCGAAAGGAAATTCTTTTGCCAAACCATTAACAATTATCCTTCCACTCGCGACTGCAATACGTTTTACATCATTTTTCAGCCAGAGATATAATTTGGGTTTCATGTACTTTTTAGGTAAAAACGCCACCCATTTTTGCCAATTCTTTCCAGAAAACTCAATGCCGAGACGAATAGTACCTACAGACTCTCGAGTCACCTGATCGATTGCGCCTCGCATACTTAATGTGAGTTCGGGCTGATTTATTACCAGTCGTTCCATACTTACTCGCAAACCATCACTTAACTCTTTCCATTCAAAAGCTCCATTGAGTAATGTTAAGATTTGTTCTGGATATCCTTTAACTTTTACCGAGGTATTTTCAGAATCTAGTTCTAAACGTCCTTGTTCCGGCTGCCAATTTATAACACCTGAGAGATTTCTTACTTGAGGAATTGTTCCTTTGCCATTCCATTCTAACTCCTCAAAACGTGTTAAAACATAATTTATTGAATAGTCACTAATGGAAAAATCATTTTTTCTTATTAGTAATGGATCAGTAATATTCTGAGAGGTACTAAGAGAGGACGATGATTTTGACGTTGACTGTTCATTTACAGTAAAGGTGTTAAAAACGGGAACGGGTGGAATAACTGACACATTAGTATTTAAAGCGACAAGAAGTTGAGTATCTTTTAGGACTCCTTTAGGCTTCATGCTCAATATATCTTGGATACTTTTAGGCCAGTTAATCGCATTAGAAAACAATGATTCAATAATGATTGACTTTACAAATAATTGGTAACTTTGTTGCTCTTTATTGTATTTAAGCAATAATTTATTCTCGGGCCATGTCACACCACCTATTCGCAATCTAATTGGATCGGCTTGAAACTGCCAACCCAAACTATTGGGTTTCCAAGAAAGATTGGCAAAAAATGATTGGATGAGTTGGCTCTGTTGATTGTTCAATAATCTCCAAGCGAGTCGCTTAAAAGTTATCTGCGCTTGTATGGAAGAGATGGCACCATGATGCACATCAAGCCATAAATTTATATAACCTTTACCGCCTTCCAAATGTTCTGTGGCTTTAGGAAATAAACTTTGCCATTGAGCAGGCACAACATTTTTGGCTGAGAAATAAAATTTTCCTTCAATGTCCTCGAAATGTTCCGGATCAAAATATCCATCACCTAACAGCTGAAAATTAGTGCTACTGGTTTGTGCAAGTCGTGCTTCGCCCTTAAATTTATAATGTCCCCCTCGATTTACTACCGATACATTTAAACCATTAACAGGAATCAATCCCCCGTCGCTAAAATGAAAATACGCTGAAACCTGTTTGATAATTAAATGTTCTTGTTGCGATAGCCAGATTAATATTTGCTTAGTTTTCTCGGGAGTCATATCGCTGCTATTGAGCGAGTCAGTTGCAACACCATCAATAGTCCAGTGATGATCTTTTTCTCTCAAATTGAGATGCATGTCATCAATATAGAGGACTCCGGGTTGAATCTGCCAACTCCATAATGATTTAAATAAGTTAATACCAACTAACAATTTGTTGATACGAAAGGTATGGTCTGAATCATTGCCCAATGTAACCTGATGTAATTTAAGTACTGGTTGAAACCAATACCATCCTGTCTCCATCGTTTGTATCGTTACCGGTTGCCCTATGAGAACTGAAAGATGCTGTTCGACTTCCCCCTTATATTCTTTTGCCCAAGGAGTCAACGATCGAAATATACTGGATAAAACAGCCATAAAGATAATAAAGATAGCTAAAAGCATCCATATTCTTTTTACTACTTTCCTAACGCTTAGTGTTCGATTACTCATTGATTTTTTTACTATACCATTGCTTTTGCGCATACTCATCATTTTCTTTTTGTTCTATGCGCTGGATTTTGAGTTGTTCGCTCTTGTTAACCCGGTCAATCAAATGATTGACTCCTTCTTCAGAAATTTTAGCTTGCTTGTAATTAAGTTCGGCTTTAGACCTTACCTTTCCTAAATATGCTAAATGCGTATTCAATTGTATTAAAGCTGTATCCAAATGGCTAATAAAATCGATACGATTACGTAGTCGAGCCACTACAGTTCCTTGTTCACCAATTTTTTCAACTTGCTTTAAATAATCCTGTCGATAAGATACTAATTGCTCATGCTTTAACTTATTATGTTTGAATTGCTCCTGGGCTTTTAAAAGATCCTGGTATGCGGCATAGGTCGCTTCTTTTTTCATCTGCAACAGTTGTTTTAAACGCTCTAATCGCTGACTCATCAATTAGCTCCAAAAGATGATACTAATTGGGATAACATCCCTACACTTTGTTTATAAACAACTCGTTCGTTGATTCCTTGTTCCATATATTCCCTAATTTTATCTCGAGCTTGAATCGCTTTATCAAGATTAGGATCGCTTCCTTTAACATAAGCGCCAAGAAGTATGAAATCTTTGTTTTTCTCATACAGGGATAAATATTTTTTGAATAATAGCATATCATTCATTTGTTGTTCAGGTACTATAGTTTGCATTACTCGACTTATCGAAGCTTCCAAATCAATAGCAGGATATTGTCCTTCTTCCGCAATCGATCGACTTAGAACAATATGCCCATCCAAAATAGCCCGTGCTGCATCAGCAATCGGATCTTGCAAATCATCCCCCTCAGTTAAAACGGTATAAAATGCAGTAATCGAACCGCTACCTGGTTCTCCATTACCAGCCCGCTCAACAAGCTTTGGTAATTTGGCAAAAACTGAAGGAGGATAACCTTTCGTTGCTGGGGCTTCTCCAATAGATAGAGCAATCTCTCGTTGAGCCTGAGCAAAACGAGTTAATGAATCCATTAAGAGAAGCACATGTTTACCCTGATCACGAAAATACTCAGCGATACTAGTCGCTACTTTAGCACCGTGCAAACGCATTAGTGGACTTTCATCTGCGGGTGCAGCTACAACAATCGCGCGTTTTAAACCTTCTTCACCTAAATTCGATTCAATAAATTCTTTAACCTCTCTACCGCGCTCACCAATCAATCCAACTACCACCACATCCGCTTGGGTAAAACGAGTCATCATTCCTAATAACACAGATTTTCCTACACCGGATCCCGCAAATAAACCGATCCTCTGTCCGCGCCCCACAGTGAGTAAACCATTAATTGCACGAATGCCTACATCCAAGGGTGTATCGATGATTGCTCTTTTTAAAGGATTAACTGCTGGGCTAATTAAAGGATAGGAATCCTTCATCTCAAGAGGTGGGCCATCATCAATAAGAACCCCCGCTCCATTAACAATTCGTCCAAGTAATTGAGCTCCCACTCCCACCTGAGCGACCCGTCCAGTTGGGGTAATGATCATACCAGGGGCGAGTCCTTGGATCGCTCCTATAGACATCAAATAAACGCAATTTTGGCTAAAACCAACTACTTCGGCTTCAATCGTACGTGATCCATCAATATTAATAAAACAACGTGCACCAATAGGTTGGTGAAATCCTTTGGCTTCTAAAGTAAGACCTACTGCACGACTTACTCGGCCGCAATGCAATAGTCCTGAATGTTCTTTTTCGCGAATTTCAGACAATACCTCAACCAGATGAGACTCATAAATTTTCATTGGTTACCCTGATCTTTTAAGGGTGGAATCAAGTTATCCTGGTTAATATATTTTGTAAACAAAGTTGCGAAACGAGTAAATATTCGGCCATCTAACTCGCTGTATTCACCTTTTAAATAGAAATCTCCACGGCTCAATAAAGGATCTGCTACCAAAATCTCTTGTAAACCAGGTATTTCTTTTTCACCAAATTCATTTTTAACCCAATTTACATCTTCTGGATGCATAGCAAGTATTTTATTAGTTTGTAAAGAAGGTAACTCTAATTTGATGATATTGAATAAGTTTTTTAATTGCTCTGGATTAACGGATAACTCGACCCCAATACAATGCTTGCTGAGCCAAATTATGGTTTGAATGATTTCTTGGGTAACGTGTTCATCTAGAAGTTTTACTGGATTTTGTAATAAATCAAACCAACGTATGAACTGCTCTCTTTTGTCATTAATTTCGGCCATGGCTTGCTGCATTCCCTCCGTATAGCCCTTCTTTATAGCTTCTTGCTTCAAGCGTTCACATTCCGCAAGAAATAGTTCCTCCTCATTAATTTCTGCTTTTGCTTCATTATTTATAATTGATTCATAATCCCAAGCACTAAACCCACTATTACTTTCTTTTTTGTTAAGGTAAGGCTTAAATTCATTCGACATATGCTTATCCTGCAAATCATATCCAATCAGAAATCGAGTTGGTTGCCTCCCAACCCACTAAATCATATCATCGCCACCCTTAGAGCCCAGAGCAATCTTACCGTCTTCAGCAAGGTTTTTTGCTATACCTAAAATATCACGTTGAGCACGCTCTACATCAACAACTTTTACAGGTCCTTGTAGTTCAATATCCTCACGCAATAAATCCGCAGCTCGTTTAGACATATTGGAGAATATTTTTTCTTTAGTAGGCTCGGTAGTCCCCTTTAAAGCCAGTTTTAATTGTTCAGGCGTCACATCACGCAATAACGTTTGCATACTTCGATCATCCATATCTACCAAGTTCTCAAAGACAAACATTTTGTCTCTGATTTTTTCGCTTAACTCTTCATCCCAATCTTTTATTTTATTCAATACCTCTTCTTCCATAGCACCATCGAAATAGTTGATTACATCAGCAACACTCTTAATTCCTCCTACAGAGGCGGTTTTACTCACTTTCTGACCACTTAGTTGTTTCTCTATAACCTGTCCTAGCTCGGAGATGGCTTCTGGTTTTACGGTATCAATATTGCACATACGCAATAAGACTTCCGATCGTTTATCAACACTAAAATAGCGTACTACTTCAGCTGCTTGCTCACTATCCAAATGAATTAATATGGTGGCAATAATTTGTGGGTGCTCGTTGCGAATTACATCAGCAATTAATCGACCATCCAACCATTTTAAACGGTTAAGTCCACTGTCTTTATCAGAGACCAAAATTCGGTCAATAAATGGAGTTGCCTTCTCCAAGCCTAAAGCTTCAATGAGCACTGTGCGTAAATAATGCTCAGTGTCGACGGTTAGGCTCGTTTGATCTCCTATAGCATGGGTAAATTCCACCAGGACATTTTCCATTTTTGCCTTAGTAACATTACTCAATGTCGACATCGCAACACCAACCTTTTGAACTTGTCTCGGTTCCAAATGTCTTAATACTTCAGCAGCATTTTTCTCACCCATGCTTAATAGCAAGATGGCCGCACGCTCTATTCCATCCATAGTTACCCCCGATCAACCCAATTTTTAACTACCTGTGCCACACGTTTGGGTTCCTTATCCACAACCTGCCGTAATAAATTTAACTGTGACTCATAATCATTAGCGTCTTTAATGGAGATGGTTCCATCGTAAGTTAAATCTCCTATAGGGGGCTCATCACTTACAATACTACTAACAGTTCGATTAGTGGCAAGGGTTTTGAGCATAGGCCTTAGTACGCCAAAGATTAGTGCCAGAACAAATATCGCAGCTCCTGCCTGCTTCACTATCGACCAGAAGATATCTTTCTGCCAAAAACGTTCCTCAGGAATAGCTGCAACAGGGTCAGGTTTAACAAATCCCGTATTAATTACATTCAGACTATCACCACGCTGTACATTTAACCCAATTGCATCTGCAACCAGTAATTTGATTTGATCAATTTCCTTTGGAGTCAAAGGAGCTTTAGTCATTTTTTTAGTTTTCTCATCCATTACGGCTCGATTATCTACTAATACAGCAACTGAAAGTCGTTTAATCGTCCCAGGCTGATTTTTGGTATGACTAACCGTTTTATCCAACTCAAAATTTTTGGTACTTTGCGTACGTATATCGGTGGACTGATTTGTATCCGATGCTGTTTGCTGCTGTGGGGGGGGCGGCCCATTTTTAGGCGGTACATTCTTGGCAGCAAGAGCAGGATTCGTTTGCGGTGTATTGGATAAAGTGCCTGGAACTCCAACAGCATCACTTGACGCACTGCGTTTTTCTTCCATGGTTTGCTCGCTACGCAAAGAAGGGAGTTCAGGATTAAACAGTTCTTGTGTTTGTTCATAACTTGTAAAATCAATATCCGCAGAAACTTTCGCCCTTACTCGCCCATAACCCAATATTGGCGTCAAAATATCTTGAATTTTTTGAGCATATTGATGCTCTAAATTTTGTCTATAATCTAAAAATCGTTCCGTCTCAGTAAAAAAGGTTTGTCCCCCACCTTCATTTAGCAATTGCCCATCCTGATCGACAACGGTCACCCGAGATGCAGATAAATTTGGGATACTTGATGCAACTAAGTTCACAATGGCTGCAATTGTATGTTTTTTAAGTTCTAAACCAGAATAGACATCCAGGAACACTGAAGCACTGGGTTCGTGAGCATCACGAACAAAAGCTGATTCGCGTGGAATTGCTAAATGGACTCGAGCTGATTTAATATCATTGAACTTACTTATAGTACGGGCCAATTCAGCTTCCAAAGCTTGCTTATAACGTGCATTTTCCATAAATTGGCTACTATTAAATGCATTAGCATTGGAAAAAAGTTCTTCTGAACCCACTGGATCACGAGGCAATCCTTCCATAGCCAATTTAAGCCGCGCACTTTGCAGATTATCCGCCGCAACCAAAATCATACTGTTGTTATTATCAATCTTAAAATCAACACCGTTACGTTCTAGAGCAGATACTATCTCAGCAGCATCACGCGCATTCATTTGCGTATATAATGGAACATAATTCGGATCACGAGACCATAAAACAACAGCCAAGCCAATCGCAATACTTGCAGCCACACCTATTAATAAACCAATTTGTCGAGCAATAGAGAGATTTGCAAATTTTGCAGCAACTGTTGATGCACTATCAGCCAATGCCATACTAAGCTCCTAATTATACTGGCATATTCATAATGTCTTGGTACACTTGTACCACTTTGTTACGAACTCGAACAGTAGCTTCAAGCCCCAAATTGGATTTTTGGGCTGCTATCATCACTTCCCCAAGACTTACATTAGGATCCCCCATTTCAAAACGGGTTTTTAATGCATCCGCAGATTGATGTAAGTCATTGACTTGATTCATAGCGTGTTGAAATACAGAGCCAAAAGGAGATTGATTTGCTTCTGCCTCAAGAATTTTTCCTTCAGCTTTAGCAGACATTGTTTTGATCTGATTTAGTATATTAGCTGTATTAATTTCACTCATATCCCTATTAACCTCATTGTATTTGATGTTACATCCTTTTTTATCTGCTTCAAGTAAACCGGTTAATCCACAGTGATGGCTTTATCTTCATTCAGGTCCTCAAAGCACCGGCCACTAAAATTTTTATACTGTATAACCTTCTTCGCGCATTTTTGCTAATTTATAGCGTAACGTACGCTCACTTACACCCAATAAAGCAGCTACTTTTTGTCTATTTCCCTCATTCTCCAATAATGTTTTTTCAATCAATTCAAATTCATGGATTTGTAAGTTTTTACTATTAGCACCTGGAGCAGTATCGGGAACTAAGGTAGCAGTTAATGACAATTGTAAATGCTCTGCTTCTATAATGCCTTGAGTTTGTAGAACTAAAGCGCGTTGAATCACATTATCCAACTCACGCGCATTTCCTGGCCAAGGATATGCCAACATCAATTTTTGAGCCGCTGGACATATCACAGGAACCACTGGTTGTTTATGTTGACAATGTTTACGAATCAGATAATTAGCCAAGGGAATGATATCATTCTTCCTTTCACGTAAAGGATGCCACTGCAAAGGGAACACGTTTAACCGATAAAACAAATCTTCCCTAAATCGGCCCGCCTTGACTTCATCTTTGAGTTGTCGGTTCGTAGTAGCTAAAATCCGAACGTCTAAACTAATTGTTTTATTAGCACCAATTCGCTCTACTTCTTTCTCCTGTAAAACGCGGAGTAATTTAGCTTGTAGGCTTAAAGGCATTTCGCTCACTTCATCAAGAAGTAAAGTTCCTCCCTGCGCTTGTTCGAATTTTCCAGGGGTTGATTTATACGCCCCAGTAAATGAACCCTTTTCATAACCGAATAATGTCGCTTCAAGCATTTGCTCAGGAATTGCCGCACAATTAATTGCAATAAAGGGTTGCTTTTTTCGAGAGGAATGATCATGAATAAAATGGGCTAAGACTTCTTTTCCTGTTCCACTTTCACCACTAATCATAACGCCAACATCTGATTGAGCGACTTTTAAAGCCATCGTTAATAAAGCCTGGCTTTTTGGATCTTTAGCGATGGGCTCTCCAGTATCTTCATCAAACTCAACTTTAATGTATTGATTGATTTTTTCAGTCAGTACTTGAGCGCTGAATGGTTTTTGTAAATAATCTACCGCACCATGATGAAGCGCATTCACGGCATCTTGCACTGACCCATAAGCGGTCATCAAAATCACCGGTAATCCAAGTCTTCTCTTTTGGATTTCCGCGAGTAATTGATTTCCATCTAGTTCATCCATACGAATGTCCGTTAATACCACTGATGGATTATGGATTTCTAAAAGAGCCAAAGCCTCCTTGCCATCTTTAGCGGTAATATATGTATGGCCAGCAATAGTCATTGTTTCAGCCAGCGCTTCCCTTAATACTGGATCATCTTCAACGATTAAAACATGACTCATAGAAAGTCCTTTTTCTAAGTGTTATAAAAAGGATATCATCCTAAGCTTGGTTAAGCACTTCAAGAATTTAACCTAAGTTAAATCAGAGCACTTTGCCATGTTCAGGATGACCACTCAACATATTTACGGCAAAAACAAATTAACCTGTGTACCAACTCCTTCCGTAGATTCTAGACTCAATCGACCACCATGTGCTTTAACTACTGCGTAAACGACTGCTAATCCCAAACCATTGCCTTGGGCTTTTGTAGTATAAAAAGGGGAAAAAGCCTGGTTCTTCACCTCTTCTGTCATTCCTTTACCATTGTCCTCTACTGATATTTGTATACCTGAATTATCTATAGATGCAAGTGTTAAATTAATTTCTGTCGCATCTGATTGCAAGGAATTGATCACCAAGTTTAAAACAGCACCAATTAATGACTCTGCATGAATTAATGATTCACGAGTATACAGCTTATTATTTACATTGAAGCTGACATTATTAGCTAAGACATATGGCTGTGCACGTTGCACGAGTAAGGAACACCAATAATTCATATCCATGCGGGTGGGTTCGATTGTAGTACCTCGTGCAAACAGTAACAAGTCCTGGATTTGTTGTTCAATACTGGTATGGCATTCTTGTAATCGATGAATCCAATTTTGAGTACGAAATTCTAAATCAGGAAGGTTGTTTAAATGTTCTGTATACAACATTGCCGAAGCTAATGGTGTCCTGATTTGATGCGCGAGTTGTGCAGTCATTGTACCGATTGAGACCAAACGTTTTTCATTTTCTTTGGCTTTTTCATAATCCCGTGTAGCAGTTATATCCGTTAAACTAACTAATATACCTGGCAAGCTATCCAAGGTGGCGATTGCTACGTGAACCCGACGCCCATCTGCCAGAGAAACTTCATGCCCATCGTCAGCACGAGGTACAAAAGCACGTAGAATCACATCCAACCATAGGGAATCAAGTAATCCATAGCCTAGCATAGCTTCGGCCGGTGGATTTAACCACACAATTCGTCCTTGAGAATTGATAATTACCAAAGCAGTTGGCAAACTAGATAAGATATCCCACTCAGAAAGAGGTATTTGTGGTCTTACAGCACATGTTTGGTAATTAGAATAATGCATACTTGATGAAATTATTATAATTAATTAGATGACTGTAGCAAATTTATAATAAAATGAAAATACATTTAAAATCATGTAATTAATTGCTTACCCACGACATGACTTTTTTATTGACATTCAAGAGTAAACATGATAAATATATTGTTATTAAATTATTCAAACATAGTAATTTTATGACAATAATGCGTCCAAATATGAATATGTGCATGAGTAACCTGAACATTGTTTTTCAGGTTGAGTATGTACAGTTGGATTTGGCGCTATAACTTCTCCACAAACTCAATACCAATGTTCAGGATACAATCTCTAAAAAGCGCCCCTACTAAAATTAGAGGGCTTACCCATGAGCATATGCATTCTAAAAGGAATCAATAGCGAATCAATTGAAGAGATTAATTACCCGATCATTAAACAATGTTATCAGCAATTAATTGATGCTTTAGTTAAAAAAGGTTTTCCACGGGAACATATTAAAATTTATTTTGATGATGAACAACGACAAATTTACTTTGACTATTATCCCGATGAATTAGAGGTTCTAATCACCTATACTGATTTTGATGAAAAACTACAACTTCATCTAACTGAAAAACCTTTTGCTTCCACTTGGGAGAGTAACCGCTATCGTCTTTGGCATAATAAACCCGTGGATGAATATATATCTGAAATTAAATCATTATGCCAACTATCCATAAATTTGGCCCAAAAAACAAATTACTCTCATTCTGGCTGGAGTTTTTCACAAGCATCACATTCTTACTTCTCAGTACCACAAAGAAAAGAGGCATTAAAAAAATCATTTGAGGAACTAAAAAATAATAAAACACTTCCTAATGGAATCTTCTTAGGCGAAATTCATCATCACAAATTTCCCAAAAAATTTCTTATTGGAAATTTAGAATACTTTAAGCAATTAGGCATAAAAACTTTATTTTTTGAATTTCTTTTTTATGATCGCCATCAACAATTGCTCGATGCCTATTTTCATAGCACGAGTGACGAGCTTCCACCCGAACTAGCTGCCTATTTATACTTCAAAGATCTGGCAAGTGGATGCGGATTTTCGGGGTATACGGATATAGTAAAAGCAGCCAAAAAAGCCGGGATTCGTATCGTGGCGCTCGATTCTTATCCTGCAATCTTATCCTGTATTAAAAGTTTCCAAATGAAATACTTAGATGGAGATGAACAGTTCAGAATTCATAGTTTCAATGGTAACGCAGCAAAAATTATTGAAAAGGAAAATAATAAGGAACCTTACCTGGCTTTCTTGGGTTTTGATCACAGTTACATTGGTGAAAATTCTCGATATAAAAACATTAAAAGTGTAGCGGAACTCTTACCCAATACATGTTCTGTATTTCTTACCGATGGACAAGTATCTTATAAAAATTTTTATGCACCCTTTTTTAGTTACGATAAGCCCTTGATATTTAATTATAGCAAACAGCACGAAGCTGGCGCCAATATCATTGAGTCCAGTTGGAATCTTCCAGATTGTAAATTATGAGAGTAGTTGGAACCTAAAGTACTTTTATAGGTATTGTAGCTTAGATCCCAGCGCAGCATTTAGACATGCAGCCAAACCTGGGATCTATTGGGCCTGTCAATCGGGGGGTGACGAGGGGCTCTCCCATCGCAACACGATGTTACAGCGTGAAGATCCCTTGTTGCACTCAGGATAAGGAGTGGTTTGCTGTGTTCAAAACTAAGATTTTGGTTCGTTTTCATCCAGTGATTTTAGAAACGCAAGTTTCTCTGCAATTTTTATTTCCAGACCACGAGGAACAGGGTTATACCAACCAGGCTCCTGCATGCCTTCAGGTAAATAATGTTCTCCAGCAGCGTAAGCATGTGGTTCATCATGAGCGTAACGATACTCTTTTCCATGTCCTAGTTTTTTCATTAAATGCGTTGGTGCATTGCGCAAATGAATAGGGACTTCTCGCGATTTATCTTTTTTTACAAAATCCCTCGCTTGGTTAAAAGCCACATAGGCCGCATTACTTTTTGCTGCAATTGATAAATATATGACCGCTTCTCCCAGAGCGAGTTCGCCTTCAGGAGAACCTAGTCTTTCGTAAGTTAGTGCGGCATCATTCGCAATTTGAATGGCACGCGGGTCAGCTAAACCGATATCCTCCCAAGCCATCCTCACTATACGCCGTGCCAAATAACGTGGATCGGCTCCTCCATCGAGCATACGGCATAACCAATATAAAGCCGCATCAGGATTAGAGCCACGAACGGATTTATGTAAGGCAGAAATTTGATCGTAAAAGTTATCTCCACTTTTATCAAAACGCCTGACCTGCTCTGCCAATGAATTCACCACAAATTCTTTTGTTACATGTGTATTATTCATTGCAGCACAGGCCGTTTGTAATTGTTCAAGACTATTTAATAACCGTCTTGCATCCCCATCGGCAAATGCAATAAGCATATCTATCGCATCGTCATCAAATTGAATAGAGGATAAAACAGCCTGGTACGCTTTTTGAAATAACTGTTTCAACTCCTCATCAGTCAAGGACTTTAAAACATAAACTTGAGCTCGTGATAACAAAGCAGAGTTCACTTCAAAAGAAGGATTTTCTGTAGTAGCACCTATGAAAGTGACCAAACCTGATTCTGTGAAGGGCAATAATGCATCTTGTTGGGCTTTGTTAAAACGATGAATTTCATCAATAAACAAGATGGTATGTGTACCCAAAGTTAGATTTTCTTGTGCTTTTTCAACTGCGGCCCGAATATCTTTAACTCCAGAAAATACTGCTGAAAGTGCTATCCATTCGCAATCAAAAGCTTCAGCAGTAATTCGAGCAATTGTGGTCTTCCCGACCCCGGGTGGCCCCCATAGGATCATTGAATGAAGTTTTTTAGCAGCAAAACTGAGCCGTAAGGATTTCCCCTCACCTAATAAATGACTCTGACCAATCACTTCATCGAGGCTTCGAGGTCTTAAAAGCTCAGCGAGTGGCGGCGTAGGCGTGGTTTCAAATAAACTCATTGCTGAACCACATCAACCCCTTTTGGCGTTTTGAATTGAAACAAATTAGTAGCCAATTTAGGATTTAATTTAATTTGGGATAATTGGACCGTAGTTACTTGGCCTAATTGATCGTATAACTCTAATCCTGTTAAATTGTTTTGCCGAAAGACGAGTTTTATGCGTTGGAAATTGGCTTTAGGTGATTTTGATTTCAAATCAAAAACGATTTCATTTCCCATGTTGCTCTGAGTCACATTAAAGTCTCGTGTCACAGTATTGTCATAACCACTTAAGAACAAAGCCGCAGTTCCTCCTAAGCCTTTTCTTTGTGTTTTAACAGTGACTTGTTCTAAGTCTTTATCATAAACCCAAATTTTCTGGCCATCAGCTACCATTAATTGCGCCATAGGCTGCAAAGTTTGCCATCGGAATCGACCAGGTCTTTGTAATGCCATAGTTCCTGATGAACGAGATACTACACGATGTTTTGCTTTTACAGATTGCTTAAAAACTGCGGTCATTGAGCGAATACTATTTAATTTATTCTGTAACAATACATCTGGGGTTTCACTAAAAACTGCAGTAGAAACGCTTAAAAGTAATGCTATTAATATTTTTTTCATAACTAATCCTCCGTTACAGATGATACTAAGACATCTCGATAACCACCATCTAATGGCCCCACAATCCCAGTTCGCTCCATTTCCTCAACCATTCGCGCTGCCCGGTTGTACCCTATCTTTAACCGTCGTTGAACTGCAGAAATACTTGCCTTACGTGTTTGAATAACAAACTCTACTGCTTGATCATAAAGAGGATCATCATCTTCTGCAGATTGACCATCTTCATCCGAACCACCTTCATTGCCATCGTTCGTTAATTTTAAAATATCCTCAATATAATTAGGCTCTCCACGTGCGCGCCAGTCATCAGCAATACGATGTACCTCTTTATCATCAACAAAAGCGCCATGAACTCGTAAGGGTGCGCCACTTCCGGGAGCCAAAAACAGCATATCCCCGTGCCCTAATAACTGTTCCGCACCTTGTTGATCTAATATAGTACGAGAATCAATTTTTGACGAAACTTGAAACGATATTCGTGTAGGAATATTTGATTTAATTAATCCAGTTAATACATCTACTGAAGGCCTTTGAGTAGCAAGAATCATGTGAATTCCTGCTGCCCGTGCTTTTTGGGCAATACGTGCAATTAATTGTTCTACTTTTTTACCCACGACCATCATCATATCCGCAAGCTCATCAATCATGACAACAATATAAGGCAAGGGTTCTAACTCTGGAGCGGATTCATCCATTGAGTCAACAGGTTTCCATAAAGGGTTAACTAACGGTTGGCCATTAGCGATTCCTTCAGCGATCTTACTATTGAATCCAGCTAAATTTCGTACTCCCATTGCCGCCATTAATCGATAACGTCGCTCCATCTCCTCAACACACCAACGCAGAGCACTAGCAGCTTCTTTCATATCTGTAACAACAGGAGTTAACAGATGAGGGATACCATCATAAACAGACAACTCCAACATCTTAGGATCCACCATAATCAAACGTACCTGCTCCGGAGTTGCCTTAAATAAGATACTTAGAATCATGGCATTGATGCCCACTGATTTTCCAGAGCCCGTCGTTCCAGCGACCAAGAGATGAGGCATTTTTGCTAAATCAACAACGACAGGATGCCCTGCTATATCCACACCTAAAGATAAAGAAATGGGTGAGTGAGCCTGTTGGTATACATCCGCTAATAAAACATCTGATAAACGAACCATTTCTCGTGAATGATTGGGTAATTCCAATCCAACCACAGTTTTACCTGGAATTACTTCGACTACACGGACTGAAGTTACCGATAAAGAGCGAGCTAAATCTTTAGCCAAGGCCGTAAGCTTACTTACTTTAACACCTGCAGCCAATTGCAACTCAAAACGAGTCACGACAGGTCCTGGGTGAACCGCAACCACACCCGCCTGAATACCAAAATCTAACAAATGTTGCTCTACTTCTCGCGATAAATTCTCTAACTCGTGATGAGTATACCCACCCATAGGCTTACCTGGCTCACCTTTATCCAATAAACTTAAAGAAGGCAATTCGCCTGAAGTACTAACCTTGGGAAGACGAATTTCTTTTACTTCTTTAATAGGCTTAACAATTTCGGGTCTATTAATTTCAGGTTTATTACTTTCGTTTCTAACCATTTCAGGTTTTATTTCATTACTCAGTAGAACAGGAGGAATAACCACCTCTTTTTCTTTCTCTACCTTAGGCTTAAATAATTTTGGAGCAGGTTTTTCACGAGGTATTTTGGTGGATTCTTTTGACGGGGTTCGTGCAAACTGATTCTTAAAAAAAAGTACTGCTTTTTGTACCGTTTTAGAAATATAATTTGCAGTGAATAAAGTATATAAACCAATAAGCTCGATGGCTTTTATCCAGGATAAACCGGTTAACCAAGTAGTTCCTACTAAAAGCATGGCCAATAAAACCAAGCTCGCTCCGTGTAAGTTCAGCATTTGATACCAACCACCACCCACAGTTTGCCCTATTAATCCTCCGGGGCCATGGATGAAGCTTAATCGACTCATTTCCGCTTCAAGACTTAATAAGCCACACCCTCCAGCAAACATAAGCATCAGACCAATAGAGCGAAGCAATAAAACTCGTTTATCAAGAATTTTTAAGGTATGAACATCATGCAATAAAGCCCATGAAATATAAGCAAAAGCGATAGGTACCAAATAAGCAAAATACCCAAATGTAAAATAAAGAGCATCAGCAATGTATGCACCTACTTGTCCGCCTGAGTTTGCAACAGCAGCTCCAGCACGCGAAGCATGGAAAAACCCTGGATCACTGTTTTTATAAGAGAGCAAAGACAAGAGCACAAAAAAAGCACTCGTTAAAATTAATATAAAACTACCTTCGCTAAGTCGTTTCACAACATAGCTAGGCATGTGTTTTTTAGAAAGACCAGATTTTTTTCCCGAATGTTGTTTTTCCATAGGTATTTTCATATCTTTGTTTTTGTCATAATATTCGCCATCTTAACACAAAATATCAAAATATTAAGGAAGGCAGAGAGAATGAGCTCAAGCAATCATCACCGCTTAATTATATTAGGTTCAGGACCAGCAGGTTACACCGCTGCAGTCTACGCTGCAAGAGCCAATCTTCATCCCGTTTTAATCACTGGCATGCAGCCAGGAGGTCAATTAACGACCACAACAGATGTAGATAACTGGCCCGGCGATGTTGAGGGATTACAAGGCCCTGCCCTGATGGACCGCATGCAAAAACATGCTGAACGCTTTGAAACTCAAATTATTTTTGATCATATTGTTAAAGCAAATTTAGCACAAGCACCTTTTATACTTCATGGTGATAGTGATACGTACACGTGTGATGCTCTTATCATCGCTACAGGAGCTTCCGCTCGTTATTTAGGACTCGAATCAGAATCAGCCTATCAAGGTCGAGGGGTTTCTGCCTGCGCGACTTGCGATGGGTTTTTTTATCGCAATAAAACCGTGTGTGTTATTGGTGGAGGAAATACGGCAGTTGAAGAAGCACTGTATTTATCTAACCTAGCTTCTTCAGTAACTTTGATCCATCGACGTGACAGTCTACGTGCTGAAAAAATACTTCAGGATAAACTTTTCGAAAAAACGCGTACAGGCAATATTAAAATAATATGGAACTCCACCCTTGATGAAGTCATCGGAGATGGTAAAAAAGTCACTGGCGCCTTAATTCGCAATTTACAAACCGATTCACAGGAATTATTAAACGTGGACGGGGTATTTATTGCTATAGGGCATACACCTAATACGGACTTATTTAAAGATCAACTTCTTATGAATAATGGTTATATTGTTATTAAATCGGGATTGGAAGGTATGGCTACCAGCACATCCATTCCTGGAGTATTTGCTTGTGGTGATGTGGCTGACCATGTGTACCGACAAGCCATTACCTCTGCGGGAGTGGGATGTATGGCAGCTCTGGATGCAGAACAATATTTGGATTTAAATTTAAAAAATTAGTGTTGGAAATGGGTGCAGTGAAGTTGTTCTTAATATTACCTGCTTCGCTGCAACTAAAGAATATCACCCTAATTTCTTTGTTGTTCTGTTTGATTGAGCATTTTCAATATAATATCTTTCCCCATTGCCTCTACCATTCTCATAAATAATGAAGGTTTGTTTTCTTGTAAACGATGTAAGTCAGAATAATTCCAGTATAAATAATCTACAGGATCCTTTGCATATATGGTAGTGCTAGCTTTTCCATCTCTAAAATAACTCATCTCTCCAATAAAATGATACGGTCCTACTTCTATAATCTCTTCCTCTAACTCAATGTATACCGATCCTTTAGTAATCAACATTAAATATTCTACTGGCTCACCTTTAGTTAATATTTTTTCATTTCTTGAATTACCTTGATTACTTAGTTTAATTAGACGAATAAAGTCACTTGTTTGCATGCTTAAAAAAAATAGATCCTTTATCTGTTGTAAATCATAAGGCAAATCTCTCGGCATCAGATCTCTTAACAAAAAAACAATCTGTACAAAATTAATAATTAACGATGCGATTGCCCAATAAGCAACCGGTGGCACATTAGCTAATACACCATAAAGTAAAAATGATAAATCAGATAATATGAAGATGGTGCGAAGAAAGAGCACTTTTCTGAAACAAAGGCTGAGGAGCATTAAAATATTGCCCAAACTATAGAGATGGTCCAATTACTTCCTCCCATTTTCGCTTATAATAAGTGTAGAATAAAAAAAGATTTATAAGGATAAATTTCCTGTTAATTGAGGAGTTTGCGTTGAATTATGATGAAATCCACTTGTTTCCAAATCCGGAAACAAGTGATGATCAAGGCTTATTATTCATTGGGGGTGATTTATCACCACAACGTATCCTTCAAGCTTATAGACAAGGAATTTTTCCCTGGTATGAACCCGGAACACCTATTCTCTGGTGGTCTCCAAATCCAAGACTCATATTGATTCCTACTGAATTTAAATTATCTCGTAGTTTGCAAAAATCATTAAAAAAACCGTTCAAATTCACCATAGATACTGCATTTAAACAAGTGATCTCAGAATGTGCTTCATGTGTTGATCGAATCAATAATACTTGGATAACTACGGAAATGATGGAAGCCTATACTCAATTACACATCATGGGTTATGCCCATTCCTTTGAAATATGGTATGAAAACAAACTGGTCGGGGGCTTATATGGACTCAGTTTAGGTCATGCTTTTTTTGGGGAATCCATGTTCCATAAAATGACAGATACCTCAAAAATTGCCTTTTACTATCTATGCAAAACGATGAGCGATTGGAACTATGATTTTATTGATTGCCAGATTCCAACGAAGCATTTGCAAAGTTTAGGTGCCAAAATTATTGATCGAAGAGAATTTCTTCATATGCTTTATAAATCTTTAGAACATCTTACAAAAAAAGGTCCCTGGGAAAGCACTGAATATTTCAAATAGCAAGAACATTGTACTATTATTATACCATATAGACAGACTATTACCATTTCATCTCGTTATGGCTTCAATAATTGATCATTTGTTTTATTAAAGAACTTCGGAGTATTGACCTATGAAGTCAAAACAAAGTAATGAACCAGAATCTAAAATTCCTGTTATTTTTCGACCGCTTAGCAGTAATAAATTACATGATATTTTGGAACATCATGGTGCTACCAAAAAAGAAACTAAGGCTGTTTTTTTAATAAGGGATAATTCAGGGGGATTAATAACAGTTTCATACTACTCTCAAGAACATGAAATGGTAAAAGATCTTCGATTTGGCTTAACCCATGATGGCTGGAAAACAGTACCTAAACCTCCCAAAGAACCTGCATTCACAGAGACACTTGAGGTAAAGACAAGATATGCACACGATAAGGCAAAATTCGATGCGGAAATACAGAGCTTTGTAAATACAGCAAAACAATTATTTGAACAAAATTGTCCGCCTGAATTGATTAAAGCACTATGTTCTGAATTACAAAAAAACGAGTTTAGCCTGCATGGGCTTATTAGACCCAGTCGGGAGGAAGCCAGCAAAGAAAGACACTATGTTAATTACGTAGGTGATGTATTTATAGTTAATAACACCCTTAACGCAGCAATAAAGTAAGCAAGCTTAATTTATCTTGATATGAGTTCCCCTCAGAGTGAGGTCTTAAGCCGTCTATGAAGTGATAAATAGTTAAATTTTGCTGGGCTTTGATTGCCATTTTCCTCATTTTAGTGCAGTATACACGCTGTAAGTATATAATCACACATAATAAACTTTGGTACATCACTGAGAGTCCTATGGCAAAAGAAGATCATATAGAAATGGCTGGTACGGTTATTGATACCTTACCCAACACTATGTTTCGTGTTGAATTAGAAAATGGACATGTTATCACTGCCCACATTTCGGGTCGTATGCGTAAAAATTACATAAGAATTTTAACTGGCGATAAAGTTAAGGTCGAATTAACTCCCTACGACTTAACTAAAGGCCGCATTATATTCCGCGATAAAAATTAAATAGTACCTTATTAAACTCTTTTCCATCACAGTGGCCTGAGTCACGATAAACCGTTACTCGGGTTTTTGCATTGCACTCATTTAAGATGGTATGCAAATTTTAGCCTAGGTGAAGCAGCAAGCCCGTCTTCACGAGTTGAACGAGGGCTCTCTCATCATCTTACAGCGTGGAGCTCCCGGGTTGTATTCGGGATGACTAAATGAACCTTCGGCTTGCTCCTTTACCCAGACTACAATACTCAGAGGCTATAAAGCTTCAAATATTGCCGCAGCCCCCATGCCTGTTCCGATACACATGGTTACCATTCCATATCGTCCTTTAGTTCTTCTTAATCCATGCAATAAAGTAGCCGTTCTTATTGCACCTGTGGCACCTAAAGGATGACCTAATGCAATAGCTCCTCCTAAAGGATTCACCTTGGTTCGAGGTAGATCAAGTTCTTTAATTACTGCCAAAGCTTGAGCGGCAAACGCCTCATTGAGCTCTATCCAATCCAGTTGATCTAAAGTAATACCAGCTCGTTTTAAAGCAATAGGAATCGCTTCGATAGGACCTATTCCCATAATTTCAGGAGGAACACCCGCTACAGCATAACTCAGTAATCGTCCCATGGGCTTTAAATCATATTGATGCAAAGCCTGTTCGCTAGCTAAAAGAGCAATGCCGGCCCCATCACTAGTTTGGGAGCTGTTTCCTGCAGTAACTGTTCCTTTTGCGGCAAAAACCGGTTTCAATTTAGAAATGACTTCATAAGAAGTATCAGCTCGTGGTCCTTCATCGTCATTGACCCATCTCTTCTTTACTATTGCTGTACCATTTCCTAAATCCGCCTGTCGTATGGTAATTTCTACGGGACTGATCTCTGCTTTAAAGTCGCCACGTTGCTGTGCAGCAACCGCTTTCTTATGACTTTCAGCAGCAAATTCATCCTGTTGCTCACGAGTAATTTGCCAGCGTTTTGCAACATTTTCCGCTGTAATGCCCATCCCATATGCTATTGCAACATCTTCATTATTGAAGATAACCGGATTTGCTGTATATTTATTGCCGCCTAAAGGCACCATAGACATGCTTTCAACGCCACCACCAAGGGCCAGGTGCATATCCCCACTCCGTATAGACTCTGCAACTGTGGCAATACTTTGTACCCCTGAAGAGCAAAAGCGATTAATTGTCATCGCAGGAACAGATTGCGGTAAATCAGCCAGTAATGACGCGATACGAGCCACGTTCATACCTTGTTCAGCCTCAGGCATAGCACACCCTATTACAACATCCCCAATCTTTTGATGATCCACAGAGGGATTGCGTTTCATTAAATCTCTCATTACGTGAGCCAATAAATCATCTGGTAATGTATTTTTAAATACACCACGGGGTGCTTTACCTACTGGAGTACGTAATGCATCAACGATATATACATTAGTCATTTCAATTCTCCCTTAGTTGCGTAACGGCTTGCCAGTTTCTAGTAAATGACTAATCCGTGCTTGGGTTAATGGTGTTGCAGCAAGCGTTATAAATGCTTCTCGCTCTAACTTAAGCATCCAATTCTCGTCCACCAACGTATTTTGATTGAGGTTGCCACCGCAGAGTACAGTTGCTAACTCCGTAGCAATGAAATAATCATGCTGAGAAATAAATCCGCCTTCTAACCAATTAACCAAACCTGCTTGCAATCGTGCCTTACCTTCAATACCAGCAATTGGAAACTGTTTCTTTAAAGGAGATTGGTAATTTTCTGCATGCATACAATTAATCTTAGCTAGAGCAACATAGAGTACTTCGTCAGCATTCATCACGTAGCTATCAGTACTTCGCAAATATCCCATTTGCATTGCATCAGCCGCGGAACCTGCAACTTGCGCCGTAGCAATTTGTTGATAGTAATTTTGAATTACTGTCATTAATTCCCCTTTTGGAGCGAGGTGGGCAGCACGTATTGCCATCTCTTTACATCCACCCCCTGCAGGTATTACCCCAACACCAAATTCAACCAGACCAGGATAGGATTCAAATGCTGCAGCTACGGCATCACAATGCATCATCAACTCACACCCACCCCCAAGAGCACGCCCTCTTACTGCGGCAACAGTGGGAATCGCACTGTATTTTAAGCGTAAAGCAACACGTTGAAATTGAGCGATCATCTCGTCTAAAGCCTGCATTTTGTTTTCCTTAATTAAATTAAGGACACCCCGCAAATCAGCACCAGAACAGAAATTAGTCGCATCGTGTTGATAAATAATTAGTCCACGACATTGTTTCTCTGCAGTTTCTACAGCAGCCTCCAACCCATCAAGAACGGATTGTCCAACCGTATTCGCTTTGCTTTTAAAATTCACTACCGCTACATCATCTTGTAAATGCCACAAACGAACACCCTCATTTTCATAAATCACAGGTGTAGGGTGAACGGATTCCTTGATGACCCGGTCAGTAAAAAATTGACGTTTATAAACGGGCAATTGACGTCGAGGTTGGTATTCATTCATGTGAGGAGAATAAGCACCTTTTTCAGTATAAAAGGCATCGATTTCAAAAAGCCATCCAGGTAGAGGAGCCGTACTAAGAGATGATTTTTCTTTTATTGCTTCATTAATGTACTGTGTCATTGTTGCAAAATTAGCGAGTTGCCATGTTTCAAATGGCCCTTGTATCCAACCAAAGCCCCAACGAATTGCCAAATCAACGTCTCTGACATTTTCTGCAATTTCCTCGAGATGATAGGCACAGTAGTGAAATAAATCCCTAAAACAAGCAGTTAAAAATTGTGCTTGCTTGTTTTTTGAAGTCATCAGATTTTGCATGCGCACAGCAGGATCAGGATTACCCATAATCGTTTTTAACTCATCACTCACGACCGGTTGAGCTGGACGATAATGTGCTGACTTAACATCATATACCTCAATAAGCTTACCATTTTTTCTATAAATGCCTTGGCCTGTTTTTTGTCCTAAATGCCCCTCCTTTATTAGGTTAAGGAGCCATTCAGGTAATTTAAAACTGTGATGCCAAGGATCATCTTGTAACTGTTGCTGCATTGTATGGATTACATGCTGCATGGTATCGAGACCCACCACATCCATAGTACGAAAAGTGGCAGATTTTGGTCTTCCTAGCAAAGGGCCTGTTAATGCATCGACTTCATCCAATCCCATATCCATGGCAAAAGCATGATGCAATGTTGTTAAGAGAGAAAATACCCCAATGCGGTTTCCAATAAAATTTGGTGTGTCTTTGGCACGCACAACTCCTTTACCTAAATAACGAGTTAGCCAAGTCTCCAGATTATCCACTAATTCTTTATTGGTCGTTTTTGCAGGAATAAGTTCAGCAAGATGCATATAACGAGGAGGATTAAAAAAATGGACGCCACAAAAATTGGCTCTATGTACTTCGGGTAAAACAGAACAAAGAGCATTAATACTCAAACCGGAGGTATTACTCACTAAAATTGCATCTTTAGTTAAGAATGGAGAAATACGCTTGTATAAGTCTTCCTTCCAGTCCAAGCGTTCAGCAATTGCCTCAATAACTAAATCACAAGAGGATAAATCAGCAAGATGTTGCTCATAATTTCGCGCTTGCAACAATGTTGCGGTTTGGGGTGTAGCAAGTGGAGCGGGTTTTAGTTTCCCTAAATTAGCGATTGCTTTATCAATCAACGCATTCGCATCTCCTTCTTTAGATGCCAAATCATAGAGTAGCGTTTCTATACCAGCGTTAACACAGTGCGCTGCAATTTGTGCACCCATTACACCAGATCCCAGAACTGCGACTTTTTTTATAAAAAAAGATCCCTGCATTCTTTTTTCCTCGTTAAAGTAGCCTGGGTGAAGCGAAGCATAACCCGGGTTCATGGAACATAGAATTACCTGGGTCATGCTTCGCTTCACCCAGGCTACATTTGCTACTTAAATCAAGACAAATCAAATCGAATACCTTGAGCTAACGGTAATTCATTTCCCCAATTTATAGTATTGGTCTGTCGACGCATATACGCCTTCCAAGAATCAGAACCAGACTCACGCCCGCCACCTGTTTCTTTTTCCCCACCAAATGCTCCACCAATTTCAGCACCTGAAGTACCAATATTAATATTAGCGATACCGCAATCACTTCCCCAAGCACTTAAAAAGTGTTCTGCGTTTTTTAAATCTTGAGTAAAGAGCGCAGAAGACAATCCTTGAGGAACATGATTTTGTAAAGCAATTGCTTCATCAATTGTCTGAAAAGACATAACGTATAAAATCGGAGCAAATGTTTCCTCTTGAACAATTTCCCAATGATTTTTTACATCACAGACTAAAGTCGGTTCAACAAAGAAGCCCGGGCCATGGGCTGGCTCACCACCAAAAATAATACGGCCACCAGCCTCTTTAATACGAGCTATTGCCCGATTAAATTGCTCAACAGCTTGCTTATCAATCAGTGGCCCCATTAAATTTTTCTTATCTAAAGGATCACCAATTGTTATTTGCTCGTAAGCAAAACGTAAACGCTCAATAACATAATCGTATTTAGAATGATGGACAAATAAACGTCGAGTAGAGGTACATCGTTGACCCGCAGTACCAACAGCACCAAATACAATAGCTGGGATTGCTAAATGTAAATCAGCTGACTCATCGAGAATAATTGCGTTATTACCGCCTAATTCTAGAATTGTCTTACCCAATCGGGCAGCAACCTTGGCAGCGACCTCTTTTCCAACTGCTGTGGAACCAGTAAAAGAAATTAGTGGTATTCGTTTGTCATTCACCATTTCTTCAACCACATCGTGGCTCTCAGGAATAACCAAACTGAATATTTCCGGACAACCATTAGCCTTTAATACATCATTGCAAATATGCTGAACAGCTACAGCACATAACGGAGTCTTTGCTGAGGGTTTCCACAATGTCACATTCCCACAGATGGCCGCAAGAAAAGCATTCCAAGACCAAACTGCAACAGGGAAGTTAAAAGCGGAAATAACACCCACAATACCATAGGGGTGCCACTGCTCATACATTCTATGTTGTGGACGCTCGGAATGCATGGTATTACCATATAACATTCGGGATTGACCTACTGCGAAATCAGCTATATCAATCATTTCCTGAACTTCACCGTCTCCTTCTTGCTTGGATTTACCCATTTCCAAGGAAACTAAACTACCTAGCGCATCTTTATGTTCGCGCAATGCTTGCCCAATCTGCCTGATGATTTCCCCTCTTTTAGGAGCAGGGACTTTTCTCCATTCATGAGCAGCATATTGAGCACGAGTCATTATCTCTTCGTAATCACTCATAGTGCAGGTTGCTATTTCTGCAAGCTTCTCACCATTTGCTGGATTATTAGAGATTAACTTGTGCTCATGAATTCCACTTTGCCAACCTTGACCACTATAGGCTCCAGGATTAACAGCATGAATTTTCAAGCGTTTTAATATATCCATTAATTATCTCCGTAGTAACCCGGGTACAATGAAACAGACCCGGGGACACATCACTATAATATTCTTAGTTATGCGTAATAGCGACCAAAACGATTTTCCAGCACAGCAGACAAATGGAATTTTTCTTGCAACACTAACCCTTTATATTCATTTTCTTGTCCGAGCACTAAATCAACTACTGAACAAACACCAGAAGCGGTACTTATTTGAATTGCAGACCACTCCAAGCCACAAATTTCTTCAGGGTAAATCTTCTTCACATAATTTTTTTCTGTAAGTTCACCTTGTTTCATGCCCTCCACAGAAACATATACAATGACTAGATCTTGGTATGTCTTAGGAATTGCATTTTCTAGAATACGCTTTAGCGTAGGTCTATCTTGGTTTAAGCGCAAATCATTCATCAATAAACGCATCTTTGAGCAATGGCCAGGATAACGCATTGTTTTATAATTCATGGTTTGTACTTTACCCGCGTGCATCTCTGCCAAACTGCCGAGTCCACCAGAGGTATTAAAGGCTTCATACTCGCATCCATCGATTTGAATGGTTTCTAATCCTTCTAAAGGTGCCAAGGTTACCGCTTTTCCATATTTAATTGCATAACAGGGATTGCCATATTCATTGATGACTCCATCAGTGGACCAAGTTAATGAATATTGAAGTGCATTGTTTGCATTTTGTGGAAGAGCTCCTACACGTAATTTTACATGATGACACTCTTCAAACTCCTGCATGAGACTATTTGCAGCGATGCTGATAAACCCTGGAGCTAATCCACATTGAGGAACGAAAGCAGTTTCTGCGTCAAGCGCGATTGCTTTTACAGCTTCAGTGACTGCGGTATCTTCTGTAAGATCAAAATAATGCGCTTTTGCTGCTTTTGCTGCTTCCGCAACATAAGTATTTAAAAAATATGGAAGACTTGAAATAACAGCCACGATACTATTTTTTTCCATATATGCTTGCGTGGACTGTTGGTCTTGAACATCTAAGGCTACTGTTTTAATTTTGGGTACTGCTTCCAAAAGCCTTTTTACATCGGATCCATTAAAATCAATATCAACCAAATGGACCTGGTAAGAACCGCTTTCTGATAATAAACAAGCGATTAAGCTACCAATTTTCCCTGCACCAGTAATCATTACATTATACATTTAATCCCTCTCCATTATAAAACGCAATCATCCTACACAAAATCTTTGGAATTGAATAGTATTCTCTAAACTATGTGCATACAAAATAACAATTTTTAAAAATCGAGTTATTCCATTTTTTGATGCATAATGTTGAAAAGGACGATATTAAAGATTCTTGAAATTCGCAAAGGGATGGGTATGAATAAATCAAAAAAGAAACCACCAAAATCAACCGAAAAATCGATAGACTCCTTATTAACCGGATCAGAAAAAGACGACTATGAAGGAATAAGTTTCGATAAATTATTCCACGCTACAATCAGTCAATTATGCAATTGGATATCACCAGGCACACTCATTATGTCTTTTGCAGACTGGTTAATTTATTTGCTTTTTTCACCCGCGCAACGAGCTGATTTAAACAAAGATGCACTCAAAAAATTGGGAGAATTGTTATTATACATTCAGCAACAAAACCAAGGTAAATGCGAGCCTTGTGTCGAAGTCCGCCAAAGCGATCATCGTTTCCAAAATGAATTATGGTCTCAATTTCCATTTAATCTATACAGCCAATCGTTTTTATTAACTGAAGAATGGTGGGATAACGCAACCACTCACCTACGAGGGGTTTCCAAGCACCATGAAGCGATTGTTAATTTTGTAACACGCCAAATTTTGGACATTTTTGCTCCATCAAATGTTCCGGGAATGAATCCTGAAGTCATAGCTACCACAATGAACGAAGGAGGTATGAATTTCATAAAAGGTTGGTATAATTTTAATGATGACCTCATCAGGTACCTTAATAATAAACCGCCGGTAGGTAGTGAGCAATATAAAGTAGGATCGAATGTAGCAATAACTCCTGGTAAAGTGATTTATAGAAATCGTTTAATTGAGCTGATCCAATATGCACCAACAACATCCACCGTATATCCTGAACCAATCTTAATCATTCCAGCTTGGATCATGAAGTATTACATTTTGGATCTTTCCCCTAATAACTCTATGGTGAAATTTTTAGTAGATAAAGGTCATACTGTATTTATGATTTCCTGGAATAATCCAACTTCTAAAGATAGAGACTTGGATTTTTCTGATTATGCACTCCGCGGAGTAATGGATGCATTAAATACAATCAATCAAATTATTCCTAAAGAGAAAATTCATACGGTTGGTTATTGTATCGGGGGAACTTTATTGACCATGGTTGCCGCAAAGATGGCAGCGAATAATGATAAGCGCTTAAAAACAATGAGTTTGTTTGCTGCCCAAACCGATTTTCAGGATGCAGGCGAGCTGCAATTATTTATTGACGAAAACCAACTCACTTATATTGAAGATATTATGTGGGAGAAAGGTTATTTGGAAGGCTCCCAGATGGCTGGAGCATTTAGTATGTTACGATCTATAGATCTCATTTGGTCTCGTGTAGTTTATGACTATTTACTAGGTAAAAGACAGAAAATAAGTGACTTAATGGCCTGGGATTACGATACTACGAGAATGCCCTATAAAATGCATAGCGAGTATTTGCGCAAACTCTTTTTAGATAATGACCTAGTAGAAGGCCGTTTTAAAATTCTTGATGAGAGTATTAATCTAGCCGACATTACAGTACCCATTTTTTCAGTAAGCACAATAAAAGATCATATAGCCCCTTGGAAATCTGTTTACAAAATTCATTACTTTACTGATAGTGATATTACCTTTGTATTGACTAATGCAGGACATAACACAGGGATTGTTAATGAGCCAGGAGGGACAGGCCGAAGTTATCAAATGCTTACCCATAAATTAACAGATAAACATTTAGCACCTGAAGTTTGGTTAGAACGAGCTCCTCAGTTCGAAGATTCTTGGTGGCCAGCTTGGGAAAAATGGCTTACAGATTATTCCGGTGCAAAAAAGAAACCACCTACTCTAGGCAATCCGGAAAAAGATTTAAGACCAATTTGTGATGCACCAGGAACTTATGTTTTGAAAAAATAAATGGTACCTTAGTGAAGCGCAAGGGAGCAAGGCTATGAAAGCGACAGGATTATAAAATATTTCACTAATTCTTGACCTGAATAGAGGACTCAATTATCTTATCATTTTATAATTTTTTAACAGCCATGAAGCAAACCGCTTTAGCCAATTCAATTCCACTAAATTCTTCAATTCGTCTTGGCTATGTTAAATACTTCTTTGTATTTATAGCAGGCCTGCTTGCGCCTTTTGGTTTTGCTCCTTTTCATATCCCAGGATTAACCTTATTAAGTTTGGCATTTCTCTATTCGAGTCTCCAGAATTGCTCCATAAAACAATGCTTTTACCTAGGTTTTTTTTATGGATTAGGTTATTTTGGTTTCGGAGTTTCCTGGGTCATAGTCAGTATTCATGATTATGGACAAATGAATTATTTCTTCTCAGGTTTAGTTACTCTAATATTCATTGCCTATCTTTCGCTATTCCCTGCCCTCGTTGCTTATTTATATAAATCACTTGAACTCAACAATCGTAAACTACTGTCCTTAACTTTATTCTGTGTCTTATGGTGTTTGAGTGAATACTGCCGTGCTACTTTATTTACTGGATTTCCCTGGTTATTAGTAGGCACTATCCTCATTGATACTCCGATTAAATATATCGCACCTGTTTTAGGCATATATGGGCTAAGTTTAGTGTGCATCTTTCTCTCAACCTTTCTTACTTTAGCTGTTTCACAAAATTCTCCAAAACGCTATTCCTACCTCATCGTAATTGTCTTAGTTATTATCAGTCCCATGCTATGCAAAAACATTACATGGTCGCATGTCAGTAAAGAACCAGTCAGTATTGGTGCTGTACAGGCTAATTTATCGATGCGTGATAAATGGGATGAAGCATTATTTTGGAATTTATTAAAGTATTATGAAGATGCAATTAATAAGCTCTTAGGGAAACAATTGATTATTTTACCGGAGTCAGCTATACCACTCCCAGCAAGTTATTTAGATAAATATTTACAAAAATTAAACAACAAAGCGCTGAAAGCGAAAAGCGCACTTATGGTTGGCATTTTACAACCAACAAATGATAGTGAAACAAATTATTACAATTCAGTTATTACCCTTGGGCTGGCCAAAGGAAAAAAACTGAAGCGTCAACTCGTTCCCTTCGGAGAGTACATTCCCAAACCGCTTGTTGCAATTAATCATTGGCTAAATTTACCCGAGCCTAATTTGTTGCCTGGAAGGAGAAAGCAGTCGCTGATTCGCATTGAAAATCATCCAATAGCAAGTCTTATTTGTTATGAAATTGCGTATCCCCATATTTTGCGGGAACAAATGCCTAAAGCTCAATGGATCGTTTCAATAAGCGATAATGGATGGTTCGGTCATTCATTGGCGAGTTATCAACAATTGCAAATGGCTCAAATACTTTCTTTACTTACCGGCCGATATCAAGTAGTCGTCAATAACGATGGTTTATCGTCAGTAATTGATTCAAATGGAGATATAGTTGAAAGTCTCCCTCCATTTAGTTCTGGTATCTTAGAAAGTAATATATTCCCAGCAGAAGGTTTCACTCCTTGGATTATTTGGCATGAGTATCCAACTCTAATTTTTTGCTCAATTTTTCTTATTTTTATACTATTTATTCAACTTCGTCGCGTATTCCAACAATAATCTATTGCTGGCAGACACAAGAGGAGTTATCCTTAGCGATTTAGAGTCACTTAAAAAATCGGACTATGGATAATACCTATATACCACAAGAAGTTGAGGAACAAGCTCAACAGTATTGGCATAAAAAACAATCATTTAATGTTTCAGAAGATTTAAACAGAGAGAAATTTTATTGTTTATCCATGTTCCCTTACCCGAGTGGAACATTGCACATGGGGCATGTTCGTAACTATACTATTGGTGACGTTATTGCTCGTTATCAGCGTGCTTTGGGTAAAAATGTCTTGCAACCGATAGGTTGGGATGCATTTGGTCTACCTGCTGAAAACGCAGCCATCAAAAACGGAATCCCCCCGGCTGAATGGACTAGAAAAAATATAGAGTCTATGAAAAAGCAGTTTTTACGTCTTGGCAATGCCTATGATTGGCGACGTGAAATTTGTACTTGCACACCCGAATATTATCGTTGGGAGCAATGGTTTTTTATTCGCCTATTTGAAAAGGGTTTAGTTTACAAGAAGAACGCCGTTGTAAATTGGGATCCAGTAGATCAAACCGTTTTAGCAAATGAACAAGTTATTGATGGACGCGGTTGGCGCTCTGGTGCCCTTGTTGAACGAAAAGAAATTTCTCAATGGTTTATTAAAATTACCGCTTATGCTGATGAACTCCTGAGTTCACTCGATACATTAGATGAATGGCCTGCACAAGTGAAACAAATGCAACGCAATTGGATAGGTCGCTCTACCGGTACCGAAATTTATTTTAATGTCAATAATTATCCAAAGCGCTTAAAAATTTATACCACTCGTCCTGATACTTTAATGGGAGCGACATATCTTGCAGTGGCAACAGATCACCCTATCGCTAAAGAAGCAGCAAGTACTCGTAAGGAAGTAAAGGAATTCATTGACAGCTGTCAAGGCACTAAAATGGCTGAAGCTGAACTTGCTACTATGGAGAAACGAGGGGTAGCCACAGGAATGTCTGCTATCCATCCCATAACAGGCGAAGAATTACCTATATGGGTGGCAAATTTTGTACTTATGCAGTATGGCTCTGGGGCTGTAATGTCCGTTCCTGCCCATGATCAAAGAGATTGGGAGTTTGCACAAAAATATCAATTACCTATAAAAGAAGTGATAAAGCCTACCAACGGAACAAAACATGATCTGAACCAATCTGCCTACACTGGGGAAGGTACATTGATTCATTCAGGTCAGTTTGATGGATTAAGTTCCTCTCAAGCAGTGGAAACCATAACTACGTTCCTTGAAGAACATGATACAGGAAAAGCCACAATCAATTATAGATTGCGTGATTGGGGCGTATCAAGACAAAGATACTGGGGTACCCCTATACCCATGATTTTATGTGAGCAATGCGGTACTGTTCCAGTTCCAGATGAAGATCTCCCCGTGGTCTTACCAGAAAATGTCACATTTACTGGCACAGGTTCTCCCCTTGCGCAATGTCCTGAATTTGTAAATGTAAGTTGCCCTAAATGTGGTCAAGATGCTTCTCGTGAAACAGATACTTTTGATACGTTTGTCGAGTCTTCTTGGTATTATGCTCGTTTTGCGTGTAAAGGCCAGGAAAATGCCATGCTTGATGACCGGGCGAAATATTGGACTCCTGTAGATCAATATGTAGGTGGTATTGAGCATGCAGTAATGCATCTGCTTTATGCACGTTTTTTCCACAAATTAATGCGAGATGAAGGTTTAGTCAATTCCGATGAGCCATTTAAAGCCCTGTTAACTCAAGGTATGGTTTTAAAAGATGGACATAAAATGTCTAAATCCGTGGGCAATGTCGTCGATCCTAACCATCTAATTAATACCTTTGGGGCTGATACAGCACGATTGTTTGTTATGTTTGCCGCGCCTCCAGAACAATCTCTGGAATGGTCTGATGCTGCTGTAGAAGGTGCACACCGTTTTCTAAAACGAATTTGGACTTTTGCCTATCAGCATCAAAATATGTTTATTGAAGTCAATGATATCATCCTAAGTGGCAATGGACATGTCAACTGGCAACAAGCTGAAAGTCGTTTAAAAAAATCACGCCATGTTGTGCATCAAATACTCGCCCAAGCAACTCATGATTATGATCGTAATCAATTCAATACCGTCGTTTCAGGTTGTATGAAGTTATTTAATGAACTATCCAGTTACTCCATAGAAACTGAAGAAGATAAGTTTTTTATTCATTCCAGTATGAGTATTCTGTTGCGATTGTTGGCTCCTATTACACCTCATATTACACATCATATATGGCAGCAATTAGGTTTTGAAAAAGCAATTATTGATGCCAATTGGCCAAGAGTGGATAAAGGTGCCCTCAAAACCGACGAGGTGGATTACGTCGTTCAGGTTAATGGAAAGCTCCGAGCTCAATTTACTGCGAGTGTAGATGCGGCAGAAGAAGTATTAATAGACACAGCAAAAGAACATGTAAAAGACTTTCTGGCTGACAAAACAGTAAAAAAAGCCATTGTAGTGGCACACCGGCAATTAATTAATTTGGTTGTTAGCTAATGAAATCAAGTTGCACTAAGATGTCTAATGTCTCGCATCTGCCCCACAACCAATCAGCGGGACATTCACCACATCAATTTGCAACGTTACGTGGTATAGTGCCTTTGCTGCTGGTGTTGTTACTCTCAGCATGTGGTTTCCATCTACGTGGCATGAGTAATGTACCTAGCTGGCTTAGTAATGTGGCCATTATTTCTGAAAATAATGACAAACAGTTTGTTTCTATATTGCAATCTCGGCTTGAGAGCTCGAAAATTGATGTCAATCCGGAGCCTTCTCAAGCTAAATATTGGCTCATAATTGACGAGGTGGACTTACATCAACAAATTATTAGTATTGGTGCAAGTACCAACCCCAGACAATATACTCTTACTTTGAATGTAGCATTTGTACTGAAAGCTCGCTCAGGTCAAATAATAGATACTCCTGGTAAAATAAGCGTTTCTAGAGAACTTACATTAAATAATGACAGAATTTTAGGCTCTAAAGATGAAGAAAGTATTTTAATCGGTGAAATGAAGCAAGATGCAGTTACCCAAATAATTTATCGACTTAGCCACGTACACAATCCCCAACTTTAGCTAAGAATATGAGTAGTTTGAGTAAAGAAAACAACATACCCAACTCACGCTAAAATTATCATGCAAATCAAACAACAAATGCTCGCTCAGCAAGTACAAAAAAAAATTGCCCCGCTCTATATGATAATCGGGCAAGATAATTACTTGTTGGAAGATTCTTTAGTGACCATAAAATCAGCCATTAAAACCCTATATAATTTTGATGAAAAAGTTATCTCCATTCAGTCTGCAGAAGATTGGAATGAAGTCAAAGAAGAAGCAAATAGTTATTCTTTGTTTTCGGATATTGTGTTCT
The DNA here is from genome assembly GCF_977063395.2 of Legionella nigrisilvae. Classification (NCBI taxonomy): domain Bacteria; kingdom Pseudomonadati; phylum Pseudomonadota; class Gammaproteobacteria; order Legionellales; family Legionellaceae; genus Legionella; species Legionella nigrisilvae. The sequence continues at coordinate 162,481 of NZ_CDRUGZ020000022.1, forward strand.
TAAATATTTTTTATGATAAGAAGTCCGTAGATGCTACCGGAAAAAAAATTTTAACCGAATACCTCAACTCGATTAATTCACGTTGCTTTATTGTTATCCGAGCACCTAATGTACCCGCGAAACAGTTGCAATGGTTATCCTCTAATGAATCTGTCATGCTTGTTCTTGCTTATCCACTTAATTCAGAAGCAGTAAAAAGTTGGATAGCCATGCAGTTAAAGAAAAACTCCCTGAGTTATGCCCCCCAAGTTCTCGATTTAATTCATCAATACACCCAGGGAAATATGTTGGCTTGTTCCCAGGTCATTGAAAAAATAGCATTATCAAATATACCGGATAGCAAAATTGAGATACAACAGGTATTAGAACACTTATCATATCAATGTGACCACGATCTGTTTGAATTAGTAGATGCATGCTTACTTGGTAACGGTGATAAAGCAATTCAGATTTTACGGCATGCCGCAAATAATAAGACCGAAGCAACTTTAGTCTTATGGTTACTCAGTCAAGAAATAAGATTAATCATGCAGCTATCTAATTTAATAGAACAAAAAATTGACATTCAAAGTGCTTGTAGCCAATTAAAAATTTGGCCTCAACGTATTAATCTTTATAAGTCTTGCTGTAATCGAATCAATAAAACCATGTTGCAACAACTCCATCGATACTGCTATTCAATCGATGAGCGAATTAAATCGAGCAACCACTATACTCAGGTATGGAACTTCCTAGAAAACGCTACACTTTCACTTTGTTTGGGTAAATTAATAGGTGACGCATGCATAGCATAGCTATTTTTGGTGGTACCTTTGATCCTATACATAATGGCCACTTGCAAGCCAGTATATCCATCCAAGCCTATTTTAAATTTGATTCCTATTTTTTTCTTCCTTGTAGAGTACCGCCTCTAAAACCTCCATCTCAAGCAAGTAATTCCCAAAGAATAGAGATGATAAAACTGGCAATCCAAGAGATACCAGACTTTAAACTGGATTTACGCGAGATTGAACGGGATGGCCCATCCTATATGGTTGAAACTTTAAAGAGTTTCAGGTTGGAATATCCTAATTCATCCATAACATTAATTATCGGGTATGATGCCTTTCTTTCATTGCCTAAGTGGTATCAATGGCAAAAAATCATTACTCTGGCTAATTTGGTAATCATCAATAGAATGGAGTTTGCGGATCTGGTTCCGCCAGAAGTTATGCAAAAATTTTTGAAAGAATATCAAACCATAAACAAAGATGAACTTCTAAATGCTCCATCGGGAAACATATTTCTATTTGATGCGGGTAATTATGAAATTTCTTCTACTTCACTTCGGGAAGCAATAAAAAAAGGAGCTGATGTCCAAAACAAGCTCCCTTATAGAATCTATGAGTACATTAAGTCTCAGGAATTATATCAATAAGTTTAAAAGACTCATTTGCTGATACCGTTTGTTTTGCTTTATTAATAAGCCCAGGTAAGTATCCAGAAACCCAACTTATAACCGGTAAAAGTTGATTATAAACTCTAGAACCTTGGACATATTGCTGATAAGGCATCGAAGTCATACTGAGCACCGCGAAAACAAGCGAAAGGATGAAGACTCCACGGGCAAAGCCGAATCCCCCACCTAAAACTTTGTCCATAGCACCTAGACCACTTCCCCTTAAGAACAAACCAAGGATCGCATTAGCGATGCCTCCGGTAATTAAAACTCCCAGAACAACAATAATAAAACCAATTATTGATCGAATTGATTGATCTTGTATATAAGGTTGCAACCAAGGATTGAGACTACTTGAATAGTTGTAACCGGCCCAAACAGCTAATATCCATACTCCTAAAGCAATAAATTCTTTAATGAATCCTCTTAATAAGCCAGTAATGGTAGATAAACCAATAACTATTATTAAAATTATATCAACCCATTGAAATTGCATCATTAGCTAACTCCGGTATTGACTATAAAACCATTCAGCTGCATAGCACTTGCTAATTGAAGTTTCAATTTCATTACATCATTTCTAACAGGTGAGTGTCCGGCATAAACTTTGTAGATGGGCCCTTGTCTTCCAGTAGTTTTAATGTAATTTGCCTTATAACCCTTGGCATGCAATTTATTAACCAAAGCTTGAGCATTAGCGAGCTGGGAAAATGAAGCCAATTGAACAGCATAAATACTCTGTTTACTCGGAGCAGGTCTGTTATTTACTTTAGCAACCGCTGGTTTTTTAATTGGTGCGACATTTGCTTTCGCAATCGGTTTAACAGGTTTGGTTGCAGTTGCTGGGTTTATTTGTTTTTTAACAACATTTTTTGCAGCATTACTTAAAGCGATTTCAATTGGTTTAGCTACTGCATCGACCTTAGGTACAGACTCCGATTTAGCAACAGAAACAGCCGCATCATCAGCTCCTTGAATGGATTGGATGAAGTCTTCTTTACCCAGATCGGATCCTTTATGTTCGGTGGCGGCAGGAATTTCCACCTTAGCCACTTTAATAGTTTCGAACATTTCCTTTTCGTCGGTCATCACTACATTAGGGCTAGTGGGTTTAGGAGGTAGCTGTACATTTACACTAAAATTATTTTCAAGGCGCTGACTTGATTTTTTCATCATTGCGGGCAAAAAAATTGCTCCTAATGATAAAACAACAGCCACACCAACCAACCGATGTTTTAGCTTCTCATCAATTACTAATTTCATTGAATCTCCTATTAGCCATTACATGACTCACAGTAAAAAAAGACCCATAAACAACAATTAAGTCACCAGGTTTTGCTTGTTTCAATGCAGTTTCAAACGCTACAAGCGGATTATTATAACAAATTTCTACAGGAATTTCTGCATTCTTAAAAAAAGTGAGCAATAAGTCCTCACTGGCCGCGCGTTTGTTCTGCAATTGTGCCGGATACCAATGATCAATACAATCCTTTAATGGCATAATAAGACCTAAAATATCTTTATCTTTCAAGGCTGAAAATACGGCATGAACTTTTGCTTTTTTCATCGTGCGTAACTTATTCGCGAGTAGCCTTGCCGATTGAGGATTATGAGAAACATCAAATAAAGTGCTCACTATATCCTCATGAACTTGCAATCGACCAGGAATAAAAACACGTTGCATAGCAATTTGAAAATGGTGATGCATGACTGGCAAATCATTTGCCAATAAAAGACATGCTGTAATTGCTGCAGCAGCCGATTTTAACTGAATTGAAGGTTTTGGTAACCCATACAATGAAGGAAACTCAAGTTCGTTGTAATGGAGATCCCAGGTAGAATCTTGCTCGTGAATAGAAAACTCTTGCCCCCAAAAATAAGCAGGAACACCAAGTTGTGTTGCTACATCGGTGACTGTGGTGGGTGGATCGGTATCAGCGTAAATGAATGGTTTCCCTGGACGAAGTATACCCGCTTTTTCATAACCTATTGCATCAAGGGTATCCCCCAGATAATCCTGGTGGTCGAAATCTATTGTAGTAATGATAGATAGAGCTGCATCAACGATGTTCGTAGCATCTAAACGACCACCTAATCCTACTTCAAGGATAATAATATCTAACTTCATTTTTTTGAAAAACCACAATGCTGCTAAGGTAGTCATTTCAAAATAAGTTAATATGGAATCTCCACAAGCTTCATCAATTATGCTGAAAGCCTCGCACAGCTCCTCATCGGCAATAGGAGTTAAATTGACACGGATACGTTCGTTAAACTGGATAAGATGGGGTGAGGTAAATGCACCTACTTTATAACCGGCAACGTGATAAATTGTTTCAAGTGCAGTTACTGTTGAGCCTTTTCCATTAGTTCCTCCCACAGTAATAACGGGACAATTAGGAAGTTGCAAAGATGTTTTTTTTGCAACCTCCATGATACGGGTTAAACCAAGTTGTATTTCTTGAGTAGTTCTTGTTTCTAGATAGTGGAGCCACTCATCAACAGATCTCTTGGGAAACGCTACTGTAGGTGAATGTTCCATCGATCCTCAGATCCTATTATGCCTGCACACGCTTCGATTTTGTGCAATGAGTTTAGTTGCACTTCTCTTTTTGGCATGTTTCGCAAGTAGTCTAATACGATACTGCTTTGGTAACTAAATCCCCTGTACTTTTACGGGTTAGTTTAGCTATCAATTCAGCAACAACTGGACGAATATCTTTTCGTTCCAGAATCATGTCAATATGTCCATGTTCTAACAAAAACTCGCTCCGTTGAAATCCTTCGGGTAAGGTTTGTCTTACAGTTTGCTCAATAACTCTTGGACCAGCAAAGCCAATTAATGCATTGGGTTCAGCAATAATTAGATCACCAAGACTTCCAAAACTAGCAGAAACCCCGCCCATGGTCGGATCAGTTAGAACTACAATAAAAGGCAAACCCATTTCAGCGAATTGGGCAAGAGCAGCTGAAGTTTTAGCCATTTGCATTAAGGAAAAAAGTCCTTCTTGCATACGTGCCCCACCACTGGCAGTGAAACAAATATAAGGTCTTTGTTCTTTCATTGCTACTTGAATTGCACGGACAAATTTCTCTCCGACTGTAGCCCCCATGGATCCACCCATGAAGTTGAACTCAAAGGAGCCAACCACTACTGGTTGCTGTAATAGCGTCCCTTTAACAATGATTAGAGCCTCTTTCTCACCAGTTGCTTTTTGAGCTTGTGCGATTCGATCTTTGTATTTTTTTGAATCTCTGAACTTTAATCGATCTTGGGGCTCCAAAGAGGCAGCAATTTCTTCCTGGCCACCTTCATCGAGAAATTGCTTAATTCGAACACGTGCTGATATCCTGTGATGAAAGTTACAAGATGGGCAAACCATTAAATTTCTTTCTAATTCTGTACTATAAAGTACTTCACTACAGCCTGAACATTTCAGCCATAGACCTTCAGGAACTCCTTTTTTTTGGGAGGAGTCTGTATTAACTCTTGAGGGCAACAGTTTTTTAAACCAACTCATAATTGGAACCTAAGATTATAAATCGTAACATTATACACGGAAAAAAATATTCTGAAATGCACATTGAGTCGTAGTGGGATTTTTCGTGAACTTAAATTATGGGATCTGTAACCTAGATGAAGCAAAGTCCTAGCGAACAAACTGCACAAAAAATATAACACGTTCATTTTAATAAATAAATCTCCCATTTTTTTGAAAAAAAACAGGCATTAACCTAAAGTTTTTTGCGGTGCGTCCGATAACTTTTGTGCGTACGGTAAATTCGCCATTAAAAAGGAATTTACCAATTTTCAATGTCCCAAACCAGGGATTTAGGTCTGAGGAGACTATAATATGGCTCAAATTATTAATACTAACGTACCGTCGCTAGTTGCTCAACGTAACTTGTCTAAATCAAGTAACGCTATGGCGACTGCAATCCAAAGATTATCATCTGGTCTAAAAATTAATAGCGCTAAAGATGATGCTGCAGGGTTAGCAATTGCTACAAATATGACATCTCAAATTCGTGGTATGGACCAAGCTGTAAAAAATGCGAATGACGGGATTTCATTGGCCCAGGTTGCTGAAGGTGCAATGCAAGAATCAACGAACCTTTTACAACGTATGAGAGAGTTGGCACTGCAATCTGCAAACGGAACCTATAGCCAATCTAACCGTCAATCATTACAAAATGAAGTAAATAACCTTCTAAGTGAAATGGACCATATCGCTTTAAGTACGCAATTTAATGGTCAAAGCATTTTGAATGGTTCTTATACCAACGCTTCTCTGCAAATTGGTTCAAATGCGGGTGAAACTCTTTCGTTTTCAATCAATAGTATAGGCTCTTCAACAATAGGTAGCATTGCTTATCAACAAGGAAGTACAGTTACGGCCAACGCCGCTGCAGATATTACCGTTGCTCTAGGCACTAACTCTGCAATCAGCATTAGCTCTTCCGCAAACTTTGTGGGTACGGCAAGCGGTCAAGACAGCTCCTCTGCATATGCCAAAGCAGCAGCAATTAATGCAGCAGGTGTTCCCGGTTTAACTGTAACTGCATCCACTGCCGGTACTGCAACTGTTGGAACTATAGGGGGAACTGCGGGGGATACTTATAACTTGAATATTAATGGTGTGGACATTTTTACCAACCAAGACGTCGCCACTGCCCTCACCAATACCAACCTTATGGATGCAATCAACGCTGTAAGTAGCCAGACTGGAGTGGTAGCTTCTCTCAACGGTGGTAGCATGACTTTAACTGCAGCTGATGGAAGAAATATAGCAGTAACTGAAAGCGGTACTGGTTTTACTGCAGGCACTGACGGACTGACCGTTACAGGCGGTTCATTTGCCGCTACCTTACGTGGAAATCTCACTATGAGTGCTGCACAAGCCATTACTTTAGGTGGGACTGTGGCTGATATTGGTTTATCAAGCACGATAAGTCTGGATACTAATGGAGTTAATAGTATTGACATTACAACTCAATCTGGAGCAGAACAGGCTATACTGAGAATTAGTTCTGCTTTAGATAGCGTTACTAACAACCGAGCTGCATTGGGTGCTTTGCAAAACCGACTTGATGCTACAGTAGCTAACCTGCAAAACGTATCTGATAACATGTCTGCTGCACGCAGCCGTATTCAAGATACAGATTATGCAGCTGAAATGGCATCTTTAACTAAGAACCAAATCCTGCAACAAGCAGGAACAGCAATGTTGGCCCAAGCAAATGCAATGCCACAATCTGTTCTTTCCTTGTTAGGATAGATGCTATAGAAGTAACGGTAACAAACCGAAATGCGGCACTTGCCGCTTTTCGGCTTATTTATCCCAATGATTAAGCATTCAAATCAAGGGAAAGGAGTTAGAAAATGACTATGGAATCGATACCTCCAGCAAATAATAAATTGCTACAAACAGATTCAGTCAAACTAAAAGATAAAAACATTAAACCTGTGACAAAATGTGCCACATCCGATCTAAATCTAGATACAGACTCAAAACAGGCCATAGATCACGCCACAGGTCTATTGCAAACTATAGTTACCGATAAAATCTCAGACAAAGTAATTCGCAAAATACCCTCCGATGAGTATTTGCATTTACTGAACTTGCTTGATGGGATAATTAGTGGTTCTATAGACAAACATGTTTAACGCAATTTATGGATACATGTAATTTCTATTGAAATTACTAAAATAGATAAGGGAATATTATGGGCCTATCAACTCCAGGCATTGGATCAGGTTTGGATATTAAAGCAATGGTCGAAAGCATGGTAAAAGCCGATCTCATGCCTTTACAGTTGCGACATGACAAAAAGCTTAATTCCGTCACAACCGAACTGTCTGCTTTTGGACAACTAAAAAGTGCCATGTCCAGCTTTCAAACAACACTCGATACCCTATCTCACGCTAGTGAATTTAATAAAATGAATTGCTTACTTAGCGAAACTGGATATATATCTGCCTCTCTTACAGGACAAGCAATTGAAGGCATATATCAAATTAAAGTAAATCAATTAGCCCAGTCACAAAGTCTTGTAAGTGGCTATTTCACTAATAATAATTCTTCAATAGGTAGTGGTAGCATAACGATAAATTTTGGTACCTACAGCAATAATAATTCCACGTTTACATTAAATACTGAGGTATCACCAATAACAATTAACATCAATTCTGGAAATGATAGCCTTACTGAAGTATGTGATGCAATTAATGCTGCAAATGCAGGAGTTACAGCATCAATTGTACAAGATGCTACCGGCTCAAGATTGACCCTCACCTCATCTCAAACAGGTGAAAAATATGCAATGCAAATTACAGGTAGTTTGAGTGCTTTGAATTATGATCCAACAACGAGCAATGCCTCATTAAGTCAAACCATGGCTGCCCAAAATAGCCAAGTCCAAATTAATGGTTTGCTTCTTAGTGAAAGCAGTAATCAATTTAAGAATGCAATTACGGGGATCACTCTCGACTTACAAAAGGCTGATCCAGGTACCACAGTGTCCTTGACGGTAAAAAAAGATGTCGAACATCTTAAAGGTTTAATTAATGATTTCGTAAAAAAATATAATGATTTCATTAACTTCCTCACAACCTTAACCGGTTTCGATATGGAAACTAGAAAAAGAGGCGTTCTACAAGGCGATGATAAATTAAGAGAATTAAAAACAAACTTATATAACTTAGCTACTAACCCATTAACTACAGTTGGCTCAATTAAAAGTCTTGGAGACTTGGGAATCACAAGTGATAAAAATGGTTTATTAGAAATTGATTCTGAAAGATTGGATGAGGTAATCAATAAAAATTATCAAGACATTAGTCAATTATTTGCAAAAAAAATAACCGCCACCGATCCAGGTATTAAAATTAATTCTGTGGATACTAAAGTTGTTGCCGGAACCTATGATGTTATTTTAAACGAATATACTCCTGGAGTTAGTATGGCTGGAACTATAGGAGGTATTTTAGCAACTTCAACAGATGGAATTACTCTTAATGGCACAGGTGACTTCAATTCCTTATCAGTTGATGTACTTTCTGGACTCACAGGGAACAGGGGGCAAATAATTGTCAGTGATGGTTTAGCCTCATTGATTGATGGCTATTTAGAATCCCTGGTAGATGAAAATGGTGAAATTGCAGAAAGAATAGATCGCTTAAACACCCAAGCAAAACAATTAGACGAAATGCAAGAGCGCATTAATGATCGCAGCATAACTCTTGAAAAAAGATACTACAAACAATGGAATGCGGTAGATCTCTTAATCTCCCAGATGCAAAACACCAGCAATACGCTCACCCAAATCTTGTCGAATCTACCCAAATTCAAAAGCAAATAATGGAGCAAATTGATGAAAAATTCTAATCAACAAGTTATAAATCAATATAAGACTATTGAATTACAAACTCGTATTGATGCAGCCTCCCCTCATGAATTAATTAATTTATTATTACAAGGAGCACGAACACATATTGCGACTGCTCAAGGTAATATTGATCGTAGTGAAGTTCAACAAAAGGGGGAACATATTAGTAAAGCACTCAGTATTATTGAAGGTTTAAAAACTAGTCTAAATCATGAACACGGCGGTGAAATAGCAGAGAACTTACTCCAAATATACATGCATATTGAATACTTGCTCTTAAAAGCCAATCTTAATAATGACAAGGAACTATTATCTCAATCCAATTCATTGCTGGCTCAAGTGCACGAAGCTTGGCAAAAAGTTTCTCCTGGCCATCCAGAGTCCGAGGAGTAAACCTCTTAATTTTATATTCTTGTACTTTATTATATTTCTAATAGAGTAACCCAGGAATTTATTCTCATGTGGTACCTTTATTAGTAACTCATATAATTTTAAAGTTATTTTTTAAAGTGTCGCTATAGAGAGTACAACAGCTTAAATTGAGATCATTTATGAAACTTATGATATCAATGACAGTATCTATTTGTTTATGGTCAATGAGTCAACTTGCTCTCGCCTATACGCGATACGGTGAAACTTTATGTAACTCACCTGATTATTTTTGTATGAAAGTTAAAAATGGAGAGGACTGGGAGAAGTTGTTTCCTAATGCTGAAGAACGAGATATGGTACGGCGAATCAATCGTATGAATGTCTCATTACGTCCAGGTATGACTATTGCTGTGCCCAAAAATATCGATCGATTAACTATCTATGATGTTTCCCCCTTCCCTAGGTATATTGACTCCGAAGGAGAAAAAACAATTTATGTAAGTCAAAAAAAATTAGCCTGGGCTGCCTATGATCAAGATGGGGAACTACTCTGGTGGGGGCCTATTTCCGCAGGAATAGGAAAGTGCACCGGGGTTATAGGGGGATGTAGTACTCCCACAGGTTCTTTTCGTGTTATTCGCAAACAAGACATAGACTGTGTTTCCACTGTTTTTCCTAGAAGATCTGACGGGAATGATGGTGGAGCATTAATGCCTTATTGTATGCATTTCTTCAGAGGCTATGCACTCCATGGTAGTTATGAAGTCCCTGGATACAGAGCCAGCCATGGTTGTGTCAGAATGTTTATTGAGGACGCACGTTGGCTTAACGAAGAATTTGTGGATCTTCCCGGTGATGGTATGAAAGGAACTCGAGTAGTTGTAGACTCCGCTGATTAATCAAACGACAAATAGACAAATACTGAACAAAATGTTAATATTTTACATGGTGAAATTTGCATATTTCTGTGATAACGTTGCCGGTTGACTTTTTGATTTAAAAAACTGTTTTATATGCGAAGTGAGATTTAACAATCTGATCTACGAAGTATTTTCCAGTTTTTATTCAAAATAAACACATACTTCATATGTTCGTGCAGTGAAGTTTAGGTGGATATTAGTCTAAAAAGAAGTTCCGTTGTAAAAAGGACTACAACGAGAATTAATTGAAGAATGCCAGGATGGCTGGTCAACATGATACTGATATCTTATGGCCCCAAGAGAACATAAAGTCAACTTCGTATAGATAAATCTGGAGAATGATAAAAGAATGGCACACTACAATACACGGTCCGCATCAGTAGCAAATTTTGGGATACAATCAATAATGCCTTGGATGGTATGGGGCTTAGGTTGCTTATTTTATTTTTACGAATGCCTTTTACAAGTTTCACCTAGCGTTATGAGTAACGAATTAATGAGAGATTTCTCAGTTACTAGCCAAACATTAGGAATTTTATCCGGTGTCTATTTTTATTCTTATGCGGCCATGCAATTACCGGGCGGGGTATTAATGGATTATTTTGGGCCCCATCGGTTGCTTACTTTGGCAACAGTTGTATGTGCGGTAAGTACTATTGCATTTGGAATGACGGATAATTTTTTTATGGCCTGTGTGGCTCGTTTGATGATAGGCTTTGGCTCCGCATTTGCCGCGGTAGGCACTATGAAACTTGCAGCGAATTGGTTTCCAGCTCAACGTTTTGCCTTACTTACTGGTCTCATGGTCACAATAGGGATGCTCGGAGCTATTGGTGGAGAAGCGCCTCTTGCTTTATTAATTGAGAATTTTGGATGGCGCCACAGTATGCTCATTATGGGTACTATTGGACTTATTCTTGCAGTCTTACTTATTGTTATAGCCAAAGATACTCCTAAAAATCACGAAATAGTTCACTCACATCATCCTATTGAAGAAGAACATCTCATTCCCAGCCTATTAGCACTGATGAAGAATAAACAACTTTGGTTAGTGGCATGCTATGGCGGTCTGATGTATATGGCAACTCCAGTTTTTTGTGGCCTCTGGGGAGTCCCTTTTTTGATGAATAAAATGATGATTACTAAGACGACTGCGGCAAACTATATTTCGCTAGTTTTCATTGGCTGGGCAATTGCTAGCCCCTTATGGGGATTACTTTCCAATCGTATTGGATTGCGCAAACCACCTATGTACATTGGATGTATTGGCGCACTTATATGCTCTCTACTCTTTATTTTTGTTCCAATTAGTACCGCAATTTATATGGAACTTTTATTATTTGCATTTGGTATTTTTTCAGCGGGGTTTCTACCTGCATTTACCGTGGCCAAAGAATTATGTAATAAAAAATATGTTGCTACAGGTTTAAGCTTTATGAACATGATGAACATGGTAGGTATAGCAATTGCACAACCGCTCATTGGTTATATTCTTGACAAGATGTGGGAAGGTGAAATGAATGGAAATGTTAGAGTTTATCCCTTGGAGGCTTATCATACAGGACTAGCGATTCTCCCGCTAGGAATGCTCGTTGCCTTAATTATTTTACCGAAAATTAAAGAAACTTATTGCCAAAGTGTACATTAATGAAATAATACGGAACTTCCTAGAATATAGTAGCCTGGGTGCAGCAATGGAACCCGCGTCCCCTGTCACGGATTGCGCCCCTCACTCAGGCACGTTTTTAAAGTAGATTTGATATGGCTAAAAAATTATACATCAAAACCAACGGCTGCCAGATGAATGAATATGATTCAACTAAAATGGCAGAAGTTTTGTTGCAATCACATGGCTTAGTCAAAACTGAACGTGTTGAAGAAGCCGATGTAATATTGCTCAACACCTGTTCTATTCGTGAAAAAGCACAAGAGAAGGTCTTTTCTCAATTAGGTCAATGGCGAGAATATAAAGCTAAAAATCCCCATGTGGTTATAGGTGTAGGTGGTTGTGTTGCTAGCCAAGAAGGTGAAGATATTATTAAACGCGCACCTTTTGTTGATATCGTGTTTGGTCCACAAACCTTACATCGACTTCCAGCATTACTAAACCAACGAATGGAAAAGAAAAAGCCTGTTGTTGATATCAGTTTCCCTGAAATCGAAAAGTTTGATCATTTACCAGCACCCAAAGCTGAAGGACCAACTGCATTTGTTTCGATAATGGAAGGCTGTAGCAAATACTGTAGTTTCTGTGTTGTACCCTATACACGTGGTACGGAGATTAGCCGTCCATTCGATGATGTGCTTGCTGAGTGTTATCAATTAGCAACTCAAGGCGTCAGAGAAATCAATTTATTAGGACAAAACGTTAACGATTATCGTGGGAAAATGGAACAGGGTGATATCGCCGATTTGGCCCTTTTAATTCATTATCTTGCTGCCATAGAAGGAATAGGTAGAATCCGTTTTACAACATCGCACCCTTTGGCATTCTCAGATAATTTAATTAATGCCTATGCAGAAGTACCTGAATTAGCAAATCATCTACATTTACCGGTACAAAGCGGTTCTGACCGTATTTTAGGTCTAATGAAACGAGGGTATACGGCATTAGAATTCAAATCCAAGATTAGAAAACTGCGTAAAGTACGCCCAGATATTCGTTTATCTACGGATATTATTGTTGGTTTTCCAGGTGAAACAGATAAAGATTTTCAGGACACCATGGATTTAGTTCATGAAATAGGGTTTGATACCTCATTTAGTTTTATTTACAGTCCAAGACCAGGTACCCCTGCAGCGAATTTACCCGATGACACCCCTCTCGAGGTAAAAAAACAAAGATTACAGATCTTACAAAATAGACTGCTATTACAAGCATCTCGTTACAGTCAATCAATGACTGGCAGCATCCAGAAAATATTAGTTACCGGTCATGCTAAAAAAGACTCTCAACAACTTTCGGGTCGTACCGAATGCAATCGAGTGGTAAATTTTGACGGTCCAGCTCATTTAATAGGGCAATTTGTTGATGTCCAAATCAGTGAGGCATTACCTAACTCCTTACGAGGTCGTCTCACCGCAGTTGAGACTGAAACGATTTGATGATAGAACATATTCATAAACAATTAACTGTACCTCGCGAGTATCACAATCAAAGAATTGACAGTGTGCTCGCGCATCTACTTCCAGATTACTCTCGTTCGCAACTCAGTAATTGGATTAAAAGCGGAACAATAATACTCAATCAAAGACCATGCAAACCCAAAGACAAGGTTTTAGATGGCGATGTGATTGAAATTAACGTTGATTTTACCTTTACAGAGCAGGATTTTAATCAATGTGCGGCCGAAGAAATTCCTTTAAACATAGTTTATGAGGACGAAGAGATTTTAGTACTCAATAAACCAGAGAATATGGTAGTTCATCCTGGAGCTGGGAATAGAGAGCATACCTTAGTGAATGCTCTGCTGCATCATGCCCCCTCCTTACACCATTTACCGAGGGCGGGCATTATTCATCGATTAGATAAAGATACAACAGGTTTATTGGTCGTAGCAAAAACTTTACCAGCACATACCTCTTTAATACGACAAATGCAAGCTCGCGAAATTCAGCGTCATTATGTTACTTTAGTCCAAGGTCATATTATTTCTGGCGGGACAATTGATACTGGTTTTGGACGACACCCAAGAAATCGATTAAAAATGGCTGTTCAGGAGCAAGGACGACAAGCAATCACCCATTATTCGGTAAAAAAACAATATCAGGATTTTACTTTATTAGACGTCAATTTAATGACTGGGCGAACCCATCAAATAAGAGTTCATTTAGCTTACATCCACCACCCCGTAGTCGGTGATCCATTGTATGGTGGTCGCATGCGATTTCCAACTCATGCCACCGAAGAGTTACGTACCCTACTCCAAGATTTTAAAAGACAAGCCCTGCATGCCGCCACACTCTCATTTTATCATCCCAAAACGGAAAATGAGTTGACGTTTAAGGCTCCCCTGCCTGATGATTTTACCCTTCTTCTTAACACATTGGACGCGCATTATGAAGACTAACTTAGCAAATTGGCCAGCGCCAAAAAATGTCATGGCTTTGAGTACAACACGTTTATCAGGATATAGCCAAGCTCCTTATGACAGCAATAACATGGGATTGGGTGTGGGGGATCGTGAGGAACATGTGCTAAAAAATAGACAACAACTTGTGGAGATGTTACATCTTCCAGGTGAACCTCAGTGGTTATCCCAAACTCATAGCACTCGCTGTGTTATTGTTGAAGACGACTCCAATAGAAATGTAGATGCCTCCATAACTCGTTCAGCAAAATTCCCTTTAGTGATCCTTACTGCCGATTGCCTTCCTATTATGCTTTGTAATGTGCAAGGCACTGAGATTGCAGCAATTCATGCAGGCTGGAAAGGCCTGGCTCAAGGTATTGTTGAAAATACACTTGATAAAATGAAGAGCACTCCATCTGATGTATTGGCTTGGATAGGGCCATCAATTTGTCAAAAGTGTTATGAAATTGGAGAGGAGGTATACCAAACATTTACCAACCATTACCCTTTAAGTAAGCAAGCTTTTAAACCTGCTAACGGAAAATGGCTGGCTAATTTACCTCTAATTGCTGAAATTGTTCTGATCTCTAAAGGGATTAAAGCGGTTTATCAGTCTGGTTTATGTACTTTTGAGTTAAAAAATGAGTTGTATTCCTATCGAAGAACGTCACAAACAGGTAGAATAGCTACCTTAATCTGGTTTAATGATCAACCTCAGGACTAATAATATGATTAAACATATCAAATTCATTATAAGTACCCTGCTTCTTTTGACAGCCACATTCACCTATGCGGCTAACGAAGCAGCTCCCGCTCCTATACCGAGTTTAGCTCCGGTCTTAAAAAATATTATGCCCGCAATAGTCAATGTTGCGGTACAGGGTTATTTACCCCCTAATGCTACGTCACCCGGTTCTGCTGGCAATGATGAGGAAGCGCAGAATAGTAGACAGCCTAATCAAACTGCTCCTGAAAAAGGGCGTAAATTTGAAAGTATAGGCTCTGGTGTTATCGTAGACGCGCAAAACGGAATTATTATTACTAACGATCATGTAATTCGCAATGCGAACCTTGTTACCATTACGCTACAAGATGGTCGACGTTTAAAAGCGAAGCTGATTGGTAGTGATAGCGAAACAGACTTAGCTATCTTAAAAATCAGCGCAACAAACTTAAAATCATTGCCTATAGGGGATTCAGATCAATTACAAGTAGGTGATTTTGTAGTTGCTATTGGTAACCCTTTCGGCTTAAACAGTTTTGGTAACAGTCAGTCTGCGACCTTTGGTATTGTTAGTGCATTAAAACGTAGTGACCTAAATATCGAGGGAGTAGAAAACTTTATTCAAACTGATGCAGCAATTAATCCAGGTAACTCTGGGGGTGCATTGGTTAATACAAAAGGAGAATTGATTGGAATTAATACTGCAATTCTTTCTCCTTATGGCGGTAATGTCGGAATTGGTTTTGCTATACCCATTAATATGGCAAAAGATGTAGCGCAACAAATTATTAAGTTCGGCTCAATTCATCGGGGCTTAATGGGTATATTTGTTCAACATTTGACACCTGAACTTGCCCATTCTTTAGGATATCCCGAAGATTTCCAAGGTGCATTGGTATCACAAGTTAATCCAAATTCACCCGCAGAACGAGCTGGGTTGAAATCAGGTGATATTATTACTCAAATTAACAATACAAAAATAACCCAAGCAACTCAGGTAAAAACAACCATTAGCCTCTTACGTGTCGGTTCTAATGTTAAAATGGTTGTTCTACGTGACGGCAAAACAATCTCCCTTGATGCAGTGGTAACTGACATTAAATCACACGAACAAAAACTCCAATCAGAAAACCCTTTTCTTTATGGGCTTGCATTAAGAAACTTTGAGCAAGAAACACCACCTCATGGTAATGTCATTGGTGTACAAGTCGTGGGGGCTTCAGAAACAAGTGCTGGATGGCGTGCTGGTTTAAGACCCGGAGACATCATTATCTCTGCAAATAAGTCACCTATTAAAGACGTTAAATCACTACAGCAAGTTGCTCAACAGAAAAAGCAAGAATTGTTAGTTCAAATATTACGTGGACCCGGAGCCATGTATTTATTGATTATTTAAACCTTCTGCACATTAGCCTGGGTGAATGTGATACACCCAGGCTCTTCCAATATCCTCCTCTCCTCGAGTAACCTTCTTAAGAATTTAATGCCGTCTTTCTTAGATTCTAGTAACGAGATTCTAATTATTGAAGAACTAAAATGAGCAAAAAGGAAATATTAAATATATTATGGATTATGTAAATTAATGCTTTTTTTGCTGCATCTTTTAGCAACCTAGGTATTCTCCTCTTAAGAGTTTGAAAAAATCTTTATTGGAATTGCATAAGGCATCAGAATTAATGAATCCTGATGGGATAGACTATTATGGAATAATGAACTATCTAAATTTAATCTATTAATTAACAAATTAAATTTGGCATAAAATGTGAAGACGAGTTTAATGATTTCAGACGTTAATTTGATAATTTTTCCTCCAATGATGAATTCACCAAACGGTATCAAAAAAACCCTACGTCAAGCTGATGACCAAACGTACAATTAAACTTATCAATTTGAATGCTGAAAGATGTTATGCCACCAGGATGAGTAATTTATTTATCCTGGTAGCATGGTGAATTTAAGGAAGAAATTAACGATGTAATCGTCTAGTCTGAGTATAGTCGCTAGGAAGACCTTTGATGTAATTAACTTTTTCTACATGATCGGTCTTACCGTAGGTTACTTCTACTTGTACATTGCGACCATTTGCAATCCCTTCCAGAGGGGTGCCCGCAACTTCCCATAAACCTAAAGTGAAAACATCAGCTACACCATGTCCAATTGCTCTAGCCGCTTTATTGCCCTTAGAATATCCTTGTACAAAACTGTAAATATCTGTTCTTTTTCCATTATGAATTTGAGTATTCACTGGCTTACCCAACTCTGCAATAACATGAGAACGAGGTGTATGAAGCCGTAAAACAGATAAATCTTTTTTTCCAGGTTGATTAGTCGCCTTTACTACAGCGCAAGATGACAAACTCACTAATACAATTACGCCACACACAAGTTTTAAAATACACTTCTGTAACATTAAATCTCCTTTCTGAATAAAATTTCGGCGCATTATACTCTAGAATACCAGCCAAAGAAACATTTTTTGCGCTAGTTGTTTAAATGTTAGATAACGACCTGCAGAATATTGAAAATATGGTTCACTTATCCCTAAGTTTCAAATTTCGAAATTACAAACACAAGGCAAGTAAAATCATCTATCCATAGAAAAAAAATCAAAAAAAACACGCTACAGACTTGACATCTTTCCCTTAAAAAGACAAAATCACGCGTCTTGTGGCTATGTAGCTCAGCCGGTTAGAGCGCGGCACTCATAATGCTGAGGTCGGTGGTTCGAGTCCACCCATAGCCACCATCAAATCAATAAGTTACAATAAAAAACCAAAAATACTTTTGGACACAAAAATGAATAAAATTTCATTTATGTCCCCAAAAACCTCCTCATGTTGGCTTAAATAATAACTCAAAATGAATCAGACTCAGTCTTTTATCTTTAAACCATTGAGCGAAAATGACCTCACATTGTTATATCACTGGTTCCAAGAACCCCTCATCAATCAGTGGTACGCTCGAGATCAATCCTGGTCATTTGAGAAGATTCAACAAAAATATCTCCCTCGAATTTTAGGCGAAGATAAAGTACCAAGTTTTATTATTTATTCTGGAGATCTTCCTCTTGGCTTTATCCAATATTATTATCTAAGTGATCATCTTCCAGAAGGTGTACATCACAATAATCATCCATTGTTTCATTGTTATTCACCTCATAAATTAGCAGGTATTGACCTCTTTATCGCGTCCAGTAATCAACGTGGAAAAGGATTAGGTAAACAGATTTTAGATTCGTTCGTAACAAAGCTTCCAAATACCATTGATGCCATTCTTGTTGATCCACAAGTGTATAATCATCAAGCAATTCATTGTTATGAAAAAGCAGGTTTTACGCGTACCGATTATAGTGAAGACAACGCTTATTTAATCCTAATTAAACCTCTATCTTAAAAGGTTGAATAGCATGACAGTACATGAACAAAAAATTAATCCCAATGTTTTACAAAAAGCGATTCAAATACTTCAACACCATTTTAAAACGGTTTTAGAAATAAGTTCTCTTCACTTTTTAAGTGAACAAGAACGGCGAAATATAATCGTGCGCATCTTCCTTAGAAGCAACTCGGACTCTGTACCTAAAAGCATCATTCTCAAACAGTCTCTACCTGAAAAATCAGATTGTGATGACGAAAATGCTAACGCCCGATTTGCTCGTGATTGGGCTGGTCTTGAGTTTGCAAATCAAATTCATCAAAGCATGCATAATGTTCCCTACTTTTACGGCGGTAACAAAGAGCACCGATTTATTCTTGTTGAAGATTTAGGAGAATTACATATAAGTTTAGTCGACTCATTGACCAGTTCAAATAAAAAACAAGCGATTGGGGCATTAAGTCGTTTTATGAAGGCATTAGGAAGTTTCCATGCGGCAAGCTTTGGTAAAACGGCTATATATGAAACGATTTTAAAAAAAATTCATAAAAGTGCCGCAACCTTGCAAGAAGATCTAGATTCTACTCAAGCTGATTTACTTGAAAAATTACAATCTGCTAATAAAAAATTAAAACTATCTCTCACAACTGAATGTATTGATGAGGCAATGTTATTAATTCATTCTCTTTTCAAGCCAGGTCCATTTACTGTTCTAACTCATGGTGATATTTGCCCAGATAATGTTTTCGATCATGAAAAAACATTTGAGTTACAACTTATTGATTTTGAGTGGTCTTTTATTCGAAATGCGCTATTGGATGGTACCTATCTGAGGATGAGCATGCCCACGTGTTGGTGCGCCAAGGCCATCCCAGAAGAAGTCATCGATTCTTTAGAAATTATTTATCGAGAAGAACTCAAACTAACCATTCCTGCGGCATCAAATGATTTAGCTTATGCCAAAGCCTATACTGAAGCCTGTGGTTTTTGGTTATTACAACAAACGCTCCCTTTCCTTGATTCAACTTTTGAAAAAGACAGACTAGGTCCTTCAGGTCCTGTTCCAGAGGATTCATTGTGGAAGGCTGAAGAAAATTGGGTACGACCGAGAGTTTTATCGCGTTTACAAGCATTTATTCATATTGCATCCAGAAACAATTTATTGCCTCACTTAAGAAAAATGGCAGAAGACATGCTCTTTGAAATCAAACAACTCTGGACTGATGCAAAACTCTTAGAATTCTACCCTGCCTTTAAAACATCAATTGCAAATCAAAAATTTTATATTAGAGCTTATGAACAGGGAGATGAGGCAGAAATTTATCAACTCTTTTATGATACCGTCCATTATGTCAACTGTAGGGATTATAACAAAGAACAACTCGATGTATGGGCACCAAAAAATCCCGATCTATCCCAATGGAGAAAATCTCTAGCTGAAAACTATACCTTTGTTGCTATTGATAAGAAAAATGGCAAAATCCTTGGATTTTCCGACTTAGAAAAAAACGGTTATCTCAATCGAGGTTATGTGCATAAAGACTATCAAAATCAAGGTATTGGTAAAGCATTGTTAGAAGTTCGCGAACATTTAGCCATAGCATTAGGAATTCCAAAACTCTTCGCTGACGTGAGCATTACCGCCAAAGCATTTTTCGAACATTGTGGGTATTTTACTGAAGCGAAACAAAATAAGGAGTTGTATGGTATTCAATTTAAAAACTATCGTATGATAAAAATATTAACCTTTGAGTAACCAATCGGCACAATGGTTAATGAATGGAGTCTGTGCAAATGATTGATTGAGCAAGACTCAGAGAGCGGTCATTAATTACAATAACCCTAGATACTTTAAATTGATTTTTTGTTATGTTTAGTAGGACAATTACTTAGGGCCCACAATCATAAGATTGCCAGTGCCTTTAAATTTTCTTTTAAATACGAGAATAGAATACTATGGAACGGTTAAAGTCCTATTTTCTCAAAGACACTACCTTGAGAACTGAAATCATTGCGGGAATTACCACTTTTTTAACCATGGTATATATCGCCTTCATTAATCCAAGCATACTTCATGATGCTGGGATGGATCAGGGAGCCGTCTTTACAGCCACTTGTCTGATTACTGCTTTCGCTTGTCTCATTGCAGGAATATTTGCCAACACTCCTATAGGGATTGCGCCTGGTATGGCATTAAATATTTTCTTTTCTTATACGGTAGTTCAAGGCATGGGAATACCTTGGCAACAAGCCTTAGCCATTGTATTTCTTTCAGGTGTCTTATTTTTTATAATGTCACTTACCAGTCTGAGACGTCTTTTAATCGAAGCAATTCCCCATAATTTACAAATTGCTATCTTAATAGGAATCAGTTTATTAATTGCTTTAATTACCTTGCAAAACAATCAAATTATTATTGAGGATCAGCACAATTTAATGCGTCTTGGTGAACTCAATCGTCCGGAAAGCGGCTTATTTTTCTTAGGTTTTTTACTCATATTGATTTTAGATTATTTTCAAATTCCAGGAGCAATAATTCTTGGAATACTCAGTATTTCTCTCTTAAGTTTATTGCTGGGTTTATCGACCTGGCAAGGATTAATTTCCATGCCCCCTTCCATGGAACCTACTTTTTTAAAACTTGATTTTTCTGGCCTAAATACCGCTCTTGCTTTAAAAGCCACATTTACCTTTTTTTTAATTGCTGTGTTCGATGCTACTGGGACGTTGATTGGTTTATTAAATCCATCTGTATTTAAACAACAAGAAAATTATTCAAAACGTCTTAGCAATTGTTTAACTGCAGATGCAGCTGCTTCTGCTGTAGCAGGATTATTAGGCTCTGCGAGTACCTCTCCCTACATCGAGTCTGCTGCAGGAATTGAAGCCGGTGGACGCGGCGGAATAACAGCTATAGTGATTGCTATCGGATTTCTTCTTATGTTGTTTTTCTCACCATTGGCACGGATGATTCCTAACTATGCAGTAGGTCCCGCCCTTTTGTATGTGGCTTGCTGTATGATGAAACATCTCACCGATATGAAGTTGCATGATGTCAGTGAAACCGCTCCATGTATGGTAACGATTATGATGATCCCTTTTACTGCTTCTATTGCTGATGGAATTGGTGGAGGTATTATTCTATATACTTTATTAAAGCTTTTAACACGACAAAAAATTAATCTTTTACTCTTATTATTAAGTATTGTTTTTGTAATATTTTTCCTAGTAAGTTAAGCCTAGATTCAATGACTCAGTTCACAAGTCAAAATTATTTCACAAGGAATTTTCGCATGTCCATGAAGTGCTCCGTATTTATTGCCACAACTGTGGATGGATTTATCGCTCGAGAGAATGGTTCTATTGATTGGCTTAACCACTTTAATTCTCTAGTGCCCCCAGGTGAAGATGGCGGTTATCAATCATTTATTTCTACAGTCGATGGATTGGTTATGGGAAGAAACTCCTTTGAACAGGTCCTATCATTTGATGAATGGCCATATGGGGATCTTCCCGTAGTGGTCCTGAGTAGCAAAACAATAAATATTCCCAGACATTTGCAAAAATGCGTTTCTTTATCTGCTGAAAAACCATCCGTCCTTGTTGAACGCTTGGCAGAAAAAGGAATGAAACATCTTTATATTGATGGAGGAATCACCATTCAAAGATTTATTTCTGAAAATCTTATCGATGAATTAACAATTACATTAATTCCTATACTACTTGGTTCTGGGCGTTCATTATTTGGTCCGCTAAAACAGGATATCGATCTCGAATTGATGGAAACGAAAAATATAGGTTGTGGAATTGTTCAATTGAAATATCAGGTCGTGACTAAAAAAGTTTGAATAATAAAGTAGCACCTCTATAGGATTGTTGACGCAGTAATCGGGTTCGTGTAGAAAAGTTATTGACTGGACTTTTTGCATCAGTCCAATTGATGTTGTATGTAATCACCACAAAACCTATT
This sequence comes from Legionella nigrisilvae, assembly GCF_977063395.2. Lineage (NCBI taxonomy): Bacteria > Pseudomonadati > Pseudomonadota > Gammaproteobacteria > Legionellales > Legionellaceae > Legionella > Legionella nigrisilvae. The sequence goes on from NZ_CDRUGZ020000022.1 coordinate 184,742, forward strand.
CATCTGGAGATTATCATGACAAAATTTTTTGATAAGAAAACTAAAACGTTGTTTATTACCGGAGGAAAAACTGCCGTAACGGATCTATCAGACAATCCGTTAATTCAATTACCTGATCCTGAAGAAATGCCTCCAACTCCTCAACTTCACAGACAAAATGCGTCAGCAGGAAAATATTTTCAAAGGCATTATATAAGCGCATTAGGAGAAGAATATCACGGCAATTTTGATTTAAAGCATCCAACTAATAAGGATCTGGAAGAAGTTCAAGATACAATTTATTGCCCTTAATCCCCCAAAAATAAAATTTCTACAAAGCCTTCTGCATAATGAAATCGAATAAAAGTCGAAGGCTACTCTCTGCCATTCCAGTTAAAGGTTCAGGAAAATCATATACATTTACCAAACCATCTGTTTATAATGCGTTAAGATGATATTTAAAATGTACAACTGTGCATTATCATCTAGGACACGAATTAATAAATAAAATCGATTTCTTTTATTTAGCGAGGACGAACATATGAAAAGAACAGGACATCAGCACCACAATCACCAACATAATCATCCAACAACTACCCAGCCGCAAACTGTAGTGGTTGTTACGCCTCCATTGCAAGGTGCACACCCTAATGGGTTCTTTCAACCACATTTTCATGCCCATCCCCCGTACCCACAAGTACAACATTTACATCAGCCACACGTTCATCATCATGATCACGAGACTCAGACAAATACGCATCATCACTTCTAACAAAAATACCCGGATTAACCTCATGGAATCCGGGTCGAAACTACAATGTTTATAATGTAAACCCATCTATTAATTATGTCTAATAGTGGATGCACTTGTTATAGTGAGCGCACTTGTTAATGATTCTTTACCTTGTGATGGTTTTTCAGCCCTAAAAAATGTAAGGTTTGAAGGATTTGTTCTAGCATACACAGGGGCTCGACTTTCTTCCTGTCCTACCACATCTCCTGAAGGAGTATTTTTTAATATAGCTTCCACTTGATCATTAAATTGTTCTAATCCAATGACATTATCGGATGATAACAATGAATCCAGGCTCATTAGCTGCAATCCATCAATCGTTTCATCTTCTTTTCCATATGAAATATTGCTTTCAGCATACTGATCCTGCGAGGCAGTTTGTTCCTTAATTTGCATGCATTGTGGAAGTTCAGATAATGATTCCTCTAAGGATTGCCCGGAGGGTGTATTCTCCTCAGCGATAAAAAGAGAACTATCCTCATCATCAGAGTCCTCAAGTACAAGGGGTTCTATCATTTTGTCTAATGCTTCACCTTTGGTAAATCCAACAATCGAGATACGATGCCATCTTGAATCAGAGGTTCCATTAGTAGGAATCAATTTTGTGTTGCAATGGAAATATTTATCAAAATCCCATAACAATATATCCCCCTCTTTTAAGTCAAAATATATGCCTTCAAAATAAGACTGAGAGTTATTTGCCAAAATACCCTTTACGCCAGGAAAAAAAGTGTATGCCCCTTCATAAGTTCGTTGAGGAGCACCCTGCTCGCCATGATTAGTGGGGTAGATAATAAAGAGTGGATTCAGACTGTGGATAGGAAACTTATTGCTGTCCAAGTGAGCACTGGTTTGTTTGTCATAATTTGCTTCGGCGGACAAAAGATAACTCGAGCCCTTGAGGGTAAAATAAGATGCATAATCCATCATCCGACGGCGGGTTGCATATTCAACTGGAGCACATTCTGCATAGAGCTTTTCAACCATTTTAAAAAGAGGCGCTAGCCCTTCTTCAATTTCAAATTTTGTCTCTGAAAATTGAGTAGGTCTAATTCTTCCCGTTTTTTTTCCTAGCACACCAAACGGAGCTGAACGGATCCTTGCGTGGGTTTTTTCTTTATTTTGCTTTTTTGTAACAGCTTCTTCTGAAGATACAGCGCCCATCCTACTTAACTGTGTTTCGTTTATCGAAGAAAGTTCTTTACGAAATTTATCCGCTATCATCTCGGGTTGAATCGCACCAATACGATATACACCTATTAATCTTCCTTTGTTATCATAAAAATTAGTATCTTGAGTAATTTTCGTGGAATTAGGAAAAGGTTCATCGAACCTATCATTTATTTTAACTGTTTTTAGAGGATTATCGTGCAATACTAATGTAGCAATCTTAGTCCCATCAGGAGTTCTATCCTGAGGTCTTTCCGCAGGAAGTTCAACTTGAAGCATAGGTGTTCGCATAACAAGATTATCAAAAGGCTTCTTGCGTTTAATAAGAGCGTAACTCGAATTGATAGCCGATTTTAATCTTTTTATTTCTGCTTTTTCTAAATTTAAACCCAATTTTTGCAAATGATAAATTAGGATTTCACCTAAATTTTCTCCTGATTTACGTTGTAAATAAATGCTGTACATCAAATGATGCTGATATAAATAAATTAAATTCTGGGCAGCCATTGAGGGAGACGTTTTTATATAGGGAGTAATTTCTTTAGAAACAAATTCTCGTCTTGATTGTTCATTTTGGTAGAGAGCTGATCGTTTCAGGCTATGGTCGCTTTTTTTTACAGTAAAAGGAAAACTGACATGATGGCTATAGATAAATTTATTTCTAAGCTCATCAGGATATTTTGCTTTAATTTCGTTTTTTAAATCCGATCGCCGTCCTATAGACGATATGTGCTTCATTGAAATCTGTTGATTATAACGCTCATTTCTTTGCATCATTTCACGTTGCACTTGATAATATTCTTTAGGATCGCCTTCCGCCATTTGTTTAATATATTCATTTAAAAAAGGTGAAATTAATTTTCGTTCTATTTTAGCTGGCTTTGATTTAATTCGATTTACCGTCATAGCCTGAGGAATTTCTTTTTCTTTTCCTTTTTCTTCTGGAGTATGCTTTTTCTCTGCATGAGGATGTGTCGTTTTAGATCTTTTAATTAAACCAGAAGTGTCTTGTGGTTTCATCGTGGGTTGGGGGATGAACCGCTCTCCATTTCCAATATCTGTTCTGGGATCAACTATTTCGGAGTGCTTTCTTTTTTTCACAGGAATAATATCGATGATAGCTGTCTTTGACGGGGTTATTGTTGAGGTTGCCATTGGTGTATCAGGATCATTAACAGATGTTTGCATCGTATCCATCCTGATAATCTCACTTCCCATAGAAAGCATTTTCTGACATTCCCCAAGACAATGCGCAATAAATGCTGGATCTGCAGTGGCCTTAATATCATCTAGAATGGAATAAAATTTTCCCTGAAGGGAACGAATAAGATTGAAATCCGGCCCATATTTTATTGTATTTTCATCAAATTTTTGTTGCATGTGTTAAGCTCCTTTGTTGTTTAAAATATTTGAATGCTCTAACGGGGCGGAAGTATTATCAAGAAAGACAAAAAAAGTCGAACTATTTTTGCGCTAGTCAGTATAAAATCTGTAAGCAAAGAGAATACGATGCACAATGGAGATTCGTGACAAAAATCAACACATTCTAGATTTTTTTACCAATTAAGATAATCTTGAAGCAGAATTGCAAAATGCTTCAAAATACATTCAGATACTCGCCAAAAAAGCTATGGTAAGTTTATAAATTTAGTTATTATGTTATTTACCTAAGATTTTACGATTTTTTGATGCGCTCGATAGTCATTATAATTTTAACATTTATTTGCTCAGCATTAACTTATGCAAACGAAATTAATATTTCCACGACCACTAAAAATGGGAATACTACTTTTTATCTGCAAGCTGGCGCATTTAATTTGGAAAAAGATGCAAAGCAACGTCAAAAAGAATTATCTGCACTGGTCAGCGAACCTGTTGAAATTAAGAATCTATCCGATAAAAAACTTTATTTGATACAAATAGGACCAATTAGCGATTACCTCACAGCACGAGAATTACAAAATAAGCTATCCCAAAAGATCAGTTCAAAGAAAAATGAGCCCAACGAGAATCAACATCCTTACATAAACCAATCCACTCCGCCTGAAAGCTCCAGCAATCCAATTGAAACTCCGCCAATAAATGGCAAACTATGGAATTTAAGGAATGCTGATATTAGAGCGGTTATCGCTGAGGTGTCACGAGTTACTGGTAAAAATTTTGTCATTGACCCCCGAGTGCAAGGGAAAATATCAATCGTATCGGCAACACCAATGAACAATAACGAGCTTTATCAAGTATTTCTTTCAGTCTTACAAGTCTCAGGCTATGCTGCAATACCCAGTGGTGCAATCATTAAAATTATTCCCAATATTGATGCAAAAACACAATCTCCTGATATTTTAAGCGGCATAAAACAACCTCCTAGAGGCGACGACATGATGGTGGCTGTAGTCCCTGTTCATTATGTTCCATCAGAGCAATTAGTTCCGGTTTTACGCCCCTTAATGCCACAATGGAGTAGCATTTCTGCTTACGCTCCTTCAAATATGCTTATTTTATCAGGAAGAGCAAATAACATTCGTAGTCTTGCAGACATCATAAAGCAAGTGGATAACTCATCTGCAAATGGCATTGATATAGTTCATTTAAGACACTCATTAGCAATGGATATTGCTGCCACCTTAAAAGATCTTGTTAAAACCCAGCCCAACATGGGGGGGACACGCACTCAACTCACTGTAGCGGCAGATGACCGCTCCAATTCTCTATTAGTCAGCGGCTCTAAAACCGACAGAATACGCCTTAGAATGTTGATATTAAAGTTAGATAGGGAAAGTTCCGAAGGCCTTAACTCAAACACGCAGGTAGTCTATCTAAATTACCTTAGAGCTGAAGACTTGGTCCCCATCCTGGCCGGAATTGCCCAGGCAAATTTTAGTGGGAATGTTGGAACAACCATTGGTACCATTACTCGCCCTATTTTGGATAGTACTAATCCCGCTTCCAATCTTGCCAGTAACTCAAATATACAAGGCTCTACCACCACTTCCACTTCTCTTTACTCAACCGGATCAGGTGGCGGTGGGGGTGGTTCTTCATTAACTGCTTCAGGAGCTACTGCAAATACTACGACTACCACGACACAAAATGAAGGAACGACCAAACCCTCAGTACAAATTATTGCTGAACCCAATACGAACTCTATCATCCTTAATGCGCCAGCATCGGTAATCCGTATTCTGAAAAGGGTAATTGCCCAACTGGACATCAAACCAGCCCAATTACTAATTGAAGCGTTAGTTGCCGAAATTAATCAATCGGATGTTAATGACTTAGGTATTGAATGGGGAAGTGATCAACAAACAGGAAGACCTGACACCTTTAGACCAGGATTTGCTATAATTAACAGCAGTACAAGACTTGATGATTTTCAAGCACAAATATATGCTTTAGCAAGAGAAAATAAAGCGAATATTTTATCAACACCTTCAGTTGTAGTTCTTGATAACCGCCAAGCTAAGATATTAGTGGGTAAACAGGTTTCGATAGCGTCCACCACTCAACCTGCAAATGCCGGAGGTACAACAAATAATGGGGTCCCATTTACCACATTTGATCGGGTCAATGTTGCATTACATCTCTATGTCAGACCACAAATTACACGCGGAAATGGAATCCAACTGCAAATTGATCAAGGAAATGACACGTTGGATCCCCCCGTTGTTGCACCAAACTCAACCACACCGACATTTAGAATTAGTAGTATCGTTACCTCGGTTCATGTTGAGAGCGGTGATATAGTTGTTTTAGGAGGTTTGACGCAAGATAGTTTAGGTAATGACAATAATCGTTTACCTGTTTTGGGAGATATACCGGGTGTGGGTCGTTTATTCAAACGAAATATAAATTCTCGGGAAAAACGAGTACTTATGGTCTTCATAAAGCCAATTATTTTGCGTAATGAACGAGAAAATATGCTTATGACCAGTCAAAAATACAATAATGTACGCCAATTCGAACTGGATTGGTTAAAATCGCAAGATGCTTTTGTACAAAGCAATAACGCAACGGTATTACCCGCTTTGAAACGCGCCGAATTACCAAAACCGTTTAATCGTCCACCTTTGTTAGTCACGAAATAAACCATGGACAGCGAAGAAAAATTACTAAAAATCCCCTACAGTTTTGCAAAAAACCATGGGATTGTTGTTGCCAATGAAAAGAGTGACAACCAAGCTCTCGTTTATCATTTACCCAATACTTCATTGCAATCTCTTGCCGAAATAAAACGTTTATTACAATGTGAATTTACTTTAAAACAGGTTGATGAATCAGCGTTTCAACAACATTTAGCTCATGTGTATCAATCAAAATCATCGATACTCGAAGCTGCTGGAGGTATGGAGGAAGATATGGATCTTTCACTACTAGCGAGTCAATTGCCAGTCAGTGAAGACCTATTGGAAAATCAAGATGATGCACCAATAATTCGCTTATTGAATGCATTGTTTACTCAAGCAATTAAACAAAAAGCATCTGATATTCATATTGAAACTTATGAAGATAGAGTACTGGTACGTAATCGAATTGACGGCGTTTTACATGAAGTTTTAGAGATTCAGCGCGCTATCGCTCCTTTAGTTATATCTAGGGTCAAAGTGATGGCTAAACTAGATATCGCAGAAAAACGTATTCCACAAGATGGCCGTATTTCTCTACGTATTGGTGGGCATAATATTGACGTCAGGGTATCAACCCTTCCCTCTAATCATGGTGAGCGCGTGGTGTTAAGGATTTTAGACAAACAAGCGGCTCAATTGGATTTAAACCTGTTGGGAATGCCTAAATCCACAGTCAAAAATATGCGAAAAATGATCGCAGAGCCACATGGCATTATTTTAGTTACTGGGCCCACCGGCTCCGGAAAAACTACTTCCCTATATGCTATGTTAACTGAATTAAATCAAGTCACACGTAATATTCTAACCATTGAAGATCCTATAGAATATGATCTGGAGGGTATTGGTCAGACCCAGGTTAATACCAAAGTTCAAATGACCTTTGCTAAAGGGTTAAGGGCAATTCTAAGGCAAGATCCGGATGTAGTTATGATTGGAGAAATTCGTGACCTGGAAACTGCAGAAATTGCAGTTCAAGCCAGTCTTACAGGACACTTAGTACTATCCACCTTACATACCAATAGCGCACTAGGAGCCCTGACTCGTTTGCGTGATATGGGAGTAGAATCTTTTCTTCTATCCTCAAGTATTGTGGGACTTATTGCCCAGCGTCTCGTTAGAAGATTATGCCCTCAATGCAAAACTCCCCATCAATTACGAGATGATGAAAAGGAACTTATGGGGCTTACAGCAGACACAGATATCTCAAAAGTTTTTGAGCCTAAAGGTTGTGACTTCTGCAATCACTTAGGCTATAAAGGAAGAACAGGAATTTATGAGCTCATTACGGTCGATGAAGTACTTAGAGGAATGATTCATCGACAGGAAAATTCACAGACAATGGAAAATTATTTACGGCCCACCACACCCAGTATTCGAGATGATGGATTTAAAAGAGTTCTTGCCGGTGATACATCCCTTGCAGAAATTCTTCGAGTAACCACTCAAAATTAATCCTTAATAGCGTTATAATTTAAATCACTGCCTAATAGCTCATTACTTCCTAAACCTTTATAGTAAGTACACTCGAGCTATAAAACTTTAGATACTAGAACGAAGTTTGTTAAGTACTAGATATGCTAGGAACTTTCCACCTATAAACACCATAAAATTCCTTTGAAAATCAAACGTTAATGGTTACTATATAAGGTAGCTTAGAAGCCTGCCAACAGCTTATGTTAATACGGAATTAAAGTTTACTTTTAAAGATGTCTTGGAAAATAAAATGGGATTATTATGCGGCTTTGGATCAGAGGATTTATTTTTTTTAGTTTATATCCATTAGTATCCTGTACTATTTCGCTACCGCATCAAAGCCAGATTAAAAATATAAAAACAGTTCCAAGCATGAAGCACTCCATTGAAAAAAGTTTACAAAAAAAAGAAATTTTCTCTAGAGGTAATTGGCCAAATAACCACTGGTGGTTGTCTTATAATACCCCGGAACTCAATGTGCTAGTAACAGAAGCTTTAGCAAATAATCCTTCCATTCATGAAATCAAAAAGCGTATTGAAGTTGCTCAGCAGCAAGCCATCGTTACCCGTTCATTATTATCACCTTTAGTTTTTTTTAATGCCCATGAAAATCGACAATATGTCAGTGAAAACGGTTTATATCGTGCATTCAATCATAACTTTCCTTTAAACGTTAGACTCTTAGATCTTTCGCTTTCGTTTACTTATGAGTTTGATTTTTGGGGAAAAAACCGTAATCTTTTTTATGCTGCATTAGGAGAAGCAAAAGTTCGAGAGGCTGAAGCTGCAGAGGTTGAGTTAATTACTAGCACTGCACTGGCTCAAACTTTTTTTGCCTATAAAACAAATCTAATTAGAAAAAAATTATTTTCCCAACTCATCGAAGTACGACAAAAAATAGCTAAATTACAAAACTTAATGGTACGAAAGGGACTTTCGTCGAAATTGCCCGCCTTAGAAACCTCAGAGAAATTACTCGAATCCCAAAAATTACTTTCAAGTATTACCGATGAATTAACTGCCAACAAACATTTAATCAATATATTAGCTGGCCGTGGACCAGACGAACACCTATCAATTAAACCCACATTACCCTCATTACCTAAAACACTAAATATCCCCCAAATACTCCCATTGGATTTTTTAGCTCGAAGGCCTGATCTAATGGCACAAATATGGCGAGCTAAAGCTTTAGCCTACAGAGCAGGGGCAGCAATGGCAGAATATTATCCTGATATTAACCTCGCTGGTCTGATTGGGCTGGAAAGCACAAGTTGGAGAAAGTTCTTTGATTTATCGAGTGGGACGGCAGCAATTAGACCTGCTTTACAATTACCTATTTTCACGGCAGGTGCAATAAAAGCAAACATCAATTCGACTAAGGCACAATTTGATGCAGCAATCGAAGCATACAATAGTTTACTCTTATTCAGTACCCAAGAAGTACTTGATGTATTGGCTTTCGCTGAGAATATCTATCAACAAAAAATAGAACAAAAACAAGTTGTAGAGTATGCAAAACAACGTTATCAATTAAGTTCCCTGCGTCAAAAAAAGGGCTTGGATAGTTTATTTGATCTTTACTTTTTACAAGAAGAAGTGATTCAAAAAGAACTTGTAGATGTTACTCTACTTTATAACCAGTACTTAGCCTCTATAAAATTAACCAGAGCTTTGGGAGGAGGCTACTATCAAAATACGATTCCGTTGGTGAACAACTCATGAAAGAACGATCCGCCTCTTTTTATTTTACAGTCATTCTTATTGTTCTATTTATTTTCTTTTTTGTGTATTGGCTTATTGTATGGAGCCGGCAAGTTTATACCAATGATGCCTACGTACAAGGGAATCAGGTCTATATCAAATCGTTACGCCCAGGATTTGTTACAGGGATCTATACTGACGATAGTTTTCTGGTAAGAAAAGGACAGCTCCTTGTTACATTAAATGAAACCGATTCACATATCGCTTTGGAAAAAGCGAAAAAGAAACTTGCCAGTACGGTACGTGATATATCCCAGGCATTTCATGATGTGTTTATACTGGCAGCAGACATTGAAATGAGAAAAGCGCAACTTTTAAAAGCACAACAAAACCTTAAACATCGCCGTGATCTCATTGGGGCTAAAGGTGTTTCTTTAGAGGATTATCAAAATGCACAAGATGATCTAAAGGCTTCCATTGCTTCATTAAAAAGCACTCAAAATAAATATCAAAAGATGCTCGCCTTCGTACAAGGCACATCCATAACCGAGCATCCATCGGTGCAGGCAGTGGCGCAAGAAGTACGTGATGCATGGGTCCAATTATATCGAACTAAAATTTATGCGCCCGTAGATGGATTGGTAGCACAAAGAACAATTCAAGTCGGGATGTGGATTTCACCAAAAGAACCACTTATGTCTATTATCCCTCTCGATCAAATATGGGTAAATGCTAATTATAAAGAAACCCAACTGAACAAAGTGCGCATTGGACAAAACGTTAAGATAACTTCTGATCTTTACGGTTCTGGGGTGGTATTTCATGGAAAAATTGTGGGTTTACCAGGAGGGGCAGGTAATGTTTTTTCACTATTACCCCCCGAAAACCTTTCAGGGAACTGGATTAAAATCGTTCAAAGGTTACCTGTTCGGATTGCTCTAGTACAAGATGAATTAATAAAACATCCTCTGCGAATCGGCCTTTCTTTGGAGGTTACGACAGATCTCTCTGATCAAAATGGCCCCTTAGTGCCCACCACAACCTCAGAGTCTCCCCATTATGTTACTGATATTTTCCAAAAAGAAGAGATAGGCAATGAAAAGTTAATCGCTGAAATTATTAAGAGTAATTTGGACCCTAATCTTAAGCACTATGCAAAATCCCCCCTCATCATAAATAAAATCAACCTAAAAGAGATGAATAAATAATGATTCTCTATATCTTACTTTTATCACTTGCCGCAGTAATCTTTAATCTTACTTTACCCATAATGGCAGGTTTATATATTGTGAGTGATCTGGGTGGCAGTTCTTATATGACTTCGTATACAGTCAGTTTTTTCTGCATTGGAAATCTTCTAGGGGTACCTTTAGGAAAACCCGCCGTAACATGCTTAAGTCCTATTCAACTTTTTGTTGTCTGTTTCAGTCTTACTGCATTTTGTTCATGGGGATGTGCGACAGCGGAGGATTTCTTTACGTTTATCTTATTCAGATTTTTAGAAGGGTTTGCTTCAGGACCGATGTTTCTTCTGATCGCATGTACGCTTATCCCTTTGCTCTCCCCTAATAAAGATAAAGTCTATATTGTCTCCTTGGTTTTAATGTGTCTTTCAATAATCCCTGTAATCGGCGCTTCATATGGTGCCTGGATTGCGTACAACTACCATTGGCGATTCCTTTTTTTCTCAAACATTCCTTTATGTATTTTTTTAATTTTGTATGTTGGTTTTGGATATAGAAGATATCATGAGCCTGTAAAAAAGATATATTTTGATAAAATTGGATATTTTTACTATTGCATCAGCATGGTGTTTATTGGAACCGCTTTAACTACTGGCCAAGAGTTAGATTGGTTTCGCTCTTCTTTAATTACTTTTTTATTGATTTTCGGTGTAATCAGTCTTGTATTCTTTATTTTACGCAGCTGGTCAGCTCAGCATCCTGTCATTGATTTGAAATTACTTAAAAATTTTTATTTTTGCTTTGCAATGATTTATATCGCCCTATTTTTCGGACTCTATTTTGGAATGGTTATCTTATTGTCTTTGTGGTTAAAACTTTATGTTAATTATACTCCTGATTGGATCGCGCTGATCATAGGAACAATGGCATTTTGTGGATGGATTCCAGTACTTATTAATAAAAGAAAATATGAACCATTTTATCCTTTATTCATTGCTTTACTGTTCTTTGCCTTATCCTGTTTTTATACTGCCTACTTTAATGTGGATATAAATTTTAATCGCATTGCATTTTCACGAGGTTTAGCAGGTATAGGCCTAGCATTATTTTTATCTCCCCTCTTTCATTTATCAGTAGCCACTTGTCATGAAACAAAGTTCGCTGAATGCCTTTGCTTGTTTCATATTTCACGTTTGCTTGGAAGTGGGCTAGGAGTCTCTTTATTTCTTATTTTATGGCATAGACGCGAAGTTTTTTTTCATCTTCGATTAGGAAGCAGTCTGACTCCATTTTCCCATGAAACTCAAAATTTTTTACAACAAGCAAAACTATTCCATATTTCAGGAAAGCATGCTTTCGCTCAGTTAAATGACTACCTTACACGTAAGTCTATTGCTTTGGCACTTGATGATTGTTTTTATCTTATGGGATATATGGCTCTTTCAATGCTTTTTGTATTGGTTTTCATTTACCTAATGCGTACAAAGAAACTTCGCACTCGTAGAGGCTTTATATTTAATCAGAATAAAGAGGGAATCTAAAACAATTTTGGGACCTATCTTCAAATCGCTTAATCCTTCGGAACAATTAGAAAATTTTGTCCATTAATTACTCTCTTGAATTGATAGTTTATAGTTTTCACAAAATCCACATATTCCTGAAAGCTTAAATTTAATTCCTCCTCAAATAAATATTCATACTCAAAAACAATTGGCATTTTATGTTGCGCTATTGTTTTTACCGCCCCTTGCATTGCAAATAAATCTCCTCCTTGAATATCGATTTTTATAAAGCTAACTGGTTTTTCAAACTCAAGATCATCAATCATTAGGGATTTGACCGGTCGCCCTTTCCCATGGACATAATCTATTCCGTAAGAACCGTAGGTAGAAAATCGCTCAAAATCTTGTACTGGAAAAAATAGAATCTCATCACTACGATTATGGACTGCACCAAAATGACTTATTATATTTTGGGCATTTACTGATATATTTTTAACCAATAAAGCATGAACGAAATCATCTGCTTCAAACGCATGTACCACACCTTCATCACCTACTAATTTAGAAAACAAAACTGCCATTTGACCAAAGTTAGAACCTATATCTAATACGGTAGTCCCTGGTTTAATATAAGACTTTGCCACGTCATAAATAGGCTTATCAAAAATGGTTCCAGCAATGATGGCATTCGCAATAATATCTTCATGCGCATCGGTTGGCAAAAAATAATTTCCGGTAGCAGTGATATGGTAGGTAAGACTATCCGTTTTTTGACTTTTCTTAACAACTGACTTTTTTATTGATTCTATTCTTTTTTGGAACTCACCACAGTGCCAAAATGAATTCAACATTTCAATTAAGGAGTGATACAAGGCATAATGATAATCTAATACTTCCATATTTTCCGGTTCACGTCCTAAAAAAATATGGTACATAGTGCATATATCTTCTTTAGTAAAATCTTTCACTGTCTTTCCCTAGATCAGTGGAGCCCAGATCGTATCCCCGACCAAATTGAGTTAAAATTTGAAATCAATGACCTGGTTTCCGCTCACATGTTTAAAGCTAAAGAGAAGCTAACTCTAACTTGCTCCACTAAAAATATTAGGAATTAATGTTAATTCCTCTGAAAAAAATGGACCGTCCATTAATCTTTCGGGCCATTTAAAAAGCATCACTGTAAGAATATTTCGATGTTCACCAAATATAAAATCTACTGAATTAGTGCGGGCAGGAATCATCTGATGTTGCGGGTTATACACTGTTTCTAAATGCTCCCTTATTTTTTTAATCCCTGGAGAGTCTTTTTTATTTAATAACAATAAACAAACCCCTACTTCAGCAATAACATCATTTTCAGCCCGCTCCATTATTTGTTCCATATTACGCTCAAAATAATCGCTTATCCAGAAAAAGGAATCGTCGTTAACAAAGTTTTGATAATAATGACTCGCCGCAGTTATGAAATGCGTCATTCCATAAAGTTTTGCTTCATATTCCCATTCAGATAGTTGACTATCCATAGAGTCTGGAAAAGTTTGCTGGAAAAGTTTGGTATAGGATTTTCTTAAATCAACAATATTTAAATCATATAAATAATAAACATAATTAACTAATTGAGCCCCATAAATTCTAATATTTTCCTCATTAACGATAAACTCCTCCAAGCGAGGGACTTGAGTTTTTAAAACGTCAATAACTGTATTTGTTTGTGGGAATAACGAAGTATTTTCCAAATGGTATGAAAAAATCTTATTAGTTGTCTCTAATAAATAAAGATAAAAAAACAAATCACCATATTCTGATATCTTTTTGATCCGTAACTTATGCTTATGTGCAAGCTTTTCGTTAGCATCTAATAATAAATTCTTTGATTTTTGGAGAGTGAGCTCCGGTTGGTCAAGACCTGAAAATAGATATTGATATTTGTTGCTTAAAAAATACACATAATCGACAACAGAATTCAAATGCTTTTTGTCGCCTGTTATGCGATACATTCGGATTGAAAAGTGTTCTTGTCTTATTATAGGCAATTTATCTAAATTGGTTTGATAATTATCTAAGATCGAATCAGCAATTTCTGCATAACTTACAGCAGAACAAAATAATATTAAACAAATTAAAAATTTCACAGGTACACTATACAAAAATAAGTTCCAAAAACAGTCATTAAAAATAATCGGGGTGATTATAAAGTAATCAAGAGTTAATTCAAAATAGCAATTGGAAAGAGGTTCCCATCCGTTGAAACTTTATAATTTTGATGAACTATCGTGAAGCGAAACCTGGGAGTTCTATTTCATAACCCCCGGTTTCTCTATTTTGAACTCTAAACCTATTCGACTCGACGCCAGGTGGTCCCGTTAACTCCATCCTCTAGCTCAATGCCACGATGTAGTAAGTCTGCTCTTATCTGGTCAGCACGTTCCCAGTTCCGATCAGCACGTGCTTGAAGCCGCTCAGCAATTAATTGCTCTATTTCTACCCTATCCTCTTCAGCAAATCCAGACTGTAAAAACGAAGCAGGATCGGCCTGTAATAGCCCCATGATCCCAGCTAAATACTTCAATGTGGCCCCTAAAACAGCTGAGTTATTCTTATTTACTTCATGACTAAGTTGAAACAAAACAGATAATGCAACGGGGGTATTAAAGTCATCATTCATTGCCTGGTTAAATTCATTAATCCAATGATTATCTAATTCACCGTCAGCAATATCATGGATGTCTTTTATGGTTTGATACAAACGAGTTAGTGCTTTTTTTGCATTCCCCAAGTTTTCTTCAGAGTAATTCAATGAACTACGATAATGACTACTTAGAAGAAAATAACGGACAACTTCAGGATGATGTTGGGCCAAAACATCAGCTATAGTGAAAAAATTACCCAATGATTTTGACATTTTTTCATTATTAACTTGCAACATTCCTACATGCAACCAGTAATTTGCAAATTGTTTTTCAGTAGCTGCTTCACTCTGAGCGATCTCGTTTTCATGATGAGGAAATTGTAAATCCAATCCTCCTCCATGAATGTCGAATTGCTCGCCTAGTTCACTCATAGCCATTGCAGAGCATTCAACATGCCAGCCTGGACGTCCTTCCCCCCACGGAGATGGCCAGCTAGGCTCACCTTGTTTTGCTTTTTTCCATAAAACAAAATCCAATGGAGAACGTTTTTCTTTCACAATTTCCACCCGCGCTCCAGCGACTAATCCCTCTAAATCCTTGTGGGATAATTTTCCATAGTCAGCGAATGAGTCGACTTGATAACATACATCACCATTATCACTGAGGTACGCATTTCCTTTCGCAAGCAATCGTTCAATTAATCGAATAATACTGTCTATATGTTCTGTAGCCCGAGGCTCTACATCCGGTGCTAAAATATTTAAAGCTTGTGTATCTTCATTCATTGCAGCAATATATTGAGCAGTCAGTTCATCTATTGGTATTGCACGCTCATGTGCCCGGGCAATAATTTTGTCATCAATGTCGGTAATATTACGCACATACTTCACCTCATACCCTTGAGACCGCAAATAACGAACAATAACGTCAAAAGCTACCATAGAGCGAGCATGACCTATATGGCAATGATCATATACAGTAATGCCACAAACATAGATCCCAATTTTTCCCGGTGAAATGGAAACAAATGGTTCTTTTGTTCTAGTTAAAGAATTATATAAATGCAACATATCTGCCCCTCTAGCTTACCCTAGTTTTCCCCAAGTATCTTTCAAGTCAACGACACGATGAAATGTGCTTACACGTCCATCTTTTAATTCATTAACACCATAGTATCCTAATCGCTCAAACTGAAACACCTCACCTAGTTGCTGGTTTGCTAAAGCGGGTTCACAATAAGCTTGTTTTATTTGCAATGAATTATGGTTTAAAAATTGGAAAAAATCGTCCTCTCGACCTGGGTTTGGATCATTAAATAGACGGTCATATTCCAATACGGTCACAGGGTAAGCATGCGCACACGATACCCAATGGATGACGCCTTTTACTTTCCTATCTTCAGGATTTTTTCCTAAAGTTTTTTCATCATAGGTACAGCGCAATTCAATAATATTACCCTGTTCATCATGAATCACTTCATTACATTTAATTACATAAGCATGACGTAAACGAACTTCAGCTCCGGGAGATAAACGAAAGTATTTTTTAGGCGGCTCTTCCATAAAATCTGAACGTTCAATAAAAAGCTCTCGAGTAAACGGTAAATCACGACGCTCCGAATCAGGATCGTGCTGATTATAAGCGGGTTTTAGTATTTCTACCTTATCTTCAGGATAATTTTCTAAAACTACTTTTATAGGGTCCATTACGCATAAAGCTCTTTTCGCTGTTTTATTTAACTCGTCACGAACACATTCCTCAAGTATGGACATATCAATTACAGAATCACTACGAGATATTCCTATGACTTCACAAAACTGACGAATTGCAGCCGCTGGATAACCCCGTTTTCGCATTCCACGTATAGTAGGCATTCTTGGATCATCCCATCCATTGACAGCCTTTTGTTCAACCAGCTCACGTAATTTTCGCTTGGAAGTAACTGTGTGAGATAAATTTAACCGAGCAAACTCCGTTTGGACTGGTTTTGCAGGTAACGGCAAATTATCAACACACCAATCATATAGCGGTCGGTGATCTTGAAACTCTAAAGTACATAAAGAATGAGTAATTTTTTCTAAAGCATCAGAAATAGGATGTGCATAATCATACATCGGATAAATACACCATTCGTCACCTGTACGTTGATGATGTGCATGTCGGATGCGATAGATGACTGGATCACGCATGTTTAGATTACCGGACTGCATATCAATTTTTGCTCTCAATACATGGGCACCATCAGCAAACTCCCCTGCCTTCATGCGTGCGAATAAATCCAAACTTTCTTCGATGGGTCGATTTCTGTATGGACTTTCCCGCCCAGGCACTTGTAGGGTTCCGCGATAAGCACGAATTTCTTCCATACTTAAACTATCTACATAAGCCAAATCTTTTTTAATGAGTAACACGGCAAAATCATACAACTCATGGTAGTAGTCTGAAGAATGTGTCATGTCATGCCATTCAAATCCTAACCAGCGTACATCATCAATAATAGCGTTGACATACTCTTCCTCTTCTTTAATTGGATTCGTATCATCAAAACGTAGGTAACAGATCCCACCAAACTCTTGTGCCAAACCAAAATTCAAACAAATCGATTTAGCATGCCCTACGTGCAAATATCCATTAGGTTCAGGAGGAAAACGAGTCACTACAGATTTATGTTTGCCACTCGCCAGTTCATCAGTAATCAGTTGTCTTATAAAATGAGCTCGTTTTTCAGTTAATTCTATCATTGGGATTTTTCCGTCACTGTTATTACTAAGTAGCTTCAGTAAAATAAGCTATAACTCGATTAAACTTATATTCCGGTTATGGAACCGGATTCCTAGGGTACGCTTGGAAGTTCATTCAAGCCCACCCCATAATGCATTTTTTTACAACTCAATAAACTGGAACAAATTTAAAGTAGCCTTTTGTTACTATTTTAATTCTTATTCATTGCATGCCGCATAGAGTAAATTAAATCCGCTCCCGCTTCCAACATATCTTTGTTCAGGTTATAAGCTTCCAAAACTCGCGTAATCAGGGCAGCACCCACGATAACCCCATCTGCAAATCTTGCAACTTCTGCAGCCATTTCCGGTGTTTTAATGCCAAAACCTACCATTAATGGAAGCTTAGTTTGTGCTTTTCGGTGTTGATACTGTGCTTGTAACGAGGATAAATCCAACGTATCTGAACCCGTAACACCTTTTAAAGACACATAGTATAAATATCCTTTTGCGAATTGGTTTATTAATGACATTCGCTCATCTGAGGTCGTAGGAGAACAAAGAAAGATACTGTATAAACCATATTTTTGCCAGATTTTAGCTACTTCTCCACTTTCCTCTGGGGGTAAATCTACCAGGATTGTTCCATCCACCCCGGATTCTATTGCTTGTTGCGCAAAACGTTCATAACCAAAATGTTCAATAGGATTTAAATAACCCATTATAACAACGGGCGTCTCTTGATCCTGAAAGCGAAATTCTTTCACCATATTCAATACAGTCTGACAGTGCACGTCCTGAGCAAGCGCTCGTTCCATGGCTCTTTGAATAACTGGTCCTTCCGCCATAGGATCAGAAAAAGGAATACCTAGTTCTAAAATATCAGCCCCGGCTCTAACTAGCTCATGCATAAGTTTCACCGTGATTTCAGGATAAGGATCTCCGGCAGTAATGTACGGGCTAAGCATTTTTTTATCATTAGCATTAAGGCGCATTAATGTTTTGTCGATTCGATTCATACGGTAATCCCATCAATTTGTGCCACAGTGTGCATATCCTTATCACCGCGACCTGATAAATTCACGATGATACTTTGATCCACTGACATCTTCTTGGCAAGTTTCATTGCATAAGCCACTGCATGACTGGACTCAAGAGCAGGAATAATTCCCTCAACCCGTGTTAAAGTACGAAAAGCATTCAATGCCTCATCATCATTAATTGCTTCATAAATTACACGCCCAGTATCTTTTAAATAAGCATGTTCAGGACCTACCCCAGGATAATCAAGACCAGCTGAGACCGAGTGAGTATCTTTAATTTGACCGTATTCATCACAGAGTAAATAAGTCCGGTTACCATGCAACACACCTGGTTTTCCGGCAATCAACGAGGCCGAGTGTTCTCCACTTTCTAAACCTTTTCCTCCTGCTTCAACTCCATAGATAGCAACCGTTGAGTCACTTAGGAAGGGATAAAATAAACCGATTGCATTAGAACCACCCCCTACGCAAGCAACTAAAGCATCGGGTAAACGTCCAGTTTTTTCCATAAATTGAGCTTTTGCTTCAATGCCAATAACCGATTGAAAATCTCTAACCATCTGCGGATAAGGATGAGGCCCGGCAACTGTCCCGATAATATAAAAAGTATCATCCACATGGCTAACCCAATCACGCATCGCTTCATTTAATGCATCTTTTAATGTTTGAGAGCCTGATGTAACTGGGACAACTTCCGCCCCTAACAATTTCATGCGATAAACATTGGATGACTGCCGTTTTATATCCTCAGCCCCCATATAGACCACACATTCCAAACCCAATTTAGCCGCTACTGTAGCAGAAGCCACCCCATGTTGACCGGCGCCTGTTTCGGCAATTACCCGAGTTTTTCCCATACGTGTAGCAAGTAGGGCTTGGCCTACTGTATTATTAATCTTGTGGGCTCCGGTATGGTTTAAATCCTCACGTTTTAAATAGATTTGTGCACCTCCAATTTCCTTACTTAAGCGTTGTGCATGATAAAGTGGATTGGGTCGTCCTACATAATCTTTTAATTCAGCATTCAACTCGGCTAAAAAATTGGGATCTTTCCGATATTTTGCATAAGCTTCTTCTAATTGCTTGAGTGCATACATCAAAGTATCTGCTACAAAAATACCACCATAAGGACCGAAGTGTCCGTGCTCGTCAGGAAGTTCTTTTTTGTTCATGTCTACCTTCATTAACTTCTAAAATATAGCCTGGGTGAAGCGCAGCGTAACCCGAGATCAACGATCCAAATTTCCCAAGTTACGCTGCGCTTCACTCAGGTTACTATACTACCAATGTAACAATTTCTGCATAAATCGGCTCATTTTGTTATGATCTTTAATCCCAGGTGATACCTCAATACCACTGCACAGATCTACGGCATAAGGATGACATGATTTAATTGCTTCGAGTACATTAAACTCATCCAATCCACCCGCCAATATATATGGTTTTTCTACCCTTTGTGGAATAATGTTCCAATCAAACGTACATCCAGTCCCACCCCGCGCATTCTTTGAAGGTGTATCTAACAATAGCGCCTTCGCCATTGCAAAATCTTGTGCGGCCTGATGAATATATGCTTCTGAATTACACTGTATGGCTTTAATAAAAGGCTTATTAAATTGAGCGCAAAACTCAGAAGATTCATCACCATGAAACTGCAATAATTGAATAGGTAATTCTTCTACTATTTGATGGACGAAATCTCGCTCAGGATTCACCAAAACAGCAACAGAGTCTATAAATGCAGGCACATCTTTTAATAAAGCTTTTGCTTTATCTATTGAAATGTGACGTGCACTTTTCGGGTAAAAAATCAAACCTATAGCATCAACCCCTAGATTAATCGCATGTGCGACATCTTGGCTACGCGTCATACCACACATTTTGACTCGTATTCGTGCCAAATTCATTATTTCTCCACAAGAAAAGAAGGCCCCGGATTATTCTGTAATATAGAAAATGTCTGAGGATAAGTCACTTGTACTAAATACAATCCATAAGCAGGTGCTGTTTCAGCACCTAGTCTTCTGTCTTTTGCTTGTAGTACTTCATTTACCCAAGATACAGGATGTTTTCCTGACCCTACTGCTATGAGTACACCAGCAATATTTCGTACCATATGATGTAAAAAAGCATTAGCAGTAATATCTATTATCACTAAATCACCAGAGCGACTAACCTGTAATTTATGGATATTTCGCATAGGCGTATTCGACTGACATTCAACAGAACGGAATGAAGTAAAATCATTCTCGCCTAACAAAACCTGGGCTGCTTGATGCATCAGGCGATGATCTAATTGCCGATATTGCCAAGTTATATTACTTCTAAATAAAGCGGGGCGAATGGCGCCATTATAAATAACATAACGATACCTTCTCGCTGTAGCAGAATATCTTGCATGAAATTCTTCGGTTAATTCTTTTCCCCATTTAACACAAATATCTTTGGGCAAAAAAGAGTTCACACCATGAATCCATGCACGAATACTGCGCACTTTATCACAGTCAAAATGAATAACTTGGTTGGTAGCATGTACTCCAGTATCTGTCCTACCTGCACACACTACAGAAATAGGGCCATCCGCTACCTTTGATAAAGCATGTTCTACGGCTTGTTGCACAGTATGCAAGCCTGTTTGTGCTTGCCAGCCATGATACTGGCTACCATCGTACTCAAGCACTAAGGCGATACGCATGAATATTCCTGATAAAAGGGTCAATTTATAATACAGTATATGTTTTGTCTATACCTTAATATAATTGATTTACAAGTTTATTAAATATTATAGTAATTTCTTTTGTCTCAATTCTGTTTTATTAATTAAAGATGTTGCTTAATATAAATTTACAGCTGTAATCCCTTTTACAAAGTGTGTTCGACTATTTTATTGATTTGATTCATTCAATTATGATACTTTCTCATGCCGCAATTAATTGGCGCCATTAATTTTGCATAACATTATAATCATTAATTGAGACCTATATATGAAAAGGAATTTATTTTACTTTGGCATTACTACTTTATTATTTGTCTGCCAAAGCCCCTCTTTCTCTAAAAATATCGATAATATACAAAATTCCTTACATCACTCCCTTTCCAATGCACAAGGTAGTTGGTTTATATCGCTTGGAGGCGGCGCACAATTTCCTGAATTAAATTCCCATACGAAAGTAAATAATGGATCTGGGTTTCCAGCTCCTTATGGTGCTGATCGTTATTCAATTAGGGATAATAATGGAGGAGTTGTTGCTGTATCTGCTGGCCGGCGTTGGCAAAATGAGAGTATCTGGTTCCCTTCTTATTCATTAAGCATCTTTTGGCAGTATTTTTTTACAACACATATTAGTGGCGAAATTACACAGTATTCTTTACCTCAATTTACAAATTACAAATATAATCTCGACTTTACTTCCAATCTCTTATTAGCCTCGGGAAAAATAAATGTAATGCGATATGGAATATTTTCACCGTTTGTTAACGGAGGAATAGGTAGTTCTTTTAACAATGCTTCTAACTATAATGAATCAGCTTTCGCAGGAGTTAACCCCAGAGTTAGTCCTGAATTTAGAAACTCTAATACAAGTGAGTTCGCATACAATATAGGTGCCGGGGTGGATGTGCAACTCCTTCCACAATTGTTTCTTTCAGTGGGTTATATTTTTCAGGATTTAGGGCCACTCGCCTCTGGTAACGGGGTTAATACTTGGACGGGGGAATCATTAACTCTGGGTTCCTATCGTACAAATGAAGTCCTAATTACAGCCACCTATCTTTTCGGCAAAGAAAAGAACTTTATTAAATGAAGAAATAAAGCATCGTCGCCTGGATTTCCAGGTTACGGCTGTGTATGCAACTAGGCAACCAGTAAATTTAAGATTTTCCTTTGATTTCATCAATTAAGCGTTGTGCTTCTTCTTTTTGAGACTTAGTCCCATGCTCCATAACTTCATTTAATGAATGCAATGCGGATTCTATATCTTCCATTCCTATATAAGTTTTTGCCAGTGCTAAAAGGGTATCTAAAGCCTTTTTATTTTTTAACAGCGAGAGATCATTATTCTCTTCTTTCTTCGGGGTTTGAATTTCATCATCAGAGGATGAAAGAGTAAAATCTAAACCATTGTCTTCATCAATATGTTCTTGAGAATTCTCTTCTTTAGCAGGCGACTTGGATGTAAGTTCATGATGTAAGCCCGATTCAAACTCAAGTAAATTATCCTCTTGCGGTTTATTTTTTGTGCCCTCATCAGTTTGCTTAGATGATTCAAGTTTCTTTTCCGTAGGTATAATTTCCAACAAGTGCTCTTCATCTGTTGCCAATAATTGAGACTTAGTAGCATTCTCTACATTAGGCGAAGTTTTTATCTCTGTTTCAAATTTTAACTCAGGCTCAGGCTTTAACTCAGGCTCAGACTTTAACTCAGACTCAGGCTTTAACTCAGGCTCAGACTTTAACTCAGGCTCAGACTTGAACTCAGGCTCAGGATTTAACTCAGGCTCAGTATTTAACTCAGGCTCAGGATTTAACTCAGGCTCAGGATTTAACTCAGGCTCAGGATTTAACTCAGGCTCAGGATTTAACTCAGGCTCAGGATTTAACTCAGGCTCAGGATTTAAGTCAGGCTCAGCCTTTAACTCAGGCTCAGGATTTAAGTCAGGCTCAGCCTTTAACTCAGGCTCATGATTTAACTCAGGCTCAGACTTTAACTCAGGCTCAGCCTTTAACTCAGGCTCAGACTTTAACTCAGGCTCAGACTTTAACTCAGGCTCAGGCTTTAACTCAGGCTTTAACTCAGACTTTAACTCAGGCTCAGGCTTTAACTCAGGCTCAGCCTTTAATTCAGACTTAGGCTTTAATTTAGGCTCAGGCTTCAATTCTGTCTCAGGCCCAGATTTTAATTGAGATTCAGCTTTAAATTCCTGTAAGGGTTCTTTCGTAATGAGTTGCTCATCTGCACCAATAGTTGGTTGAGTTGGAGTAGAATGTATGATGGGTGGAGTATTAGTGACTGAACTCTTGGCTTTTTTTCCTTGATCACGCCATTTAAAATAAAAATATGCAGCAGCACCACTTGTCCCTCCCGCTACAAACAATAAAAGGAATAACATCCAAAACTCATAGGATGGATCTGAATTGTTCATGGAGCTGCTTTGTCCTGCAATGGCTATCCGCTCTTTCATCATAGTTTGAATTTGATTACGAATTAATTGAAGCTCATGATCCCGTATATCTAATTGTTTTTGTAATTTTTTATTTTGTGTTTGTAATAAACTAAGTTGTTCTGTTAATAGTGCATTAGATTCCCTCAAAGAATCTACTGCAGCAGATGTAATTGATATTTCAGCCTTCAATGTTCTATTCTGCTCGGGACTTACTTGTTTTTTAGTATCCAAGGACGGAATGGAACTGGGCACAGTAAATCGAGACAATGTTTGACTGGGCATCAAAGTTGAAACATCAGAAAACTTTGGCACCGGAGGTATTTGTGAGTACTCAGAGGCTGCACTGGAGGCTTGTCCTGTTATATAAGGCGGAGCTAATACATGATTAATTGATGTTTTTTCGTTCCATGCTTTGTCATGAGCCATTACTTCAACTGTAGCTAAGTCAGCAGGAACTTCCTGAAAATCTTTATCAGAAGGAACTTTAAGGCGAACTCCCGTTTTTAATCCGTTTAAATTTCCATCCGTAAAGGCATCTGGATTTGCACCCACAATTGCAAGAACAATTTGCGGTAAAATAGCATCAGAAGTTTTATATCTTTGTGCAATTTGCCAGACATTTTCATTAGATACTGTCGGGCCATATACTGCTTTTTTCTTCTGTACAACATGACTTACTTCACGATATTTTTTAGTCGAACTCGTTGCATTTTGATGATAACTTGTAAATTTTCTCTGATAGGTTAAACCGCTTTGTGCAGTGGTACTTGCTAGTTTATAGCCAGGTGGATCCAACAATACTGTATAAACTTTATTAATTTGCCCTTTAGACCAGATCAAATCAACCACAAGTTGCATATAAGGGTCCGTCATTCGGTCGGTTGAATGAACCACCACCACGAATTTTCCCTGTTTATTTTTTCTAATATCAAAGAAAAGAGAACCAATTATTTCAGATTGCTCAATACCTAGACTTCGATAGCTTTGTGGATCCGCAAGTCCTACTTTGATACCTGACAAAGAAACATCGTGTACATCAAGTAATTCAATCTCAGCCAGAAAAGGCTGGTCTAACGCTGATTCTACTTTCATTTCACCCAAACCTAAAGTGTACGCACTTATTGGCAAAGTAAGGGAAAATAGAGATGAGAATAAAACCGTTTTTTTCAATCAGAGCTCCATGCCCTTTGGGGTTGAAGACAGGAAATTAGTTTAAAAAAAATTAACATTCTTTACTAATCCATTCAAGTAATTAGCGTTCTTATGAGCATCTTACATAGAATTCTTCCATTTTAAAATATTCTACTTGGCTCACGAAGCAAAGCTCTATTAAAATGCATTATTAATTTGATAACTCTACTTGTAATGCAGACAAGAGTCCATGGCTATCTCTATAAAATTTCTAATAAAATTGAGCTTCCCATCTCAAAAGGAATAATTAATAATAGCATGAATTATTATTAAAAATAGGATAAAAATCATGGAATTCAGCAAAATAAACCCACTTGCTTTAAGTATTTCTATTAGTATTCTATCAGCACTTGCTTCATTTTTTATGGGTTTGGCGGCTTTTGTTTTTTATACAGGTAAACCCTTTGTAGCCATGGTTGGAAGTATATATCTTTCATATACTCCTTCCGTGGCTAATGCGGGTCTAGGTGCAGGCATAGTACTTATGAACACTTTTGTTAGTAGTTATATTGCTGCTTGGGTATATAACTTTTTACTCGATTACATTAGATAAGGGTGGGTTCCTGAGTGTAATCTTGTATCCCATGATAATGGGATGCAGTATAACAGTCTTCAATGGAAATAAAATCAAACCAACAGGTTTGAAGTAGCATTAAAGTCTTGTATCCCATTTCAACATTAGTTTCAATCAATTGATCTATAAGTAACTCTAATTGTTCATGCTGATGCGATGGTTGTTTTGATTTAGGCTTTTCCTTGCACATTTTAGCAAACATAGCCTGGAACCTTTCTTCAACCATTTTAGGTACGGTCGAATTACCATCAAAAATACGATGATC
This sequence comes from Legionella nigrisilvae, assembly GCF_977063395.2. Classification (NCBI taxonomy): domain Bacteria; kingdom Pseudomonadati; phylum Pseudomonadota; class Gammaproteobacteria; order Legionellales; family Legionellaceae; genus Legionella; species Legionella nigrisilvae. The sequence continues at coordinate 210,257 of NZ_CDRUGZ020000022.1, forward strand.
AGCGCTGATTGATACAGGCAACATATCCTTAGGTACAAATGACTCAGTTTCATGTTGCCAAATAGGTCTTCGATCAACTTCCATTATAGTAAAGCGCATGGACTCAGTTTTACGAAGGGGGGCCATAGATTGGGTATAGCCAAAAACGCCAATATTACTTAACGAAATATACGGTGTTCCTGCTAGAGGATAGGGATAAGTGTTATATGCATATTCATAAACCATATCTTTCATAAGTTGCTGTACACGTGGATTTGTTTTTTCTAATTGTTCACGTTTTTTATAGCAATAAACCATCATGCCGACTATGGCGCGAATTTTTGCAGATAACTCATAAAAGCTAAGATTATGACAATTTTCGAAAACAATTGTACCTAAATGATCCCCACATCCCGGTAGCAAGACAACAAGACCGACATAAGCTTCTTTCGTTTGAAAAATTTTTCTAAAACTCAAATAATTTCTAAATGAATCCGATAAAGTCATCCAGGAACTAACTGCCTGCAACATTAAAGTAGTTAATGTCTCTGAGGCAAATTTTTTATTAAAAAAATCAAGACATGAGACATCGATACTAAACTGCCCAGTCATAGTTGGATCGCTAGGATTATCCCACTGCGTCATGAGTGCTTTGCGAATTGGAGTCATCTCAACTTCGCGATTTGACTCAGTATAATTTCGAACTCTGGGCAAAAGTTCATCTGCAAATTCCATGAAATTTTTCCAATTTTCACTGGGTTCAAGATTGACTTTATTTAGCTGCTGAGTATGTTTGTTATTCAATGATTCTTTAAAATGCATCACTCCATCAACACCCAACAAAGCACAAACAGAAGACATATATTTATATTGCATAAAAATATTGGTGATTAATTGTTCTTCCAGATAAGCAATTTTCGGTTTTATTTGCTCAACATCTGGCATGCCAATATCACGATATAAATCTGCTTCACACACATGACGATGCTCATCTTCGAGAATTGTGGTGAACACTTTTGGTGCAACACCATAGCGGTGTAAACTTTCAAAAATTTCCTCAATCCATCCTTCACCAATGAGGTTAAGCAACATAATTGCTACTTTAGGGCAGCTTTCTGCTCGAATAAAGTTGCAAATGATTTCAATATGTGGGCTGTAAGGAGGTGGCGAAGCATATGGAGCACAAAGCATGTAAACGATTTTAGTGAATACTAAGCCATGAAATATTTCGTCAAGCAATTGTTGACGCATACGCTCTCTGTATTCAACGGTTGACATTTTTGATTCAAATTTCAGGGGAATTTGAACTGCCAATACTTCGAGCTGTGCTAAAAGTGAAAACGTGTAAATATAAAATAGCTTGTCAGATTGAAGTTCAAAAGGTAAACCATCGCAAAATAACTCATCTATTCTATTTTTAATGAGTTGTTTCTCATCTGCGGTAATCTTGTTCCATCCTTCTAAAATCCATTTTTCTGCACCCCAAGATGGTCTAAGTAATTCACTAAGTTCTTCCACGATATTTACCTTAAAATCAAAGGGATTTCAGTATAGAGATAGCAAGCTTATGAGTCAATCATGCTCTCTAGCAAAACTTTTAGTAATTTAACCATGGCTTTCCTGAACAAAATATACTCAATTTTTAATCCTTCTTGCATAAAGTAAGATGCTTCACATAACAATCATAATAATGAATAATGGTACGAATTATTTGGAAAATAATAGGTAACTATATGAAATTCGGCAAAATAGATCCAATTGCTTTAGGAGTATCTCTTGGCGCTCTATCGGGAATCTCTACATTCTTCATGGGATTGATGATTTTAATTTTTAATAAAGGCAAACCCTTTACTGGGGTAATGGGGACAGTATACATGACCTATGATCTTTCCTTACTTCAATGCGTTCTTGGTGCAGTCGGAGTATTTATTAGTACATTTATTAGTAGCTTTCTAATCGCTTGGCTCTACAACACGTTAAGGACAAAGGTTTGAACTAGGACCTAAAATATTAAATTAAAAACGGGGTAAGTATCTTTAAAATTCTGGATAATTACTTCAGACATCATTAATCTATTGCATTACCCCTACCTCTAATTCATAATTTATTACCTTGCTTTTCTTATGGGTAACTATGTCAGCATCATTGATTGAAGGAAAGGTTGTCGCCTCTCTTCGTCGAGAAGAACTAAAACACCATGTGCATGATTATGTACAAAGATATCATCGCGCCCCCGGTCTTGCTGTAGTTCTCATTGGCAACGATCCTGCTTCTACTGTCTACGTTGCCAATAAGCGTAAAGCATGTTTGGAAGTAGGTATAATTTCCCATTCCTACGATCTGCCAGAAAAAACAACCCAGAAAGAACTTATCAAACTAATTGATGAATTAAACGGCTCTGATCAAATTGATGGGATCCTCATCCAGCTGCCTTTACCGAAGCATATAAACGAAAGTGTGATTATTGAACATATCAAACCAGAAAAAGATGTTGATGGCTTTCATCCTTATAATTTGGGCCGACTGGCACAACGTAACCCATTATTACGTCCATGTACGCCTCTTGGCATAATGCACCTCTTACAACATTACCAAATTGAAGTGAAAAGGAAACATGCTCTGATTATTGGTGCGTCTAATATTGTCGGACGCCCTATGAGTTTAGAATTACTCCTTGCTGGAGCGACAGTAACTATCGCCCATAAATTCACTCAAGAATTAGAAAAATTTGTGCGTATTGCTGATATTGTCATTATAGCCACAGGAAAAATGGATGTTATTGATTGTGAATGGCTTAGTAAAAAACAGATCATCATTGATGTAGGCATCCATAGACTCGCAGATGGCAGCATTAGAGGTGATATAGATTTTAAAAATGCCGTAAACAAAGTCTCATGGATAACCCCCGTACCAGGTGGCGTAGGACCAATGACCATAGTCACATTACTCGAAAATACCCTAAAAGCAGCCACATTAGTTCATCAATAGACGACTTTTCTTGTGATAATAAGATACACCGCATGTTGTTTCAAAGCGTTTTTCATTTGAGCATCAGTAAGAGAGGCTCAATTACTTATCTAAAATATCCCAGTCAAAATCTCCGCTCAACTCATCGAAATCATCTTTAAATTCCTCTTTTAAACGTTTACGCTCCAATTTCTCCTCAAGCATACGTCTAACATTTTTTCGATGAGCTGTAGATTCGATATCATCATCGTAATTATAATCAGAGAATGATTGGTCATCATAGTCTTCGTGAAGATCCATAGATTTCCCCTTTTATACTCTCTTAAAAAGAGTATAGTAGACAATTATAAAAATGTTTTAGGAACACCATGCTCAGTTATCAACACGGATATCATGCAGGAAATTTTGCGGATGTCATCAAACATATCGTTTTAACCCATCTTTTGGATTACTTAACGCGTAAAGATAAACCTCTATTTTATCTTGAAACTCATTCCGGGAAAGGGTTGTATGATTTAAAGAATAAGCAAGCTGAAAAAACTCAGGAATACAAACAAGGCATTCAATTAATTTGGCATGACCGACAATCCCTGCCCTCTGTTTTTCAAAACTATTTTCAATCGCTCAATCAAATCAACTCTACTCATTCATTGCGATATTATCCGGGTTCACCGTTCCTCGCGATTAACATGCTCCGCATGCAGGACAGGATGTATTTTTGTGAGCTTCATCCTAGAGAGTTCGAAGCTCTAAGTCAGCTTAAGTGCATGAATAAAAAAGTACATTTCAGCAATACTGACGGTATCGCAGCGATGAAAGCACTACTTCCCCCCCCAGAAAAGAGAGGATTAATTTTTATTGATCCTTCATTTGAAATAAAAGAAGAATATAAAGAGATTCCTCTTGCAATTAAACATGCTTATTCTCGTTTTGCTACAGGTGTATTTTGTCTTTGGTATCCATTGGTCGATAAAAAACTAAATGATAGACTTAATAGAGGGATGAAAGAAATCAATCCCACAAATGCGCTACGTATTGAATTCAATCTGACTTCAACACCAATGAACGGTATGGGGGGTTGTGGTCTATGGATAATTAATCCACCCTTCACTTTAGCAGAAGAAATGAAAACAGTCTTAAATACCCTTAAAACTTATTTTAATTCAGGTAGTTCCTCTTTTCTCATTGAGGCTTATTCATGAATATCTACCCTATTCCTGCTTTTTCCGATAATTACATTTGGGCAATTATTGATAAAGCTGCAGGAACATTTGATTGTGTCGATCCTGGTGATGCAGAACCAGTAGTGCAATTTGCTCATACACACCAACTGCAATTGGATTCTATTCTGCTAACTCACCATCATCATGATCATATTGGAGGAGTAAGTCAATTACTCAAAGTCTATCCCTCATGTGTTGTTTATGGTCCAAACGATCCTCGCATTCCGAATGTAAATAATAGGCTATGTGAACATCAATCCCTTCGAATCGGACAATGTTTTTTCACAATTTTATTCAATCCGGGACATACCTCAAGTCATATTAGTTATTATGAGTCAAGTAAGGGATTATTATTTTGTGGGGATACCCTTTTTTCTGCGGGCTGTGGCCGTGTTTTTGACGGAACAATGGAACAATTACATCAATCATTGCATCTTTTCAAAACCTTACCACCTACCACAAAAATATTTTGCGCCCATGAGTACACAGAACAGAATTTACGCTTCGCTCAAACAGTGGAACCTAATAACCAGGTGATTCAACAATACTTAAACAACATACATAATTCACCCCGAGCCTGCACCCTTCCATCGACATTAGAACTCGAATTATTAATTAATCCTTTTTTACGTACCGATGAACCTGAAGTACATAAATATGCACTCGCACATGGAGCAGCATCAAAAAATTCGTTTGAAATATTTAGAATCTTAAGAGAAGAAAAAAACGTATTTTAATAAACTTTGAATGGTTTATCGAGATGACAACGAAGCATGCCCTATCAATTGCTGTACTTGTAATTCTTGATCGATAGATGTGGGAGGTAATTTATTCTCCATTATTCCTTTTTCATTTTTTTGTATTTTTCCTCTAAAAAAACCTAATTTTGCCTCTCCAATACCAGAGAGTGTGCTTTCTTTCACTTCACGTACAATATTATTTGTTTTACCTGTTATTAACTGTGATTTAAGGTCTTCCTTTAAGATAAATGAAGGAACATCTTCCGAAGATAAGGAATTTTCCGATGATTTTACAAGTTCATTTTCTTGTTGTGAAAAATGATTGAGAACGGTGGGAGCGAGTATCCACGCAGCAAGAGCCAAACTTACTAATGCAATGGGAATAGAAAAATATAAAACACTATAACTTATAAATGCTGCTACTGCCAATAGAAAGACCAAGTTCTTCATGTCAAAAGGTTTAGAAGAATCTTTAACCTCTGGCTCTGGCTTTAATCCCCCTGGTTTGAACACAGGCTTCAATTTTTCAAGTTCGTCTTTAAACTTACTAAGTGTTAAATAACTTTTTTTACGTAAATTTAGTATATTTTGCTTATTTTCTTCAGCAATTCGTTCATGATTTCTTTGGTAATCCAGGAGCTCTTGAATCGTTTGTCGAGTCTCATTGGGCAGATCCTCTGGGATGGATTCTAACCATTGGGCCAATTCTACAAAGGTAGTTTTTTCCGGGAGTTTTTCCATTAATATAAAGAAATTGGGATGAGCGGCAATCCTGATTAATTTGATAAAATCAGTAAAAGAAAGGGTACTCATTTGGTTTACAAATCTTGAGTCTAACTGACTTAATCGCTGGAAACTTTCGTGATACGAGCTATTTTTAAGTACTTTTAAAATCAACTTTGAACTTGCGGCCTGTTTTAAAAACAACATTACAGTATTAACTTTCAGCAACTCATCAGGTTTATTGTTTCGATAACGTTCAAACATAGCCAGTACATCCGGAATAGCTTCCAACCATGGAATGTATTGCGGCTTTTCAATAAGCTCCAAATATTTTGATAAAGCCAACAGAAGTGCTTTATTTCTTAACAACGGGCCAAACTTATCTAATAAGAGTCCTACTGTAATATTTTTTTCTTTATCTAAAGTAGTAAGGGCATTAATTGCTTCCGATAAATCATTGCCTATGTCATCGATACCAATAAGTATTTGTGCAACCAGTGATTCTGAATTTGCAAAACTACGTTTAAGCGCTTTTTTTATCCATCCCAATATAGTGGGTATGATAAAACGTTTTATAACAAAAGACATTGGTCCTCCAATTAAAATGGAGCCCACGGAAAGTATTTGACTTACTCCTTGAAACCAATTAGTGATACTAGAAATATCTATGGTCGGAGGACTTATCTCATCCCATTTTTTTTCTCGAATTTGATTTTTAGTTACATCAAGGTACTGCTCCACATATGTTCTGATACTTACGACAGGAACTAATTTACCAATTACAGGAATGGATTGGGCAAACTCCAGCATTTCATCAATACTTTCTTTAATAACAGTAAATTGAGCGTTTATTTTTTCTGTTTCAAGAAGCTCCTTTTGATTCAATGCATGCCCCAGTGCAAACTTAAAGCTACATCTCTTTTTAAAATAAGGCTCAAACAGCTCCGCTAATTCATCCAAACTATCCAAGTGTTGTTTGGTTTGTTTATGTCCATCTAATTTCCATTTGCGGTGAAAAATTTCGGCAAAATTCCGTAATTGCCCCACTGAAGTTTTTTGCAACTTTAGTGAAAGCATTTTCAAGGATTCAAGTGGAATCGATGGTTGGACGAATTGCATCTGACTAAATTGATCTTCTGGAAGCCAATTGTCCAAGACCTGCTGGTAATCATTAATTAGTGTGAAAAGAAATTCATTGGTTGTTTCATCATCTATTTCAGAGTGTTGCTCCAATAACTTTGCATAATGTTTTTCTGCTCTCCGATTCAATGAACTCAAGGAACGCATTAATTGTTGATGATCCGCAATAGAATGCTCTTCCCCAAATTGAGATGCTAATATTTTGTCAGCAGCTTCACGTAGTTTGAGAAGATGACTCACTATACAATAACGAGACTCCTCCAATAAGCGACTTTTTGCACGCATTTTTTGTTGAGATATACTAATATCGAGTTGATGTCTTTTATAAGCAGCCGCCAAAGATTCGGCGGAGTCAGAAGGAGAACCTAGGTTCTGTGCATCAATGATCGAAATGAATTGTCCAGGTTTTCCATTACGAGCAGCTCTTCCTTGAATTTGACGCAATTCGCTCGGTGTTAAATCAGTACATGTATTGATGGCTAATAAACCATACTCATAGTCAGGATCAATATCTGCACCCCGAGCCAGGCTTTGATTTGCAGCAGTGAGAACATCATCTTTTCCAGCTGTATAAATAATGTTTTCTTCTGATTTTCCTGCATCTTCGAGGCCATGATAACTCTGAATTTTCCAGTCCGTTTGAGACATAATAAAATTCTTGAATTGCTCAGTAGCTTGCGGTGAACGCGTAATTAACAAAATAGGTTGAGTGGGATTTTGTTGTTTGTGTTGTTTAATCCATTCGAATGTTTTTTGAAGAAGTGGCTCTTTTCCAAATACCGTTATTAATCCCAAATCTGTAGACCGATCTGGGTAAAAGGAAGGATAACTGTATGCTACTAAACCCTGTTGTTCAAAAAACTCAGCACGTTCTACACAGGCTCCTGCGGTTGCAGTCAAACCAATTATAGGGCCTTCATGTAATCGATAATAGTCAAAAAAATTTTTGGAACTAGTGGCAAGGATCGTTTCTGTATTTGGTTCTATTTTGAATGGATAAGCTGGAGGTGGTTGTTTATTATTGAGTAAGGTATGCAACAACTGTTGAACATAATCAGAATAGTTTACATAGGGAGCTGGTCTTTTAGTGCTGGCAATAATTGGGGCGGCATAGAAGTATTCATTTTTGCTATCCTTCTTTTTAACAATATAATAATCTTCATTTTCTTCCAGCTCCTGAGCTATCATCGCTGATTCAATTAATATCCCTAAAATCTCATCAGAAACTTTTTGGGTAAAATCAAGAAATTCTTTACTAGGATTCTTGGCAATAAAATAATTTTTTAAATTAAGGATATCGTCCGTTTGGCTGCATGGGTTATTTAAATAGATCTCCTTTTCTTTGACAAAATCAAGGACCAATTGATTCATTTGGTGGCAAAATTTCGTATCATTAGATATAAAATCTATTGGTGCTGCCAAACGAAATTGCACTGTTGAAGTTAAGGTTGCATCAATCTCATCCCCAATTAGGGAGGGATTGGTTGGCATTGCTCTTTTCTCCAAAGCCATCCGCATACGAAATAAAGACAAATCAGATGCCGTCGAATAGTTGATCCCATTAGGGATATATTCCGAATGGGTGCTTTGCGCTGATATAATGCTCGTTCCATGAGGTATTCCCAAATACTGATAAAATGGCGCAAATTTCTCCAGAGCATTTTTAGCTAATTGCTCATTTTCGGTGACAATATCAACCGTCCGACCATTCCCACATAATAGAACAGCATGCATTGCAGCAACGATACTCTTCCCTTCTCCAGTTTTAATTTCATGTATGATGTTACCTGGATGGTGAAGATGTTTGAGAAGAGTTAATATTTGAGTATGACGAGGAAACTTGTTTGTAGTTCTATAAAGAGCTTCAGCGCTTAAAGCAATTAAGAGTAATTGGTTACGATGGACATTTAGTCCATTTTTAATTTGTTCTTGGAGTTCCTTAAATAAAAGCTGAAACTCTTTCTCAGTCAACTCATTAATAGTGACTTCTTTATTGGATCCCCGAAAATTAATTTTGATAGTCTTCTTTGCCAGAAAGGACATTAAAAATTGATAGTCATGCCATAACTCTTCTTGTTCCTGATGGCTCAATGGTAAATCGGCATCACTTTCCGGAGATTTTAATTTAATTTGGGCTATGTGTTCTCTTACTCTTTCAGAATGGTAGTCGTATCGCTCGAGATTGTGTTGATATTTTTTACGCAAAAATAATGCAATTCCTTCCTCTAAGGAAGATGTGCTCAATAATTCGACTACTTCTTCTGCATTTGCAGTTTTTAGCTGATAAAGAGATACAATCTTCTTTAAAACCTGTATGGGTTTATTATTTAACTTATGCAATTGAGTCAGTAGCGATTTATCTTTTTTCTGATAAAGGATTTGACCAAGAAGCAATAAGCAACGGATATCTTCCTCATCCTTTTGCTCAAACAATGAAGTCATTCCAGTCAATTCTTTGGAAAGACCCTGTTGAAAAAGCCATTCCAGGGCACTCAAGGCAAGTGCAGTGGATTTCACTTTTTGTGCAAATAGTATTATTTCTTTGAGTTGAGTTGTATTTAAATCAGAGTGAAACTTTAGAAATTTCCTCCCTTCTTCACTAGCAACCATAGGAAGAAGCTTTTTAAAAAGTTGCTGAGCTTCGTCCATCCCTAATGGCAATAAAATTTCCATTAGAGTGAACAGTAATTTAGGGCTTTCTGTAATCTCCATTTTGAAAAAAGTATCCAGGAGAAGACTTATTAAATCCTTTGTTTGTGGGAGTCCTTGGTAAAGTTGTGAACTATTCCTAAGAATCAGTAAGAAACTGTTGGTTAACTTATCTTTTGACGCTGGATTCTGATGTTTCGCCATCTCATTCATTACAAGTTCACTGAGAGAAAAGAAGGCTTCTTTGTTCGGGGTTTTATCAAGAAATTGATCAAAGACAAGATAAATTAAACTTCTCGAGTTCATTTGGTAAACTGAAGTAATGGAATGTAAAAACACAGCAATCTTATCAATATCCCTCAATAAAATTCCCATATCCATCTCTGGATAAAGCGTCATTAGGTAATGCCTAACAATTTTTTTATATTCTGGGGAGCTATTTAATTCATCACACCAAACATTGATGAGTGACCAGGCATTCTCACCAACATCATTTATATCAGGGAGTGACTGAATTAAATTTTCTTTTTGCGTTAATAAAAAATGCTCTATGTTGTTTCTTGAAAATTTCCTTAGGAAAATTTCGGGAATTGGTTTTGTTATCTTATGAGAAAAATTTTGCTGTTCTCGCCAGAGACACCATATGCTGACAGTTCCTTTTAGTTTGTCGGTTGTTGATTGACTTAATGAAAGAAATAAATCGTCTATGAGTGAATAAACTTTCTGAGTTGGAAATAAATGGTATAAATTTTGGTTCTTTAAAAAGAGAATTAATTGGTTTGTGAATTTTTCTTTATCAATATCCCGATAATATCCTTTCCCAGTAAACTGAATAACATAGAAGCTGAATAACAGTTCTGCAATATCCATCTCGTTCGGCTCTATCGCTTTTTGAGTCAGTGACTGGTATAGGTTTCTATAAAAACTAAGATGTTCACGTAAGTTTTGCGTACCCAAATATCGAAAGACAGCTACTTTAAGATCATCCTTCCCTCGTTGATGAGAGGACATAATTTGTAAGAGTTCATCCGGGGAAATTGAATAAGCTTTATTTTCAGGGTTGATTGCTGAGGAATAAATCTGCATTTCAGAAGATACAAGACGAAATCCATTCCATTCACAAGCATAAGGTGCATCCATGGGTAACAGGGAAATCCCTTTAATTTCTTCAATTTGTTCTTCCAACATCTGCTTTGACATGGCATGGTCAAGTAAATATTCTAAACCCGTACAAAATGTGTCGAGTTTACTTACTGGAGCAATGCATAAGCTGTGCTCATCTATTAAATTTAATGTGAGCTGGGATAATAATTTTTGTGCCTCTGTTTCTTTGTTTCCGCTATATGCTAAAAATTTTGCATATAAACGATGCCATAAGTTTTCGACCGTACGTAAATCATTCGCATCAAGTTGGAAATTATTCTGCGCTGCAAATAAACTTAAGTGCAAGCAAAATCGTTCAAAATCAGGCCACGATTCTTTTGATTTTGCTGTAGGAATTCGTGCCGCTAATCTTAAAAAAATAGATCTTAGGGGAGAGTTAAGGAGCTCTTTGAGTACTGAAGTATCAACTGCATACTGGAAATAAATTTTATAAAAATAAGCTAATAACCCTCTATCGTTTAAAAATGATAACAATTTTAATAATGAGTCCAGTCCTTTTTTGTGATTGCAAGTAAGTACATGTAATAGAATTTTTAGATTGTCTTCATTATGGGTGGGAAAACATTTTATAAAATCTTCTATTTGCTCAATTTCCTCATTACGGTTCATACAATAAAAACGTATCAAAACGAGCATTTGCTGTTCAAGAATACGAATCTCATCAGGATTGCAAGGGGGATGCGGTTTGAACAGTTTTAGCAGGGATTCAACACACTCAATGAGCTCTAGTTTTTTTCCGCTCTCTACAGAAGCCAGTTCTTCTTCACTAAGCAATATATTATATGAAAGAGAGGGTACGAAGGGTCTCGCAAGGTGCTCCTCTTGACTTGTTGTAGACATATTCCACAATTGAGAAAGAGCAAGACGGGGTATTATATGGCTTCGGTAAGAGACTAGTGTGTAATTATCAATCGTCTGCCCAAATAGATAGTAATTCTTAACTTCTCGATATTTTTCAAACAGTCCATCTCGTACTGATTCAATATTAGTGATTAACGAATTAGCTACCACAACTTCAATATTATCAACGGCATAATGAGGTAATTTAATTTTAACTAAGGAGGATGAATCATGCTTAGAGACCAATGCGGTACCAAATAATTTAGCAGCCATTTGCAAACGGAAGCCTTTATCATTGGCAAGTTGATTGTAAAATTGACTTCGGCTGTGGTGCTTAAGATAAAACTCTGTAAGACAACCGGCTTGCTTTAATAATTGTTCTTCATCAGTTACTTGCGATAAATATTTTTTGGCACAACTTTCCAATCTTTTACAAAAACTATCTAAATTAACTTTTAAATCCCACGAAGATTTTGAAGTCATTTGGGTAGAAATGGCTACATTTTGCATGGTTTGCTGGTTTAAGGTCTGCTGATGTGTCTCTTGTACTTGTTGATTAACCACTTGGGTCTGCGCAACAGATTGTTGTTGGGTTACTGATAATCGTGCTTTTGACTTGAGTTGGCTAATAGTCATTGTCTTTGATTTGCGTATATTATTGCTCACTTCTTTCGCATAAATATAAGCTCCTGGTTTTTTTTTGGCTCTACCCTCATAAACTTTATCCAACACTCGTAGCTCTTTATCAAACAACTCAGAAGATAATGCTAATGATTGGATGTTTCTGTAGGTCAAAGATAGAAGTTTGCTTGAAGAGAGGTAATATCCCGCATCTTGAGGAAGTGACTCATAGAGTGAGTTTTTTTCCTGGGATTCAGGTTTAAGTGAAAGTAGATTCGCATCGATATCATCTTTTGTTATTAAAAAGAGGTGTATCATTGAAGTACACTTGCTTTCTTTTATTAACTGAGCAATCTCTTCATAAACACTTTGTCGTATGGATTTATCTTTATATTGACTCCCTTTAAGAACAATGGTGAATTCTTGATTACCGTACGCTGTACTATTTTGAAAAAAAGGCAACAGTTCGGTAACCTGCACCGGATATGTCAGTGCAACAACTTTAGAGATGGGACGAGACGCTGATAAGTACTCATAGGAGAGAGGCATTTTGTAAGCAATAAAACAGGCAAAAGCAGAATCAAAGAAATGATAATTTTTCAGAGAGGTGGTGTAATCAATATAAGGTTTATTCCAAGTTGAGCAAAAAGGATTATTGGAGTAATAGTCAATAATGGTTTGATTTACAGAATCTTTTGTACGATCCGAGGAAATGAACGGTTTATAGCGATAAAATATCGCCTTGCCGAGTTGATAAGATAGTCGTCCCGTCATTTCTTTGTATTCGACATGGCTTCTTACACACAGATCGATACCCGGCCGAAAGTGAGAAGGTGGCTCTTCACCCTCCGGCACAAGAAATATTTCACGAAAATTTATACCAATTGTAAAACCTTCTTGGAGATAAAGATTAAATTCATCAAGAAGGATATTGATTAAAAAAGATTTATCCCGCCAATTTCCAATATCATCAAGTTCGGCAATAGTTTCTAAAGAAATATATCCTTTTCTACTTTTCCAAAATTGCTTATTGTCATTTTTTTTTATGGCTTGAGTATCTTTAGGTACTAGAGCAGAAATTTTTTCGGTAAATGGATTTTTATACCAGCTTAAAACACTTTTCAGCAAAGTAAAACTTACATCATTTATTACCCCAGACTCAGAAGAACTCCACATATATTTTGGTTTATCAGAGCCAGAAAAAAAAGAAGTAGGCTGTTTTTTTATGTAAAGAAAAGGAACAACTGAATCATGCATCCACAAATCACTTTTATTTTAATATCTAAATTTGAGTAATTATTCTAATTTGAGTATTTATGCCATGTTATAACAAGAGCTATCAATTCAAGCACTGATTATTCAATGAGCAAGGTGATATTATATTTTTCTTGAGTGTTACACAATAAAGAAGGTATTAAAATTGCAGCGAAACAGGCTCGATTGTTTCATGCATCTAAATAATTATCAAAAGGATTAGTTGCGTTCTCAGTGAAGGGTTTAATCCTGAGGTTTATTTTAGTAAACTCAGTAACCAATTTATTCATCGGTAATTATCATTGATATTTAAGCTTTTCAAAACAAAAGTTTTTTTATTCTGCCTACTCATTTTTTTTGGTATTACTAATGATACTCTAGCGTTTGCAGCGGCTGATTCATGGGAAGTGTTGCGCGCCCAATTTAGCTTAAACCATGAAACATCGCGGCCTGAAGTACAGGAGCAAATCCGTTGGTTTTTAGCTCATCCGGGCTTTCTTACTAAAGTATGTCGTCAATCTGAACCCTATCTTTATCATATTATTTATGAAGTAAAAAAGAGAAATCTCCCTGGAGAGTTGGCCCTGTTACCTATGATTGAAAGTGCTTATGACCCGTTTGCTTATTCTGTTGCAGGTGCCGCTGGACTATGGCAATTAATGCCTCAAACCGGTGCAGGCTTAGGATTAAAACAAGATTGGTGGTTTGATGCGCGACGTAGTGTTAGTTCCTCAACCGATGCTGCGCTCAACTATCTTCTCTATCTTAATAAATTCTTCAATGGTAATTGGGTATTGGCCATAGCAGCTTATGATGCAGGTGAAGGAACTATAGACCGAGCCATAAAAGCTACAGGGGGGCGCGCTTTAAGTTTTTGGGATTTGAGTGTGCCTAGAGAAACTCAAGTTTATGTTCCTCGTCTTCTCGCCTTGGCTGAACTAATTCAAAGTCCAGCACAATATAAATTGACGCTACCTGAGATACCCTACCTCCCTTACTTCGTGGAAGTAAATATTGGAAGTCCAATTGATTTAAACCATGCGGCCAAAATGGCAGGGATCAGCTATAAAGAATTAATCAAATTAAATCCTGGTTTTAACCGTTGGACTACCGATCCAAACAAACCGATTAAATTACTTATCCCTGCGGAAAAAGTGCATCAATTTAATTTTAACTTAGCTAATCTGCCTGCAGAAAAACGGGTTAGCTGGGAAAAACACATAGTACAACCCGGTGACAACTTGGATAATATCGCTGTTCGCTATCATACGACCGTGAATTTAATAAAACAATTGAATCAACTCAGGAGCAATCATGTAGCGCCCAATCAATTCCTTTTAATTCCGAGCACTCGAAACGCTCCTGTTATAGTTAGAAAAGAGCCCTCTACTCCTGTCCAACAAGTGCCGCATCAAATAGCTATGCCGCAAAATCAACGTGTAATTCACATTGTTCAAGAAAATGAGACCTATCAAACCCTGATAAAAGCTTATAACGTCAGTGCTAAAGACATTCAAATTTGGAATAAATTAGCAAACAACCAATCATTGCAAAAAGGCCAACAACTTATAATTTGGAAAAAAGTAGTCCAACCCATTCAGTACATTGTAAAAAAGGGCGATAGCCTCAGCACTATAGCTCAACAACATAGAACCAAAATAGAACGTATTATGGCATTAAACCCTGGCCTCAACCGGAATGAGCCTTTATATAGTGGACAAAAGATATTAGTGGGTTAATTAATTTATAAATTCAAAAGGAATTTATGACTTCTCATCGATATCTGTTCTTGTACTGAACTAATCGTTTTAATCAATACATAATGTCCTTCTGCTAACAATTATTTTGCATTTCTAGTATAAAGCAAGGAGGTGAGCACAAAAACTTGTGTTATACTGAAAGTAACTTATTTTATTGCATTAAATTATATGAAATTACTATTTGATTTTTTTCCTATAGTTTTATTCTTTATAGTATACAAATTTTTTGGTATCTATACTGCGACGGCTATTGCAATGATAGCCTCTGTGAGTCAGGTCGCTTTTTACAGATTAAAATTCCAGCATTATGAAAAAATGCATATTATCAGCCTTGCAATAATTATGATTTTGGGAGGAGCTACTCTCTTTTTCCATAATCCCTGGTTTATTAAGTGGAAGCCAACCGGTATTTATTGGCTCTCAGCTTTAGTCTTTTTTAGTTCAGGTTACATTGGCAGCAAACCATTGATCCAAAAAATGATGGAAGCGAATGTAACGCTACCTGGACGGATCTGGTATAGACTGAATACAGCGTGGGTATTGTTTTTTATTTTAATGGGAGCCGTAAATATTTACGTTGCCTATAATTTTAATACGGATGCCTGGGTGAACTTTAAGTTATTTGGTGGGGTTGGTTTTACTCTGCTTTTTGTACTAATTCAAGCTTTTTATCTAACAAAACACATGGATGAGACTGGCCTTGAAAAACAATAGGAGCAAGAATGAGACTATTGCTAGTAGAAGACGACGAATTACTGGGTGATGCGGTAAAAACCGGATTAACCCAATTTGGTTATATTGTCGATTGGCTTAAAGATGGGGAAGCAGCTCGAGCTGCTTTAAAATCTGAATCATTTGAGCTAATTATTCTAGATTTGGGATTACCCAAGCTATCTGGACTCGCATTATTACAAAGTATACGTCATGATGGCAATCCGACCCCGGTTATTATTTTAACTGCCCGAGAATCAGTTGAAGATCGTGTGAAAGGATTGGATAGCGGAGCAGATGATTACTTAATTAAGCCCTTCGATCTCAATGAACTTAGCGCGAGAATCAGAGCACTGGTCAGACGCTCACAAGGTCGGGCTGACTCCGTTCTGCAATACAGAAATATAACTCTGGATCCCGCAGCACACTCGGTATTCGTTGATGATGTTTTAGTTAATGTCCCACGTAGAGAATTTGCATTACTCCAGAAACTTCTGGAAAACAGCGGTCAGGTTTTATCACGCGAACAGCTCATGCAAAGTATATATGGTTGGGAAGAAGATGTAGATAGTAATGCACTGGAAGTTCATATACATAATTTACGTAAAAAACTTAATGCCAATTTTATTCGAACAATTAGAGGTGTAGGATATATGGCAGAAAAAAATGATGGTATTGCTGTATCGTGAAATCTTCTATAAGAAAGTTTCTTCTAATCAATCTATTGTTGGCCATTACTATAACGACCACATTAACTGCTATAGGTAACTATTATCTTGATCAAAAGGATATTCAAGATCACTTGGATAGTTTAATGGCCGTTTCGGCACTTTCGTATCAAGCATTACTAGGTGATGATCTCCATCAACGCCCTCTCGCGAAAATTCAAGAAGCCCTTGAAACAATTCCTCAAAAGATTGACACCTACTATCAAAAAAGATTTCTAAATGAAGAGCCCCCGGAAAATTATCTGGATAAGTTTAATTTTCAGGTTTGGACCAATGGTGGAAAACTCTTATTGCATTCCTCATCAGCCCCCAAAATTCCTTTAACTTCTGAAATTGACGGCTTTAGTGATAAAAAAATATCCACTCAAGATTGGCGTGTCTTCACTACGTACAATGATAAAGCAGGAATTCGTACGGTTCTAGCTGAGCGCTACGATACACGAAATGAACTAGGTCATAGAATTGCTCAAGATGACCTCTATATTATGCTTTTAACATTCCCATTATCTGGCTTATTAATATGGATTATTATTGGACGAGGCTTGGATAGTCTGGATAAGGTTGCAGAGGAAGTAGCTAACCGCGCCCCCAGCCATCTTGAACCGGTTGATTTGCATGAAGTTCCAGAAGAAATTAAACCCGTAATTGATGAATTAAATAAATTGTTTTTCAGGTTAAAAGAAGGATTTGAACGGGAAAAACGGTTTGCTGCAGATGCAGCGCATGAACTACGTACCCCACTTGCCGCCCTGAAAACACAAGCTCAGGTTGCGTTGCACTCTAATGATATTGAAGAAAAAAATCAGGCACTACAAAAGCTTATTGCAAGTGTTAATCGCAGTACCCACATCGTTCAACAGTTACTTACAATGAGCCGACTTGTACCAGAAGCAGCGCACATGGACGAGAAAGATGAAGTTAACTTAAGCCGATTAACTCGCGAAATACTTGCTATGCTTGCACCAGCTGCAGTAGAAAAACAAATCGATCTTGAATTTGAAAGTGACGCAGAAAATTTAACTGTTTATGGTAATTCCACTGCCTTAGGGATATTAATTCGTAACCTTGTTGATAACGCCATACGCTACTGTAATGCGCATGGAAGAATCATCGTACGTTTGGCAAAATTGAATAATGAAATAATGCTTGAGGTCTGTGATAACGGACCAGGTATTCCAGCTGAATTACAATCACGTGTGTTTGAGCGTTTTTTCCGTGTCTTAGGAAACAAAAGTCCAGGAAGTGGTCTTGGCTTAGCAATAGTCCAGCAAATTTCCGAATTGCATGGGGGAAGACTTATGCTTGACACCCCTAAAGAGGGAACAGGCTTAATTGTAAGATTCTTTATACCTGTCCAAGAAAATAAATAAGGTTTAATCGGGTGCGTATCGCATCAGAATGAATAAAATGTCGTTCCAATTCATGCAATTAGTTAGCGGGCTGCTAAAACTTGCAATGCGTCTCGGATAAGTTGCTCACAACTTTTAGAGCTATCATTGACTTTATTAACTGCTTTTAATGCTTCCTGAGGCTTATAACCCAATGCTTCTAAAGCACACACTGCCTCATCTTGACCACTCATTATAGGAATTGATTTATTTGGGGAAACCGAAGTGGATCCAGAAAACTGCTTCATGCTATCGCGCATTTCAACTACCAAACGCTCCGCGGTTTTTTTGCCTATGCCAGGTAACTTCATCAAAATGGAAGCATTTTCTTGTTGAATGCATTGAACAAACTCATGCGGAGTAATACTGGAAAGAATTGACATAGCAAGTTTTGGACCAATACCATTGACTTTAATTAACGCTCTAAATAGCTCTCTCTCTTGTCTCTCCAAAAAACCATACAAAAGCAAGGCATCTTCACGAACTACAGTGTGTATATGTAACCCGACTGAGCCATTTAAACTATCCAGCTGAAAAAAGGTATTTAATGAGGTTTCGACATCATATCCTACACCATGGACATTAAGAACCAATTTCCCTGGTTGATGTTTATCAATAATTTGTCCATCCAACCAACCAATCATCTCTTTCTTCTCCTTAATCCTCGACGTCCAATTACTGAGGACAAATTATGACGCATATGACTATGGCAAATCGCTATGGCCAATGCATCGGCAGCATCTTTCTGTGGCGCCTTATTAAGGGCAAGCAAATGCACAACCATATGACTTACTTGTGCTTTTTCTGCAGCTCCGTAACCGACCACCATTTGCTTTATTTCTCGAGCCGAATATTCACTCACTTTAACACGATGAGATGCAGCAGCAACCATAGCAACCCCACGTGCATGCCCTAATTTTAGAGCTGAGTTTGGATTTTCATGCATAAATATTTGTTCGATAGCTACTTCAGTAGGCGAGTAATGATCCATTAATTGACAAATACCATTATATATTTGCAATAATTTTTGGCTTAGCTCACCCTCCGGAGTTGTACGGATGCACCCACTATCAACGTACTCGATTTTACGGTCTGATTCTTTTATCAGACCGTAACCCGTAATCCTTGATCCGGGATCTATCCCTAAAATAATAGTCATTAGTTCATGGATTCTAAGAGTTTTGTTGAGAATTCAGCATTACTGTATACTTCTTGAACATCATCTAAGTCTTCCAACATATCGATTAATTTCAAGAGGCTTTCTGCTGATTCATCATCGATAGAAACTAAAGTTTGTGCACGCATGGTTAAATGAGATTGCTCAATATCCACACCTGCTTCTGTTAGCGCATTCAATACACTATGATACGCTTCTACAGGAGTAATTACTTCAATCTGACCCTCATCCACAGAAACATCATTGGCGCCAGCATCTAGAGCAATTTCCATAATCTGTTCTTCAGACTGTCCCGGGGCCATAAGAATCTCTCCTTGATTATTAAAGAGATAAGATACTGAACCATCGGTCCCCAAATTGCCGCCGCACTTAGTGAAAGCATGACGAACTTCGGATACAGTTCGATTTTTATTATCAGATAAACAATCCACGAGGACTGCAACTCCTCCTGGCCCATAGCCTTCATAACGCATAGCCATCATTGTTTCGCCTTCTAGTCCGCCTACACCGCGCTTGATGGCATTATCAATTGTGTCGCGCTTCATATTTGCAGCAAGCGCTTTTTTAACTGCATCCCTTAATCTTGGATTAGAAGACTCCTCTCCTCCCCCCATACGAGCCGCAACGGTAATTTCACGAATTAACTTAGTGAATATTTTTCCACGTTTTGCGTCTTGAACTCCTTTACGGAATTTAATATTTGCCCACTTAC
The DNA here is from genome assembly GCF_977063395.2 of Legionella nigrisilvae. Taxonomy (NCBI): domain Bacteria; kingdom Pseudomonadati; phylum Pseudomonadota; class Gammaproteobacteria; order Legionellales; family Legionellaceae; genus Legionella; species Legionella nigrisilvae. The sequence continues at coordinate 230,033 of NZ_CDRUGZ020000022.1, forward strand.
TATGACCTGCCATACACTACCTCAAAACCATATTTAATTTTGTATAAATTATACATGCTCTTTTGTTAAAAAGAATAACTTAACTTACATTTGGACTCGACATTTTTAACTTTTTTAGACTATAGTAGCCACCATCATTACGTTTTTAAGCTATCGAAAATAAATGCAGCCTGGGTGAAGCACGTGAACCCTAGGTTAACGCTAGAGTTATGTTTCCCTGGTTTCTGCTGCGCTCCACCAAGGCTACTCAATGAACCATAAATACTAAAGGAGATCACAGTGTATTTGCAGGGATTTGGTAATCATCATCAAACTGAAGCAGTTCCAGGCGCTTTACCCAGTAGCCAAAATTCACCACAACACTGTAGCTTAGGTCTTTATGCGGAACAATTAAGTGGAACTGCCTTTACTCGTCCAAGACAGAATAACTTACATAGCTGGCTTTATCGCATATTACCTTCTGTGGCTCAAGGTACTTATCAAGCCTATGAAATGGAGCTGTTTAAACCCTATTATGCGGAACAATCTCCAAATCCCTTACGGTGGTCCCCAATTGAACTATTTAATGAAGAAGATTTTGATTTTGTTGACGGCATGTTTCATCTTGCCGGAAGCCCACATGTGAATGCATACGTTTATCACTGTACTCGATCTATGCAGAATAAATACTTTGCCAATAATGACGGAGAAATGCTTTTTGTTCCTTATCTTGGGGAAGTAAACCTACACACTGAGTTTGGAAAATTAAATATATGCCCTGGCATGATAGCTGTTATCCCTCGAGGTGTTAAATTCAAAATGGAAGTCATTGGTAGCGAAACAAAGGGATATTTATGCGAAAATAGTGGTAGCCCACTTACTCTGCCGCCGTTAGGAGTTATAGGTGCAAATGGTTTAGCTAATCCACGGCATTTTCAATATCCCGTTGCAGCGTTTGAACAAGGGATTACGCAAGCAACTCTTATTTGCAAATACCAAAATAAATTATGGATAGCTAAATGTGATCACTCCCCTCTTAATGTAGTTGCCTGGCACGGTACTTATGCCCCTTATTGTTATGATCTAAGCTTGTTTAATACTATAAATACAGTAAGTTTTGACCATCCGGATCCTTCCATTTTCACCGTATTAACTTCCGAAAGTGATACACCCGGTGTAGCGAATTTAGACTTTGTCATTTTTCCTCCTCGTTGGATGGTTGCCGAACATACATTTAGACCTCCCTATTACCATCGAAATTATATGAATGAGCTCATGGGTCTTGTCCGTGGTGAATACGATGCTAAAAAGGAAGGGTTCTTGCCCGGCGGAGTAAGTATTCATAATTGCATGACACCCCATGGACCCGACCAAGTAAGTTATGAACAAGCGATAGCACAAAAATTAGAGCCTGAATTGTACTTGAATACCTTGGCTTTTATGTTTGAAACCAGAGATGCATGGAAGGTTACTGAGCTAGCAATGCGTATTCCTCAAATGCAAAAAGATTATACTGATTGCTGGAAAGGACTTAAAGCAAATTTTAAATACCCCTAATTTTGTAGCCTGGGTGAAAGGCCAAAGCCTTAACCCAGGGTAATAGTATAAACAAACTTTCACGAGGCAATTGTTTCTCAACTAAAAACTTTAAATCCTTTATTTAAAGTACAATTAAGCTGATACGTTGCAAGTTGTTTAAAATTCCCAGCGTCCATTACAGTATTTTTTATAGAAATGCTTCCATCTGAATGAATATTATATTTAACAAATTCAAAGATGGGATTACCGCGCGCAATAGGATTATCCAAAGTAAAATGCTTTATTGAAGTAGTAATTCGATCGTTATCAATAATAAGAAAAGAAGCTGGTTGTACTGAGGCGATTACAGAGTTCACTGGCATTTTTTGTGAGCTGCATTCTTGAATATTCATAACTAAAGTAATTTTTTTCCCTTGGGAGATTGTATCAGCGATATCCATAAATGTGGTTAATTGTTCTGCACGAACACTTGATGTTAAAACAACTAAAATCAATAAAATCATTTTCTTCATTACAACTACTCCTTATCTTTTTGTTATGACATAAAAAATTAGCCTGGTAAAAATGAAGCAGTTCCTTCATTTTTACCAGGCTAAAATAGTAGCTTTGAGATTTTTCATTAAAATTTAAAACAAATCTTCCTGCGTTAATCCCATTTTTTCCAATAAGCCACGCAATGTTTTCAATGCTTCAACTTGGATTTGACGAACGCGCTCTCGAGTCAAATCAATTTCTTTACCTACATCTTCAAGCGTGGCTTTTTCAAACCCTCTTAAACCAAATCTTCTTGCAATAACTTGTTGTTGATTTTCAGTCAGCTTATCCAATAAAGATTCTATATGTAAACGTAAATTTTCGTTAGTTAGAAGCTCTGCGGGATTCACGCTGTTTTCATCAGCAATAGTATCCAATAATGATTTATTTTCATCAAAGCCAATGGGTGTATCAACAGAAGTTACTTTATCATTTAAACCCAACAGCTTTTGTACATCTTCCAATGGTTTATCTACCATTTCTGCAATTTCTTCAGGTGAGGGTTCATGATCTAGTTTTTGCGTGAGCTGTCTTGCAGCCCTAAGATATACATTCAATTCTTTTACCACGTGTATGGGTAAACGGATTGTGCGCGTCTGATTCATAATAGCACGCTCAATGGTTTGTCTAATCCACCATGTAGCATAAGTTGAAAATCGAAAACCACGTTTAGGATCAAACTTCTCGACTGATTTCATTAGGCCTAAATTTCCCTCTTCAATTAAATCAAGAAGAGGTAGACCCCGGTTAAGATAGCGACGTGAAATTTTAACTACGAGACGCAAATTGGATTCGATCATCTTTTTACGAGCAGCAACATCTCCTTTTAAAGCAAGAGTTGCATAATGCACCTCTTCTTCGGCGCTGAGCAAAGGAGAAAATCCAATTTCACTTAAATAAAGCTGGGTCGCATCCATCATTTTTTGTGCATTTTTGCCCCGAAATGAAGGGAACGCGATATCATCTGAAAAATCAGGAAACTCGGAGACTTCTTCTTCGCCTTTTTCAATAAGCGAATCAATGTCCTCCTCTATTAAGAGCGATTCATCGTCTGGTTCAGACCAATCTTCATCCTTAAGTTCCGGTTCTTTAATTGACTCATCGTCCTCGTGCATTGTTTTTCACCTATAGTGTTTCGTTATGTTGAAATATTTAATCCATAACTACATTATACTTCATAAAAATATCATTGTTGCTATAACTATAAGTTATCTGTCAACCTTTTGGTAGATAATTCAAAGGATTGACGGGTACACCCGACCTTCTGATTTCAAAATGTACACCTGTATACTTGCGATCTATAACACCCGCTATTGCAATAATTTGTCCTGCTCTTACATGTTGTCCTTCAGAAACCATAATTCGTGAGTTATTACCATACGCAGTTAAATATCCCTGATTATGTTTAATAATAATCAAATTACCATAACCAGCTAAACCACTTCCAGCATAAGCGACCACACCACTCGCCGCAGCAATTACTCGCTCACCTTTTTTACATGCAATATTTATGCCTTTCTTACCTTGCTCAGGAACAAATGATGCAACAACACGTCCGCTCACAGGCCAAATCCAACCCGAAGCAGAGCGAGCATATCGATTTGCGGGAGAATAAATTACAGCAGGCCGTGCTGGTGTTTTGGGTGCAATATAATAGTTTCTCTTTTGAGTTGGCCGACGGGCCATTTGTCTATGTCTTGGAGTAATGCCTCGCAAATTAATGACTTGCCCTACTCTCAAAGAATAAGGGGGATTAATACGATTCAAGCGAGCTAGAGTTATATAATCAGTATCATAGCGAAATGCAATAGAAAACAGGGTGTCTCCCCGTTTCACGACATACACTTTTTGATGGCGCCAATATGGATTCCATCTAGATTCCATAACGGGAGCTAAATTATTTCCGCAACCTACTAAAGTTATAATGAGGAAAAGACATAAAAATCTTTTGCAAAATGTGACTATCATTTATTACCTCAAGCAAATTGAATGTTGATCCCATCGAGCCAGTTAGCTAATTGATCGAACAATTTGTAATTCGTCATATCCAAATGAAGTGGGGTAATTGAAACATACCCTTCGCTTATTGCATAAAAATCAGTTCCAGGTCCGGCATCAGCTTCCGCCCCAGGCAAACCTATCCAATAGATTGGGCGTCCTCTGGGATCCTGATCTTTTACTACAGGCTCAGCGCCATGTCTCGTTCCCAAACGAGTTACTTGCATCCCTTTAATTTTGTCCAAGGGCAGATTAGGAACATTAACATTTAAAATGGTTTGGGAAGGCAAGCGATGTTTACTTAACTTCATCACCAACTGTTTCGCAATTGTCGCTGCCGTATCATAATGCTGGATATTCTCCCCTACCATGGATATCGCCAGGGCAGGCAATCCTAGATAACGACCTTCCATGGCTGCAGCTACTGTGCCTGAATAAAGAATATCATCGCCTAAGTTAGCCCCATCATTAATCCCAGAAACAACCATATCGAACTCAGTATCCAAAAAACCAGTTACTGCTAGGTGCACACAGTCAGTTGGGGTTCCTTCAACACTATAATAGCCATTATCCAATTTTTTGACTTTGATTGGACGTGACAAAGTTAAAGAATTACTCGCGCCACTTCTGTTTCTATCTGGAGCAACTACTTCAATTGATACGAAAGTCGATAGTTCATTGGCTAGTTTATTAATTCCAGGTGCATAAACCCCATCATCATTACTTATTAGTACTTTCATTTTTAACTCGTAGGTGATTCAAACCATCTAACCACTGCTAAATGGTCAGCTAAGTCGCGTTTATTTTGGTTTAAATTGGCTTGTAAATTTGCATTGTTATTTTCAGCTTTTAATTGTGCTTGTTCTTTAATAATCGTCTCTTGTAAGGCCATAATTTTTTTCCCAAAACCCTGGGGACTGAGTTGCAACTGGTATGCTAGTTTATTCATACGATTGGCAAGCACTTCTAATTCTTTACACGTCATACCCTGTGGTTGTCGTTCAGGACAAGCTTTGATCGCTTGTTGCAATTCATTAGGATGTGATTTGTAATAATGTTCATTTTTCGCTGAGCAAGAGGTTAATCCGAAAATGACCCATAGTGCTATCAAACATTTATTCATAAGCAACCTATTGTAAACTACAAAAAACCGATATTATCATTACACAACTGCTAACGCCATCTTATGAGAGACCCATGCTTGATTTTAAATTGCTACGTGATCCCCAAACAGGAGAACAATATATAGAAACTTCTCTTTGCGGCAAACCACTTCTTACCACTCCTCAGTTGAACAAAGGTACGGCGTTCACAAACGAAGAAAGAAAAGAGTTTGGCCTATTAGGAAAGCTACCACATCGGGTTGAAACATTGGATGAACAAGTCAAGCGCGCTTATTTACAATACTCCAGTTATACAACACGTCTACAACAAAATATCTATTTAAATAATTTGCACGATAAGAATCAGATCTTATTCTACAAATTAATCAATCGTCATTTAGGTGAAATGTTACCTACAATATATACCCCTATAGTAGGGACTGCGGTAAAACGATTCAGTCATGAATACCGCCAACCCCGCGGCTTATATATTTCGCATTCAGATAAAAATCAACTCGAAGAAATATTAAAAAATCGTTCTAATCCAGAAATTGATGTGATTGTTGTTACTGATGGCGAAGGAGTTTTGGGTATTGGTGATCAAGGGATCGGAGGGATGGATATTCCAGTTGCCAAACTGATGGTCTACTGTTTATGCGGCGGTATTGAACCAACTCGCACCTTACCGATATTTCTTGATGTAGGTACAAACAACCAAGATCTCCTCAATGACCCTATGTATTTAGGTTGTCGTCATCCTCGCATCAGTCCAGCAGCATATGATGAGTTTATCTCCACTTTCGTTCATGAGATACACAAACAATTTCCCAATGCTTTTTTACACTGGGAGGATTTTGGTCGAGGTAATGCCCGACGCATCTTGGAAAAATTCCAAGATCAATTGTGTACTTTCAATGATGATATCCAAGGTACTGGTGCTGTAACATTAGCTGCTTTATTAGCTGCCTGTGATGTAACGGGTTCAAAGCTTCATGAGCAGCGTATTGTAGTTTTTGGTGCTGGATCAGCAGGAACTGGTATAAGCGATCAAATTATTGATGCGATGGTACGGGAGGGGATTAGCCCAGATGAAGCCTATAAACGATTTTGGCTAATTGATCGTCAAGGTTTATTGCTCAATACTGATCCCGAGCTTACCGAAGCACAAAAATGCTATGCGCGGGATCCCAAAGAAATAAATAAATGGGCTATTAATGAAAAACAACATCCCTCTCTTACGGATACTGTACGACATGTAAAACCCACAGTACTTATTGGTTGTTCTGCGCAACCAGGAGCGTTCTCGCAAGACATCGTTGAAACTATGTCAGTCAATTGTGAGCGCCCTATTATTTTTCCTTTGTCTAACCCAGATGAAAAATGCGAAGCTAAACCTTCAGACATACTAAACTGGAGTCAAGGTAGAGCTCTAATTGCTACCGGTACAGCTTTTCCTGCAGTTGAATATCATAATCGCATGGTACAAATTGCCCAATGCAATAATGCATTGGTGTTTCCTGGAATAGGATTGGGAGTCCTCGCGGTAAACGCTACAAAACTAACAAAAGAAATGATCCTGGCCGCAGCACATGCTTTATGTAAATTTGCGCCCAGTAAAAAAGAAAGTTATTTACCTTTATTACCCTCTTTAGATGATGCACAAACCGTAGCTAAAGAAATTGCCGTTGCGGTTGCACGTTGCGCTATCGATTCAGGGCTTGCGCAAAAAAATAAGGATGCTGATTTAGAAAAACTTATCGAAGATATGTTTTGGGAACCAAGATATTTACCATTTAAATATAAAAAAGGATAACATTAGTAGGCTGGTGCGGCGCAGAGTAACCCTGGTTTTTATTATGCTAGACCGTGCTGCGCCAGGATATCTAATTCCCATTAGACTTAACAAAATTTACTTGAATACTTTTCAACGTAGCCGTATCCGGTTCCCAAGAACGCGCGTATTTAAGAACAATAACCGTACTTTCGGGATAGCTTTTACCCTTCTGTCGAGTAAAGGTAAAATGCATCTGTCCACCCGCACCAATTAGGTTAGTTTTCGGTCTTTCATAATTGCTACTACGTAGTGTTAATAAATTTTTATCGAAGCGTACAATCGACCATTGAAATCCGGTGGTTGGGTTTGCGGGTAACGTTACTACAAAACTCGGATCATTCACATCAACGTTCATGGACGAGTTATTATCTGCATAAATCAACGTGGAAGAACTAAGAAGCAATAAATAGAGTACGGTTTTCATGAACAACTCCCTTTGGATATTCTACAATCAGTTTAGCCTATTTCGTTGGGTTCTGTTATCTTAAGTTCTTCATTCTGCCCAAAAGATTGTCAAATGCGATTGCGCAGAAACTTATCAAATTGCAACTGCACGAATAAATTTTAACTATTTGACTCTATTAAAAAAATTGGATACTCTGCCCGAAGCTCAATCACCGAGAGGATTTTATGTTAAATTTAATTGGCTGGGATGAAATTTGTGAAATACTGGATTTAAAAAATGAAGCAGGAGATGAAAATTACCTTTCAGGAATTATTGAGCGAACAACAAGTAAATATCGAGAACGTCCTGGTTTTTTTACTCCGTATCAAAATGGCCAGGAGTTTGCGGGAGAATTATTAGCACCGGTTTGGTATCCTTTAATTTCTTCACTGGGTAGTGCACTTATGGCATTTACTGCAGTTGTGGCTGCGTGCTACTTCGTTGGATGCATGTTACTCGCGCTTTTATCAATTATAATGATGAGTGCCGAATACCGTAACACTGCTTTAGAAGGAGCTACAGACAGTCTTGCCCTAACGGGTTTAATGCTTCTTGGGACGGGAGCAGGTGTGTTGGTTGCCCTTCTCAGTATTCCACATAGCATTTTTTCGCTTTTTAGCCGTCCAGTCGCCACAGCAGTTTCAGCAACAACCGATGGTTGTGATGATGGTTATCAATATACTCTTTAACGTATGGTTTAAGCTAGGCTGACGCGTTATGCACACCCTAAAAATGCAATATAAACCATCCCGCATTTTCAATACGCGTCTCCCCACTCCAAAGTACATTAATTTTAAATATAAATCTTGATATTAGCGCATAGAAAAGCGATTATTTTATCTTTTTATAATCACAGTAGGAGCGCGTGTGGAACACGAGACCATGGAATTTGATGTAATCATCGTCGGTGCAGGACCGGCGGGACTATCTGCCGCGATTAAATTAAAACAGCTGGCTTTAGCTGAAAAAAAGGAATTATCTGTTTGTATACTAGAAAAAGGGGCACAAGTTGGGGCTCATATTCTTTCCGGGGCGGTTCTGGAACCGAGAAGCCTAAAAGAATTACTTCCTAATGTCTGGCAAGAGGCACCACTTGATACTCCTGTAAGCGAAGATCTGTTTTATTTTCTAACTCAAAAAAACTACTATAAGCTCCCTACTCCTAAGCCCATGCATAATGATGGCAATTACATCATTAGTCTGGGTGAACTTTGCATGTTTCTTGCCCAACATGCAGAGTCTCTGGGTTGCGAAATTTACCCTGGATTTGCTGCAGTTCAAGCGCTTTACAATGATCACGATCAAGTGATTGGCGTTGCAACTGGGAGTGTAGGTCTCGATAAAAATAAAGAGAAAACAAACAATTATCAACCCGGGATGCATTTACTAGCTAAGCAAACTCTGCTTGCTGAAGGATGTCGTGGACAACTTAGCCAAAGCCTAATGACACGTTACCACCTGAGGGATAAAGCAAATCCCCAGACCTATGGGTTGGGTATTAAGGAAATATGGCAGGTCAAAGCAGAACACCATAAGCCCGGGCAAGTGATTCATACTGTGGGATGGCCAATGGATTATTCAACCTACGGTGGTTCATTTATCTATCACTTATCAAAACAACGTATTGCCCTTGGCTTTGTAGTGGGTTTGGACTATAAAAATCCATGGTTAAATCCATTTGCAGAGCTTCAACGTTTCAAAACCCATCCTTTGGTGCAACCTATTTTAACTGGAGGCGAACGAATCAGTTATGGGGCACGCGCACTTAATGAAGGGGGATGGCAATCTTTACCCAAACTCACCTTCCCGGGAGGAGCATTAATTGGTGATGCAGCAGGATTCCTTAATGTCCCTAAAATTAAAGGGATACATACAGCAATGCAATCAGGAATGCTTGCAGCAGAAGCATGCTTCGAAGCTTTACAACAAGAAAGTAAAGTACAATTTGAATTAACCCGCTATTCAGAAAAAATCAAAAAATCCTGGTTAGAGAAAGAACTCTATTCGGTACGCAATATAAGACCAGGGTTTAAATATGGTTTAATTCCTGGCTTGATCAATGCCGCCTTTGAAACATATATTACCCGTGGACATTCCCCTTGGACACTGACAAATCATGCCGATCACACGACTTTACTTCCAGCAAAAAAAGCAAAGAAAATAGAGTATCCTAAACCTGATGGTGTGCTTACTTTTGATAGGTTGTCCTCTGTTTTTTTATCGAATACTTATCATGAAGAAAATCAACCTTGCCATCTCGTATTGAAAAAACCACAATTGGCAATAGAGATTAATTTAAAGACTTATGCATTTTCAGAGGGCCGATATTGTCCTGCAGGGGTATATGAAATTATTGAGGAAGAGCAAGGCCCAAGATTGCAAATTAATGCTCAAAACTGCATCCACTGTAAAACGTGCGATATCAAAGACCCTCGACAAAATATTGTTTGGCATGCCCCGGAAGGAGGGGGCGGACCCAATTACTCAGGAATGTAACCATCGAAACAGGTTGGGTTTAAAATTCAACCTGAATTTATTCATTTATTGCACACTCTTTCAAAAAAATGCCATTTTTTTAGTGTTTTTTTAATCATTCTCAATCATAATTCGCCACGAAAAATTAATAGTAAAAGCCTCGTGCTGTTTTTTACATTAAAACATATTAAGGTGTACCCATGTCCAGACTTACAAAAATACATAAAAAGATACTTACTAATTTTAACAATTTTGTTTCCGACACAAATCAAATTCAGTTATTAGCTAACAATATTGAACTATTCGAAGCCATACCCAATAAATATCTAGATAAACTCTATAAAACTATCACAACCTTTGAGTTTGCGAAAAACAATGATGCTTTATTAATTATGGCCTACAGCTATATCCATTATGCTTATGAAAATAAAGAAGCAACCAACCTTAATGACGCGCTTATTATGTTAAACAAAGCGAATCATTGTTTTCAAAGAATTATTGATTCCTATTTATTGCTCCACCCTTCTCAATTAAATGAAATACACTCAGAGCACATACTAAAAGCTAATTTTCATCTCCATAAGATTAAATTACTTAAAGCGGAGATGCAGCTCTTTTATATTCAAAAAGAAGAAGTAAATAATATGTCAAATGTTGCTTCAATCAGAAAAGAGCTAACAAATATTATTGATGAATACATTAAGTTTAAAAGAATTTTAGAAAGTAAATATAAAGATAGGACTCACCAAGCTCAACTTTCAATAAACAACCACCTCTACTCATCAATTGAAATGGGACTCCAGCAGGCAAGGGATTTATTAGAGAAACTACCACGAAATCCAACCGCAAAACGTCAGCTTTCTGAAACTGTTTCGGAACCTTCTCAAGAGAAAAGTCCGGTAGTTACACCATTAAGAAAGAAAATGAGGCAAACCGTAGCAAACAAGAATGAATCTAGCCCAGCAGATCAAATTCCATTACAACCGGGTTCAAATAGTGAATACTTCAAGCCTGAATGGGATGGTTTAGCTGCATTAATTGTAGCGGCGTCGAATTCAGCTCCCATGGAAACTCCTCAAAAACCTGAGATGATGATCCCTAGCGCTCCCCAACCTTCCTTACGCTATATTGAAGACAGCAAAACATTCCTGGATAAGTTTCAAGTATGGTCTAAGATGTATTTTGATCGACATGACCATTACTCAAAACTGAAACAAACTGAAAAATCTTTAGAGAAAATCGCTCATTCCTTATTATTAGCAGCTGTTCGATTAAAAAAAGAAAGCCCTGTATTTAAAGACAAACAATTTAATCCAGTGGTTAAGGTGGCAGTGCAGTTTCTTTTATTTATATGTGGAGTAGGAACACAATCAAATTTTGAAGCATTAGAAAAACAAAATTTATTATCAAAAACCTATGCTCCACTTCTGAAACCGTTTATTCGTTCATTTCTTGATGTTCCTCATGAAAGATTGATTGGACATCTAAGAATGCAATTTGCTTCTGAGGCGCCCTCTAATATTTCATTTCGTGGCTTAGAAATTCAAGAAATTATTGAACAATTATTTAAACTATTTGATACCCAATTAAGTTTTGATGATTATCAAAGAGTAACAGAAGATTGTCTCAAGGGTTTAATGCAAGCAAATGAGCGATTAGTTGAACAAAATGAAGTTGAATCTCATTTCACAGTATAGCCATATAACTAATAATGAAATGGGTGAAGCGAAGTTTTAAATTGACTCTCGAGCTAAATTCAATGAGTCACGTCGCTTCACCCGGTTACTAAGGTGTTATCCCTCATCGATATAAATGAGACTGATCAGGAACAAAAACTTTGCATGAACACCATTGACTGTTCAATTGTTTTACATTAAGATGTAAATTTAGTTTAAAAGGCCAATAAAAATTAGGTTTAGAGCGTCATAAACACTACATCTTAAAACGTTCATCCATAGGAGAATGTGAACATAGTCTTTTTTGACTTTTTATTTTACTGCCCTGAAGGGCAAACTTAAGAGTAAATCATAAACTATAAACTGAACTCAACTTCGATGTTTAAGTCTTGTCTATTCTCCTAGATCCGATTTTGAACCCTTTATTTGTAACCTATGTCTATGAATTTGGTTGAACTAATTATCCGTAGTGAAACAGATAAGTCGATACTACTGAACGTTCACTGCGACCGTTGGTATGCTGTGGGAGTTAGCAAATGAACAACACCAATTTACCGAACCATTTAGGATCTTTTATAGGACATTTTTTAAAACCGTATCGTAAAATGGTTGTTTTATTTATCTTCATAGCCATCTTAGCTGGATTTTGGGGTCCATTTAATAGTCTATTGATTAAATCCTTCATTAACGCGTTAGCATCTGAGCAAAGCATTGATACCTCCTATCTTTATTGGATAGCAGGATTATTGGTTTTGAACTTTATCGTGTTTGATAATATCACCTGGAGAACAATTGGTTATCTAAATTACAAGTTTGAAACGCTCATCAAAAATGAAGTTATTAGCCAAACTTTTAATTATGTCTTAGGTTCTTCTCATCAATTTTTTCAAGATAACTTATCAGGGCGAATTACGGATCAAATTACAACACTTGCAGATAATCTTGAAATTATACTTCATAGAGTAACTGTGGATTTCATTCGGGGAGCCTCGTTACTGATCGTTTCGTTTATCACAGCTTATTATGTCAACCCCCTGTTTTTTTATATTTTGTTGATTTGGTTCATTGCCTTTGCATCATTTAGCATTTGGATGTCAACACGACTAGTGCTCTTGTCTGATAAACATGCAAGCAGTGAGTCTCAGCTTTCTGGCCAGTTGGTCGATGCATTAAGTAACCAATCAAATATCCGCATCTTTTCACAAAAGACTTATGAAATAAATCGCATGAACACCTACTCTGAGCGGGTCCAAGAGGCCTTTCAGAAAAAAGAACGTTTCATTATGTTATTAGGAAGTGTTCAAGGCGCCATGATTGCAGTGATGATGGGAGTGGCAGGATTTACATTAATCCATTTATACAGCAAAAAACTAATAAGTATTGGAGATTTTGCTTTAATTATCGGACTATCAATGGAGTTGGGGCATATGATGTGGTACACCATGTTCCAAGTGGATTTATTTAACCAAGCTCAGGGTAAATGTAAGCAAAGTTTAAAATCCTTGGTTATACCTCATGAAATTAAGGATAAAAACAACCCATTGGAATTAATTGTACCTCAGGGGGAAATAAAGTTTTCTAAGGTTAAGTTTCATTATCATGGCACATATTCGCTATTTCAAAATAAGTCAGTGACTATCAAAGCGGGTCAGAAAGTTGGATTAGTTGGATATTCAGGAAGTGGCAAATCAACCTTTATTAATCTGATATTAAGACTTTACGATGTAGTGGATGGTCAAATTCTCATCGATGGCCAGAATATCACAGAGGTCACCCAAGAAAGTTTAAGACGAGCCATTGCTATGATTCCACAAGATCCAACGCTTTTTCATCGAAGCTTGACGGATAACATCCGCTATGGAAAGATTGATGCGACCGAGGCGGAAGTTATTGATGCCGCCCAAAAAGCTCATGCTCATGAGTTTATTAAAAAATTGCCAGAAGGCTACAGTGCATTAGTAGGAGAGCGGGGAATTAAGCTTTCCGGCGGTCAGCGCCAGCGCATTGCAATTGCAAGAGCCATATTAAAAAATGCCCCGATCTTAATGCTTGATGAAGCCACTTCGCAGCTTGACTCCATTACCGAAACGAATATTCAAGATAGTTTATGGCAACTAATGCAAGAAAAAACAACTTTGGTTATTGCCCATCGCTTGTCTACCCTTCTCCACATGGATCGTATTTTAGTATTCGATAACGGACATATTGTTGAAGATGGAACTCACAGTGAACTACTCAAACAAGGTGGTTTGTATAAAACCTTATGGGATGCCCAGGTTGGTGGTTTTTTACCCGAAAACCAGGAGAAACAGTCTGATGAGGTTTTGGAATAGGTATGAATTCAATATTCATCATTTCGTGTAAATTCTTATATTTCAGCAAGGAGCAACTGTCTTGAAGAGAGTTGCTATGCTTGCTGAAGTAAAATATCCCTCAGATTTTTAAAGAAATAGGTTTAACAGCCCAAAACCCGAGACTCAACCTTTTCCTGGTTTTCTTGAGGCTCTAAGGTTGCATTCGCTTCTAACATCTTTTCAGCAATTTTTTGTGCCAATTTTGGCAGATTTTTTGGAACCTCTTTATAGGTCTTTTTAAATCCTTTTGTAAAAGAAGAAATTTCATTCTTTATCGCTGAAAGAAATTCACTATCCTTGCAAATAAAAAAGTCTGTCTCAGAAGAAGAACATGTGGGCTTAGAATCCTTCTGCTTTAAGATCAAACTTATTTGACTTATGAGAAGCCTCCGAAACTCATCATGCTTCGGTAACAAGGAACTAAAGCTAATAAATCCAGGAGGAGTAAATTTATTTTTTATAGCAGAGTCAAAAGTAGCCTCCTTGATTCGTAGCTCCTCCAAATAATCATATACCTGAACTATTGAGTGACCTAATTTCTCTAAGGCATTAACGTATGCTGGCCCATGATAAACATTCACATAATGTGCCAAAAACGGTAAAATTATTGCCAGGGGTTCATTAAATTGTTCTGTTTGCAAGAAATCCAAGGCAGCTGTTTGAATTTCCGCTCTTAATTCATATTCTTTCTTTTGGATTCTCTTCATTGTTATTAAATTACAATCTATCTCTTTAGGAAAAAAATGACGTTTGTCTTTATAAGAAAGACCTTTGACGAATGGGTAATTATCAAATTGTGTGAGCCCCATTACGGTATCGATACGTTCTCTTAAAAAATCACAAAATTTATCGACTTGCCCTGCCTTATCACTTGTCTCTATTAAATACACAGTTAATGCTTTATCAAGTATTTGGCAAAGCTCTTTTATTAGTTTCACCTGCTCACCTTGCGCATGTTGAAGGAGTCTTTGAGCTTTTTCAGTGTGTATAGACTTTAAGCTTGCTGCTGTGTACCACTGGCACTCAGCTAACGATTCGATATAGGCATTGTAATGCTTCGCTAAAACGATACATGCGATCGTTCGACGATATAACTCGGGGTACTTTTCTTCTGAAATTAAATTATCCAGGCTAAGCACACCAAACACAGTTCGATGACTTTCGACTTTTTTTAATACGGGCACCTCTACCTCTTTAGATTCTGAAACCTTAGCCGTTTTTTTCTTACTTTTTATTATTTCACTACTGAGCGCTAAAGGTATCGCTGGTGGAGTATGAGAAGGAGGGGCTTGAGGAGTGACGGAGGGTAAGATTGGGAAGGATGTGGATTTTCCACTTCGAAAGAATTTTAAAGCCTGGGTAATTGATCCTTTACCCGCGGACGTCTCTGAAGACCCATTCTTCTCTTTAATTGATTCGTCAATAAGGGGAGGGTCACCTACTTTTATTTCTCCCTGAGAATCAGGAACATTAATCTCTCGTGGCGAGGAAGGCCGGGATTTGCTTCTGGGGGTTTGGGGAGATTCGTAATTGCGGGGAGATGAGGGTTGCGATTTGCTAACAAAAGTTTGTTTTTTCATAATACTCTTCCTTAAATTAAAAAACAGGCAAATTCTAGTTGAGAATACCCCCTCAGATCAAATAAAAATCAAAATGTTCTTCTAGCACAATTATTAAATTTTTAAACTTAATGTAGCAGGTCACTCACTCAGATTAAGCAATTCACCTAGGTTTTAAGGGGATAAGCGTTGTAAATTCCATTCATTACGCTTTACATACTCCCAAACATCGGATAGTTCGTCTTGTCGGTAAGAATAAAATACCATGCGTTTCGGCTGAATCCGAACACCGCAATATTCAGGACTTAGAGGGATTGCTTTATTTAAAAACGAATCTTCTATCTTCTGGCGCTTGTTTTCTATTATTTGTTTATTCTCAATCAATTGCATTGACGTAGGTGCATAACTTAAAAAGCGAATTTGAGACCATCGCGGATAACTATCCCAATAATGTTTATTCTCCGCATGGTTTAAAAATAGGCTTTTTCCTTCAATTATCACTTCTCGTTGCAAAAGTTCCAGCCAGAATACCAGACTTACCTCAGGATTATTTTTTAACTCGTTTACTTTGCGAGTATTTTTTTGTGTAAAAAATAAAATACCTTCATCTGAAATTTCGCGAATAGCCACGACACGACTATGTGGGACACCCTCTAATGAATTTGACGACAACACGGCGTGGCTTGGATTAGGAGCTCCAGCTTCCCGTTCTCTGGTCAGCCAAAAACTCAGTTCAATAATAGGATTGGTTTGCATTCGCGGCTTTTCCTTTGGACTTAAAACGTCTAAACCATTGTACCTGAATCAGTTGCATATAGGCTATGAAGTGTCAAATCAAGTTTTTTTCAACTACTCATATCAAATAGGCATGCACTATATCATTGTCATCAATGCTTCCGCTTGGTTACTATTAAAAAATATTTGTTTATTATATTCTACACTCCAGTTGGATTGGATCTATAGGGACGTAAAATTAACTACTCTACAGGAGGGTAAATATGTTTAATTCGTTCCACTTACAAGGTGTAGAAGCCCTTAATAAAGGAGACCTTACACAAGCCAAAAAATTCTTACTTCAAGCAATAGAACAAAATCCCGAAGTTCACGAAACCTACTTTTTTTTAGGAAAAACCTGTTTTTTAGCCGATGAAAAAAAGGAAGCCTTATTTTTTTTAAAAAAATTTATCGAATTAACTCAGGATTTAAAAGACGAGCCAAATAAATCGTATGCTTTTGATCTGTTAGGACAATGTTATGCCGCTGACAATGAGGACGAGATAGCCATCACTTGTTACTTAAATGTTATAGAGATTGATCCTTCCTGCGCATCCGTACGACAAAATTTAGGTTTGCTTTATATGAAGCAAGCTCAGGAATACCTTGAGCTCAATTTAGAAAAATGTCTTACTTTATTACGTGATGCTCAAATTGCGCTTAAATCATCTCTGGAATTATGTAGTAATAATCCTATGTTTTTGCATTCTATTGCAAGTTGGTATGAACAGTATATCGAGCTACTGAAGAAATTATCGGAAGAGAACAGTCTAGCAGAAATGATAAACAAACAGTTTAATCATGCAATTCACTATTATCTTGAAGCTCTAGCTCACTGCCATGAAAATGACCAATTACTGCACAGTGCAATCACAGAAAATCTTACTGAATGTTATGCACAATTTGGCCATTATCTGTATCAGAACCAAGAATATGCAAAAGCACAGGAATTATACCTAGCAGCTCTTGAGTTGGACCAAACTCATATCCCCGCACTCAATCAAATGGGTATGTGTTTATTTAAACAAGGTAATTATGCTGAAGCCAGAGCTCCGTTTGCAAAACTAATTGACCTCTCTGAGGACAAACAGGATAAAGCGGATGCATGGTTAAATATAGCCTGTTGTTATCGATTAGAAAAAAATTGGGAAAAAGCAAAAGCATCTCTCAATGTAGCAAAGAGATTAGCACCTCAAGATCCAGAGATAGTTAAAGAAATGGAGAATCTAAAACAATCAAAATCTCAATCTGTGCTTTCATTAACTGACCAAGCTTTCTTTGACCCTCTAGTGAATAACAATTCTTCTTTGATATCCCCAAATACAGAAAGTTTGCAGTTTAAGTAACTGATAATTGTAGTTTAGAAATACCTTCTTAAATCCTGGGTTATGGCATACCCTCACCCAGGTTACCTATTTATTAATTCTTCTGGGCAAGCCACACCGTAGCTCCGCCACAATCTGGATCACTCACTTTATGGACCAATATCTTTAAATGGTTCGCATGCAAAATCCTTCCATATTCTTTAGCATCCAGTGAAGCATGGTATAAATCATGGCCACCATTGTCACTCCAAACCTCTCCAGCGTCAGGACCGGTAGTAAAAAGCAATAGACCGTTGGTTTTGACTAATGAAGAAAATAAATTCAAGGCCTTACGTTGATCAGCTTGTGGTAAATGAAAAAAACTATGCCAGGCAATGACCACATCAAACGGTTCAGCAAATTCCATTGTCCTCATATCCTTTAAGAGCCATCGCGCCTGTGGGAAGTTATGTTTACAACGGTCTATCATTTTTTTGCTGGCATCAACACCGGTTAATTCGAAACCCGATTCTATTAAAAATTTTGCAATAGGTTCTCCTGTGCCACAACCAATATCCAACACACGTCCCCCAGGGGGTGCATATTTTTTTATTTGTTGCAAATAAAATTGCTCCATGATGAGCTCTTTATTGCGATGCGCATCATACCAATCAATTATTTCATCATAAGTTTCATAGACTTTATTTTTATTTGATTTTTTTACCATTGCGTTCTTCAGTTGAAAATTTAAATAAGGGTTTAAATGCCATATGCCTTAGCTCATTGAGCCACTGCTCCCTTGGTTTTCCACCTGGTGCCGTAGATTCATACCAATTATTTTTACACCAAAGATAAATCTCCAAGCTTTTCATTTGGCTAAAATCATTAATTGCATGTAATAAACCAGCATCTATAGGTAAGATCCGCTGGTATCCTTCTATCATCCATGCAAATTTTTCAGCCCATTCAGAATAAGGGGTGCCGCATAAATCTAAAAAAGGTTTAGCAATATCCGCTATAAACCAATGATAAACGGGTTCATCGAAGTCAATAAAATGAATTTGTTTGCCGTCGAACAATACATTCCCTGGACGATGATCCCCATGTGTGAGACCAAAATTAACATTATTTATTGTAAAATTTCTGAAGTGCTCCTCGATCGTTTGGAACAAATCCTGGATAGCTGAGTCTTCATGAGTCAGGTAGCCCGCCGTTTCGCTCCATAAATCCTGCCAATTTCTAAAATGATGGCCATTCGCTTTATAACTCTCTGCAGCGCGATGTAAACGAGCCAATGCTTCCCCCCAATGAACGTATGCATTTTTATCCGGATACCCGAAATGCATGATCGTTCCCGGTACCTCAGAACATACTTGGGTTAAAAAATGGAGTTCCTCCTGTATTACAGTTTCAATATAAGCTCCATTTTTTGAAGGAAGTACTTCACAAATTGGGGCTTCATTCCGAAACAAGTGCTGTTGAAAATCGATCGCAGCTAGTAATTCTTTTTGAGGACGAATTTTTTCATGAGTTATTCTTAAATAGAATCTATTGCCCTCCGCCTCAAAACGATAAACACAATTGATTTGGTTATTAACCAGTTGCAAATTCTCAGGATTTTCTACCCACTGCAAAGCGGCTTTAAAAGCTGTCTCAGTACTGATTCTTTTTAAAGTATTTTCCCAAACCATCACTTTAACCTGATAAGTTCTATTATGCTTAAACTGAGATTATGCTTTTCGTCACACATTTCTTCATCCTCATTTGGGATACCTTCATTATAATCTATGTTACATACAGCAGATATGTGTTTATCCCATGACTAGGCTTATTCGAGTATACTGCTCAATTTGCTGCTTCTTCTGAAACGCAATGATTGCATCTAATATTTGTTCCACCTCACCGGTTTCAGACCAAAAACTCTGAAAAGCTAAAGGATATGTAGCCCTTACATCCTTTTTAGAAATTTCTTGGGAATGTTCTATTTCTTTTGATAGCATTTTTAATAATTCAATCTTATCTTTTATTTTATCATTCCCGGAATTGAATTTTTGCTCCAATAGTTTCAATTTGTTTTGCATCAGCTCTACAAGATAAAGCTTAGCTACTCCTCTATCCATTGTTCGAATGACTGCACTGTAATCACAAGAAGTAAACATTCGGTAATGTTTCGGTTCCTCTACCTTATTTTGCGGATTAATTGCTTCCCTATTCACAATTGCGTCTTGCGTTAGATCAGGTTTGCTCAGGTTAAGCCAACCTTTGATAAGTTGTTTTATAGAATATGGAGCCATACGCCACAATAAATCTACACCAGTAAATAAAACTGCTGTAATTGAAAAAACTGTACCTGCAGCTGGAGCCAGAGGAAAAAGCAATACAAAAACCACTGCACCTAACGCCGCAGCTAAAAAGGCCATTGCAAACGTGTTACTTAAAGCTGCCTGCATATAACGCATGCGTTGAATACTGTCTTTGGGAGATTCAAAAGCCCTATATAAATTGAGTCCAAACATTATGAGCTGATGACTCAATGCTACCATTAAACTACTAAAGAAAAACCAAGGGCCTGCTACGAAGCTAAAATCAAAAATCTTTGATATTGCAGCCCCATAAAGTGAGATACTTGCTAAAACAGCACAAACAGCTGAAACAGCGAAAAGTAACCACCGATCTACATTTTGATTGCTGGCTTTTGCGAGGTGATACCCATTGATTAAGGCACTTACAGTTAGTAAAAAACCAATAAAAGGCAAAATGATATAAAACAAAGGAGAAGCTCTAAATGCTGCGGATAGCCTTGCATCAGCCATCGTAGCAAATAAAGCTATTTCCTGAGTTTCTCTAATGTATGTAATCGCCTTCTGGAAGTGAGTAACAAACATAAGCCACCTGATAAATTATTATTATTCCTTTGCATGGGCTTAACCCAATTAGAGCGCCTAAAAATAGCCTGACTTGAAGAAAGCCATAAAGTGGTTTGTGATAATCACAAAACCTAGATTATGAACCCATCAATAGTCAGGCTATAGTTCTGGCTTATTGCTGTTATTATTGCCGCAAATGTGGGAACAAAATAACATCACGGATTGATTGAGAGTTAGTAAATAACATGACCAAACGATCTATCCCTATACCCTCTCCTGCTGTAGGAGGCAATCCATACTCCAGTGCTTCAATGTAATCGCTATCAAAATGCATGGCTTCTAAATCACCGGCATCTTTTTCTTCAACTTGCTTACGGAAACGCTCGGCCTGATCTTCTGCATCATTCAACTCAGAAAATCCATTGGCAATTTCTCGACCCGCAATAAAAAATTCAAAGCGATCAGTCACATCCGAATCATGATCACTACGACGGGCTAAAGGTGAAATTTCAGTCGGATAACCCGTAATAAACGTGGGCTGAAATAATTGATGTTCCACTGTTTCTTCAAACAATATGATTTGCAGCTTCCCTAAACCATCCGTTGCTTTGAAAGGAAACCCTTTTTTCTGCAAAATCTCACGACAACTAACAATGCTTTCCAGCTGTTGCGGGTTAATTTCTGGATGATAATATAAAATTGCTTCTTTCACTGTCATACGTGTAAATGGTTTATTAAAATCAATAATTTGACCTTGATATTCAATCTGCCGTTTTTCCATCACGGTATCACAGAGATAACGTAATAATTCTTCAGTAAAATTCATCAAGTCTTTATAGTCTGCATAGGCTTGATAAAATTCCACCATAGTAAACTCTGGATTATGACGGGTTGAAATACCCTCATTACGGAAGTTACGGTTAATTTCATAAACACGCTCAAATCCACCCACCACGAGACGTTTTAAATAAAGTTCTGGAGCGATACGTAAATACATAGTCATATCTAAAGTATGATGATGTGTCACAAAAGGACGTGCCAAAGCTCCACCCGGGATAGGATGCATCATGGGTGTTTCTACTTCTAGATAATAGTTTTGATCCATAAACTGTCTAAATGCTTGAATTAATCGCGACCTAGTTAGAAAAGTAAGCCGACTTTCATCATTGGCGATTAAATCTACATACCGTTTACGATATTTAACCTCTTGGTCAGCTAAGCCATGAAATTTATCAGGTAAGGGGCGCAATGATTTAGTTAATAATTCAATATGCTCTGCGTTTACAGTAAGCTCACCTGTATTGGTCTTAAATAATTCACCTTTAACCCCAACAATATCGCCTAAATCCCAATGCTTGAATTCCTCGTACTGCTCAGGGAGATCATTGGCGCGGATATATACTTGGATCCGACCGGAGAAATCTTGAATATGAAAAAAACTCGCCTTGCCCATAATACGTCTCAACACGATACGACCGGCAACTGTTACCTTCACATGCTCTTGCGCTAAGGTTTCTTTATCTAATGAATCATAATGTTTTGTGACTTCTTGAGCTAAATTTTCACGACGAAATTGGTTTGGAAAATTAAAACCTTTTGTCCGTAACTCAGCCAATTTTTGTTTACGAATATAATAAACTTCGCTTTCATCTATATGTTCAATTTGTTCTTCACTCATGCTGCCCTACTCCTGCCTTTAAACTGGCTTCAATAAATTGATCCAACGCCCCATCTAATACAGCTTGTGTATTGCTTGTTTCCACATTGGTTCGTAGATCTTTAATACGAGATTGATCCAATACGTAGGAACGAATTTGGGATCCCCAACCTATATCTGATTTACTGGCTTCTAACACCTGCTGTTCTGCATTTTTCTTTTGTATTTCCAGTTCATATAACTTAGCGCGCAGCTGCTTAAATGCCTGATCTTTATTACGATGCTGGCTTCTATCATTCTGACATTGTACTACAATTCCACTGGGAGCATGAGTAATACGAACTGCAGAATCAGTCCGGTTAACGTGCTGGCCCCCCGCTCCGGAAGCTCGATACGTATCAATACGTAAATCAGCTGGGTTAATTTCTATATCAATATCATCATCAATTTCAGGCGAAACAAATACTGCTGCAAATGAAGTATGTCGTCTATTACCTGAATCAAAAGGAGATTTTCGCACTAACCGGTGCACACCGCTTTCCGTACGCAGCCAGCCAAAAGCATACTCTCCCTTAAAATAAATAGTGGCACTTTTAATACCGGCAACCTCTCCTGGAGAACACTCAATTAGTTCTGTAGTAAATCCATGTTGTTCGCCCCAGCGTAAATACATCCGCAATAACATTTCTGCCCAATCTTGAGCTTCTGTACCCCCAGAACCTGATTGAATATCTAAGTATGCATTTGAATCGTCCATTTTTCCGGAGAACATCCGACGAAACTCTAAATCAGCAACTTTTTTCTCAATGGAAACTAATTCGTCACCAATTTCATTAATGGTTTGTTCGTCCCCTTCCTCACGTGCAATTTCAAACAACTCATTTAAATCAGTTATGGATTGACCTAATTGCGTTAAAGTTGAAACAATTGCTTCCAGTTGGGTTCGTTCACGACCTAAAGCTTGGGCAACTTCCGGATTATCCCAAACATTAGATGACTCCAACTCGCGAACGACTTCTTCTAAACGCTCACTTTTAGCGTCAAAGTCAAAGATACCCCCTAAGCGCTTCTATTCGCTTAAGAAGATCCACCAGATTAAGATTAATTTGGTTTACTTCTAACATAGTGTCTCTTTAAAAAATATTAATTGGATCAATACCTTATCATAAGATAGCCTGCGTGCGGCGAAGCATGCCCTGGCATTCTGCCATCACCCCGAGTGAGGCGAAGGGATCGCCCATCGTAGCCTGGTACTAAAGCGTGGTGATACCTCGCAGCACTTGGGGGATGACGAGAGCTCCGCTTCGCGGCATCCAGCTACATTACTGGGCTCCATGATGATTTAGTATGACTCGTAAAAATAAGTTTGAGATTTTACCGTGAAAGTAGGCAAAAAAACAGCTATGAAGTCTTCATTGCTGTTCGATATGCTTGCAAATTCATTAATAAATCTGCTTCTGCCAGTGATAAATGACAACTTTCGACAATTTCATCGCGATTACCCCCCATTTCCAAAATACGCAAAGCATGACGATACCCGCCATCATTAGCTCTTTTATTTTCCAAATCCTGAATTTGGTTATCCATACTAATCATTTGGGTATTTATCTCTTTTAATTGTTTT
Source organism: Legionella nigrisilvae (assembly GCF_977063395.2). Lineage (NCBI taxonomy): Bacteria > Pseudomonadati > Pseudomonadota > Gammaproteobacteria > Legionellales > Legionellaceae > Legionella > Legionella nigrisilvae. The sequence continues at coordinate 253,755 of NZ_CDRUGZ020000022.1, forward strand.
GAGAATAACAAATCAGCATGGATTAACATGGGATGATCTTTGTTAATTTGATCAATTAGCTTTTGTTGCATATCCAATCGTCCTTGAAAATCAATTAATTTCTTCCGCTGGCTAAATAAGTAATTCAGTACGAATAGAAAAATAACCCCATTTAAACTTAAAAGAAAATTAATCATTTTGTATCCTTATTGCCGATAACTACACGATGAGCTGCTGGATGACTTAATGCTGGATTTAATAGGCGGGGAACATTTCGGTCCAAAGCAATGATAATAATCACTCTACGATTTGCAGCCCGTCCTTGCTCTGTAACATTATCAGCAACTGGATATTGTTCTCCATATCCCGTTACTAAAAGGCGTTGGGTTGCAATCCCAAATGAGTTTAGAATTCGGCCAACAACTGCTGCGCGCATAGCTGAAAGCTCCCAATTTGAGGGGAACTGTGGGGTTTCTATAGGAATATTGTCTGTATATCCCTCTATGGCAACAATAGAAGACGATTTTTTAATTTTACTGGCTAATCGCATCAATTTAACAAAAGCTTCTGGTTTTAAATCGGATTCGCCCGAGTCAAATAAAGCCCCAGATTTAATATCCAACTCAACCCAACCTTCTTGTCGATTGATTTTATAATTTCCATCTTCCAATTCTGCTAGTGATTGATTTAATTCATCAAGTCCATCATTAAAGGGACTTTGAAATGGTGTCGTTTGTGGTCCATCTTTTATACTCTTCGTTGATTTAAGTGCCCGAGCTTCATCTTTTTTATTGAACGCTGATTTCATCCCCTCAGAAAGAGAGCGATACTTTGAAATATTTACAGAGGAAATAGCATACATCACTACAAAGAATGCAAATAGCAAGGTAATAAAATCAGCATAGGAGACAACCCAACGGTGATTATCGTTATGTTGCTCATTTCTTTTTTTTCTTTGTTTCATCTTTCTTCTGTTGGCCAAAATTATTGAGTTTTAACAGCAAAATTCCTGGACTTTCTCCGGAAGCTATGGCAACTAACCCTTCTACAATCATTTCATCGTAGTGAACCTGGCGCGCAATATAACTTTTTAATTTATTTGCCACGGGTAGAAAAATTAAATTAGCCATTCCTACTCCATAAATCGTAGCTACGAACGCTACTGCAATACCTAATCCCAATTCGCTCGGTTCCGATAAATGGCGCATCACTTGAATCAATCCCAATACAGCACCCAAAATTCCTATGGTTGGACTATACCCCCCCATACTTTCAAAAACTTGTGCTGCGTGCGAATCATGTGTCTCCACACGATCTATCTCTTCCTCTAGAACTTGTCTTATGGTGAATTTATCTACGCCAATAACCAACAACTCTAATCCTTTACTGATGAGTGGATTTTTTTCAACTTCTAAATGCTCCTCCAAGGAAAGCAAACCCAGCTGACGGGCTTTACGTGCCAAATCAAACATCTTATTACGGCAGTGTTCAAAATCGAGTTTTGGTGGTGTGATAACCCAGGGCAAGATTTTAAAGGCTCGTTTAAAGGTACTCAGTGGTGTTTGCACCATCACCGCACCAATTGTTCCTCCCAGAACAATTAACAACGCAGAAAAGTTGAGTAGGGCTTGCATGTTTCCACCTTCCAAAACTTGCCCTAGTGTAATCGCTAAAAAACTGACTAACATCCCAATTAAAGTTAACGCATCCATTCTTTTTTATTCCGGTAATCTTGATTTTATACGATGTGTTGCTTGGCTAAGGATCTGTGAGACACGTGACTCACTAACGCCAATAACCTCACCAATTTCTTTTAAATTTAAATCTTGTTCATAGTATAAAGAGAGTACCATTCGTTCTTTTTGAGGTAAGCCGCGAATCACCTCAGATAAACGTCGCATTAAATCACTATGAAATACATTGACATGAGGTTCGGTAGAGGCGTGCCCATCTTCAGCCTGTAGGGCATCATCAGTCACACCCAAATCTTCAAAACCATACAAATGGCTGCTCACTGAGTCTTGTAACATTTCATGATATTCATTCAGGGCTATTCCAAGTTCAGTCGCTATTTCTGAATCTTTGGCCTCTCTTCCTAATCGATGTTCAACTGCTTTCACTGCTTCAGAAATCATTCTTGCATTACGATACACTGAACGTGGAACCCAATCATTACGTCTTACTTCATCAAGCATGTATCCTCGGATACGTATTCCCGCATAGGTTTCAAATGATGCTCCTTTGGAAGAATCATAATGTCTTGTTGCTTCCAGCAAACCAAGCATTCCCGCTTGTATTAAGTCATCCAGTTGTACACTTTGCGGCAAACGCCCCAATAAATGATGTGCTATGCGCTTCACCAACAAGGCATGAGTTTTTACCAGCGTTTCCTGAATTTGCTGGTTCACTTTGCTATAGGCAGCCAAAGCATCCACATTAATCTCCTTAAAATTCACCCGCAACTAAACGTTCTAAAAAGAAACTGGTATTACCCCCCAACAAAGAGCAAGGTGGCCATTCAGATACTTCGTCTGCTAATTGCCTCATCGCTAAAGCAGCGGCAGAATCTGGATAAGCAATTAATACGGGTTTTTGCATTTTCACTGCCCTGTGTATGTGTTCATCAAAAGGAACTGCTCCTAAATAGTCTAGCTGAACCTCAAGAAATTGCTCGGAAACTTTGAATAATTTATTAAATAATTCACGTCCGTCCCGCTCATTTCTCACCATATTGGCGAGAATATGAAATCGTGTCCATTCATACCGCTTACTCATTACTTTAATTAAAGCATATGCATCGGTTAATGACGTAGGCTCATCGCATACAACGACAATTAATTCTTGCGATGACCGGGTAAAACTTAAAACGGTGTCTGATATACCCGCCGCAGTATCAATAATCATGTAGTCCAAATCATCAGTAAGCTCATTAAACGCATCAATAATTCCAGCTAACTCAGGTGGAGAGAGTTGGGTCATAAATTCTGTTCCAGAAGCGGCAGGAATAACACTAATACCATTAGGTCCAGGTAAAATAATGTCACTTAAATGGCAAATTCCCTGAATTACATGCGATAGATTATATTTAGTATGCAGCCCTAACATGATATCGATGTTTGCCAACCCCAAATCAGCATCAAGCAACATTACTTTTTTATGAAGTTGAGCCAATCCAACCGCCAAGTTAACAGAAACGTTGCTCTTGCCGACTCCACCCTTTCCAGCAGAAACTGCAATTACTTTAATTGGCTTCGCACGCGATAGACTCCTCAGCCCCGAAGCTTGATCACTTATATTTCGTCTCACTTTAGACATGATATTCTCTCCCAGCACTCTGATGTGCTTTCTTAACATTATCTGCCAGAAACAGTTGTGTTTCCTGTTCAGCAAATAACTCAACGAGCTGATGGCGTGTTGCCATTTTAATGTCTTCGGGTACACGTTGTCCGTGTGTCAAATAGCTCACACCCAAACCCGATTCAATAAGTGCACTTAATGCTCCGCCCACAGCTAACGATTCATCCAGTTTAGTCAAAATACACTGATCAATTTGATTCGCTTCATAACGTCTAATAGCATCAATTAATACTTGATAATGACTTGTTGCCGGTAAAACTAGAACCTTAGAAACAGACTGTAAATATGTGCCTAACACTTGCATTTGTTTAACCACTCGCTCATCTGCAGGGTTCATTCCGGCTGTATCTATCAAAATGAGTTTCTTATCACTTAATTGCCGTAACACTCGGGCCAAAGAAACCTCATCTTGAGCAACACACACCTTAACTCCTAAGATTTTTCCATACATCATAAGTTGCTCTTGTGCCGCGATTCGATAAGTATCCATAGTGACTAGACCTAACTTATCTGCTCCAAATCTTAAAGTAAATCGCGCTGCAATTTTAGCGAGTGTTGTTGTTTTCCCAACACCAGTTGGTCCAACAAAAGCATAAACACCCCCCTCTTCTATTCTACGTGTGTCACAAATGCTTAATTGATCCGTAATAATATTTAGTACAGATTCCCACCCTCTCTGTTGGTTTAAATCAGATCGCACGGAGCATGCCCAAGTCGCAGCAGTTGTATGACTTACTCCCAGATACAAAAGTTTTTGGAGTAAAATAGTATGCAAGGGCTCATAGACACCCACATTCCCTCTTAATTGTGCCTCAAGCATCCCTCTTAATGTTTGAATCTCTTGACGCATATCATCAAGCGGAGTTTGCATTTGAAATTTTGGTGTTTGGCTGATCGGTTCAGCACAAGCTACTGCTGCTGAAGTTGATAGAATGGTTTCATCAAAATCAATCGCAGCAACAACCTCCACACCTGCATCAACATGATGGCTGGATAAAATGACAGCATCGGCACCAAGTGTCTCTTTAATTTGTTTCATAGCGCTGCGTGTATCGGCCGCAACAAAACGTTTTAATTTCATAAAGCCTCCTGCTTATGAAGAAATTTGTCACTATTCACGCAATGCCTCTTTAGAAATTGTAGCCTGCTTGTAAGAAAACTGAGAAGTTTGTAACTTGTATTGCTTATTACATTATATTCCACATCTACAGTTCTTCATTTTTATCCTACTGTGCCTACTATTCTTATTTGTTTATTATCAGGGATCTCCTGATAAGACAAAACATGAAAGTCATAGGATATATTACGCACAAATCGTGCCAACACTGCGCGTATCCCGGGCTGTACCACTAATACAGAGCTCTCTTGTTTTGCCTGTTGTTGCATTGCTAATTGAGTCAGTGAATGTTGTATTTTATCTGCCATTCCTGGCTCGAAATTTACACCTCCAGATCCACTACTCTGAATAATGTTTTGCAATAATTGTTCCAACTCAGGTTTTAACGTAATAATAGGTAACTCTTCATGAACACCACTGATTTTTTGAGTAATTAATCGAGATAAAGCAATACGTACTTGACTGATTAAATACTCAGTATCCTTAGATTTTGGCGCTAATTCCGCCAAAGTTTCGACTATGGTGCGAATATCTGTTAAAGGAATATGCTCTATTAATAAACCTTGTAAGACTTTACTCACCATTCCTAAGGACAAGCCATCAGGTACTAATTCTTTCACGAGTTTGGGTGAGCTCACTGCAAGTTTATCTAAAAGTTGTTGGGTTTCTTCATAACCTAATAATTGTTGGCTATTCTGCTCCAATATTTGGCTTAAGTGTGTAGCAACGACTGTTGAAGAGTCGACTACAGTATACCCTAACGTGTGGGCTTGCTCTCTTTGGCTTTCATTTATCCAAACCGCTTCCATACCAAAAGCGGGATCACGAGTTTTTATCCCTTCTATTTCGCCAAAAATTTGTCCAGGGTTTATCGCCAAGCAACGATCAAGATGAATCGCCGCTTCTCCCATTATTACTCCCGCCAAACTAATTCGATAATGGTTAGGTTTTAGATCCAAATTATCACGTACATGTACTGAAGGAATCAAAAAACCCAACTCTTGTGATATTTTCTTCCGTACCCCTTTAATTCGAGAAAGTAAAATCCCTCCTTGTGCTTGATCCACTAAAGGTATTAAGCGATATCCTACTTCAAGACTTATCACATCAACAGGATTCACATCATCCCAAGACAATTCCGTAGAGAGATTTGAATTTGGAACAGCAAGAGATTCATTTTCCTGGGTAAGCTGCTCCTTTTGTTTTGCTTTGTCTTGCTTGAGAAATAGATAAGCAATTCCTGCCAAACCTGCAGAAAGAAGAATAAATGCAACATGAGGCATCCCAGGAATAACACCAATTAATCCAATGATACCCGATGCAATAATCAATGAGCGTGGGTTAGCTAATAACTGAGAAATTACCGCATGCCCCATATTTTGTGCACTGGAAACACGAGTCACTATGATGGCGGCTGCAGTGGATAAAACAAGCGAAGGCACTTGCGCCACTAAACCATCCCCAATAGTTAGTAGAATATAATTATGCAAGGCATCCGAAACACTCATTCCATGCTGAAAAACTCCAATAATCAATCCGCCGATAATGTTAACAACTAGAATTAAAATCCCGGCAATTGCATCGCCACGGACAAATTTACTAGCACCATCCATGGAACCATAAAAATCGGCTTCCTGCGCAACTTCCAATCGACGTTTTACCGCTTGTTCCTGATTAATTAATCCCGCATTCAAATCTGCATCGATAGCCATTTGTTTTCCAGGTAAAGAATCCAAAGTAAAACGTGCACTTACTTCTGATACCCGACCAGCACCTTTAGTCACCACCACAAAATTGATGACTACTAAAATTATAAAAACAACTAAACCTACAGCATAGTTTCCTCCAATAACAACCTCACCAAATGATTGAATTACATGACCAGCTGCATCAGTACCTTTATAGCCATTTAATAAAACCACTCGCGTTGAGGCAACATTTAGCGACAAACGTAATAAAGTTGCGAGTAAAATAACCGTTGGAAATACAGCAAAATCTAAAGGTCTTTCGCTATAAATCACGGCTAACAAGACTACAAGTGACAAAGCAATATTAAAAGTAAAAAACACATCCAATAAAAATGGAGGCAAAGGTAACATCATCATGCCAAGCATTGTGATTAGGACCAAGGGTGTACCCAACCCTTGATGCATCCAATATTGCATATACTGTAATGCCTTATTCATTATCAGCCTCCTCTGCATCACGGACTAACTCTGTTGGAATAGGAACATTCTGTAGTACAGTAGGTTTATAGTCATAACGTTCCTTGTCCCGCAATTGAAATACATAAGCCAAAACCTGAGCTACAGCAACATAAAGTCCTCTTGGTATTTCTGCATTTAATTTTGTAGAAAAGTAAAGCGCTCGAGCCAAAGGTGGTACTGAAATAATGGGAATTTTATGTGATGTTGCAATTTTGTTGATTTGAAAAGCAATCAAATCTTTGCCTTTTGCTACGACTATTGGTGCTTTATGGCTTTTTTCTTTATAACAGATTGCTACCGCGTAATGGGTAGGGTTTGTTAACACCACATTTGCTTTAGCAATTTCATTCATCATACGTCGTCTTGATATCTCTTGCTGCGCACGACGAATAGCGCTTTTTATTTCGGGCTTACCTTCTATTTCTTTGTATTCATCTCGCAATTCCTGCATGGTCATTTTCATATTTTTTTGATGTTCATACAATTGGAAAGGTACATCAAAGACAGCGATCAAAATCAAACTAGCAGAAATCAATACAAATGATTTCACTACGATTAAGCTACCGCTGCCAATTGCTGTCTCTATAGGAACATGAGCTAAATGGAGTAATGCAGGAATTTGTATTTTAAGCACTGCTATGGCAACCACTGCGACTAAAAGAAATTTAAAGAATGATTTGGACATCTCGACAAAACCTTTCAACGAAACCATGCGTTTGAGTCCTTGAAATAAATTGAGTCGAGAAAATTTGGGTTGTACTACTTGTGCACTAAAAACCCACCCCCCCATTAGCAAAGGGGCGGCTAAGGTAATGAGAAAAATAACTAGCAATAGGGGCATTAAAGACCAAAATCCCATTTTAGCTAAAAAAAACAAGCGCTCCGCACTTACCACAGAAGTCTGCGTAACTTGCGTATTAAATTCAAATGCATCTCGCATCAGGACTGCTAATTGCATGGCTAATTGTTTTCCGAAAATTAAAAATCCTAAGGCAGTAAAAAGTAAGGTTACTGTAGTATTGAAATCCCTCGAGCGTGCAACTTGCCCCTTTTTACGGGCATCTTTCAGTCGCTTGGCCGAGGGTTGTTCTGTTTTTTCTTGTGTTTGCTCTTGATCACTCATCAGGGTACCATCCCCACCATAAAACGCATCCCTTCTTTGATCAGATCTGCCATCTGTATTGCAATACTCGACAAACCTACCTTAATCACCACCATTCCCATAATTAAGGTAATGGGAAATCCTAAAGAAAAAATATTTAATTGAGGCGCTGCTCGCGACATAATTCCGAATGCTAGACTCACAATAAGCAAAGACAGCAATGCAGGAATTGAGATGAGTAGCGCCTGTTTAAACATCCATCCCGAAAATAACACAACATTCCACACCATCGATGGGGTTACAGATAACTGCCCTATAGACATTACTCTAAAACTATCTAACAAGGTTTCGAAAACGGTTAAATGACCATTAAGTGACAAAAATATTAGGGTCATCATCATAGAATAAAACTGACTTACTAAGGGAACACTTGCTCGGCTTGATGGATCCACCATCAAAGCAAAACTGAGACCTGCCTGCATCGCAATAATTTGTCCACCCAAAACAAAAACCTGAAAAACAAGCTGTAAGACAAAGCCCATTAACAATCCAAACAGAACTTCTTGGATAATATAAGCTAAAAAAAGTCCATTGAAATTAAGGAAAGAAAGCTCTTTAGGAACCATAAACGCACAGACACAACTTAAAACAAAAAGTAAAATAATTTTAATGCGAGTGGGTACCAAGATAGAAGAAAACACAGGCACAGTAAGCAGTAATCCACCAATGCGCCCCATTGGCCAAATCACCTGGCTTATCATATCTATTATTGTTGGATAATCCAGCTTCATCTTTAGTTAACCGATTAAATAAGGAATATTGGTAATTAAAGAATCGGTGTAATTCACCATAGTCTTCAATAACCAAGGACCGGCAAATACAAGCATTAAAAAAGTAATAAATAATTTGGGTATAAAGCTTAGGCTTGTTTCATTTATTTGTGTTGCTGCCTGAAACATAGAAACGATCACACCAACAATCAAACCAGGAAGAATGAGTACCATGATCAATAACAGCATCAAATACACACCTTCACTGAATATAGAAACTACAGAGTCTGGAGTCATATTATTTCCCTATAATTTTTATTTCCTTTGATTCATGATCTGAAAGCGAAAAGTTTTTAGCTCATAGCAAAACTCGACGCCAGCGATCCCAAAATAAGGGTCCACCCATCGACCATAACAAACAGCATGATCTTGAAGGGTAATGAGATAATCAAAGGTGATAGCATCATCATACCCATAGCCATTAGAACACTAGACACCACCATATCAATAATTAAAAAGGGTAGAAACAAAATGAAGCCAATCTGGAATGCTGTTTTTAATTCACTAGTAATGAATGCAGGAATCACTACACTCATTGGCACCTCGTTAAGGTTGGCTGGATTTTTTTGCGCAAATTTTTCAAATAAAGATAAATCATTTTTACGCGTTTGATTTAACATAAACTCACGCAAAGGAGCCTGTGCATTGGCTAAAGCTTGAGGGAATTTCATCGTCTCTGCGAGATAAGGCTGCACTGCCGTATCATTGATTTTATTAAAAACCGGAGACATCACAAAATAAGTCATGAATAACGCAATACCAATTAAGATTTGGTTTGTAGGCGTCTGCGCCATACCTATAGCTTGACGTAATATAGACAATACGATGATGATCCTTGTAAAAGCCGTCATTGCCATCAACATCCCTGGCAAAACAGTTAACAAGGTCATAAAAATCAAAATTTGCAGATTAACACTATAAGTTTGTTCCCCGTTTGCTCCAGGTTGAACCGTCATTGCCGGTAAGGATAAAGGGGCAGCCTGTAAGACTAAGGGGAAAAAACAAAATAGCATAAGAAATAATGTAGTCTGGGTGCAGCGCAGCGGAATTCGGGATTTAAATTCTCTATCTCCCTCTGCTATTAATCTTGTTATTCCCGTGCAAACAGAAATCCATTTGTGAATTAGCATCGATTTTCGATTGGAAAATGATAACCCTTTTTGTCCATATACATTCATCGTCATTTTATGATTTCTTAACTGATTTAAGGAGATCGGCAAACGAAGCTTTATTTATGGACTCAAATCCTGTAGGTAATTGTTCACCAAAATCATGAAGCATGGTGACATATCCTGAACCCGATCCAATCAACAAATAACGCGTTCCCACTTTTAACAAGGTAATTTTTTCCTTAGGACCTAAAATCATACTCGCTACGGATTGAAATCCTTTGGCCGAGCCCATTTGCATACCATGTAACCTCTTCACCACCCAAGACAATATAAGAATGATCAATAAAACCAACAATAAACCCATGAGAACCCGGATGAGTTCCCCATGATTGAGTGTAGAGTCCATCATCTTAATCGCTTAATACGTTCTGCTTTACTGACGATATCGGTTAATCGAACTCCAAATTTATCATTAACCACAACCACTTCCCCATGAGCAACTAAAGTCCCATTGACTAGGACATCAAGCGGATCCCCTGCCAAACGATCCAGTGCTACAATTCCTCCTTGGTTTAGTTGGAGTAAATTACGAATAGTCATTTTAGTGCGGCCGATTTCTACGGTCACTGAGACTGGGATATCCAAAATCAAATCCATTTTTTCACTGTCTGCTTCCTGGGGAAGAGTATTCGATGGTTTGGGTTGTTCAATTGCTTCTTGAGACATTACTTATCTCCTAATAACTAATATTTTTTATTATTTTCACAGCACGCTTGTCATTTGCAGTACCTTGAGTTGCTGTAAATCCTGGGGTCCCTTCAATATCTAAAGTAACTATTTCTTTCATTTCCATAGGTATAAAATCTCCTACTTGCCATGACATTACCGCTCCGAGAGAGCTTTTTGTTTCAGCCATTATCGAACTTACAGTTAATTCAACATCCATTAATTCTTCTTTGAGTGATTTGACCCAGTTCGGATCAATTTCGTCATCTGGACGAGAAGCACCAAGCTCTAGTTGCTCTTTAATTGGCTCAACCATGGAGTAAGGCAAAATAAAATAGAAAATACCTACTTCCTTACCAAAATCCATAGAAAAACGTGCCACCAATAGCATTTCTTCAGGTTCTGCTATATTGACTAATTGTGGGTTTGTTTCATCATTAAATTTAGTGATATCAAGCTGAATAATAGGCTTCCAGGCTTGGCTCAGATTGGCAATAAGCTTTTTCGTTATCACATCCATTACACGCAGCTCGGTAGCAGTAAAATCAGTTCTGTCTTTTTGGGCAAAGAATTGAGAGCTGCCCCCAAAATAATAGTCGACAAGATCATAGACAAAAGTACTATCAAAAAGAATTATCCCTTTGCCTCGTAATGGTTTAAATTTAAAAATACTCATTAAACTTGGGTTGGGCAAACTCTCCATAAAATCGCGATGTTTTATAATAAGTAATGAATCTTGCTTGATCTCAAAATCCTTGGCTGTGACATTGTAGATATCTGATGCAAATAAGCGCACCGCCCGATCATAAATTCTATCTAATACAGGCAACTTACCTTTGACGATACGTTCTTGAGCAGTAAAATTAAGTGTTTTAACATCATTCTCTTTTTTTATTTCAATAGGCTCAAATGCAGAACTTGCGACATCATTTTTATCCGCTTTTGCTTTTTTATCCGATTTTTCCTTAGTACCTGCTGCACTTTCTAATTCTAGATGTTCCTCTTCAGAAGACTCCCCCACTGTTTTTAGTAATGCATCTATTTCTTCTTGTGATAAAACGTTTTTATCAGCCATATAAGCTATCCATACTAATTTTTTTACTTGAATTCACTAAGGGAATTCAAGTAATCCACATGATTTTTTATTGAATACCATTATGCAAACTATATGCCATTTATAAAATGAGCTGGATAATTATAGCCAGTGTGAGGCGTCCATCTTTACCCGGGCTACAGACTCTTGAAAAGATAAGGTATAAGCCACCTTATGGACTCATGATTTGACAGGTTATAAAATCACCGCCAATCATTTGACAATCAAACCAAATGGTTGAAACCATTCAAAAAATCCTACTCATTAATATCTTGCTGACATTTTGACTTTGCCATCTTTCGACAATTTTCCTGACAATCAATCTCATTTGAATTCAGACATTGCGAGTTGATACAATCTTGGCTTGCGTTGTGGAAACACTGGGTCCTGTCATATTTTTGTGCACCCAAATAATCTTGCGGAATATCGGCTGCATAAAGCGAAAGGGAAAAGAGAAAGCCAAAAACGATTAAAATAGTTTTCATCATCATAATTCCTTTTGATATATCTCTAAATGAATTATAGTCTTAAATATTGGAAATAATGAAACAACACATACAATGCACAGCAAAACCAAAATATTCACCAATTTTAGCCGTGCGCACTTTAGCCAGTCGTTCTGTTTACGTCCAGATAGCGAAGAACAACTTGTTGAATACCTTTCTTACAATCATCAGAACAACATTCTCGTACGTGGTTCAGGACTATGTTACAACGACAGTTGTTTTAATACGGATGGTTTTATTATTGATAGCGAACGCCTGAATCATTTTATCGATTTTAACCCTGAAACGGGCATTGTAGTGTGCCAGGGGGGCGTGCCGCTTAAAGATTTATTTTTAGTGCATCCCGATTTTATTCCTCCTGTTCTCCCTGGCACTGTCCATGCTACAGTCGCAGGTGGAATTGCTCATGATGTCCATGGTAAAAATAATCATCACGAGGGTAGTTTTGGACATCATCTCATTGAATTCGATTTATTGATCGGAAGTAAGAAAGTTCATTGCAGCCGTAAAGAAAATAGTGATTTATTTCATGCCACCATTGCCGGATTTGGTCTTACAGGAATTATTACCCGGGCGGCACTCCGTCTAAAAAAGGCTCCTCGTTTTGTGCAAACCACACATAAACAATTTGAATCGCTGCAAACACTTGTGGAATGTATGGGAACAGAGGGTATTCATCATGATTATCAAGTCGCCTGGCTTGATCTTCTTCATCCTATTCCCCGTGCTGTTTTTTCTGTGGCAGATTATTGTGAACCGTTCGAGGATAAGAAATTAAAGATCCACACAGTACCAAAAACTCCATTTTCTTTAATCAAGCCGTGGGGTATCAAATTATTTAATCAGTATTTTTTTAATCATAAAAAAGGGCAAGAAAAACTAGCTCTTGAGCAATTTAATAATCCACTAGATAAACTCCTGCATTGGAACCGACTTTATGGTCCCAAAGGATTAGTTCAATTTCAGGCAGTTTTTAATACAGAGCATGCCTCAGAAATTTTAGATCGATTAGTTCAATTGATGCGGCTTCATAAAGCCACACCCACTCTTGCCGTACTCAAGTTGTTTACCCAATCAGGAGAAGGTTTGCTTTCCTTTTGCAAACCTGGATTTACCCTAGCGGTGGATTTTATTCATGATCTACACTCGAAACAGGCAATTTATGCAATGAATCAATTAATCAGTGAACTTAATGGTCGAGTGTATCTAGCTAAAGATTTCCTTTTAACCGAAGACCAGTTTAAAACGATGTATGATCAACATGAGCAATTCTCTCAAACTCTTGAACGTCATGCATGCCCTATGAACTCTGACATGGCACTACGGTTAGGAATTAAAAAATGATACCAAGGACGTGGGTTATACTAGGTGCAACTTCAATCATTGCGGAAAAATTGGCTCACATTGCTGCCCAATCAGGACACCCATTAATTCTTGTAGGACGTCAGCCAAATCAGCTCCAACTCATTGCAAATGATATCAAACTTCGATATCACGTGAGTTGTGATGTACTTGTTTTGGATTTGGTCGAGCAAGTTAATGATCTGATCGAGTTTTTTAAAAATAATCAGCACGAACTCGATTTATTGATCGCACACAGTGACTTCACCGATAACGATCATTTGAATATCGAAACAATTTCTCACCTCATCAAAGTAAATATTTTGGCTACTACTTTGTTGATCCACACCTACTTAAATCGTCAGCAAAAAGAATATAATTTATTGTTTTTAAGTTCTGTTGCTGCATGTCGTGGACGCGCCAAAAACAGTCTTTATGGAGCAAGTAAAGCATGTATTGAAGTTTATCTGCAAGGGCTGCAACAAACAGCTCAAAGTAATTTAAACATCACCATTGCTCGCTTGGGTTTTATTGACACCAAACAAACCTATGGCATGCCCGGAATTTTTTATGCAGCCCCACCGAACTCTTGTGCAAAAGCCTGTTGGAACGCACTGCGAACTAGAAAAAGACTATTTTATTATCCTTTTTTTTGGCGCTTTATTATGGCAATTATTACCCGATTGCCATTCTTTCTTTATAAGAAAATGGGAAAGATGTAATACCCCTTAATTACCAAAGTACGCTATGGCCAAGTGCATTGTTTTCTAAATTTCTTTGGCGCATCCCACTCGTTTACTTCATAATTTTAATCATGGGTAATATTGTTTTTATGAGCCCAAAAAATTGTAAAATATAGATAACCAAAATAATAAGAACTAGCACATTCAGTAAGCTTTTAATTGAAGGCGGCATAGGTATAAACCTATCTATCAGCCATAAAACCACCCCGAAGACAACAATTATAGCAATTAAATTCAAGAGCTCGTTCATAACTGTCCTTATTTATTATGATTTTCTGTTTTAAATTATAGCAGATTTACAAAGACTTAGGAGTTTGATACTGGAGACAGGGATAATGAAGGACAAGATTACAGAAAATCATTCGTTTTTTACATTTTTTTCTTTCAACAGATCGCGAATTTCAATTAATAATCTTTCTTCTCTAGTGAGTTTTTCTTTCTTTTCTTCTTTTTTTCTTAATAAGGAAAGTGCTTTAATTGCGATAAAAATTGAAAATGAAATGATAGTAAAGTCAATTACTGCCTGAAGAAACTCACCCCACTTTACAATTGCATCTCCTACAGTAAACGTTTTCTTTGCGACATTCACCCCACCTAATAATAAACCAATTAATGGCATAAGAATGCCGCTAACTAATGAACTAATGATTTTGCCAAATGCCGCCCCGATAACAACAGCCACTGAAAGATCAATTACATTTCCTTTGATCGCAAATTCTTTGAATTCATTTATAAATCTCATGCCATTTCCTTATGCAATGATTATTCTACAAATAGTAGCCGGGAGAAGAAAATCCAGGCTACACAAATACCATTTATGAATGACGCACCATCTCCCTAATTTCCTCTATCTTTTTCTCCAAATCAGCCGGAACCTCTCCTCCTCCTTGAGCCATATCATCTCGACCGCCACCTTTTCCACAGAGATGTCTTACCAATGTAGCTGCAGTGGGAGCTTTCCCTAAAATGCTCTTGCTTACACCGGCAATTACATTCATTTTGTTTTGATCCACTGTAAATAAAACGATTACAGCTGAATCAAGTCTAGATTTTAATTGATCCAGAGTAGTTCGCATGGTTTGGCTGTCAACACCCTCCAATTGTTTAACCAGCAAACTAATTCCATTGATTTGTTCTACTTCATTAGCCAGATCTGCCCCTGACTTTTGTGCTTTTTCACTTTGCAGTTTGGCAATTTCTTTTTCTAAACTTTTACTTTCGGCAATAAGTTGCTCTAATTTATCCGGTAAGTTATTCGGGGTGGTTTTTAATAATGAAGCCAACTCACTTAAAAGCGATTGTTGTTCATTAACCCAGCCTAATGCATAACGACCTGTTACCATTTCGATACGTCGTACCCCACTTGCAATTCCGTATTCAGCAACAATTTTAAACAACCCAATATCACCTGTTCGTCGTGCATGGGTTCCGCCACAAAGTTCTTTAGAAAACTCACCCATAGATAATACACGCACCTCATCGGTATATTTTTCTCCAAAAAGAGCGACTGCACCACTTTTTTTGGCAGACTCAATATCCATAACCCGGGTAACTACTTCGTTATTGGCTCGAATTTGATTGTTAACTAATATTTCAATTTCTTTTATTTGTTCTGTAGTCAATGATTCAAAATGGGAAAAGTCAAAACGGGCGCGTTCAGCATCAACCAAGGATCCCTTTTGTTGGACTTGTGGTCCGACTACTGTTTTTAATGCAGCATGTAATAAATGAGTTGCTGTATGATTTAAACGGATTGCTTCTCTACGCTCGTTATCTATTTCAGCTCTCACCAATTGATCTAAAGTTGCAGAACCTTCCACAACTTCACCATAATGCACTATGGCTAAACCTTTTTTTTGTGTGTCATCCACACGAAACCGTAAACCTGTACTTGTTAATATTCCCTTATCCCCTACTTGCCCACCACTTTCTGCATAAAAAGGTGTATGATCTAAAACTACAGCTCCTTTTGCACCTTTACTCAAGACTTCGACTTCATTTCCATCTCGAAGCAATGCAATAATTTTTGCTTCGGTCTCTTTTTGCTCATACCCATGAAAATTGGATTGATAATCCAATTGGGCATTGTTGCTATAATCCACGCTGAACTGACTTGCTGCTTGAGATTGCTCTCTTTGCTGTCGCATCAATTGATTGAAACCATCCATATCTACATAGAGCCCTTGTTCTCGAGCTATATCCGCGGTTAAATCCACTGGAAATCCGTAGGTATCATATAGTTTAAATGCGATTTCCCCTGATATTTCGTGCCCTCCAAGAGAATGCATCTGGTCTTGCAGCAGACGTAACCCCTGATCAAGGGTGCGGGCAAACTGATTTTCTTCTTGGCTAAGAATTTTTTCTATATGCGCTTTAGCTTTTATCAATTCCGGGTATGCATCACCCATTACCGTAATTAAAGGATCTACTAATTGTGAAAAGAATGGCGTCGGTAAACCTAACTTATTCCCGTGCCTTATAGCCCTTCTTATTATTCTTCTTAGCACATAGCCTCGTCCCTCATTTCCAGGGATTACTCCATCAGCAATTAAAAATGCACAAGAACGAATATGGTCAGCAATTACTTTCAAAGAAGTGTGATTTAGATCGGTAACAGATCCAAGTTTCGCTGTTGCTTGAATCAAATACTGGAATATATCCGTTTCATAATTACTATGTACGCCTTGAACAACTGCAGCAAGGCGTTCAAGTCCCATTCCTGTATCCACAGAGGGTTTGGGTAATGGATGCAGATTTCCATCTTTATCCCTATTAAATTGCATGAACACCAGGTTCCAGATTTCAATATATCGATCCCCATCCTCATCCGGGCTGCCTGGAGGACCTCCTGGAATTTCAGGGCCATGATCATAAAAAATTTCAGTGCATGGACCACAAGGACCTGTATCCCCCATAGACCAAAAATTATCCTTTTCACCACAACGAGAGAAACGTGCAGCCGAAACATTCATTTCTTTTAACCAAATATCTTCTGCTTCCTGATCTTCTTTATAAACAGTTACCCACAACCGCTCTTCAGGCAAATGCAGCACTTGAGTTAAAAATTCCCAAGCAAATTTTATTGCTTCTCTCTTGAAATAATCACCGAAACTAAAATTACCCAACATTTCAAAAAATGTATGGTGTCTTGCTGTATATCCTACATTTTCCAAATCATTATGTTTACCACCTGCACGAACACAGCGCTGTGCCGTAACCGCTCGCTGATACGAGCGTGTTTCAAGTCCCAAAAATAAATCCTTAAATTGCACCATCCCCGCATTAGTAAACAATAAAGTCGGATCATTAGCAGGAATTAAGGAGCTGGATTCCACGAGTTGATGACCACGTTGTGTGAAATAATCAAAAAATGCTTCTCTAATTTCAGAACTTTTCATTTCGAATCAACACCAATTTGAGTTAATTTTAATTTCGGTCGTACTATGCAAATGCGCAGCACAATCACTACACATCGCCCAGGCTACAAGCACCTAGGCTACGATTTCATTTTTATTTTTTTAATTCTTTTTTCACTTGAGCAATGGTATCCATACCAAATCCACGGTAAAGCAAAAAACGCTGATGTTTTTGAAGTTCATCAAACGATAAATCACATTGACCTTTAGTTTTTTTCTGCCATACATCTAAAGCATAAGTCAGCCAATTATCTTCTTCCTGCTGTAAGAATTGATTAATTAATTCCTTATCAATCCCTTTACTACTCAATTCCTGGCTTATTTTTAAAGGTCCATAACCTTGACGTATTCGTAAGCGACAACATAGTTCTACAAAGCGTCGATCACTTTGTATATCCAAGCGTTGGCATTCATCCAATGCTTTTTTTGCTTCTATCGCACTATATCCTTTTTGCTTTAATTTATCACAAAGCTCTAAGGCACTGTGCTCGCGCCTGGACAACAGACGCACAGCACAATCAAATGCTTTAGTCATCAACGGCCTCAAATTCTTCCGCACTAGCTGACGCAAGCATAGGGAGTTTTTTCTCTAAAAGCTCCGTACGAATTTGATGTTCAAGAGTTGCTGCAATTTGAGGATTCTCTTTTAAGTATAAGCGAACATTATCTTTCCCCTGGCCAATTTTCTCACCTTTATAGCTGTACCAAGCTCCAGATTTTTCAATCAGATTGAGTTGGACACCTAAGTTGATAATTTCACTTTCACGAGAAATACCTTCGTTATACAGTATATCAAATTCGGTCATCTTAAATGGCGGAGCCACTTTATTCTTAACCACTTTAACTCGTGTTTCACTACCCAAGATTTCCTCGCCTTTTTTAATTGATCCAATACGACGAATATCCAGGCGCACAGAAGCGTAGAATTTTAATGCATTACCTCCAGTGGTGGTTTCGGGACTACCAAACATTACGCCAATTTTCATACGAATCTGGTTAATAAAAATGACCAGCGTATTGGAACGTTTAATATTAGCAGTCAATTTCCGTAACGCTTGGGACATCAGTCGAGCTTGTAAACCCACATGTGAATCTCCCATTTCTCCTTCAATTTCTGCTTTCGGGGTTAAGGCAGCAACAGAGTCCACGATAATGACATCAACTGCAGCGGAACGTACCAGCATATCGGTAATTTCTAAAGCTTGCTCCCCGGTATCAGGTTGAGAGACCAATAGCTCATCCACATTTACACCCAGTTTTTGCGCATAGCTTGGGTCCAAAGCGTGTTCTGCGTCAATAAATGCGGCAGTGCCTCCTATTTTTTGACATTCGGCAATAACTTGTAATGTTAAAGTGGTTTTACCAGAAGACTCTGGGCCATAAATTTCAACGATACGTCCTTTGGGCAAACCGCCAATTCCCAATGCAATGTCTAATCCTAAAGACCCTGTTGAAATGGCCTCTATATCTCGAGAGACAGTACTGTCACCCATACGCATCACTGATCCCTTGCCAAACTGACGTTCAATTTGCGAGAGGGCTGCGGATAATGCTTTTTGTTTATTTTCTTCCATAATAGTTCCAGATAGTTATATGCAAGGGTAAAATTATCACACAGATAGGAATAAGCAGCAATTGATTCACCCTATTTAAGGAGTTTTTTGCCTCAAACTCAAATGAAGTAAAAATAAACTATTGCATTCAGGCCAAAAACCAGCGCGCTACTGAAAAATCGACAGGCATTGAACAAACATTAATCATTTGGTAAAATTTAAGAACATATTTTTTTGAGGTTGAGATCATGCAAAGTAAAAGCGAGGAACTGAGTTCTAAGGTAGCAGCGAATTCATTATATGCAGCACGCCTAGCAATAAATATTTCTAATGCAGCCAAACATATATTTTTTCAGACACCCGAGGAAGCTAATGTACCCTTTAAAGATCGTATGCAAGTTCAATTTGAACGAAAAGCACTCCCAATAGCTGAAGATTTGACCTCCATAACCATAGGAAAATAAATAAATGCACTAGAGGTTTTAACTAGAGTAAATATCAAATTTACATAGATCGGAATTACTATGGGCTAAGATATTCCTGTCTAGATTACCTTATCGTCGTAATATTTATCGGTTTTTGATATAAGAAAGAATACCAGATAACGCCTCTTCGCATGCAGCCAAACGTATATCGTTCCGACTTCCAGTGAATTGCTTTCTTAATATTTTGGGTTTCATGTCCCTAGCTACCCAACCAAAACACACCGTTCCTACAGGTTTCTCAGAGCTGCCCCCATCAGGTCCAGCAATACCCGTAACCGATACAGCTACATGCCCTACACTATGTTGTAACGCACCAGTCGCCATCGCCAGGGCAACAGGTTCACTGACCGCACCGTATTCTTCAATCAATTGCTTAGGCACTGAAAGTAACTCTTCTTTCGCGAGATTGCTGTACGTAACAAATCCACGCTCAAACCAGACTGAACTTCCAGGAACTTCAGTGAGATAACTTGCAATGAGCCCGCCAGTACATGATTCAGCCGTAACTAATTGCCAATTCATTTTTTTAAGAATTGCTGATATTTGTTTGATAAGTTTCTCAAAAGAACTCATGACAGGTCGTAATTTTCCTGGGTTACGGCCTAAGCCTTCACCCAGGTTAAAGATTTACTGGTTTTGAGTTTGATTTCCACCAGCAGGTTGTTGTGCTGGAGCTGGTTGTTGTTGTGTTGTAGTAGTTTCAGTAGTAGTGGTAGCAGTAGGTTGTTTGTTACTTGACTCACCACATGCAGTTAGCGTTAACGCTAAAAAACCAGTTGCAGCGATTAAAGCGATACGATTCATTTAATTTCTCCCTATAAGTTTAATATTTTTTTTAAATCCCTTTAGATTCTAGCAAATAAATTTGACTTCAACCATGACCTATTGATATTT
Organism: Legionella nigrisilvae; assembly: GCF_977063395.2. Lineage (NCBI taxonomy): Bacteria > Pseudomonadati > Pseudomonadota > Gammaproteobacteria > Legionellales > Legionellaceae > Legionella > Legionella nigrisilvae. The sequence continues at coordinate 274,216 of NZ_CDRUGZ020000022.1, forward strand.
CAGTAAAAAAGTATGCCATTATCTTATTTAGATATTCAAAAAATTAACAACCCACTTAGCAAATACCCTGTCATCACAGTGTTGCTGCAGCGATTTTAATCCCTGCGCAGCTACTTCTTGGCTTAAATTATTTTTGCGAAGTTCAATTAAGGCCCGGGAATAACTTTTGCTGTATTCAGGGTGACCTTGTACAGTAAGTAGGTTGTCGCGAATCTGCACCATGTAAAATGGACAAAAGTCACTCGCTGCCAAAACCTCTGCTCCCTCCGGAAGGAGTACCACTTGATCCTGATGGCTAACGATTAGATTTAAAATTCCGAGAGATGGCGACATCCATGGCTTGAGTTGCGTAATTTTATTTACGGACACTCCAATACCCCACCCTTGATGAGCTTTTATAACCTTTCCTCCTAATGCCTTTGCAATAAGTTGATGACCAAAACAAATCCCTATGATTTTTTTCCTTGCCGCATGAAGGCATCGAACAAATTCTTCAAGCGCTCTAATCCAAGATAAATCCTCATTAACGCCATAGCGACTTCCAGTAATAATATAAGCATCCACGACATCCATATTGCTAGGTAATTCACCAAAACGAACATCAAAAACAGTGAACTTTAAATTGGGTTCTTCTACTTGTAGGAGCTGGATATACATTTCAAGATAGGTTCCATGTACAGCAATTAACCTTGAGTCTACTTGGTCACATTGCAATATTCCAATTTTCATGGCAGTCCTTAAGGTGCTTCTGCCAATCGCTTCATTATTGTCTGTGAAGGATGGGGATAATTGCCGCGGATTGCTCCCAACAGAATGCGTTCATATTGTTCTGTATCGAAGAGAATGGGATTGCTCTGGGCAGAAGGATCTTCTGTGGCCATATTTGCAATACGTTTCACTTGTCGTTCATCAATACCAATTTCAATTAAACAGTGCTCGATACCTAACTCACGTCGCAACTGGATTATCCACTCAAGAAATCCATCAAACCCACTTTCAATCTCTAAATAGGTTGCTAACCTACTTATCTTATATTCAATTTCAGATCGATTCGCGAGTAGCACATACGGCATGAGAATGGCATTTAATCGTCCGTGATGTGCGTCATAAATTGCTCCCAAAGGATGAGCAAGTGCATGCATAGCCCCTAACCCACGTTGAAAAGCCGTTGCCCCCATCGAAGAAGCTACGAGCATTTGGGTCCGCGAATTGATATCAGTACCATTTTGCATTACTCGGGGTAAATGTTCTTTTATTAGACGAATCCCTTCCAGAGCAATTCCTTCGGCAAGCGGGTGATAACTAGGAGCACAATAAGCTTCCAAACAGTGAGACAGTGCATCCATCCCAGTTGCTGCCGTAATGTTCGGTGGTAAAGCAACAGTCAACCCCGGATCTAAAATAACCATAACTGGCATCATTTTTGGATGAAAAATAATCTTTTTGCGTTGCTCTTGGGTATCGGTAATTACCGAAGCACGTCCCACCTCTGAACCAGTACCTGCTGTAGTGGGTACAGCGATTATGGGCGCTACGCCTGCAGCATTCACCCGGCGCCAATTATCTCCTATGTCTTCAAAATCCCATAGTGGACGATCTTGTCCAACCATCAAGGCAATGGCTTTACCGGCATCAAGCGCAGAGCCTCCACCCAAAGCAATAATCCCATCATGGTTCCCCTTTTGATACGCATCTACACCGGCCATAACATGTTCTCCCGATGGATTGGCTTTAACATCGGCGAATACAGAACAAAACAACCCCGCATCTTGGCAATGTGCCAGGATGGACTCAACCACCGGCAATTTTGCGAAATTACTATCGGTGACTAGGAGAGGCGCATTCATTTCTAAGGTATGACATACTTCGACAAGTTCACGAATACGTCCTGCTCCTACCTTTATCGAAGTAGGATAATTCCAATTAGCCGTCAGTGAGGTACTCATTATGATAGATTCCTTTCTAAATTAACCGTTTTTAAATGATACGATTTGGGTCTAGTCAATACGTCATATCCTATAGAAGAAAGCGTACATCCACGCCCAGAATTTTTAATTCCAGTCCAAGCCAAGGCAGGATCTAGATAATCACAACGGTTGATAAAAAATGTTCCTGTATGAAGTTGTTCACCAAGAGCCACTCCTTGGGGTATATCTTGAGTAAAAACAGCAGCGGTTAATCCATACTGGCTGTCATTCATCAATGTAATCGCTTCTTCATCATTATCAACAGCCATGATACCGACCACTGGCCCAAAAGTCTCTTCTGTCATTATCCGCATGTTGTGATTTACTTGCGTTAAAATTTGGGGCGCCATATAAGCAGTTCCAGGTTGATCCATCAAAAAATCTCGACTATCAATATGTGCTATAGCCCCTTGCGCCAATGCTTCGTGAATCTGTGCCTGCACAAAAGCGACAGAAGAAGGACGAACAAGGGGTCCCAAGGTTGTTTCCGGATCATCGGGACGCCCAAGTTTATATTGTTTAACCAAGGCTACTGCCTTATTAACAAATTGTTCGTAAATACTCTTGTGAACGTAAATACGTTCAATACCGCAACAGGATTGACCGGAGTTAAAGAAGGCCCCATCCATCAGTGTATCTACGGCATTATCAATATCCGCATCACAACGAACATAAGCGGGATCTTTCCCTCCAAGTTCCAAGCCAATACTCAAAAAACGCCCGGCGGTTACTCGTTCAATCATTGTCCCACCCGCAACCGAACCTGTAAAAGCGACATTGTTTATAGACGAATCACGCAAAATTTTTTCAGTATCTGAATGAGTCAGATGTAAATACTGAAACACTCCTCGAGGAAGATTTGCTTCTCTAAAAGCTTGATCAAATCGCTCCGCTACAAGTGGTGTTTGCGCTGAATGTTTGAGTAAGACCACATTTCCAGCCATTATAGCTGGGATGATGGCATTGACGGCAGTGAGGTAAGGATAGTTCCAAGGAGCAATAACAAATGTCAGCCCTAATGGTTCACGTTTGATGTAACGAATAAAGCCCGTTTTTTCAGGTAATGAGATAGGCCCAAGTGCATCGCGTGCAGCAGCGATCATATAACGAGCTCGCTCCTCAAAACCATTTATTTCCCCAGCAGCATAACGAATTGGTCTCCCCATTTGCCAACAAATTTCTTTGGCTATCTCATCCTTTTTAGCTACCAAAGCCTCTACTGCTGCAATACAGTAACTCTCACGTTCGGATAAGGTAGTGGCTGCCCATTGTTTTTTTGCACTTAATGCGCTATCCAAAGCAAATTGAATCTCATTGTCTTTGGCAAATGCACGCTCTACATATAGAGAATTATCTATAGGCGAATAGGTTTTCAAAGTGTCGTTCATAATCGAGCAAACCCTGGTTAAATAATTTCAAAGTAACGATCCAATTCCCAATCTGTAATATGACGACGAAATTCGCGCTCTTCCCATTCACGAGAACCGGCAAAATGTTCAACAAATGAATCGCCAAATAAAGAACGAGCGACCTTTGACTCTCTAAGACGAGTCGCTGCTTCCCAAAGAGTTCGTGGTAAAGCAAGCTCAACTTCGTGTTGTTGTGTATAAGAATTGCCTTTAATTTCAGGATAGGGTTCTAGTTTTTGCTCAATTCCATACAAACCAGAGCCCAAAGCGGCAGCCAGAGCTAAATATGGATTCGAATCTGCAGAACCCAAACGATATTCAACTCGTTGGGATGTGTCACTTCCGGGTATAACTCGTATAGCCGTGGTACGATTTTCTACACCCCAGGTTGCATCAGTTGGAGCCCAGAATCCTGGAACCAAGCGAGAGAAACTGTTCACAGTGGGTGAAACCATTGCCAAGAACTCGGGCATGAGTCTCTGTTGGCCTGCGACAAAATGCCGTTGAATTTCACTCATATTATAAGGCATAGAAGGTTCATAAAATGCACTAGCTCCCTCCTCTTTATGACGTAAAGAAAGATGAATATGCCCGCTTTGACCAGGATAATGCGGCGACCATTTAGCCATAAAAGTTGCCATCATATTGTTGCGCTGCGCTAAAATCTTCATAAACGTTTTAAACAAGGCAGCCTTATCCCCGGCTTCAATGGCCTTATCTACAGCAATCGCTGCTTCGATCACCCCAGGCCCTGTTTCCGCATGCAAACCCTCAATAGGGAAATCCATAATCTCACTCATATTAAGGATCTGATGATATAAATCCGCATGAACGGTATTGCGAATCATAGAATAACCAAAGAAATCAGGTGTTATAGGTTTTAAATTGCGGAAACTTTTAGAACGCACACTGTCAGGTGTTTCATCAAACATAAAGAATTCATATTCTAATGCTGCATAGACGGCAAACCCCATTGAATCTGCTTTATTAACAACCCGACGCAGCAACGCTCGAGGACATATGGTTTCAGCCTCTCCAGCAAATTCAGCCATAAATAACAACTGATTTTCTTCAAAAACGAGATCGCGACACGTTTCGGGAAGAATACGCACTAAAGTATCAGGGTAACCCGTGTGCCAACCGGTATATTTTCCATTATCGTAAAGTTTATCTTTGGAGTCCCACCCCAAGATCACATCACAAAAAGAAAAACCATTATCCAGAGCCGAGAAGAACTTTTTACGGCTCATGTACTTTCCAAGCATTACCCCATCGATATCAAATAAACCAACTTTGACGTGGGTTAGATTACGCTCCTCAACAATTTTTCTTGCTGCTTCAACGGTCTTTACATCCTTTGGATTTAACATAGCATTTCCTTTGCCTGTTCATGATGAATCGTTAAATTAGTCTATTTGATAATATCCAGATTCTGTTCTTGGATCCAGGAGTATTTATTGATGTTTAAGATGGCATAAATGTAAAAATTGCACCCATTTTATCTCTACAACTCGTATTAACGCATCTTCTCATCAGTCACTTCAAATTGAGTCTACTCTACCTTATGTGATTTTGTTAAAATCCCCGAAACTTCAACTTGAGTGTAACCATTCATGACTACTTCCCATACCCCGATGATGCAACAGTATTTACGCATAAAATCAGAATATCCTGATATGCTTCTGCTCTATCGTATGGGTGACTTTTATGAATTATTCTTTGATGATGCCAAACGTGCATCACAATTATTAGATCTTACCTTAACCCATCGTGGCCAATCTGCTGACAAACCCATTCCCATGGCTGGTGTTCCTTATCATGCTGTAGAAAATTATTTGGCTCGATTGATTAAAAAAGGGGAATCAGTAGCTATTTGTGAACAAATAGGAGATCCTGCAACGAGCAAGGGACCTGTAGAACGAAAAGTTACCCGTATTATTACTCCGGGAACTGTGACTGATGAAGCGCTTTTGGAAGCTAAAAAGGATAATTTACTTTTAGCTGTTCACCACCAAAAGCAAAAAATCGGTCTTGCATGGGTTGAATTAAGTAGTGGCCGTTTTCATTTACTGGAATTCGCAGAAGTTAACCAGCTGAGCGCAGAGCTTACGAGGTTACAACCGGCTGAACTCCTCTTAAAAGAATCCTCCTTTCTAGAAGAATATTGCCAAAATTTTCCCATAAAACAAAGACCAGGTTGGGAGTTTTGCTTCGACAATGCCAAAAAACTTTTATGCGAACAATTTTCAGTACATGATCTTACTGCATTTGGGGAAAATGAATATACCACCGCGTTGGTCGCTGCCGGTGCTTTATTGGCTTATTTACACACCACACAAAAACAAGCGCTGCCTCATTTAACTACTATAACCCTCGAAAATACGAAGGATTACTTGCAACTCGATGCTGCAACCCAAAAACACCTAGAATTATTTGATAATATAAGTGGTAATTATGAAAACAGCTTGTTATCTCTTTTGGATAAAACCGCCTGCTCCATGGGGAGTCGTTTACTCAAACGCTGGTTAGGTAGACCACTTAAACATCGTGACCAGATCATCGCCCGTCAGGATGCAGTCATGGAAATAATGCATTTACAAAACGATGCATCCATCCATGAGTTATTGAGACAAACCTGTGATGTGGAACGAATTATTTCACGCATTGCTCTAAAATCAGCTCGACCACGTGATTTAGTAGCTTTAAGTCATACTTTAGCCCTTCTTCCCCAATTGAATGCTGTATTAGTACACAACAAAAGCGAGCTCACGTTACACTTAAAAAATCATCTTAAACCAGTACCAGTACTCCAGGAATTGCTTCAAATCGCAATCATCGAAAACCCACCCGTATTAATTCGTGATGGCGGGGTTATCGCTCCGGGTTTTGATGAAGAGCTTGATGAACTAAGAATGCTCAGCACACGTGCCAACGATAAACTGATGCAACTGGAGTTGGAAGAAAAACAAAGAACGGGACTTTCCTCTCTTAAATTTGGCTTCAATAACGTACAAGGCTATTTTATTGAACTGTCCAAAATGCAATCAGAAAAAGCTCCTCCTCATTACCATAGAAAACAAACTTTAAAAAATGTAGAACGTTATATCACTCCAGAATTGAAGCAATTTGAGGAAAAGGTATTATCGGCACAAGTAAAAGCCTTAGCACGCGAAAAATGGTTGTATGAGAATTTACTGGTAGAAATCCAGAAAAATATAAGGGAATTAACACAGATAGCCCAGGCTCTAGCACAACTGGATGTGATAACCACTCTAGCGGAGCGTGCACAAAGTCTCCATTGGTGTTGTCCAAATCTCGTGACGGAGCCCCAAATAATCATTGAGGCTGGTCGCCATCCAGTCATTGAACATTTGCTACAAGAACGATTTATCGCCAATGACCTCCACCTGAAACCCTCGCAAAATATCTTACTCATCACCGGTCCAAATATGGGCGGTAAATCCACATACATGCGCCAAACTGCGTTAATTGTACTTCTCGCTCATATAGGCAGTTTTGTACCTGCTAAATCAGTAACTTTAGGACCTATTGATAGAATTTTTACTCGTATTGGTGCTAGTGATGATTTGGCCTCGGGACGTTCAACTTTCATGGTAGAAATGACTGAAACAGCACAAATTTTAAGACAAGCCACCCATGAAAGTTTGGTTTTAATAGACGAAATCGGTCGTGGCACCAGTACGTACGATGGAATGGCGTTGGCTTATGCTGCCTGCACTTATTTGGCAACAACCATCAAAGCCTATACATTATTTTCCACTCACTACTTTGAATTAACCAAGCTTCCCCAACAATGGTCCTGTATTCGGAATGTCCATCTACAAGCCTCATTAGATACTGGCCGCATCATCTTTTTATATCGAGTGGAGCCAGGAAGTGCAAGTCGAAGCTATGGGCTTGAAGTCGCTGAGCTGGCCGGGATACCAGCTGAAGTTTTAAAAATTGCTCATACGCACTTAAATCAAATACAAAATCAGACCCCTTCAATAGTTCAAGAACAAGCAATAGTCCAGGTAAATCCTAAATCACCTATTTTACGTGAGTTGAGGCAAATTGATCCCGATCAATTGACGGCAAGAGAAGCTCTCGATTTGATTTATAAACTTAAAGAGATGGAAACCGCGGATGTGTAATAAAAGCATAAACTCATCGAAACCCCGGGAGCAGAATTTTATTTAATTTCAGAAATCGTGAGTTTCGCTGCGCTACATTATAATGCGGCTAAGTTTTATTCTAGCTCTGTATTTCGATTAAGTGTATATTCGTAAAAGCGTTTTATACGCTGAACAAGAGGATATTTCTGGTGAAACGAGTACTGAGACTATCATGAAAAAATTAATTTATATGATACTTCTCATTACCTGTTTTACCTTATTTGCTAAAAGTAATAACCTAGCATCCATTACAATTCATGGAGTCGCTGGGAAAGTAGAAGCAAACGTTGAAAAACGATTGAGTGAATTACAAAAATTAAAACCCCTCTCTCAATTTAGTTTGGAAGAATTGAAGGAACAAGTAATCCAAGCAGTGCAACCTTTTGGCTATTTTAAAGCAGAAGCAATACTTCAAAGACCTAACACGCAGCAGTTGATTATTTCCATCCATCCTGGCCCTCAAATAATGATTTCACAGCTCAAAATGGAAGTCATTGGCGAAGGCTCACATAATCCAATCTTACGTGATGCAATAAAAAATGTACCGCTAAAACAAGGAAATCCCCTTTTCACGGAACAATATGAACAGACTAAATTAAAGCTTCTAGATAGCGCAGAAACGCAGGGTTACATGCGTGCAGGATTTCAGAAAAGTGAAATTTTAATCGATGAAGATAACTATACAGCAGAAATCACAATCATTCTTGACACTGGACCTCTTTATTATTTTGGACAAATACAATTTAATCCTACCTACATTAATCCCAAATTACTGCATCGTTTTGTCCCTTTTCATCCAGGACAAGTCTATTCCGGAGATAAGATACTCAAATTAAATAATGATTTATCAAACAGCGGCTACTTTAGTTCCGTTCTGGTTAAACCACAAATTACAGAAAACCCCACAACTCCTGTGCAAATCTATACTGAACCCGTATCCAAGTACTCCTATACCCTTGGTGCAGGTTATGGAACCGATACAGGGCCTCGTGGCCGAGCTGCTTTGCATGTAATACCTGTCAATAGGCAAGGACATAAATTCAATCTTATGGCGCAAGGTTCTTTTGTCCAAAATGCCTTGCAAGCCCAGTATGTTGTTCCAGGAAAAAATCCTGTAAATGATCAATACACTCTAACCGGAAATTTCTCGAATTTAAGCTACAGTGCAGGCTATAGTAATTCTTTTCTTATTTCATTGGCGCAACAGCATCGTGTAACTAATTATCAACGTACTTTATCAGTAAATACCTTATATGAGGGCTTTCATTATGCGTTACAGCAAAATACAAAACAATTTTTACTCTACCCTAAAGCAAGTTTAACGTTTAGCAAAACACAAGATCTGCTTTTTTCACCATCAGGATATAACATCACCCTAAATGCGCTTGCTGCAAACCAAGCTCTTTTGTCCACGATTAATTTTGCTCAAGCTTCAGTAGATATGAAAGCGGCGATGCGAATAGAACCCATCCGTTTACGGCTCTACGGACATGCAATTCAAGGGGCTACTGCCATCAATAACATCAATGAACAACCCTTGTCACTTGCATTACTTTTAGGAGGAGCAGATAATTTAAAAGCATTTAGTTTTAATTCAATAGGTCCAGGCAGAGTAATTAGTTATGCTGGATTTGAAATTCAAAAAGAAACGAAAAAAAATTGGTACCTCGTTGCATTTTATGATGCAGGAGCTGTGTACAATCCTTCTCCTTTAGCTAGTTATTACGATGCAGGCGGTGGATTAATGTGGGTTTCACCAATAGGCCCAATTAAAGTAGGATTGGCTCAAGAAATTAATAAACGTTGGCAGCGAAATAGCAGCAGTCCACGATTGGTGATCAGAATGGGACCAGACTTATGAACCGGATTCTGGTTAGAACGCTGCAAGTGTTAGTCAAAGTACTTTATATTAGCTTGATATTCCTTATTCTATTGGGGGGTATTGCTTTATTTTTATTAGGAACCAAGTCAGGACTCCATACTGTAATTCAATTCAGCCGCTTATATCTTCCCGGAAGTATAAAAGTTCAACAAATTGAGGGAAGTTTATTAAATCACTTCACTGTGAGCGGAATCGAATATCAAAATAAATCACTTACTCTAAAAATTGAACAATTGAATGTCGAATGGCATCCTCATTATCTACGAGAAAGTCAGTTAATAACGGCTCAGTGGCAAGGTTTGCAATGGAATACTGCGGAAGATAAAATCATCGATAGCAAAAGCGGAACGATTACAGCAACCGGGGTCTTTCCTAATCTACAAATTGCTATACGCTCCCAAATACTCACTGCCCCTGAGGACCATTGGCTTATAAAAGCAAAAATTCACGGAAGATTACCTTGGCAATGGACTTTTGATGCCAGCCTAAGTCCTCAGAATCTCCCCCCAAAAAATGCTCGTTTGTATACCAATTTATCAGCGCAAGGTGAGATCACTGCTAAGGATCAGGGGGTTTTATCACTTACAATACGCCCTGGTTTTTATCGTGAACCTAGTAATGACATTCTCCCGGTTCTTCAATTCAAAGGGGGTTCTTTAAAGATTCTCCTCTCACCTCAATCTCTTAAAGGAACAGGTCTTTTGACAATTGATGAACATAAAGATTTAAAATTGGAGTTTCAATTACCTAAATTTGCACTGGATACCGGTCTGAAGGAGGAACAATTAATTAACAGTGAAGTAGTATTGGAAATAAATTCTATGGATTTTTTACAAAAAATTAGTCCTGAAATTAACAAACTCAAAGGGCAATTAATTGCTTCATTAAAAGTAAGTGGTACTTTGAATAAACGCAAAATCGAAAGTCAAATAAAACTGATTAATACCAGTTTTGAATTACCTAGATTAGGACTTAATATAAATGCTTTGGAAATGAATGTGCACGGAAAAGAACGCTCTTGGGAAATGGCCGGCTCAATCAAATCCTCAGATAAACACTTATCACTGACTGGGAAAGGGACTCTTACCTCCCGATATACAGGTGATATCCTACTAGAAGGCAATGATTTTCCACTGGTGCAAACCCGCGAATACAAAATTGACATTTCACCAAAACTCAATCTACATTTTACACCAAAGATACAATCCATTTCAGGTACTATCTTGGTTCCTTATGCTGAAATAAAACCCCGCTCCTTCCATAACAGTGTATCCTTGCCCGATGATGTGGTTTTTAAACGTAAAGATAAATCATCCCCTTCTTTTAGCCTGTTTAACAGTATGGATATTGATCTGGAGATGGGAAAAGAAGTTACAGTCAATATCAAAGGATTAAAGGGTTATTTGGATGGAATACTCCATTTAAAACAATCGCAACAAAGCTCAATCAATGCCTATGGTGAGTTATCAGTAAGACAGGGTATTTATAAAGCTTATGGGCAAGATTTAGCCATACAACAAGGACAATTAATTTTCACAGGTGGCCCCATTAGTAACCCGGGAATTAACCTTCGAGCTGCGAAAAAAATTACAACCACCTCAACCTCCTTCTCCAGTTCAAGTCAACTTTTAGACTTTAATAGTAGCAATCTACAAAATATGAATTATGGGGAAACCATGATTTTAGGCGTAGAAGCCACAGGGCGATTAACTCGTCCCAAAATACAATTATTTTCTGATCCAGCAACGCTTCCTCAAGCAGAAATTCTTTCCTGGCTTGTTTTAGGTCGTCCAGCAAATCAAGCAGACAAAGCTGGAGGACAACTACTTTTAGCAGCGATTTCTTCAATGAATCTTGGTAGTAATACGAACGGTCTTCAACTTTTAGAGCAACTCAAGCAGACTGCGGGTATTGATTTTAATGTACAAACGAATACCAATTACAATCAACTCACCAATACTTCAAGCGACACGACTTCTTTTATAGTAGGTAAATCTATTTCAAAGCGGCTTTATTTAAGTTATAACATCGGGCTGTCACAAACCGATACGAATATGTTGACACTGAGGTACTTACTCAATCGATTTTTTAGTATTCAAATAAGCAACAGTGATACCAGTAGCGCTATTGATTTTTTATATACTTCCAATAAGAAAATAAAACGACGAAAACCTAAAAATAAGCTGGTTAAGAATTCGTAAAAGTACCCCAGCGTTTACGGATTTACGCGCCTCCACTCAGATCGCTACGAGTTGTGTTAAAATATCCACAATTTGAGGCTCTACGATCTTTAAGACACAGAGTGAACTATATGATTAGGATGAATTCCATGACCAATTATCAGATGCCATTAAGATTAACTCGTTTAAGAAGTAATGCAATGTCTCGAGCTTTAGTTAAAGAAACACGCTTACATCCGCAGCAATTTATTGCTCCTCTATTTATCAGTGAACTACTCAATGAACCTCAAGAAATAAATGCAATGCCTGGTCAGTTTCAATTGAGTCTTGGGTGCATCCCTAAGGAAATTGAATTGCTGAGTTCCCTAGGGATTCCTGCAGTACTTCTATTTGGCATTCCTAAACATAAAGATGCTTATGGAAGTGAATCATTTAGTAACGAAGGAATTATTCAAAAAGCGATAAAAGAAATTCGTGCTGTAAATAAAGACATCCTCATTATTACCGATCTTTGCTTTTGTGAGTACACAGACCATGGTCATTGTGGTGTGCTTGATGGAGAATGCATTGATACTGAAAAAACCTTAGCATTCCTCGCAAAACAAGCCATAAGTCATGCGCAAGCCGGTGCTGATTGGGTTGCACCGAGCGGAATGACTGATGGAATGGTATATGCAATTCGCGAAGCCTTGGACACTCAAGGATATCAACATATTCCTGTTTTAAGTTACAGTGCTAAATATTGTTCTTGCCTATATGGCCCTTTTAGAGAAGCAGCCCAAGGAGCGCCAAAATTTGGTGATCGCAAGGCCTATCAGATGGATCCTGCAAATGGAGCTGAGGCATTAAGAGAAACAGCCCTTGATCTTGAAGAAGGTGCCGACATGATTATGGTAAAACCTGCTGGATTTTATTTGGATGTTATCGCAAAACTAAAACAAAACTTCCCTGAAGTGCCCCTTTGTGCTTATCAGGTAAGTGGCGAATATTCAATGATTAAAATAGCCGCTCAAAACAAACTTATCAATGAAGAACACGCTATTATAGAAAGCTTGACTGCAATAAAACGTGCGGGAGCAGATTTTATTATTTCTTATTTTGCTAAAGATATTGCCCGTATGTTAAGTCAAAATAATGCATCCCTCTAAGACTCCCATGCGACATTTATTCTTACAACAAAAACCCACCCAGAGAGTGTTTACGAAAAGCTTATGGTGATAGACACTTAGTTATTTTCCGATATACTCTTGATGGGTTTTAGATGTAGAACAGCCGATTGGTGCGAATATTTGACTGTCCACTAGTCATAGTGGACACGATAACAACTAACCAATCAATTATAATTAAACGGAGAAAAAGATATAATGAATTTAATATTTAAAGGTTTTTCAGCAGTAGCTTTAAGCATTAGTGCTTTAACAGCTTTTGCAAGTCCAACTTATTTGATCACTCATAATAATACTTCTGAAGAATCAAACGCTTATATAGCAGGCGTACCTTCTGCATACCCAACTCCCGCCAATTCAACTCAACGAGTTTATTGGAATCTAGTAAAATTGGCCTGCTACGGACACACAACTGGTAGACAATGTTCTGCAGTAATTAAAATGGCCACTAATACATCCAATCCTATAGAGGTTGGCGAGGTTCATATGGATCTTGATACTGGAGATATCACTCCAAAGTTTTTATCTAAAAACGGATATACACTTACGGTAAATGGCCTCGGCGAAGCAACCATAACTAAAAAATAATTTATTTTATTTTAATGAGTTTAGGGAACAAAACTCGTCTCCAATTGAACTCATATGTACTCAGTAAATAAAAAAGCCACTTTTAGTGGCTTTTTATTTATATCTAATAAATAGTTATTTTGTAGGCGCTGGTGGGGCTTTATCAATGATCCATGTCAATTGAGCACCGACCAAATCTGCACCAAAATTACCGTCATCCACGTCCACATTATATACAGAAGTTTGTGAGAGAGCCTGTTCAGAATGAACGTTTGGTTTGTTCCCAGCAAACAAATGGGTGTAGCCCACATCAACACCAACATTTGGACGCCATTGGTAATGAGCACCTACAGCCACGGCCCAACGATCTACGTCAGGTAAACGAACATTTCGATCCGTATCATTTGTTGGAGTCTCATCATAACCGCCACCTACACGAAGCATTAGCTTGGGATTTACATGATAATTTGCACCAAGCGCAACACGCCAAGAATCATGGTAATTTTGGGGTACATTGCTATTAATATTTGCCTGAGTCACAGGAAAAATTGGTGCATGTCCGATATTGGGTACAGCCACATTATTTAATTGGATTTCTTTAAAAACACCCCATCCGGTATAAACAACAGATCCCAATAAAGCGAGTCGCTCATTAATATCTTGATAAGCACTTAGAGTAAGTACATCTGGAAATTCTTGTGGGTCACTGAATAAATCATTATTTGTTCGAGATGTTGAAGGAGGTAATACAGGGAAAACCAGATTAAAATTATTATTGGCTAAAATTCCAGAAAAACGACTATGCCCATAGAACACATGTCTTACTCTGGATTGATAGTTAAGACCTATACGTGTGTGATTGTCATTAAATATTCCCATCACCCCAACATGAAATCCAACACCCCAAGAAGCCGCTTTGTTGTAACTTAAAGAATCAACGGTAGCAGGATTTTCTCCAAGAATTTGAAATAAAGTTGGTGCACCAATCATTTGATTGAATTTAGCACGAGACCATTGCAAATCAAGACCAGCTCCCAATGCAAAATTTTCTGTTAAGCGAGTGCCTAATTCTGGCGAAAAATTAGTAGTTAAAATTTCAGTGTAGGTCGCAGAATAACGTACAGGAGAATCAGGAGCCCAATCTGTAGACAAACCAAATGGAGCAGTAACACTAAAACCGAAGGTAGTACGCTCACCTAAAGGAAGCGCATAATGGAATGAAGGAACAAAACCATTATAACTGCCATCTACTCCTTCAAACTCTTGTACATATTGAACTGCTGAGGGGAACGGAGGAGGAAGACCTGTAGAAGTAGTAAAGGTACTTGTACCATCCAGCTTAAGAGTAGGAAATATGCCAACACCGCTAAAAACTACTTGTTGCTCACGAAGTAAAGCTAAACCAGCGGGATTATACCAACCTGTTGATGCATCAGCTGCTTCTGCGGCAGAACCAGCTGCATAGTTACCCACTGTATAACCGGTAGCTTCTCCATATAAAGAAAATCCAGCTGCATGAACTCCACCACTAGCCAGAACACTAAGAACAGCTGCATTAACCAGTGTTCTTAAAGGTTTGTACATATTTTTCACTCCTGTTACTCCTCAGATATCATACTTCAAAAATTGAATAAAATACGTCCGCTAAAAAACGAGTTTACCCTGTTTTCAAATCATTAAAAATACCTTTTTCTTATTTATATTCAACAGGTAATGAAAATTAATTCAGAGTGAATTAATTAAATCCATCGTGGGCAATTAATGAGTAAAAATGGCGCTAGATCAGTAATTCAAGTTATAAGAACTTGTGTACCCACTCCTGTCCATGATAATGTGTATTAATTTTGTGCGGAAATGAATCATGCAACAAATAGTAACTAAATTTGGTGGTACCAGCGTTTCAACTCGCAACAATTGGAATAATATTGTTTCCATTACTAAAAAACATATGAGTTCTGGAGTACAGCCTGTTATTGTATGCTCCGCACTAACCCAAATTTCTAACAAACTCGAAAAGGCTATTGAAGCGGCTTTAATCAATGAACATCAGAGTATTCTTATTGATATTCGTAATGGGCATCTTAATCTTGCTGAACAGCTGGAAGTTGATCCTGAATTAATAGCAAAAGAATTACTTCAACTCGAGCAATGGCTTACTGGAATTGCCTTACTAAAGCAAGCTCCTGCAAAAACGCATGCGGAAATTCTAAGTATGGGTGAATTAATGATGACCCGCTTAGGACATGCATTTCTCGAAAAACAAGGAATTCATTGTACTTGGTATGATGCTCGTGAACTCTTAATCAGTACACCCTTTCCTGAAGGTGGCTCGGCAAATTACCTTTCTGCTCGCTGTGAAAGTGAATATGCTCCCGAGTTAGTTGAAAAATTTCTTAACAGTGGTGCTCAAGCCATTATTACTCAAGGATTTTTTGCTGCCAATCCTCAAGGGGAGACGGTTTTATTGGGTCGCGGAGGTTCAGATACATCCGCTGCATTACTTGCAGGCAAACTTCAAGCTGCATCATGTGAAATCTGGACTGATGTTCCTGGAATTTATACGGCCAATCCTCATCAACTGCCTCAAGCGCGTTTATTGAAAAAATTAAATTATGATGAAGCTCAGGAAATTGCCACCATGGGAGCGAAGGTATTACACCCAAACTGTATTCCTCCGGTCCGACGCGCCAATATTCCAATGTCAGTCAAATTTACTCAAATGCCGGAACATTCAGGAACATTGATTACTAAGGATATTGATGAAACGGCCCCTTTAATAAAATCCATACAGATTAAAAACAGTATTTTATTGATCTCTATAGATACCTTGCACATGTGGCAACAAGTAGGATTTTTATCTGATGTATTTACAGCCTTCAAACATCATGGCTTCTCAGTAGACTTACTCTCCTCCTCCGAGTTTAATGTTACTTTATCCCTGGATATTAATAGTAAAATACATGATCGTCCTGCAATTAATGCCTTACTTGCAGAGCTAAATCAATTTGGTCGAGCAAAACTCATTGAACCCTGTAGTGCAGTGAGTCTCGTTGGTCATCATATCAGAACTGTATTGCCACAACTTGGCCCAGCATTAGAAGTATTTGAAGCGAAACAAGTCTACTTAATGTCACTGGCATCCAATGACTTAAACCTCACATTTGTGGTGGATGAGTCACAAGCAAATCAATTATGCCAAAAACTACACCACTTACTTATAGAAAATAACCCTCAAATTTTTTACTACTCAAAAAGCTGGCATGAAGAGTTTGGCAAACCTTCGGCGCGCACTATTCCATGGTGGGAAAAAGAGCGCGATCATTTATTAACTATAGCCTCAGTTAATTCGCCTTGTTATGTTTATCACAGTCAAACACAAGTGGAGCGAGCGAAGCAACTACTGGCCTTAAAGTCCATAGACACCTTATTTTATGCAATCAAAGCCAATCCTCATCCATCGATTTTAAAAACAATGGAACACGAAGGGATCGGTTTTGAATGTGTCTCCATTCAAGAGTTAACCAGAGTACTGGAACTCTTTCCTAATATAGACCGAAAACGAATTTTGTTTACTCCTAATTTTGCGCCTAGAGCAGAATATGAATATGCTCTAAATATAGGCTGTTATGTTACTATAGATAGTTTATATCCATTGGAACATTGGCCCGATATATTTAAAAATCGTGAAGTTATTATTCGTATTGATCCAGGTACTGGTGCGGGGCATCACAAACATGTTTCAACTGGGGGAAATGAATCAAAATTTGGCATTACGCAAAATGATATTGATCAAGTTGTCACATTAACCAAGAAATATAAAATCCAGGTAGTCGGTTTGCATGCACACTCAGGTAGTGGCATTCTCACCTCAGAATTATGGCAACAAACCGCTTTAATGCTCGCCTCGCTGACAGAGCAATTTCCACTGGTCAAATCCATTAATCTTGGTGGTGGACTGGGTATAGTAGAGAAGCCCGGCCAACAACCATTAGATTTTTCAAGTATGGATGCTTCGCTAATGGCGGTTAAATCACGTTATCCTCAAATTCAAATCTGGCTTGAACCGGGTCGTTTTTTTGTAGCGGAAAGTGGTGTAATCCTCGCCAAAGTTACCCAATGCAAAGAAAAAGGAAAGGTAAAATTTGTGGGTATAGAAACCGGTATGAACTCATTAATCCGACCCTCGTTATACGGTGCTTATCATGAAATCGTAAACCTAAGTCGATTACATGAAGAAAAAGCGGGTTTTTCTCATATCGTAGGCCCGATTTGTGAATCTGGAGATACCTTGGGCTATGACCGATTATTACCCGTAACAGAAGAAGGCGATGTATTGTTAATTGCTAATGCCGGAGCTTATGGTCGTTGTATGAGTTCCCATTACAATTTGCGTCCACCTGCACAAGAAATTGTTATTGACTAACCTCCCTTCTCCCTACGGGGAGAAGGTGTTCTCCAGGGGTTGAGAGGCATTCGTAAGACTAAATTAATCTCCTTCCCCCTAAGTTTTTTCAATCATGTTTATACAGGGATATAAAAATAATGCTAGTCGACAGTGATCAACGAAGTCAAGCTACTGATCCTTCATTATCATTTATCGTACAAGCCCCTGCAGGATCGGGTAAAACTGAAATTCTGACTCAGCGTTATTTACGATTGTTAAGCACCGTAACATCACCAGAACAGATAGTCGCCTTAACCTTTACCCGTAAAGCTGCGAGTGAAATGCGTGAGCGTATCGTTTTAGCGCTTCAACAGGCTGCTCGCAATAATAAAGCAAATAGCCCGCATCAACAAAAGACGCTTGATTTTGCCCATGCAGCACTTCAACGTGATGCTTCCTATGAATGGAATTTGTTACAGCAGCCTAATCGGCTAAGAATCATTACAATAGATTCCTTATGTCAAAGCATTAATCAGTCAATTCCGCTTTTAGAAAAGCAAATTTCCTATTCACAAATTACTGAAAAAGCGGAACATCATTATTTAAACGCCAGTCGATGCTGTATTCAGTTTGCTCTGACATCCCCGGAATATAAGAATGCTATAAAAACTCTGTTGTTGCATGTGGATAATCGCCAGGATCGATTGCTTGAATTGTTCACTGGATTGCTGGCTAAAAGAGATCAATGGATAGCTCCTTTATTTCAAGCCCGAACTCAGGAAAAATCAGCATTTGAACATGCATTACTTCTTATAGAGCAGCATGAGTTAAAACGCTTTACCCAAAGTTTGCCCTCATATTTGGCTCAAGAGTTAACGCAATGCGCCCGGGAATTGGCCATTATAGAAAATAATTCCAATTCACCACGATATCTACTCAAAAATTGGTATGATTTCCAACAAACCACTCAAGAGATAGCAACCGCTCTAAGTAAACTCTTACTTACAGGGGATGCCCAATTCCGGAAAAGCTTTGATCATCACGTAGGTTTGCTTAGTACCTCTTGCGCTCCCGATGAATACAAGAGACTTAAAAATGCCAGCAAAGAATTACTCAACGAACTCAATGAATATCCTGATTTTCTAGAGGCGTTAATCCAAGTAAGTAATTTACCTAAACCTGAATATGATTTGGAACAATGGGAGGTCTTACAAGCGCTCTTTTTGTTGCTTCCCCTTCTTGTAAGCCATCTACACGTTTTGTTTAGCGGGCAAAATGAAGTGGATTTCACTGCTATATCACAGCAAGCATTGAATGCATTGGGCGATGCAGAAAATCCTACTGATTTAGCTTTATATCTAGATCATACGCTTCATCACATTCTAGTCGATGAGTTTCAGGATACATCAATTACTCAATTTGAATTATTAACAAAACTTGTTCTAGGTTGGCAAGAACAGGATGGGAAAACTCTATTTATAGTCGGAGATCCCATGCAATCGATTTATCGATTCAGGCAAGCTGAAGTAGGTTTATTTTTTCGTGCTAAAGAAGAAGGCATTGGACCAGTTAAATTGAAATCACTGGAATTAAGCTGCAACTTCCGCTCGACCCAAACTATTGTTAATTGGGTCAATCATCAATTTGCCAATATTTTTCCAAAACAAGTGGATATAGAGTCTGGGGCCGTTTCATTTCATTCCAGTGTCAATGTCATTCAAGATGAACACGGCAGTACCATTCACTCTTTACAATTTAAAAATCGGGAACAAGAAGCAAAAAAACTCATCGAAATTGTTCAAAACGAATTACAAACTTTTCCTGATCAAACGATTGCGATTCTGGTACGCTCAAGAACGCAACTTGGTGAAATCATCCAGCTCTTGCGCCAACATCAAATTCCCTATCAAGGCACAGATATTACTCTGTTAGCCAATCTAGGTCATATACGGGATGCGTGGTCCTTGACCCAGGCTTTGTTGACGCCAGCAAATCGTCTTTCCTGGCTTGCGGCACTTCACAGTCCCTATTGCGGTTTGGCTTTAAGTGACATTCATGCCATAGCTGAGTTTAATAAGAGAAAATCGATTTACTTTGCCTTATTAAATTTAAATAAAATTCCCAGACTAAGTGAAGAAGGTAGGATTCGTGCCGATTTTTTTATACGCGTCATGCATAAAGCTTTAACTCAAAGATATGAAAGCAAGCTTTCAGTTTGGGTAATCCAAACTTTAAAAGAATTACATATGGATAATATTCTCAAGACTGCTCAACTCAACGATTTGGAGCAATTTTGGAGCTTACTGGATCGTTATGAACAAGATGGTCGTATACCTGATCTAAAGGAATTTCTATCAGAATTAAACAAGCTTTACTCACAGCAAGCGAATCCCTCTCGTTTACAAATAATGACTATTCATAAATCCAAAGGGCTTGAGTTTGATGCGGTACTTTTACCAGGTTTGGGTATGCAACCCAATCGCGGCGATAATCCTATGTTACGTTGGCTTAATTTACCGACTCAAAAACATGGCAATTTGCTACTCATGTCTCCAATACAAGGGGCACACCAAGAACATTGTGCTTTATATGATTATTTAAGTCGTTTAGATGGTGTTAAAAGTCATTATGAAGCACAACGATTGCTCTATGTAGCCGTAACAAGGGCAAAATCACGTCTGTATTTAATGGATCACTCTGAACGTACTTCCAAAGCTTCATTCAGATATCTTCTTAAAGATTTAGAATTTTCTGAAGACAATACTATGTCCCTAATTGAAGAAATCAACGGGTCTTTACCCAAACTCGGACGTTTACCACTTGCTTTTTACCAAAATAAAGAATCTGAATCTTTTGATGTGCGTCTTAGCCTCAAAACTACTCCATCTACTTTCTCAACAACTATCCCTCGATTAGCAGGCATCGTAACGCATCAACTATTGCAGTGGATATGTGATCATCATCCAGAAAGCATAGCTGATGTTCCTTGGAACCTTGTACACTATGAGTTACGAAAATTAGGATTCGATGAAAATATGCAACATGAGACTCTGGCAAGTATCCAAGAGCAAATTACTCGAATGTTTGAAGATCAAATAGGACTCTGGATTATTAGTCAACATAACCAGGAGCAAAATGAATATGAGTTATTGGTAAAACAGCAAGATAGACCGATTACTCGTATCATTGACCGCACTTTTGAGGACCAAAGCAAACGCTGGATTATCGATTTCAAGACAGGAAAAGAAGATGAAGCATCCATGATGAAACATCGACAACAATTAGACGAATATGCTTCCTATCTTAGCATTCATACGTCGCTTCCTATTTATTGTGGCCTTTATTACCTCTCTACTAATCACTGGGTTAGTTGGGAATATGAGCCGGCTGAAGTCACTTTTTAATCTGGAAAACTAATCCTATGAAATAAAACTGCTCTGCGCTATTATTTATCTTTTGTGTTAAAAGGCCAACCAATGACCACTGAACAGACTGTAATCCATTTGCTGAGTACTATAAAAGATCCGTTTCTTGATCTGACCGGTAAGGAAATGAATTTGCAGTGCAGCCTCGAAATGACCGACAAAGAACTGCTCCTTAACTTAACTGCCGGATTTCCTTGTAACTCCTTAGAAGAACAATATAAACCTTTATTATGCGCAGAGCTACAATCTGCATTCCCCAATCAAGATATAATCATTCAAATCACCCAACGAATAAAACCGCACAAGACACAACTTGCTGGGAAAGGATTGCGCGGCGTTAAGAATACGATTGCAGTCGCCTCAGGGAAAGGAGGGGTAGGAAAGTCTACTGTAACTGTAAACTTGGCAACAGCATTAGCACGGTTAGGAGCGCGGGTAGGTATTCTGGATGCGGATATATATGGACCAAGCATGCCTTTAATGCTTGGAAAAACCGAACCAGTAGCCCTCAGCGGCGAGCACTATCTTCCGGCAAAAGCCCATGGAATCCAGACCATGTCTATTGGTTATTTAACAAACAGTGAGCAGGCACTCATCTGGAGAGGTCCTATGCTTGCTAAGTCGCTTATCCAAATGCTGGATATTACCCTTTGGGATGATCTGGATTATTTATTCATTGATTTACCACCAGGAACCGGTGATATCCAGTTGACTTTAGTCCAAAAAATCCCTTTAACCGCAGCCATAGTAGTAACGACTCCACAAAACGTAGCAACTCTTGATGCACAAAAAGCGATTACCATGTTTGCTAAAACAAGCATTGATGTCTTGGGTATTATAGAAAACATGTCCACCCATATTTGCACTAAATGTGGGCATCAAGAGGCCATTTTTGGTGCAGGTGGTGCTGAAACTCTTTGTGCGGCACACCATACCACATTACTAGGACAACTTCCTTTGGATGGACGCATAAGACAAAACTGTGATGAGGGAAACCCTACTGCTACTCAAAACCGTAATGAGCTAACGGATACATTACTTAAAACAGCCATGAAGAGTGCTATAGAGTTAGCTAAAAAACCAATTAATTATGCAGATAAGTTTCCCAAAATTGTTGTTGAGTGAATTCCATAGAGGCAGCTATAATCGCATTATAAAACATTGCTGAGAAAGACATATATTTTTTAAACTAGAAGCAGAGTGACTGTGATGCGATAGGTTAAAACCAATTAATAATAACAATAGATAAGCCATGGAACGATTAATAATAATAACTCTAAGCCTGCTTTATTCAGCCCTGACTTTAGCAAAGTCTTCTTATCAAATTGATTTAATTATATTTGCTCAGCCAAATCAAAACAAAACATTCTCTGTTGATGTGCCGCTTATCCCAACGAACCCGAATGCAATATCCTTGAAATTAGATTCAGAAAAATCGGGAAAACCTTATCACTTATTATCCCCTTCATCTTCAAGCCTACGCGATGAATACTATCTCCTGACTCGAAAATCCCGTTATCAAGTCTTGGGATATTATTCATGGAAGCAACCTGGGAATAATCAAAGTTCTGTTGCCCTACCTTTCGCGGATCATAACGGTTGGCAAATGCAAGGTACTTTAAACATAAAGCAAAGCAATTATTATTCTTTTGATGCCGAACTTCAGATATCACCACCTGATAACCCACAAACATCATTCAGTGTTTCACAAAAGCAACGCTTAAAAGATAATGTAGTTTATTATCTCGACAATGCTCAGATTGGCATGTTAGTTAAAATTCATAAAGTAGGTTAAATAATTATAGTCAGGATTTAACGAACCCAGGGGTTTCTTTGTAGATTCCCAGAGTTCGATTACTCACATTCTCTACCAGCTCATTTGTAATCGTTCAAGTATATTCTTGAGTCCTGGAGGACAATTTCACTCATTTTTTCCCCGGAGGAAAAATCTGATCAAACACCGAGGCCCCACCCTCCATAACCTGTTTGATGGTAGTATCTAAATCGGAATCTCTAGGATTGGTTTTATTTGAAAAAAAACTCCAAAAGCCATTTACCGATTGTTTGTTCCTGCCTACTTCATGCAGTCCAAATAACGCAGCTGCGGTTAAAGTTAGTGAAGCAAAGGGACCTAATCTCGTATAAAAAGGTGACATAAATAAATTTCCGAAACTGATTAATGCTCCAGTTTTTAGAACTTTTTCAGGACTTACTTGATCTCGGGGCATACTACACTTCCTTGAGTAATTATTTTAGATGCTAAAATATTATGGATGACTTTTTTTATCACTGGGCATAATTTCGTCAAACATAGCCGCACCGCCAACAACGATATTTGCAAAAGCATTTTCAACTTCAGTACTTTTGTCCCCTGTATTCCCACCAAAAAAAGAATTTAAGTTATTTACCCCATTTTGAATCGGTCTTCTTTTCTTGCCTATTTCATGTGCCCCATATAAAAATACACCAGTCCCAATAATGGCTGTAGTTAACCCCAATTTCGCATCTACCCAATACAAAGGTGCTAATATTGTATTTCCCAGAGCAATTAAAGTCCCCGTCTTTCCTGCATCATCCATATTTATTTTATCTTGAGCCATATCAATATTCCTTATTAATTATTTTTAATACAGACTAAGTGAGCCTCAATAAAATTGCAAGCATAAATGAATACATCATATTGACCAATATTACAGCAGACCCAAAGTGAATTGAATTAGACCAATTAGTAAATTATACTCTCATATGATGCAATCAAATCATGAGCTCATAAATGACCCAAAATAGCCGAATTATTGATGCGCTCACTCTATGTATCAAACAAAAGTCCGACAAGGATTTTAAATTGAATAAATCAGCAGCCTATGCCGGATTAGTTGATTTATATCTACATTATTCCCTCGAAAATAAAACCGATCAATTTTTTGAAGGATTCGAACAATTATGCATGATATCCAATGATTATTTTCTTGGAGATAATCCAATTTTGGATAGTTTTATTATTCAATTTGAAAAAGTTTTTCATCCTCAAAAAACTGAAAAACGAATTAAACGCCCTACCCCATGGTGGGAAATCGAGCGTAATCGTCTGCTTGCAATTGGAGCACAAGACACCCCCTGCTATGTATATCACACCCCAACACAAGTTTCTCGGGCTAAACAGTTACTTAAATTACAATCAATTGATACTCTATTTTATGCTATCAAAGCCAATCCCCATCCCTCTATCCTAAAAACATTGGAACAACAGGGAGTTGGATTTGAATGTGTTTCCATTCAAGAGTTAAAGCGAGTAATCGATTTGTTCCCTCATATAAATAAAACAAGAATTTTATTCACGCCGAATTTTGCACCCAAGATAGAATATAAATTTGCCATGGATTTAGGCTGTTATGTCACAATAGATAATTTATACCCTTTGGCAAACTGGCCTGAGCTATTTAAAAATCGCGAGATAATCGTTCGTTTCGATCCAGGCGCAGGCGCTGGTCATCACAAACATGTAGTTACTGGCGGTAATGAATCAAAGTTTGGCATTGATCAAAATGACATAGAACAACTTAGAATTTTAACTCAGAAGTATAATACCGAAGTTATTGGCCTGCACTCACATTCGGGGAGCGGAATTCTTACACCAGAACTTTGGGAACAAACTGCTTTAATGCTCTCCTTACTCACCGAGAAATTTCCTAAAACCCAATTCATTAATTTAGGTGGTGGTTTGGGAATTGTTGAAAGGCCAGGACAAAAACCCTTAAATCTGAAAAAACTTGATTCACGACTATTAAAAGTAAAAGCAAAATACCCCCATTTAAAATTCTGGTTGGAGCCTGGGCGCTATTTCGTCGCAGAAAGTGGGGTTCTCTTAGCAAAAGTAACTCAATGTAAAGAAAAAGGAACAATACAATTTATAGGCATTGAAACGGGAATGAATTCATTAATCAGACCTTCTTTATATGGTGCTTATCATGAAATTGTCAATCTAAGTCAACTGCACTCGAAAAAATCCGGTTTTTCACATCTGGTAGGCCCAATTTGCGAATCCGGGGATACTTTGGGATATGATCGTTTACTGCCGAGAACTCGAGAAAAAGATATCATTTTAATTGCAAATGCTGGAGCATATGGATATTGTATGAGCTCCCATTATAATTTAAGGCCCCCCGCAGCAGAGGTTATTTTAGAAGAATACCCTTAACTTTGCCTACTTTTTAGTACAATCCTCTCTCGAAAGTGACCAAATATAATTCAATATGAATTGTATTAAATTAATACGTCAATTATAATTGCAACACTTAAAAAAAGGGGGATCACTGTGGCAAATCAAGGCAAAATTATTAATGTAGTAAATTTTTGTCTAAAACAAAAAGGCAATATTGACTTTACTTTAAATAAAAAAGGAATTTGCGCTGGACTCGCTGCTCTATATATTAAATATGCTACAAAAAATACCAAAGAAAGTTTAGAGACTAAAACTGCACCGTTTTTTGATTTGCTCACCCAATTGGCGAACCTACCCAGCACTTATTGTATTGGTGATAATCCCACCATTGACAACTTCATAATCAAAATTGAAAAAACATTCCGTGCCGATGAATATAGTTATTATGAGGTTTTGCAAACCGACGTCGAAAAAATATTAGATATTGAAAATAAGCCATTAAGAAACGAAATAAATTTAGGACTTGTAACAACTGAAGCAAAATGGAAAGAACTGTTCAAACAGATTACTCGCAATAACCGATCTTATTCCATTTTTAGCAACAACCATGCTATCACTTTATCTGTCGAAAATGGAAAATACGTTGTTTACGATCCAAATTACACCAGAAAAACAAAACAGTTTGAAACCATTGATGACTTAATCAAGGAAATTAAAGATTGCTTTGATTACAAAGACGATTCTTTTGGTCTAGCTATTCGTGGTTTTGCTTCTCCCTCAGCAGCACCCGAACAGTACCCTTCGCACAATGAATTGCATAAAATTGCTTTTGCGAATCAAGTCGACGCCAAGTCAAGTTTCTTTGCTGCTGTTGCAAATGACACCGCCACCCTCGAATACTTATTTCAACAAGATAAAATTAGTTTTGACCAGTTGACAAAAGAATATTTCCGTCCTGAATTCAATAATCTTCTCATTAAACAACCTGTCTCCCCCGTTATTAAAAAAGCTGTTTTGCGAGGGATTCGATGTAATCTGTATGTTGGAAACCTCCACGAAGCCGAAAAACTGATTGAGCACTATCTCAAGACCTATACTGTGCTTGGTGATCAAGAAGAATTAAAAATTGAGTTGCAGTTACTACTTGATGAACCCATAAAGCAGCTTCAACTGCTCATGAGAAGAGAAGTCGATCACACTAGGGTGTTAAAATTACTTGATCAATTGAATCTTACAGTAAGACCCAAAAATCAAACGATTTATAATCATTTGCAACTTTTAACATTTATTAAAAAAGAGGTGGACTCTCCGACCATAGATCTTTTTTTAAACAAATTGACACCAGAACAGATAGTGACACAAGTTCAATATGCGGCTATTGCTAATCAACATCATGTTTTGCATTTATTATTTCAACATATAGAAAAAGCCAAAATCACCCCACAATCATACCCTTCCATTTTTAACCAAGAGCTTATTGAAGAGATCAATGTGACAACTCTTGAAAAACTTCTCAAAAATGGATTCCTGGTAAATATTCAAGATCCTGACTTGCTGACGCAATGCATGCAACGAAATGATAAAACCATTTTTGAAACATATGCCCAAGCATGGCTTACCCAATCAAATTCTACGCTTTGGGAACATGTTGAGAAACGAGAATATGATTTAATTGATCTAACGAAACCACTTGGGTCAATAACTCTACTCAATGCCCTTATTTTCCTACGAAAAAATGAGCATGTGAAAAGAGCATGGAACGCTAATATTCCTGTAGAAATGATTAAAAGCGCTCTCACAATTGCCATATTGAATGGGAATAAAGATATGAGTCTGTTTCTGCAAGAGAAATTGCAATCCCAAAAGGCAAATATTGAACCCGATACCTTGGAGTTTCTCTACGAAAAAGGATTGGAAGAATCAAACTTATCAATTCTAGATACACTTACTTATTTAAATTTCAATGTATTGCATAAAACGAAGGACATACGAGCTCTTTTCATACTGTGTTCTGATTATGACGATTATTCCGTCATCAAAACTTGTCTTGCATCTGCAAGCCCCGAAATGAAGAAACTCATATTAGAATCCAGCTTAAATTGGAATATTGCACCAGTTATAGAAATATGCGCAGAAAAAGCACCCGAACTTTTTAATGATTACCTTAATACTAACGCTACAAATACGAGAAATTTGGCCAAGCTCCAACGAGCTATCCCCAGTATTCCCCGAGTGCCTTTTTCATGGAATACAAATCCACAAGAACAAAAAAAGCGAATTAAGGATTTGTTCAAGAATAAGCTACCCGCTCTCGCGAAAACACTATTTAGAACCGTCCAATGGGAAACCGACGAACTGAAGGAATTCTTAGAAGAGTTAATCCAGGACAAAAATGAAAATGGGATTAAATTACTATTGCTACTCAAGCCTGAATTAAAACAAGAACAAAATTTGATTGCTCGACTTGCAAAATGTAACTTTTTAATACCTCTGGAATCTCTGTTCCAGAACGAAACAATTATAATTAATGAAGAAATAACGGAACAAGTTTCTGTTTTAGCAAAAAACGAGGAAAGCTTATTAGCCAAATTTTTTAAACAAAAAGCTATAGTTGATAAAACTCCTAAAGAAGGACTACCCTCCCAACCCCCTACAGAAGAAGTAACTCCTCAAACTCCTGAAGAACTCATTGAATTACTCAAAAAGGCCATAAAAGAAGGGCAAGAATTTGTTTTAAAACCCTTTATATTTATTATTAATCAAGTTTTAGCAGAGGAAATTTTTACCTCTGCTTTAGCCAATAACAATAAACGCTTAGTTGCCCAATTCCTGGAGCAAAAAATAATAACCCCACATACCCCTTTAAAACAACCGCTAGTAAAATTACTTAAAGAGGCAATAGAAAAAGGTCATGACGCTGTTTTAACACCCTTTATAGAATCTAATCTTGATTTCGGTTTAGATTATAAAGAATTGTTCCTTTTTAGTTGTGAGAAAAAGCAAACAAGAATAGCCAATCAACTCCTTTCTAAACAATTTTATCTAATGCGGTCTGAAAGAGAATATGCCCTTAAGCAATTATTTGGTGAGAACATATTTGAAGATAAAAACCCTACAGTTTTATTTGAAACTCTTTATAAAGAAGGCTACGGAAGACTTTATCAACTTGTACTAAAATCAAACGTCCATAATCCCAGGGCCCAGTTACTGAGTTCTCTTAAAAGTCCATTGGAAGACCCCTCCATCCAAAAAAACACAGTGTGTTTAAAAATTTTAAAAAGAGCGGTGGCGGAAAAAAACGAAGACAAATTTAACACTTTATATGCTCAAAGCAACTTTCCCAATGCTCCAGATAAAGTTATTTTAGATGCGTTGAAAGACCCGATCCTTTTTGAAAAAGTTTTTCCCTTATTTGAAAGAAAATACACACTGAGTAAACTCTTAGTTGAAGCTTTGCACCAAGAAGCCTGGGAAACAGTAGCAAATCTTATTGAACATAAAAAATTGACCGATGTTGACTTAGAGCTTCAAAAAGTTATACAGGATCATGCTCAAGATATCGTCCTAGCTCATTTGCAAAATCTTGAGGCCTATTATGACAAACTTGATGTCCGCCCTCGCCTTTTCCAACTCCTTAATAGAGATAATCCTTATTTACTCAAGGAACTGGCATTCCCATATCAAGCAAAAATTTATGAAGCTTTACAGCGTATTGAGCTTAAGATGTTGGAAAAACAGCTCGATCTAAATAATCACATTTATCGTTATACTTTTGACTATATCTCATTAGATCAAGCCCTTGAAGAACTTGCTAAAATATTTGAAGAATGTCAGAAAATCATTAGCGAACAGAAGATTGATTTGGATCAACCCATTGAAAATCCGGAAATAGTAAATCATCTAGCACAAATAAAAATCGTTATGGCTGGAAAAGATGTCTCTCCGGATTACTTAAGTGAAAGCCATTATCAGCTATTAGAACAATTGCTAGAAAACCCTCGATTTAAAGAGGTTTGTCGATTGGAATTTAAACTTCACTGTCTTCTCCGACAATTTCAAAAACCGCTGTTGGAACAAAATGAAAAAGTTTCTAAAGAATTCCATGAAACAATTAAATTACTTCGCGAACGTTTAGTTCAAGCAAACTTACCCGAACATTTTGTTTTGCCTGCAATTCAACATTTTTTTCCGTCTCAAACCAACGTGGTTTCATTACACTCAAACCTTGTATCACCCGAACCCGAAATGAAAGATAACCCCTCTGTACCCTCAAAACCAGCATCACCAGAATCAGAAATGAAAGTTACAGTATCTGTTTCAGGGGAACACGAAAAGGAGAAAGTATCTTTACCTGCTAAAACGGTTGCGAAAAAATCCAATTTGAAAAAGTCGAACTTAGATCAATTAAAAAGAGAATGTACTGAGGCTATGGATTATTATCTAAAACATCGCGATCAAACTTTAAGTTATTTCTCTTATTTTTTTGATTATTATTGCGGGCAAATTCGCGCAAAGCATTATCTTGAATTAATTAAATCAGCTCAAACCGAACGACAATTAGATATCCTTAAATATGCCATTCTAGTTAATGATGATACTACTCATCTGAAAAATGATTTGATGTTTAAACTTAAACTTCAAGATGGGAATGCAGCCAAAAAAAACCTCAAGGTGATGATTAGAAACTCTTTTGGTAAGGATGAGTTACCTCATATAGATGCTCTAATTGAGTCAATCAACCAAAAAGCCAATGGAAGTGATGATCAAGCCACTTCGATCTTGTTTCAAGAGGAATTGGATTATTTAAAACACTTAGGTAAGCCTCGATCTCAAGGACCCATGAAGAGTTATTCTTTCTTTAATACCCAGCATCCACTTGTAGGATTTTTACAATGGGTTGTAAGTTGGCTTAGTGGCACCATAAACCCCAGTAATGAACATAAATTATCCTCAGGAAAATGAAAATCTCATTGCGCTATGAGTCCGGTTCAAAGCGCAAAAAGTTCGGGGTAGCGCATCTACCCCTACTTAAAAAACCTGAATTAAGCGCCACTTACTCAAACTATTTTTTATTTTGGAAAATATTCTACATCGATCAATTATGCTAGGATGGAGCCTTCTTTACTATTTCTCAGAAATATGATGCATGACGCACTAAAAAAGATCTTTCAAAAATATCCCCCCACAGAAGCTCCTTTTATGCATGAACAACTTGCAGAATGGAGTACTACACGCCCTTTGGCTGGATTAAGAGTAGCTCATCATGTTCCGGTAGTAACAAATACCTTATTAAAAATAACCTGCTTACTCGCAGCAGGTGCTGATGTGACAGTAACCAATCCTACGAACTTCTGTCGTGCTCATCCCCAAGCGGTATCCTCTTTGAATGAAGCCACAATCCGATATATAGAAGATCCAGGGGAACTTGCTGGAGAAACATTTGATCTATATTTCGATTGTGGTGCGCAGCTTTATCAATTCCTGGGAAAACCTAAAATAGGTGCGATTGAATTGACTGCTTCTGGAGATCAATTTTACCGACAACTTTCACTTAATTTTCCTGTGATTAGTGTGGATCGTACGAAGACAAAACAGCTCGAGACAGTTTTTG
Organism: Legionella nigrisilvae; assembly: GCF_977063395.2. Taxonomy (NCBI): domain Bacteria; kingdom Pseudomonadati; phylum Pseudomonadota; class Gammaproteobacteria; order Legionellales; family Legionellaceae; genus Legionella; species Legionella nigrisilvae. The sequence goes on from NZ_CDRUGZ020000022.1 coordinate 305,144, forward strand.
GATGTGCTGAAAGCAGTCATATGGCTCTGGCACAACTGACAGGAATTAATCCCGCTGAAACCTCCTGGGTTATTTTTGGATTTGGAAAAATTGGTCGTGGGCTTGCCTTTTTCTGCACTCAGAATAAAGTTCCAGTTGTAGTGGTTGATCCGAATGAAAACCAGCGAAATTTAGCCCAAAACTTAGGTATGAAAGCAATTGCTCCTGATGATTTCAGTGTGTTAGAGCGTGTATTAATGGAAGCAAATGTGGTTGTGACCGCAACTGGTGAAAAAGCTGTGATGAGCAATTATCCCCACTCCTGGTTTAGCGGAAAAATTCTCGCCAACTTAGGAATCTATGATGAATTTGGTCCTCACTTTAGTGACGATGAGGTTTTAAATCATAAAATGCCAATTAATTTTGTACTTAATGACCCCACACCGATGAAATATATTGATCCCGAATTTTACCTTCATAACCTTGCTGCAATAGGACTTCTTACAAAACAATTAACTCATGAGGTCCATGGAATATCTTCCACATTAGATAAAAATATTATTGCGCGTTGGTGCACCTACCATTCATTTTCCTTAGATACGATCAAAACCTGGTTGTATTTATAGGGTGGGTTATCCCATTGCTTGGGGAATTAATTTTTAACTTAAATACGAAGCTAACTGCACTGCATCCAGACTAAAGTTTAATTACACCCATAAAAGTGCTCTCATTTTTTAAAATAAATTTACACTTTCTCCATGATGCTATATATTTCGCCTTTTTTCTTAAACAGAATTAATGAATTCATTGGCCTCAACACCTACAAACAGCTCAAAAAGAACCACTATATGGTTGGTCAGTGTATTTTTTCTCTTATTTCAATTTTTCTTGCAATTATCTTCAGGAATTATTATTGGCGCTATAATGCAGGAAAAACAACTCACTGCATTCACTGCTGGACTATTAAGTAGCGCTTTTTATTATGTGTATACCACAATGCAAATTCCCGTAGGCCTGCTTTTTGATCGATACAATACGCGAACTTTATTGTCTTTAAACGCCTTATTATGTGCCGTAGGTTGTTTGTTATTTTCTACAGGATATAACTTATTTGTACTCTTTCTTGGACGGCTCATTATCGGTGGCGGTTCTGCTTTTGCTTTTGTAGGTATGACTCGTGTACTGCGCCAACATTACCCCCTAAGACTATATGCATTTATGATTGGTCTTACAGAAACTCTAGGATTTACTGTTACCGTAGTCTGCATGATTGGAATGGGTTCACAGATATCTCGGATTAGCTGGCATTATTTTCTTGCAGGAAGTGGTATCATCGGCCTTTTAATTGCTTTTTTATGCTCAAATTTCATTCCAAGTAATCAACCCGTTATTACTAATTCTCAACAGTATAAAAACCATTTGCTCCTTATGTTAAAAAATAAATTAGTATGGATTAACGGATTATTTGTGGGTCTGGAGTTTTCTGTTATCACTGTTTTTGCTGCAATGTGGGCCGTACCTTTCCTCCAATTAAAATTAAATTGTTCTCTAGAAACTGCCAGTATACTTACATCCATGATTTTATTAGGAGCGGGTTTAAGTTGCCCTATTTACGGCTGGCTTTCCATTCATCTACCTAAACGCAAACCCCTAATTCATATTTCATGTTTATCTACTGCCATTCTATTTATTTTTGTTCTTTTCATACCCACACACTCCATTTTCCTTCTTGGAGTACTTTTGTTTGCAATTGGGCTTTGTTGCGGCGCGTATATGCTTGCATTTACTATTGCGAATGAACTATCCCCACCAGAGTCGCTCTCTGCTTGTACAGGGTTTACCAACACCTTAGCAATGGCTTCAGCCCCTCTTTTGCAACCTTTGGTAGGCTATTTGCTGGATTTCTCTAAAGGCGACACAAATCTTCATACCCTAGCCGATTATCAACTGACTCTATTAATTATTCCCTCTGCGTTAATTATTGCAAGTGTGCTGTCGCAATTTCTTCCCGAAAAAGAAATGTAAGCGACAAAATATTTCTTTTTCTCCTTTTCTTTATTTTTAGAAGCCCACTCTATTCAGTAATTCTTACTTGATTAATAAAACCTTAATAATTTATCTATAAAATTACAAATATTGCCCAGTATGTTGATATTTTATATGGCGACTCCTAAAGAATTAATTAAATCCCTTGAGTCTTCTCCAAAAGAAATAAGTTACTTTGTCGTATTTGGCGATAGCCTTTCTGACGGTAAAAATATGGGTGAAAAGTTCTCTTCACTGGGATCCTTAGTGAGTGAACTGTGGCGCAAAACATTAAAACTCGATCAGTCTCCTAAAGAACGTTTTACCAATGGTTATACTTGGGCAGATGTGCTGCGAGCAACGCTCATTAGTAAATTTATTAATGACGACAAAATAAAGAAAGATACTGAACATCGGTTTGGAAAATATAACCTTGATAATGCAGATATCAGTGATGATGTTCTTTCTCAATCACATTTCCAGCGAAAGAAATACACTTTGGATGCAGTTACCGCTGAATCCAATGAAGTGAAACGGAAAAAGCAAGCAAAGGATAGAGAAATAGCCCATTTATTCAGGGCAAAGCGAGAAAACATCGCAGAAACCGAAAAAAAACCCCGATATGCACTTGATAATGCAGATTTAGCTGATGCTGCCCTCGCCAGTCGATACAAAAAAGATGTACTAAAACATCGGAGAGAAAAGCTACTCACTAAGGCTTCATTGCTAGAATCTTCAGATGATATATCAGATAAATTAATATCGGATTCTAGTTATAGGCAATATGTTCAAGACTATTACTCACTCGATAATGGGCGCACAGCTCAATTTAACGGCCGGAATTTCTTTGCAAATTACAGCCAAGGTGGTGCCACTTCTCATGATTACAGCTGGGAATTTACCCTACTTTCAATATTTTCCCCGCTCACCGCGATAAAACTTTTTTTCACTCGCTTGCTTATCTCCAGCTTGTCAAAGGAGGTAAAAGAATTTTTAGTAGATAATGAAAAACAGGAAGTTACTAGTGAGCAAAAGAAAAAAACACTAGTCACCTTGTTTTCTGGAGCAAATGATTTAATTACGGCTAATTCGGACATGACAAAAAGAGCCGCTGATCTTGCTGTTCAAAGTACTATAGAAAATATTAAGACATTAATGGCAAATGGCTATACCAATTTTGTTTTATGTAACTTGCCCGATTTATCCCTTACCCCACGTTTCAAAGGTACGGATAAAGAAGCTGAAGCTCACACAATTTCAGAATATTTTAATAGTGAACTAAATAAAAAATTTGAACAATTAAAACAAGAGAATCCTAAATGTTCAATGGATCTTTTTAATATAAATGCTGTCTTTACTAAAGTTTACGAAGATGTCCGAGATAACGAAAATTCTATATATTCTGGCTACTTCAAGAAAGATAAACTACAAGAACCTTACCTGGAATATGCAAAGTCACACAATATTACCATAAAACCTGGCGGTGTTTCCCCAGGCGAAGGACACATGTTTTGGGATGACGTACATCCAACTGCTACTATGCATGCTTTATTGATGTCTGAATACTACAAAAGTCCGGAAGGTTTGGGTAAATATAAACTCTCAGCACCTCCAGAACAAAGTGCTAAACTATTATGCAAACAATTTGCACAAAAGTACCATGAAAAATTAAACCATGGTTGGTTTAGTTTCTTGAATTTAAATGCCAAACTTCCAATTGAGTATAAGAATCCAGAAAAAGCACTCATGACGATACTAAGCTATGCACTTGATGAAGAAAACGATGATGCAGATTTCGTACGTGCAGCCATGAGTGATTTAGGTTGGTGGGTTAATGATAAGCCGAATATGTGTATCCCCGCACTATCGGATGCTATGTGGATTGTAGATCCCAAACATGCACGCGAACTAGAAGAGCAATCAGACCCTCATCTGGCAAAACATGATTCATCTGGAATGATGCTAGGGGCATTGAATACTCCCGAAGTGGATAAAAAACCTCTTCCCAAAAGAGTTTTCCCTGAACTGGCTCCTGACGTAAAAGAACGATTGAAAAAGCTGCAAACTCAATGGGATAAAGACAAAGAACAGACTTTACAAAAACAAGAGCCTTCAATACCCACAATGTAGCCTGATTGTAGCTCAGCGATATCTCGGGATATGAAGTTCTTTATGCCAAGAACACGCTAAAAGCATCGAGGCTACAGAGTAAATAGCTCAAGCCGTAATCTTATCTTGATTCACACTGGCTTCATTCGGTTGGTTTTTTAAAAAAGATTGTTGTGTTACAAAACAAAAACCCTCTCGACCCTCTTTAGAGAACCCTGCAACTGTATGTAGTGCTGGATCGTTCGTCTTGAGGGTATTAATTAGAGTGAGGTGCAATTTAGGTAGACCAATACTAAGCATGCACTGATCATCTTTTAAAGGCTTTAAAGCAACAAATTGGGACATTTTTACTTTATTACCTAATGGATCAAGCCAACCTGCAACAGCTGCACTGGTTGCATCCTTTTCTTTAAGGTTTGCCGAGTAAAACCCGTTATCATCGTTTAAGCGGCAAAAAGTTGTGCTGATATCATGGGTGTCTTTCTGCACATCATTTAATACTAATTTACCAAACCAGGCTTTATTCCCGGTAACAAATTGCTCTTTTTCATCAATACGGACATGTCCGTTGAGCTGACTGGTCTGTAACACTTGAAGTTTAACCCCAGGACGCAATATCGATTCATTGGCATTATTTGCTTGCTTTAACATATCCACCTTGAAATTAAAGCCTTTCTTATCTGCTGCTTTAACACCAAAAACCCAGCTGTCATTGATGGGGTTGTGACGAATAAAGGAATAACCAATATGCCAATCAAGCGATGTAGATTGTTCTATTTTCTCCTGGCCTTCATAAAAAAAGACCAATTGATTTGTTTGCCCATCAATTAAGGCCGCTTTAGTATGAAAATCTGAGCCTTGGCGCTGCATTTCAAAAAAATAGCCATAATGATCGCCGCTCTCATTTTTTACCATACCTGAAAATGTCCAGCTTCCTACCGTAGGATCAAGAGCTTGTATCATTTGCGGCACTGGTTCTATTTCAAATGCAAACAGCCCTGTACTTATGGGGAACATGATTAATAATAAAAAACAGCGAATCCAAGCAAACATAATCAGCAATAACCTTTTAACTGTTGATGTAACCACAATGCGTCCCAAAATGCATCATCCAATACAGCCTCTACGGGTAAATAATGCATATTATCCGAACAGAATGCTCGGCACTTCACTGCATCTTTTTCCGTCATAATAATAAGTGATTTCGAATAATTCAAATCATCTGACTTAAACTGATAATGATCAGGATAAGAACAGGTATCGAATTCTATCCCTAATTGCAACAAAGTGGAATAAAAACGTTGGGGATTACCTATCGCAGCAATCGCTTCCCATTTTTCATTTTGAGGTGGTTCAATTTCCTCATCTGTGCTTAATTTTCTAATTTTTCCAGGTTTTAATACCATTGAATAGGTATTAGAACTCTTTTGAAACGATCTTGAAGAGGATTTTTTCGCAGATAAGGTCTTTGAGTCTTCATGCCATTTGCCTTCATTAACTACAATAAAATCTACCTGTTCCAGACGTGCCGCAGACTCTCTCAGTGGACCCGCAGGCAAACAAAGGCCATTGCCTAAGCCTCGCGTCCCATCAATGACGGCAATTTCAATAGCTCTTCCCATCCGATAGTGTTGTAACCCGTCATCGCTAATAATAATTTGACTTTGATGTTTTTCTAAAAGATACCGTACAGCCTCGGTGCGTTTGGGCGCAATTACTACAGGGCATTGGGTCTTTTGGGCTAATAGTAACGGTTCGTCTCCAACTTTTAGAGCCGAATCATTAATATGTACTTCGTAGGGGAAATTTTTGGTCGCTGCCCCATAACCACGGCTAACGATACCAACTCGTAACCCTTTTCGCTGTATTCTCTTGGTCAATTCAATAACTAAAGGGGTTTTACCTACTCCCCCTACCGTTATATTACCTACAACTATCAGAGGAACCGGACAGTCTATTTGACTAAAACGTTGCAAAAAAAAACGTCGCGCTGAAACTACGGCGGAGTATCCCCAAGACAAGGGACGCAAGATCCAACGAAGTGGATGTTCGTCACCATACCATAATCTATTTAGGAAAATAGACATCAGGCTACCACGTCCTCACGAAACATATCTATGTGCTGCATTCCTTGAAGTTGTGCATAATAGCCTTGTAAATCAAGCAGCTCCTGATGAGTACCTTGTTCTATAATACGGCCGTGTTGCATTACTATGATTTTATCCGCATGCTTGATTGTCGATAAACGATGCGCAATAACCAGAGTAGTGCGATTTTTCATCACTTCATCCAAGGCGATTTGGATATATCGCTCTGACTCACTATCCAAAGCAGATGTTGCTTCGTCCAGAATTAAAATAGGGGCATCTTTTAGAATGGCACGTGCAATTGCTATTCTCTGTCGTTGGCCACCAGAGAGTAATACACCATTTTCACCTATCCGCGTATCATAACCCTCGGGAAAACGGATAATAAATTCATCAGCAAAAGCCATTTTGGCAGCATGAATAATTTGTTGACGACTTACGTCCGAACGACCATATGCGATGTTATTGGCTAAAGTGTCATTAAATAAAGTCACATTCTGACTCACTAAAGCCATTTGCTCACGCAAACTGGGCAAACTTATCTGATTAATAGGAGTCTTATCCAACGTGATAACGCCTTGAGTTACTTCGTAAAAACGAGGTAATAAACTGGCGATCGTTGTTTTACCGCTTCCAGAATGACCAACTAATGCAACCGTTTGACCTGCTTCCACAGTGAAACTTACATCATGTAATATTTGTTCACCTTTTCTATATGCATAAGATACATGCTTAAATTCAAGAGTGCCCTTGGATCTCCGGGATAAAACGATACCTTGTTCTTCTTCAATAGGCAGATCCAACATGGTGAATACGCTTTCAGCACCGGCCAAACCTTTTTGTATTACAGCGTTTAATGTAGTTAGGGTTTTCATCGGTTTAATGAGTTGTATCATTGCAGCAATAATTGCTAAAAATGAACCTGCAGAAATAATCACTACTGTAGATAATTGAATTGCTGCTGCAATAATTGCTGCGATGCCTACCGCGATAACAATTTGTACCCCAGACACATTCAGCGCCTTACTTGCAGCAACTTTCATATCATTTTGGCGTGAATGTTCTATAGCTTTACAAAATTTTCCAGACTCATAAGTAGCCCCTCCGAAGATACGCACTACTTTATAGCCCTCAATTGCTTCACTGGCAATTTCAGTAACCTCCCCCATGGTTTTTTGTACTTTATGACTTATTCGGCGTACACGTTTATTGGTGTAGTTCACAATAATGCCTACAAAGGGAATAGTTAACAAAAACATGAGGGATAATTGCCAGCAAATTACCATCATAACGGTGAGAAAACCTATAATTAAACAAATATTTTGTACAATATCCGTCAAAGCATCGGCGCTAACCTGCGCAACTTGTTCCACGTCATACAGAATTTTGGAAAGCATTTGTCCGGAAGTGGCCTCGTCATAAAAATCAGCAGGTAAGTGAAGAATATGATTAAAAACCTTTTCTCTTAATACTTTAACTACCGAGCGGGCAACCCAGGTCATACAATAACTACCCAATGAACTGACAAGCCCTCTCAAAGTAATTCCTATTAAAACGATGTAAGGAATTTTCTTAATGAAATCCATGTCGACATTAATAAAGCTTTTATCGAAAAAAGGACGCATCATGTATGTAAAACCAGCGTCAATCAGGGAGTACAAAATGTTAGCGAAAATACCTAACGCCAGAATGGGCCAAAAGGGTTTCACATAAGCTAATAAACGTTTGTATAAAATGCTGGTTTTAACAGTAAGTTTCTTTTTCATGACTCAAGTAACTCAATCGAAACATGGGTTATTGTAACTGTTATTACATGGAAGTGCTAATATTCCTTAAAATACAAAAATGTACCCTAGTGGTTCCGCATATGGAATTCGATTATAAGTGAGTTATGTCCATCCAAATTTATTAGGTTAAACTAAGGGTTTCAAAAATTGATGGAGATCAACTGTCATTCTAAGGTCATTTTGATCCGTGTATAAGCACAATGAAAACCTATCTTTTGCACGTTACAATCAGAAACACTTCCCGGCTCTGTAGTAACTGTTGCCCAAGACACGCCTTGTTGTTTTGCATGATTCAATCGAGCCTTAAGTAATTTTTTTTGTAAACCTTTCTCTCGATAAGCGGGCAAAGTGCTGGTCACCCCTAAATCACAAAAATCCCCGTGAATAGCTATCGTAGCGCCTGCAACAATGACCTCCTGATCGTAAACTGCATAAGCACTGACCCCTTTAGATTGAACATAACGAGAAAATTGATCTTCTGCCTCAGGAGCATCAAAACCCAAGGCAACCTTTTTAGCCCATTCATTCAATTCATGAGGTTTTATTTCTTTAATAATTAAAGGCTCGGCAACCCAGTCAAAAGGCTGATATATATTTAAATCTAATATTGAGACATTGTTTAATTCGCTGATGCAATAACCACGCTGGCTTAAAAAAACTGTAAGGTCGTTTCCCACAAAAGGACATAATTCAATATCTACACGAGTATGGTTCAATGCTTTATAAAAGAGCTCTATACGCTCTATTTCCGAACGAAAATTCGTGGGTTTGGTATTAAATCCCCACCCCACTACTTGTGATAAATAAGAGTCAGTTCCTGAAAAACAAGCAGCGCCTCCGTTAAGTTCCAATATCTTTCCTTCGGAATACTGCTTGGTTACTTCTATATGGGTTTGCTTGATGCAAGACTCCATTTGTCTTGCCAAATTTTTAGTAATGCATTTCATCTAAATATTTATCCTCAGTGCATCGTGATAAAGATCAGGATTCCGTAGGTCAAATTATTACCATTTTAATTCTTTTGATAGCTCATATATCAAACCAGGTCCTTTGTAAATCAAACTCGTATACACCTGGATTAATGAAGCACCAGCATCCAATTTAGCCTGAGCACTATCACAATTATCGATACCTCCGACTCCTATCAAGCTAACATCATTTCCCACATATTGTTTGAGCAAACTCAAACACTGGGTAGATAACCCCCATAAAGGTTTACCACTTAACCCCCCAGTTTCCTTAGCATCTGATAAATGAGCTACCCCTTCTCGAGAACAGGTTGTATTCGTCGCAATAATTCCTTCAATGCCATACTGTAGAATTACTTCAGTCATCTGTTTTAATGTTTCTGAATCTTCGTCTGGGGAAACCTTAACCACTAAAGGTACATGGCGTTGAAATTTATCGGACAATTTAGTTTGTTCAGCCTGAATTTGCGACAATAAATTGGCAAAATATTCTTTTTGCTGCAATTGACGTAAATCGGGGGTATTGGGTGAAGAGATATTAATGGTCACATAGGACGCATACTCATATACTTTACCCAAACAATGAATGTAATCATTTGCAGCATCTTCCAAAGGTGTATCTTTATTTTTGCCAATATTAATACCCAAAATTCCTTTATAACGTGCTCTTTTTACATGGTCCACCATCGCATCCACACCTTGATTATTGAACCCCATACGGTTAATAATCGCCTGAGCCTCGGTCAAACGAAACAATCGTGGTTGAGGATTACCAATTTGGGGTCTTGGGGTGATCGTACCTATTTCAATAAAGGAAAAACCTAGTTTAGCTAATGCATCTAAATGTTCGCCGTTTTTATCCAACCCGGCAGCCAAACCAACAACATGGGGAAATTGTAATCCCATGGCTTCAATAGGTTTAGGCTTTATCTTTTTGAAACAAAACTTAGGTATATAATGCAAAGCAGACAAACTAAGAGTATGCGCCCTTTCGGGATCCATACTAAAAAGTACAGGACGTAACATCGAATACATAAAAAACCTTTTGGCCCTAGGTGAAGCGAAGCGAAACCCAGGTTTGAGTTGATTCTTCCCTGGGTTTCGCTTCGCTTCACCCAGGGTGTATTTAATTAAATATCACATTTCTGTGCCCAAACACGCAACATAGCGCTTTCGGATTTATGCAAATGATAATCAACTTCTCTAATTTCTACACCATAGCCCTGTTTTTGGAGTTCCAATAATACAGGACCTAAGAACTCAGAAGTTTTTCCCTCCATATCATTTAAGGGAAAGATTCTTACATCCTTAGCTACTCTGGCTAGTTCACGAATTACATTTAAATGAAATTCAACAGTTTGATCTTCTAAGTCTGCAAATAAGTAATTCGTACTTAATGCAAAATCAAAAGAAAAATCGGGATAAGGCAAATGATAATCTGCTGCACCATAATATCGTCCCTCTGCCTTACCTTGCTCATAATCAGCAAAAAATTTTTTCATTCCATTACGTCGATGCTCAAGCAATTGTTCTAAACTTCCAAAGCGACTGAAGTCGAATTGTTCTTGGTGATTACCTACTTCATCGGCCATTTGTGCAAAAATCATAACTGCTTTGGAGGATAAGGTATCTTTATCCAAAACAAACAAGGGATCACAACTTACAGCTTGATGCGCTTCTTGGAATTGTTGAGCGTTTACTGCACTGGGACCACATCCATATTCCAATATCTTTGAATTCATATCCTCTTGAGACAAATCAAACATCTCACGATACTCATCAACACTATGTCCCCAGAGTACTAATTTACGCATGTATGACTCTCCTAAATAGATAAAACTAAACGCATAAACTTGGTTGTAACTACCTCAAAAATCTCAGCAGTTTTTCCATTGGCTTAAGATTAGGCGATTTTTCAAATCAGGTAAAGGAGCATTTATAAAACACTTATTACTCTATAAATTGAATAGTAAAAATAAATAATTATTTAACCCTGCCTATTTAACTTAAACAAAGCCCGTCAATCCCCAAAAAGCTGATTTCATCAAGGCTTATTTCAATGGGTTCATCAAATCATTTCTTTAACTTGTTCCATTGCAAAAAAGATATGAGAAATTCTATTTGCATCTTCAACTTGATTGGGTATAGTCTAACACATTTATAAAAATCAACAGACTACCCACTCTGCATTAACAGACGAATTTTTTTGTGTTCGTTAAAATCTAGTGCAGAGAGGTAGTTACAACAACAGGAAGTCAGCTATGTACATAGGCCCGAACTACCAACTCGGCGAAACTTACGACATGTTGCGCGACAGTGTCTACCAATTTGCTCGTGCTGAAATTGCCCCACTTGCTGCTCAAATTGACGAAAGTAACACTTTTCCAAATCATTTATGGCGAAAATTAGGGGATATGGGGTTACTAGGAATTACTGCCAGTGAAGAATATGGTGGTGCCAATATGGGATATCTTGCACATGTCATCGCTATGGAAGAAATTTCTCGAGCATCTGCTTCCATAGGCCTAAGCTACGGGGCTCATTCCAATTTATGCGTCAATCAAATTAATTTAAATGGTAATCATTCGCAAAAGCAAAAATATCTGCCTAAACTTATTAGTGGAGAATATGTTGGGGCACTGGCTATGAGTGAATCCAACTCAGGTTCCGATGTAGTCAGTATGCAATTACATGCTCGTCCAGCAGGCGATAAATATATTCTCAACGGCACAAAAATGTGGATCACCAATGGGCCTGATGCCGATGTTCTGGTTGTTTATGCCAAAACCGATAAACAGGCTGCGAGTAAAGGTATCACTGCGTTTCTGATTGAAAAAGGAATGCCCGGATTTAAAACAGCTCAAAAACTCGACAAGCTAGGAATGCGTGGTTCAAATACCTGTGAATTGGTATTTGAACAATGTGAAATCCCTGCGGAACAGGTTTTAGGTGAAGTGAATCAAGGTGTAAAAGTATTAATGAGTGGACTTGATTATGAGCGTACTGTTTTGGCCGCAGGCCCAGTAGGGATTATGCAAGCTTGTATGGATGTTGTTTTACCTTATATACATGAACGTAAACAGTTTGAACAACCTATAGGCGAATTTCAGTTCATTCAAGGGAAATTAGCCGATATGTACACCGACCTGGGTGCCTCAAGAGCATATTTATATGCCATTGCACGTGCTTGTGATCAAGGTAAGGTTAGTCGTAAAGATGCTGCAAGCGTGATTTTATACACTGCTGAAAAAGCAACCCAAATGGCATTACAAGCAATACAAATCCTTGGTGGTAATGGATATATCAATGAGTATCCTACAGGACGCCTACTGCGTGATGCAAAATTGTATGAAATAGGGGCTGGTACTTCTGAAATCAGAAGAATGCTTATTGGACGAGAACTTTTTAAAGAAACAGCATAAGGAAGAATGAAAATGGAACAGAATGACATAGTAATCGTTGCAGCAAAAAGAACACCTATGGGGGGCATGTTAGGCAATTTATCAGGTCTTTCAGCTCCAGAATTAGGAGCAATTGCACATGCGGCTGCCCTATCTCAAGCAGGAGTTAGCCCAGCTGAAATAGATGAAGTAATTAGTGGTTGTGTTTTACAAGCTGGAATTGGTCAAGCTCCTGCGCGACAAGCTGCAATTAAAGCAGGTTTACCCAATTCTTCAGGAGCAACTACAATCAACAAAATGTGTGGCTCAGGAATGAAAGCCGTGATGCTCGCTCATGATTTAATCCGTGCAGGAACTACAAATATTGTTCTTGCAAGTGGGATGGAAAGTATGAGTAATGCACCTTATCTCTTGAGTAAAGCACGTTCAGGATACAGATTAGGACATGGTGAATTAAAAGATCATATGTTCTTGGATGGATTAGAAGATGCGTATGATAGAGGGAAATTAATGGGTGTTTTTGCCGAAGCAACAGCAAGTCACTTTAATTTTAGCAGAGAGCAACAAGACGAATTTGCTACTCGTTCCATGAACAGAGCGTTACAAGCAATCGAAAACGGTGCCTTTAAAGAAGAGATTGTCCCAGTAACTATTAATACTCGTAAGGGTGACATCACTGTGTCTGTAGATGAAGGTCCTGATGCCACAAAAATGTCAAAGATACCTCAATTAAAACCCGCTTTTAAATCCGACGGAACCGTTACCGCAGCCAATTCAAGCTCCATCTCTGATGGTGCAGCAAGTCTAATTTTAATGAGTGCTGGACAAGCAGAAAAACGCGGGATCAAGCCCATTGCTCGCATTGTTGCCCATGCCAGCCATTCGCAAGCCCCTGAGTGGTTTACTACAGCACCTGTAGATGCGATTCGTAAGGTCATGAATAAAGCCTCTTGGAAACAAAATGATGTAGATCTTTATGAAATAAATGAAGCATTTGCAGTAGTAACAATGGCCGCTATGACACAACTTGAATTAAATCCAGAACAGGTTAATATTCATGGCGGAGCTTGTGCATTGGGTCACCCTATCGGGGCATCCGGCGCGCGTATTTTAGTAACATTAATTCACGCATTAAAACATCAAGGGAAAAAACGTGGTGTCGCTTCATTATGTATTGGTGGTGGTGAAGCAACCGCAATGGCAATTGAATTAATTTAAAATGAAAACATCCCCTATCTGTGAGATGGGGGATCTTTAATAAAAAGGATGTTCATGATACGACACAGTCTTATCTACCTATTAATGAGTATTTTAGTAGTCCTTTTTGCTAAATACGCTCACCTCATTATTGTCTACATTGATGTATTTTTTACCTATATTAATTTGAAATTAACCCCTATATTCAGCCAAACGGGTTGGGGACTGGTGATTCGCAAAATTCTCGTTCTTATCCTATTGCCTCTGATCATTACTGCCATTCCGGCGCTTGCTTATAGGCTTATAAAAGGTGGGGATATGCCTCACTTTATTGCGATTACCTGGATTATTTGGACAATCATCGTTTTAAGCGATATTTTGGTACGATGAGGATAGGCATGGCAAAATTAATCAGTCAAATCAATACAAGCAGTCAAGAGTTCAAGACCAATCAGGCGGCCATGCAAGCTTTAGTAGATGAATTACAAAATCGAATTCAGCACATTGCTTTAGGCGGCGACGAAAAAGCACGAGCTCGTCATTTAAAACATGGTAAATTATTACCAAGAGAACGGTTACAACAACTTCTTGATCCTGGCAGTCCTTTTCTTGAACTTTCCCAGCTTGCAGCATATCAAGTTTATGATGATGCGGTTCCCGCTGCAGGGATAATTACAGGAATTGGCTGGGTTTCAGGCATTGAATGTGTCATTGTGGTCAATGATGCCACTGTAAAAGGCGGCACTTATTATCCATTAACGGTAAAAAAACATCTAAGAGCGCAAGAAATCGCTTTAATAAATCATTTACCTTGCATTTACCTAGTAGATTCAGGAGGCGCTTATCTGCCTCATCAGGATGAAGTATTCCCTGACCGTGATCATTTTGGGCGGATATTTTTCAATCAGGCACAAATGTCGGCGCAAAATATTCCTCAAATTGCAGTAGTAATGGGTTCTTGTACTGCTGGGGGTGCGTATGTTCCAGCCATGGCAGATGAATCTATTATGGTGAAGAATCAAGCCACGATTTTTCTTGGCGGCCCTCCTCTAGTCAAAGCAGCGACAGGCGAAGTCATCAGTGCAGAAGAATTAGGTGGTGCAGAAGTCCATTGCCGGCACTCAGGTGTAGCAGATCATTATGCAGAAGATGATGCCCATGCGCTTCATCTGGCACGTGTCGCTATAAGTCATTTGAACCGCAAAAAACCGCAACAATTAAAGCGTATTGAGACCGTTGAACCACTCTATGACAGTAAGGATCTTAACGGCATCATCCCTGCTGACCCAAGAAAACCTTTTGAGATTCGTGAAATTATTGCACGGATTGTAGATGGTTCAGAGTTTGATGAGTTCAAAGCCCTCTTTGGTACCACTCTAGTTTGTGGCTTCGCACATTTATATGGTTATCCTATAGGAATAATTGCCAACAACGGTATTTTGTTTAGTGAAAGTGCCCTGAAAGGAACTCACTTTATCGAACTCTGTTGCCAACGTAAAATTCCTTTACTCTTTCTGCAAAATATTACCGGCTTTATGGTTGGTTCTAAATATGAAGCCTCGGGTATTGCAAAACATGGTGCCAAAATGGTGACCGCAGTGGCCAATGCAAATGTTCCAAAATTTACGGTAATTGTTGGCGGTAGTTTTGGAGCGGGTAATTATGCCATGTGTGGGCGTGCCTATAATCCTAATTTTATGTGGTCTTGGCCTAACTCACGTATTTCAGTAATGGGTGGAGAACAAGCAGCTAATGTTTTAGCACAAGTAAATCGAGATAAATTAGCCAAGCAAGGGAGCGATTGGCCTCGGGCTGAGGAAGAGCGCTTTAAAGAACAATTGCGTTCTCAATATGAAATGCAAGGAAATCCATATTATGCCAGTGCTCGGTTGTGGGATGATGGAGTCATTGCGCCACAGGATACACGCAAAGTATTAGGTTTAGGTTTATCAGCAGCATTAAATAATCCTATCGAGCCAACCCGATTTGGCGTATTTCGCATGTAAGGAGCATACTCATGAGCGATTTGTTGTACGAAATTCATGATCGCTTATGTTTACTCACCCTAAATCGAGTGAGCAAACATAACGCTTTTGATAATAAACTTTTAAGTGAAATGCAACACCAACTTGATGCAGCAATTGTCAATTCCAATGTCCGAGTTATTGTCCTTAAGGCAAATGGAAAACATTTTTCTGCAGGCGCTGATTTAGGTTGGATGCAAAACATGGCTCAGTATAATGAAGAAGAAAATTTACGAGACGCCATGGTACTTGGTAAGCTAATGTTCACATTAAATCAAAGTCCCAAACCGACCTTAGCCATGGTCCACGGATCAGCTTTTGGTGGTGGCGCAGGACTTGCTGCAGCATGTGACATTACTATTGCCTCTGAATCAGCACGTTTTTGTTTTTCGGAAGTGAAATTAGGTTTGATACCCGCAGTAATTAGTCCTTACGTAGTTCAAGCTATCGGTGAGCGCAGCGCTAAAGCGTTATTCATGAGCGCGGAAATTTTCGATGCAGTTAAAGCATTGTCGTTGCATTTAGTACAACATTGTGTTCCCGAAGACAAATTGCTGGAGTTCACGCTTAATTACGCAAAACAAATCAGCAGTAATGCTCCTGAAGCAGTCAAAGCATCCAAACTACTAACAAGTTATGTAGCACATAAAAAAATAAATGAAGAGCTTGTCTCTTACACTGCATCTTTGATTGCTAAAAAAAGAGTATCCAGTGAAGGACAACAAGGGCTTAATGCATTCTTAAAGAAAGAAACGCCTAATTGGGGCTAAAATCGTAGTATGTTAATGTAGGGCTTAGTGAAGGTGCAGTGAAACCCTGGATTGGTGACCTATTATTCCCGGGTTCCGCTTCGCTGCACCAAGCTACAAAGCATTCGGACTACGTTAGATAATGATGAGAGCATATAAAAGTTAAATTAATGAGGCACTATGTTTAATAAAATTCTTATTGCCAACCGCGGTGAAATTGCGTGCAGAATTATCAAAACTGCTCGTTCTATGGGCATTCAAACAGTGGCTATTTATTCCTCGGTTGATAAAGACAGTTTGCATGTACGCAGTGCTGACAGTGCTTATTTTGTGGGTGATGCACCTGCTAAAGACAGCTATCTCAATATCACTAATATAATTCAGATTGCCAAGGAATCTGGTGCACAAGCCATTCACCCTGGTTATGGATTTTTATCTGAAAATCCTGAGTTTGCCAAAGCATGTAGGGAGGCGGGTATTATATTTATTGGCCCTTCTATTGAAGCTATGGAAGCGATGGCATCCAAACAATTAGCCAAACAATTACTGGAACGAACCAAAGTGCCCTTAACCCCTGGCTATCATGGCAGTGAACAGGCCGAAGACAAATTGCTGGCTGAGGCAAAAAAAATAGGATTTCCTGTCTTAATTAAAGCGGCAAATGGTGGTGGCGGGAAAGGAATGCGGGCGGTTCACCAGGAATCGGAGTTTAGTGCTGCCTTAGCGGGAGCCAAACGTGAGTCCATGGCAAGTTTTGCTGATGACACCATGATTATTGAAAAACTAGTTCTTCATCCTCGACATGTTGAATTGCAAATCATGGCTGATAATCATGGCAATGTAGTTCATTTATTCGAACGCGATTGTTCCATTCAACGTCGACATCAAAAAATTATTGAAGAAGCCCCTGCACCCAATTTATCTTCAACATTACGCCAAAAACTTGCTGAGGCCGCTTGCGAAGTAGCACGCTCTATCAAATACAGTGGTGCAGGTACCGTTGAGTTTTTAGTAGATGGCTCAGAACAATTCTATTTTATGGAAATGAATACTCGATTGCAGGTAGAACATCCAGTAACGGAAATGATTACGGGACTTGATTTAGTGGCCTGGCAATTAAAAATTGCTGCTAATGAACCTTTACCTTTGTCACAGGATAAAATTCAAGCACAGGGTCATGCAATAGAATGCCGCATCTACGCTGAAGATCCGCATCACGATTTCATCCCTTCAATAGGGCAAATACATTTTTTGCAAGAATCTTCAGGGGATGGCATACGCATAGATACTGGAGTACAAATCTCCTCGCAAATTACTATGTACTATGATCCCATGATCGCTAAGCTTATTGTGTGGGGAACTGATCGTGATGAAGCATTATCTCGATTAGAACAGGCTCTATCCCAATATTTTATTGGTGGGGTAAAAACAAATATTCCATTTTTACAAGCTATTTGCCAACACCCTAAATTTAAACAGGCAGAACTCAGTACTGATTTTTTAAGTAAAGAAGAAATAAAACTCCCAATACCAAACAAAGAAACTGCCCTACTCATGGCTGTAGGCTTTGATTATTTGCACAATATAAGTTCTTTACAAGATCCCTTATTGGCAGAAACGTTTTCTTGGCAATCTCAATTAACAAGTCATTGGATATGGCGCTATAAAGATAGGGATGAGCTGATTGAAGCTTTTATTACTCCAATTAATAAGAGTCAGTTTAAAGTGCAATTCAAAACGTACGAACATGTGATCCATGCACATTTAGTCGGGAATAAACTTCATATTGAAACAAAAAAACAATATTTTCACGCTACAATTGAGAATAAAAAAGAATCCCTAACCTTGTATACGAATCAAGGGCAAATTACTATTGAACGATTTAATTGGGAAACCCTAGGTACCCAAACCACTGCTCATAAAGGGCAACTTACTGCGCCCATGCCAGCTACGGTGGTCGCCATTTTAAAAAATATTGGTGAAAAGGTGAAAGCTGGTGATCGCTTGATTGTATTAGAAGCTATGAAAATGGAGCATACCATTCATGCCCCCACCGACGGAATTTTACTGGATATATTTTATACTGTAGGCGCTCAAGTGAATGAAGGAGAGGAATTACTGGCATTAAGTGAGGCAGATTCTTAAACTAAGTTTGAACAGTAGATTAAGCTGGCTGAAGCCAAAATACTCCAGGTTCGCGTGGATTATAGTTCGTCCACCAGCACGTAAAACCGCCTCGGGAATATTAAAAGAGATAATTATGGACTATCCGCAAAATGTAACCATTATAGAAGTAGGCCCTCGAGATGGGTTGCAAAATGAATCTTCTTTTGTGTCGAGCAAACACAAAATTGAATTAATCAATTTATTAAGTAAATCCGGCCTGCAATATATCGAGGTGACCAGCTTTGTATCTGCGAAGGCAATTCCACAATTGGCGGACCATAATGAAGTATTCCGGGCTGTAGAAAAAGTATCATCCCTTCACTATTCGGCACTGGTTCCTAATGAACAGGGAATGCTCAAAGCACTAGAAGCAGGTGTTAAAGAAATTGCAGTATTTACCGCAGCAAGCGAACAGTTTAACCAACGAAACATTAATTGTTCTATCGAAGAAAGCATTATTCGTTTTAAACCTGTTCTCGCCTTAGCTAAAGAAAATAACATCCGAGTACGAGGCTATATTTCCTGTGTTCTTGGCTGTCCATATGAAGGAAGTGTAGCGCCACAAAAAGTCGTTGAGGTAACTAAACGGTTGTTAGACCTAGATGTCGATGAAATCTCATTAGGAGATACGATTGGCGTGGGAACACCCCATCAAACCCATCTTTTGCTTGATCACGTCTTAAAAATAGTACCCTTGCACCAGCTAGCAATGCATTTTCATGACACGTATGGGCAAGCCATAGCTAATATTTATTCCTCATTACAACATGGAGTTCACCGTTTTGATAGTTCCGTTGCTGGACTGGGCGGTTGTCCCTATGCACGCGGAGCAAGCGGCAATGTAGCCACTGAAGACGTTTTATACTTAATGCATGGTTTAGGAATTAACACTGGGGTTGATATATTTAAAATTGTGACAGCTGGCGACATGATCTGTAAAATTTTAGGACGTAAAAATCAATCTAAAGTTGCAAATGCAATGTTAGCAAATCCTTGTACTTAAGACATTATCCTAGTTACAACTCACTCCGTTGAGACTATCTAATTGCATCGAGTTGACCGATATGAAGTGTAAAAATTAGCATAGAATCGTTTCAATAATTAAGAGAGAATGAAACATGAATGAAACCGTATGGAAGCCAAAACACCCTAAAGACAGTAGGATGTGGCATTTTATGGAATTCGCGGCCAAAAAAAACGCCCAAATTTTTGAAAATTACCAAGATATGCATACCTGGTCTACTAAACATCCAGACTCATTTTGGCCCACACTTTGCGATTTTTTTCATGTTAAGTTCGATACAGTACCATACCAGATTTTGAATCACGGTAAAAATAATCAAATGCTCAACTCGCATTGGTTCGCGGGGGCTCAATTTAATTTTGCTGAAAAACTATTATCACGTACAGACAAACATCCAGCCTTGATTAGTCTTAATGAAGATAACGATAAAAAAGTAATTAGCTATGAGCAACTTTATGCACTGGTTGCACAATGTGCAGCAGGTTTAAAAGCAGCAGGGGTTAAGGTTGGTGATAGAATAGCTGCTTTAATGCCCAATACATCGCAAACCATTATTGCTATGCTTGCCACTACTTCATTAGGAGCAATTTGGTCGTCTTGCTCACCTGATTTTGGCGCACAAGCGGCAATTGATCGGTTGGGTCAAATTGAGCCTAAAATATTGTTTATATGTGATGGACATCAATACCAAGGTAAAAAACACAGTGGGTTGGAAAAAATCAAACAACTAAACGATGCTATTCCTTCGCTCAAGCAAATCGTTATCTGTCCCAATATAAATGAATCTATAGATAGTTCTGGATTGCCCAAAGCACAATATTGGAATGATTTTCTTCGTCCAGCAAGTCACTGCGAATTTGTTTCTTTACCTTTCGAACATCCAGTTTATATTATGTTCTCATCAGGAACGACTGGCAAACCTAAGTGCATTATCCATGGAGCAGGCGGCACCCTATTGCAACACATTAAAGAATTAGGGTTACATACAGATTTGCATCCTAACGACAACTTATGCTTTTATACTACTTGCGGATGGATGATGTGGAACTGGACCGTTTCTGCGCTTGCCTTAGGAACAACGCTAACCTTATATGAAGGCTCGCCGACCTATCCCGAAAGTAATCGTTTATTTAAGCTCCTTGCTGAAGAACAAGTAACTGTTTTTGGTACCAGCGCCAAATTCATCTCTTCCATAGAAAAAGCAGGAGTAAAACCGAAAGATGAATTTGATTTAACCCATTTACGATGCATTCTTTCCACAGGATCACCCCTTCTCCCCAAAAATTATGATTACGTTTATGAACAAATTAAAAATGATGTCCAGCTTTGTTCCATTTCAGGTGGAACGGATATCATTTCTTGCTTTGCCTTAGGTAATCCCATACTCCCTATTTACCGAGGTGAATTACAATGTTTTGGGCTTGGGATGGCTGTTGAAGTTTATAATGAACAAGGCCAGCCGGTTCACGAAGAGCGAGGGGAATTAGTTTGTACCGCACCCTTTCCATCCATGCCTGTAGGTTTTTGGAATGATCCTGACAGAACCGCTTACCAACATGCCTACTTTGAACGCTTTCCTGGAGTATGGGCCCATGGTGATTTTGCAGAAATTACCGCCCACAATGGATTGATTATTTATGGACGATCCGATGCTGTTTTAAATCCTGGCGGAGTCCGTATTGGTACTGCAGAGATTTATCGCCAAGTAGAAAAAATAGATGAAGTAATTGATAGCATTGTGATTGGCCAAGATTGGCAAGATGATGTGCGAGTTGTTTTATTTGTTAAATTACGAGACAAAATGGAACTCACAGAAGAATTGATGAATAAAATTCGTTTAACGATTCGTCAAAATGCTTCACCAAGGCACGTGCCAGCAAAAATAGTGCAAGTAGCGGATATCCCACGCACGATCAGCGGCAAGATTGTTGAAATAGCAGTTAGACAAGTTGTTCATGGTTTACCAGTGAATAATTTACAATCTCTGGCAAATCCAGAAGCCTTAGATTATTTTAAGAATCGCGAAGAGCTACAAGAATAAAGATAAAATGGAGCTTTGTTACGTAGCGAAACCCGGGATCCCATCGCAACCCTCACCGGATTTCGCTCCGCACCCCAGTAAATTTTAAAAACCGTTCTATCAAGATTCCGATTTCCTTCAAAGCCCATAAATAAGGAACTTTACGTTGTTTATGCTCACAATTTATGTATAATATTGCATGGCGTCGATTTGAATTTCAGCTTGCGGACGCTCAAAAAAGAATTCTTTTTTGAAAATACGGCTAAAGCGGATATGTTTGCATTCCTCTGAGCTCCCGCCCGCAGCATAATCTCAGGTTATAATAAATGATTGAATTAAGCGGATTATTCAAATCCTTTTCGGGTAAACCTGTCCTACGTGGCATTAACCTGTTTATCCAAGAAGGTGAAATTTTCGGAATTATTGGTAAAAGTGGAGCAGGAAAATCAACTCTATTAAGATGTATTAATCTTCTTGAACGACCCGATGAAGGACATGTCATCCTAGATGGTCAAGATTTGACAAGTCTTTCAAGAAAGAATTTAGCTTTAGCTCGCCACAAAATGGCAATGATTTTTCAACAATTCAATTTACTCAACTCCAAAAATGTGTACGACAATATTGCGCTTCCTATGCGCATTCAGGGTATAGATGAAGAGACCATTCGTAATAAAATTGAAGAATTACTACCTCTTGTCGAGTTAACCGATAAAAAATTCTCCTATCCAGCACAGCTAAGTGGCGGTCAAAAGCAAAGAGTTGCTATTGCCCGTGCCTTAAGTTGCTCCCCTAAAATTCTACTTTGCGATGAAGCGACCTCTGCCTTGGATCCTGAGACAACCGACTCTATTTTAGCATTACTGAAAAAAATTAATGCACTTTATGGCATCACTATAGTGCTCATTACGCATGAAATGGATGTAGTGAAACGTATCTGTAACCGATTAGCAGTGATGGTCGAGGGCGAATTGGCTGAAACTACTGCCCTAGCCAATGTATTTAATAACAAAGATAGCTTAGCACGAAGTATGCTCTACGCTCAGCTGAGTCCACAATTGCCTGAGTGCCTCACCAAAAGACTTGCTGACTATGTGACCGAAAAACCGTTACTACGTCTATTTTTCCAGGGGGAAGAAGCAACGGTACCTTTTATTAGTAGGACAAGTCGTGAGTTAAATCTTGATATTAACATCTTACTCGCCAATATTGATCGTTATGATACAGTAACCTGCGGCGTTTTAGTTGTTGAATTAACTGCACATCAATTTTTACTGCAAGCATTCATTGAACGCTGCGAACAAGCCAAATTAACTGTGGAGGTTTTAGGTTATGTCCTTCCCAATGGCATATGATTTATTCATTGCAACAACTGAAACATTATACATGGTATCAATCAGTACCTTATTTGCTGTAGTTCTTGGCTTACCTTTAGGGACTTGGCTCTACTCATCACGCCACATCAAGCCCCGACCGAAGTTACATAAAGCATTATCGGGCCTAATTAATATGGCACGGTCTATACCTTTTATTATTTTATTGGTAGCGATCATTCCATTCACTCGGCTCATCGTAGGAACCTCAATCGGAATGAATGCGGCAATAGTACCTCTTACCCTAGGTGCAACACCTTTTTTTGCTCGACTGGTAGATAATGTTTATCGGAGTTTACCATCGGGTCTTATCGAAACGGGTTATGCAATGGGGGCAAGCACCAGGCAGATTATTTTGCATATTTTATTGCCAGAGGCCAAACCTGCTTTAATTCATGCCATTACTGTGACCGCGATTACTTTAGTTAATTATTCCGCAATGGCAGGAACCGTTGGTGCTGGTGGTTTGGGTACTTTAGCCATTAATTACGGGTATCAACGTTTTGATGCTGGAGTCATGATTTCCACAGTAATTATTTTAATTGTCATGGTCCAACTAACGCAAATGGTTGGGGATTATCTGGCGAAACGTTTTTTACATAATTGATTTGAATCACTTTTTGGAGTTTTAAATGCGGATTTTAGCTTATTGCGTTTTATTATTAAGTCTTGTTGGATGCAACAAACCTTCACCAAATACCCTGGTGATAGGAACCATTGCCGGACCAGAAACTGAACTGGTTGAGACGGCACAAGAAGTCGCAAAAAATAAATATGGCTTAAACATAAAAATTGTAACTTTCAATGATTACAATTTACCCAACGAAGCATTACAAGACGGTAGCCTGGATGCTAATGTCTATCAACATTTACCTTATCTTAATGCCGCAGTTAAAGCTCATGGATATACGCTTGAGGCAATAGGTAGAACCTTTGTTTATCCTATGGGAATTTATTCAAAAAAATACAAGACATTAACCCAATTGCCAGAAAAAGCGCTCATTGCCCTGCCTAATGATCCCAGCAATGAAATGCGAGCCTTACAATTATTGGAAAAAGCTCAACTCATTACATTGAAAACAACTCAAAATGCTGGTTTAAAAGATATTGCAACAAATCCACATAATTTACAGTTCAAAGAGATGGATGCAGCACAATTACCCAGAGTCTTACCTGATGTAGATGCAGCCGTTATTAATACTACTTTTGCTTTACCTGCAGGCTTGAATCCCTCGCATGATGCTCTATTTAGTGAAGACAAGGATTCACCCTACGCCAACATCATTGTTATTCGTAAGGACTCACCCAAAAAAGCACAATTGGAGCTTTTTGTTAAAGCTTTAAACTCAGAAGAAGTTAAAGAAAAAGCTAAAACATTATTTGGAGACTCGGCTATTTCAGCTTGGTAGTATTTTATAGTGCTGTGCGGCGAAGAAAAACTCGAGATGACAAGGGTTTTGTTTCGCTGCATCAGGCTATCATTTAGAATTTTTTACCATGATTCTAAATCAAAACCTAGACCAAATCTTAATTCTATCTTAATGAAAAAGTGTTATACTTTATAAGAACTACAAGCTCTTGAGGTACACTATGCCTTCACATAGACAAGCATTTTTTAACTTGCTCAACTCTCAACATAGGAAAGGTCAGTTCTCACCTGAAAAACTAGAGGAAATTTTTCAAAAGTATCGAGATGACATCAATTTGACTCAGGATCTTACTTTTGGCTTAGGGGCTTTTGAACAACATGCCAGTAAACGAGTCAAAGATCATAAAGGTTTCAAAACAAAAATTGGTCCAGAAGAAGACGATACCCTTGAGAAAGCCCTCAAAGGAAACGATCCTGAGAAGAATAAAGTTATAGCAGACCTTAATAAGGTATTTACACCTGAATCTTTTTTTGTCCCCGCCCAAGAGAAGTATCAAGAATCCGTAGAATCCTTTAAAAAACGAGTTAATCAAGTTCCTGGATACTCCGTTGAAGTGCTTCGAGGGGAGCTTGAACGAATTGCGAAGGATGCAAAAGATGCAATAAAAGCCCAACAGAAAATTGAACTCCAAAGACTCAAAGATACTTTTGATGATACAAAGAATGCTGGGTTTATGGGTCGACTCCAAACTGTTTTAGATAAAGACGCTGATGAAGTAGAGAAAATAAAAAAAGATTTAATTGCTGAATTAGAAACAAAACATAACGAACAACTCAGCGCATTTGATACGGTTACTCGTGAAAATCTAACGATACTCGACAAAGCATCTGCTCTTGAACGCAAACAAATCCTTTTCTCTGGACAACTGGAGGGTTGGGCTCATCAACTTAGTGCAAAACAAAGAGATGAGATGCTGCAAGAAATGGAGCTGGCAAGGGAAGAGAATCGTAAAAGACGAAATTTAACTAGCCCCACAGGGTTTACATCTGCTGAAATCGATGTTGATAAAAAAACCATTTCGACTATAAATCCTGAAGACTTAAATTTCATCATTTCTTTATCAGGATCTAAGTTAACCCATATTAAGAAGAAAGATGATCAGCCAAGTACTTGGAGAGTACAATTGTCACCCCGAATACTTTCTCCTTTTTATTATTTAAGCCGCCAAGAGAATCCCAAGGTCGATATGTTAACTATGGCGCAAGCAGCGCGAGCCTCAGGATTTGATACAGTTACCGCCGTTATTAACATTGATGATCCAAAAACTCAAAAACAAAGAGCCAGACAAGCCTATGAAGCATTACTTGAAAGTGGTTTTGATCCTGGACCCCTACCTGGAGAAGAATCAAAAGGTGAAAAAGCACTAAAAGGAATTGTACTCAAAGATGGAAATGGAAAAGAAATTGATCCAAAAACACTCTACACACCCAGTGAATTACAAATACTTCATGAGCATGCAAGTGCACGACGTGAAAAACTGGCAAAATTACTCGATAAGGCCCCTACAACACCCGTGCCCGAGGAAACTGTTAAAAAATTCCGCGCTGAATTAGACGAGGGTAGAAATCGAATAAGAGCTACTAAAGGTAAAGAGGCCTTTAAACAAGAGGAAGAAACAGTACACGCAGAAAAAGTACAAAATGTTCTTAATGCTCCTTAAAACAACCTGATCTTTCTGATGTTACACAACAGAAAGATTAGGTATCTATCTTTGTAGTGATTACAAAGATGCTCAAAAAATTCCACTGTCCCTTCAATACAATTTCTGTTATTTTATTAAGTTCACTACGGGTTATGCTAAGGAGATAGCTATGAATACTCGTGAATTTGATGAAGATGCAAACGATACAGAGGAGTTTAGTGTCGATACGATTCTGACCCCTGAAACAAGCCCTTCAACAAAATTGGAACGACGAAGACGGATAGAGGATTTGTTTGAAGAAAAACGCCTCCGAGATGAACTCGCAGAATTTGGTTAATTAAATATAAAAAGTAGCTTCTGTAACATGGGTGAAGCGCAGCGAACCCGGGATTGTGGCATACTTTTTTCCCGGGGTTCGCTTCCATCATCCAGGCGACCCTACTTATTTACCTTAGATTAGAAAAATAAATATCAAACCGAACTGTTTTCCCTTCTATCGAGGCATCTGCGGGTAATAAAGGTTTTGCTTTTTGGGGCCATTTTACAACGACCTTTTGTTTGCTACGCGTTATTGCCAATTGAATTAACTCCAACGCATCCTTATCTACACCGATTATTTGTTGTAACGCTTGCATTTCTTTTTTTACCAATGCGGATTTACTCCGTTCAGGATGCATGGGATCAATATAAATAATGTCAGGGTAATGGTTTGGTGCTAAGGAACTTAAATAAGTATGAGCATTTTCAGAATGAAGCATTAGATGTAATTGTTGTTGATCCGACTTCGTTTGGCGCGCTAAGGCATCCGATAATAACGCTGCCATAACAGGATGGCGTTCGAGCATTATCACTTCCGCACCGAAACTGGCTAGAATAGCCGCATCACGTCCCCAACCCGCTGTTGCATCCAAAACCGTAAGTCCAGGAGATGGCTTACAAGCGCGAACTAATCCTTGCTTTTTTCCCTCAGATTTTCTTTTATTCCAAAATTCAGCACTAAATTCAGCAAAAATTGGGGAAAATCCCGGCATTTTTAATGAAAGCTTATCTTCGGTAACAAAAAGGCAAGGATCAGCGTTTTTGTCTAAGTTAAAATTCAGTTCATCTGCGACTGCCTTTGCTTTGTTATATAGGTTGTCCTGCTCATAACCTACTACTGAAATATTGATCATATTTGCTAACCGTAAGATTGATTTCCAGTGGAGCTGGGTGTTGCCTTTCTGCCATTATTTAAGAGTTTTATATACCCTGCGAAGGAGGAATTGTATTCTTAAAATGGCACTGTAACTTGATAGAAATAGATTCCCGCCTTCGCGGGAATGAAAATTTTGCTTATAATGGTAGTGATCCAGAACTCACATCCAAGATAACGTATTACCCCATTTGCAACAATGAAATATCTGCGACACCCTGCAATAAATCTTGCAGACGTGCTAAAAGGGCTAAACGGTTTACCTTTATTGCCTTATCCTCCACCATGACCATGACTTTATCAAAAAACAAATCTACCGGTTCTTTAAGGCTGGCCAATAATTTCAATAATGGGCCATAATCGGCACTACGGTATAAAGGCTCAACAGCTCGTGCAACTTGATTAATGTGGATAAATAAAAATCGCTCCGGTTCCTCGGTAAACAGTTCTTCATTCACAGCGGATAAAGTTTGTCGTCCTGCCTGTGTAAGTAAATTATTCACACGTTTACACGCGGCAGAAAGAGAAGCTGCTTCAGGTAGTTTTACAAATAACTGTAGAGCACTCAAGCGCTTGTCCAAATCATACAACCAATCATCCTGACGAGCTCTAACAGCATGAACTAAATCAACACTTAATCCTTGAGCTTGATAATGAGATTGTAAGCGTTCAAGAATAAATGATTTCAATTCATCCAATAAATTAGGTTCCATAGATAATTGGGTTCCATAATGAATTATGGCTTGCTCAATTAGTGTACTTAAGTTGAGTTGTGCTGATGTGGCAATGAGTAATCGAACCACAGCTAAAGCATGACGGCGTAATTTAAATGGATCCTTTACCCCCGAAGGTTTTTGTCCTATGGCAAAAATGCCAACTAAAGTATCAATTCTATCTGCAAGCGATAGAGCCAACCCTAAATCAGATTCCGGTAAACTGTCTGCAGCGAAACGTGGCATATATTGTTCATTTAAAGCTTGGGCAACACCTTGATCTTCTCCATCGTTTAGCGCGTAATAATATCCCATTAATCCCTGTAATTCAGGGAATTCGCCCACCATTCCGGTCAGCAAATCGCATTTGCTTAACTGTGCTGCACGTTGTGCCTGATGTAAACTTAAATGTAAAGCAGAGCTTAAATAGGTCATTAGTGCTTCAATTCGTAATGCTTTATCCTTTAAACTACCTAATTTTGCTTGGAAAATGACGTGTTCGGTACCCGCTATATGTTGACTTAAAGGTGATTTTTTATCTTGTCTGAAAAAGAATGCAGCATCGCTCAAACGTGCTCGCATCACTTTTTCATTCCCTAAAATAACTTGTTTGGGATTGGTACTCGCGATATTTGATACAGTAATGAAATGGGGCAATAACTTTCCCTGCTTATCCTTTAAAGCAAAACATTTTTGATGCGATTGCATCGATGCAATTAAGGATTCAGCAGGAACCTCAAGAAATTCTTTTTCAAAATTCGCCATCAGAGCTTGAGGCCACTCAACAATTGAAGTTACTTCATCCAGCAAATCTTCAGGCATAATTGCTGTAGCTTGGATGGATTCAGCCAATTCCTCTACTTGTTTTTTAACCATGTGTTTTCGAGCGGAAAAATCAGCAAGAACAAAAGCCTCTTTCATTTGCAATTCATAGCTTTGTGCGGAGTTAATAGCAATGGGTTGGGGATGATGAAAACGATGCCCCCTACTCTCACGGCCACTTTTAATTCCCAATACCGTATGTTCTATTACCTTGTCCCCATAGAGCATTACTGCCCAATGCACAGGCCGAGCGAATTCTTCATCCCCAGCCCCCCAACGCATGGGTTTTGCAATGGACAAAGCAGCCAGAGATTGATTAATTAAAACTGGCAACAAATCTTTGGTTTTATTTCCTTGGCTCTCTGCTTCGAAAGCAATCCAATCCCCTTTTTCTGTTTCAATCCGAGAGAGTTGCTCTACTTCAACACCACACGATTTAGCAAAACCTAGTAAGGCTTGGGTAGGTTTTCCTTCCTTGTCGTACGCAGCAGCTAAAGCAGGGCCACGCCGGGTCACGCTTTGACTTTTTTGTTCTTCTTGTAAATCAGAGATAACAATTGCGATACGTCGTGGCGTAGCAAAACGCTTCACTTGCCCATAACCTAATTGTGCCTTGTCCAATGCAGCCAATAAATGGTTAGCAAATTCATCAGCAAGAGGCCATACTGAACCAGAAGGTAACTCTTCGCAACCTAATTCAAATATAAAATCATTGACCATCACACACCTTTTGGTTAAGCATAGGAAAACCCAAAGCTTCGCGTGCTTGATAATAAGCTTGCGCTACTGCTCTTGATAAATGTCTTACCCGTAAGATAAAACGCTGCCTTTCAGTAACAGATATTGCTTTGCGTGCATCAAGTAAGTTAAATGAGTGCGATGCTTTAATTACCATTTCATAAGCAGGAAGTGGTAATTGTAATTCTATTAACTTTTGCGCTTCACGTTCATAATAATCAAATTGTTTAAATAACTCTTCTACATTAGCATGTTCAAAATTATAAGCAGACATCTCCACTTCATTTTGATGAAACACGTTACCATAAGTTATGATACCATTTGCAGTATTACTCCAAGGTAGATCAAATAAGTTATCCACCCCCAATATATACATAGCTAAACGTTCCAAGCCGTAAGTCAACTCGCCTGTTACAGGTTTACACGCCAATCCACCTGCTTGTTGGAAATAAGTAAATTGGGATACTTCCATGCCATTTTGCCAGACTTCCCAACCTAGTCCCCAAGCACCTAAAGTAGGCGATTCCCAATTGTCTTCAACAAAACGAATATCATCCGCCAAAGGATCAACTCCTAGGGCGCGCAATGAATCTAAATATTTATCTTGTATATCTAAAGGAGAAGGCTTGAGAACCACTTGGAATTGGTAATAATGTTGTACACGATTTGGATTATCTCCATAGCGACCATCCGTAGGCCTTCGGGAAGGCTGTACGTAGGCTGCCGACCAAGGTTCGGGACCTATTGCTCTTAAGAACGTTGCTGGATGGAAAGTACCCGCGCCAACTTCCATATCAAAAGGTTGCAATATAACACATCCTTGAGCAGCCCAATATTGCTGCAGGGTAAGTATAATATCCTGAAATGTAGATGGTTTTGTCATGAAAATCTCGATATAGCCTTGGTAAAGCAAAACTGAATCCTGGGAAACCCGGGCTCCGCTCCGCTTCACCCAGGTTTACTTGTACTTATGCGATGACTTAGGAATTACCTGCTGCTTTTTTGATTAACTCTTGCAACGATTCTTCACTGGCAGCACCAGGTATGAATGAAGGTTCAGAACCTGCTTTAAACTGACCATTTGGAGTTGAAGCGATTATAAACGCAGGAGTTCCCATCAAGTGTAACTTTTCTGCTAATTCACGGTTTGCATCCAAAGCAGCAGTTACGTCTTTGCTTTGCATATCAGTTTTTAACTTCTTCATATCCAAACCTAACGACTTAGCAGTAGCCATAACAATTTGGTCGTTTAAACGCTTATCAATGGAAATTAATGCATTATGCATTTCTTGATATTTGCCTTGCATACCAGCAGCTAAAGCGGCTCTAGAAGCCAATTCAGAACTCTTACCAAAAATTGGGAATTCTTTATAAATAATTCTCAAGTCACTGTCTTTCTTGACTAAACTATTAATAATTGGTGACATTTTTTTGCAATGAATGCATTGATAATCAAAAAACTCAACAATGGTCACATTACCTTTTGGATTACCTACAACCGTTGTTTTACCCTGGAACAATTGGTCTGTGTTTTCTTTAATTGCAGATTGAGCTTGTTGTTGCATACTTTGCTGTTGTTTTTGTTGCAACGCTTGAGAAGCTTCCAAAAGTACTTCTGGATTAGTAACTAAATAGTCGTGTATAACTTTTTCAATTTCTTTTTTTTGGGTATCAGACATAGGAGTTGTATTATTGGTATCTGCTGCCATAATTGCAGGTGATACTAAAGATGCGGTCAGCGCTCCTACTGTTAATAAATTTGTAAATTTCACACAGTTCCCCTTATTTAATAGTTTACATAATACCAACAACTTTCCAACCGGCACCCTAGCATCCACTTGAAGAAAATTCAATAGGGCCTGTTTACAATTCTACTATCTCAAGCAAAATTACTTATATTTCTACGGCTAAATTAGCATAAGCCAAGACCAGCCACTTCACACCATGTTCACTAAACTTCACCTGAACGCGGGTATGTGCCCCACTACCCTCAACTGCTAATACGATGCCCGATCCAAATTTTGCATGAGTTACATTTTGGCCTAAAGATAAGCCTGCAGTTTCTTGTACCACTGAAGGTTTATTTCGCGAAATAACGGGTGCTTGAAACTTCGCCTTGACACGAACCTCATCAAGCAATTCTTGAGGTAACTCCCTTAAAAATCGTGAAGGCCGGTGATATTCTTCTCGCCCATATTGTCGTCGGATTTCAGCATAGGATAAAACCAGTTTGCGCATCGCACGCGTCATTCCCACGTAACATAACCGACGCTCTTCCTCTAATCGTCCAGGCTCTTCCAAAGATTGTTTCCCAGGGAACACTCCTTCTTCCATCCCCACTAAAAATACCATTGGAAATTCAAGCCCTTTAGCAGCATGTAAGGTCATCAAATGGACATAACGTTCGTGCTCTTCTGCCTGCATTTCTCCGGCCTCCAAAGAGGCATGTGCTAGGAATGCATTCACTAGGGGAATTTCTTCTTCCTCTTCTTGTTCATAACGGAATTGTTTTGCCGCATTGATTAATTCTTGTAAGTTATCAAGACGAGACTCAGATTTGTCGCCTTTGATTTTGCTAAAATGCGCATACAATCCACTCTGCTGAATTACTACGGATAACTGCTCATCCAGCTCCATTGCTGCGGTATTTTGTTGCAATTGTTCAATTAACTCAATGAATTTTGCAAGAGAAGAACCCGCCCGTTGAGCCATTTCACCTGATTGTAATAAGGTTTTGGCCGCGCGCCATAAAGAACACTGTTCGGATTTGGCATAATGACGCAGATCTTCAAGCGTTTTTTCACCGATACCACGAGTGGGAAAATTAACGATTCGCTCAAAAGCATTATCATCATCAGGATTCACCAATAAACGCAAATAAGCTAAAGCATCTTTTACTTCTGCTCGATCGAAGAAGCGCAATCCCCCATAAATACGATAAGCAATTCCAGCACGTAATAAGGCTTCCTCTAAAACCCTCGATTGAGCATTCGAGCGATATAGAATAGCAATTTCATCAGCACTTACGCCCTGATTTATTTCCATCATAATTCGTTCACAAACAAAGCGTGCCTCTTCCAGCTCATTAAAAGCACTATAGACTATAATTTTTTCTCCAGTGGCGCCCTCTGTCCATAAGTCTTTTCCCATTCGAGAATTATTATGTGTGATTAGAGCATTGGCTGCATCGAGTATCGTCGCGGTTGAACGATAATTTTGCTCTAAACGAATAATCTGTGTGTTTTTAAAATCTTGGGAAAACTGCTGGATATTCTCAACTTTAGCGCCACGCCATCCATAAATAGATTGATCATCATCGCCAACCGCCAAGACAGCGGCATGTTCACCAGCAAGCAGACGTATCCAGGCATATTGAATTGTATTAGTATCCTGGAACTCATCCACTAATATGGCTTGAAATCGTTGACGGTAATGATTAAGAATCTCTGGGTTATCACGTAACAACTCATGAGTTCGCAATAACAATTCCGCAAAATCGATTACTCCTGCTGTCTGACAAGCTTGTTCATAGGCACTATAAATATTGAGTAACGTTTTACCAGGCCCATAAGACAATGTATGGACGTGCTGAGGTCGAAGTCCCTCATCTTTACGTCCATTTATGAATGATTGAGCTTGTTTTACGGGCCATTGTTCTGAATCAAGATTTAATGAACTAATCACTCGCTTGATTAATCGTGCTTGATCTTCAGAATCTAAAATATGAAACAGTTCAGGCAAACGAGCTTCTTGATAATGTCGACGGAGCAAACGATGACACAACCCATGAAAAGTTCCTACCCATAACCCCAATACAGGCGTACTCAACATATGATTTAAGCGCGTCCTCATTTCACCAGCCGCTTTATTAGTAAACGTTACGGCTAGAATTCCATGTGGGGAAATATGTTTCTCCTCTATAAGCCATGCAATGCGACTAACCAAAACTTTTGTTTTTCCACTTCCTGCCCCAGCAAGAACTAGCGTATTACCCAGCGGAGAAGTAACTGCTTCGCGTTGTCGCTCGTTCAGTCCTTTAAGAATTGCAGCAAGAGTCATAAATAAATTCCAGGAAAAAATGATGGTGTATTCTATTAATAGATCCCACTATCCCGCAAGGGAAAGAAAATAGAAGCTATACTAATTATAATTATACGCGTGTTTTTTTAAGCTATAGTGATTACGTATTGCTTTAAAATGCTTCCCAGCGCAAAATAACCCAATATGGCAAAACAAAATTCCCAAAGGACTAAAATGCACTCACTCTATCCGTCAATTAAACCTTATGCGCAACACGAATTAAAAGTCAGTGAACTGCATACGCTTTATATTGAAGAAACCGGCAATCCTGATGGATTACCGGTTATTGTATTACATCCAGGCCCTGGTGCTTCTTCGGGAGATGGTTACCTTAGACGTTTTTTTGATCCACAACACTATCGTATCGTACTTTTTGATCAACGCGGGTGTGGACGCTCTACTCCTCACCTGGAAGTTCGTGAAAATACGACCAATTTATTATTAGATGATATCGA
Organism: Legionella nigrisilvae; assembly: GCF_977063395.2. NCBI lineage: Bacteria > Pseudomonadati > Pseudomonadota > Gammaproteobacteria > Legionellales > Legionellaceae > Legionella > Legionella nigrisilvae. The sequence goes on from NZ_CDRUGZ020000022.1 coordinate 339,122, forward strand.
TGCCATCAGAGACTTTTTAGGATTGTCCGAATTTGTATTGTCTGGGGGCGGCTGGGGCTCTTTACTTGCTTTACTCTACGCGCAAAAATTTCCCCAACAGATTAAGGCACTACAACTGCATCAAGTTTTTTTGGGAAGACAGCAAGATTTTGATTGGTTTTATAAACAAGGTGCTAACCTGGTTTATCCTGATTACTGGCAAGAATTTATTAGCAGTGTGCCTGAAAACATGCTAGATAAAATTCCCCAATATTATGCCAACTGTTTGCAAGGACCCAATGAACTGGCACGGATGAGTGCAGCAAAGTCATGGGCATTGTGGGAGGCTCGTTGCAGTAGCTTACATCCTCATTTATATGTCATTGATCAATTCAGCGACCCTCATTTTGCGCTGGCTCTTGCAACGTTAGAATCTCACTACATTAATAACCATTTTTTCATTGAAGAAAATCAGGTAATGGACAATGTTCATAAAATCAGACATATCCCAACATACATTGTACACGGCCGTTTTGATTTAATTTCGCCTCTGGCTGGCGCCTTTGAACTTCATCAAGCAATCCCGGCATCCAATTTAAGAATAGTTCGTGATGCAGGACATTCAGATAGAGAATCAGGAATCATTGACGCCCTGATTTATGCGAGTAAAGAAATTTCCAAACAAGGGCCTGATGCATGCTGATTGTAATTCAAAGGGTAAATCAAGCCCGAGTAGATATTGATGGTGAAACCGTTGGAACAATAGGCCAAGGACTTCTGATACTCTGTGGTTTTGAACATGAGGACACAGAACAAAATATCAAAAAAATGTTAGATAAATGTCTTAATTATCGTATTTTTAATGACAATCAAGGAAAAATGAATTTAAGCCTTAAAGAGGTTCAAGGTGGGTTATTATTAGTTCCTCAATTTACGTTGATGGCCGAAACCCAAAAAGGATTGCGTCCCAGTTTTTCAAATGCAGCTCCACCTGAGCTGGGTCGTCAATTATTTGATAATCTCTTAACACAAGCCGCTCAGTTATATCCTCATACACAAAGTGGATGTTTTGGTGCGGACATGCAAGTTCATTTGTGCAACGATGGTCCTGTGACCTTTTTATTAAAATTCTAAGGCAGGTCGTATATCAAGTGTAAAATCTCAACAAAACACTATGGTCGTGGATGATTGTTTGCAAGAACATCAAACTCGTGTAACATCGTTCTCTAAATCAAATAATTAAAAAAATCATGCGATTAACTTTAAGAATCATTAGCTTTACTGGTGCTCTAGCTTTAACAGGATGTGCTTGCAAGGGAACGAACCCAGCCGATCCTTTTGAACCCTTTAACCGCAAGGTATATAAATTCAATTCTGCCTTAGATAATGCCATTTTAAAGCCGACTGCAAAAGCATATCGGGCTGTTTTACCTGCTCCTGTCCGTAAAAGTATAAATAATTTTTACAACAATCTTGATCTTATCCCATCTGTAGGAAACGATCTTCTGCAAGCTGAGGGAAAATGGGCAATTCGTGACTCGTGGCGATTCATTATAAACTCCTCTCTTGGTGTGGGTGGCTTATTTGACGTAGCTAAAACCTTTGGCTTACCTCCCCATTCAAATGATTTAGGTCTTACTTTAGCTAAATGGGGCGATAAAAATTCTCCCTTCCTAATGCTTCCTCTATTAGGTCCAAGTACCCTTAGAGATGGAGCAGGATGGTTATTCCAATTTGCTTTATACAGCCCCTATGTTTATATAAATGAAGATGCTGTAGTCTATAGTCTATTAGCTCTTCGTACAGTGGATTTGCGCTCACAACTATTAGATACTGAACAAATAATGGATGAAGCTTTGGATAAATATGCCTTTATGAGAGATGCGTATTTACAATATCGAAATCATCTAATCACCGGCGCTCATTCAGACACAGGTTCTCTTTATGTTGATGATAAAAAAGCCGATCAGGAAGCAGCTGCTGAAACTGGTAGTGATTATGTAGATGAATAATTTTAGTACTCCAATACTTTGTGGCCTGGGTGAAGCGTAGCGAAACCCAGGTTTCAGGATATAGATAAATTTCTCAACTCCAGGTTTCGCTACGCTTCATCCAAGCTTCTCTTACAAGTTTTAATTAAGCCCTACATATCTTCTCAAGGCAACGCAAAAAATCACCAGCGATATCAAGTTTTGTTTCTGCTTCTATTTCTCTTAAACAGGTTGGGCTTGTAACATTAATTTCTGTTAAATAATCACCAATCACATCGAGACCAACAAAATACAACCCCTTGGCCTTGAGAGTGGGAGCCACTTGTCCACAAATCCATCTGTCTCGATCTGTAATAGGTACGACCTCCCCGCGTGCACCCGCAGCTAAATTTCCGCGTAAATCTCCTTGCGCGGGAATACGCGCCAAAGCAAAAGGAACAGGCTCACCATTGATTAATAAAATGCGTTTATCACCAGTGTGTTTTATTTCATGGATATAACGTTGGGCAATAATTGTTTGTGTTTGATTTTTAGTCAGGACTTCTAAAATAACTGCTAAATTATTTCCTTGCTCCTCAACATGGAAAACGGAATTACCTCCCATGCCTTCCAAGGGTTTAAAAATAACTTGTTTGTGCTCCTCCCAAAATGATTTCAATTGCTTCATATTTCGCGAAACCAGGGTAGTCGGACAACACTGAGGAAAATTTAAAGTAAAAAACTTCTCATTTGCATCACGCAAGCTTTGAGGTTTGTTGGCAACAAGAACCCCTTCGTGTTCGGCCAGCTCCAAACAATACGTTGTGTAAATGTATTCTGTATTAAAAGGAGGATCTTTTCTCATGAGGATGATATCGAACTCACCCAAAGACGTTTCATATGAAGCATTAATGGTGGCCCAATCTCTGCTATTCAAATCTCCGATACTTAAATCATAAACGTGTGCGAAAGCCCGTCCATCCTTACAAAATAAATCCTCTTGGGTAAAAACAACACAAGACCAACCCATTTCTTGAGCTTTCTTGATCATAGCTAGAGTGGTATCTTTATAAGGTTTTAATTGATTTAGAGGATCTAGTAAAACAGCAAGTTTCATTATTCATCTCCTATTGCTGCTATTTCTCTTGCTGCAGCAAGTGCAGCTAAGCGAGCAATAACTCCATATACATAAAACCGGTTCGATTCATCTACCTCAGTTAAATCATCGCAAGGCATGTTACAGGCTTGGGCAAAAGCTAGAGGTTCAAAATGCATTCCGGGTGCATTCAGATTTTCATCAATGCCACGTTCTTTGTGAACTCGGTAAAATCCACCCACTACAAACTGACCAATCATATACACAACAGGTTCGGCAACGGAGCCATTTGGCATGGTTTCAAAGGTATAGACACCCTCTTGAATAATAACCCGATCCACTTTGCGACCTCCTTTACTGGTCGACATTCGAGTGCGCTGTTTTCGATTTAATTTACGTACTTCTTCTGCCTCATGCACCATCATCACGCTCATGCCATAAGTGCCATTATCCGCTTTAATTACTACAAATGGTTTTTCTTTTATCCCATAAGTTGCATATTTATCATTCATTAAAGTGAGAATTTTCTCCACTTCAATAGCTAATTTATCTATACCTTCCTGGGCCATGAAATCAAGACCTTCTAAAGCACTAAAATAAGGATTAATTAACCAAGGATCCATCCCTACCAATTCGGAAAACTCCATCGCGACCTTGTCATAAAAATTAAAATGACTCGATTTCAAGCGTGAAGACCAACCTAACTGTGCTGTAGGTCTTATTTTTTGTTTTATACCTTGTAAAATTTCAGGAATCCCCTGAGAGAGATCATTATTTAACATAAGAAAACAGGGATTATAATTAGCGAGGCCCACTCTATCACCATCGCGCTGAATAGGCTCTAACAGTAGCGATTCCCCCCCATCAAGAAGCACCTCTGTAGGTTCTTTAATCTCAGGATCTAAACTACCTATGCGAACCACAAATCCCGCTTTTATAAAAATAGTTCTTAAAACATTAAGACTTTTTAAATAAAACATATTGCGTGTATGACTTTCTGGAATCAATAAGATGCGTGTGCAATCTGGAATATAGTCAACTAAAACAGACTGTGTTGCCTGAATACATAGGGGAAGGAATTCCGGATTCAAATTATTAAACCCAGCTGGAAATAGATTAGTATCTACTGGCGCCAGTTTGAATCCCGCATGACGTAAGTCAACTGATGAGGTTAAAGGAGGGGGAGTTTCCTTCCATTGATGCCTAAACCAAGCCTCAATAGCTGCGATTTGATTTAAAACAATTTTTTCAACATGAAACAATGGTCCAGAATGTGCGGTGGTTAAATGAGGAACAGGGATTTCATGTGCATTCATGCTTTCTCTCTTACTATTTTTTTTGATGATGTTACCGGGGTTATCACAGAAATAAAAGATTTTATTGATTTTCTGTTATTATATTGCAAGTTCGATTTTTATACCTAACATAATCCGTTAATTTCATGATCGTACTAAAAAAGATTTTTGTTTGGGTTTAAAGTCCACTACATTGATTAACAACTAAAGGAACCTTATTCATGATCAATGCGCTGATACAACAATTTTCCACGCAAATACAGACTTTTCTATATATCATGATGATCATCAATGGTATTTTACATTTGATTTTTGCTGGTGCTGTAGCTCACGATGCAGGGAATATGAATCGAACCGGACAAAAACCAGTCTTGGTTTCTGCTGCTACCTGGGCATTCGCTACATTAATAGGCGGTGTCTTCACTGCAACGATTTATTGGTTGCTTCACCACTCTACAATTACTAGACCGACCATAAGAGAGATTCGTTATGACCAAGCCTAATATTAAAACCATTGATGTGCATCAACTAAAAAAAATGATGGATCATGATCCCGATCTTTGTTTAATTGATGTTAGGGAATTGGAAGAATGGCAAGAATTCCATATCGCTAGAGCGCTTCATATTCCTAAAGATCTTATTCCATCCTCTATTGCTGTCCAATTCCCAAATAAAAATCAACCCATTTATTTACATTGTAAAGGTGGAGTTCGATCTTTATTTGCTGCTCAATGCTTAATGGATTTAGGATATCAAGAAGTTTATTCAGTAGATGGTGGTATTATTGATTGGGCTAAATCGGGTTACCCAATAGAACAACAGAAAGAACGACTAGAGCCACAATTATAATTCTAAATTCTAAGCACAACTCGATGCAGCAAAGGAGTTCCTACAATTTTTGACCGAAAAATAGGGGCTACTTCGCTGCATTTGACTGGAGTTGTAAGACATTCAATTAAAGGGCATTATTTGTAAACAGAGTATAGACGATCGGCTCCATAGAATCTTCGCTGCCAGGAGACTCCAGAGTTGGAGGAATTCCCTTGTCTGTAAAGAGTCTTGCACGATTTTTTACATCAGATTCTTTAACTATCTGTTGTACCCTAGTCAAATCAATCTCTTTTGTTCTGAAATTCGCTACTTTTTTTAGTAAATCTTGGAGTACATCTTCTACTTTATAATCCTTGATTTTCCTTTTTGAAAAAGGCTGTTCGCTGGGTGCTAAATAACCTTTTCTGGGATCCGAGTCGACATACACATGTGCGTGCATAAAATTGCTCAACGCATCATACATATCTATCAAATCTTTAGAATCTGGGAAATTGTCCCAAGTAAGATTGAGTGAAGTGGTTAATGCATTATATAGAGTGCTGTTTTCTGGAGATAAAAAATAAGGAGTTACAGTACCTTGATAACTTTTAAAAATTTGATCACGAATATAAAATGCCGCCGCATTAAGTACAATTTTTTTATTTGGACTTTCAGATTGTTCAAGACAGTTAAGGACCGCACATAAATACTTACACTGAATCGCGCGTTCTGGATGACTAATGGTGAGAATCTTTAATGACTTTGGAATGTTTTTTTCATCTAATTTATGGCTTTTTAATTCAGTTGCAATACTCTCCCTAATGTATTTTGCTAATTTATCATATTCGACATACTGAAAACCCATTTCTGCTCTCCTTAAACTCCATGAATCGGGATTAGTAAAATTTACTCCAACGCGAAGTTTAAACTAATTCAGAAAGTCAGTCATGCATTTTCCTTTTACTGCTTAATTAATTTTTAATCTTTAAAAGTCAATAACATAGGTTCGATGATTTTGAGGATGTCCCTTATGAAAACAATTCTTTTGGTTGCCTTCTCCTCCAGGTCAAAAGAGTTTAAACAGGAAATTAACCTATTTATTTGCTTTTTTCCGCTGTGTTGATTAATTTACCTCTTTAAGTTCGCATCAGGAATGGTTATGAAAAAATACCTATGCTCCCTTTTTCTTGTTCTAATTAGCCTCAATGCATTTGCACAAATAAATCAACCCAAATTGGTTGTTCAACTGGTAATTGATCAATTACGTGGTGATTTAATCTTTCAACATCAGCAACAATTTGGTAATGGCGGATTTAATTATCTATTAAGTCATGCCATAGATTACCATAATACGCATCATCCGCATGCCAATACTACTACTTGTGCAGGTCATGCTACAGTTGCAACAGGAAGCTTCCCCGCACTACATGGCGTTGTAAATAATGAATGGTATGACCGAAAATCACAGCAAATGGTCTATTGCATGGAGGATTTAAAAACTAATGTACTGCGAACACCTCATACCCGTATTGTGATTCCAGGGCGCTCTCCTAAAAATTTGTATACCTCGACATTAAGCGATGAAGTGATACTCTCCCAAAAAGGACGTGTCTTTGGTGTGTCTTTAAAAGATCGTTCAGCTATAACCCTAGCTGGACATGCGGGTAAAGCGTTTTGGTTTGATACAACTAATGGTGGTTTTGTTACCAGTACCTACTACTATACCCAATATCCTCAGTGGGTTAAAAATTGGAATAAAAACTATTCTCCTCAAGACTACGCCTGGCATCTGAGTCGCTCTAAAACTGAATATCAAAATTCTAACTCGCCTATTTTTTACCATGAAGATGAGCTTTTTGGTCAAACTTTTCCGCACCACATAACTCAAGCACCAAGCCCCGAATACTTTAAGTCTCTATCGCGTTCCCCCAAAGCGGACCAACTCACTGCAGATTTTGCCGAACATCTTTTAACTGAAGAACGATTGGGACAATCTTCTGGAAAAACTGATTATTTAGGTATTAGCTTTTCTGGCGTTGATGCAATTGGCCACCAATTTGGTCCCCATAGCCTGGAGTCAGAGGATAATTTATTAGAACTAGATAAGACTCTCGCACATCTTTTATCAGTTATTGACAAACAGGTAGGCCTCAACAATACGCTTATTGTGCTTACTGCCGATCATGGTGTAAATGATGGACCAACTTATCTCAAAGCACATCGTATGCATGAAATTAATCCCATTGACGTCCCTAAAATGGAGCAATACATTCGTAGATTATTAAAGAAACAATATACGCTCCCAGAAGAAACATTAATGTCCGTCACTCCGCCTTATATCTATCTCAATCATAAAGTGATAAGTCAGCATAAAATAAAACTGAGCGAGGTGAAGCGTTATCTTGCACGGGCTTTAACGCTACAGCCTGGAATTTTCAAAGCTTATGCATTGCCACTTACGGATAGTGAAAAAGATTGGCTTAGTGCTAAAGTGGATAAAATGTATTTCCCAGACCGGTCTGGAGATCTGTACCTGGTTCAACCTCCAAATCAATCCAATGGTACTAAGGGTATAGACCGTGTAGCTCATGGAAGTCCATGGCAATATGACAGTTATGTTCCGCTCCTGTTCGTCCATCCTGATTTTAAACCACAACGTATCTTTCGTTCCACTTACACGACGGATATTGCTCCTACTTTATCCGCGATACTTATGATAAAAAATCCATCTGGAGCTGTGGGACATCCTTTGCTGGAAGTGGTATCGGCTTTTAATTAAAAATAGACCCTGGGTTTTCTAACAGCCCAGGGCACTATTTTAACTATAGAAATCAGCTAAACTTATATTAAAGAATTGGTATGTTTTGAAGCTTTAAAAAACAGTACTATAACAAGCAAACCCTAATTAAAGATTGAATTTAACGCAAAAAACCTTTAGTATTTGCACGAAATTTCTAACGATATCATCATGAACAAACAAGCGATAATTATTGGGATTTCAGGCCCTTCTGCATCAGGTAAAAGTCTTTTAGCGAATACAATTGTCAATGAGCTTGGCTCGGAACAAGTAGTAGTTATTTCTGAAGACGCCTACTATAAAGATAATGGTCATTTACCGTTCCCTGAAAGAGAAAAAATAAACTACGATCACCCTGATTCTTTTGATCATGCATTACTTTGTGACCATTTACGACAATTAAGAGATGGTAGACCGGTTGAAATTCCAATTTATTCTCACTCAAAACACATGCGCTTGCCTGAAACCAGAACAGTCGGGCAACACGCAATTATTATCCTTGAAGGTATCTTACTCTTTAGCGATAAAGAATTACGTGAAATAATGGATATTCGAATTTTCATGTCCACTCCGCTCGATGTGTGTTTAACCCGGCGTTTAAAAAGAGATGTGGTTGAACGGCATAGAACTTTTGAATCTGTGGTACACCAATATGAAACCACGGTACGTCCCATGTACCTGCAGTTTATAGAACCATCTAGTCGCTATGCAGATATTATTATTCCTCGCGGAGGAGAAAACAGGATTGCTATTGAAATGATTCAAGCTAAGATGCGGGAATTATTAGCATTGCATACTAATTAATGTGGGTTCGAAATGGAAAAAAAGAATTTTATTTTTTCATATCGAACTTAATTATTTAAAACTAGAGCCGCTTATAAATGCGAGCATTTTACGGGATAACATTCGTTTAGCGATAAAAGTCATCAAATGCCTTTTATATCGAACTCATGTTAATTAATTGAGGAGAGAATGGTGGGATTTTTAACAGGAAAAAAAGCACTTATTATTGGTCTAGCTAGCAATCGCTCGATTGCTTATGGCATTGCCAAAGCATTTCATGAGCAAGGGGCTGAGTTAGCTTTTACCTATCAAAATGAGCGTTTACAAGATCGTGTTGAAACAATGGCAGCTGAATTCAATTCATCCCTAACCTTTCCTTGTGATGTAGCTCATGATGAAGAAATCCAAGCTCTGTTTTCAAATCTTCGCAAGCATTGGGATCATTTGGATATCTTAATTCATTCAGTAGCTTATGCTCCAGCGGATCAAATTAGTGGAGATTTTGTAACATCTTGCACACGTGAAGGCTTTCGAATTGCTCATGATATCAGTGCCTACAGTCTAATAGGGCTAGCACAAGCCGCTTTACCTATGATGGAAGGTACTGAAGGTTCTCTTTTAACCTTAAGTTACTATGGTGCTGAAAAAGCAGTACCTAACTATAATGTTATGGGAGTCGCAAAGGCTAGTCTTGAAGCTTCAGTACGTTATTTAGCTTCAAGCTTAGGTTCCAAAGGCATCCGCATTAATGCTATATCAGCAGGACCAATCAAAACACTTGCTGCGGCTGGAATTAAAGATTTCCGTAAAATTCAAACTGCCTATGCTAATATTACCCCGCTCCATAGAAACGTTACTATTGAAGAAGTCGGAAATACAGCTGCATTTTTGTGCTCTAACTTGGCTTCAGGGATTACTGGCGAAGTAGTTCACGTTGATGCCGGTTATCATGCGGTATCCACTATGAGCGATATCAGCTAATTTTTTACCTTTCCTATAATCCGGAGAGGTTTCTAGCGCAAGTAAATTTTATTCCAAAACCCAAAATTTGGCTCGAACCAGGAGCCAAATTTTAACGAAATATAATTACACCTTATCTCCCCCTCCCCAAAGTTCATAATCAAGGTTTCTCCAAAAGATTAGTTCGTGGACTAAGAGTCAAAACTTTAACGAATTGATATTTATAAGCTATTCTTTATACACCAATCCTTAAAAAGAGCCATCATGCATCAAACCCTCAGTTCGATTCCATTTATTTGGACCTTCGTTATGATGAGTTCTTTAGCACAGGGAGCTCCATTTTCTTTAGACAATATGATCAAGGTCACTCCAGAAAATGACACTCAGTGCGTGCAATACTACCTGTATAAAGGTGTCCTTTATTGTAATTCAACAACAGACTCTAACCCCATAGATTCTCAAATAAGAAACTATGAGCAATTAAAAATTTCATTTGATGAGCGTCCTTGGAAAATGGCTTGGGGCAACAAAAATTCAATTGGCACAACAATCGAATACGTTCCCGCAGGCGATGATATAAATCATTGGCTTGAATTAGTTACAAGTCAGTATTTTCCCGGCTTACAGAAAAAAACATCATTAAAACAATTTGCTAACACCTTAATAAAAAATCTAACCGATTTGGGTTATCAACCCATCATTACTTTCCATGAAGATACAGAAAACCGGGTGTTATTAGAAATAAGAATAGAAAAACCAGAAAACCAAATTCGAGATGAGCTGGAAATGTTAATTAAAGACAACAATGGAATCTATCTTTTGCAGTATGTCATTAAGAAAAGTGACATGGGCAATGAAAATAGACAAAGATGGATAAACAATTTAAAAAATAGTGTGAAATTAAAGGAGGCAGGTCCTCAGAACACTATGCAATGATTAGCTAAGTTTTGGAGCATCAGGTTCCAGATCTTCAGTCTCCGCAGGCGTATCATTCGAATCTAAAGGGTTTTGCTGATTCATGAGCTGTGCAGGGAGACGTGTCTCACCCACGCGAGTATTCGTAAGAACATCCATTTCACCTTGGGTGTCATTTGGATCATAATTAATTTTCCTGCTCTGTTCTAATTCTATTTTAGTATCGATAGGATCATAATTAATTTTATCCTTAGTCAGTTCTTCTTTATCCTCATGCTTTAATTTAATCTCATGCCATTTAGAATTTTTCATAATATGCTCAATAAAAGTATTTAAGTATATTATAGCATGATGCCCATAGCATGAGATTAAGGGGAAGAATTGATTACTCAATTTCCCCTGTATTTTTATATACTGCATCCAACGCCTTTAAGGATTCCAACAAAGGTTTCATTTTCTCTAAAGGCCAACTGTTAGGACCATCACTCAACGCCTTATCGGGATCAGGGTGAGTTTCCATGAACAATCCTGAAATACCTGCAGCTACTGCAGCACGAGCAAGAACAGGAACGAATTCGCGTTGCCCCCCAGAAACCCCATTATTTCCTCCAGGCAATTGCACTGAATGCGTTGCATCATAAACGACAGGACAACCCGTTTCACGCATAATGGCTAAAGAGCGCATATCAGAAACCAAATTATTGTATCCAAAACTTACGCCGCGCTCACAGGCCATAATCTGCTCATTACCACATGCCTTTGCTTTATCAATCACGTGCTTCATTTCCCATGGAGCTAAAAATTGACCTTTTTTGATATTAACAGGCTTATTCATCGAAGCCACTTTCTGAATAAAATTAGTCTGTCTGCATAAAAATGCGGGAGTTTGTAACACGTCTACCACGCTCGATACCTCCAATAATGGAGTATCTTCGTGGACATCCGTTAAAATAGGTACACCCACTTGATTTTTTACTTTTTCTAAAATGGATAAGCCCTTTTCAAAGCCTGGTCCTCTGTAGCTGGATATAGAAGAACGATTTGCTTTGTCAAATGAAGATTTATATATAAAAGGAATCTGCAATTGATTACATAGTTCCTTTAAATAACCCGCGGTTTCCAAAGCCAGTTCTTCACTTTCAATGACACAGGGTCCAGCAATTAAAAATAAGGGCTTATCTAAACCTACTTCAAATCCACATAATTTCATTCTTAATTTTTTCCTTGATGTTTTTTGCGAGCAGCAAGTACGAATTGTTTAAACAATGGATGACTTGCTCTTGGAGTCGATGTAAATTCCGGATGAAATTGGCATGCCAAAAACCAGGGATGATCGGATAATTCTATCATTTCCACTAAAGAATTATCTGCTGAGCGGCCGGAGATAATCAACCCATGTTCAACCAGGCTTTCTACATATTTGTTATTCACTTCATAACGGTGTCGATGACGTTCTATTATTTGTGGTTTTCCATAGACACTATATGCCAATGTACCTTCTACTAATTGACACATTTGTGCCCCTAATCGCATGGTACCACCCAAATCACCATCTTCATCGCGAAGTTGTTTGGACCCATCAGCATCCATCCACTCATTGATTAAGCCCAGCACAGGATACGAGGTATTTTTATTAAATTCAGTCGAATTTGCATCTTTTAAACCAACAACATTTCGGGCAAATTCAATAACGGCTGTTTGCATTCCCAAACAAATCCCTAAGAAAGGAATTTTATGCTCTCGAGCATATTGGATTGCTTTGATTTTACCTTCAACACCACGCTCTCCAAAACCTCCTGGGACAAGAATTCCATCAATACTTTCTATAAGCGAAGCACCATGAGTTTCAATTAACTCCGCATCCAAATAAACAATTTCGACTTTCGTTTGGGTATGAAGCCCAGCATGCAGTAAGGCCTCATTAATGGATTTATACGCATCATTTAACTCAATATATTTCCCGACCATGGCAATTTTCACTGTTGCGGTTTGAACGGCTCTCATAGCCACAACCCGATCCCATTCACTTAAGTCAGCTGGTTTTACGTCAAGACCCAATTTTTTTACTACAATGTCATCGAGCCCATGCTCATGCAAGATTCTTGGAATTTGATAAATACTTGGCGCATCTTCTAGAGAAATAACTCCTTCTTTCTCCACATTAGTAAATAAGGCAATTTTTGCCCTATCAGACATGGGTAATGCTTTTTCTGAACGACAAATCAAAATATCAGGTTGAATACCTATAGATCGCAATTCCTTTACCGAATGCTGCGTTGGTTTTGTTTTCGTTTCACCTGAAGTAGCGATATAGGGCACCAAAGTCAGATGAAGGAATAACGTTCTTTGCACACCCAATTCAATTCGCATTTGACGAATGGCCTCAAGGAAAGGTAATGACTCGATGTCACCTACAGTTCCACCAATTTCAACCATTGCCACATCAAAACCGTCGGCACCTAATTTAATGCAGCGTTTGATCTCATTAGTAATATGGGGGATTACCTGAACCGTTCCCCCTAAATAATCCCCTCTTCTTTCTTTTTTAATGACATTTTCATAAATTTTCCCTGAGGTAAAATTATTACGTTTTGTCATAACGGTATTTACGAAACGCTCATAATGGCCCAAATCGAGATCTGTTTCAGCACCATCATTGGTCACAAAAACTTCGCCATGCTGGAATGGACTCATCGTTCCAGGATCAACATTTATATAGGGATCAAGCTTAATCAGTGTTACTTTAAGACCACGCGCTTCGAGAACCGCCGCGAGCGACGCAGCTGCAATACCCTTTCCTAAGGAAGATACTACTCCACCTGTAATAAAAATAAAATTTGTCATAATTGACCTTGTATCCTGCTAATTAAGTACTGTTTAGTAGAGAATATAGAGTTCGGATTCCATATAGCCTGGGAGATTGAAGCGAAATCTTGGATTTTCGCTTCCAAATTCTCCGGGTTTCGCTTCGCTTTACCCAGGGCTATACAAACATAAAAGAATCGAAACTAACTAACTAATAGCCAATAAATGCCCCATTTTCTCTTTCTTAGTTTTTAAATATCGGTGACTTTCCTTAGTAGGTTCTATTTCTAAAGGCACTCTCTCCATAACCTTTACACCATAATGATCAACCGCAGCAATTTTTGATGGATTATTAGTTAATAATCTTATTGCATCAATACCAAAATATTTAAGTATTTGATAAGCAATGGCATAATTTCTGCTGTCCGCAGGAAGACCTAGTTGATGATTCGCATCAACGGTATCCCAACCTTCTTCCTGCAAGGCATAAGCTTTAAGTTTGTTTGCTAAACCAATTCCACGGCCTTCCTGGCGTAAATAGATTAAAACACCCCCTTCAGCCGCAATTAGAGACAAAGATTGCTCCAATTGTTTGCCACAATCGCATTTACACGAGCCCAAAATATCACCTGTAATACATTCTGAGTGAATACGTACTAGAGGTACTCGATTAGCAAATATAGGTGGCTTCACCAAAGCGAAATGTTCTGCACCATCCAGTTCATTTGCAAAAACAGTCATATTAAAATCACCTTTGTCTTGCAAAGGAATACGTGTTGAAGCAGCCGCATTGACTAATCTTTCATGGCGAATTCGATATTCTATCAAATCTTTAATCGTTACCAGAGGAATATTATGTTGTTCGGAAAATGTAACCAATTCATCACGTCGACTCATGGTGCCATCTTCGTTAATAATTTCACAAATTACAGCAGCAGGAGTTAAACCAGCAAGTTTTGCCAAGTCCACACTACCTTCCGTTTGTCCAGGACGTTCTAAAACGCCTTTTTTCTTGGCACGCAAAGGAAAAACATGGCCTGGAGAAATAACATCCGCAGGACCACTCTCAGAAGAAATCGCAACTTTAATTGTCCGAGCCCTATCTTTAGCGGAAATACCTGTAGATACACCTTCTGCTGCCTCTATGGATACCGTAAATGCAGTACCATAAGGAGACCTATTATTTTGCGCCATCATCGGTAATTGCAATTTATCAATGAGTTCATCAGCCATAGACAAGCAGATCAAACCACAACCATAGCGAGACATAAAATTAATTGCCTCTGGTGTAGCATATTCCGCAGCCACGACCAAATCGCCTTCATTTTCCCTATCTTCATCATCCATTAAAATAACCATTTTACCGGCTTTGAGTGTTTCCACTGCGTGTTCTATTGTAGCTAATGAATACTTCATAACGCGACCTCATTTGATCCAGTGTTCATTTAATCCTCCAGCCAATCCAGACATGCTATCATATTGTCGCCCATAGCATGCCAAGAAATAGTATGCGCTCGGTCAAATATCCCACTCTGCTGGTATGCTGAAATTGCATCGTGTTCCAAAATACTTGGAACAATATATAAATAAGTTCGATGAACTAACCCTTGTTGGTGCAACGCACTAAAAAGTGCACCACCGGCTTCTACCCAAACATCATGATACCCAAGCTCCCCCAGATGGCTCATCATAACATTTAAATCCATTACTCCATTTTTCATGGGCATTAAATGCAAAGTACTGTTAGGATAAGAAACCTCTCGTTCATTGCAATGATACACATGACAATGAGCGGCGGTTGAAAAAATTATAGACTGCTGCCCCAGGTTCAACTCTCTATCGATAATTGCAACAGGCTTTGCCTGTTCTTCCTGGCCTAAACGCACGTTCATTTTGGGATTATCCCTACGGATTGTTTGGGCAGTAGTGAGAATCACATCTGCGGCAGCGCGCATTTTATGCGTAAATTCCCCACATAAAGCATTAGATAAAATTACCCGCTCTCCTACGGAACGACCAATTTTACCGTTTAGTGTTTGTGCTATTTTCACGGTTACTCTTGGCTTTTTAGTTTGAGTCCAGTAGGAATAACTTTTATAAAATTCAGTAATTTCATCTACAGGATAATGCGTCACCTTAATTCCATGGGCTCTTAATTTTTCTGAGGAATTATTTTTAGCAACTACTGGATTAGGATCCAAATAAGCAAAAACAACTTCTTCCACTCCATGATTGATAATCGCATCGACACAAGGTGGCGTTCTTCCCCAATGATTACATGGCTCAAGAGAAATATATAGACAAACCCCTGGCATTTGAGGAGGAATTTGTGTTAACAATAATTGTTCTGCATGCGGAGTTCCTGCCCCTCCATGACTTGCTTGTGCTATAATAATTCCATTTTGCACAGCAACCGCGCCAACACAGGGATTGGGGGCGCAATGACCTTGTCCAATACGGGCCTGTTCAAGTGCTGCGAGCAAAAACTTTTTGTGCATTATTTAAGTACCTTTCTATGATGCATGGTAGCTGCTCAACGCTAAATAGACGTGATCCCAAGGACAAACCGCGGGATGACGAGAAAGGATGAGTAGTTACGATGCGTGAATGATAACAAATTATTCAATTTTTGAGTAGCCTAATGATTAAATTGAACATTAAGAAAAACATTTTTTGGATACTGTTAGCGAGTTTTCTTGTCCGACCCTCATTTGCCGAGGGTCTGTCTCCATACTCCACCAGCGAACTGGAACAGTTAGAAAAAGAATTCGTACAGCAAATTAATCAATCAGAAAGCGTGGAGCGAAATCCATTAGCAAGCCAATATATTAATCGCATCGGAAAAAGCCTAGCGCATGCAGGGCATATTAAAACTCCTGATTTTTTTATAGTAAAATCGAATGAAATCAATGCATTTGCCGGTCCAGGGGGACATATAGGTATTAACTCGCAACTTATTTTAACAACGAGTACTGAAAGTGAGCTGGCGGGAGTCATGGCCCATGAAATTGCACACGTACGGTTGCACCATCTCTACAGGATGATCGAACATCAAAAACAAATGCGCGTTCCCATGCTTGCATCCATATTGGCATCTGCTGCTCTAGGAGTAATTAATCCCACAGTAGGAATGGCTGGAATGATGGGTGCTTTAACAGGATTCTCACAAGACAATATCAATTTTACACGATCCAAAGAAAAAGAGGCGGATAGGATTGGGATTGATATGTTGACTAAAGCAGGATACAACCCCCAAGGGATGGCGGCTTTTTTTAAAAAAATGCAGGAAAATTCGCGGTATTACTATACGGCAAACGTACCTGCTATTCTACGTACTCACCCTCTGGATGGAGACAGGGTAGCAGAAGCAGAAAACCGTATCGCGCAATCTTCACACAAACACCATGTAGATTCTCCGGAATATCCTTTGGTTAAAGAATTAATCCGCACATCAGTCGCTCAAGATCCTAAAACGCTATTTGATTATTATGAGCATCAATGCAACAAAAAAACCCCTGCTTATGCCTGCCAATATGGGCATGCCCTTACTTTAATCAATAATAACAATTATGCAAAAGCAGCCACTGTCTTAACTCCTTTATTGACAGAAAATAATAATCTCTATTTTCAAATTGCTATGGCACAAGCTGAAACAGGAATGTCCCAACATAAAGCAGCCCTCTCCCGATTAGAAGAAATACAAAAAAATTACCCTGATAATTACGCCGCTCTTATGGCGTATGCCCAAGGTTTGTTGGCTGCGAATCAAAATGAGAAGGCTACCAGTATTCTACTTAAAGGAAGTAGAAAATATAAACATGATCTACCTTTGTGTCGCGAGTTAGCTCGAGCCCAAGCGCAATCACATCAAAAAGATTATGCTTATTTTACTCAAGCCCAATGTCTACTACTTGAAGGACAAAAAAGAGCTGCGGTAGCTCAACTAAAGGTGGCCCAAAGCCTGGCAAAAAAAGATCCTTATTTATCAGCAAGAATCTCTGCCAAAATTGATGAAATTATGAACTAATCAAAAGAGCTTTTTTCGTACACGCTCCGCTCATGCTCTATCGATAGATACACCCTATCTTATGATAGAGCGAGACGCCAACACACTGTTCGTTCATAAAACTTTAAGACGAAATAAATAACGCTAGCTCAATTCTTACTCACGAATCAAATTGATGAATTATCATACAGTACTATACTAGAAAAATATGTCTCACGTTTCATACGATAATCGGTAAGGTTTCTTCATGATTATGTCTAAAATGTTACGAGGTATAATTTATTCCGCATTTCAGTCACAAATTAAGGCGGATAGTGTGACTTGGCACACTGAGTTAGATCAGTTTGTTCTCAATGAAAAGGATATGGATTTCTTAAATGAAGAGGCTTTAATTTTCTTCAATCAAGTCTTGATTAAGAAATTACGTAAAGAAGCATTACATCGCTTAGATTTTCATTAACAACTAGGACATACTTGTATTCTTGTGAGTGGCGGGGACATTTATCTCAAACATTCTGCTGATCATTATCAGTTCGATCAGTTGATTTGCACAGAGTTAATATACTGGTCGCATGAAAAAAGAGTACTGTCTTGGAAAATATAAGCTGGAAAATTTAAAAAAAGATACAGCACCAGGAATAGTTATATTTTATATGCATATGGGGATAGCCCAAGCAACTTAGCTTTGCTTAATTATGCAGACTATGCTTTTTATAAATGTTTCCAATAAAAGAAACAGAAGCAGCAATAAAATGCGGAGGGATCTCTATGAACGATTCAACAGTATCATCGATTACCAATTTTTTAATACAAAATGACTTTGATAACCCCTCACTAACCCAAATCTCGCAAAATCTACAAAGCTCCTTATATTTTGCGAAAGTGGGAACGCGCGAAATAACCATTAAAGTATTTAATAAAAAGGAGTTGGAAACTCTTTATCAGTTAAATACCCAAAAATTTCTTCGTTTTATGGAGTTTCAAATGGGGTGTATTAATGATTTGACTCAAATTATACCTGCACCCCACTTAATCCGTTTTAATAATTTCTTTGTACAGGAAATGGATAATATACTGTTTTATATTATGGATTATATCCCTGGAGAAACTCGGGATATCTCGGCTATTACTCCAGCTCAGAAACAGGATATTGCCCGAATATTAAGGTTAGTCCATCAAACAGACTTAAGTCATTATGATACTAGTTTTTTTTCTATAAGAATTGATCTTCTTGTCCAATCCTGGCAATTTTTTCTAAACAATCAGGGAATAAGTTTAGTAAAGCAATTAGCTGCTCCTCTTCAAGATAACGCTTTAAATAGTTTTCTTGATCAAATATCCAACGAAGTGACCACTCAAGCCCTCTGGGATGTTAATAATAAGAGTAACTTAGTGATTGCCCATGCAGATATAAAACCTAAGAATGTTATTTGGAATCGTAAGGATGAGTTTTTCATTATTGATTGGGAAGATTTATCTACCATGCGAGCTGAAATTGATTTTATTGATACTATTACCAGTTGGACCCTTAAAAAAGATAATGAGGAATATGTATTAAATAACCATGAATTAAAGCTGTTTCGAGATGCTTATGCTTTGCCTTTGACAATTAAAGAAAGCGATATCCACTTTTCAGCGGCAAAATGGATGTCCTGGATTATGACCTGTTATTCACGATCTAATAATGAAAAGGTACATGATGGAATGATGATGTTGAAGTTGCTTGCAAATAATAAAAGATCTTTACTGGACCTCTAGTATCTATCTTCATTATGCAAAGGAACAATTTTTTAAACTCTGTGTCCGGGGTATATTTTTTACCAAAAAAATAAAATCGCAGTAAGTAAAAGAAACTCCAACAACAATTTATGTCATGGAGTTCCTATTGCAGCTTGCCAAACAATATTTAAAACTAATCTCGAAAATTCTCATACTGCAAGGGCAATTTAATATTTGATTTCTTCAGGAGCGCAATGGTTTCTTGCAGCTCATCTCGCTTTTTTCCTGAAACCCGAATTTTGTCTCCCTGAATTGATGCTTGCACCTTAATTTTGGAATCTTTGATACATTTCACTATATCTTTAGCTGTAGGCTGGTCGATTCCTTGCTTGAAAGTCATATTTAAAGAATAAAATTTTCCGCTGTGTACGGGCTCATCTTCCATATCTACTCCCGAAGCATCAAGATTGCGTTTACTGCAATGATTACGGAATAAATCCTCTAATTGTCTGACTTGAAAGTCTGATTCAGCGCGTAAGGTTACCGTGAGTTCTTTAAGCTCTATGCTTGAGTCCACTCCGCGAAAATCGAAGCGAGTCCCCATTTCACGCAAAGCATTATCAACAGCATTACGTAATTCAACCATGTTTGTTTCAGAGACAATATCAAAAGAAGGCATAAGTTACTCATTCAAATTAAAAAATATAATTTAACAAAAAACAGAATGTTGCACCACATTCCAATTCTCAATTCTTATTGTTGCATATTCACTTAAAGAGTGTTATCAAATTAATTGGCTCAAAAATATTCTATTTAGTTACCAACCGTACAATAACCCTCGGGTTATTCGAATCTCAAGGAGTGAGAAGTATGGCAAAGGAAAAAAAGGAGTATTACACCTCATATCAACCCCAACCCCAGCATTCTCGTTTTTGGCTTCATTCGGAGTCATGTTATACAGATGAAGAATTAGCGCAAAGAGAATGGATTCTTAAAACACGTGCCAACTCAGGAATTCATCCGGATTATTTAGCCAACCCCAGTTCTTGGTTTGCAGATGATTCCCAAGCTTTAATTAACGTTTATGAGCGTTCTTGGTTTTACTCTAATGCATTCAAAACACGTCATGCTTTAACTCGGGATGATTTTCATGTCCAACCCATCGATAGTCAACGTTTGCAATGGACTGCCTTATATCAACTAATGCAAAAAATTGGTGATTATTTATTGTTAAGGAATCAGAACTTACGTCCAGATCATTTAAATCAGCCTATGAATTTTTTCTTATTGGATCTTAATCATATACTGAAAGGAATAAGTCAAAATCCCAATATCAAGCAAACAAGCGAACAATTAGAATTAGTCACTCGTTATGTACGTACTATTGAAAAGAATATATCTCCTTTTATAGGTTCAGATCGATTATTTTTAGCTAATTTTCGCAGTACAATTGACGATGAAATTCATCCCCTGTTAGCCCACAAGATTGAATCGCAACTATTAAGAGATCGCCTAGGTGACGTATCCAAAACAATTGAACAACTATCCACTGAACGTAACCGCGTTTTGCACTTTGCTCTGAATGCAAATCAGGTTAATCCTCATCCCTATACCTTTGCAATCGATAAACCTGCTGATTTAAAAGCCTATCCTACTCAAGCAGTAAAAGAATGCGGGAAAAGTTCAACTGCGGTCGTAGACAGTCCTATTTCTACATTGCAGTTGACAGCGGATCAACTTAAAAACTGCCCGGATTTCCAATTAGTAAATATGCAAGATAATGTATTAGAAAATTATGCTCAAGCCATAACTGATTTAAATGAACTCGACCAGTTTCAAAAAGTCATTACTCAGACAATGGATCTTTTGGGGCAAGCAGGTGAGGTGTTTACCGTTCTTCAATTTAAGGAACAATTATCTTCACTACTGAAACAAATTGACTCCTTTATTGATGAATCTTCCGTTCATATTGAAGCAATTATCCACGCCAATACCAATGCGTATCATAAAGCGATTCAGGAGGAACAAAATTTATCTTTAATTAAAAAATGGATAACTTCTGAACAATCAAAATTGAATACCTTTATCACAAATCAAGATACTCTGGCACAATTTCCCTCTACAACAAGTGATCTTTCGAAAACGAATCAAGTATTAAAACAACAGGTCAATTATGTTATTGCTCATTTAAATGGTCCTAAATTGAAAGATACTGATTTCGTAACATTAGCTGGACAAGCTCAGGAATTAAATGCATTAATGGATTCTATGCATCGTTGGATCTCATTCCAATACTCCATTAAAGGATTGCAGCCCCCTAAAGAACCTGAAAAACTACAGTTAATACCCGAGCCCAGAGCGCAGCAAAAACCTCATTACCAACCTAAACTGCACTCCTCCTTTTTTGAGTCAAATAAAAAGCAAGCTATAGACCATTGCTCTCCTAATTTGAGCTATGAACCACCAACATGCCGTCTTCCCATTGAACAACCACCTGCGATTGCATCAGCCTGTACTGATCAAGATATGACTGTATGTAAGGTGCAAAATGACTCACCCCGTAACGATCTTACAGGGATGTATCTAGGGATGATTATTTTAGTTCCCATTGGCTTTCTAGCACTTTATTTATTGTACCTATCCTTTAATAAATCAGAACCCAAAGTGAAACTGTTAGGAAGCAAAGAGGAGTATGAAGAAATTAAAACTAAATTCGATGACTTTATTATCGAAATCAAAAAAAATGACGACTTGAGCGACTCCCAAATACAGAACAAAATGGAAGATTTCATTGAAACATACAGTGAGTTAAACAAACAAGCTCAAAGAGGAATATATGATGTAGAAGAATTAAAAGAACTTTTTGAAGACGTGAGCGATTTTTATAGCGAGTATACTTCCGAATCAGAATCAAGCACATCATTGATTTATTCGTGAATTCTTTGATTGCCGTGCACTAAGTGAATTGCTAATACCTCTAATGAGTGGCATACAAAATAAAACTGGGGGTGCTCCCCAGTTTATACATTGCATCAACCGAAATACACTTTGTACAGTAAGAATAGACCGATGAGTAATGTAATTACCCCACTTATAATGAATAGTTCCGTCTTAGTTATCATTTTATTCCAAACTTTATATACGGTATCTGGAAAATAGAGCCTAAATAAGCCGCCAATCAGTATTAACCACGCAAAGACGGTTACAATAACAGGCCAACCTAATACCCATACGTTATGACTCAGAACCATTAATAATCCAATTATTAATGTTATTATGCCAACAACCAACATGACCGCTCGTTGCCCCATTAATTCCCTCATCGCGGTAACTACAATTTCACGTCGTACAAGTAAAAGCAAGCTCACAATTACCAGATACCAACCTAGCACTGCTGCTAAAAAATTGGTACCCATAACAATCTCCTGATATAAAACTCTCCTATTTAAATTATAGTAGAATATCCACCTTTATAACGTGGTGAATCAGGCAAAAATAGCTAAACTTATATATATGTTTGGATCAAAGGATTCTTTAAAATGAGCAAGCAATTTACTGCAAATGTTTACTGTAAAGAAGCTATGATTGCGACCCAAACAGGAGATGATCTTGATCAGCTGTACACATGGATGTTGATTCAAGTTAATGGGCACTTTGATGATATCCGCGGTGAAATTATCGATAATACTACAAACAAAACCGTGAGAACATTTCGCAAAGCCCCTATAGAATAAGCTCCGATCAGGTTCTGGAATACCTAAACTATGGGTCAGAATGCGTTCACACAGTAAAAGAATATGTTGACTAAGATAAAGAAGAACTTACAATGGGACCCCTTTATTTTTAAGTTTCATTAAGGACAATCATGAGCGCAACTGGAAAACCATCTTCATTTAATCTGTTTTGGTTGCTCAACTACATCTCCATCGCTTCAGTTTCAGCAGCGATTATTACCCCTGCTCTTCCAAAAATTCAATCTGAATATGCTCTAGGTCCGGGTATTATCGAATGGATAGTTTCTGCTTTTTTAATTGGGTATGTAGTAGGGCAATTGGTCTATGCACCTCTTGCTAATCGCTATGGACGCTTAAAAGCCCTACGTACAGGACTGTTGATTAATTTATTTGGCATTCTCATTTGTTTGTTCGCTTTATTACAAGGAAGTTATTGGTTACTAATCGGGGGACGCCTCATAACGGCTTTAGGTGCGGCAAGCGGACTTGCCTGTACATTCATGTTAATCAATGAATGGTTACCCGAAACTCAAAGAAAAACTGCTATGGCCTATTCTGTGTTGTCTTTTGCTCTTGGCATCGGAATCGCTGTAGTACTTGGTGGATTAATTACAGAATACCTCAATTGGCAAGGATGTTTTTGGATATTACTGGTACATGGCGTAATTATGCTCTGGGGAACGTGCGTGTTTAGTGAAACCTTAACTCATCCCAAATCAATACACGTCTTGGCCATTATCCGTGATTACTATGCTGCATTGACTTCTGCTAAATTAGTAATTTTTTCATTAGTAGTAGGATGTTGCTCTGCAATTTCGTACTGTTTTTCTGCTGCAGGTCCTCAAATAGCTGAAGAAATATTGAAACTCTCAGCAGCAGAGTATGGCTATTGGAATATTCTCAACATCATTGGCATGCTCTGTGGAGGATTATTAGCCAAACAATTACTGGCTCGTTTCTCGGCAAATCGACTCATTGCCATTGGCTTTTTAGGAGTTGCTTTAGGCATATTTAATTTATTGATGATGTGGCACATAAAAAGCGAATCTTCATTGTGGTTCTTCCTAATCACAGGAAGTCTTTATTTATTTAGCAGTTTCTTATTTTCAGGTGGGTCATTTGTTGCTTCAAATGCACTGAGTGACAAAGCCAGCGCTGCAGCAATGATGAGTTTTGTTAACATGTGTTTTGCAACACTGGGTGTGATAGTTATGGGTTATCTGATGGTAAATCCTTTATTAAGTTTTATTATTATTTTAGGTATTATTTGGCTCCTGGTTGTTGGACTCTTGCTGATAAAGGCTTTAAGGGTAAATAATACGTTGCTGTTATCAGGAGATTCAGATTAACCATCGACACTATAGTTCTGCAGAGGGAGGCAGCAATGGGACAGGGTCATATACCACAATCATTACAAAACTTCTTGGATTTGACCCATACAAAGCAAGCTGTCCTTATTCCGGAGGAAGTACGTGATCTTGCTGAAAAAACAGCCGAGGCTTTTGCTCTACCCAAAGTATACGTACCTTTAGTAAGCAATCCTGTATTACGGGTTGCTGATCTTGAGATACCCACACGAATTTATCATCCCGCCCCCCAAAAAAAATTATCCTTAATTATTTATTTCCATGGTGGTGGACATTTATCAGGAAGTCTAGATACCCATGATGCACTTTGTCGACGAATTGCGGTTACCTGTCAAGTTGTAGTCGTTTCTGTGGGATATCGATTAGCTCCGGAATTTCCTTATCCAGCGGGACTGATGGATTGTATTGCTGTTTTTGAGCAAAGAGTTGCATTACTCAAAGAGTTTCAAGTGGATACCCAGCATGTTTTTTTAGCAGGTGACAGTGCTGGTGGGAATTTAGCACTCTCTGTCTGTCATCAAATGAAAGAGCTTGGGGATCAAGCGATTAAAGGATTAGTATTAATTTATCCGTCTGTAGATTTTTCCATGAACTATCAATCGTATCAACGAAATGGAGAAGGATATTTACTTACACGCGACAAAATTAAATGGTATTTTGACAATTATTTCAAAAATGGTGGAGATCGAATTCAAGCATCACCGATGTATTTTAAACATTTGGAATTATTACCGCCTTGCTATATTGCGGCTGCTGAATATGATCCACTATTTGATGAAGCAATTGATTTTGCAAAAAAAATAAAAAACCTAGGAGTTACCGTTGAATTAGAGGAATTTAAAGGGATGATCCATGTTTTTGCGCAACTTGAAATATTTGTACCCGATCAAGTCTCACGATTAATTGAATCCATAGAATATTTTATTAAGGTATACTCTAAGTAACAGGAAAAGCACCGCTCTGCCTCCCAGGTATACCTATGTTTCATTAAAAAGTATCAAATCCTTGATGCTCTTGCCAATTGACTTCTTCGTAAGTACATTCCTCTACAAAAGCAAGTTGGGGACCTTTTTTTAACCATGCATAAAATAATTTTAACTTGTCAGTTGTCCCGCAAGCAAAAACCTCTACGCGCCCATCGTCCAAATTTCGCGCCCATCCTGTGATATCTAACTTAATCGCTTCTCTCTGTGCTGAAGCGCGATACCATACTCCTTGGACTTTTCCCGAGATATAACATCTCATGCATGCTTGATTTGTCATAAAAATTTCTTATTGGTTTTTGGAGAAATAAAGTTTATCTTATTTTAGTGTCTTTTTACATTTTACAAATTTGAGCGTCCTTAAAGGAGATAAAAATGGCTATATGGTTTAAAGAAATTACTCTAGATGCTCTCAATCGGTTCGGAAAAAATACCATGTCTGAATTTCTTGGCATTGAATTTATTGAAATAGGTGATGATTTCTTAAAAGCAACGATGCCAGTAAATGCTCGCACCAGACAACCTATAGGTATTCTTCATGGAGGGGCTAATGTCGCGTTATCCGAAACAGTTGCCAGTACTGCAGCAAATGCAGTTATTGATGTGAATCAATTTTTTTGTGTCGGTTTGGAAATTAATGCCAATCATATTCGTTCGGTTAAAGAAGGAATAGTCACAGCAATTACCTCCCCTTTTCACCTGGGACGTTCTACTCAAGTTTGGGACGTGAAAATTTTTAATGAAGAAGGAAAACTAACATGCATATCGAGAATGACGGCCTCATTAATAAATCGGCCTAATCAATAAGACATCTTCCAGTTTTTCCTCTGTTTCTTTGGGCATTAATGGTACAATAACCAGCATTTATTTTAGTCTCTGCTGTTATGAAACCTAATCTGACTCTTAAAAATCGAGGTGCTCTAAGCAATCCAGACGGTCGATTTGAACCGCAAACCCGTGAACATTTCGCTGATGGCTGGGATATAGAAGAAGAGATCCTTCCTCCTTTAGAAACTTTTTTATTACCCGAACGCGCCAAATCAGTCATTAGTCATAATGACTCTCCTGATATTGGTTTTGAGCAGTCAATTAACCCCTATCGAGGGTGCGAACATGGATGTATTTATTGTTATGCCAGACCCAGTCATTCATATGTTAATTTATCTCCTGGAATCGATTTTGAAACCAAAATCTTTTATAAAGTGGACGCTGCAAAACTTTTGGAAACAGAAATTAATAAAGCAAGTTATCATTGCAAACCTATTGTCTTAGGTGCAAATACAGATCCTTATCAACCTGCAGAAGCAAAGCTTGCTATTACGCGTAGTCTTTTAAACGTATTAGCTGCTCATCGTCATCCTGTGATTATCATTACAAAAAATGCGCTCATAGAACGTGATTTGGATATCCTGTCCTCCATGGCTGCACAAAATCTAGTTCGAGTTGCAGTAAGTATCACCTCTCTATCAAAAGATTTGAAAAGAATTATGGAGCCAAGAACTACTGCACCGGCAGGACGAATCAGAATAATTAAACACTTAACTGACCATGGAATACCCTCGCGTGTCATGATTGCCCCTATCATTCCGATGATCAATGACATGGAATTGGAAAAAATCATGAAGACTGCAGCAGAGAGTGGGGCCAAACATGCCAGTTATGTGTTAATTAGACTACCTTACGAAGTAAAAGAATTATTCAAAGAATGGCTTACCAAACACTTCCCAGAAAGAGCCGAGCATGTAATGAGCCTAATTCGTCAAATGCGCGGTGGAAAAGAATACGATTCCCGATTTGGAATTCGAATGCGAGGAGAGGGGGAATATGCCAATCTATTAAAAACTCGATTCCACCTTGCCTGTAAAAAATTCCACTTAAATATCGAACCCTCTCCAGATTTAGAAATCAGCAAATTTTGCAAAAAAGAAGATTCAACCTACAAACAATTAAGTTTATGGGATGAGTCGTGGTAAGCAATTTTTAAGCATCTCCTTGAATTTAAACTCACTTCAAAAGTATGTTTAAAAAAGATATTTTCAGCGATTTACAATCATATAGAAACTATCAAAGATATTTGCTTAAATTTTATGCAAATTAAAAAATAAACTCTATACTTAAGCTGAGTGAAAAAAAAGATAAACCCAAGGAGGATGTAATGGATACAAGTTTCTATCTTTCAAAAATAGTACGTACAGCAATTATAGTCGGTTCATTATTCTTCGCCCTAGGTTATACGTCTATTGCCAGCGCAGCTCAAGGTTGTGGACATGGATTTCATAGGAATATATATGGCATGTGCGTATACAACAGCCCAGGACCCAATGCAAGACCCGCTCCATACCATCCAGGCTGCTGGAGAAATGTTTGGGGACAATTACGCTGTTATTAATACCGTCAAACAAAGCCTTACCTTAGAAGGTAAGGCTTGTAACAAATTATCTTTACTTTATTCTACTTCTTCTTATTAGAATGGGTCTCTAATTTAGTTTTTTCGTGAGTAGGTTTCATCTTATCAGGATGAGTAGAGTGCTGTTGATCATGGCGACGTGCATCTTGTGACTCTTTTTTAAATTTATCATGTTTTGACATTTATACTCTCCTTGAGATTAAAATTCCTTCAAATTTAAACTTAGTTCGACATGCTTGAAAAAGCAAATCATCCTTTTAAATAGCATCATTCTTTATACTCGTTATGAATTCACTTAATTAAAAAAGTGCGCTAAAGTAATTTTAATTGAACTTGTTGAAGAATGGATTTGTTTCATGACACCCGAAGTAAATGAAGCTTTGAGGAATATCAGACACCAAAAACCTTTTATTTTAAACATTACCAATTATTTTCCAATGGGATATGTAGCAAGTGGAATACGTAGTATTGGTGGTTTCCCATTAATGTGTAGTGCGGAAGAAGAAGTTGAAGAACTATTGGGAATTTCTAAAGCCGTGGTAATCAATATAGGCAAATTAGATAACCCATTTGTTAAATTAAGTAATTACATCTGTACCCTAGCAAACCAGAAGAATATCCCCATCATTTTAGATCCAGTCGGAGCAGGTGCAAGTCGATACCGAACGGATGTTGTATCCAAAATGATAAAGATGCATCAAATTTCAATTATCCGTGGCTATCCTAATGAAATTGTGAGTTTAGGGACTGATGAACTTATAATTCAAGGTAACAATCATCTACTCGAAGAGAAAATGATATTAGATAATGCGAAATCATTATCAAAAAAATATAAATTATCTGTTGTAGTCAGTGGAAAAAGACATCTCGTTGTTAAGGAGAATCAAATCAATCAATTTAATTTTGATTCTGAGTTGGTTCAAAAAGTGGCGGGGATAAGCAATTTACTTTCAGCAATTATCAGTGTTTTTAATTCTGTAATTCCTGATCCATTTTTAGCAGCTAAGAATGCTGTGCATTTTTATGCTGAATGTGTTGGGCCTACTTCCAGTAGTGCTTCAGGCCCTGCTTCATTAATTATTGGAATAATTGATAAAATCTATATGAATGCAATAAAAGCGCAATTGTATACTTAATGTCGAAACGGGTTATGGATAAATTCCTCAGAATCGCTAAGTTCTAAGGAACTCAAAATATTATTTAGAAAAGGCCATAAAAGCAAATATTCCTTTATCTACAAGAACTTGAAAATTACTCCAGGATTGCTGCTGGGCAATTTGAGCGAAGGTGTCAATGGATTCGGGGTAATCATCCGCACGCGGATGTTCCATCCGTGCTATGATTTCGTCATTAGTAATATCAGGGTTACTTTCAACAATACGTGATTTCAAAGCATTCAACCATTCCTCCCGTGTCTGATCCAGTTGAAGAACACCATCAATCAATAACAAATAACCATTGGGATTTAGTTTTTGTTTGCAAGTAGCAATAAAGTTGATTTTATCCTGTAGGGATAAATGATGAACAGCATAACTGGTAAAGATTACATCCACGGGAACCGATAAACGAGGAAGAGCCACCGTCATATTATCCGCAATGAACTCTTTTTTACACGGAAGTAAGGCCAAGGTATTTTCAGCCATTTTTAAAACGTCTGGCGCTGCGTCAATACCTATATATCTTTCTATTGAGGTAGCTGAAAGTACAGAAGCAACCGTACTACTGTCACCACATCCAACATCCACAAAAGAAAAAGAACGATTTCCTATATGAGTCGAGAGAAATCTTTGTAATGCCTGCACCATTTCACGATGATATAAGGTATTATTTTTAATAGTGCTTTGATAGCGTTGCCAATTCTCATTAAAGTATTCACTGACGGTAGTCATAGCCTATTTCCTACAATATTTGATAATGTATAAGCGAATAATAGCAACTCTCAACACTAAGGTATACTGGACTACTATAGGCGAAATAAGATACAGATTGAACAATTTGGAACTAAATGGTACACTTTGACCTATTTGGTAAGTATATGGACCACATATGAATTATTTTTTTTCGCTTTTTCTCACTTTATTTTTCTCTGCAAGTTGTTTCGCTGGTATTACCACCGAAGTAAGTTTACGAGATAAAATTGGTCAAATGCTTCTTATTGGTTTTGATGGGAAACAAATTAATAATCGATCCCCAATAGTAAAAACAATTGAAGATCATAATATCGGTGGTGTTATCTTATTTGACTACAATTTTCGGACAAAAACATTTGACAAGAATATTGAAAATCCAGAACAAGTAAAAAAGCTGAATCATGAGCTCCAATATTTTGCGGAACAAGGTAATTTAAAACATCATCGAGTGCAATTACCTTTATTAATTTCGGTAGATTATGAAGGGGGCCAAGTCAATCGTTTAGGAGAGCAATACGGGTTTCCTCCAACTTTATCTGCAGCCGAAGTGGGTAATAGAAGTGTTAAAGAAGCAGAAACTGCTGCTGCACCTATGGCTCATACTCTAAAAATGGCGGAATTTAACTTAGACTTTGCTCCAGAATTGGATGTAAATGTTAACCCTGATAATCCAATCATTGGAAAAAAAAATCGAAGTTTTTCTAGTGATCCAAAACAAGTGACACGCTATGCAAATATTTATAGCCATCATTTCTTAAATCAGAAAATTCAATGTGCTTACAAACACTTTCCAGGGCATGGCAGCTCAACCCAGGATTCACATCAGGGTTTTGTCGATGTTACAGATACTTGGCGAACTTACGAATTAGAACCCTTTGAACGCGCACTGAATTCACCTGAAGCATGTGGAGTGGTTATGACCGCACATATCGTGAATCGTCAGTTAGATCCCTCAGGATTGCCAGCCACTCTATCTCATAAAATCTTAACCGAGCTTCTACGGAATCAACTCCATTTCCGCGGGGTTATCATCACGGACGATATGCAAATGAAGGCGATTAGCGATAATTATGGGCTTGAGCAAGCTTTAGTATTGGCGATCAATGCAGGTGCAGATATGCTGATATTTGGTAATAATTTATCGGTTCCATCACAAGACCCAATTCAAGTCATCAATATTATTGAAGCCAAAGTTCGCTCTGGAGAAATCAGCCAAGAACGGATAAATGAAGCCTATCAGCACATTGTGACTTTAAAAGAATCATTAAACTAAAGGGCTTATTTCTTCAAATTAAGTCTAGACGCTCGAAGTGAAATTTAGACTCGAAACTTTCTAAATTTCACCTCCCCGCTTCCCAGTTATCTAACTAACTCGTTTAAATTGAATAGCAACATCGACGTCCATGCCAGGTGAAACCGTGAGCTTGCCTTTTGCGCTTCCTGAATTTTGTGAAAAAATACCGTTCAAGTTACCGTATTCTGTCTTAATGGTTACCGTTCCATTCACACAAATTCCACGCAGTTTCGTTGAATGATGTTCTGGACATATAAGACTTCCTGAACGTTTGTCTGCATTGACTTCAATCGCAAAATGACCTGTAGTATCTACAGCTCCAACTGTTCCTGCTCCATTGTAATGACACTCCCCTATCAACCAATTAGAAGCCTTACCTGATCCAGCCCAATTTCCAGGAATATCTTCACATTTATTTGAACCCGAGTAAAAGGTAAAATCAGCATAAGATATGCTTGCAAAAGTCAGAGCGACAGCTGTAAATCCAATGAGCAGTTTTTGTTTCATTTATCATCCTTATAAAATAAGCCATACAAACACAACATGTTTGCGACGGGTGGAATTCAGAATGTATTATTACTTTATAAGACTAGGAGTGCAATCGGAAAAATCTGAACCAAGAAATAAGTTCAGGAGCAGCTCGAGGGCATCCAACTCAAGTATTTATGCTCCTGTTTCCCTGGTTATATTAGGTCTTTGCATTTGAAATTTGGGTACGTGGCGATGAACATTCGTACACAAACAAATATCTTGGCTTAGTTAATTTGTGAATTACTGGGATGATCTTATTGTGAGAAATTGTTGCGACTGATCGGCATTGATTAAAAAATTGTTCAGGACATTGTTTCGTATCTTTAAAATCAAAATAGTAGATTTTAGCAATTTCCCCTTTGGATAATGCTTCTAAAAAGGCTTTATCCCAGTATTGATATTGATTGATATCGTTGCAAGGAATTGCATGAACTGACTCATTGGGCATAAAAAAATTCAACGCTGAAGCATTAGTATAATATCCAGCAGCTATAGGCTGTCCTTTTTTTATGATTTCTGGCTCTTTAATCGCTTTTTGTAATACCGTGTAAAACTTACCTTTTTTCATATATGTTGCGATTGGCCATGAATTAACAACAATCACCATGAGGCTAAAGATTAAAAAAACGGGATAACAGCACTTAAAAAAACGGTGGTAATTATATTTTGTAATGAAATATCCTGTTGCTAAGGCAATATTCATGCCTAGAGGTGTTAGGTAAATAGCACGGGCACTTCCACCCAGAAGGGTTGATATGAACCAAAATAATAAGCCTACAAATAATACTGCATAAGTGAGTTCCAAAACTTGGTTATCGGATGTAGGCTGGGTTTTTCGATACTTATACCATCCAAATGCAGTCAACAAGAGGAAAACTGAAAAATTAACTACTAATGTACTTAAAAGCCTTAAGAGACTATGGGATATGGTAGTATGATTTTGAGTTTGACTGTGGAAATTTAATAAATAAGTAATTGAGATCCAATCATGCTGGATATTCCAATAGATTACAGGAGAAATCATTAAAATAATGATTAGACAGGCTAAGTAAAAATGTCCATTTTTAAAAAGTTGCCGCTGTTTGGAAAAAATAACATAGACCAAAAGCCCCATCACACTTACAACAGCAGTATATTTAGATAAGATCATTGCTGCAATAAATAAAGCACAAAGATACACATCAAGAATGCGTTTGTATAAAATGTAACGCGCAAAAGAATAAAACGACAGAATCGTAAATAAATTCAATGGTGCATCATATAAAACACGAACAAAAACACTTTCGGTGGTAGTAGGCAAAACAACCCATATCAGCGCACTAATTAATCCTGTTTGTTGGTTGTGCAAGAGTGTACCGGTTTTGTATATATAATAAGCACCTACAATCAAGCATAAAAAACCGATAATATTAATGGAAAAAAAAGTATCCCCAAAAATTGCTCGAGAAATATGGAAAAAATAGGCAATCATGGGTGGTCCGTCAAAATAAGACCAAGCTAATTGTTTACCCCAAGCGTAGTAATAAAAACTGGTTATGGTTGGAATGATGAAAAAGGTTGCAAGGAACAACAGACCAATATAAATAATCAGAAAAGGCTTTGTTACTTTTTCATTCCACATAAATCACCACGTTCCTTTACTTTGAATAATTGGAGTCCTATTAGGACATCATGAAAATTGAGCTTTATAATATCATAAGAAACATTTAATATGCATTAATCTGGAGCTGGGGGTAGTTTTCCTCCTTCACCTACCTCAGCAGGGTTAGGTAAAATCTCTACAACATGCGCAAGCCATTTTTTATTATCAGCCCTAAGAATACTGTTGGTGCGTCCATAGATGAAATCATTAAATTTGCAATTAATTAGTGAGGCTAATGCACGGTCACATCTAACCTTATAATACGTTCGATCTTGTGTGACTATTTCCAGATGATACTTGAGGAGCAATTTACCAAAAGGAGTATTCGTATGGAGTATTTCTTCTATCATATTTTTGGGCAGCTCATTAAAGTTCATCGTAATAAATGCTAACTCAACTACAATCACTTCTTTTTTTGTTTGGGCTAACTCAGGTTGATTTCTCTCTTTCTTGCTATCAATAAACATAACTATAGTACGTTGATAAGTATTTTTTTCAGGCCTCTGGGCTGCAAAAATTGTTTTTATAATGGCACTACGTGCATAATATTTTTCTATGCTTTTAGTCATTAGGGGCTGAGTCAATAATTCATTATAGGGACTTGGCAATTGAGAAGGTGCAACTTTTGTCGCTATTTTATTGATTTCTGAAAGTTGATTTATCTGCAGTTGAATCTCTTTCGATTCAGGAGTTCCATTGACCGCAAGGGCTTTAACAAAAAGAAGCATTCCTAGGAAAGGAAAGAACAGGAAAAATTTCATTATAGCCTTTATTAAAAATCTCATTTGTACTCAGTCTTTGTTAGTTCTTCCTTAGACACTATACCAGGTCTAATTTCATCTACCACTGAACTACCCTCAAGATTGGAGAAAACAGATAGGCTTGGAGTGCTGTAAACAATTTCTGTATAAGAAAAACCAGTAACCTCTTGCTGATTATAGCTTCCTGATACTTCGCAATATCCTTCCCAGTAACCATGTTTTTCCTGCTCGGGAAAAGCGGCAACATTCGTAAGGGATAGTCCAATGCTGGGTATATTAATTCTGTATGTAGTGGGATAAAGAATTGATAATAAGGGGTCAAACCAATAATCTTCGCGAAACACTTCCATATCTTGGTAAGAAATAAATCGCTTTTCGCCAGAAGGCAAAATTACGTTTGCTAGCCCGCCAATTACCTTGTTATCATTAAAATTGAAGATAAGGAAGATATTGGCGTCAATACCATTATTCAGGCGCACTCCAAACCACTCCCACCCATTCGAGTCAAGGTTAAAGTCGCCCCATTGATGGTCCATCCAGGCATCACCTGGATTTAGATTGATTTGATACGTCTTATCATTGAGTTTAAGCGTCCCCGTTGTTTTGAAATGAGGTATGGAATAATAATATGAATTGGTATTATCAGCCATTGGCATCAGTCCATTTTCATTGATCAAGAAAAAAGATCCTTTTGGCTCCATAATTAAATTGAATTTTAAGGCAGTGTTATTTTGATGAGCTTCTGCGTTCAACAAATAAACTTCTTTCTCTTTTTCACCCTTTTTTTGTAAACTATAGTCATTTTTTACAATAATATTTAATTTTTCAGTATCAAATTTACCTTCATTAACAAAATAATCTTTACCTACTCCATAGGCTATTTTATTGTCCAAATCAGCAAGTTGCATGTGGAGCATGGGTTGTGTATAGACACGTCCTTTTACATTTATAGCGGCATTAAATAAAGCAACATCAAAACTTAAATGCCTTCCCTCATCAGTAACCAACTTGCCATTGAAGTACCACCATTCAATCATGTGTGTAAATGAGTAGGGTATGTTTTGATGGTGTGCTGCCTCGTCTCGAGGAAAGTCTAAAGGAAAATAAGGTAAGTTGGCGTGAGCCATTGAAGTAAAGAGTGCTATTAACATCCATTGCATACGCATTATTATTAGTTCCTTTTTAAATTTCAGAAGCGCATTTTAGGTGCGATGATATAAGATGTTGGTATGGATTATCAATGCTGGACATTCTAGAGGGGGTAAAAAAACACCTATTTAGATAAGGGACTCCGCAACTTTGGCTGCGGAGTCCGAGTGCTACATTGAAAAGTAGTTATAACCCCAACTTTCGTTATTTTCTTCCTCGCTACTTTCTTCTTCTTTTTGACTTTGTTCTTCGCTTGCTTTTATTGGTCCTTCTTCCGGCTTTTGCTCAGTTTGTGAACCAACTTGTTCTTCCAAGTTCTTTTCTTCATCTAAATCTAGAGCCGTCAATAGTGTAGCGAGAGCTATCATACGCATTAATTCAGGAGAGCCATTTAAGGTCATGAAAATTAGAGTGTTTTCATCAATGGCATCTATAAGGTGTAAATGCCCATGTTGACAGACAAAGACTTGAGGGGCTCGTGGAGCAAAACCAAAGAGCGTATTGGCATTTCTTCTTTCCGCATGATTTTGGGGGGCTGGTGATTCTTCAGTCGGCTCGGTGGTAGGTTGCGAACTCTCTTCAGAAGTTTGCTCATTACCTTCATCTTCGCTTAGTTCGGAGTTCTCTTCATCGCTTTCTTCAAAACTACTTTCCTCAAAACTACTTTCCTCAAAACTGCTTTCATCAAAGCTACTATCCTGGGAACTGTATAAATTTTTTGCTTCTTCAGTTTTTCTTTCAGCATTAGGTGAGGCAGGTGGTGTATGAGGCATGACATGGCTCCTTTAGAATTAATAATTATATCCGATAATAAAAATACCTCTGAAATGACCACGCATTATAACGGTCATGTCTTTTCAGGAAAAAGTTTACAGTTAATTTACAAATTTTGGTAGAGCAAATGTACAAATTTAATTATCATCAGATATTCATTCTCTAGAAAATAGTCTTAAAAACCGTACATAACCAAATGATTTAAAATAAATTTATGTGAATTCGTGCAGTTAATTTTGACTCCACGATCAATTTGGGCTTACATTGTTAGAATAATTCTAAGCTAAATAGATAACGATGCTCTAGGGCTTTAGTTTGACCCTACCCATAAATTTATTGCATCATCTCAATATGTATATTTTTAAGCATGCCTAAATCCAAACAGACTAATGAGAACCCTACATGAATGCATACCAACAGTTAGAACATCATTTTAAAAAGTATTATGATTTTGAAAATCTAGCCGCAATTGTCTCCTGGGATGAAGCATCCATGATGCCACCTGGTGGGGGGAAAGCCCGAGCAGAGGCTTTAGCTACATTAAGTGCTGTTCAGCATGATTGGTTAACTGATAAAAAAGTTGGTGACTTGATAAAACACGCAAAAGATATTGAGGGTTTATCATTATGGCAGCAAAAGAATCTTTATTGGATGGAGAAAGAATACCTACAGGCGACCTGTATTCCCGTGCATTTAGTCGAAGAATTTACTAATGAATCTTTAATTTGTGGTCAAGCATGGCGAGAATTACGCGCAAAAAATGATTGGAAATCGTTTAAACCCTACCTGGAAAAATTATTTCAAAAAGTAAAAACAATTGCTGAAATTAAATCCCAAACATTTAATAAGCCAGTGTTGGATGTATTAATTGATGAATATTCTCCAGATTTGGATTGTAATACAATTACTCCGATTTTTAATTCATTAAAACAAGAACTGGCTCAACTTATTCCCAGTATTATTGAAAATCAAAAGAATAGGCAAATTAAAACACTTACAGGAACTTTTCCGGTAGAAAAACAAAAGCAACTGGGAATGGAAATAATGGCTCGTCTAGGATTTGATTTTAATCATGGGCGACTTGATGTAAGCCATCATCCATTCTGTGGTGGAATATCTAGTGATGTTCGTATCACAACACGTTATAACGATCACGAGTTTTTATCGTCCTTAATGGCAATTACCCATGAAACGGGTCATGCTCTTTATGAACAAGGATTATCAAAAGAATGGAGTACACAACCTGTGGGTCATTCTTTAGGAATGGCTATGCACGAAAGTCAATCCTTGTTTATTGAAATGCAAATTTGCAGAAGCCTGGAATACCTCCGTTTTCTTGAGCCCATAGCACAAAAATATTTCAAAGATGTAGAGCATATCACTGCAGAAAACCTTTTTTTTCAATACACGAAAGTACAACCGAGCCCAATCCGGGTTGATGCGGATGAAGTAACGTATCCTTTACATGTAATACTACGTTATGAAATAGAACAACTATTATTTTCTTCCGAGATTACTGTTGCTGATTTGCCGGAAGTATGGGATACCTCTATGCAAAGGTATTTAGGCTTATCCACCAAAGGCGATGATAAAAATGGCGTGATGCAGGATGTTCATTGGCCATCCGGAATTTTTGGATACTTTCCTGCTTATACATTTGGAGCATTAATTGCTGCTCAATTGTTTTCAGCCGTAAAGAAATCCATTCCGGATCTGAAAGATCAATTGCAGCAAGGTAATTTCAAATCATTGTTAGCTTGGCTGAGGGAACATATACATCAGAAAGGAAGGTTATTAACCTTTCCAGAACTATTGCGTCAAGCAACAGGTGAAACATTAAATCCTGATTATTATTTTGCACATATTAAAGAACGATATTTATAAATCCTAAATGGGATTAAAATCATGAATAAACGCAAGATTCAAAATAGTGCCGTTATTGCTGCAGCTTTAAGTGCTTCGCTCGTGGCTTTATATACCAATACTGATTGGTTGTCTGAAAAAAACCAGACAGAGGAGCTTGAGCGATGTTATGGCGTAGTACGTGCGAGTAAAAATGATTGTGCGACATCGAAACACTCCTGTGCCGCGCAAGCAACGAAGGATGGAGATCCAGAGGAATACATCATGTTACCTAAAGGATTATGTGAGCGCATCGTAGGAGAAAAGAGTGCTTAGTTATAATCAATTACCGCAGCGCATTAGAGATGATATGAAGTCCCAACAGTACCGAAGCGAATTACTGGTTGGCGGGGTGCAATTAGGGGTTATATTTTTGTTGATGATCATAGACTATTTAACTCCTATAGGTTATACCCCTCATGCTCCAGTGCATTCTACCTCTTTGGGCTTATCATTATTTACTATTCTAATATTAACGCGGTTATGGTTTGCTTATACAAATCAGTTAACCCCTAAAGTACTTGGATTATTCGTCATCACCGAAATGTTCTTATTGCTGTTTATTATCTGGACTTATTACCTACAATATGAAACCTCAGCAACCATTAATTTAAAAAATACCCACATCAATTATGTTTATATCCTGATAGCTCTTCGCGCGTTGCGTTTTGAACCAGAATGGGTATTACTTTCAGGCTTTACCGCAGTTATAGGGTGGACTGTTATTGTTTGGCAAACCTTATCCAGCACCGGAATGAGTGTTATTACCTGGGACTATATAACTTATGCTTCCACCCAGAGTGTTTATTTAGGCGCAGTATTCGATATACTTTTATCTATTTTCTTAGTTACAGTGATCTTGGCATTAGTACTCCAACGCGCCCAAAAGACACTGTTCCAAGCAGTAGCGCAAACCAGTGCCGCAAAAGATCTCTCCCGTTTTTTTGACTTAAGCGTTGCCGAAAAAATCATCCACTCTGATTCGATTTTGCAAGCAGGTTATGGAGAAACACGTCATGCAGCAATTTTATTTACCGACATGCGCGGCTTTACCAAAGCATCTAAAACTCTGTCACCAAGTGACTTGATCCAATTACTAGGAGAGTATCAGCGTTTGCTCGTGCCAATCATTCAAAAACATAATGGCACGATTGATAAGTTTATGGGAGATGGCATCATGGCGAGTTTTGGTGCGGTCACCCCTTCAAATACTTATGCAGCAGATGCCTTAAGAGCAGTAGATGAGATTCTTGCAAAGCTGTTAGTATGGAATGAAGCACGTAAAAAAAATGGAGATTTTGTGCTTGATGTGGGTATGGGACTGGCAGTGGGAGAAATCGTTTTTGGAGTTATTGGTAATGCAGACCGACTTGAATATACAGTGATAGGAGAAACTGCGAATTTAGCCGCAAAATTAGAGAAGCACAATAAAGTGGAACATTCAAAAGCATTAACTACTGCATCTACACTAACAGAAGCGCTAAAACAAAACTATGAAAGTGAAGCTCCAAAAATAGAACGAAAATCCCGGAGTGTTGCAGGAGTTGACGATCCTATGGATTTGGTGGTTTTAGCTGAGTAACCATCACTACTGAGTTAGGAGACAAACAAATTGGATACTTCAACTCAAGCATTTCCACAATAAACGATTTTTTAATATAAATTCTAAGCCTGCAACCAAATCAAAATCAGGATTGAATGTGGTTATATGGTCATAGGCATGCATCAAAGGTGTACGATTTTTGAGGCATACGAGCCAATAGAACAGATCTTTAGAAATCCAATGAGTGATTACTTGGCTGTTTTGACGAGCAATCACTGCATAAGAAGGAATGTGACGTAGATCAATTTTTTTTCCATCTGGCCACTCAATGAACTCGATAATTTCTTTTAATGAATACAGTGATGAAAATAAATGCACCGAAGGATTAAAAACCAAACGTAAATCCCCTGAACCTTCCAACTTTTTTTGTAATTTCCCGGGTTTAAGGCTTTTAAAATCTAAGGCACGGTAACTTTTATGTATCAACCATTCTAATTCTGCTATATCTTTCAAATAAACAAGATGTTGAATTGAATTAATTTCTTGTAAAAATCCTGGAAAATTCGCCCCCCAATCATCAAGACAATTTGTTACAGGTAAATTCATTTCTTTTTGGCAAAACATACGGGCAATTTGATGGGCACACTCCTCCCCTATCAGCTTCCAAATAAAGGGATAGGTAATTTCTAGCGCACGACATAAATTCAGCATAATATTGTTTCGATAGATGCTGAGTCTAAACTCAGGATCTACTTGATTTTTGGAGATATGTTCTGTCAGTTCATTATCGTTTTGGTAAAACACTGCTTGGGTAAAATCCTCCTGGATCTGCTTTATTGTTGCTATATTTAACTGACTTTCTTGCTTCATTCAGTAAAACCTCCAAATCAGGTAGATCCGCATCCCATTCAATCAACGCGGGGACATGCCCCATGCGGTTTACAGCATATTGATATAATCCCCACACTTCCTCACATACAGGTCGATCATGGGTATCTAAAAGCAAACTATTTTTTTCATCAAACACCTGAACTGAATGTCCAGCCAAATGAATTTCTTGTACTTTTCCCGAAGGAATAGATTGGATGTATTGATATGGATCCCAGTCATGATTAACAGACGACACAAAAATATTATTCACATCCAATAAAATTTG
Source organism: Legionella nigrisilvae (assembly GCF_977063395.2). NCBI lineage: Bacteria > Pseudomonadati > Pseudomonadota > Gammaproteobacteria > Legionellales > Legionellaceae > Legionella > Legionella nigrisilvae. Next base: position 379,410 of record NZ_CDRUGZ020000022.1, read on the forward strand.
AGCCCCAGTGCGTTTTACTAACTCCGCTAAAAATTCAGCCTCTGAATAAGTTGAACTTCGATACTCCAAATAAGAAGTTGGATTTTCAATAAGCAAGGTTCTTTGTAAATAGTTTTGCGCTTCATCAATATGATTCGCAATCATTACTAAACTTTCTTCAGTATAAGGAATAGGTAATAAATCAGGAAGATAAGCTCGCCCGTTATTACTCCAAGATAAATGATCTGAAACTAGAACTGGCTCAAAACGCTTAATCAATGTTTTAATTCGTTTTAAATGATTCTTGCTTAGTCCCCAGGCAGAACCTAAAGATAAGCCTACCCCATGAAAACTTATAGGATAGATCTCCCCTATTGAAAATAAGATATCTAATAATGGGCCTCCGTCACTCATAAAGTGTTCTGTATGCACTTCTACCCAATCAATTTCAGGCTTTTTCCTGATGATTTGCGTATAATGTGGAGGTCTTAAACCGATACCTATTTTATCACCACTAATTAGCATTATTTTTTAAATTAGAATGTTTATTTAATTGAGAGAATAATTAATTAAACTTTTTATTTCTAGGTTCCCCTTTTAAGTTTTGTGGAATAAATAGTTTGGATAAGACACTTATCCACCTAAGTTCTCGCTTTGCGTGGGAGAAAAGAATCTCAAATTGAATAATTCTTGGAGTCATTCACCAATTTTATAAATTGCTGCAACTCACAAGTAGTTCCACCACAAGCAGGAATTGCAACTGGATTACCGTTATAAGTGATTTTTACAAGGTAATAATTTGCATCATGTTCATAAAGTGAGAAATTAAGATTTGAAGCATACGGCGGTGCGGTTTGCAAAGGAGATCCCAAAAAACTTAATGCACTTGCAATAGTCCTATCGTGTGCAGATAACAAAACGTATTTAAGCTTGGATTTTTTCTGGCTACCACTATTAAGAAAATTGGCAATATTTGTCATGAGTTTTGAACTGTAAGCAGCTGCTACTGCTTGAGGTTTTTCTTGTGCCATAAAAGCCCAGTTACTGGCATTAATGATTGTTTCTATATCTTGACTACTCAAACCAACGGGCATCGGTGCATTATGGAGTTGATGAATGTATAAAGCATCGCCTAATAATTCAAGATTAGTCAGATTTTTAATTTGAACCCCTGTCAGAGCACTCCAAAGGGGATATTTATCTTTGAGTTCATTATTTTTTTGTTGCCATTCTCTCGTAGAGTACACATATTGTTCCATTAATTTTGCTCGTTCCACGGCACTTAATTGCTGGATGATCACTTCATCATATTTAGAGGGAGCACTAAAAACAGGAATGGGTTGAAATCCATAAGGCAAAGCTGGAAGAGAAGATTCCGTTGTATTTGGTCCTGTCCCTGGCGGGTACAATCCCATTAATAATGACTGTGCACTCATCAATGTGCGTTCATAATCAGTAGAGCGCACATACATTGTTCCATGCTCGTAGCACTCAGGCAATAGATGGTTTTGCTCAATATATTTTTTACGGAACTGGATACCCATTTTATATTCTTGTTGCATACCTTCTGCTGTAAGCTGCCCCGGACCCTCTTGCCATTGATAATTTACAACTGAAAGTGGGACAATCGGAGTCCTATCCCCATGCCGAATGATATCCACTGCAAAAATTAGGGTATCATCTGCAAATAATAACGATGGTAGACTCAGTAGTAAGGCAACGCTTAAACAAAATTTGTAGCCCATTTCATACTCCTTGTTAAGAATATATTTATGTCAAACGGAGGTTTTTTACGTATCACCGGTTTTAGCTCTGCACTATGATGAGTATGCAGGCAAAAAGTCAAGATTTTATTTTCGAGCTCCATTTATCCTTCAGCTGTCATGTAAAAATCCGTAGAAACAAGTAGGTTGATTTTTCCCTGGAAAAATTCCCACATCAATGTAATATAATTTGGCTGTTCAGATCACACATCGATAAATGCCAGGAGTTAAAGTGAACGGATTGAAATATTTTTTTTTATTGATAGGTCTCTGGCTTATAAGTGTAACTGCTTCCAGCGCGAACGCTTCATCATCCAGCACGCTTCATATCACTACTCCGAATAAATCCCTTACCCTGACTCGAACTGAATTGCTATCCCATCCAAATCTAACCCAAGTAACAATTAATAATGACCGCGCTTATCCTGATAAAGTCATGCACCATAAAGCCATCCCTTTATGCAAGTTGCTCGCTCCCTTTCACATAAAAAAACAAGATATCATTGAATTCATAGCGAAAGATAATTTCCATGTCTATGTGCCTGCAGGTAAAGTTATGGACTGTAGTAAAAATGCATCCATAGCAATGTTGGCCATAGAACCCTCATCAAAATGGTCAATAATTGAAAATCACACCGGGCTTACAGCAGGACCTTATGAGATAATTTGGCTTTATCCAGAGCGTTCGTATATATCTCCAGAATTTTGGGCATGGAGTGTTGTTGCGATAAAAATTACTCGAGAACTTAATTACCACCATGTGCTCTCCCCTCCCAAAACAAAAAATACATCGATTGCTAATGGGTACAAAATTTATATTAGTCATTGTGAGGGGTGTCATACCATAAATCATATCGGAAAAAGCGATATCGGTCCGGACTTGAATTGTCCTAAAAATCCTTTGAATTATTATCCTAACATGACTCAATTGAAAAAATTTATTCGGGATCCCAAATCAGTGCGTTCTCTTCCACAGGGCCGAATGACTGGTTCTGATAGACAATCTCTATCCGATAAAGACTTGAATGATTTAATTAAATTTTTCGCTTATATGAAGACCCAAAAACAATGTTAACCCTTCAAAAAAATGCTGGCATTCAGTGACTGCATTGACAACCCTTTTCTAACATCCTAGAGTTTAACTATATAAAATACGGATTTACAACATGAAGCTTATTAAGCAACTTGTTTTTATAATCCTATTAGCAAGCTCTTTCTTTGCTTATAGTAGCCCACTTACTGTTGGGGTTTTGAAATTTGCACCACCTTTCTCATCGACCGACATTGACAATCATTATTTTGGTTTTAGCGTCGACCTTATGGATGAAATATGCAAACGCATTGCTACGGACTGTATCTATAAACCCACAGATTTGGATTCTCAATTTAGAGATCTGAATACAGGTTTTATTGACATTACTTTTTTACCCAGCCCTCTTCCTTCAACTGAACCAACAAATTATGTTTTCAGTCTGCCTTATATAACAAGTAATGGACAATTTATGTCATTAAAAAATTCGAATATCAATTCAATCAACGATATTAAGAACAAAAAAATTGGCGCACTGCAAGCAACATTCATCCAATATAATGTATTACCTAATTATACTTCGAAACAAAATATTAAAGCATATTCTAAAATCACCTCATTAATAGAAGCCCTCAACAATCATGAAATTGATGCCGCATTAGTCAATGAAAATGTTGCTAAATATCTGTTGAATAATACCCTGCAAGGCTTCCAACTCGTAGGAAAACCCATCGTGATAGGAAACGGGTATGGAATCATCGCATTGAGAAAAAATGCTCCTATAATTGATAAAATTAATAAAGCCTTATTAGAAATAGAAACCGATGGCACTTATTTAACCATTTATAATAAGTACTTTGGTGATTAGCCTTATATCTCTCCTTCGATGACTGATATTTCTATTCTAAATACCAAAATATACGTGGAATAAGCGTGTCTTGTGGAGTGATCTTTAACTCTTTGAAAAAATATCTAATTTTATTGATCTGGGATTAGTAATCAACTTAAGATAAACACTAAAATGAATATCCGAAGATGGATTTGAAGATGCAAATATTAAAAACTACTTTGCCTCAGCTTTGTATCGGTGTGTTTGCTATACTATTCCTTACACTTAGCCATGCCAGTAAACCTGTATGGACTTTTACACCAGATCCCAATTATCCCCCCAAAATTTATATAACCCCGATAGGATCCGCGACAATTAAATATACGATAACCAATCAATCCCGTAAAACCCACACTTTATCTATGAAACGTATTGAGGGGATTACCCAGGTTACTTCAACGGGAAATTGCCCAAATCCATTTAAATTAAATTATCATCAATCCTGTACACTTAATTTGTTGGTGAATGGAAGTAAACTATCAGGCAATATTAAGGGTGGTCCTATTGTTTGTGAACAAGGAAATGGACTGGAGTGTTATCGACCTGCCTCAGCTAACATTCTAAATATTACGCAAATTCCTGTAACAAAATATGTAATTACGCCAACAGCGGGTGCACAGGGAACAATTAAACCTAATAAGCCCCAAACTATCATCGCGGGTAGTAATTTGACTTTTACGGCAACGCCAAATGCAGGTTACCAAGTTGATCAATGGTTACTGGACGGAGGTACGGCGCAAAAAGGTGGATCCACGTTCACGCTATTTAATATTGATAGCAATCATACAGTGGAGGTTACATTCACAAGAGCCGGTATAATTTATGCAGGGACTGCTAGCGGTACGGTTTATTTTTCTATTAATAATGGTTTGACTTGGACTCCTACGCCCAAAATACCCTCCTCGAATAATTCAGTGAATGGGATATTCGTAACCCCCACTACCTTATACGTAGGAAGTGGAGATGGTAAAGTGTACTACTCGACTAACAACGGTACTTTTTGGAGCGCTACCACCGCCCCAGGCACTTCAGCCGTAAATAGTGTTTCGGTTACAAAAGCAGCAAACATTTATGTTGGAACACAAGAGGGGAAAGTTTACTACTCAAATGACAAAGGAATTACTTGGGTATCTACCCCAACCAATCCAGGTACAGGAGCGCTCAATAGTATCTTTTTAACTCCCTCTACTATTTATGCAGGAAGCGATGATGGAAATGTTTATTATTCACTAAATAATGGAACTACTTGGAATAAAATCAACGGTCCACAACCAAGTATCCCTGTTCCTATCCAAAATGTTTTTGCTACCAAGAGCCAACTTTATGTTAATACCCGTCAAACCTCATCGAATAGTACCCTACCCCCTGGTACTATCAATTTTGAATATGCCTATTTTACTAACAGCTTAACTAATTCAAATCCGATATGGACTTTTTTATCCCAGATAACGTACACCCTGTTCGTGAATGCAGATGCAACTGTAATCCATGCAGGAACTCAAAATGGTCATGTATTTTCTTTAACCACTGGCGATGATTTGGGATTTATCACATATAGCCCGATTACTAGTCTATTTTTTTTCGGATAACATAGGGAGATAATTCATGTTGAAACTTAAAAAAGTAGTATTTCTTTTATTGTCATGTGGTTTTGTGGCAACCACTCCCTATGCAAATCCAGCAACTAGCTTATCGAGCATACCCAGCCCAGGACTAAATTTACTAAATCAGGCTACTCTGATTCGCCCTCTGGATTCTAATATACATATTTCATTTATAGTGAGATTAAAAATACGAAATGAAACAGAATTAGACAAGCTTGTGCAAGATATTTATGACCCCAATAGTACCCGATACCATCAGTTTTTAACTTATACTCTTTATGAACAAGAATTTGCGCCAAATAAAGAAGCAGAAGAAGTAGTACAACAATTTTTTTCATCTCAAGGAATGCAAGCAAGCATTGTTAATCATAGTATTCATATCACCGGTTCAGTAGCGCAAATTACGCAAGCGCTTCACGTGCAAATGAACTCTTATCAGTATCAAAATAAAATCGTTTATGCTAATGCAAACAAGCCCAAAGTAAATGCAGAGATTGCGCAATATATCGCCGAAATTACGGGACTTAGTACCATTCCTGAATTTCATTCGAATATAGAAAGTATCAAGAACAATACGGATGAAGTCCATGATTTAAATTTTATTTGGAATACTTTTACTCCATTTGCAATTCCCACAGATATTTCATTACAAGGTTTTACAGGTGAACAATTGCAAAAGAGTTATAACCTGAAGAACATTCCTCGTATTAATGGAAAACAACTCGATGGGACAGGCCAGACTCTGGTAATTGTTGATTCTTGCGGCACGAACAGGCCAGATCAGATTTTAAGAGATGCAAATCAATATTTTAAAGCAAACAAAATAAAACCTTTTGTGACTACAGGGCCATTAAAGAATTTTGCGATAATTAATCCTGATGGCACCCCCTTTACACATTGCCCTAATGCAACCTCTTCGAGCAATGAAATCTTCCTGGATATTGAATCATCCCATACAATAGCACCTGGGAATAATACAGTTTTGGTATTGGGTAAAGATCAAAAGACCCTACTAATCGAGGTAATCCACAATCTGATTAAGAATAAAAATAACATTGCAGGTTTTCCTAATGCGTATGTGATTTCTAATAGTTGGGGTGCTGAAGAAACGTTAGATACTTCGCTCGAACAAACATTGAAATTAGCTGCTGCCGCAGGGCTCAGTGTGAATTTTTCTTCCGGAGATTGTGGAGATTTTACCTACAGCACCCAAAAAAAATGTACTGGAACTTGGCCTTCTCCTCCGAAAGTTAATTATCCCGCCAGTTCTGCTTATGCCACTGCAGTTGGAGCGACAGCCTTATTTGTAGATAAAAAATACAATTATGCATTTGAAACCGTATGGGGCTCAGTGAAAGCATCCAAAGGGAGCTATGTGTATGATGGGGGAACTGGTGGAGGCATTAGCAAATTTTATGGTCCAGTTAAATGGCAGAACTCCATTAGAAATTTCACAGCAGGTGGTTATGGAGTTATTAGTAGCTTTGGAAATCGCCGCGCATTACCTGATATTGCAATGCTTGGAGATCCACAAACCGGACTACTGATTATTGCAGATGGAGCACAAATTCAGGACGGAGGCACCAGCTTGGCATGTCCGTTATTTTCCGCCACTTTAATCTTAGTAAATCAAGCTCGTAGTTTACTCAATAAAAAAACACCAATAGGTCAGGCAGCACCTTATTTGTATCAAATGAATCATGTATTACTCGCCAATAGAGCAATCAATCTTATTATTCCTCCAGCTCTTATTATTAGTGGTGCCACACCACCACCATCTACATCGATTCAAGATACCCCTCCTCCAGCTTCAGCTTTTACTATTAAAAATAAAACTTTTGGATGGGATTCCTCACTTACCCTAGAACCGGAAGATCAATTTTGGAATGATGCAGTGGGTATAGGTTCACCTAATATTCCGAATTTTGTTTCAACCATGGCTAAAATGTAGATGATAGAAGTAGGCGCGCAAAATTTGCAGGCAAAATGAAGTGGACCCAGGTTAACTGAGTTTAAGCGCTTTCTGGGTCCTCTACTACGTGATCAGTTATTTGATGTATTTAATAGGCAGAGTGATTTTAAATTCACTTCCTTTTCCTAAAGCACTCTTTATTGAAATGGTTCCGTGATGTTCGTGAATGATACTATAAGAAATAGACAAACCTAAGCCAGTCCCTTTTCCAACGGGTTTGGTCGTAAAAAAGGGCTCAAAAATCTTAGCCATTGTCTCTTTAGTCATACCTACACCTGTATCACGGATACTAATTAAAATATGATTCTTTTTCTTAGAGGTTGTAATAGTAATTTCTCCCTGTTCAGGAATTGCATGTGCTGCATTGGTGATAATATTCATAAATACTTGATTGATTTTTCCCGGAAAACATTCGATCTCAGGAATATCCCCATAGTTTTTATTAATGATAATTCGATCACGAAATTGATTGTGTAATAAAGTTAAGGTGGAATCGATATTCTCATGGATATTTGTTTTTTTCAGATCCCCCTCATCAAGCCGCGAAAAAGTACGTAAATCTTTTACAATACTCGCGGTGCGTCTTGCACCCTCTTCAATACCATCAAGTAAATTATGCGTTTCTTGGAGCGTAAAAGCCAAGTCTATTTCTTTGCTGTATTTTGAAATTTCGAGCAGTTTTTCTTTTATTGGTATTTCAGGGTTAATTTCCTCGTACTTATTTAACAGCTTCATAATATCGTCAATATCATTTTTTAATGGGCCAATATTGGCGGAGATAAAATTAACTGGATTGTTAATTTCATGCGCGATTCCTGCGGTTAATACTCCTAAAGAAGACATTTTTTCTGCTTGAATTAATTGAGTCTCAGCCTGTTTTAACGTTTCTAATGTCTTATTGAGTTGCATATTCTTTTTATTAAGATCCCGTGTACGTTGTTCCACCCGGGATTCGAGCTTGATATTTGCTTGCAGTAATTCTTCTTGCGCTTTTTTTCGTTCGTTAATTACTGCAGACAAGATTAGTGTAGTAAAAAAAATGACTGCAACAAATGCCTGTAAAAATATTAAACTGGTTGAAATGTTCATGAAATTAAATTCTTGATAACCGTGGATCTCCAGCCAGAGTACCGAAATTGAGATTAAAAATGCAGTAATGACTGCCAATCGAAGACTAAAACGCACGGCTGACCATACACAAAAGGGCAGTAAAATATAAGCTAGAGGATAATGCAGCATATAGATCATGCTAATTGCGCCACATAATAGGGTGATTAAGCAAGTATATTCAAGAAATTGCTTCAAATTGAACGTAGGTTTACTATGATACCAAGTCATAATAAGAGGGGTTATAACGATAATGCCTACCACATCCCCTATCCACCAAATAAACCAATTATTAATGATAAAATCAGTTTTAATTAAATCAAATAACACGAGCGATGTAATACCTATAGTGCAACTCGTAAGAGATATAAGAAAATCACCTCCGAATGTAAAAATTAAAACATCTCTGACTGTATAGAATGGTGTTTTGGTGCGAGTGTAGTGTTGAATAAATTGAGCCCCCCAAATTGCTTGTAGTCCCGCTCCAATTCCAATCAAGGTGGATGCAATCCAATTTTGCCAAGAAATCAGATTACCTAATGTCCCAGTGACTATTATTTCAGAAATAACGATTCCGAAGAAAACATTCTTTCCGCACCACAGCACCATAGCCAATGCGGCACCTGATGGAAGCCAAAGAGGGGTAACTAAGGTATTAGGGACCATCCAAATATTACTTATTACCCCTCCTATGGTATAAAGCAAAACTATAATTAGGTTTTGGTACCAGAATTGCCATGTTTTTAGAGTGTCCCAGTTCATTTTTTCTTTCCAAGTACTCTGTAAAGTTTGACTTTTTCTAGTTTGCCTCGGATTACTTGGGGCCCTAATTCTTCAACCAAAATTTCATTAGCAATAGGTCTATAGGTACTTTCACTAATCAATAAAGTATTAGGTTTATTTTTGGTAAGCTCTTCTATTCGCGATGCTGTATTGACCGTGTCGCCAATAACTGTATATTCCATATGTTCACTAGTGCCTACATTCCCTGCGATTACCTCTCCTGTGTTAATGCCAATTCCTATAGCAATTTCTTGGCCAATTGCATCACGGTATTTTTCATTAAATTCACCCAGTGCGTCAATCATTGCTAACCCGGAAAGTACAGCATTTAATTGATTATCAATATGCGAAACAGGTGCACCGAATAAAGCCAATATTCCGTCACCAATTAATTTATTTACGCTGCCATGATGATCGCGAATTTTATGCGTCATTAATTCAAAAAAAGCATTGAGTAGTTCCACAGATTTAACTGGCCCTAATTTATCTGATATAGAAGTAAATTGGCGTATGTCTGCAAACATGGCTGAAACTATACGATATTCACCGCGGATCAGAGATTCTTCTCCCTGAGAATTTAAAATTTCATCAACTATATTTTTAGGCACGTATTTTTGAAATAACTCCATAATTCGTTTTTGATATAATACTTCTTGGTTCAGTTTTTCAACCAAAGACAAACGCTCTTTTTCAAGATTTAACATCTTTAAACCTGTATCGATATTGATCTTTAAATCAACAGGATCCCATGGCTTAGTTATATAACGAAAAACTCGTCCCGTATTAATGGCTTTAATAATTGCTTCAACATCAGTAAAACCCGTTAAAATCATGCGAATTGTATGAGGATACTCAGGAATAATGGACTCTAAAAATTGAACGCCGGTCATTTCGGGCATTCTTTGGTCCGTAATAACAATCTGAATATTATTATGACGCATAATATCCATACCTTCCCGTCCTGAAGTAGCAGTATACACATTAAAATGACGGCGAAATGTCGCGACAAATGCGGTAAGATTATGCGCTTCGTCATCAACATACAGGATATTACATTTTTCATTATCCATAAAAAACTCTTTCGCAACAAATTGAAACCCTATAGATATTTATAGTCCATTGGCTATCACTTTGGCCAGTTTCAATGCTTAGAATAAAAAAGATATTTTTTAATTTTTTTGAACCGTAAACTCGCACTTTTTATTGAATTAATTGGTTTTTTTAAGATAAAAATCCATCCAGTCTTTAAATCGTTGTAAACGATCGATTTGAAAATCGGGTCTATCAAGAGAATGATATTGTTCAGGATATATTATTAATTCGGTGGGTATGTTTTGTGATCTTAATGCCTGATATAACTGTTCCGATCCGATGCATGGCATATTAAAATCCAAACTAGCGCACATAAACAAAGTAGGTGTTTTAATTTTATTGGCCTTCATTAACGGATAACTCAGTTTCATATAAATTTGAGTGTTTAACCAGGGTTTACCTAACTCTGATTCATAATCTAAAGTATATTGGTCTACGCCATAGTTGCCCAAAATATTGCCAGTCCCTGCGCCGCTTACCGCCGCCTTAAAACGGTCAGTGCTGGCAATCACATAATCCGTAAGCATGCCGCCATAGCTCCAGCCTCCCACAGCTAGTTTATGGGGGTCGACAATACCCTTCTCAATTGCATAATCCACTGAAGCAAGAACATCTTTAACATCCAGATTACCCCAATCTGCGTTAATCGCATTAGAAAAATCAAATCCCTTTCCGGAACTACCCCGTGGATTAGGTGCTATGATGGTATAGCCTTGAGCAGCAAGCCACTGCCAGTCAAAATTAAACTCATGACTGAATTGATAAACGGGACCACCATGTAAATTTAAAAGCGCGGGAAATTGTGTCCCAGGTTTATAATTTGCAGGTTTTAGCAATAAACCATCGATCAACGTGCCATCAGCACTTTTAAACTGGATATTTTCTACAGGGCGAAATATAACCTCATCCAAAAGTTTTTGATTATGGTGAGTCAAGGGTCTTAATGAATTTTCTACTGCATAGAGTTCTGGTGGATGTTGATCATCCGAAGAGACAACTACAATATGTTCCTTCGCTACTGAAAATTCACTATCAACTTGTTCTCCTTGAGTTAATGTTTTGACCTTACCTGTAAGCACATCAACCTCACTAAGATGGGTATTTCTGCTTGTTTCAATTAGCGCATAAATTTTTTTACCATCCTCAGACCATTCCGGCTTTGTAAACCATCGATCAAGAGGGGCAATAATTCGTTCTTGATGACTGGTTAATTTAACAACCGCTAGTTGTGTTGGCGCATAGATAGGTGATTTATTATTAAAGCTTAGGTAGGTAATTTGAGAATTATCCGGGCTCCAGGAGGGAATAGATTCCCAATCGGGATCCATGCCAGCTCCAGGAAAACGAGTTAATTGTATCGCCTTACTTCCAGATTTACTACTTATCACATATACATCTGAGTTATAATTCCTATCCGGTTCCATCCCTCTTTTAGAGACAAATGCAATATAGTCTCCATTGGGTGACCAAGCCGGAGCCCATTCATCATATGGTCCCGGAGTTAATAACTCAATTTGTTTACTTTGAAGTGCGATACGATAAAGATGCGTTCTTTTGTCGCCAAGATAACCTTCAGAGTCTTTTTTAAATAAAAACCGTGTAATGATTATAGGTTTGTTTTTAGAAGATTTTTTTTGAGGATCGCTGGCAATAAAAGCGATGCTTTGAGAGTCCGGTGCCCAAGTAAAATCACTTACCTCGTACTGGTTATTAGTTAATCGGATAATTTGCCCACTTTTTCTACTCAATAATCTAAGACTATCATCACTATCCGATAAAAAAGCAATCCATTGGCCATTAGGGCTCCACTTAGGTAGATAATTACTGGCTTTCTTATTATGAGTCAGTTGTTTGGAGACCTTGCCATCGTAAGACACTAACCAGATATTTCTTATTGCGCTTGTTTCGTTGATATTTTCTTCTACTGTATAAACTATCCATTTTCCATCTGGCGACATATCGGGCTCAGCGACAGTTTTTATCCGCATATAATCACTTAAAAGTGGCAATCTTTGTGCAGACCACCCCCTTTCACTCAACATAAAAGCTAACAGCAATAGGACAAGCTGAAAACAGACATGTACTTTTTTCAAAATAATTTCCTTTTAGATATGCATCTCTTATAGTCAGAAATAACAGAGCCAAAACTTCAACCAGCTGGAGATGCGCCAAAGTATCATATCATCGTTGTTTTTATATTAGTTCAAAATTTCATATGTATCGAAAGCTGGAACAAAAAGATCTAAAACTTCGACTTACTAATTTGAATGCTTGTTGTAAGAAACTCTCTCATTATTGAAACTTTATTTGGAATATTTTTATCCAATTAAATTCAAGAGCAGCAAATAAAAAATATTCAAATAAACTACTCACTTTAAAAGCATTTTTACACGAAAGAGCTGATATTTTCACTTCCTGCCAATCAATTCAACAAAAGATTTTTATTGACCAAATAGGACAATATGTGAGATAACCCACACGATATAAAAAGCACAATAATGCAAATTAAGGATCATTATTGATGAATTTATATCAATAAATAACAGGATCTGTCTCCGAAAAACCAGAATGAGACAAAATATCAAGGGAGTTATTTTATGAGAGCATATAGAGAATTACGCCATCTTCCAAATTCCATTCCTTTATCAAAAATAAAGGAAGTTCATTCTTACAGCCGACCCGGCTTTCTTTTAGGAATTTTTTCAGGAAATGGATGGCGTCATAAAAGCATGGAAAAAACAATAGACCACTCGACAGATCCTAAGCTATATAATGAGTTAAAGTCACATGCTGCTGAAAATTTAAAAGCATGGGAAAAAGAAAAAGTAGAGCCTCCCCAAAAAGTTGAAGTGGTTTGCCGAGACTTTGGAGATGCCGCTTTGGAAGCAACTAAAAAGCATGGAAGAATATATCCTATTTTGAATATGGCCAATTCTTTGTTTCCGGGAGGAGCTGCTCTAGAAGGTGGGAGTGCTCAAGAAGAAAATATGTGGCATCGTTCATCTTGTGTCCGTTCATTAGGCTCCCGAGGAATTTATTACGATGAAACTCAAAAATGTTTTCTTTATGATGAACACGCGCGCAGACTCCTAACTGCTGAAGAACAAATGAGCCCAGAAGAACTGGAATCCTTAGGTATAAGACGAGGCATAAAAATACCCCAAGCTTATAAAGTCTTTATGAATGATGAGCCACAGATTTGCTTTCGTGGCCCGGAAATTTTGGTTCCAATAAGTTCTGATGAACTCGCATCAAAAAAACAATTTGTAGCGGACAGTGCATTGAGTTATACCTTCCTTCCAAAAAACAAAATTTTTCCTTTTTATGAATTGCGGTCAGCCGCTCCTGAGCTTGTTGATAGAACGATTGACTTCAAGAATGAAGATTCTGTAAGAGAATATACCCAAGATCTAAGTCGTCGTATCGGTGCCCAATTAGATACCTTAATTCTCAAAGGAAAAACGGACGCCATTATGGGAGCATGGGGATGCGGAAGTTTTAAAAATAATCCAGAGGTTGTTGCCAAAATCTATTCCGAAGAAATTGAAAAACGAGCACAACATTTTCAACATATCATATTCCCAATTATAGATGCTGAACATAGACCTAACTTCGAGGTGTTTAAAAAACATTTAGATGGTATAAAACTGGGAAACTTAGCAACCAAATCAAATACCAAAACACCCGTAGAGCTTAATCCCTATGGTTTGTATGCTCAAGGAACTAAGAAAGTACAGATACCCTCCAAAGAAGAACTTTCGGATCCATGGAAATGTACTATCTTGTAAGTCAAAATCCAATGTTTCTTATTCCCATAGCGCAGCATTTAAAAAGTTGCGCTATTTCTGAAAAATAATGTCCTCTCTCATTTCACATATTGCTTTCCTAAAAGACTCAGATAGGCCTATATCTTATAAATTTCTCGATTGAACATTAATAAACCTCTTTTCTATTCCACTAAACAAAATTTATCTGCTATGATCCTTTTTCATTCGCAGAGCTCATTTAATGACTCTGGTGGCAATTAATTGATCCGCAATAATAGGAGTACTGTGTGCTATCCAAATTAACCCCCATAAATAGATCGATTTTTGTTCAACGCGTATTAAAGTCTTTAACTAAATCAAATTATCCCTTGTTTTCAGACAAACTGGATATCTCGTATGCATCTCTGTCATCAAAAGAAATAAAGATTGGAGCTGAGCAATTACATAATAGCCTTCCATCCGGAAGTGACTTACTTTTCAGAGGAACAGAAGGTACTAAAGAAGTTTTTGAAGCCATGACGAGTAATTATCTTGGGATGTCTTCCGTTCAGAGAAAAAAATCATCCAATCATGATATTGTGAGCTATCTCGTTGATAATGACAGTCGATATTTTTTTTCTGCATCGCCCTGCAAATATACAGCACAGCCCTATGCAGCTGGCATATCAATCATTCCATGTCGCGGTTTCATTTGGGTCACTGGACTGCCTAAAGTATATACGCTTCCGCAAAAACATTTATTTTTAAACGAGGAATTATTTGATAGTTATACAAGAAAAAAAATTAAAGAATTGGACAAGCATGAAAAATTTTATCCTATAAAGGAAACCACTGCGAGCAACAATGAAGTAACGATTGTTATTGGTGCTGCTAAAGACGATAATTGGGCATTAAACGTTTCTGAAGACGTAATGAAAGTAATTCAAGTACGAGGTCCTGGTCGCCTCCTAGGAAAATTTATGGCTTCCAATGAGATAGTGCACGTCCAAGATATAGAAAATCCAGATTTCAAAAAAAGAGTGTGGTCTCTTGAAGTAGTATTCTCAGATGGAATAATGCTTGAAAACTTTGAACGCATGAATAAAAGAGCTCGAGAATTAGGTTTAATAGGAATGCACGAACGTTTGTTAACCATTCATGATGCGGCAAGCGTAGTAGATTCTGAGGAATTAGAAGAATTAAATTCCCGCTACAGCGTCCCAACTACTCTTAGAGTTGCAAAAGTCCATAAAGATATTCCTTTGGGCCTAAAAGAGCCCTTAATTCAATGCATAGCGGCAGAGATTAGAAGTACAAAAGCCTTAGAGGAAACTACACACGTAAACAGCTCTAATACATTATGAATTATTGCGTAGGCTTGGATTGATATAGGCTCTTCTTAAATGAAGAGCCTTTTTAAAAATTAGTGCACAAGAACATAGCGACCATTTTGTAACATATACTTATGGCCATTGTGATCCACATATTGGGGTTGTGCTTTGTAAACTGTATGTCCAGTTACAACTCCAACGCCAGTACCAACTACCCTGCCTACACCATGACCTACAGCTGCACCCGTATTAGCTATAAAACCTACCCCGGTACCTACCACATTAGCACCATATTTTACTCCAGCGCCTACAGTTTGATTACTGTATTGGGCAGCTTGGTTCATCGTATTACAACCCACTAAACTTAAAGACATGAGTAATGCTGTAGATGTAATTATTGCTTTCATTATTTTCTCCTTGAACCCATAAAAATGACTTCTATATGTATTTATAGTTTATAAATTGAACATTTGTTAGGATTTTTTAGAGAAAATATTTGTTGGGCTCAGGATAAAATAAAGAATTTTAATCATAATCTTTCGAAATTTGTTTTAATTTTATAAACAAATCAAAATTGAATTATAGCCATCTGAATTGAAATTTTGCGTCTATTTAATGTAAGAGAAGGGGAGCAAAAGCAACATCTTTTATAGGTAATACATTAAATTCAAGCGATCAATTCAATGCACTACCGCTATTCATCAAACTCTTTTTATTAGAACTCTTCCTGATAAGAATCCGGAAGGTTTCCTTGAAAGTTTCTAAAATTTTCTTCCGCTTCATCCTTTTTTTCAATACTATAACAATCCTTTCGCTCCGCAGGATCTTGTATATCGTCACAAGTGCTATTATTTGGATTTACTGCATTAACAGCAAATGCATTCAACGAACAGAATGCTAAAATCAAAACTAATTTTTTCATAATTGACTCATAAATTTATTTTTCTTGTTCGAGTAATCATACCTAATTCGAGAAATAAAATATATTTAATTTGCTTCAATGATATGGACTCAAAAATAATGGTCTTAGTTATCTAATGATAGGTAACTCAATTGAAGCCCCCTAAATTTTTCGTACATGCAAAGTTAATCTGCATGCACAAATGAAGTCTTAAAAGCATAAAAGCGAGATCGACTAAATAGATAATAATGTGCTTACTTCATCAATTTGCTTGCGTTGTTTTGTTAGTTCGTCTTGTTGGGACTTATCAAACATCAATTGCTCAAGTGCTGTAATCACGGTATAGGGCAAAGGTTTAACTGCTGCAGCATAAAAGCTGCTGTAGTTTTTATTACCAAAAAAGTTCACGTTTTGCGGTAGCTTGCTCATAGTTTCAACTATTTTATTTCCTTGAGATTCTAATTGTTTTGCTTGTGCTTCTGCCTGGGTCACATAATGATAGATACCAAATGTACCTCCAACTACCAGCGACAAACCAATAACCAGAGGCGCTATAGAAGTAACCGAAGCTAAAACCAGCACCAAGCCTGTGGCAACCGCCAATGTGGATAACACAGTATTACAACCACTATCAGCAATAGATAATAATTGCTGATTTAAATCTGAAACTTGTTTAATAAATTCAGCTAACCCCTTCTTATTTTGTTCAAAATTAATGTAATCATAAATGTCTTGATTATGACTTTGATAACCTTGCATCGCGCTGAGATGATTTAACATTTGCTCAATGATATAGGTTAAATCTGTTATTGTCCCTTTACGAATATATACCATTACAATGTTATAAAGTGTCTTCAACCAATGAGGTTCGGTATTCATAAATTCTCGAGAATAAAGATCCAACTTTTGAATAAACTCAACCGACAATTCCTTGCCGATATCCAGATGATTTGTTCTCCAAAAAGCCAATCCACTCGAGTATTTGGGTAAACCGTCAGCAAAACTTTTATTTCTTACTGTTAGAGTATTTAACAAACTGACATACATATAAAATTTACCAAAATGGTCAGTATTTTGATTTTCAATCTGGTGACATAATAACGCTAATTGACTTGATGGCATTCTTAACTCACTGTAAAAAAAAAATGATAATATAATAATGTGAATTATTAGTCACTCGTTTTCCATTGTAAGATTTTTCTTGGTCAGGTCACAGTTTTAAGCCCTATAAAGGCAGCGCAAAGCACTCACCATTCCTTAGATAAGATTGAAATAATGGGCTCTGAGCAGAGCCCATGCATTCTTATTTATATGAAGCATTCACCGGACAAGTGAACGTTTGTCCCTTCGTGGAAAGGGTTGCTTGAGAGGGTAAGCTAATAATACCATTCGCGTTGAAACCAATATTTGGCACATATACCGCATCGTTTAAAGTCATTGCTAAATTTCCATTGGTAAAGGATATAGTTGCATTCCATACTGAGGTCACCGCAGTAATCCCCTTAGCTACTAGACTTAATATCGCAGGATTAGTCATAGGTGACTTGGTGCTGATGTATAGGTTACAAGAACTCCCAGCCCAAGAGTCTTGTGGGGCCCCCCAAGTACTACATTGGGACTTAACACTACAATTATTAGATGCCACCACGGTATAATGAATAGTCTCTTGCTGAGCCGTATTCGCACTGATACTCAAATTTGTATTAAACTGAGCAGAACATAGTGTATTTTGGGGTAACTGAAGCGGTGTAACATTGATTGTGTAGTTACCAACAGGAAGGGAAACATCTTTTGGTGTTGAGCCAAGTAGCTGAACACTACTGGTATTAGAGTTCGAAGAATAAGTTACCGTAAATAGCTGGTCCGCATTGATAGGACAATTGCTATCTCCTGTAATCTGAATATTGAGAGTGCCCTTAGGCTCTTCAACATATTTAACTTTAATATCCGTTTCAGTATTTAAAGAAACAAGAGCCGTGTTTGTATTTTCGGGCACATAATTGATGCCGTCACTATTGGTAATTGAGTTTCCGGTTAACGTATAATTTCCTACAAGGACGTTGTTTAAACAGGTCAATGTATCAAAAGCGGTTAAGTTAAATTGATAACTGTTATTAACCGTTGTAGCTGTGGTCACAGGAAATTTTGTTCCCGTATATACAATTGGCATAGGTACTGTTACGCATAATTTGCCGTATTGTTGCACGGGTAAGAGTGCATTAAAGAGATCATGCAAATCTTGTTCTTTCCATGCAAATAGACTTAGATCAGAGTCACTTGCTCGAAGCCCTACAGGAAAATCAGCATTATTGAAGGTCCAAAAAAATAAATTATAATTTATTTTTTTATTAATCAAATAAGGTGCAACTGAATTTAGAAAAAAATCTTCGCCCCCAGTTGCAGGTATTTGAACGTCATATCCTAATTCACCGATTACAAATGGAAAACCTGAGTTCAATAAAAAGCCAAAGTTCCAATCAAATCGTATAGGACTGTCATTTGCATCGGACTGCCACCCAGCCACCTGAGATCCATATATATGGGGGCAAAAACTAGATGTCCGTTATTCCCATCATTATTAGGCCCCAACAACCAATCTGCGATAACATTTGGATCGGTGTTGCTAAAATTATTCGTTTTAATCGCTTGAATTAATTGGGTTCTAAAAGTGATGCATCAAACCGAGCCACGCCGTTCGCTGACTGCGTTGTATCTAGTAAAGAGCGGAAATTTTCACCCCAATTTGAACCAATATTGGTTACACGCGAGGTATTCGCTGTAGGACAACGACTGTTGTCGTTAGTTAAACTAATGACATTCGGATCATTAATTTTTGTAGAAGAAGGCAAACAAATAGTAGCAGTATAAATCACTTTTACCCATACAACAAAGAATAAACACCCTAAATAAAAGTCCTTGATAGGTTAAACTTTCGAAGCATTGATGAGGGAGCTACCTTTTAATAGGTTAACTGTGAGCTCTTATCATTATACGTAATGGGCATAAACCAAATTGTAAGTTAGAATAAACTTTTAATTAATACGTATGAAATGAACAAAATTTTAAAGCGAATTATAGGCTTATACTGCTTCTCTTTTACTCTTCATGCAGCTACTCAAACCTCAATTAGTTATTCACCGGGGCTTGGGTCGCCGATTACTACGGCGACTGCGGATACCCTGGATAAAGGCCAAATAGGGATCAGTCAACGCGCAGAATATTATCCAAGCATCCCTTTGTCTAGTACTGAACTTTTACAACATCCCTTAGCAGAAAGCCAGAAGTCTACTTTTACGAATTATCTTCAGGGATTTTATGGACTAGAAGATAATATAACCATAGGCATCAGTATCCCTTATGTGGTTAATTCATCCATCTCTGCTGTTAATTTTGATGCGGAAACCAATATAAAAAACATTATTCAATTGGGAAGCCCTTCGGGTATAGGCGACACCAATATCTTTTCTTTGTGGCAATTTTTGAATGGGAACAAAGCTTTTGCTTCACTGGCATTACTCTATGGCATCAATGCCCCGACAGGTAAAACCACAGTAAGAGATAATTATGGTGTACTCTTTTCTGCATCCGATCAACCAGGAAGTGGTGCCTGGACTCCCTTTGCAGGAATTATTATTTCAAAACAATTTAAGAAGTTTTCCTTAAGCGCAAACTTATTATATACACAAAGTACTGAAGGTTCTCAAGAGACAACTCAAGGCTCCATATTCGATTATAATTTTGCGGCTGTCATAGAGATGTACACAAAAAAAAAATTACACGTTGATGGTATTATCGAACTTACTGGCGAATATGCTGAAAAAGATAATATTGCAGGTTTAAGTGATCCAAACAGCGGTGGAAATAGTATTTTTTTATTACCTGGCTTAAGAGTAAATATGAATACCAATTTCTCGTGTTATTTTGGAGTTAATGTTCCCCTAGTCCAAAACTATTACGGAACTCAGGTGAAAAGTGCATACGGGCTCACTGGAGGAATTGATTTCACCATATAATAGTTCCGATTGTTTATCAGTTTAAAATGATCTTGTTACAATTGGTTTCTAATAATTGGCAATTGTAATGCGGTTGTAATTAACTCCCTGCGGCTATGACAGTTGAGTTTATTTTTAGCTGCATTAAGGTGATCTTCAACTGTTCTTGGTGATAGGTTTAATTGTTGACCAATTTGTTTTATTGTCATTCCTTTAACCAAATAATATAAGCATTTAATTTGTTTCGTTGTGAGTTGAGGGTACGAATTTTGATCTGACCGCTGAGAAGGAAGAACATTGAACTCAACAGGGCTGGGCATAGCCAAGGGTAGTGTCTCGTGTATGGCTTTAAACAATGAAGCATCATCATCTATCAAAAAAGATATTCCCACAACCCCCATGATCGTTCCTTGTCGCGTATACAATGGTGCTTTACGACTCAGATAATGCTGAATAGAACCATCCACTTGGACTGTCTCAATAAATGTTTTTGCTTTATTCTGTTGTATTATCTCTGCATCATTTTTTGCGAGTATAGGAGCTTGTTCTTTCCACAATAAGTCCGAATCCCTCATTCCCTTCATATCTTGCATCTTATTTACAAATAACATGTTCTGATTGCAGTCTAGATAACGCCCTTTTTTATCTTTTAAATAGATATTTGCCAGAGTGGTATCTAGAATATTGTCTACATTTGCTGTTTCCGTGTGTATATAGTGATCAATTTTATGCATTACCTAGTACATCGATAATAATTTATTAGGATTATTATACAATAATGAGCAACTTGTGTACAGAATCCCACTGATATCGAATTCCCTTTCTAGCAAGGTTTGACTTACTAAGAGCCCACCTCCACGGAATTAGAAAAATTAACAATAACAGATAACATACGTCCAAGACCCCACATACCTCCAAGACAGATAAATAGAAATAGCATATGTGCAATTGAAGTGGTCCTGAAATAAAAGACTTGAAAAAAAATAGAAAAACACATGAAGACTAATCCGAATAAAATAGTACACAATGATCCTAAATGTTCAACTGGCTTCCCTACAAAAAAGGCTAATAGAAAAATATATATTGAAATTGCAAATAAGATACGGTCGAATTTCTCTCGAATATCATACCAATATATAAGTTCAAAAAATAAGATAACTATACCTAATACCCCGGCCAAAAAAACGAACATGACTAGGGCCTTACCCTGCTCGTTTTTAGAAAATAATTTCATCAATCCATTCATTGGTACGTCTTAATTATTTTATAAGCATCTTCCTAGTTTGTTATGAATTTAATAATTTGGATACCGTATTGATCACGGTGTTTATTAGATCGTCAAATCTTGAAAATAATATTCTATGAACTACCAAAAGCGATGTTGGTTTTCTTTACAAATTTTTAATTCCAAGAGGACTATGAAGCAGAATCAAATGTTTTTTCCTATACTTATTGATGTAATTATTTGAAGTTATGAAATTTATAATTTCTCATTTTAATAGATATTTTTGAACCAGTTCCGTGATGAGTTTGTTTAAGTATCGAATCAAATATTTTTAGGATTGAAATAAACTAACTATTAAGGACAGATACATGTACTTTGATTCTTTTAGTCGTGAGGAATTACAAGATTTTATATTCCAATTTGAACAAGCACTCTACAATCATCACCAATGGTATAATCTAATCATACGTTCCCTTATATGTAGATTACCGCCTGATTTACACGACATGAGTACGAGTGCTCATAAAGAATGTCAATTCGGCCAATGGTATTATGAAACTGCGTCCAAGAGATTAAATCAACATCCAGGATTTATCGCACTGGGAGAAGAGCATCTGCAAATGCATAGAGCAGCCGCTACCCTGTTAGTCGCAATAAGTAAAGGCAATGCTGTATCCCCTCATGATTATGATATTTTTTCAAATACCATGGAAAAATTACATCTCGAAATTTTGGCAATGCAACGAGAATTAAGTGAATTACTTTATAATCGTGATCCATTAACGGGCTCGATCAACCGGAATAATATGTTACCCATCTTACGAGAACAACAGGAATTAGTTAATCGACAAATACAATTATGCAGCTTAGTAATGATTGATTTAGATCATTTTAAAGAAATTAATAATAAATACGGACATGCAGCGGGTGACAGCGTATTAGCTTCCGTATGTCGATTTATTATGGAGAATATGCGCCCTTACGACAAAATTTTTAGAGTTGGCGGCGATCAATTTTTACTGTGTTATCAAAATACTAATACTGATCTCGCTCTTGAGATCACGGAACGTATTCGGATAGGAATTTCTTCACTAAAAATTAATATAGATAACCTTAAAACTATTCATTTAACAGCTTCATTTGGTATATCGCATCTTAAGACAGGTATTACAATTGAAGAATCCATCAAAAACGCTGACCAGGCTCTATATAAAGCAAAAAAAGAAGGACGAAATTGCGTACAAGTTTTTGATTCTTGACAGGTTTCTAGTCTTAAGAAGTGCTATCTTATAACTCAATGTGTGCAGTTAACCCTAGGGAAATCAATGAAAAAAAATTCATGGTTTCATTTCTTCTATACGATTAGGCATCCCATTGCAATTCTTTGTACCCTACTCGGTTTTATTATCATTCAGTACGTGGCAATGCTTTTGTATATAAAGCCCTACCAATCTCTAGGTTTCTTAAAGCTATGTCAGAAGTTATGGCATTCAAGCAATTTGTTTTTACAAATGATTTTGATATTTAATGTATTTATTAAACCACTGTTCATTTATTTTTTTGTGATTTTTTTATTTCATTATTTCAAAAATAGAAACCTATAAATTGCTTACTCCTTTATATTTGGGTTAGCTTCGAATTGGACTTGGCCGGCCCTAAAAATTTAACTCCCACGTACCGCGCATAAAGCACGGTATCTAGAACCCTGATCCCCCTCCGGATGTAATAACAACGGTTCAAGACGGTTGAAACCTTTCGCAAAATTTCAGGTTGGTAATTTTCGAAAGCTCACAGCCATGCGGTTCCAGCTATTAATGGTAATAATAGCCATAGTCAGATCAATGAGCTCCTTTTCATTGAAACAACTTAAAACTTCATTATAGAGTTCGTCAGGAACGTGGGATTCTGATAATAAAGTAACTGATTCACTCCAAGCTAAAGCTGCTCGTTCCCGAGGAGTAAAAAAAGGAGACTCTCTCCATACAACCAATGAATGGAGACGACGCTCAGACTCCCCATCTCTTTTAGCATCCGCACTGTGCATATCAACACAATAGACACAGCCATTAATTTGTGACACACGTAGCCTAACCAATTCAAGAAGAGATCGTTCTATTCCACTATGAACAACATACTGTTCAAGACCTAAAATCGCATTCACTGCGTCAGGAGCAAATTTAGTATAATCAATCCGTGTATGCATTATATTTCTCCCTATATTTTAATCAGATAGATTCTTCCTATAATTTGGAGCATTTCATTGTCCTAAACTCAAAAAACAATTACGTCTAAAGAGCACTAAACTGAGGGCTTAAATTATCGGACATAGATGGGCACCCAAGTTTACCAAACCTAATCCTATTCCCTATTCATTGTTTCTTTTTATTAAATCGTTGTTCTTCATCCTCATCCGAATCAGTTCGTTGGTGTTTTTTATTTTGGTTTGAAATAGGTTCCTTTTCTTTGCTTTTGCTCTGAAAAAATTCCATCCAATCTGTATAAATCCCGGGTTTTTGGGGTGAGGATACTTTTATTCGTACACTAGGTCCCCACATTGATGATATATAGCGATCGTCGGAGAGCATTGTTAATTCATCAAGAGTAAAAGGGGAATTTCCCCCTACATCGCCATAACTTTCTGCCATTGTAGAGAAATATTCCATACAACGCTCATATATTCGTTCATTGGAAATATCAATTTTTGAATAGTGAGACAATCTCTCTGCCTTTGCCATCTTTTCTTTAGAACGTAAGACCATTTCATATGCCGATTTGTAATGACTGTCCAACAAATAGGTTTGAAGATTAGGTAATCCCAACTCCTTACCAAAACATAATAATAGAGAGTTTAAAACAAAAGGGGATCGGCAGCTAAAACTATATTGCTTTGAATCTAATGGAGCATTAGATGAACGCTCAGAATCCTCAACGGAGTCTAGTCCCATTTCCCAGAGACTGAACCCATTTTTTGATTTTACCGAAACTAAGATATGTAATAGTTGAACAAAATTGAGCTTCTTTCCTGATTTAATATTTAAATCGATATCACCCTTTTCTACCGCCTGAGCAAATGCTTCAAGTAAAAGTCGATGTGTATAAGAACCATGTAAAAGGACACGATTAACTTGTTTATTTTCATTAAAAAGTTGACCACTTGAAACGATACGATCCGCTATCATGCTACTGACAAAACCAATAAACTTAACAATAAAACCATTTTTATTTACATCACGCAACTCTTCACGTTTTAATAATAATGTATCCAGAATCCTCCCCTTTTTCAAAGGTTGATAGTCAGGTGGCGGACTACCTGGGATATAATTACCCCTTCCAGCAATCAAATGAGAAGGAAGCGAATTGTGTTCTGGGGGCAGAATTTGATTATCTTGCATTGATTTTCCCAAAACACCATCCAAATCTTTAAGGTGATGGGCAACTTTCAGGGGATCGTAAGCAAAACTTATTATTTGATTCGCAATGTTTACTATTTCATCAGAAGTCAATTCATCTAATAAGAATTCGGGGATATTTAAATCCTCTACTTTGAGCATCGGAGGTGGGGTCTTTGATGCTTGGATTGTGATCTGCTCTTGTTCTACCTTGAAATTTGGTTCTATTGCACATTGATCAAAAAAATCAACGCTTCTATACCTAGGATCTTGAGTTAATTTCTTTACTTGTCTGGTAACAGTAACCCCATTTGAATCAGTTTTCGGCAAATTATTATCATCGCGGTCAAGCATTTATTACCTCAATAATTAATGGCTAGGTTCATCATTAATTATAGGAGATGATTTTGACGGTTGTTCTAAAATCGACCAGATGAAATTTACAAAAATTATTAAAAACTAACTATGCACACCTAATGAGCTATTTAATGATTAATTCTTTACCTAAAATGTGGGGGTTTTAGTTTTAATTACCGTCATATCAGGTACACTTTGAGCTCGCCCCATGAATCCATTAGTACCAAGTTGTTCTGTTTCCTTAGAACAAATCTCCCCTGGTTTATGCCCATGATCATATCTATTGGGAAGGGCTTCAGGCGCTTTCTTTTTTTGCTCTGATGTTCCACCCTTTGGTTCTTTAAGATTTTTGTGGGGTGTCAGTAAACCATCAATATTTTTGAGCACGTTATCCGCACCATGAATGAGGTCTTGTTGTTCTTTATAAACACTGTACTCCAACTTATGAATGGATGCTCGTTGCTCTCCAAAAACCATATAGCCTTGTTTTCTGGATTCATAGTGATAAAAAGCAAGAGCTGCGGCAAGTATTAATCCAACACCTAAAGCAATACCGATGCCCACTGGGCCGGTAGAAACGATAAGAGCCGACAAGCTGACACCGAGAATTTCAGCACCAATTGCCAAACCAAGCCCCATAATACCCAGTGTTCCGGAATACGTACATAGGAAGCTCCCAACCGAACTTAAGCCAACGAGGATTTTATCATTTCGCGTTACATAATCCGCCGCATTTATTTCTGAGCCTTTCACTAGGGTTGTTTTTTGAATGGTTTTGGTTAATTCCACCTTCATCAAGGCCAGTTCTTTCTTATCATCAGCCGTTAATACCCGTTGTGAGAGGAGTTGCGCAACTCTTTTTCTAATTCCCTGCAGAAAAGCCAGTTCCGCTTGTAACTCTTCAAGTTCGCGAATGGCATTTTTTTCAGATTGATTCTTTTTATAATTAGCATAAAGGATGAGGCTAAACCCCAAAATGGAGATAACAGCAAAGGCAATATTCAAGCCCAAAGCCACTGCTGCACTTGCCCCAGCTAATAATCCGGTATATGCAAACGACTCGGTTAATTCTGCTATAGATGCAGAAGGACAAAATGTTTCCAACAATGCAGCCCAAAAACTTTTACTTCGCAAACTTCCAATCTGTTTTTGCCGTAATCTCAAAGCTTCATCGATATGTTTTTTTGCATATCCAGGAGCAGGATCAAGCAGTAGAATTTTTTTATAAATAAGATCATCTTTTAAACTAGCTGCAATAATGAGCGGTATTTCTCCCTTATTATTCGGTACATTCAGAAGAATAAATGCCTGATTCTGAGAATTTTTCAGTGTCTCCAATTTAATGCTACGATCCTTATCCGTCCATTTTGCTTTCTTTTTTCTATCTTTTGCTGCTGGTGAAATTCCCAGCAGTTCATTGACTATATTAAAATAGCCCTTTTCTACTGCAAGGTGTAACACGCTATTCCCTTCATCATTTAGCAATGAGATATCCGCTCCGAGGGCCAGTAAATGTTTTACAAAATATAAAGAACCTTCCTTCACGGCTAGATGAAGTAGCGTATTACCTTGGTCATCAACTTCATTGAGCTGTTCCTTGCTGATTTTCTGCTTAAAAACTTCCTTATTGTTGTTCAAAAGAGCTTTTTTCAATGACTCAATCATGTTGATTTTCCAGATTAAAAAAATGAATGAGCCATTATAACAA
The DNA here is from genome assembly GCF_977063395.2 of Legionella nigrisilvae. Taxonomy (NCBI): domain Bacteria; kingdom Pseudomonadati; phylum Pseudomonadota; class Gammaproteobacteria; order Legionellales; family Legionellaceae; genus Legionella; species Legionella nigrisilvae. The sequence goes on from NZ_CDRUGZ020000022.1 coordinate 406,278, forward strand.
GAAATAATTAAGTAAAAATTAGATCCTTACTCGAATTGACCTAATACTGTACACATATCTAGCTAGTATCCATTATGAAAATTACTAGCCATGCTAATACTTGTTCAGAGATGAACCTTCGGAAAGCCATGTCATGAGATAACATTTTCTGCTTTTATGATATAAATGCTTTTGACCTAGTTAAGTAAACAGCACTCCAAAATACTCTAAGAAATCTTTTCTAAAATTTCCTCAATAGGCAAACCCATGACATTGTAATAGGATCCTTTTATTTCCTTAACAAAGGTATCACGTACTGTTTGAATACCATACCCTCCAGCTTTATCAAAAGGATCTCCTGAATCAATATAATCTTGAATTTGTTCGTCTGTTAGGTTGTGGAATGTAATGTGGGTTGTCGCATAGTTAATGCACCATTTTTGTTCGGGTAAAAAAATAAGAGCATAACCAGTATAGACCTCATGGGAATTACCACTAAGCATACGTAACATTCTATAGGCGTCTTCGGCATCCCGGGGTTTTTCTAAAATATGATTCTGATAAGCCACTGTAGTGTCTGCTGCCAAAATGAGATGTGCACTCTCTACTGCAGTTTGTAACAAAATGGTGTGCGCTTTTTCTTCAGCCAAACGAGTGACATAAGCTCTCGCGTCTTCACCTTTTTGCACAATTTCTTCAATATCGGCGGGCATGACTACAGCATTCAACCCATGCTCTTGGAGTATATGGAAGCGTCTAGGAGATGCGCTAGCTAGAATAACTTTTAGTGGATAGTTTGCTTTCATAAAATAAATCGCTCGATGTGTTCGTATATAATTCTAACTTGTTAAACGTGCATAAGAGAATAATCATTCTGATAATTTCAAATTAGGCGATATTAATTATTTAAGTATTTTTTGTATACATCCCCATAGCTAGCAAAATCCAGCCACAGATAAAGCAGGTGCCGCCTATTGGCGTAATCAATCCCAGCGCTTTTACTTGCATCAAACTCATTAAATACAAGCTTCCTGGAAAAAGCAAAATTCCTATAAAAAACAACCATCCAGAAACTCGAATAAATTGATTATTGAGGTGCCAAAGAATAACTCCAATGAATAATAAAGCCAAACTATGTATAAATTGATAAAAAACCCCTGTTTGAAACAGATGCATTTGATATTCACTAAATTGAGTCTTTAGATGATGAGCAGCAAAAGCACCTAAAATTGTGGCAACCATTGCGGAGGAGGCACCAATCGCAATAAAACGCTTGAACATTATTTCCGAACCTGAAGACATTTTACTACCCTAGAATCTTCAAAATGAATTAAAAATGACTATTTTGAATATTATTTTGGACATCTTATGCCTCCTTTCCTAGAATTACAATGATATGGATCGTTTTATAATGCCTTGATAAGGATAATAATTATGTGTCGATTCGTAGCTTATATAGGAAAAGAGGATATTTTATTTGCTGATCTGTTAGTAAAACCTAACAATTCTCTTATAAAACAAAGCCTTTTAGCGCGTGAATCTCGTACCCTGACCAATGGGGATGGGTTTGGCTTGGGATGGTACACTCATTTTGATAAGACGCCCGCTTTATTTACCTCTCTTTTCCCCGCATGGAACGATCTAAATTTTTCTTATTTAGCAAAAAAAACCAGAGCTCCGCTTTTTTTTGCTCATATACGTGCAGCAAGTACCGGTGGTATTTCTCACTTTAATTGTCATCCATTTATATATAAAAACTGGCTGTTTATGCATAATGGATGGATTCCTTACTTCAAAAAAATAAAACGACAAATCCATAATTTATTGGATGATGATATTTATAATTGGATTAAAGGGAGCACAGATTCAGAATTAATTTTTGCCTTATTTTTACAATTAGCAAAAAATAAAAAATTATCTAGCTCTTATGATATATATATAAATTTACAGAAAACATTAAATATAATAAATGAATTAGTTAAAAATCATCATAAACAAGCGGTGTGCTATTTTAATATTTGCCTTACCGATGGAAAACGTATCGTGGCATTCCGTTATTGTACTTCATCACGAATTACACCTGAAACCATGTATTTCTCTCTAGGGGATGATTTTTTATCAAACTCCAGCCAAAAAACCATCTACAAACATGTAATTATTGCTTCCGAAAAATTATCCATTCATGGAGCTAAAACCGCTGATAAATTTAAATGGCAAATTATTCCAGCAAACCATTGCTTTATGATTGAATCGAACTTAAGTATTTCATTACAAAAACTTTAGTCGAACTTAAGGACTAAGCTATGCATATAAAAAAAATGGAAGATTATAAAGTTGATTGTGAGTTATTTGAAAAAAATTTAATTGCTGAAACCCTTCTTTTAGAAGAATGGTTCGCGAAAGACTATTTTAAATATGAAGCCATGAAAGCAGGGGCTGAAATTGAATTTCTTATTTTAGATAAACACTATCAATTAACACCTGATAATCTTTTTTTTACTAAAAAAATTAGAATTCAAGAATTGGTTCAAGAGGCAGGAACATCTCAATTAGAAATTAATGTGCCAGTTCTTCCTTTGAAAGATAATTTCTTATCTAAACTACACCAAAGTATTTTAAATATATGGAATAAATGTTGTGAAACAGCATTTAATTCTCAACATCATTTAGCACTCATAGGTTCAATACCCCAAGTAGACCCTGCTTTTTTTAGTCCTTTATATATTACACCCCAAAATATTTTTATTCTAATGGATGAGTTTGTAGCTAAATATCGAAACGGTGAATCTTTATCCATTCATCTCGAAGGAGAAAAAGAAAATCTCCGTTTATTTCCAGAATCTTTAGCTATAGAAGGTTTAATATGTTCGTTGCAGCTTCATTTAGAAGTGCCTAATCGTCAATCAACTCATTATTTTAACATTATTCAAATATTGTCCGCTCCTTTATTGGCCCTTAGTAGTAATTCACCTTATTTTGCTGGGAAGCGTTTATGGAGCGAAACACGAATTGGCATTTTTGAACAACTTTATACATTTCCACTCCCATTGAAAAAAACCGTTTTTTTTGAACCCAACTATTTCAAAGAAAACCTTTTTCCCATTTTTAAAAATAATTTTAAAAATTTTCCTTATCTCTTACCTCTCGCTTCGTATAAGGACCCTATCAATAATATGTTTCATGCGAGATGTCAAAATAGTTGTATTTTCCGCTGGAACAGGCCTATTTTAGATTTTAATCAACAGCATGAACCTTATCTAAGAATAGAGCACCGTGTCCTATCTTCTGGCCCAACTATAATAGATATGGTAGCCAATGCCGCATTTTTTTATGGCATAACTTTTCATTATGCGAATCACCTACCCTCCCTCAGCTCTTTAATTCCCCAAGAGTCCAGTTTAAAAAATTTTTATGAAGCAGCTCGTTTCGGGTTAGAGGCGAGATTGAATTGGAGTCATGGTAAAATCAAGGCCAGTACTCTATTAAAAGACTTGTTGCCTCTCGCTCTCAAAGGACTTGAAGAGTTGGGAATTAACCACCTGGAGGCACGTTTCTATTTAGATATAATTAAAACCAGGCTTGAGAGAAATCAAAATGGAAGCATATGGCAAGAACAATATCTGGCGAAGCACAATAATAATTTTAAAAGTCTTATTGAACAGTACGTTAAAAATCAATATTCAGAAACCCCAGTTGCTGAATGGAGCGTAGATTAATAGTTTTAGAGAGTACTGGAATTGAAGTGTAGATAATAACCAGAATACAGTGCTGACCTTTTATTTGCTTTCATAATCAATCACTACCACGGACTCAAGACCATTTTCCAACATCGGGACTAATACCTCCGTAGCCATCCTTTTATGCTCTGGATGCTCTAAATAAAGATCTCGTCCTTGTAAATCGTCAAAGGTCATAACGAATGCATGGGTAAATCCTTTATTTAATTGCTCTGGGCTACAATTTGTTCCAAATGAAAAGTCTTTAATAGAGGGAATTATCTCCTGCAAATTTCCTAACTGATTTAGAGCAGAATTAATATCCGACTCTGCCAAATTTAATTTAAATTTTAATACAACCACATGATTAATCATTAATTCTTCCTATATAAATCATCCACATTTTCAATAGTACCTGAATAACATCCCAATTACAGCCCTCCTGTTCTTTTTGGATCGAAAGGAAGTTTGTAGCATATAAATACATCTAACTACCAATCTTAGTAACTAAGATTAAATGAAGGTGTTTCTCAATTAAAATCATCTTATATTTTTGCAAAGATAAGTTTCATGCATTTTAAAATTTATCTGTTAGCGATGGTAACTTACCCTACCAAGGCCTGTTCATTTTTTAATCATACTTGAATATGCTAAAATTAATAGTACATCCTTTGTTAAAGGCCATAACATTAAATTCGACATCGAATGTTTTAGCTTCTTAATTTGAATTTTTGAGCTTTATAATTGAATTACGGAGAATAAAATGGGGATAAAGCCGACTTTTCGATTACAAAATGAATGCTTTTTATTGCTACTCGAAAGCTCTCTAAAAACGATTCCATTCAATGTTTTTTTATCCTCGTTAATAGCAGGTTATTTATTATATCGAGATGCTCCAATAATGCCTGTAGCTCTGTGGTTTTTAACTATGGTCTTATTAAATTCTTGGCGTTGGGTTAATAGCAAAAAAAATATTATCAATCGCGATTATATTGCCAAAAAAAAAGCGACTAAAAATTGGTTTTTAGTGTTAACTTTTTTAACAGGTTCTTTGTGGGGTTCATGCTATATCTTATTTTATCCTTACTTCGTCGATATGCATCAAATTGTTATTACCTTAGTTTTGGGAGGGATGGCATCAGGTGCTCTAGCATCTCTTTCGGTATATCTACCTGCCTATTATGCATATTTATTACCTATGTTTTTACCATTAATTGCTTATAATTATTGGTTGGGGGATATGGATCGTATTATTTTAGCGACTATGTTTACTCTCTTTGCCATTATGCTAATTATTACGGCTCAATTTCCTTCGAAATTATTGCAAGAAACCATACAACTCAATAAAAAGAAAGATGAAGCAATGCGAGAAGTCCAGCGTGTTTCAATTACAGATGCATTAACTGGTCTTTATAACCGTCGTTACTTTGATGAACGGCTTAATGAAGAATTTAAAAAGGCAAAGAAAAACCGTCACTCCATTAATTTAGTATTAATCGATGTAGATGACTTTAAATTAATTAATGACAATTATGGTCATCCTTCAGGTGACTTATTTTTGAAACAGTTAGCAACAGCGATCAAAAATTCAGCACAAAGAGATAAACACAGTGCTTTTCGTATTGGAGGGGATGAATTTGCAGCGATTTTAACGGATACATCGCTCGATGATGCCATTTTACTTTGTAACAATTTACAAAAGAAATTTAAAAAACAAGCAAAAAGAAACGAGACAACAATAAGTATAGGAATAGTCAGCATATCTCCGTTTTTTGCTAATGATGTGGATGATGTGATCTCAGTAGCGGATAAAACTTTATATGAAGCTAAAAAAGCAGGTAAAAATCAAGTACGCTGCCAACACTTTGATTGATCGTTGAAATTTCAGGGGATAACTCCCCATGTTTTATTCCAAATTTATAGGCCCATTAAAGTACCTGGTTGCGAGCTTGCATAAAAGAACGACTTTAGATCAGCCTACTCATTGAATAAAAAACAAAAACTAAGCTATTATGTACATCAGTAAATTATCCCTTTAATTTTTAAGGGAAAACCCTGATTGTTAAAAGAATATCTTGAAATTAACATTTCAAAATCTTATGCCATGGACGCATAAAAATTGGTTCAGCAGTTTATTTACAGGACTTAAATACAATGAAACCAAAGACCTTAATTCACCTTACAGATCAAGAATTTTTAGCAAAAGGACGTCGTTGCTTGGTTTATCGACATCCTCATGATCTCAATTTACTAATAAAGGTCACAAACCCAGAGCTTCATCAAAGAAATGGTTATAAAACCAAGTTAAGCCAGTGTATTCCTCTTTTTTATCAATTTCGTTTTTCGAAGTCTTATGCTAGAGAACTCTTGGAAAATATTTATTTACGTTTCAAGCAAAATTTTCTTTTTCCTCCTTTTCTGCAAACAGTTGTGGGCTTTACTGACACGAACTATGGTTTTGGGCTTATTGTTAAAGCAGAAAAAAGTATTGACGGTACTTGTGCTAAAAATTTAAGAACTATTTTGCGCGACGGATTATTTACCGAGGAAATGCAAAAGAAGTTGGATGCATTCTGTGAATCATTGATTTCATGTGATATATCTGTTCATGATTTACAACCTCGAAATCTCGTTTTCGCTTATGATACATTCCGTGGGGAAGAACATTTTGTCTTAATTGATGGAATTGGAGAGAAAACCCTGATTCCTATTCAAAGGCTCTCTGCTTATTTAAGAAAGCGTTCTCGTTTAAGCCAAATCAAGGCTCTTAAAGAAAGAGTTTTTTATCTTCATAATCAGACAAAAATGAAACAAGCTTAAAACAATTAAGTCACTTCGTAGGCCGGTTGCTTCCACCGGTTTTTTATCCTTGGATAAATCTCCCACTGTGCAAGCAAAATAACAAAATTTTTTCGTGTTTTCATAGAGTAACGTAAAGGTTATTTTAACATAACGTCTGCAACATAAATAAAAACTGAGTTAGAATGCTGTACCTTTAAGTACTGAGTAGAAAGAATGAACCAAGATGTAAAAATTACATTTGCAACACCATCTGACATACCTTTAATTTTGCAATTTATTAAAGAATTAGCGGAGTATGAACAACTGCTTCACGAGGTAGTCGCTACTGAGGAACAATTGTTAGAAACTTTATTTGGTTCTAAATCTTATGCCGAGGTTATCATTGGCTATCTTGATGAAAAACCAGTTAGTTTTGCTTTGTTCTTTCATAATTATTCAACGTTTTTAGGAAAGCCTGGTCTTTATTTAGAAGATTTATATGTTAAACCCGAAGCACGAGGCCATGGAGTAGGACAAATTATGCTAGCTTACTTAGCTAAGTTAGCTAAGAATAGAAATTGCGGGCGTTTTGAATGGTGGGTATTAGATTGGAATGAACCCGCGATTAAATTTTATGAACGAATCGGCGCAAAACCAATGGATGAATGGACCGTATATCGAGTAAGTGGTAAGGCATTGAATGAATTAGCCGATAAATATACTCAATTTAGTTCCCTCAAAGTCTGACTGCCTACTTCTACTAACCCCTGGTTGCAAGCAACCAGGTTTTCCTCTAAATTAATAATCGCCTCGGTAACAAACAAGGATACTCGGTTGCCTTTTAAACCTTCTCCTTAGGTGCAGCTCTTTTGTTGTATTCGCCTATTCGAATTAATCCGGCTTCATACTTTTCTTGAGTTTCGCAAACATTCAGATAACGTTTGTTTGGCTTATCTTCCTCAACACCAACAATCGCATCAAGAAATTCAACTATCCATTGAAATAAATTCCTCATTTGGCACCTTCCATGTAATAAAAATTATCCGTTTAACCATTATAATCACATTTCAAATTCTATTGGCAATAGCAGTTTTGTTTGTTCTAATTACAATCAAGACTGCGCCAAGCATTTTTTAAACAAATTTAATAGAGGTGTTGAGGGCTGAGATCGTTGTACAATCCTTGTCGTCCATAACTCATTACTCTAGGTAGCAGAGGTTTTTATTGATTTTTTTTTAGTTTTTTCAGATTCGGATAACTCTTCTGTTTTCATAAAAATTTGTTGAGGAAGATTAAACCAGAATAAATATACGAGCCTCATGTACTCTAAAAAATTATTCGCGTTTTCCATAAAAACTTTCATTTGTTTTTCCATAAACTCATAGGGAGAGTGAATGTCATTCCATTCTTGGAGGGGGTAAATGCAAAATTAAAAAAAGTGTTTTAGGTACATCGAACGTTTGAGGTACTACAGAGGTTATTTGGCTGTTTGTATCTTCCATACTTATCTCCGTTATTTATCTTTTATCCTTAATTCATTTAGTTTAGCTCAAAAGGGAAGCACACTATAAAACTTTTAGATAAAAATTCGATAACATTTTAGAGCATAAATCGGAGAACATTTAACTTATGGGTTTATTTGGTTAAGGAACGGATTTATAAAAAGAAGAGGGATTGTCTGTCTAAATCCCTCTCGCAGATAAATAGCTCAAATTCTAATTTAAACTTTTTTGAATTTTTTCAGCTTCCTCTAAATGAGCCTTTATATGAGGACGAGTTGGGACGTAATTTAACTAAATGGAATTAAATTAAAATTTATCCTATATAAATAGAAAGAGATTATTCCAGTTTACTTATGACTCTTCGTGCCGCCATAAGATGGCTAACCAAAGGAAAAATGAATAAACCGGTAATTCAATATATGCTTCTTGATGAACAATTAGAGTATTTAATCCGGCCTCAAGAAATAGAAGTAGTCACTTTAAAGAACGATGTCTTTGCAGTATTAGAAAAGATAGAAGAACAATCACAGGATAGTCGCTTAGAAATATACTTTAAATCCGTTAATATACATTATGGTAAACATAGGCAAGATTCTGCTCAATTTCATTTTTTAATTTCGGATTACTTACTGAAAAGAAATTTAAAAAAAACCAATAGTAGAACTGCATATTTTCTTAAAAAAGATGAACTTCGGCTTTTTAAAGATGCCCTTTCTCTTTTAGATATTGATTGTAAAACTCGAGGATGTGCGTACGTTGCCTTTTTGTGGATGATTGCCTTGAAAGCAACCCGTAGCAGAGTTCAATTAGTCGTAAAACAAATTTGGAAAAAGCGTCTTTCCATTCAAAAGATGAATAAAAAACAACAAGCTGATTTTTTGGATTTTTATTCACTCATTAATAGATAAATCCAATTTCGTTATTTAAGACCCTCCAAACTTTTACCTTAGTAAAATGTGTTTTTCTTAAAAATATAGTTAATCGGTTTATCCTAACTAACCCATCTTGCAATTGTTTTTATTCTTATAAAATAAACATAGAAAACATTAAGATTTAAAACTTCTAATATGTTATTTTTGGTCGCAGCAGCCCGCTAAAATGGCTGCATTAGCTCGTTTAATCTGTTCGTAATTGGCTTTTAGGAATCTATCTTATCAGATTGAATGGTTTAAATTCGGATAATAATGGAGATTTAAAAATGTTAGAAAAAAAAGAGTCTACTTCGACTGAGCAACAAGATGGTATGATGGATCTAATCCCTGCTGAACTCTTGGTTCATTTATTTAGTTTTTTCAACAAAAATGAAAAAAAAACGGCTAGGGGTGTTTCTCACTCATTTAAGAATGTCATTGAGACCTTTTTTACCCATAAAACTATACCTCTAACATATTATGCACATAGAGACGGCTATGTCTCTTCCTTTATTTTATTACCAGGTCACCGTATGGTTTTTTCAATTGTACTGGAGACGACAGCTTCTTTATCAAGTTCAGGACTTGTATTTTTTAATTGCGAAGAGAATCAGAGCAAAGAAGTTCTTTTGATTAAGGAATACAAAAAAAATGGAAAACTGGGACATCTTCATGCTTTACCCAATGGCGATTTGGTTGCTTTGCTTGACCAAGCAAACCAGCATGCACCTCCTTATATCCTGGTTTTAGATGGAGCAACAGGAAAAGAGAAAAATAGAATACTATTAACAAACAAACCATGCAAAGAATACCCCAACGTGAAAGAACTACACGTACTCTCTTCAAATCAATGCATCGCTGTATGTAATTCGGAAGACTGTTATTTGATAGATATAGAAAATTCATTGACTCAACAGATAAACCCCGCACATGCCCAAAAGCTAACTAAAAATAAATATAGCTTATTCGGCGACCGCCCCCCCCAGGCATTGAATATTTATAATTTGCCAGATGGTAATAAATTATCGATTAGCCAAAAATTACCTCATGATACTTTAGGCAGTGGAGGCCACTTAACTATTAGTTTAACTGAAGGTTCAAAAAAATTATTTTCAAATGAAGAAGATTTTATAGAGGTTCTTTATAAGAGATGAACCAACATAATTGAAGAAGTAAGCATGAACGATCCAAAGTCCCGATAAATGGATCCCTCCCGCTGGGAGATAGAATAAGTGGAGCACTTCAAAAATGGATTTTTTGATAATGTTCTAAGGAATCGTTGATAGACTGTTTACTGATCCCAATACAGTCTATCAAGGATTCATAATGTTTTTCTTTATCTCAAAATTTTTAAATTAGTGCCTATAATAAATCAATAGGAAATTTTTTATGAATCAAAATGAAATTGAATTCATCCCCCAACATTGAAAAAATAAAACAGCAAGCAAGAGATTCCTTTAAAGACGGTGCCTTAACTAAAATTATTCTCTCGATGTTCAGGAAGCATGCAAATTATTAAATGACGCCCTAGCTAGTGAAGTTGTTTGTTTTTTACGATATCGATTTCACCAAGTTATTGCAAAAAGTATTGACAAGCCACAGGTGGTAACAGAGTTTGAAGAACATGCCCTTGACGAAGAAAAACATATGATGTTAATTGCTGAACGAATTAACCAATTAGGGGGTGAACCAGATTTTAATCCATCAACCCTACTGGCGCGCTCTCCTACTGAATATAAATCTGGGAATAATTTAGTGGAGCTAATCAAAGAAAATCTTATTTCTGAAAGGATAGCCATTATGATGTATCGTGAGCTTATAAATTGGTTTGGTGCAAACGATCCCACTACCAGACGCCTTTTAGAAGATATTCTTAAAGAAGAAGAGGAGCATGCTAATGATTTAGCTGATTTATTGGAATAAATAAATTGAGATGTTCTTTGTCTCACTATTGATTATTGTTATGCTTTTCTGAAATTCGAATAAAATATTAAGGAAGGAACTATGCGAGGGAATTGGGGGTTAATTATCTTAATTATACCGTCCATCGCGCTCGTAATCTTATTGTTTTGGGATATTTTTCAGAAAAAACATACCATACTTCGTACTTATCCCATAATTGGTCATTTACGATATTTTGCTGAATGGCTTGGTATTTATTTGCGACAATTTTTTTATAGTCGTGAACGCGAAGAATTGCCGTTTAATCGATTTGATCGGGCTTGGGTTCATGAGGCATCCAAAGGAATATATCCTATGGAAGGATTTGGATCTTCACGAAATCGAAAACCTTTAGGAACTATATACTTTATAGATTCCCCTTTTCCCCTTTTAGAAAAGGAAGTAAAAATAAGTTCTATAACCATTGGACCACAATGTCCTAATCCCTATACTACAAAATCTTTTGTTAATATTTCGGGTATGAGTTTTGGATCTCTTTCAAAAAATGCCATCATAGCTTTGTCTAAAGGGGCAAAAATGGCAGGATGTTGGCTAAATACTGGTGAAGGTGGATTAACGGAATACCACCTTGCAGGAGAATGTGATTTAGTTGCTCAAATTGGAACGGCTAAATATGGGTTTCGTGATAAAAAAGGACATTTATCCGCAGAAAAATTAAAAAGAGCCAGTGCTTATCCTCAGGTAAAAATGTTTGAAATAAAATTAAGTCAGGGGGCCAAACCCGGTAAAGGTGGATTATTACCTGCAGTTAAAGTCACGCCCGAAATAGCCAAGATTCGTGGAATCCCCGCTTATATAGATTCAGCTAGCCCTAATCGTTTTCCCGAAATTTCTAATTCAAAGCAACTGCTTAAATTTATTCATAAAGTAAGAAAAATAACAGGAAAACCCACAGGCTTCAAAGTTGTATTAGGAGATTACACCTGGTTAGAAGAATTATGCCAAGAAATTATTAATGCAGGTCTCGACTATGCACCTGATTTTATTACCTTAGATGGTGCGGAAGGAGGTACAGGAGCAGCTCCTGCTAATTTAATGGGCTACATGGGATTATCCCTTGAGGAAAGCTTGCCTCAATTAATCGATATCTCATTGAGTATGATTTAAGAGACCGAATAAAAGTAATTGCTTCTGAAAAATTAATCACCCCAGATAAAGTAGCCTGGGCGTTTTGTGTTGGTGCGGATATAGTCAATATTGGCCGGGGGTTTTTATTTTCCTTAGGGTGTATTCAAGCTTTACGATGTCATACAGATACTTGTCCTACGGGAATAGCGACACACAATAAATGGTTAATGAGAGGTTTGGATCCAACTAATAAGGCTGAAAGAGTATTTGCTTATCACAAAAATCTGGAAGAAGGGGTAAAAATGATTTGTCATTCATGTGGGATAGAAGAACCACGCAAATTATCTCGCGCGAATGCCAGAATCGTCTCGGAACATGGAACCTCATTTAGCAGATGTTTTTCCTGATAAAAAAAGAGGGATTAAATTAAAAAATAAAAAGAAATAATAACAATCTATTAGGAACCTAATATGGAACAAAATAGTTCGGAAGAAGTTAAATGTGGCGCGTGTGGTATTCTATTTGACAAAATTAATTCGAAAGAAGTAGAAGTATTACGTATCAAAAAACCTGAAAATGAACAAATCATTCAACTAATCTATCTCTGTCCTCACTGTGCTGAGCATTCAGAAAAATCTAAAAAAAATTAGGAATGATTTTATTTTTAAGCAGTATTTCTCATGTTCTAATCAATTTTTTTAAAGTTTCCAATTGATCGGCCTCATGAGCTGGCTTATCCCATCGAATACGATTTATTCTAGGAAAACGTAAAGCAACACCCGATTTATGTCGATTGGACCAATGAACTGCATCAAAAGCTATTTCTAAAACTAACTCTTTTTCCACTTCTCGCACAGGACCAAAACGATTTAGGGTATGAGAACGTATCCATTTATCCAGTTGATATAATTCCTCATCTGTAAAACCAAAATATGCTTTTCCAATGGGTAGCAATTGATTTAGTTTCCACAAACCAAACGTATAATCTGAATAATAAGAAGAACGTTTACCATGTCCTCTCTGTGCATACATTAATATTGCGTCAATAATATAGGGGTCTTTTTTCCATTTATACCAACACCCTTTGGGTCTTCCTGCAAGATACAAACTACTCTTTTTCTTGAGCATTAATCCCTCAACATGTACGGAGTTTTCCTGCAAAATCTCTTCTCTTAATTGATGCAAAGTTTGAGTATTTTTTAATGAAAGAAGTGGCGATATTAAAAAATTTTCCGGTGCTGAAGTCGAAAACCATTGTTCCAGCCATTCACGACGATTTAAGAAAGGGAGTACACGCAAATCTAGATTATCAATAAAAAGAATATCATATACGATTAAGGCAGCCGATTGTTCTTCCAGCAGTTTTTTGGATAATGTCTTCCTGTTTAAGCGTTGCTGTAAATCATTAAAGCTTCCTATTTTAGAAGCATGTCTTATTACTAATTCTCCATCTAATACCACATTGCCTTCTATTTTAGAGATAATCTCAGGAAAAGAATGACTAATATTTTCTCCTGTTCGCGTATATAAAGCTTTTTCTTTTCCAGATACTGCAAGTTGAACTCTAATGCCATCATATTTTTTTTCAATTGAAAATTCGTTCAAATTTATCGCGATTCGCTCACTTTCATTTAATGGATGGGAAAGCATTACGGGGCGAAAATAAAGAGTATTTGTACTAGGTTTTGAACTCTTTTTTTCTAACCAAGAAAATAATTCTAAATAGGGAGGCACTTGAGAATGCCATATATCTTCTACTTCTTGCACATGTAGCTGTCCATAGTGAGCTAGTGTATTCTTCAGAAATCGAGTAGATACTCCAATCCGCAAATCTCCCGTAATGATCTTTAAGATTGCCCATCGCTCAATAGAATCACTTGAGTTCAACAAGCTTACTAAATAGGGGTACAAATCATTTTCAGGGAGTTTTTCAAAATTAACAATGATTTCTGAAAGCAAGGGTAATTCACTTTGATTTTGTGTATCGGGCCATATTAAAGAAACTGTTTCTGAAAGATCCCCTACGTAATCGTAGGATAAATAAAACAAAGTGGGATCGATGTTTTCACTGATTAAATTTTTTATTAACGATCGTTTAAAGCGGGAAAACTTTAAACTATTCGTCATAATAGCCAAAGCATATCCTCGCTCAGGATCGGGAGTAACTGAAAAGTAATGTTCAATTAAAGTTCTTTTATCCAAACCCCCATAAGTAAAAAAAAGTTGGTTTAGTAATTGAGCAAATTTCTTCATTCCTTAATCCTCTGAATCTTGATTTTCTAAGAAATGCAAAGGTCGCGCTTGATATCCTTGTTCTTTTGTATAATGCAATAAAGCCTCTTCTTGTCCATGAGTAATCCAAATTTCACTTGGATTGATTTCTTGAATTGTATTAATTAACTCATTCCAATCAGCATGATCTGAAATCACCAAAGGCAATTCAATTTTCTTTTGTTTTGCCCGAGCTCTTATTTGCATCCATCCTGAAGCTAATGCAACAACCACATCACCAAAACGTCTACTCCATCTATCATGTAAGCTACTGGGCGGACATAAAATAATTTTGCCTTGCGCACTGTACTTATCCAATGTATTAGCCATTTGGATAATCCCCAACGAACATTCTCTTGCCTCGTAAAAGTCACAAATTTTTTTTAAAGCACTATGAATATAAATGGGTTCTAGATATCCCAGATTACGTAATTCTTTAATTATTCTTTGACATTTGCCTAAGGCATAAACTCCTACTAGATGGCATCGCGTCGGAAATAATGTTAAAGAATCCAATAATCTTTTTAGTTCCATATGAATTGCTGGATGCTTGAAAATAGGAAGTCCAAAAGTTGCCTCGGTAATAAAGACATCACAGGGTTCTACAAAAAATTGTTCGCATGTGGGATCAGGGGTGCGTTTGTAATCACCCGAAAAAATAATACGCGTTCCCTTATATTCAATAACTACTTGTGCACTTCCCAAAATATGTCCAGCAGGTAATAAATAAAGAATCACATCGTTGTGGTTAATTGTTTCAAAGTAATTTAAGGATTTAAATTTAAAAGAGTATTCCTCATTGCGAATTTGCATTAAAGAGATAGTATCTGGATGAGCTATTACGAATTGATGTCCCGATACCGCATGATCTGCATGTGCGTGAGATATAACGGCTGTAGAAACAGGATAAAAAGGATCGATATAAAATTTTCCTGGAAGGAAATACAGTCCTTCTTTCTCCATTGCAAACCATTTTATGGGATCTTCCATTACTAGATCCTCTTATGAGAAGAATGTTTTTATTATAGGACATTGATCCAATTTAAACTTAAAATTCGGCATGAGGAGCAAATGGAATACAGAGAAGAGATTATTTAATAATCTAAAGGAGAACACTTCACATAACCATTCAATAAAAAATAAGATAAACAAGAGATAACACATTTTTTTAGGTGAGAGCCAAGCTCCTCACCTTCCTACCTGTATCCATGTATCTGGAGCTATGAACTGAAGTAGCTCAGATTATATGGTCAAGACAATCAGCCAATTAGTACAAGTTAGCTTCACACATTACTGCGCTTCCACACCTTGCCTATCAACGTTGTAGTCTTCAACG
>NZ_CDRUGZ020000023.1:0-290607 GCF_977063395.2 Legionella nigrisilvae
AAGCACTCAAAGGTTCTTCAAAGTGCCCACACAGTTTGTCTTCTATCTTCTTAATGAACCTGCCCCGAAGGCGTGCTGCGTATTCTACTGATTTCACTCTCAGTGTCAAACACTTTTTTCATTTTTTCTAAAAAAAATGATGACACTCTGTTTATTGTAAATGCAGCTTGGCAATTCTACGTTTACCAACTTGTATTATATAGGTCTTATTTGTTGATAATACAAGCGTGGGATCCTCAATTTTATCTCCATCTATTTTAACTGCACCTTGTTTTACCAGACGAATCGCTTCTGAAGTACTTTGGGTTAAATTCATTTGCTTTAATAATTGAGCTAAAGAAAGCGGCTCTTTGGTGGTTATGGTTTGTTCCTCTAAATCTTCAGGGATAATGCCTTTTTGAAATCGCTCTATAAATTCTTTGTGTGCATGTTCCGCTTGGGATTGGTCGTGGAAACGTGCAACAATTTCTTTAGCAAAATCAATTTTTACATCCCTAGGATTCGCACCATTCAGTACTGAAGTCTTTGAAGCCTGAATTTCCTTACCTGTTTTAAAGCTTAATAAATCTATATAGCGCCACATTAATTCATCCGATATCGACATAATTTTACCGAACATATCGGATGCTGGCTCACTAATACCAATATAATTATCCAGTGACTTAGACATTTTCTTCACCCCATCTAAGCCTTCAATCAATGGAGTCATCATCACAACTTGTGGCTCAAGCCCATAATGCTTTTGCAATTCACGGCCCATTAATAAATTAAATTTCTGATCCGAACCACCCAGCTCAATATCGGCTTTGAGCGCAACAGAATCATATCCCTGAAGTAAAGGATATAAAAACTCATGAATTGCGATGGGCTGACCTGTGGTGTAGCGCTTATTAAAATCATCACGCTCTAACATACGAGCTACTGTATGGGTAGCGGCCAAACGAATTAAATCTGTGGCATTAAATTTTGCAAGCCAATGAGAGTTAAATGCTACTCGTGTTTTATGAGGATCTAAAATTTTAAAAACCTGCTCTTGATAGGTCTTAGCATTATTAAGAACCGTTTCTGGGCTAAGCGGCAAACGAGTTACATTCTTCCCAGTTGGATCGCCAATCATCGCCGTAAAATCACCAATTAAAAAAATGACCTCATGACCATATTGTTGAAATTGCCGTAGTTTATTAAGTAATACAGTATGTCCCAAATGCAAATCAGGTGCAGTGGGATCAAAGCCTGCTTTTATTTTTAAGGGAGTTCCTTTTTGTAATTTTTTTTCCAATTCATGCTGGGGAAGTACCTCTTCACAGCCCCTTACAAGCTCGGAACAAACTGAATCTTCAACTATCATGACATCAAAACCTTTATAAATGATTGACCTATCTTCTCACACCGAGTATCTTAGCCCGGTTGGCAATTTCCTGCCATACCTAATAGGTGATTTAAGATAATTTGTCACCCGAAATTTAATAAATGCAGACAATAGCATGATTCCGGATGGCAATGTATAGGCAAACAATGGATAAAAAACCTTATATATATATCGAAAAAAGAAAAACGAATAAAAATAAAAAATCTAATCCATCTAAGGTATTAATGGGTTTTGCCTTGATTATTGCCTTTTCGCTACCCTATTTCCTTGTAAAAAAGTTTTCCCATAATCCACACCAGATCCCTACAACTCAGTCTATTGCCTTACCCGATCTTGATGAGGATGAAGAGTATCAAGATGAAACTTATTCAGAAAATCCATTTCAGAATGAAGCAGAACAAATTGTTGAAGAGTCAAAGCCCGATCTTACGGAAGAAACCGCTAAAACTGTTGTAGAAAACGCTGTTAAAACGGTTCAGCCCGTTAAAAAGATTACCAAGGACAATGAATGGCAAACCCTCAGGCCTCGATCTGGTGACTCCATGGCCACTATTTTTAAGCGTCTTGGGTTAACTGCCCAAAATCTACAATTAGTTATGCAAAAAAACCCCTATGCTAAAGCTCTAACCGCAATAAAACCCAGTCAAGAATTGAAATTTCTAATTAATAAGAATAAGTTGGAAAAATTAATTATCCCGATGAACACAATACAAACACTTACAGTGTATAGGGATGGAGCCGTTTATAAAACAAAAGTTGATTCCAAAAAAGTAAAAACCCAAGAGCGTTATGTTACAGGTGTAGTCAAAGGTTCCTTATTCGGCACAGCCCAACAGTTAGGGATCCCCAGAAAATTAATTCAGCAAATGACTACAATCTTACGTAAAGAAATAGATTTTTCGCGTTCTGTTCGTAGTGGAGATAAATTTTCTATTGCCTATGAAACGTTATATGTAGAAGAGAAAATGGTGGGTATAGGCGATGTTGTTGCCGTGAGCTATACCAACCAAGGTAAAACCGCTGAGGCTGTACGCCATATTAGTAGAAATGGTACGCGAGACTACTATACTCCTAAAGGAGAAAGCTTTAAAAAAGCATTCTCACGATATCCCATTAAATTTAGCCATATCAGTTCAACTTTTACCACTTCAAGATATCATCCCATATTACACTACAAGAGAGCCCACAAAGGAATCGATCTTGCAGCGCCCATAGGAACTCCTATTCAATCGGTTGGTGATGGGACAATTGTTAATATCGGTAGACATAATGGCTACGGTAATATGATTGAGGTCAAACATGATAAAACATATAGCACGCTTTATGGGCACATGCTTCGATTTGCAAAAGGTCTATCTAAAGGAAGCAGAATAAGACGAGGACAAGTTATTGGCTATGTAGGTCAAACTGGTCTTGCCACCGGGCCTCATTGCCATTATGAACTCCATGTCCATAATCAACCAAGAAACCCAACGACAACCTATTTGCCTACAGCATCCCCTGTTCCTGCGCGGGAAATGGCTCAATTCAAGGCAAAGGTGCGTAATGTGTTTGCTCATATGAAATCAATGGAAAAAACCAAGTATGCCCGCAAAAGCAAAAGTAAAGGCAAGAAAAAAACAAAAATGGGCTAATCTACAGAGCGCATGAGTCGGCGTGCGCCAACTCTTCGAGCTTGCCATTTAGCTCTGCATGGGGTGCTGTCAATGAAAAAACTCTTAGGGTTTCTCATCCGAATAAATAGCGACAAACTACTACTGACGCAATAATTCCGGCCAGATCAGCCAGTAAACCAGCGGGGATAGCATGTCGTGTGCGTCGGATTCCTACAGAGCCAAAATATACGGCAATAACATAAAATGTGGTTTCGGTACTTCCCATCATCGTTGCTGCAATTTTGGCAATGAGTGAATCTCCCCCATGTTGGTGAATCAATTCTGCCATCATCCCTGTTGAAGCACTTCCAGAAAAGGGCCGAATCAAAGCCAAGGGTAATACTTCTGGCGGCATGCCAATCATCGCTAAAAGTGGCGCCAGAAGATTGGCCATTAAACTAAAGAAACCTGAGGCCCTGAGCATACCTATAGCAACTATCATTGCGATCAAATAAGGTACTACGCTTAAAATCGTATCAAAACCTTGTTTCGCACCCACAATAAATGCGTCAAATACGTTAATTTTTTTTACTGCTGCAGCATATAAAGGAATTCCAACAACAAAAACTAAAAGCATCCAATTGGACAATTGATTGGCAAACCCACTCATAAGCTATTTTTCCCTTCAACACGAAACATCGGTAATTTTGCCAATTGTTTTACAGAAATAATGGCAACCAAAGTAGAAATGCTCGTTGCGATCAATGAACTGACTATAACGCTGCTTGGATTCGTACTTCCATTTGTCGCCAAATAGGCAATTGCCGTCGCAGGAATTAATTGTACGCTCGAAGTGTTTATTGCTAAGAAAGTACACATAGAATTTGTCGCAATTTTGGTGTGCTGATTCAGTGTTTGTAGTTCTTTCATTGCTTGAAGTCCAAATGGAGTTGCTGCGTTGGCAAGACCCAGCATATTTGCAGCAATATTCATAGTCATCGCCCCCATTGCGGGATGTTCCGTAGGAATATCTGGGAATAATCGTCTTAAAATCGGTCGAAGTATTTTTCCCAATAAGGAAACCAGGCCGGACTCATTTGCTATAGACATAATCCCCAGCCATAACGACATAATTCCTGCTAGACCAAGAGCGATTTCAAAGCCTATTTTTGCCGATTCTGTGACAGCACGTGCGACCTCATCAATACGTCCTTCAATTACGCCAACAACTACAGAAAGTAGTATCATTCCTAGCCAAATTAAATTGAGCATCCTTGCCTCCACACTTTGGAACGGGTTAAAATGTAGTCTTTACTTGGCTTGAGATAGAAATAACGAATGAAGTACACACTTACTCCCTTAAAACATCTGACAGTTATAGCCTGTTTTTTCATTTCTTTTCCAAGTCATGCTTTTGACTCAGATAGTACTCAAAAACAAGCTAACTCCTCAATAGAAGAACTATATCATAGACTGGGCAGCATGCCGAATAGTTCCATGTCTGACAGAATAGATTGGGTCAGTAGCCAATTTTTAGGCGTACCATATGTCCTTGGCTCCTTAGGGGAAGGACCAGAGGCTCGATACGATCAATACCCACAATACCGTGTTGATGCGTTCGATTGTGATACCTACGTTAACACAGTTGTCTCATTAGCGATGGCCAATTCGCTTACATCGTTTCAACAATGCATAAAAAATATACGCTATAAGAACGGGACTGTTTCTTATCTACAACGTAACCATTTTACCGGCCTGGATTGGAATCATAATAATCAGCGAAATGGAATTCTCAGAGACATTACACTTACTATAAAAGATCAAAATAACCAACCCGTAGCCAAAGTTGCTGATGCACTCGTTAATAAACCCAATTGGTATGCCTATAAAACTGTTGGAACCATCAGATTAGCAAACGGTGATAAGGGGAAAGAAGAGGAACGATTAGTTGAATTAAAAAGGAAGGGAGCCCAATTGGAAACTATTTCCGAAGAAGTTCCTTATCTTCCCCTCACTACTTTATTTTTGGAAAAAAATAAACCCAATATGTATTTATTCGCCCAAATTCCTAATGGTGCCATCATCGAAATCGTAAGACCAAATTGGGATATAAGTCAAAAAATCGGTACTGCATTAAATATTTCGCATTTAGGTTTTGCAATTCGAAATAAGGGTCAATTATATTTTCGACAAGCTTCGTCAGAATACGGAAAAGTAGTTGATGTTCCATTGATTGAATATCTTGAAAAAGTAATAGATAGCCCAACCATTAAAGGAATAAACGTCCAAATTGTTGTACCAGCACAACCATTAAAAGACTGTAAGCTGCCTGTTTGAAATCAAACATAATTTGAGTACACTATCCTCACTTTTTTTGTAGTATTTTTCGAGTTATTATAGGGAACATTTTTATATTAGTGTCATTGCTTATAGTGCCATTCCGCCCTGGCGGGAATAAATCCCACAAATTAATTCCGTACTTTGTTTTATGAGATATTCCCAGCCAGCGCGAAAAATGACACTGTGTTTAAAAAATGACGACAGTTCAGGTAAACTACAATCAAAACGTAGTCTGGGTGAGCGCAGCCCAGGTTAATTAAATTCCCGGGTTGCATTGCGCTTTACCCAGGTATCCAGACATCAGGGATCCATAAAATGAATTACGGATTAACGCAAAAACCAAATTTCTCAAGTAGTGAATGCCTTGTTCTTGGAGTATTTTCTGATGCTGAACTATCTAATCTTGCCCTAAGTAAGGAACATTATGGTTTAGTCAGTAGACTGATTAAAAAAACACCTGAACCGGGTGATATGCTATGGCATCATGATCTGGAGGGTAGTTTATTAATCATTCAATGTGGTGAACAAGCCAAATTTACGCCCTCTCAGCTTAAAAAAAGAGTTACTGAGATTACTGGAGCTTTAATCAAACATCGGGTTCGTTCTGCCACAATATGTTTGCCACAGATACCTCAATATTCAGCAGATTGGCAACTGGAGCAAATGATTATTCAGATCGACAATCAACGCTACCAATTACTCGATTTTAAAAAGAAAAAAGCCAAACCACATCAATTGGAAACAATAACTTTTTATTTGCCAAATGCGAGTGAAGAAGGATTAAAATTAGGTCAATCCATTGCAGCAGGTGTTGAATTAACCCGCCATCTGGCTAATATGCCCGCCAATATATGTACTCCTACCTATTTGGGGGAGCAAGCAATACAATTAGCTAAAGAATTTGCACAAAATATGAACTGCAAAGTGATGGGACCGGATGAAATGCATCAGATGGGTATGGAAACCTTATTAGCAGTAGCACAGGGTTCAGCCCAACCTCCAAGACTCATAGATATCCATTACAAAGGAGCAAATGATGCACCTCCAATAATTCTGGTAGGCAAAGGAATAACTTTTGATTCCGGTGGATTATCCATCAAGCCAGCCAATGCAATGGACGAAATGAAATATGATATGTCTGGCGCTGCCAGTGTGCTAGGTACTTTAAAAGCATGCGCTTTGCTAAAGCTACCTGTTCACGTGATTGGTTTAATTGCCAGCGCGGAAAATATGGTGAGTGGCACTTCCGTTAAATCCGGTGATATTGTTACCAGCATGTCGGGACAGACAGTAGAAATCATTAATACCGATGCAGAGGGTCGTTTGGTTTTGGCCGATGCACTGACTTATGCAGAGCGTTATCACCCGCAATTTGTCATCGATGTGGCAACGCTTACAGGCGGAATTATTGTGGCGTTGGGTACTGTTGCATCAGGTTTTATGACTCAGGATGAAGAGCTAGCAAAATTGATTGAGGATGCTGCTAAGGAAAGTAATGATAGAGTCTGGCGTATGCCTTTAGATGATGAATATCAAGACGCCCTGGATAGCCCTCTAGCTGATATGATCAATGCAGGCTTTGATCGTACTGCAAGTAGCATCACAGCTGCTTGTTTTTTGTCTCGGTTTACAGAAAAGTATCGCTGGGCCCATTTAGATATAGCAGGTACAGCATGGATTTTTGGAAAAAATCGTAATGCCACGGGCAGACCAGTTCCTTTACTAACTCAGATAATACGCCATGCCATCAATTCGCATTGATTTTTATTTATTAGCGAGCGACCAAAATGATCTACGTTGGTCGGTTGCTTGTCGACTTTTGGAAAAAGCTTATGCTAAAGGCCATAAGGTTTACGTATTGTGTAACAACAAACATGATGCAGAACTTCTCGATGAACTCCTGTGGACTTTTAAAGACGACAGCTTTATTCCACATAATTTACAAGGCGAAGGCCCTGAGCCCCCGCCTCCAATTCAGATCGGTTATGAACGCGAACCTCGAGGATTCAACGACATCTTGCTGAATCTTGCGGATTATATTCCAGATTTTTACTCCAAATTCAAACGAGTTATGCAAATTGTTGCCAATGTAGAAACGGAGAAAGAATTAAGTCGCGCACAGTACCGAGAGTATCGAGCTAAAGGATGTGAATTGCATACGCATCAAATTGAATTGAAGTAACGCTATCCTGTCATTCCTAGGGCTGGCGCAAGGGTAGCATCCACAAGTGGTGTCAGTATAATTCTAGTATGAGCATTTAGCCTGAGGTGAAGCGCAGGGACCGGCGGATGAAGAATTTCATCCAAAAAAGCTGGGTCCGCTGCTGAACCAAGGCCACACATAATTCACTTTAATCCCAAAGTACATCTTTATCTTTTTTTATAGCAGCTTGCAGTAAATTTATTAAAGGAACGGCTCGCTTTGACAAACTTATTTCCGGTTCATTTTCATCATCATCTTCGACAACTTTTTTTTCTTTTGTAAGTCCAGTCTGTAACTTTGCCAAAGCTTCAGGAAGATTTTCCGATTTGATAGCCCCAGGAATAGTACCGCTATGTCCCATTAAAGAAAGCAGACGCTTAGCTACCTCTTCAAAATAAGTTATATCTTCATAAGCATCTGTATGAAATGTTATTAACATCAAAATCTCCTTTTAAACTCAACTTTTACGTTATCCATAAACCTTTAGTAAATATTCTGCAACCGTATGTAAGCCCATTGCTTCCCCACCTTCGGGTTTTCCTGGTCGATTACCTAAATTCCATGCCATAATATCAAAATGCATCCAAGGTATAGATTTCCCTACGAAACGTTGCAGAAATAATCCTGCGACAATCGCCCCTGCATAAGGGTGATCACTAGAGTTCGCTAAATCAGCTACATTTGAGCGAAGCAACTCTTCATAAGGTGCAAATAAAGGCAATCGCCAGATGGGATCAACCACTTTATAAGAAGCCTCTGTTACTTCTGCAGCTAAGTGATCGTCATTCGTAAACAGCGCGGCAATCTCCGTACCGACTGAAACACGAGCAGCTCCTGTTAAAGTCGCAAAATCTATCAGTAAATCCGGTTGTTCTTCGCATGCTTTGACTAAAGCATCTGCTAAAACCAACCGTCCTTCCGCATCTGTATTATGTACTTCCACAGTTAAACCGTTACGCATGGTTAAAACGTCACCAGGCCTAAATGCGTCCGGTCCAATAGAGTTTTCTACAGCAGGTATAAACATTTGGAGGCGTATGGGTAAATTCCGCGTCATAATCCATTGCGCAAGACCTATCACATGGGCAGCACCTCCCATATCTTTTTTCATTAATCGCATCCCCGAGGCGGATTTAATATCCAGACCACCGCTATCGAAACAAACCCCTTTACCTACAAGAGTGATACGAGGATTTTTTTCCTCGCCCCAAGTTAATGACAACAAGCGGGGTTCTGATTTAGAGGCACGCCCAACAGCATGAATTGCTGGAAAATTATTCTTAAGTAATTCCTCACCGACCCATTGTGTGAATTGAGCTTTATGTGTTTCAGCTAATTGCTCAACCACCTCAGCTAATTCTTTGGGGCCTAAATCACTTGTGGGTTTGTTAATCAAATCCCTTACTAAAAAATGAGCCTGTGCTAATGCCAAAATTGGATTTAAATCATCTGGATGAACGATTAATCGACGTGGTTGAGTTTCTTGCTTTTTATATGCTTCAAAACGATATTGCGCCAAAGCCCAACTTATTGCTCCTTCTTGGGAACATACCCCTTGTACCTGATAAACATTAGGAGGAACAACTAATGCCGCATTGGCTAAAGCCTGGCTCTGATTCCCATCACCGGTGCCTATATAGACTTTATCAATCAAACCATCTGCATTCTGGATAAAACAAGAATCACATATTTTTCCTTTAAATTGGTACAAGGAAAGGCAATTCTGTATCGCCGGAGGAAGTATACAAAGCTCCTCTTCCCATTGACTTTGTGAAATCAAATAAAGTGGAATAGCTCTTTCAAATTGAGTCTCATAAAATAAGTTTGCTTGCATGTTTTATTCCTTCACTTGACCACGAAAATGGGCAGGTCTAAGCCCTGTTAATCCCAGAACGAACAAATAAATGATTACTGCAGTTACAACATGGGCAGACAGCACGCTTAAACGCATTACAGGCGAAAAACTAAGCCAGTAACTCACTGTACCACTCATTAAAATTAAATAAATGCCAATTGCTATATTAGCAATAAGTAATTGCATACTGTACTTTAACCATCCAGGAGAAGGTTTGAAAACCTCTCGTTTAATCAATAAATATAATAAAGTACCGCAATTAACATAACCTGCCAATGCGGAAGCTAAAGTCAGACCAGCATGGGCAAAATGCCAAATAAAAATAGAGCATAATACGGTATTTACGATCATAGATATCGCACCTACCTTAACTGGAGTGCTAATGTCTTGTCGGGCATAAAACCCAGAGGCCAATACTTTGACCATCATAAAAGCAGGTACACCGGCTCCCAGGGTAATTAAGCTTTTTTGAGTTTGAATTACGTCATAAGCAGTAAATTTTCCATAGGCAAAGCAACTCGCAATTAATGGCATAGAGAATAAGCACAAACCTAACCCTGCTGGAATTCCTATAAGCAAAATGGAACGCAATCCCCAATCTAAGGCACTTGAATATTGGCTAATACTTTGTTCCGTATGCCTCCGAGATAGATGGGGAAGAATCACAGTTGCAATCGCCACACCAAAGACTCCCAATGGAAAATCGGTAAGGCGGTCGGTGTAATATAACCAGGACACACTTCCAACTTTTAAAAAGGATGCAAAAATACTATCAACCATTAAATTAAGTTGAGCAATAGAAACACCAAACAAAGCAGGAATCATCAACTTAAGCACTTTATTCACTCCAGCATCATTTCTGACTAACTGAGGTTTTACTAATAAACTGCGTTGATGCAAAAATGGAATTTGAAAAAGCAATTGCGCAATGCCAGCAATAAGAACGCCCCAAGCCAAACCTATTACAGGTGTGGGCAAATGAGGACATAAATAGATCGCTGCAAGAATCATACTGATATTCAGTAATACCGGGGTAAATGCAGGGATTGCAAAATAGCCATAAGTATTTAATACCGCACCAGCCATTGCTGTTAGCGAAACGAGCATTAAGAAGGGAAAAGTTATACGCAACATTTCCGTAGCCAATACTGCACGGTCACTGTCATGACTAAAACCAGGAGCAAATAAAAAAATAATCACGGGTGCAGCAAATATCCCGATTAAAGTGACAACACTAAGAATTGTGCCCAAATATCCTGAAATACGCGCTATAAAAATCCGCACATCGGTGGGAGATCGAGTTTTTTGATACTCAGCAAGGACAGGAACAAACGCTTGAGCAAATGCTCCTTCTGCAAAAAGACGACGCATAAAGTTAGGAATGCGGAATGCGACAAAAAAAGCATCCATCCCAGCTTGAGCACCAAAAAAATTGGCGAGCACCATATCACGTACAAAACCTACAATACGTGAAATAAAGGTCATTACTGAAACCAATGTTGTTGAACGTAATAAGCTCTGCCTTTTAGGGACCATAATCTCTGTTTCTGTTGCGGACATAATTTTTTATACTGGGCAAATACCTTATAATATCCTAAATAAATCAACTGTCATAATTCTAAATGGTAAGTTTCGGTCATTAAACTGACTTTCCAGGGATAATTGGAACTTGCTATCGCCGCATTAATTTGAGCATAATTGACACATACCGTCATAGAGTGAATCAATTTATACTTTAGAAACAAAGAAGTCTATTGACAAATTCTAACTCATTGTGCATGATCATCATCTTTTTGTACCATCTGAATGAGTGGAGATTTTTAAGTGGCAAATATTAAATCAGCGATCAAACGTGCTCGCCAAAACGTAAAACTACGTCAACACAACGCCAGTGCACGTTCTATGTTCCGCACTTACATCAAAAATGTAATTAAAGCTGTTGAATCAGGTGATAAAGAAGCCGCGAATGCAGCATTCACCAAAGCGCAACCTATTATTGATAAAGCGGCTTGTAAAGGTTTAATTCATAAAAATAAAGCTGCTCGTATTAAAAGTCGTCTAGTAGCTCGTGTTAAGGCAATGGCTGCTTAATCAATAATCCGAATCTATCGAACTGGTAATTCCGGTTCGATTTCTTTTCCTCCTTCAATAATAGTGCAATCCTAATAGCGTCTCTTTTTATCTTATTCTATGATTTTATAGCAGACATATTTACAACACTGAATTACCCGGGTTATAGCATGCGCCTCACCCAGGGTCGGATCATGCTAATTAATAACAGATAATGTCACCATTTCAGGGGGTTCTTCATTCTGCAAATAAGATCTTCCAATTATCTTGCATAAACTGATTTTATCTTCGGTCGATAAATAAGCAGCTAAGGCTTCCAGCACATTATAATCTTCTGCGTCTTCTATTGTAGACGTCTCAGAAGGATATTCATCATAGATCGACCAATCATCTACTACTGCCATATAAAGAGAATTAAAAAGCAATTTCGCCCTCTTAATTTTATCTTGTAATTTTTTTTCTTCACAACTTCTCGGTAGAGAAAAGAAACTAAGAATTGAGCCTTGCCAACCTGTTGCTTTAGTTTCATTCTTGAGCTGAACAGTAGCAAATGCCTTATAACAGGAAATAATACGCTGGATTAAACTCTCTTGATATTCTTTGTACTTTTCAGGTAAAGATGCATTTCTTATTAACCACTCCAAACGCTGCAACCGACTGACAATGTTTTTCACTTCATCACGATATGTTTCATCTATTTTAAATAGATTTTCAGTATCCTCTGATAATTTATCAAAACATTGTGGGGGTACACTCCAATATAATTTAACTTCTTTATCTTGTTTCTTATCTCGATAAAAAACTTCTTTACCTGATGCTTTTTTATGAGTGTGTAAGGGGCCTTCGCTATGCAAAAGAATAGGTTCTAAACCGGGGATCAATCGTGGCAAAGAGGAGTTTTTAAATGGAGCAAGTTGTTCCTCAGATAATATTCCTTCCAAAAGCGAAACTGCCCTCGTTTTGCAGGTATTGGAATTTTTCAGACTGGGTCCTGCTAAATCAAAGGATAAACGGAAATCAAAAGGCTTGAGCCTAGAAGGACGTCCTTCAATTCTTGCTTTTATCTGTTCGATTTCAAAAATTTGTCTCGAATAGGCCTCTTCTTGATAAACTCTTCCTTTTTTTGAAGGATCTGTTTTAAAATTTTGGCCATCCCCTATTACTTCTTTAATAGCCGCCTCCTGCTCTGCTACAGCCTTTGCACATCTTTTTTGTAACAGTTCAAAATTATCCTGATCCAGCTCAAAAGTATATCCGTGTAATCCATGCCCAAGATCCATGAAACGTACTTCCTCGTTGATTAACATCCCATGATTTCCTTGAAAATCAACATCTAAATGGTATTTGTTTTTGAATTGCTCGAACCAACTACTTTTATCTCCAGTACTGGTAACTCCATAAAAGCCCCAAGCCTCAACAACCTCGAGCAATTGTTTGTTTTCATCCAGCATCGATAGAAAAAAAGAGCCATGCCAAAAAGGATTCCCGCCTACAGTATGATCAAATACGCAAAAAGTTATCGTATATTTCATGGTGACACTCCTGTCAATTGTTAGACTTTCTATTAAAAACTAGATAAATCAAAAGCTATTTTGAGTAAAATTTATAAAATTTGCAAGATTTTATCCCAAGGAAAGTAGAGTAAATTAAAGGGGCTTTTCTATTGAGAATAACGAGACAGTGTGTTCATAGACGATAAATAAAACTTCCCGGGTCATGGTAACGGCCCGGGAATTTAAGAATAGATTAACCATAAATACTGACTAATTTTGCCTGGTTCAACCGCTCAAAAGCTCGTTTTGCCGGTACAAAATTAGGATATTGAGTCACTAAACGTTGTAAAATCATTCGGGATAAAATCTCATCCCCCTGATTCCATTCATTTAATGCTTGCAGATACATAAAATCTGCATTTTGCTCCATAATTAAAGGAGCTTTATTCATTACCACAGGTTCAATAAAGCTTACACGAGCCTGATTTTGGGCTTCCATTCTTTGTAAAACTTTACGTGCCTGTACGCTGCCATTATCACTGGCTTGTTGTAATAATTCCTTGCCCTTAGCCAGAGAACGCTCACCAGCAGTACCTTCCAAATAATAAGTACCCAATTGATATTGCGCATAAGCGTTTTGACGTGCAGCCAGTTTTTCATAAAAACTTGCAGCCATTTTGGGGTTTTTCTCAACACCCACCCCGTAATGATACATCCTTGCTAAAGCCAACATTGCCTTCTCATTCCCTTTATCTGCAGATTGTTGGTAATAGTTAATCGCATCATTAAAATCAAGCTTGGTAATAACTCCTGTTTCTGATAACAAGCCCAACTGGTAAAGAGCATTGTCATTTCCTAAAGCCGCTGCTTTTTTATACCAGGCTAAAGCTTGTTGTGTATCACGAGACTGCCCGAGGCCATTGAAATAAATTGCCCCTAATTGATTCATTGCTTCATGAACTTGATGAGTTGAGGCTTCAACAAACAAATCCCTAGCTTTTTGATAGTTGACTGGCGTTCCTTTACCGTATAAGTACATTAACGCCAAATCATATATCCCTAAAGCATCTCCTTTTGCAGCCGCTTGCTGATAAGACTTTATAGCCTGGGAATAATTATCATTGACTGTTTCATCAATAAAACCTAACGCAACGGAAGCTTCAGGTAAGACTGAAGCAGCTTTCTCATACCACTGCTTCGCCAAATTATAATCTGGCTCACCATTTTCACCCAGCTGATAAAACTGCCCTAACTGATACTGAGCAAGAGAATTTCCTTGTTCTGCAGATGCAGTATACCAGCGTTGTGCCTCTGCTAGATTAGGTTCAGAGCCCAAACCTTTTTCGAGCATAAAAGCCAATTTCAATTGGGCATACTGGTCTCCTTTTTCAGCTAAACCGGTATAAATTTGTTTTGCTTCTTCCATTTTCTCTGGATCAGAATTTTCAGCCAAATAGAAATCTGCCAAAACGATTCCAGCATGACTATTTCCTAACTTATAAGATCGTATTAGATTAGGTAAGAAATCTTGTCCATTTTCTTTTTGCAAAACAGCCATATTAAAATCTGCATAAGAAAATTTGTCATCAACGGATTTTTGTAATAGTTCCATTCCCTTGGTCTTGTCTTGCGCAATACCCTTCCCTTCTGCAGTGTATGTCCCTAAGATAAAATCGCTCACTGAGTTTTGCCCCGCTTGCTGATACCAGGCGATCGCTTGTCCAGGATCCGCTTTTACCCCGACGCCTCGATCATAAAGTAATCCTAGCAATAATGCGGCGTTTTCATCACCAGAGGCTGCCTGATCCTTCGCAATCAGAAAAGCTTCGGCTTGTCTTGCTTTATCCTTATCCATAGCATTATAAAATGCAAGGGGCAACAATGCTTGAGAAATACCTCTATCTGCTGCTCCTTGATATAATTGTCGAATCATTGCTATTTTGTGCGCCCTAACGTTGACACTTAAACCGTTATCCTTTTGACGCGCCAAACTATCAGCGAGTTCATATTCTGCAGGGCCATAATTATTGGCCGCAGCTAGATATAACATAGAGGTTGCTTGTTCTGGATTAGGTTGGATGTATACGGTACCATCAGAACCCGTTATCCCCTGAGATAGGATTCTTGCCAAAACATACTGAGACTTTTTATTTCCTTTAAATGCTGCATCCGTTAAATCATTTAATGCGAGCTGATAATCATTTTTATCCTTTGCGTGTTGCAAATATAAAAGTCCCAAGTTGTATTCAGCGCCTAAATGTTGCTGTTGTGCCGCGTTTTGATAAAAAATAATGGCGGAAGAATCACTTTGTGCTACACCTATGCCATATTGGAACATTTGTCCTATTTGAAACTGCGATTGAGCATCACCTAATATAGCTCTGAAATATAAATGATTAAACATACACATATAGTTAAGTTGAGCTTGCCAACCCTGAGTCCACAAATCCATGAGGTTTGCCTGTGAGTGATCATCATAATCATAATAATTAGCATCTATATAAGGCACGGGTAAATTCAACTGGGCAAATATGGGTGAATTCGCCCGTTCTAATGCAGAAAGTTGTGGGTCTAAAGGATAAATAGGATAGGTCCATTGATTTGCCTGGAAGGTTGGGATTTTACTCAAGAGTGCATCGTAATAACTGGTGATTGGAACATCATTAGGTTGAACTAATTCAAATTGGGGCTGAAAAATAGACTGACGCAATATTTTTTTCAGTTGAGGTGCTTGATTATAAGCAAAATCGCCTAAAACTGCAGGATTGTTCCAAGCACTGAGTATTCCTTTCATTTGAAAATCAGTTTGTTCCAATTTATCGGTTGTACCGTTGCTTAACCACAAGGCGGCTTGCGCTAAAGCGGCCTCCTGATTTTTTGAACTTTCATCTTGATTCGCCTGAGCCAACCATTGTTTTGCCAAATTTTGATCCGCCTCAACGCCTATTCCTTTTTGATACATTTCGCCTAATTCACGTTTCGCTTGTGGCAACCCATCTTGAGCTGCTTTCAAAGTCCACATAAATGCAGTTTTCGGATCATAAATTGGACTTTTTTGCTGTAAATAAAGATGGGCCAAGTCCAAGTATGCTTCATCACTTGATTGATTACCGGCTTTATTAAACCACTGTAACGCTTGTTCTTTTTGATTTTGATCTAAAGCTAATTTCCCTAAAGCGACCATTGCAGGTGCAAAACCTTGAGCTGCAGCTTGATTTAATAGTTCTTCGCCTTTCTTCTCATCTTTATCGACTAGCTGTCCTTCAAGATAAAGCTCGCCCAATCGAGTTATGGCTTGAGGATTGCCATTAGCAGCTGCCTTATTTAACCAAATAAGACCTAATTTACGATTTGAGGAATTACGACTATCAATAAAATTCTTTGCTAAGGTAAATTGTGCCAGGGAATTACCACTTTTTGCCGCATTAATATAATATCGAGTTGCTGTATCGACATTTTTCTTAACTCCAACTCCATACATGTAAGCGGCTGCCGTAAACATTTGGGCATCTACATCCCCTGCATCGGCTGCTTTTTTAAACCAAGTAAAAGCTTGCTGGGGATCCTTTTCATGCAATAAGGTATATTTCGCCATCAGTTGGATTGCGGGGAGATATCCCTTTTGTGCGGATTGGGTAAAATAACGTATTGCTAACAAACTATTTTTTAACTGCCCATATCCATAGAGATAAATCCGTCCTAAGTAGTAATCAGCTACTGCATTTTTCCCTGATTGACTCATTAAAGGCTCTATCGCATTATTATAATTCCCTAATCGATAAGCACTGAAATCATCAGCAAAAGTATTTTGGCTAGCTGATGCAACGAATAAACATACCCAAGGTACTAGCGATTTCATGAAAATTCTCCCTCTTTGCATGGCAATTTAACCTGATTTTTATCATTATATTTTCAGATTTATACCCCAGGTATTATGCCATAATGCACGACTTCATTAACGGCCCCATTTCTCGTTGTGCCATCGACTATCCAAAAATTACCTTTATTATTCAAACCAAATTTAACATTAACGTATTCACAAACTTTGATTGTATCCGCGCAATCAATAATTTTGCCATAGGAAGTTTTACCATCTCCTGCAGTACAAATAAATTTGACTAAGGGTTCTCCTGTAGCTAATGCCGCCCATTGCCGACCACCTATTGAATGATTATATCGTGTTGTGTACTGGCTATTTTCATCACGCATTTGGTATAAACTGACCGTTTGTGGTGATTTGTTAAAGAAAAAATACAAAGATTGTAAAGCCCCTTCTTTCCCCGGATAAAGAGATAATACTTTTAAACTTTCTTTATATCCTACTGGTCTACATCCTATGGGAAATCGCGCCTCCTCTTTTTCCGCTTTGGCTTGCGCCTCTTGAGGATCATTTTTTTTGGGTTTGGCAGCTGCTTCAAGTTGTGCAGACATGAGTCCTAAAAAAAGCATCAATGAAATTGAAGTGATTTTATTTATTGTATTCATTATATTTCTCACTCACTGTCATTTATTGGGCGTACAATAATTGTTGTACCCATAAAATTATTTCGTTCACTTGATAATTCTACAAAGCTTTGATTTAACCATTTAGCATCTTGGGTGAACATTCGCACACATCCATGACTCGCTCTTACTCCTGGAATATCATCGGAGCCATGTAATGCGAAACCTTTATGGAAAAACATACAGAAAGGCATCTTTGCGCCACCTTTCCCTATAGGGAAAACATCGGAGACGCATTTTTCATTTTCTTTACTGAAAACCCGATAAATCCCAGTTAAAGTGCGGCAAGAACGATTGGCATCAGGGCATCGGTCTCTTCCTGATGAAATTGGGCCCCATTTCACCAGATTACCTTCAGCGTCATAAGCACCAAAGGCTAATTTATCCTGATCAACAATAATTTGCTTTTGGTGTTCATTCTGAATTTTTAATGGGAATGGTGCTACATCAAAAACAGTGAGATAAGCTAAATTTTTTGGAACAGCGATAATCTTGCCAGCCCATAAAGGGTTATAAGTACGATTGACCCTTTGAACAATATCGCGTTGATTTGGATCTGGGAATAAGGTTTCCCAGCTTTGACCCGATTCCACCTTAATACAATCGTATTGTGGGTATCCACATAATCCCGTGCCATAAAAGCTACCCGCATCCGCTATGGCAACCACGAGCATCATCACTGCAGCTGAAAGTAATTTATACATATGCCCCCCTCTCACCTTACTTTTTATTTTTACATGCAAGATTTGTGCTTAAATATCAATTTATTCTAATTATTATTCGAGCATATCTAAAATAAGTTTAGTACGAATATTAGAGTTTTTGCTAGGGTTATGAATAATATTCCGCTTTATTCATCGATAACTTAGGATTTGGAAAGGGAAACTTGAGGACTCGAACAGCAATAAAGCCCGGTCTTGCAACATTGTACCCAGAATCTAACCACTTTATGGCAATATGTTTTCGCCATGAAAAAATTGAAAAATACGTTTTGCTAAATGTTCACTAATTCCTGATACTTTGGCAATTTCTTCCAGAGGAGCCTTAGCAAGCTCGCGTATCCCTCCAAAACGATGCAGTAATGCTTGTCTTCGTTTTGCACCCACTCCTTCTATATCCTCAAGAGTAGATTCTAATCTCTTTTTTTGTCTTTTTTTCCGATGAGCAGTAATGGCGAAACGATGCGCTTCATTACGAATATGTTGTAACAAATGCAGGGCTTTGGAGTCATCTGGTAGCGTCAATTCGTGTGCTTCGTGTACTAAAATTAATTTTTCCCATCCCGCTTTGCGTGCAGGTCCTTTCGCTACTCCTAACAAGGTTACCGTTGCAACGTTTAATGACATAAGCACTTTCTGGGCCACCGCTACTTGCCCTTTGCCTCCGTCAATAATTAAAACATCAGGTAAAGATTGAGCTTCCACTAAACGCTTAAAGCGACGAGTAATTGCCTGCTCCATTGCAGCATAATCATCCCCTGGAGTAATGCCTTCGATGTTAAAACGGCGATACTCATTGGGAGTAGGACCTTCATGATCAAACACCACACAGGATGCAACGGTTGCCTCACCTTGAGTGTGACTAATATCAAAGCATTCCATTCGTGTTATTGGCTTATTCAGTCGCAAAAGCCGCTCTAATTCTTGGAAACGAGATTTCATTGTTGAATGTTTTGTAACATATTCTGCAACTGAAACACGTAAATTATTGCGTGCAAAATCCATCCAGCGAGACTTAACACCGCGAGGATTCACTTGAATTTTACACGATTTCCCACGCTGTTGAGATAAGGCCTCCTCTAAGGACTGATGATCATCTAAATTTTGATGGGTAATGATTAAAGCAGGAATTTTCTCTGGAGCATCCAAATAATAGAATCCTATAAATGCCTCAAAAGTTTGTTGCCACAAATCGTTCATATCCAGTTCATCTTCTAAACCTTTCTGAGGAACCGATGGAAAATAACAATGACTGGCTATTACTTGGCCTTCACGAATAGTCACGCATTGGACGCATGCAAATCCAGGACTAACCTCAATGGCAATAGCATCTGCATCCCCACGTAATTGTAAAACCCCCTGTTGTTCCTGCACCAATCGCAAACTTTTAATTTGGTCGCGCAGAAGCGCTGCTTCTTCAAAATTCAATTCGTTTACAGCTTTATCCATTCGCTTGGCAAGCTCATCAAGAATTAATTGAGATTTACCCTGTAAAAATCGCATAGCATCCTGCACTGAGCGCTTGTAATCCTCAGGAGTAATATAATTGACACAAGGTGCGGTACATCGTTTAATTTGGTACTGCAAGCAAGGTCTCGAGCGTGCATTAAAATAACTGTCTCGACAATTTCTGAGTTTAAAGACTTTTTGAATCGTTACTATGGTTTCTTTTACCCCGGCGCTACTTGGATAAGGTCCAAAAAAATCACCGGAAAGAGGTTTTTTTTTAGAGCGATAGCTCTCTATCCGCGGAAAATAAGGATGATTGGACAGATGAATATAGGGATAAGACTTATCATCACGTAATAAAACATTGTATTTGGGTTTTAATGTTTTAATCAGATTACTTTCTAATAATAAAGCCTCTGTTTCGCTACGGGTAACAGAAATTTCTATGGACGCAATTTGATTCACTAAAGATCGGGTTTTAATACCTGTATTTTGTTTATTAAAATAGCTTGTAACTCGTTTTTTCAGATTGGAAGCTTTACCTACATAAAGAAGATTACCCGTTCCATCAAGCATACGATAGACTCCGGGTTCATTAGGTATTTTAGTGAGAAACAAAGCTAATTCTGTAGAAATATTCATTTAATAATAATAGCAATCATTTTGGCTTAAAAAGTGTTTTCTGGGGACAATGCTGCACCTGTTACCAACTCAGAGAGTTTTGGAGAGAAGTCAGACACTGCGCCCAGGTACTAGAACCCTTTTAATCTTCTGACGTCAAGTCGATTGGATTTTCTATAATTCCATGTTTTAGAGCTAAATAAGTCAACTCTACATCATTTTTAATGCCTAATTTTTCAAATGTTCGATAGCGGTAGCCATTAATTGTCTTGGTGCTAAGAAAAAGCCTATCACTAATTTCTTGCACATTCATGCCACTAGTAATCATCAACATCACTTGCATTTCACGTTCAGACAATACATCAAAGGGTGAACCTTGTACTTCTTCCAAGCTATTAATCGCGACTCTTTGAGCAATTTCAGCGCTGAGGTACTTTTCGCCTTTGGCCACTTTACGTATCGCTGCAGCCATTTCTTCAGCACCTGATTCTTTAGTCAGATACCCCATAGCTCCTAATTGCAAAACGCGAGTCGGTAACAAATCAGAACACATCGCGGTTACAGCTATAACCTTAACATGTGGATTTGATTTTTTTAGGCGACGTGTTACTTCCCAGCCATCGATTCCAGGCATTTTCATATCTAAAAGGACCACGTCAGGAGAATGTTTTTTTACCAGTGCTAAAGCTTCTTCACCGCTTTCTGCATCAGCAACTACCTCTACATCCGACATATCTTCGAGTAATCGTCGAATACCCATTCGAACCAGTGCATGGTCATCAACAATTAGTACTTTAATCAAATAATGCTCCTTGACCTTAAAGCCAATGAACAAACTAGGTTGGTCGATGTTAACAAGACTAGCTGTTCATTACAATACATAGATTAACATGCCCTAATATGGATATTAGGGTTATCTGGATCCACTTTGAAAAAAGGTGGAAACTCCCCTAGTTCTCGAGTTCGAGCTAAGAGTTTACCTATGTCTGATAAAACAAAATCGTACAAAACCTGATAATCTTTGATTACAAAATATACTGGTTGCAACATATCGATGCGGTATGGCATTCGGAATGCTGCAACTGGCTCAAAAATCACTCTTAATGGAATATCGCTTTCTACGCTATATACTGTTTCACTAATGGAAGACAATATTCCGCCACCATAGGCTCGGAGTCCATTTGCGCTTCTCACTAAACCAAACTCCACGGTAAACCAAAACAACCGTTGGAGTAAGGGCCAATCTGATTCAGGAAACGTTAGTACTTTTTGAGCATAGTCATAAACAAACTCTGCATACACCGTATCAGTCAACATAGGACAATGGCCAAACACTTCATGAAAAATATCCGGCTCTTTAACATAATCCAACTCTTCCTCACTTCGAATAAAAGTAGCTACCGGAAAATGTTTGGTTGCCAACAGTTCAAAAAATTCTCGAGCAGAAATTAACGCCGCAACTGCAGACACTTGCCAACCTGTTTCAGCTTTAAGTCTTTGATTTAGATCAGGAATTTGTGGAATTTTTTCAGATGTTAAAGCTAAAGTTTTTAATCCAGCTATGAATTCATCACAAGCCCTTCCGGGTATTAATTTTATTTGTCTTTCAAATAAAATATTCCAGATCTTATGTTCTTCTGCAGAATAATTAACAAACCCTTGAGCGTCTGGAACATGCGCTACATAACGGCTTGAAAATTCCATAATTTCTCCTTTACATACAAATAATCATACACATCAATCGCAAGAATAGTATTTATCTTAAAAAAAAACACCTTTTCTAGTTATTAGGCAATTTCAGAATAAATGTCAATAACTATTACAGATTTTTCAAATTATGCTATAAAATCATACGAATATGATCCTAGGAAAATCAACTATGACAGTAGCCATTTTAGCAACCGGTGATGAAATTGTTCATGGTGATACTTTAAATACCAATGGGCGCGATATCGCCCATGCCCTAAGCTCAGAAGGTTTATCTTTAGGCTTACATCTCTCTTGCAGCGACAAGAAAGGTGATATAGTCAACTGCCTAAAGTTCTTGACCAAAAAGCATGACATTATCATTACCATTGGGGGACTCGGCCCAACGACCGACGATCTCACTCGTTTTGCCTTATCCCAATTTACAGGCGAGGCATTGGTACAACATTCAGAAGCTCTTGAACACATTAAAAAACGACTACGGGATGCAAATTTAATCCTCAATGCAGGAAATTTACAACAATGTCTTTTTCCTGAGCGAGCTCAACTTTTACCTAATCCAGTGGGTAGCGCCTTAGGATGCTATTATCAGTGGGATAATAAAATCTTTTTTTTATTACCTGGCCCTCCCCGCGAATGTTTGCCCATGTTTAATAATTATGCCCTACCTCTCCTGCAGCAAACCACCCATAGCCAAAAGCAAATACTCAAGTGGCGAATTTTTGGTTTAGCAGAAAGTGAAATAGCCCAAATATTAGAAGAAGCGCTCCAAGGAGTTGATTGTCATACAGGCTATCGCTTGGAATCACCTTATATTGAATTTAAGGTTCGTTGTGCCCCAAATTTGATGGATAAAATCAAAGCCATTGTCAATCCCATCCTCGAGCCACATATTATCAGTTCTGTAGAAAAAAAAGCTTCTGATCACTTACGTGAATTAATTGCGAGTATTAATGAACCAATAACAATAATCGACGAAGCAACAGGTGGATTACTGCAATTATTACTGACCAAACCTAACATCCATCACTTACTACATTTTAGTGGTTTACATCAAAATATGCTGTATTTCCATATACGTGGTTTAACAGAATATTGGCAGCAACAACCGACAAATGGGACAACACAATTAATCATTGATTATAGTAACCACTATCAAAAAGGTCGTGAAACCCATAACATACCCTATCGTAATGTTTCCGTAGTAGAACATGCTGCAGAATGGCTATGCTGCAGACTCTTTCATCTCATCAATCAACTGCATCAATGAATAGCATAATTGTTGTGTTCCCTCACCACTAATTGCAGAGATGGCAAACACCTTATCCTTCCAGTCCAGACCCTTTACGATTGTCTGTATTCTTTCTTCTCGACTCGCCACATCAGGTAACATATCCATTTTGTTCAACACCAGCCATCGAGGTTTTTGTAAAAGCTCAGGATTGTATTCTGCTAACTCATGAATAATAGCTTTAGCGGATGCAACCGGATCACTGCCATCTAAGGGAGCGACATCAATTACATGGAGTAACACACAGGTACGTGAAAGATGTTTTAAAAATCTATGCCCGAGTCCAGCTCCTGTAGAGGCTCCTTCAATGAGGCCAGGAATATCTGCCATCACAAAGCTTTTGTGCGCAGAAACACTTACAACACCCAAACCTGGATGCAAGGTTGTAAAAGGATAATCCGCTACTTTTGCTTTGGAACTTGACACTGCCCGGATTAAAGTAGATTTGCCAGCGTTAGGCAACCCTAATAAGCCTACATCAGCCAAAACACGCAATTCCATACGTAAATGCCGTGATTCACCTGGACTTCCTTG
The DNA here is from genome assembly GCF_977063395.2 of Legionella nigrisilvae. Lineage (NCBI taxonomy): Bacteria > Pseudomonadati > Pseudomonadota > Gammaproteobacteria > Legionellales > Legionellaceae > Legionella > Legionella nigrisilvae. The sequence continues at coordinate 23,750 of NZ_CDRUGZ020000023.1, forward strand.
AGTAGTTTGTCTTGGAGAGCGATTCACACTACTTTTATAGCGGGTATTTCCTAGACCATGAAATCCACCTTGAGCGATCAATACGGGTACGCCTGGTTCTCTGATATCAGCAAGTAATTCTCCAGTATCTACATCATAAACCATAGTGCCAACAGGAACCTTTATCGTTAAATCATCGCCTTTTTTCCCAGTACAATTTCCACCCATACCGTGCTGACCATTGCGGGCTTTATAATGACGCATATAACGAAAATCAACCAAGGTATTTAAATCCGTACTGGCTTCAAAGTAAACGCTGCCTCCATCACCCCCATCACCCCCATCAGGACCCCCACGTGGTATGAATTTTTCGCGTCGGAAGCTTAGACAACCATTTCCACCATGGCCTGCTTCTACTTTTATCACTGCTTCATCAACGAATTTCATGACCAACCTCAAAATAAAAAAAAACCCCGTTGCCGGGGTTAAATAACGACATTGTGTTTGGGTATAACATATAGCCTGAATAAAGTACATCGTATTCAGAATATGTCAAAAACACCAAGCCGCTTTGAGCGGCAATCGGTTTCCAGTATGAATTAGTTAGCAGCTTCTTCTTTTGCTTCTGCAACTATAGTCACATACTTACGGTTTTTATCACCCTTGACAACAAATTGTACTAAACCTTCAACTAAGGCAAACAAGGTATGATCACGACCACAACCTACGCCAGGCCCTGGATGAAAACGTGTACCACGTTGTCTTACGATTATTTCACCCGCATTAACAAATTGACCGCCATAACGCTTTACACCAAGATACTTGGGATTCGAGTCGCGGCCGTTACGAGTACTACCACCTGCTTTCTTATGAGCCATTGCTATCCTCTCTTACTTGCTTATCGCAGTAATTTTAACTTGCGAATAATATTGTCTGTGCCCCATTTGTTTCATGTGGTGCTTACGACGACGGAACTTAATAATTTTAACTTTTTTGTGACGACCATGATCGAGCACTTCAGCTTTCACTATTGCCTTGGCAACTAATGGGGTACCACAAACGATTTTATCACCATCAGCCAACATTAATACTTCTTCAAATTGTATTTCATTGCCAACATCTTCAGGCAGTAATTCAATTTTTAATACATCACCTTCCTTCACGGTGTATTGCTTACCGCCAGTTTTGATTACCGCATACATAATATTTCTCCAATTCGCCTGATTGGCTATCACAAATTCAATAAAGTCGCATATTCTATGAAATTATGACTATGACTTCAAGTTCATTTTAAAATATTGTATACTTCGCCACCCTTTCCGAATATTTTAATTCATTATTCGGTGTTTAATCTGGTCGCGGATTAAATTTTAAAGGAACTGAAACGATTCGACACCTCTACTCTTGCAAAAAACAGGTTGAGTGAAATGTGCTGAATAGTTATCAAGAACTTATATAAAATTTTTGGAGTATATAATGTCAAATATCCTTTTAGAAGCACAAGCAAGAACGGATATGGGGAAAGGTGCGAGCCGCCGCCTACGTCGTCTTGAAAATAAAGTACCCGCTGTAATTTACGGTGGCGATAAAAAGCCAATGTCTATTCATTTTCAACATAACAAAGTAGTTAAAGCACTGGAAACTGAAAGTATTTATTCAAGTGTTTTTGATATTACAGTGGATGGCAAAGTTGAACATGTTATTTTAAAAGCGTTGCAACGTCATCCTTACAAACCTGTTGTAATGCATATGGATTTACAACGCGTTTCTAAAACTGACATACTCGTTAAATTAGTACCTATTCACTTCATCAATGAAGAGAAAGCTCCAGGTATTAAAGCTGGCGGTATCATTAACCACACAATGACTCAAGTGGAAATTCGTTGCCAAGCAAAAGATCTTCCTGAGTTTATTTCAGTAGATATGTCAGAAGTTAAAATGGACGATATTATTCATTTGTCTCATTTAAAATTACCAAAAGGCGTACAACTAACTGTTGATGTTACTGATGGAAGTCATGACGCACCTGTTGTTAGCATTCATATGCCAAGAGGAAACGTAACAGAAGAAGAAGCAAACGAAGCGGCCGAAGTTTCAGCCTCTGCTGTACCTACTGTTAACGCTGAGAAAAATGAAGAGTAATCTTCAAGTTTGAAAATGTAACCCGTAGCCTGGGTGATGCGGACAGCAGAACCCCAGGTATCATTCCGCTTTACCCAGGCTACATAAGCTCCAGAATTACGACCTCTATCAAAGAGCTATATCATGGCTATAAAACTTATCATTGGTTTGCGCAATCCCGGATCAGCCTATGAACATACACGTCATAATGCCGGTGGATGGTTGGTCTCTGCCTTAGCTCAGCGACATGGTGTTTTTTTCAAATTGGAAAAAAAAATGCAAGCCGAATTGGCTGATTTAGAATTAAATCAGCATTCAGGTAAATTGATCTTGCCCCTTTCTTTTATGAATCATAGCGGTCAACCTACCCGGATTCTTAGTCAATTTTATAAAATTCAACCCGAAGAAATACTGGTGATTCATGATGAATTGGATTTACCTCCAGGACGAATTAAACTTAAAACGGGTGGCGGTCATGGCGGTCATAATGGTTTAAGAGATATAATAGCTCAACTAGGCAGCCCAGAATTTCATCGCTTACGAATTGGAATTGGCCATCCTGGTCATAGAGATTTAGTTCATCAATTTGTGCTCAGTAAACCCTCGGCACAAGACAGACAATTAATTTATGATGCAATTGATAGAGGTATAGCGGTAATGCCTTTAGTCTTATGTGGTGATTTAGCTAGAGCCATGAATCAATTGAACGTTTAGATATTGTTTCTCCGCAATTTAAAAATCCATGTAGATTTTGAATAGGTCGCAGAGTAACAGTTTAATTTAGTTTAAAATGCGTTCGAAATAAAAAAGAAGGTATTCTTTTTTATCGAACTAAATTATTTAGGATCGATCCCATTTAAAATGCAGCAAATTTTATGGGGTAAAGTTCGTTTAAGGACATAAAAAGAAAACCAGCTTTTTTTCTTTTTATCCGAAATTAACGTTAGTTTTAACATTTAGAGGTATTACTCATGGGATTTAAATGCGGCATAGTGGGCTTGCCCAATGTTGGTAAATCAACTCTGTTCAATGCACTTACCAAAGCAGGTATTGAAGCAGCAAACTACCCTTTCTGCACTATTGAACCCAATGTTGGGATAGTTACTGTTCCCGATCCCCGGCTTGATGCTTTGAGTGAGATAGTAAAACCGCAACAAGTGCTTCCAGCAACCATGCAATTTGTTGATATCGCGGGTATCGTAAAAGGAGCATCCAAAGGTGAAGGCTTAGGGAATCAGTTTCTAGCCAATATTCGCGAAACCGATGCCATTGCTCATGTAGTGCGTTGTTTTGAAAATACGGATGTAGTCCATGTAGAGGGTCATGTTAATCCATTAAGTGATATCGAAGTAATTAATACAGAACTGGCTTTAGCAGATATGGAAACTCTTGAAAAAGCCATTTTAAAAGCAGGAAAAAATAGTCGTAGCGGTAATAAAGAAGCAATTTTTGAAATGAAAACCTTGGAAAAAATCAAGGCACATCTTGATGAAGGGTTTCCTGTTCGTACTCTTGAATTAAGTGCTGAAGAGGAACCTCTAGTACGCCGTCTATTTCTACTCACCGCCAAACCTGTGCTCTATATTGCCAATGTGGATGACAATGGTTATGAAAACAATCCACTACTGGATAAGGTTCGTAACTTAGCGCTGCAGGAAAAAGCCAGTATTGTTGCTCTATGTGCAGCAACAGAAGCGGAATTAGTCGAATTGGATGAAGCGGATCGCCAAGAGTTTATGGAAGATTTAGGATTAAGCGAACCTGGACTACATCGAGTAATTCGTGCAGGTTATGAATTGTTAGGATTACAAACTTATTTCACCGCGGGTGTAAAAGAAGTAAGAGCCTGGACCATTCCTAAAGGAGCTACAGCACCTCAAGCTGCAGGTGTTATTCACTCCGATTTTGAAAAAGGATTCATTCGCGCAGAGGTCATAGCATACGATGCATTCATCGCCTGTAAAGGGGAACAAGGAGCTAAAGAAGCCGGAAAGTTACGTCTAGAAGGCAAGGATTATATCGTGTGTGATGGAGACGTGATGCATTTCCGATTTAATGTATAAGTTCAAGTTAAACCCAGTTTTGCTTGACAATTCGTATGCTCAAACCTTAGCATTTGTTGATTGAATCGTAGAGGACAAACAATGGCGATTGATAGTATACGCGCGCTAATTAGTGACGATTTTAATGCAGTTAATACTTTAATTATTAATAAAATTGAATCGCAAATTGGCTTAATTGATGATATGTCCCACCATATAATACAAAGTGGCGGCAAAAGATTACGGCCATTGTTGGTTCTTTTAGCAAGTAATGCATGTGGTTACCAAGGTAAAGAGCATATTACTCTGGCTGCGATGGTTGAATTTTTCCACACAGCCACGTTACTTCATGATGACGTCATTGACGAATCTACATTAAGAAGAGGACGTCAAACTGCAAACGACATCTGGGGTAGCAAAGCAAGTATTTTAGTTGGTGATTATCTCTTTACCCAATCAATCGAACTTATTGTTGATTCCGGAAATTCAGAAGTACTCAAACTCTTTGCTAAAACCGCACTCGAGATCAGCTGTGGGGAAGTAAAACAACTATCTAACCGCCATAATCCTGCCTTAACCTTTGATGAATATTTCGATGTAATTCGTGCGAAGACGGCTCTTTTATTTGCAGCTGCGGCCTGTATAGGGCCGATGATTAGCAACGCCTCTAAAGACCTTCAAGACAGCCTCTATGCTTATGGCCTCCATCTAGGAAATGCCTTCCAGCTTATAGATGATGCTCTGGATTATTGTTCTGATGCCAAAACTATAGGTAAAAACATAGGAGACGACTTAGCGGATGGGAAAGCCACATTACCTTTAATTCATGCTTTACAACATGGCACTGAAATGCAAAAACAGCAAATCATGAGCAGTCTAAAACAAGGAAGCCTAGATTTCTTACCCGAAATTCTTAAAGCTTTGGAAGAAACCAAAGCAATTGAATATACCAAAAACATAGCCGCTCAAGAAATCGACAAAGCATTATCTTCATTAGTGATATTACCCGATTCAAATTACAAAGAAGCGCTTATCAATTTGGCACATTTTGCTTTGCAAAGAAGCTATTAATTGAGCACGGAGTGTAGCTCAGCCTGGTAGAGCACTGCCTTCGGGAGGCAGGGGTCGCAAGTTCGATTCTTGTCACTCCGACCAATAACAGCAAGGGTTCTTGAGGTTTTCAAAAACCGAATTGTCATCACAAGGTGCATATAGGGTGCAAATTGAATATTCAATTGCTGATAGCTTGTTATCCGTGGAATGAAAACAGCAAGAGAATTTAAACGATTTTCCTGATTTAAAGAAATGGGTTTATAACAATTAAGGAATGCCCTACTACTCAACGGGCTTATGATATAGCAAAAGGAATGAACGTCCTACAAACCTCAAATGATACTGCCAAAAGATATTATTTAATTAAGCTCCAAAAAAAATGGAAATTAAAACTTTTTATACAGTAAACTTGCTTCCAAAAAAATACCTATCGAGGTTTATCACCATTTACTATGTTATTTCGGTAATTCTGAAAATTACCGAAAACCTACAAAAATTCTATACTAGGTCAGCAAATTAACCTCGCTCTGCGGTAGTTAACTTTGACCTATTCCAACCTATATTAAAGTACCTAAATATTGAACTTACACTTTGAAATTATTTGCAAAACAGTTGCATAAATTTTCACTCAGCTAGAGTGGAGCTATTTACATTAGAACCTTCTGCTCCATTTTCTCTAAAGTCTCTTGCATAGTCTCAATTAATTTAGCCGCTTCATTTTTGAAAAAACTGTAACTTACTTTATTCGTATTTTTATTAGTATCTGGATAGAAATAAGATATAGGATTAAAGTAAGAAATAAAGCCATAAAAATCTGTTTCAGAAATGTCACACGAAGATTCAAGGACGAAACTTTAGGTTTTTGTTAAATGGGTATTAGGTTGTTCAACTTTCATATAATGGCATTGATTTCATATAATTCTGTGATAATATTTAACACATTTGCTCAAATATAAGCATTTTGTATGTTAACAGCAATTTTTCTATCCGTTGGGATAATCGTTTTTATAGTTATTTATCTGATTAATAAACTATTTTATTTTAGTCTTGTAGAGAACACTATCAAAATATGTGAAGCAAAAGAAGACTATGTTACTTTACGGGGTGTAATTAAAACATTTGCCTATATTTTATCCCCATTATCGAAACAACCTTGTTGCGGTTATTTATATTTAGTGATAGACAAACATGATTCAGATCGAATTGTACATATAGAAAGTAATATAGTAGATTTTTTACTGGATGATAAAACAGGAAAATGCATTGTACATCCCCAATCCGTGGGAACTTTTCATAATAATGCCCAATGGCCTCCCTATATTCGATTTGGAGATTCCATTAGTCCATTTAACTTAAATTCAAATCCAGGGAATAAGCGCTATCGGCATATGGAATATAGGCGACAAGAGGGTGAAGAAATATTTCTACAAGGTTATTATCGAAGAGCAAATGCGATTCCTAACGATTTTCCTGTGCTAATAGGAACGATTTGCGGAAAGGAAGACAGGCCTTTAGAAATTATTCCCGCCTACAAAGGTTCCGAAGTTTCAACTTCAAATGAGGGCAGCTGGTTTATTCAATTAATAGACCCGTTTTTAACATTTTGCGTGAAATTCATCTATCATCAATAAGCCAATCCGAATAACTTGATAGTCCAATCAAGTCGCTTAGCATCTAAAACTTACAATATAGCTTTATGGAGATAGAGAATCCGATCTTGCCATTTAGCTACTAATTCTTGAGTATTGAAGTCCAAATAAGGCATTTTTTCTCAGTATTGCTCCACTAACAATCAATTTAAATCACAACCATTATGAAAATAGTATCATCAAAGAGGTTCTTTATAGTTCATACGAAAACATAGGGAGAAAAGCGATTTCCTGGGAATTGATTTGAAATATCATATAACTTATGATCTTTCCTCAAAATCAATCCAAGGTATGAAGTAATGCCAAATGTAACAAAATGTTTCATTATAGCGCTGATTACGCTGATTCCTAGCCTGTCTTTTGCCACTCTAAAAAAATTTACCAACAGAGATTGCCCTGCTTTAGGGATGCCTAAAACAGTATTATTGGTCCATGCCTCATGGTGCTCACACTGCAAGGCTTTTTTGCCCGTGTATGAACAAGTTTCTGATAAGGAAAAGTACAAAGATTGGATTTTCTATCAAATGGTAAATGATAAATTTGCAAAGGTTTGTGGTATAGCAATCAAGGGCGTTCCTATCACTTTTAAAAATAACATGAAAAAGAACATCATGGGAAACAGGACGCAAGCAGCCCTTGAAGAATTTCTAGACTCGACTATTTAAAATGATGACTTATACATCATTTGATGTCGCAATAAGCTTAGTCGATGCCCACCTGAAGTATCGTCACGTTATTTGAAGCACAATGTCATTCCGGTACAGGGAGAAATCCATCTCCAAACAGATGCGTAATTATTTGAGGGAAAGATCCCCACCTACGCGGGGATGACATTAGACCGCAGGATAACATTATAAATCGCGGGAGTGGTCAATCAGTTCTCCTAGTATAGTAGCAATGCATAAAAATGGATGGATCAGAATGGATTCCCCTCAGGTGTATTCTCCATCTCCCTTTTTTGCTCTTCAACCCAAGCTAAAAAGGCCTCTCGATCAGCTTCAGACAAACTTTTAAATTTATTTTTAACTGATTCAATAGGTGGTAGCTGTTTCCTTGGGGTTGGTGAAAGCAATACATCTTTTAACGCTACTTTACCGTGTACTACCTTATTGTATGTCTCTTTATCGTAGTTCCTTAATTTAAGAAGCTGGCCATCATCTGATTTAGATCTTGAGGGTAAATAGGTGATTGTTTGCTCAACTTCAGGATTTGTAGTTTTACTATCTAGTGCAAATAGATTTTTATCCAACTCTTTAATTGGAATTTTATTTTTTTTAGCATAAGTCCTGACTGAGCCATCCACTTCATTTAGAACATCACCCCATTCAAGGGCATGCTTGCCATGAATGTCCATTGCACACTTTAAAAGCCATAATCTTTGATTATTAGTAATACTTAAACCGCTAGATGAGTGTTTCAGTGCATACTCTCCAAAATTTTTATAGTTTTTTTCTTCCCACACCTTCTGGTCTATAATTTGTTCGATGATTTTGGGCAGTTTTTGAAATACAAGCTCTTGTGCTTCCAAAATACATTTATTGGCTTGTGTATGGACGTCTTCTTCCGATGATTTCCATGAATCCATCGTTGTACTGTTCGGTGTTTTTACAAAATTTTCCATTGCAACCCTATTTTTTTAAAGTAATAACCTATCCACTCCCCTGCTAAACAGAGGTTGTTTCTTAAAAGAGAACATGAATTTTACTAAAAATCAATTTCAATCCAACAATAACGAAACTGGTTAAAAAGGTAATAGATATTTATTGAGTATTTGATGGCTGTTCTTGTGTAATATATACTCACAAGCGATAAATTATTAACACCAACCCACACAAAAGAATAATGGACTTATATTTAGAGGCTACAAATGACCACAGAAACAACTAAAGCGAAACCTAATTATCTCATTCATATGATCTATGCCGCAGCTTTTGTACTCGCAGTACAGATAGTTGTTGTTTATCTTATATGGAACAATATTCAAATAAATAATGAGAGAAAGGCAATAGACGAGAAAACCCGGCAGGCTCAAGAAGCTCAGGCACTTAAAGAAAAAGAACGAAAGTTAATCCTTTCAACGTGTCAAAAAATTGTCTCTAACTTGCATAAAAAATCATTGACGGAGGCTTGTATTACTCAAAATAATGATAGTATGAAAAGATACAAAAATTGTTTAAATGAGGCTAAAAACTGGGCAGACTACAATGCCTATTATCCCCATAACAATGCACTTTATGCTTATGAAGTTAATGAATGTAAAAGAAGATATAGCATGAGCGCAAAATCTAATTCGAATTGTGTTTTACCTAAATCAATAGCAAATAAAATAAATGCTGATTTCAATAAAATGCAACAAAGTTGCTATAAGATCACCTAAAAAGATTTGAAGTCGTAACCCAAGAAATAACTCAGATCAATTAAGCATTAACTTAATCAACTTTAATCAAGTCATAAAGGGTTGAGTCAAAATCACTGAGATAGTATTAATTTACTGTGTCATTCCCGCCTGTGCGGGAATGACTAAAGGAATACCCTTGATATAAAATAGATGCCAAATCGTAGGTCACAAAAGTCTTTTTTTCGATTCGAAAGCCTGTATTTACTTTAATACATCGGGTCTTTTTTCTGTTTGCATTTCCTCAAAGAAATCTAAACTCTTTCCTCCTGAGAGGTAAGAAATTAGTGCCGATGTGTGCTCCTCAGTATAATCAAGCTCCTTAGCCATACTTAGATAGAAATCCAACTCTTGTTTCCCATACTTTTTAACTTCATCTGGATCAGGTGTTTTAGTTTGAATCAGATCATAAAATTTATGTAAAACTTGTTCATATTCTCTTTTCAGTTCTGAGGATAATAATTTTTGATCCACGTATAGTGGATTATATTCAATCTTCCAGGCAAGCAAATTTTTGCGATCCACTCTCGCGAGACAAGAAGATATATGGGCCGCACTTAAAGTGCACTCATTTTCATGACTATAATCGGTTTCATTACCCGTAGAACTCATTCCCATTGCACCTTGAATATATATTTGATGGTATCGTTCTTGTTCGGGAATGTTTTCTAAATTCATTACCATTATTTCATGATCTTTAGCCAAATAATTAGCAAAACTTTTCGCTGAGGATAAGGTCAGTGAAGTAGAAACTCCCTTGATATTGCCACGTTGATGCTCAAGCATCTCATTTTCTTTTTCTTTGAGCCTAAATGATCCAGGATTTCTTCCTACCAGCCCATGCATTTTTTGATTATGTTCACAATCAGCCTCTAATTTTGACATCCCTCTAAATGCTAAATTATAGGTTCGAGGCATAGAAAAAAGGTTGAAGAGATTAAACTCATGCAACTTTTTGCCACCAAAAGTACTCGTTGGAAAACAACAAATCTCAATTGTCCACTGTGAGCTGAATGTTGTTGGATACGATTGAGCTCGAGTCCATAAAGCTCTATTTGATGGACCACGTTTTACGTTAGAAGCAAACAGCGGAGTTCTACTGTGCATATACCACCACCTTGATGGTTAATAATCATACTTAAAGTGTAGAACAAATAATCTTTTGGTACGCAATTAGGACATGTTTATTTAGGAATTAACAACGAGTGAATAAGTATTTGCAAAATCATAAGCCTTGATAATACTAGGAATTTCGATCAAGTTCAGAAGATAAAACTCATACTGATTAAATTTTTGGAATTAGCATGAAGTGTGTTTTAAGTAAAACTTTGCAGCCTCCTCTAGGCTCAGAGTAGGTATCAATATTATAGGTTATGCCGAATTATTTCTTATAATGCATAGCCCGATATAGAAATCATGTATGTCCTTGTGAATCATGGACAACAGCGATTCAAAGCAAAACAAACAACGTTTATAGAAGATATTTAACAAACCCAAGGGTCGTCTAACTCCTGAGTTTACGCAGCTAAAAATTTCAGTTGAATAGAACATATGAACTTAAAAAGAGGAAAACCTTTGATAGATTAGGTAATATTATTAAAGACCATTTTTTTAAAGAAACAAAGCAAAACGATCTGTTCAAGACCGCTCAAAAGGAAACGTTTGATAAAAGGAATATTATGTTAATTGGCGCTTTTGTTTTTTTGGCTGTAGCAATTCTGATGGCTATTTATAGATTTAAAGGAAGTAATCCTACCCTTATCCTTTTAGCTAAAATCTTTTTATATCTTTCCCTGGCTGCTTTTATTAGCCTATTAATGGTGCATGTTCTTAGCTCTGCACCACCAAATTCCAATGAAAAACACAATCTCCCCCTATAAGAACAGGAGAAATGGTGTAGCATGTACGGTAAAAACTAGGGGACCGTTTTCATTTAGTGGAAATTAATACTCCAATTGCATTACCGAAAAATACCAGGATTGAAAAAATGAATATATAAACTACTTCTATCATGATAAATGAACCAATTTTTACCAGGAAAAATAAATATATGAATTGACCGAGTACAATACCAAGATAAGAAGAAATAAACATACGGTTACAAATCAATCCAACAATTAATCCATAACAAAATAGGCAAAAATAATACAAAATGATGTTTTGCATCAATTCTATGTTGAGCAGTGAATTAAAAAAAAACCACAAACAGAGTCCAAAAGAACATCCCACTATAAAATGCCCAACGGTTTTCTTCAAATTCATAGTCCATTTTCATAATGGCACTCACCAAGAGAATATCCCTTTCGCTCATCCCTCTAAGGGGACTAGAGTGCTTTTTTAGCCAACCGATTTAAAATATGTTTGGGAAGCAGCAGCCAATAATGACCCTCGTTTTTCATATGTTCACCTAAAAACGTGGCAAACTTACCTGAACCCCAATAAATATCGCCTCGCATAAATCCCCGAATCGCACCCCCTGTATCTTGCGCGATCATAAGGCGTTGAAATTGCTTTTCATGGGTTTGATTTTTACCTGGTCGTTTCGTGTCCAACCAAAGCGGAGCACCCAGCGGAATCCATTTTTTGTCTACAGCCAAAGAATATCCCGGTGTAAGAGCCATCCCTTGAGCGCCAAGAGCCATGGGTTCCTTTAAATCTTCGAAAAAGACAAAGGACTTATTTTTCTGAATAATTGATTTGGCTTTTTCAGGATGATTCTCTAAATAGCGGATAATCGCGGCTTTAGAAGCATTATGCCGGCTCATGATCCCTTTATTAATCATCACTTTCGCGATTGAAGTGTAAGGTGCACCATTCTCACCTGCATAACCTAAGTATATATTTTCACCATTAGGTAATTGAATAACACCCGAGCCTTCAATCTCTAAGAAAAGCCGTTCAGCGGGACTATGGATCCATGCAATTACCCGTGCCTTTTTCTTAAGCGCTCCATTATCAATTTGCTGGCGAGTGTAGGAAGTTGAATATCTACCCTTGGGTAACCCATAAATAGGCGTATTGTACTTGGTGCTTTTCGTTAAATTCCCTTTGATTTTGGGCATGTAGTAGCCGGTAAATAACCCATGGACGGGTTTTTTTTGTGCAAACTCAATTGGACGAAACCACTTCTCAAAAAATTCTTTTGCTGAATCGTCTGATATTGAATCCAATGCCAAGGCTGCTTTACATGCCGGATGCCAATCTCGAGCTTTCAATTTAATATGTTGGGTCCGGATCGTATGAGATGGGGACTGTTTCAAGAACGTCTCACATGATTTCTGAAAAGCGATTAAAGATTTCTTAACATCTGCAGTATCCCAGCCTGGTAATTCCTCAAACGACACCTTTGTTAGGGCAATATTATGGCTTTTCATAATAACCTCTCTTGGGGTGTGCTTAGGCCGAGAGCTTTCTCTTGCATTAGCAACTGCTTTATGAGCACCCTTAGGTGTCATAGTTGCTACTTTTCCAGCACTCTGATGTGGGCTACTATTTTTTGCCGTAGAGTTCCTTACCGGTTCAGTATTAATAACTTGCTTATTGGGAATATATGGCTTCTCGTGAACCTTAGCTTTCTTATAAAGCGACAGTCCGACCAAACCGAATATAAGGCAACTAATACAGATTATTGTGTAAATTAATTTCCTACTCATAGTGCGCAAGGTTTACATAAGATGAAATTGAAATCAACACTTTTTAACTTTTTTTACACATCAATAGACCATTTTGGTAAAAATTGTCTCTATTTTTATGAAATAAATACAGATAATCTCTTTAAATAGAGGATAAAATTCCTCGAGGACAAGTAAGAAATAAGTACACATTGGGTTATTTAAAACCCAATGTAATCACTTAAGATTTGACATTTTCTACAGCGCTAAACCAGAGATTAATGCCTTCAACTAATGTAGGATGGGCAAACATGACATCACGAAGTTTTTGATAAGTGATGCCTAACTCCATAGCCAATTGGATCACTCCGAGAATTTCGCCCGCTTCAGCACAAAAAATAGAAACACCCAAAATCTGATCGGTTTTTGCATCAATAACAGCCTTTAAAATACCTGTAGTTTCCCCTTGTGTTTTGGCTCTAGGAATAACTGCAGCAGGAATTTTTGCTATTTTTAGAGAGTAGCCCTGGGCAATGGCTTGTGCTTCTGTCATTCCAATACGAGCTAATTCCGGATCCAGAAATACCGTATAAGGAATGAGCCGTCCCTGAATGGAATGCTTATTTTGTGGATTTTGGAGATTATGCTTGACTAAACGATAATCATCTAATGATAAATGGGTAAACTGGGCTCCCCCCTTTACATCACCTAAAGCCCAGATCCCTTTAATATTTGTTTCAAGGTACTCATTTACTTTAATAAAACCCCGTTCATCTAGCTCAACACCCGTTTTATCTAAATTTAATCCTGCTGTATTCGGGAGGCGACCCACAGCAATTAACACATCACTTCCCCGAATTTGTTCAGTGACCCCATTCTGATTGGTATGGATCACGATGTCACCTTTCTCTTCTTGGATACTATCGATTTTGGTATTTAGTGAACAACGAATTCCTTCTTTAGCTAATGTATCTAGAACCTGTTCAGCAATATCCCGGTCTTCTCGTCCCAAAAACTTACTATCCGCTTCTATCACCGTGACATCTGCACCTAAACGACGAAATAACTGGGCAAACTCTAAACCAATATAACCCCCACCGACGATAAGCAAATGTTTAGGAACAGCATCAACATTCATTAAGCTGTCATTGGTATGATATTTGATTTTATCAAGTCCCGGTATAGGCGGAACAAAGGGTAAGGCACCCGTATTAATAAAAATTTGATCGGCAGTAATTTCCACTACTTTTTGATTATCCCGAGGTGAAGAGAGACTCACTTCAATTTTCTTCGGGCCAACAAAATGACCCCGCCCCAATAGAAGATCCATTCCAGAATTTAAAAATTGTTTCAAATTAGCCTCGCGCATAGCATGCACAATTGCATCTTTGCGAGCCCGTATCTCTTTAAAGTCAATAGGTGCCAGAGCAGCCTCTAAACCATAAGCCGATGCAGAACGACAAAAATGGGCAATCTTGGCGGATTGAACCAGTGCTTTTGTGGGGATACATGCCACATTGATGCACGTACCACCAATTTGATTGTCCTCGACCATGGCAACCTTTCGACCTGCCTTTGCTAAATCGACAGCTAGGGTTTTACCACCCTTGCCACCACCTAATACGATCACATCATATTTTAATGTCATGATTTTTCCTATTGCATCAATAAATTACATCCATTAATAAACTATAGAATTAAATTATCCTATTTTGAAATTTCTAACTTAGGCTTGTTATTTAATTGTATAGACATAGTGTTTAGTTCGGTAAAAACTTTTTTAAGAGGTACATCTGAAACTTTAAAGAACCCCGAAAAGGGAAAACTTAAAACCGTAATAGCAGTCATGTAAATAGCGAGAAAAATACATAAAATAATAAGAAATAAGTGTCCCTTTGAAGTGGTTTCAAGTGAATAGATCCCAATTATAAAAAAAGCACCGATAAATATAATTAGGTACCAGGCAGTAGGAATTTGTGAATAAAGCATATTCAAACGAAAATTTCGATTTTCTATTGCCTGGTTGAATGATGAAACTGCATTATTGTAATAGGTGGAGACGATATCTGAAGGTTTAAATTTCAAAGGTTCATCATCCAACCTATCACTTGCTTCTTGTGTTTTTTTACCTTCTTGTCCGCGAGACATAGCCTCTAATTCATCATTTAAAATCGAGGAGATATACTGAGTTAAGTTATTTACAATGCCTTGATGAACCTCAGGAGGAAAAGCCCGTGAACTTTCACCAATAATATATAATTGAGTTGCTTCAGCAGTAACAAATTCAGCAGATTTTTGATGATTAGACCATAGAATATAAACAATAAATCCTAAAAAGATACTGTAAAAGCTACTAATGCTTCCCACAACGTCCATTGCAGTTTCTACGTCTTGTTTATTCTTAGAGATCTTATATCTATAATGAGAAACGGTGTGACTTAACAAGAAAAAAACCAGTAAGAACGTTGGAAAACAATTGTTAATCAAAGCATAAAGCATTGAAAAACTCCTATAAACATTATGTGATTGATTTTTTAATCGTTACCGTGATGCATTAAAGATTTATTCTGTATTTCTAATTCTAGACATAAAATGAATTAGTCGCTTCGTTACTTGCTGATTTTTTTAAAATATAATTTAGCAAATAAGAAATGAAATTATCTTGATAATCTAAATCTGGATTCGGTTTTTGTTTCGATACAAGTTAAGGTATGCTAATTGTTACGGGAGTACAGTGCTCGACTAATTGGCTTTTATGCCATAATTAGAAAAATAATTATGGCATACCGCTATTAATCTCCCTTCTCGAGGGCAAAATTTCCAGTAAGATTGATGGTGCTTATTCCAAAAGAATTGTTACTCGAATTCGTAGTAGAAGAAGAATTATTGTTATTATTACTAAAGTTAAATGTAGAAACGTAACGAAAATCTAAACCAATGGTAGTAAAATCATCAATATAATAATTAAATCCAATGATGCCCTGTGCTGCGAAACCAAAATTTGAGGTATCGAAGCTTTCGTTGACGATTGGCGAACAAGTCCCCAAGGCGATGCATTGTTCATTACTTTGAAATACGGCATGATTCAGAATATCAGCGCCGCCCACACCCACCCCTAAATAGGGTACAAAATTTACATTAGGGTCAGAAGATAGAAAATCATAAAACGCATTGAAGAATCCATACAATCCTATTGTATAACCATTAAAACCTAAGCCCACGTCGACAACCTCAGCAGGACATGTTCCTTCAGGGCCTAAAACGGCGGGACTTATAAGTGTACAAGAGCCTGCAGTTAACTGACCATAGTTATTGATATTAAAAAGAAACTCCCCTTCTAATCGGAAGTTTTGTATTTTATATCCAAGAGAAGCTCCCAACCCGCCTCCGACAGGACCTAATTGTACAGCCCCTACAGTTCCTAACGAAGGAAGTTGGGTCAATGAAAAATCAAGATCAAGATTTGTGGCATGACTCACTTGTCCCAGTAAACCCAAATATAGCCCCTGAACCGGTTCATAACAGAACGCACTGCTACTAGCCGCCAAACCCAATATAAATCCAAATTTAATTATCTGTCTCATTCTATATCCTATATATTAATCCAAAGGACAAAGTGCGATGTTTTCTACACAAGTTGAAAAGGCTATATGAAAACATACTTCCCATGCAAATTTTTTATTTTAAGATGTTGGCAGCTACCTCGAAAACTCTTCTTTGAGCGGAAAATTTATCTTGGAATAACTTAAGCCCCTCTTCACGCATCTTCAGTGCAAATTCAGTAAAATACACATTTAGGGACTCTCTATTTTCCAATTGATATTGAACTGTTAATTGTTCCTGAGTTGTACTTTCATGTTCAGGTTTTAAAATACTTGCTTGAATAAAACCAGGAAGCTGAAGCATTTCTTTAACATGCTTTTTTAGCCATAATTGAAATTGAGGATAAATATCTGCATCAATGACCAAATTTACTTCGTAGATAACCATAACTCTTTCCTAAATTAAGATCGAAATTAAAGCAACATAAAGACACTTCGCTTTTAGGTCAATACGAAGGGTACAATTAAATTGGCTGTTAATCCAGTAAATCAAACAGGATAAGAAATAAAAATTTTTGAGCAGTATTTTTCCCGAAAAATAAAGAATTTACAATTTTTTGAGTAATTCAAACTGCATATGAAGCGATGTGCCAAAGCTCATGAACATCTATTTTTTGAATACCTTTTTCTTTGTTGGAATTCCAAAGGTATATAATTTGCAAAAAAAGCTCGAAATGTGAGATCACTTCAATAGATTTTCAAAACTCCTAACGACCTCGCAAGTGGAAGTCAGATCCGATACCCGCACCTAAAGCGTCCTGAGCACGTTCCACACTTCCCCCTGATCAGTTTAGTAGAGAGCAGGCTGCAAAAGTATGCTGAAAACAAACGAATGCAATAAAGAAGAGCGAAACTAAAAATGAAACAATCATTTTTTCACATGGATTACTATGCTTACTTCTCAACGGTTGACAATGAAATTCCGCTTTTATAGAAGTTAAAGAAGTTAGAGAAGAGGAAGTTGATTTTTGAACCAGGAACCATTTTGCAATTCATAGTTTATTCGTGACCCTTTTAAGAAATCGTTTTTATTAATTTTTAAAATCTGGCATACATTTGGGATGATTTCCATGACGCCAAACGATAAAGGAATTCCATCAGACGTCTCGGAGTTGCTTAAATAATAATTCTGCCAATATTCTTCCAAATAATTTTGCCAATAGAGACTCACTACAGGAAGATTGCTCTGACTTGTATCTAATTTTGCTGTACCTTCCACAATAATTTGACCAAATTCAGGATTTACCAAACAAATGCTTAGATTAGAACACTGATTTAAATGATTCCATTTCGGTGAACGAGTATTAGTAAGAAAAATAAAGGAACCCCTGGGAGTAAAATGATAAAGATCCATAGTTCTAACAGATGGTTGTTGCTTCATGACCGTAGTGACCTGGGCAAATACTTTATTTCTAGGAAAAGAAAACCACTGGTTTAAATAATGTTCAACGGTGTGAATTAATTCTGAAATATCAGTAAGCATAATTTCTTTAATTAAAAATAAAAACACATCATAAAAATAAATACGCATAGAGTCAAAAATTATCTTAACCCGCTGAAAGATAATCAAAAATACAGTGAGATCAAAATAAATGCACTTTTCACAAAAACTACTATACTTTTAAAACTTGGACGAACAGGAATTGAGTGATATGGATGCTATTCAATTAGCACGGGATATACGTTTGAAAAGGACTAGTTCAAATTCACATAGATTTTTTTTCAAACCACAAGACCTATCAAAAGCAAGGGCCCACCCTTTACTTACTTTCTATTTGGAATTGCTCAAAAAAATCAATATCGCTCTTAATAAAAGAGGTGTGCTACATCTGAATGAGCAAAAAAATAATGAATTAAGATTCTTATTGAAATTTAACTTATTAGTTTTTCTGACGGTTACACGACAATTTAATCTCATTGACCACGTGTTTAAAACGCCAGCCTTTATCGCGAGACAACGTCATTCAATGGTTTTTGCTAAAAAAATTCATCGCAATGCAAAACAAAAGAAAAAAAATCGATTAATGGCATTATTTGCACCAAAGATCACAAGTTATCCCTTTGGAAAAAAGAACAATAATCTTCATGATTTATCAGAGATGAATCAGCTAAATAGATCTCATCACTTATCTCCTGAGCTCAAGATTAAAAAAGTAAAAACTCTTGAAGACGAAGTGAATGAATCGATGCTCGAGTACTATGAAGATGAATTGTGTTTTGAGAAATCTCTTCATTCAGCAGGATATGTTCATAATAATTTAACGTTTTTTACAAAATGCGCAAAACAATCTATAAATATAAAAAATCGTCCTTTTATGGCTCAACGGCTCACATTCTTTTCCTCATCGCCTCAGTATAAGCATAGAAAAACCAAGCTATCGGAACTAAGCTTTAATTTAAACGATCAAAAAGAAAATAATATGAGGTGTAACTAAAAGGTTTATTTTTGTAGGATTGTTTCAGCAAAGTTGCAACGCAACAATCCTACAAAAATAAAGAAACGGGGTTTTAAACCGCACATTCAATGCACTCTACTCCCCCCATATAGGGTTTTAAAGCCGGGGGAATGTGAATGGTTCCTTTTTCATCCTGATAATTTTCCATCAAAGCAACTAATGTTCTACCCACTGCAAGCCCAGAGCCATTGAGCGTATGTACCAGCTCAATTTCACGGGTTTGCTCTTGTCTGTAACGCGCTTTCATACGACGTGCCTGGAACGACTCCATATTTGAACACGAGGAGATTTCTCGATAAGTATTTTGACTGGGCAACCAAACCTCCAAGTCATACGTCTTTGCTGAGCTGGGGCTCATATCCCCGGTACAAAGAGTGATAACACGGTAGGGAAGTTCTAAACGTTGCAAAATTGCTTCTGCGTGACTAACCAGTTGCTCCAACGCAGCGTAAGATTCTTCAGGTTTAGTAATCCAAACCAGTTCTACTTTTTCAAACTGATGCTGTCTGATCATTCCTTTGGTATCTTTACCATAAGAACCCGCTTCACTACGAAAACAAGGCGAATGGCATGCATAACGAATAGGCAAAACAGACTCTTCTAAAAGAGTATCACGAACTGTATTGGTGACAGGAATTTCTGCTGTAGGAATCAGATAGTATCCATGCTCCCCAGTTAATTTAAATAAATCTTCTTCGAATTTTGGTAATTGTCCAGTTCCTAGCAAACTATCCGCATTGACAATGTAAGGCACATAAATTTCTTGATAACCATGTTGTTGGGTATGGATATCCAACATAAATTGGATCAAAGCTCGGTGCAATCGAGCTATTTGATTTTTCATAACTACAAACCGACTACCGGTCAGTTTCGCAGCTAAGGAAAAGTCCATTTGGCCTAGATTATCACCCAATTCATCATGGGATTTAACTTCAAAATCAAAAGTTGGAATGTCTCCCCAACGTCTCACTTCCTGGTTATGCCGCTCGTCTTCACCAACGGGAACAGACTCATGGGGTATATTTGGCATCCTTAAAGCAATGGCTTCAATTTGCTCTAGCAAGTCATCTAATTCTTTTTTCTTTTCATCTAACTCTTTAGCAAGACGATTCATGTCTTCGCGCATTGGCTCAATATTTTCACCACGAGCTTTTGCCTCACCAATGCCTTTGGAACGTAAATTACGTTCATTTTGCAATGCCTGCGTTGCAACTTGTAACGCCTTACGTTTTTCTTCTAAAGCAGTAAAAGATGAAACATCAAATTTAAAACCTCGCTTTAATAATTGCGAAGCGACAAATTGAGGATCATCACGTAATAATTGAATGTCTAGCATAGGATATCACTCTAACTTATTAAACCTTCTTAGTTACCTAACAATTCCACGTGTGGATTGATTTAAAGCATCAATCATCAAAACCACTTCAGGACATTCATTTTGCATCAATTCTAATTCAGTAACCGCTTGTTGTACCGTTAATCCCTTGCGGAAAATTATCTTATAAGCACGTCGTAAGCCATCGATCGCTTCAGATGAAAATCCTCTCCGACGCAAACCCACGGTGTTAATGCCACAAGCTGAGGTTGTATCACCAGAAATCATTAGATAAGGTAATACATCTTTACTTACATAAGAAGCTCTAGCAATAAATGCATAGGCGCCCACATGGCAGAATTGATGTACCGCTGCATAACCACCAATATTTGCATAGTCACCGATGGTTACATGCCCTGATAAAGCAGCATAACTTACTAAAATAATTTGATTGCCAATGATGCAATCGTGTCCTACATGTGAATAAGCCATTAAAAAGTTTTTATTACCTATACGAGTAACCCCTCCCCCTTTAACGGTGCCACGACTGATCATACAATATTCACGAATGATATTATCGTCGCCAATTTCTAGCCGAGTTGGTTCGCCTTTATAAGTAATGTCTTGGGGAGCATCCCCGACTGAAGCAAATTGGAAAATTTTATTATTTTTTCCAATCGTGGTTGGTCCTTCAATAATTACATAAGGTCCAATCCAGGTATTTTCACCTATCTCCACGTCAGCCCCAATTACACTGCCAGGACCTACTGATACCCCTTTTGCCAATTTTGCAGTGGGGTGAATTATCGCTCGTTCATCTATCACTTTTGAATTTCCTTTGCAGCACTTAATAAATCCGCGGAACAGGCCAGTTTATCACCCACATAAGCTTCGCCATGCACACGCCAAAATTCTCTTTTTCTTGCTAATATTTTTACTTCCAAGCGTAGCTGATCTCCCGGAGTAACTACATGTTTAAATTTTGCATTATCTATACCCGCAAAAAAATGCAAAATACCATAATTTTCTTCGGGTGTTTGAGATAATCCCGCTAAAAGTCCGCTCGCCTGGGCCAATGCTTCAAGCATTAAAACTCCTGGCATAATTGGATTTTCTGGGAAATGGCCAGAAAAAAAATTCTCGTTAATTGTGACATTTTTTATCGCCGTCAAACAATCAAATGGAGTGTAATCTAACACCCTGTCTACCAAAATCATTGGGTAGCGGTGGGGTAATATACTAAAAATCTGTTTTATATCTACAGGTTCACTCATACGCAGTTTCTCGCTTAAATAAGTATGCTTAGCATGGTCCAAAAGTGAGGTCAAAAAAAAAACCATTATCCTAATTTAAAAGGTTCAAATCAATTGCTAATGTTAAAAACAAATGCTCATTCAATACTACTTAATTTTTTCTCTAAAGCACCAAGCTTTATTATATAATCGTCCAATCTTCGAAATCGGGCTGCATTCCGACGCCAACGCCGGTGCTCATGTACTAAAGTTCCAGAAGAATAAATTCCAGATTTGGCAAGCGATTTACTTACAGTTGACATACCTGTAATCACTACGTCATCTGCCAAATGGACATGAGCTGCAATACAACTAGCACCGCCAATGATACAATCAGCACCAATTCGCGCATAAGCACCTATAGCAGCACAACCCGCAATTATGGTATTTTTACCTACCAACACATCGTGTGCAACCTGAACTAGATTATCAATACAAACCCCCTCCGCTAAATAAGTATCACTTAAAGAACCTCGGTCAATTACCGTATTAGCTCCTACGTGCACATTATTTTCAATAATAACAGCACCAACGCTATGGCCTTGTTGCCAGTGCCCTTGTGCCTTTAAATAATTGAATGGAGACGCGCCAATGACGCAGCCAGCATTTAGAACCACAGAGGCGCCCAACTGACAACCTGAATGGATTATTACTTGATGTCCAATTCTACTGCGTTCCCCTATTCGGACCAAAGATTCAATAACAGTGTGAGCTCCAATCGTAACTCCATCCGCTATATGAGCGTCCGCACCTATCACGCTGTGAGGACCTATCGATACCTTTTGACCTAATTGAACCGATGGGTGAATTATGGCAGTAGGATCAATCCCAGAGATTGGAGTGTTGGGTGCTGATAAAAGCTGGGAAGCTTGCATCATCGCTTGTAAGGGATGAGCCACGACAATACAGTTACCCTTGTATAAATGCTGATGTTCCGCTTTGAGTAAGACTGCCCCTGCTGATGTAGTATCTAGAGCCTTGCGTACTATGGTGTTATCATAATAAGCGACATCTTTTGACGTAGCACGACTAAGAGAAGTAAAACAAAAAA
Source organism: Legionella nigrisilvae (assembly GCF_977063395.2). Classification (NCBI taxonomy): domain Bacteria; kingdom Pseudomonadati; phylum Pseudomonadota; class Gammaproteobacteria; order Legionellales; family Legionellaceae; genus Legionella; species Legionella nigrisilvae. Next base: position 46,316 of record NZ_CDRUGZ020000023.1, read on the forward strand.
TGGCGTGATCCGCATTTCCATGCCACACGCCATTTAAAAGATTCGCAAGTTCTGCTAAAGTCAGCAAGTTATTCGCCGAATTAGTTAATTGCTTTAACAACTTTATCAGTTACATCAAGAGTTGTTGCACTGAAAGGAGCTGCATCTTTTTGTACAATAAGGTCGTATTTGTCATCTTTAGCAACTTTTGCAATAGCTGCACGCACTTTAGCATACAATGCTTCCATTGCTTCATTATTTGCAGTACTTAATTCTTGTTGATATTGTTGACCATCACGCTCAAATTGTTGTTGTGCACTAACAATTTTCTTTTCTATTTCTTTCTTTTGGGTAGCGCTTAGGACTGCACTATCACGCTTGAATTTTTCCATATCCGCTTTGATACCTGCTTCAACGGCTACAAGTTTATCGCGACGGGGTTTAAATTCTTTTTCCAGTTTCTTTTGGATTTCTTTTATTTGACTGGAGGTTTGCATGATCTTTTGTAGATCAACTACTCCAATTTTTGCTGTATCAGCAAATACGTTTGCCCCAAACACGCTGAAAACAAGGGCCATTATGACCAGACCTAACCGCTTCATAACTAATCTCCTAAATTAAAGAGCATGATGCTAGCATAATTCGAAATAGGTTGCGATATATACAGCATGATTTTCTATAATTTTGTAATAAACAAGAAATTCTAGTTAACCTCACACTCATTTGTGAGCATGAGGCTAAAAAATTTCGTTTAAAATCCTGAAGATAAAGCAAATTGGAAGACTTGCGTTTGATCGAATTGCTGAGGATTCAGTGCCTTAGCCAAGCTAAATGCCAAGGGTCCAAATGGAGAGCGCCATTCAAGCGAAAGACCTGCTGAGTATCGTAACGGACCTTCATATTTTCCAGTTAAGGTAGGTAAGGTATTCACCCCAAAGACGTTACCCGCATCAACAAAAACTGTTGTACGTACGTTATCTCGGCTTAAAGGATATGGGAGTATAATTCCTGCAGTTCCAGTAAGTAATAAGTTACCTCCTACAGAATTACGGTAATTGTCTAATGGACCTAAAGAGAAACTGTCATATCCGCGCACTTGGCCAGGCTGGGCAGTACCCCCCGCATAATAATTCTCGAAAAATGGCAATCCCTTATTGTTAAATGAATTTCCATAGCCTGCAAACCCTTGCAACGAGAAGATCCATCCTCGTGTTATAGGCTGATACAAGCGCGCTTGATAAGACCCTTTATAGTAGGACAAGGAGTTCGAACTAGCCGGCAATGCAATTACGCCAGAAAGTTGTTGGTTGATGCCTCTAGTAGGGTATGGAAATTGGTCATAGCTGTTTCGATTCCATCCTGTAGATAAACGAATTTCTTGAAAATGAGTTCCATACATTTGCACAAAATTCTTGATAGGTACTACATTACCCACGCTTTTGATTTCTACATCCTGATAGCCATAACCCAATTGCCATCTGCTTGTTTCACCAAGAGGGATACTATAATTCACGTCACCGCCGAAACGGTTGGAATTGTATGTACTAACATTAAGGTTTCTGGGATCGACGCGAGCATAATAAAGATTGAGGCCGCGGCCTATGCCTGTATCAGTATAAAAAGGATTATAGTAATTAATCGTGTAATCTTGTCCCCATTTACTTGCCGTAAATGCAGCTCCCATGGAGCGCCCTGTACCCATAAAGTTGTGTTGGTTTACTGAAGCATTCAATTGATAACCATTGGTACCATAGCCAATGGAAGCACTTGCCTCAGCAGAAGGCGCTTCTTCTACTTGTACATCTAAATCAACCTGGTTGTTTGCTTCAGGTACCGGGGTAGTTTTTACATCAACATTTTTTAAATACCCTAATAAGCGCAATTGTCTTTCAGATTCTTTGATATTATGAAGCGATAATAATCCCCCTTCATCCTGGCGAATGACACTTCTCAATACATAATCACTTGTTTTTGTATTGCCATGGAATTTAATACGGCGAACGTATACATGCCGACCTGGCTGTACAATAAAATTAATGAATACTGTTTTGTTCTCTTCATCGATTTGCGGGTCCGCATTAATGGCAGGGAATCCGTAACCGATATCTCCTAAAGCCAAGCCAATAGCAGAAATTGAATCCGTCACTTTTTTACGTGAGAAAACAGCACCTTGTTTAACTTGAATGAGCGAATTAACTTTTTCTGGCGGCAATATCGGTTTGCCTACTACTTTATAGCCTGAAAAATGATATTGGGGTCCTTCTTCAATATGAACGTTGATGTAAACGTCTTTTCTATCTGGTGATAACAATACTTGTGAGGATATAATTTTAAACTTCAAATAACCTCTATCCATATAGAAGGAGCGCAATGCCTCTAAAGACGCATCCATACCTGACTTGGAATACTGATCTTTTTTAGTAAAATAAGTGAAAATGCTGGATTTTGATAAAGCAAACTCTGGTAATAATTCGTTTGTAGAGAAATCGTGATTGCCTATTATTTTGATTTGTTTAATTCGTGAGACACGCCCCTCAGAAATCGTAACGGTAATACCCACTCTGTTATCAGTTAAAGGACTAACTCGAGTTTCTATACGCGCGTTGTATTTTCCTCTGGCGTTATAGGCTTGCTTTAATTCTTTCTCCAAACGCTCTAAAGTGGATGTTTGAAATACTCGCCCTTTGGCTAAGCCTAAGTCCTTAAGGAATTCTTTCATCTTGTCGCTAGGAATTTCTTTATTTCCTACAACACTAATTGAACCTATGGTTGCCCGTTCCACCACATTGACAATTAAAGTATTGCCTTGTCGCTCCAAGGAAACAGACTGGAAAAAACCAGTATCATAAAGAGTTCGAATAATCTCAGCAGTTGATTCAGGGCTTATTTCCTCTCCCACTTGAACGGGAATATAGTTGAGTACTGTTCCAGTGGTGACACGTTGCAAACCTGTAACTTTAATACTTCGCACAACAAAAGTATCGGCTGCTATTGTTTGTGAAGACCAGGCTATGAGCGAGGAACAACAAACACCTAATATAAATTTACTGCTGATTTTTTTCATTATTATTTTACGCCCAGTACTACGTGTACTTTACTCAAACTCTGTACACCGAAAATTGAAACACTTTTTATAGGAAGTAGAAACTACTGTCAAGTTTTTGTTCCCTGACTTTGCCAATACTTTGCTATTGGGATCTGATTCACACTCACTTATCCTGCAAGTCTTGATAAGTCGTTTGATAAAGCAATAAACATAAGCGCTGCCAATAGCAATAATCCTAGATAGGCTCCTGCAGATTTTAAACCATCGGATAAGGGCTTACGTCGGATCGTTTCAAGTAGATAATAAAACAAATGTCCCCCATCGAGCATGGGAATGGGCAATAAATTTAATGCTCCTAAGCTGATGCTCACTAAAGCCAGGAAAAATAAGTAGGAGGCTAATCCACTTCGTCCAGAATCCCCTGCCCCCTGAGCAATCCCTACTGGACCACTTATATTATTTAATCCAAGCTTGCCAGTAACCAACCTCCCCATCAAAGTAAATGTGGTACCGGTCAATTGTACTGTTTGTTTTAATGCAGTACCTACGGCTGTTAAAGGATCTTGTCGTTCCAAACGCAACCAATGTGCAGGCCATTGGACTTTTTGGGATCGTACACCTAAAAATCCTTCAATTTTATCTTTATTTTTTTGGCTTCCTGTGTGGACAATTACTTTATGTATATGGCCTTTCCTATTTACAGATAAAGTTAACTGTTTGTCTGGGCGTGTCTGAACGTAATCAACTAAAAATAACCAGTCGTTAAACGGTTTACCATCGACGCTCAATATCTTATCGCCATTTTCTAATCCTGCTTTTGCTGCCGGAGAATTAGGAACAACCTCTCCCACTATTGGAGGGATTGAAGGAATAAAGGGTTCAATACCTAGGCTTTGCAGAGCATCTGGTTTTTTACTATCTATTTTCCAATTAGTTAAAGGCAAAGAAACTGTATGAATATGCCCATCAACCAAAGACTTCAATGTTAATTGTATTGTTTCCTGAGAACCAACAAGAGGCATGATCGCATATTGAAAATCACGCCAGCTGTTTATTTTTGTATCATTCAGCGCGATGATTTCTTCCTTCGCTTTTAATCCTGCTTGTCCCGCAATACTATTAGGTTTTACTGATTCAATCATCGGTGCCAAAGATTGCATTCCGATAACCAATACCCACCATAAAGCGACAAACGCAAAAAGAAAATTAAAAAACGGACCTGCAAGAACAATTGCAGCTCGTTTCCAAATAGATTGATTATTAAATGCTAAATGTCGCTCGTTCTCCGGAACTTCTCCCTCGGATTCATCTAACATTTTGACATAGCCACCAAGAGGAAATAAGGACCAGGCATATTCGGTTCCTTTCTTATCACACCAACGAGCCAAAATGGGGCCAAAACCAAAAGAAAAACGTAGTACTTTAACGCCGCACCAACGCGCCACTTGAAAATGGCCATACTCATGTACTGTAACTAATAAGACTAAGGCCAAAAGAAAATACAGCAATGTTGAAAGCATAGTGCTATCCCAAATGAAGTAATACTCGAGAATTATTCTCCCAGAATTCTCCGGCCCTAGAATAAAGTGCTTTTACTAGCACATTCGCGAAAAAAACGTCCTGTTTTATCGATTTATAAGCTCGGAATGGTTTGAATAACCCATATTAAGTAGTTACAAAGTTAGTCCGAAATAAAATAAAGGTAAAGCTGCAATTAAACTGTCCAAACGGTCTAAAATACCCCCATGACCAGGTATAATAGCGCCTGTGTCCTTTAAATGACAACGACGCTTTAATATACTGATGAATAAATCACCAAAGATCGCAATAATTATAGTACATAAGGCTAAAATGAACCAATGAACACCGGCAACTGGATGAAAATAACTATAGCCAGCCCAGGCAATTAACATCGACATAACAACGCCACCAACAACCCCCTCCCAAGACTTTCCAGGGCTAACTTGAGGAATTAACTTATGTTTCCCCATAAGTTTTCCGCTAAGATAAGCGCCTGTATCTGAAACCCAGATTAAAAATAACAAATAAACCAGGAATGCTTTACCATTCGCTAAAGAATATAAATGAATAAGACTTTGAGCGAATAAAGGGAGGAGTATTAAACATACAGCTGCGACAATGCCAGGGTATCCCCAGTATTTCTGTGATCCTGGAAAACTAAGAATGGCAAGAATATTCAATGCCCAAATAATTAATCCAGCATATAACCAATAGGAAAAAAAATAACCACAAGCCCATAAACACACCAGCATCAATACCATAAATCCAACTTTCAACTGCCAATTCTCTAAAGGGATCAGTTGAAAACACTCTCTTGCTGCAGCAAGAAAAATTACCAAAACGATACTCAACAAAAGCCATTGATTACCATAAAAAATAAGCGATAAAACCAAAGGTACTAAAATGAGGGTTGTAATCAAACGTTGTAAGAACATCTCTTGGTCCTTAAAGTTAGGATCTGTTTACATTTCTATCAATGTAATTAGTCTCTAGAGTTATTAGGAAATTTGCCCAAATCTTCTTTTTCTTTTATTAAAGGCAGCCAAGGCCAATTCAAATTCATGCTCACCAAAATCTGGCCAATGTATTTCAGTAAAATAAAGCTCTGTATAGGCAAGCTGCCAAAGGAAAAAATTACTAATTCGTAACTCACCGCTGGTACGAATAAATAAATCCGGATCAGGTAATCCTACTGTGTCTAAATACTGAGCAAAACAGGTTTCATTTATATCATCAACGTTCAATTCACCATTTAAAACCGCTTTGGTTATTTTTTTTGCGGCATTTACCAAATCCCACTTACCACCATAATTAACAACCACATTAAGAATTAATTGTTCATTTTTTGCGGTCAAAAATTCTGCTTCCCGCATTTGTTTTTGCAATACTGGTGAAAGTAAATCTCGGTCCCCAGTAAATCGTAAGTGAATCCCGTGTTGATCCAATTCAGGAAGTTCCTTTCTTAATGACTCGAGAAACAATTCCATTAAAAAATTAACTTCTTCAACAGGCCGAGACCAATTTTCTGAACTAAAAGCAAATAAACTAAGACAAGGAATACCTTTAGTCATACAACAACGAATCATTTTCTTTACTGATTCAACACCCGCTTTATGACCTTCTATACGCGGTAACCCTCGACTTTCAGCCCAACGACCGTTTCCATCCATAATAATGGCAACATGCTGAGGAATTTTTTGTTCCAAAACTACTCTTCCCAATCTAATAAATGGTGCATAGTCTAACCTCTTTAATACAAAAATGTCACTACTGATAGGAGGAACGATCGAAGTAAAGAGGTACTAAATTTTCCATGGCCTTAACATTGTATAGGACTTGGTTCATCCTATTTCGATCAAGCATTCCTTAATCTAGACAAGAAGCTAATCGTGACATTTCAGTCAAATGTTTCTCGATGTTTTACGAGGGTTATCTGTTTTACTTTAAGCTTGGTGAAAAAAATCCACTCTGGAGGTGTTTTATTTCTTCAAGAAACATGACAGAAGTCGAGAGAATGGATTACGAAATATTTATTAAGTAAGGTATAATTCGTCCATAAAATTTGGATTGCGTCCTGGAGGACTTCATGCAAAAAAAAGCAACCTTGTTGCTCATGATCTTAGATGGCTGGGGGTATAACGAAAATAATAAATATAATGCGATTGCCCAAGCCAACACACCACAATGGGACGAATGGTGGAAAAATTGCCCTCATATTCTTGTGCAAGCATCCGGATTTGCAGTAGGTTTACCTGATGCGCAAATGGGCAATTCCGAAGTTGGACACATGCATATTGGCGCAGGCAGAGTGATACAACAAGATTTCACACGAATCAATGAGAGTATAAATCATGGAGAGTTCGCCAAAAATCCTGTTTTTCACGAGGTAATTCCAACATTACAAAAAACCGGGAAATCATTGCATCTTATGGGATTATTTTCTCCAGGGGGAGTCCACAGCCATGAACACCATCTGTTTGCCTTGCTCGACTTATGTGCCCAGCTAAAATTTACTTCCGTTTATTTACATTTATTTTTAGATGGACGAGATACGCCCCCCCAAAGTGCATTACAAAGTTTAGAGCGCCTCAAAACAAAGTTAAAAATACATCCGGTAGCTCGAATATGCTCGATTAGTGGACGCTACTATGCGATGGACAGAGACAACCGCTGGGAAAGGTTAGAGCCCGTCTATACTTTATTAACTCAAGGCAACAGCGAACATCATTTTGAGGATGCAGAAACAGCAATAAAGTCTTATTATCAACAAAATCTTTCGGATGAGTTCATCCCCCCTACTCTTATTGGAGAGAAAAAAGTAATTGAAGATGGTGATACCGTCTTATTTTTTAATTTCCGTGCCGACAGAGCTCGACAATTAACCACCGCTTTTATTGATCCAACGTTTAAAAAATTTAATCGAGCAGTGCAACCCCAATTATCCTATTTTGTCAGTATGACTCAATACGATAAAAATTTACCAACCACCCAAGTCTTTCCTCCTATTCCTTTAAATAATACTTTAGGAGAAGTGCTTTCGGCTCATGGCCTAAGTCAATTACGCATTGCAGAAACGGAAAAATATGCTCACGTAACTTTTTTCTTTAACGGTGGAAATGAGAATATTTTTACTAATGAAGAACGGATTTTAATTCCCTCTCCTCAAGTCGCTACCTATGACTTGCAACCTGAAATGAGCGCCCCTCAATTGACAGATCGTTTGGTAGAGGCAATTAATAGCCAGGATTATGATGTGATTATTTGCAACTACGCCAATGCGGACATGGTAGGTCATAGCGGAGATTTTAATGCCACAATTCGTGCAATCGAATGTCTTGATCAATGCATGAGTAAAGTTTGGCAGGCACTAGCTAGGCAAGGAGGAAAATTACTCATTACGGCTGATCATGGCAATGCCGAGGAAATGTTTGACGAAACAACACATCAAGCACATACAGCTCATACGAGTGATCCAGTCCCATTAGTATACGTGGGAGGTAATTGGCATTTTACTCAAAGTGAAGGAAACTTGATTGATATCGCCCCAACTATTTTGGGCTTGCTAGGTATTACTCCCCCGGCAGAAATGACAGGTCATCAATTGTTAGAAAAAAATACTCATGAATAAACGGAATAACAAAATTTCTTTTAATTTATGTCTCGCGGATGTAAAAAAGTACTGCTTACACAACCCAAAACCAATCGCACAAAAATTAAAAGGCAATCAATCTCTTTGGCAACAGGGTTTTGAGAATGAGATTAGAACAGACACCCATAATGATAGGGACATCATATCAATGAAGAACTATTCTCAAGAAATAGGCCACACGAGTTCTTTTTCGGAACATAGAACAACTTATTTTACTGGATTATTCTTTAGTATATTGCTTTGCTTCGGGGGATATGCCAAATCCGCATCAACTGTAGTTCAAACACAAAATAAATTAAAACAATTAGATGCACAAATAAACAGTCTTCAAAAGACATTGAACTCAGCGCACGATAAACAAGGTCTTTTAAATAAGGAATTGTCTGAAACCGAAAAGCAAATTGGTGCAGGGATTCATAAATTACGCTCGATCCAAGAGGATATAAAAAATAAAGAAAATAAAATCGCCGACCTACAAGAACAAGTAAATCAATTAAATCAACAGCTAATTACTCAACAGCAATTATTAGCCAAACATGTACGTGCCCGTTACCAAATGGGGGAATACCAACCACTTAAATTGCTTCTGAATCAGGATGATCCCAATAGAGTCAGTCGAACATTAACTTATTATCAATACATCGTTAAATCACGGCAACAACTTATCGAGAAAATTGATAAAACACGCGCGAGTCTTAGTGAGAGTAAAGAACAACTCAGAACAGAGCTTATAGCCAATAAACAATTAAAAACAGAACTTACTCAACATCAGGAGGAGCTACAACAAAATAAAAGTTATCATACGGCTTTAATTAAATCATTAAATAATGAAATTCAAGATAAACAAAACACTTTACGGGAGGTACGAAGAAATAAAGAAAATTTGGCACGTTTACTCAAATCATTAGCCACCCAGCAAAGTATTACCCCTGCAAGCACACCTTTTAATCAGATGCGCAAAAAATTGCCGCTACCAATCCACAGCCAGAGCCACTCTCTGCGAAAAATGAACCAAGGAGTGACATTTTTTGCCGAAGAAGGCGCTGTAGTCACTGCTGTTTACCCAGGTAAAGTAGTGTTCAGTGACTGGCTTAAAGGCTATGGTTTACTTCTTATCATTGATCACGGACAAGGCTTTATGACCTTGTATGCTCATAACCAATCTCTATTCAAAAGCAAGGGCCAGTATGTACGTCAAAATGAACAAATAGCGAGTGTTGGTCATAGCGGCGGAATTAAACAAAACGGTCTATACTTTGAAATAAGACTAAGGGGAAAAGCTATTCCACCACTTAACTGGTTGTCTTAGGTTAACCCTGGCACCTTAATTGCATTTCAATAATTATAATAAAAGAAGATGGCTTATTTTGTGGCCTTGCATCTGAGGAGATCGCTATGTTGATAAGAAAACTATATCCATGCACGCTTGCGATAGTATACGCGTTTACTCTTATGTTGCCTCTCACAAGCTTTGCAGAGGATGAGGCTAATACAGATACGTCTACAACCTCAAGCTCTACGAATAAAGCGGTTCCTTTAGAAGATGTTCAACGTTTTTCCAATGCTATTGGTGAAATTAAAAAATATTATGTCAAACCTGTCAAGGATAAAGAACTCTTTGATAATGCCATTCGCGGTATGCTCAGTGGACTTGATCCTCACTCCAGTTACCTAGATGAAGAAGAGTTTAAAGACCTCCAAACATCCACCAGTGGTGAATTTGGTGGTTTAGGTTTGGAAGTTACTATGGAAGATGGAGTGGTTAAAGTAGTTACTCCTCTCGTTGATACGCCAGCCTTTAAAGCAGGAATCAAATCTGGTGACTACATTATTAAATTGGGAAAAGAATCCGTTCAGGGTCTTTCACTTAAAGATGCAGTCAACCTAATGCGTGGTAAAGCTGGAAGCACTATTCAGTTGACTATATTACGCAAAGGGGTTAATAAAGCGCTTACTTTTGATTTAATCCGAGAAATTATCCTCATTAAAAGTGTACAAAGCAAAATAATTGCCCCCGGATATGGTTATATTCGTTTAACCCAATTCCAAGCATTAACTGGGAAAGATATGTTGCTTGCTATCGAAAGGCTAAAACAACAATCTGGTGGAAATTTAAAAGGTTTAATTCTGGATTTACGTAACAACCCAGGAGGACTTCTTGATTCAGCAATACAAGTCTCTGATGCATTCCTTGGTAAAGATAAATCAGGCAAACCAGAAACAATTGTCTCTACTAAAGGGCGTTTACCTGGTTCAGATTTTACCGCTCTCTCCAAAGGAGTAGATGTCTTACACAATGCACCAATGGTTGTATTAATCAATAATGGCTCTGCATCTGCAGCTGAAATTGTAGCTGGCGCACTAAAAGATAATAAACGAGCTGTTGTTCTTGGCACAACAAGTTTTGGTAAAGGCTCCGTACAAACTGTATTGCCTCTAGATGAAAAAACAGGGATCAAGCTAACTACCGCTTTGTACTACACTCCATCAGGAACTTCAATTCAAGCTCAAGGAATTGTACCTGATATAGTAGTCAATGAAGTAGAAATTCCTAAAGCGGCTGCGAAACCTGTTGATCCTACAGGATATAGTGAAGCTAATCTTAATAAACACTTAATCAACAAAAATAATCAAGAAACTACAGCTAAGAATTTCAAAGCCCAAATGGATGAGCTCATGCATAATGATTATCAACTTTATGCTGCTTTGACGGTTTTGGAGGGTATGGCTTTAGCTAATAGATAATGGGACTCTGGTAAAAAAAAGGAGCCACTCAGGCTCCTTTTCTCTTATATCTGCAACCTAGAAGAAACAGTCTGACGCCCGATACAATCTTTCAAATTTACTCCGCGCCAGTTGAAATGCCACCTTAAAATTAGGCAATAAGCGTCTTCTTCTGATAAGAAATACCATTTTTGTCTAAGTTAAATACTCCCATGACTCCGGTTCCTGGCTTAATAGCTAACAGATGTGTTGCGATTGCTTGGCTAGAAAAATCCGAATGGGTTTTCATCGCAAGCAATGCACTATTATGAATTAAATGGAATACATCAAAAGCATAGCCAGCTTCACTGATAGGATGGCTAAGATATTCTTGTTTAAATTGTGCGATAAATTCAGGTTTCATTGATTTGGTTAAAACAGCGGCTTGCTTATGATTAGGACTTTGGGCTTGAAAATTATTTTTTCCATCTGTAACCTCAGAACTCTCAGTGAGACAAAAATGAATGAGTTTATTTTTTTTCGCCAAAGGTGCAACTAAAGCGCCACTCTCTGTTCCTTCAGTCATAATTACATTGATGTGATGTGCATCAATAAATTTTTGCAATGTTTTTGCTGCATTGGCATTATTTGTCATTTTATCCAGTGTATAAAACTCATAATTAATCTCGGAGGACTTTAATTGGTCTCGTGCAATTTCCATTGCTCCTAACATATTTCTACCAATAAAAGCAGATTTCTCAGAAAAAGGGGCATAAATACCCACATTAATTGTCATTTTAGGTTTAGCTGTAGAATTACTTAGATCAGATGTGGCGTTACAAAAACTCGCAGTCATTAGCGACAGAAAGAAAGTCCCTAATACAGTATAAAATTTTGATAAAAAATGTCTCATATTCATCATCCTAATTGATTAGACTTTATAGGGTGCAGCCCCTTAGAACAGCAAAATCATTTTGCTATGAATAGATCCTAAATACAATGGTTGGGATTTAATAATAATTGTGCGATAATCCCTCAAAACTGACATATTTTCGAATACAATGAACTATATTAAATCAATCCTTCTTCTTGCTGGTCTATTTTTTTCCTCTTTTACACAAGCAAATATTCAATTCTATTTCGACCAAATAAAACATGATCCTAATGCCTTATATGCATTTTTTAAAAGTATGCCCAAGGGTGGGGAGTTACATTATCACTTAGCGGGAGGTGCTTACCCCGAAGTCATGCTGCAACTGGCAGCCAAAGATAGCTATTGCTTAAATACAACCAATTGGAATGTGAGTAAAACTTCCTCCGCCTGTAATGGAATTGATACTAAGGATCTACTTAATCATCCAGAACTATATGCAAAAACAGTAAAAAGTTGGTCTATGAAAGACTTTGTTCCTGGTAAGGAATCAGGACACGATCATTTTTTCAACTCCTTCTACAAGTTCATCCCTATAGTTGCAGATCACCAGCCTGAGTTAGTGGCAGCAGTATTGCAAACCGCAGCACAACAAAATGAACAATATATGGAATTAATGATTTTGCCTGATAACGCCCATTCAAGCAGTTTTGGCGATATGCTTAAAGACACTACTTCGTTTAATCAAAAACGAAAACGTTTATTAGAAAATCAGGATTTTCAAAATAATATTAATTACACGGTAGTCGAATCGAATCGAATTCTGCAACAAACACGTCAAGAGTTGGACTGTGAAAGAAATCCAGGAAAAAAAGCCTGCCAAATAAAAGTTAAATTTTTATATTACTCCCTCAGAGAGCAATCTCTAGATAATCTTTTTGCACAAACACTGAATGCCTTTGAAGCCGTAACTCAATCTATAAAAAGCAACGGTGCGCTTGTTGGCGTTAATTTAGTCCAACCTGAAGACGGTATTATTTCATTGCGCGATTTCCGCAAACAAATGCAGATCTACCAATATCTTCACGAGCTCTACCCTCAAGTCAATATCGCCCTACACGCCGGCGAGCTAAATCAGGAACTAGTCGCCCCGGATGATTTGGATTCTCACATCCATGATTCTCTCTTTACTGGTCAGGCGCAAAGAATTGGGCATGGGGTGGATATCGCTCATGAAAATAATGTACAAAAAACCTTAGGTTTCATGGCGAAACATCATAAGGCGGTAGAAATTAATCTCATCAGCAATTTAAAAATATTAAAGATTTCTGGTCGTAATCATCCTTTGAATTTTTATCTTCAAAATCATGTTCCTGTTGTTTTATCTACTGATGATGAGGGTATATTGCGGACCAATTTAACACAGCAATATGTTGAAGCCGTATTAAAACATGATCTGAATTATCAAACCTTAAAACAAATCAATAGAAATGCTCTAACCTACGCATTTGTCTCTGGAGAGAGCATTTGGTCTGATGCAGATAAAGGGTTATTGGTTCACGATTGCCTAGATTTAGATAGTGAACGCTGTAAACAGTTTATAAAAGGCAATGAGAAGGCGCAATTGCAGTGGGATTTAGAGAAGAAACTACGCGCATTTGAAACTAAGTTTTAATATTTAAATTTTAACTAAGATGTTTTCAAATTCATCCTGCATGTGTGTACCGCGGCGTGTTCGCGGTTTTCCATTAAATTCGACGACGCCAATTCCAAATGCAATCCCATCTCTTACCAAAAGCTCTGAATCTTCTCAAAACATTACAGGTTAGAGATTATTTATGAATAAAGAAATGGATTAGCGACTAGATACCGCGAACAAGCCGCGGTACCTTAGTAATAATGGATGGTTTAAGCCCCGTACAAGCTTTGTGGCCTAGCTTGGATAACCGGGAACAATTAATCTTTAAACGGACCGCGTAAAATAATAGTCGAGTCTCGTTCTGGGCCTGTTGATAATATATCAATAGGAACTTTAAGAAGCGTTTCTATGCGATTCAAATAAGCAAGAGCATTGGCAGGTAAATCACTGATATTTGTGATATCAGCAGTAGACTCTTCCCAACCAGGCATTTCTTCATAAACTGGTTCTAAACCCTGAAAATCAGCCGCAGCTTGGGGGGGACGAGAAATTAAATTACCGTGTTCGTCTTTATATGCAACCGCTATACGGAGGACCTCTAAATTATCAAGAACATCCAGCTTAGTGATACACAAGCCCGTAATACTATTCAACTCGATTGAATGCTTTAACAAAACCGCATCAAACCAACCGCAGCGTCTAGGTCTCCCTGTTACCGCCCCAAACTCTTGGCCACGCTCAGCGATTCGTTTACCTACGTCGTCGAAAAGCTCTGTCGGGAAGGGTCCACCACCTACACGGGTAGTATAAGCTTTAGTAATTCCTAAAACATAGTCAATGTATTTCGGCCCAAACCCTGCACCATTAATTACGGAACCCACACAAGTGTTTGAAGAAGTGACAAATGGATAAGTTCCATGGTCAATATCTAGATAGACTCCTTGGGCGCCTTCAAATAAAATATTATCGTCATTTTCTCTATGTTCATGTAAACAAGCCGAGACATCACATACCATAGGACGTAATTCTTTCGCCCATTGCAAAGCAGAATCTAATATAGGCTGCATCGCTACAGCAGGCTGTTTGAAATATTGAGTCAAAATAAAATTGTAGTAATCTAAAAGTTCGGCCAATTTTTTTTCAAATCGGTCAGGATGAAATAAATCACTAACCTTTAGAGCGCGACGAGCTACCTTGTCTTCATACGCTGGGCCTATACCACGACCAGTGGTACCAATCGCGGCGCTCCCCATATGAGCTTCACGTGCTTTATCCATAGCCACATGACATGGGAGAATTAGAGGACAAGCCAGGCTAATGCGCAGGCGAGAACGAACATCAACTCCACTGTGTTCGAGTTCTTTAATTTCACTCAAAAGTGCATCAGGCGAAAGAACCACTCCATTTGCAATGTAACACATTACATTGGGTCGCAACATTCCGGAGGGAATGAGACGTAGAATCGTTTTCACCCCATTAATTTTTAAGGTATGGCCGGCATTATGACCGCCTTGATAACGAACAACAACCTGCGCATCTTGAGTTAATAAATCGACAATTTTACCTTTGCCTTCATCGCCCCACTGCGTTCCTAAAACAACAACGTTTTTACCCATGATCTACTCTTAATTTGCAAAATGCTATTCGCCGCTCTAAATTGAGAACACTTGAACTCAATTTCAACAAAATTGTGTAACTAAACCTCCCGGTCTAGTCCCTTGGAGGCATTCTAAATAAAAAACATTCTGAAAAGTTCATCGTGTTTTTTCCAGAATTTTCATTCAATCTGTACTTATATGTGGATGTTCTCCACAATTTTTGCTTTAGAGTGAATAGTTACCAAAACTCAACATTATAGTTACTTTTTAGCCGGTACACCATCATTTTTTGGTATGGCTTCCTTAAAATAATCGAAAAATGCGCTACTTTGATCCAAGACTAAAATATCCCTTTTACTTTTGAAACTCCCTTCATATGCAAGTAAACTGCGATATAAAGAGAAAAAGTCTTTATTTTGATTGTATGCATCCGCATAGATTGATGCCGCTTGTGCCTGTCCAATAGCCCTTATTTTCTGCGCATTACTGCGAGTTTTTGCCAATAAAACCATGACATTAGCATCGGCTTTAGCTTTAATTTCCTCAGCAGCTGCTTGCCCATCAGCACGATGCCTATTTGCAATTTTTTGCATATCAGCACGCATGCGTTGATAAATTGCATTGCTCGTATTGGCAGGTAACTCTATCCCTTTAATGCGAACATCGACCACGATCATGCCCAACCCGCCTGCTTGCTTTTGAGCCGCTTTACGCAATAATTCCATCAAATCGTCACGGCCACCGGATACCACTTCAGGAATGGTGCGTTTCCCAAACTGAGCGCGTAATAAGGTGTTTAATTGTTGTTCCAATAAAGTTTCCGCTTTAAATTCACTGCCACCGGTTGACCTAAAGTATTGCGCTAAATCAGTAATTTGCCATTTAACATAATAATCAACCATTACATCCTTTTTTTCCTTAGTGACAATGCGTGTTGACTTGATATCCATAGTTTGAATACGAGTATCAAAAATGCGTACATTTTCGATAAATGGTATTTTAAAATGCAATCCAGGATTTAATACTTTAACTTTATTAGTCAACTTATCATCGACCAGACGACCTAGACGCAAAAGAATACCCTGTTGTCCTTCCGTAATGGTAAATACACTAGTCAATAAAAATAAAAAAAATACGAAAATCAGGATGCCAAGAGTTCTAGCAGCAGTAGTTTTCATTGTTAATCTCTCCCTTGTCGATAAACAGGTCTAGTAAACTCACGATCATCGACTAAATTCTCTGTCTCACCGATCTCATCTCGCTCCGTTTTACCATTTTTTGCGGATAGAGTTGAAAAACCGGAGGGCTTTTCAAATAATTTGTCTAAGGGTAAATACAAAAGGTTGCCAGATTTGCTATCAACAATGATCTTACTACTCTTGCTTAATACTTTTTGCATAGTCTCCAAATACATACGCTCAGCGGTAATAAGGGGAGCCGCGGTGTAATGAGGAAGTAAAGCTAAAAACTCGGAAACTTCTCCCTGGGCATTTAGTACAACCTTTTTGGAGTACGCTTCGGCCTCTTGCATGATACGGCTTGCCTTCCCTTCTGCAATCGGTACTACTTTAGCTGCATAGGCATAAGCCTGCTCTTTGAAACGTTTTTCATCTTCTTGTGCTTTAATGGCATCATCAAACGCATCTTGGACACTCTCAGGAGCACGTGCGGGTTGAGGTGATACATTAACGATCGAAATACCCGTTTTATATAAATCCAATGTTTTTGCCAAAGTATCTTGAACTTGATTACCCCATACTTCACGACCTTCAGTAATCATTTGATCTAATGTAGTGGTACCTACTACTTGTCTAAGAGCACTTGAGGTCGCCTGCTGTAAACTTTCTTCGGGATTGGCTACATTAAATAAGTAATCCTCCAGATCCCCAATACGGTATTGCACAGCTAAAGATACCGAAACCAAATTCTCATCTCGAGTAAGCATTTGTCCCGAATAGGAGTAATCCAACACTCTGTCCACATTCATAATTATCTTGGAAGAAATAATTCTTGGTATCCAATGGGGTCCGGATCCTACAGTTTCTACATATTTACCAAAACGAAGAATAACGGCCTGTTCAGCAGGATCAACAATAAAAATACCAGACAATACCCAGAGAATAAAAGCAATCGAGACTACTATTAAAGCCACTAAACCGCTATTTGATTTTTTAGAAGGCTCATTATTCGTTTTAGCAGCGCCTCCGAATAGGATCTTCTTCAATTTGTCATGAACACGTTTAAGAGCTTCATCCAAATCTGGAGGCTGATTTTTACCCTTCCAGGGATCTTTGCCTTTATCTGGCTCGTTCCACCCCATGTACTACTCTCCTGGCAAATTCTAAGAAAACTAGAATTCTATGGGGTATATGAAGTTTAAGCAAGTTCTCACGAAGGAATTAGCTCGATAGGGACTCCTAATTGTTCAGAGAATATGCTTAGTAGAGGGACTAATTCTAATTAAATAATAAATGTATAGACTTGGTTTTATTACAGAAATGATTCCAAATTTTGAGAAGCTACTGACATTTTCCTCTGAGATCAATATCCCAAATATCAACCACAATATCATGTTCAGTAATAAAAAACTGATCAAATAAATTAATTGTGGGATCACAATGGGGGACCATCAATTCTAAAACGTCCCCATGTCCAGGTAATTGAGTGCCCTTTACAGCAGTAATCTTTCCATGCTCATCCCCAAATCCACCCCAATCATATTCCAAACCCTGATGACTAATAATTTGAGGTTTGTATTGATCGACATAAATGGATTTTGTCCCTGCATCTACAGTAACATGCTCCGCTCTATTATTGCTGATGACTGTAGTTAAAAGTGTCAATGCCGGTTTGAATGTATTAAATTGGTTCGGGTTTCGTTGGGAACCAATAGAAGTATATTGAACATCCATAACTGCATAAGATCCTGGTTGAATCTCAGTAACCTCTGTCGCCTCCACATCAATATCATAAGTTCCTGTCCCACTCCCTGTTAATATAGGGCAATTAAGACCATTTTCTCTAAAGATTTTTATAAGATCACTCGCCATTTGCATCGTTTGCAATGATTTACTTTTGCGTTCATCAAAGGAGAGTATATGTTGTAGATTTCCTGCATAACACTGAATTCCCATCAACTTTAACCAAGGAAATTGATTCATTTCTAATGCAAAATTTAAGGCATTTTCGGGTTTAACCCCGGTACGCCCTATCCCCGGGTCTACGTCAACTAGGACATGAATCATTTTCCTATTGTGTGCGCCAGCTTCATTTAAAGCAGCTAGATTTTCTTTATTATCTACAACTATTAAAGTGGAAGGAGCTTGTTCCAGACAAGAAATAAGCCTAGATATCTTGTTGTTAGTGACAATCGGAGAAGTAATCAAGACGTTGGGTATGCCATTTCGAATAAGAACTTCAGCTTCTGAAATTTTTGCAACACAAACACCTATTGCACCGAATTCAATTTGTAACTTAGCTAATTTAGAACACTTATGAGTTTTACAATGCGGTCGGACATTGACTTTATTCTCAATAGAATGTGTCCTCATCGTTTCTAAATTGGATTTTAGTATATTTTTATCGATTAATAAGCAAGGGGTATCCAACTCTGTTTTTTTTAAACCTATGGCTCTTTTCAACATTCTATTTCTATTCCTTCGTAACAACTAATCCGCGCTCAATATCACTCGAATTCCTATATAAACTAATAAGCCACCAAACAAACGACTTAAAATGGCTTGAAAATTAGCAAAAACGGCTCGAACTTTATTAGATTGCAGAAATAAAACTAATAACGGCCAATAAAGAGCAGATTCCGTAACAAATACTCCAGCGACTAATGCCTTATCACTCATTGATGCATTCATTGAGACAAACTGAGTAAACAAGCTTAGTAGAAAAATTGCAAGTTTTGGATTTAAAGCATTACACAAGACCCCTTCCATGTAGGCTTTAGAAACGGTTATGTTTTTTATAGAAGATTTATCTTGATCTATTATTGCAGAATGATTGGATTTAAGACCTTTTAATCCAAGATAAATTAAATAACAAGCACCGGCATATTTTATAGTGGTATAAA
The DNA here is from genome assembly GCF_977063395.2 of Legionella nigrisilvae. Classification (NCBI taxonomy): domain Bacteria; kingdom Pseudomonadati; phylum Pseudomonadota; class Gammaproteobacteria; order Legionellales; family Legionellaceae; genus Legionella; species Legionella nigrisilvae. The sequence continues at coordinate 65,403 of NZ_CDRUGZ020000023.1, forward strand.
GGATGATACTTTGGGTGATAATGAATGCTAATCCTAAAATACAATAAGTTGCATGAAAAAGGCATCCAGAAACAATCCCAAAAGCGGTTGCTAAAGCTTGCCGTTTTGGGTAAAAAAAAGCGTTTTTAGTGACCAGTATAAAATCTGGTCCTGGACTTATCATACCAATAAAACAAATCATCATTAAAAGAAATAAACTAATATTCATAACCACTACACCCCATTCATTTTAATCCAATGAAAACACTACAGCCATCAATTATATACTAGAGAGATAGTCCCCCTAAACCCTATGTGGTTCTATCTCTACAAGAATAGATGCAGCTGTACTTAAATGGTTGATTATACCTTAATGGAGTCAAGCTGGTTTACAACTTCTGAGCTCTCAATTTGTTCATGCATCTCTATTTTCGGCAAGGTCTTAAACATATCATCATAGATAATCTGCGTCCTAGTGCCTTTATGGGTACGCGCATATTCTTTTACGGTCTCCCAATTACATTTGCCCTCGGCAATCATCCAACGCATCGTACTCCAAGGGTTGGGAATTTTTTGATTCTCATATGCTTCGTTATAACGTCGTACAAACTCCGCATACAGTTTAAATGGAGGCTCATCTTCTTTTAATGGTACTGCCGCAACTGTTGGTAATATAGAAGCTTCTTTGTTCCCTTCTGGGCGACGACTGTATTTTCGAGTAACAAGCCGTTCTATAACAAAGGCTGCCTCACTAGGCCTACCGAAAAGCTGGCGTAATGTACTTCCCCAAGAATGATCCACATAAATTATTTTATATAAAGCACCATCATTTAAATGGCATCGATTCACAAAAGGATCAACTAATTCGGGTCGTGTATCCAGATAACAATCGATTTCTTTGAGTAACTCGCTACGTTTATCTGCCAATAATTGACGCAAATCCTCACTTCGTGGTGGTTCTGCTCCACGACAAAGTAACATTGCAACACCTCGGAGCAAATCTTTGTTGTTCCGATTATGGTTTAACTGTTTACAAAGAGCTTCAATTGCATTCTCACCTATTTTCTTATCTTCAGAACGTTTATTATTTTCTCCCTCAAGCTTTAGTTTTGCTACTGGAGCTTCCTCTAATAAAGCTTCAAGCGCCTTAATTTTGCCTTGTCGTGCTGCCAAGAGCAACGGAGTATCTTTCATCGGCCCCAAAGGATTTGTCACATCTGCACCGCTTCTAATTAAATTTACTACTCCTGAAGCAAAATCCAGTGTGATGGCTTGATGTAGAGGTTGGAAGGAAATTCGTGCTTCAGTAAGACGTGTTGGCGCATTAACATCCGGTTTAGCATCTAAAATTTTTTTTAATAATTGGCGGTTTTTTGTAGGTAAAGCCAAAGATAATAAGGTACGCCCCTCTTGATCACGATGATTAACATCAAAAATATGAGACTCCAAAAGATGAAGAGCTAACCGTACCTTACCGAAAGCGATAGCTTGATGCAAAGGCTGGCCAATGTTTTTATTCCGAATCTTTTCTAGGACAAGATCAATAAAATCAGTTAGATCTGAAGGTAATTTTTCATCAACAGAATCTCCTTTTTTTCTCTGATGTAATTGAATCAAATAATTCAAAGCGGTTACTTGGGCACCTTCTGCCATCCAAAATGGATGCTCAAGATAACTATTATCTACTTGCAGCTTTTGCTCAATGAAATCGTTAAATCCTTTCAATCCTGATTTTATAGCTGCATTTATTTCAGTGATAAATTCCATATTACGTCCTTTGTAATGTTCCATCCGGATTCATATTACACATTGGACAATAGAAGATCAAAAGGTTAGTTAAAATTTCTACAAATTCGTCAATTTTTTTAAGTTATGTGATTTCAATAGTTTAAAAGTGCTCTTCAATTTTAGTAAAAATTAAATCCCAAACCCCATGCCCTAAGCGTTCTCCGCGTTGTTCGAATTTTGTAAGTGGTCGAGATAAAGGTCTAGGTGAATATCCTCCGTCTTTTTGAGTATTCTGCAAAGTAGGCTCTGTAGATAAAACATCTAAAATATGTTCCGCGTAATCTTGCCAATCGGTTGCACAGTGAATAAACCCTCCCGGCTTAATTTTTTTTGCTAATAATTGAATAAATTCTTTCTGAATTAAACGTCTTTTATGATGGCGCTTTTTATGCCATGGATCGGGAAAGAAAATTTGCACACCTGCAAGTGAGTTGTCCAGTAATTGAGTGCGAAATACTTCAACAGCATCGTGAGCAACTATACGTACATTAGATAATTGATATTCGTGCAAATCTGCAGCCAAACTGCCCACACCAGCCTGATGGACCTCTATTCCTATATAATTAAGTTCGGGATTATTTTGTGCCATGGTCAACAATGATGCGCCCATGCCAAAACCTATTTCTACCACTGTATTTGCAACGCGTCGAAACTCTTGTTCCAAATTCCAGGGAGTTCCACCCACAGTAAGCTCATAATTTTTAAACCAAAGATCTAACCCTTGACGCTGCCGATTGCTCACACGACCAGCCCTTAAGACATAACTTTTTATCTTGCGTTGCATAAATTGCGCTCATATTTTGTCAAAGCATGAATTATATGTTTTTACAAAAATCTTGCAACTAATGCATTTTTTTGATATAAAACCGCTCTTGTATTTCACATCCGGCTATTTGCCCAGAATTTTACAAAGACAAAGCAAATTAAAACCTATTTTGGAGTAACACAATGTCTAGAGTATGTCAGGTAACTGGCAAGCGACCCATGACTGGTCATAAAGTGTCGCACGCTAACAACAAAACTAAAAGACGCTTTCTGCCGAATATTCAGAACCATAGTTTCTGGGTTGAAGAAGAAAAACGATTTGTCACATTAAAGCTCAGCACCAAAGGTATGCGTATTGTAGACAAGTTAGGTATTAAAGCAGTTCTGGATAAACTCAGAGCTGAAGGCGAAAAAGTATAACTAAGGGGATAAACCATGGCAGCCGTCACTATCAAAGTGAAAATGGAATCCACAGCAGGAACTGGATACTATAAAACTACAACTAAGAACCCAAGAAACCATCCTGAAAAGATGGAGCTTATGATGTACGATCCTAAAGTTCGTAAGCATGTTCTTTTTAAAGAGAAAAAAGTTAAATAATGATTTAAGCCCCATATCTTATGGGGCTTAATTTATTTTAAGCTCTCCATTATCCTCCTCATCCGAATAATTTAACTCGGTTCGTTGTGCTCTAGTAAATCAATACCAACACCCCGCTTTATTCTTATAACTGTAAAACCAGTTATTAATGGCCGTTTTCCAGAGGTTATTTTCTAAATTAACTCAGCAGATACTGGATAATCCTTACGAATCGTTTAAACTGATAGTAAATAGCAATGAATACAAAGAGGATTTGCATGAAACCATCATTGCAACTAAGTATTGGACAGCATTTAACCCTAACCCCACAGTTACAACAAGCCATAAGACTGTTACAACTATCAACTTTTGATTTACAGCAAGAAATTCAACTTATTGTGGAATCCAATCCTATGCTTGAAGCAACACCAAGTGAAGATAAGGAAGGATTTGAAACGAATGAAGTAAAACAGCAAGAGAGCGATGAGTCTTACGACTTTCAATGGTCAGAACTCTACCAAAGTCCAAATAAACGCTCTGCGTTTGAAGACAGTGACTATAATTTCGATAATTTACATTGCACAACAACCAATTTACGAGATCATCTAAGATGGCAACTGGAACTTTCGCCTATGAGTGATGTAGATCGGGTGATCGCAACAGCGATCATTGACGCAGTAAATAACGATGGCTTTCTTACGATGAGCCTTACGGAGTTGCATAACAGTCTTACCAGTGAGGAACATCCTCTGGATTTAGATGAAATAGAAGCCGTACGACATCGTTTGCAACTATTTGATCCTGTAGGCTGTGCCTCTAAGAATCTTGCTGAAACACTACTTGTGCAACTGGAGCAACTTCCATTGAAGGGGGAATACCTAGCTCTGACTAAAAAGATTATTACCGAAGATATAGAATTGCTCGCCCAGCACAACTATAAACAATTAATGAAAAATCACCAGATTAATGAAAAAACGGTTGATGAAGTATTGAAAACAATTCAAGGATTAAACCCTAAACCTGGTAATTTGATTCATGAAGATATTACTGAATACATCATTCCAGATTTAACTGTTAAAAAAGTGAACCATAAATGGAACGTTCAACTCAATCAAAGCGTGCTTCCTAATTTAAGTATTAATAACCAATATGCCTCTTTAATTCAACGAGCTGATAATAGTGCAGATAATCAATTTTTAAAAAATAACTTGCAAGAAGCACGTTGGTTTTTAAAAAGTATTCAGAGTCGGCAAGAAACGCTACTTAAAGTAGCCAAATGCATTATGGAATATCAACAAGGATTTCTCGAGTATGGTGAAGAAGCAATGAAACCATTGATTCTCAATGATGTTGCTTCTGCTTTGGATATGCATGAGTCAACAATCTCTCGAGTCACCACCCAAAAATTTATCCATACGCCTCGAGGAGTCTTTGAACTTAAATATTTTTTCTCAAGTCATGTCAACACAAATGCTGGAGATGAATGTTCCTCTACGGCGATCCGTGCGGTGATAAAAAAATTAATTGCTGCAGAGAATAGAAAAAAACCATTAAGTGACAGTAAAATTACCCAATTATTGGAAGAACAGGGTATCAAAGTAGCAAGACGAACCGTAGCAAAATATCGTGAAGCAATGGGAATTGCTCCATCTAATGAACGAAAAATAATTTGTAATTAATTGAGGATCATGGTTTCATCATGATCCTATGTAACTCGGAGATTTTTATGCTAATTAACATCACTGGACATCATATTGATGTTACTCCTGCCCTTAGAGCATTTACCGAAGAAAAATTCGATAAACTGGAGCGTCACTTTGATCAAATCAAATCCATTAATGTAATATTGAATGTAGAAAAACTACGTCAAATTGCTGAAGCAACGGTTCATGTTAATAAAGTTGAACTACATGCCACTTCGGAATCTGAAGATTTATATGTTGCCATAGATGCTTTAATTGATAAATTGGAGCGTCAACTGATCAAACATAAAGAAAAAAATCATAAACATCATGATTAAGAAATAGAAATAGTTTACATCTGATAGCTTGAGCCAAAATGACCTAATTGAAAAACAGGGCAGTTTGGCCAAGTGGTCCATGTAAGCAGTCACTAAGTAACCTGAGCACAGTGAAGACCCCCTGATTACCTAGATTGCGCTTTCCTGCATTCAGCTACACTTATATCTTAATTCGTGGTACATTGTGGGCGCTATGATTAAAACTAAGATTAAAATAATTAATAAGTTGGGCTTACATGCTCGTGCTTCGGCAAAATTTGTTTCTACGGCAGCAAAATTCCAAAGCCAAATTGATGTAACCAGCAACTCACAAACCGTTAATGGAAAAAGCATTATGGGAGTCATGATGCTTGCAGCCAATAAAGGAAGTGAACTCATTATGGAAATAGAAGGCCCCGATGAAATACAAATGAATGAGGCCTTAACTCATCTTATTAATAATTTTTTTGGGGAAGGTGAGTAATAAGGATTAAATAATCATGCTTCTGAAAATCAATCCTTAACATAGTTATTGAGTTTTTTTGTAGTTCATTTGAAGGTTTTTACTTCTCAGAATTCTTTCTTTGCTTTCTCACTTTTTGCAACGCCATCAAAGTCATAAGCAATCCAGATAATGCATAAACAGTAAAACTAACAAATAAAACCAACGAAGGATTTGCTGCAATGGCTACAAACAAAATAATCATCACCAAGACATAAAGAAATGGTACTTTTCCCTTAAAATCCACTTCCTTAAAACTGTAATAGCGAAAGTTCGACACCATTAAACCTGAAATAACCAATGATAGAACGGCTGTTAAAACCGCAACAAACATATTGTGCCATTCATTTTGATAGCATAACCAAGCAAAAGAAGCCATTACAGCAGCAGCTGGTGGGCAAGGTAATCCCTGAAAGTATCGTTTATCTGCGATCTCAAGCTGGGTATTAAAACGTGCTAACCTTAGAGCAACGGCGGCTGTATAAACAAATGCCACCAGCCAGCCTACTTTTCCCAATTGACTTAAAATTAAATTATATACCAGTAATGAGGGTGCAACGCCAAATGTGACCATATCGGATAAACTATCATATTCGGCACCAAATTCAGTCTGAGTATGAGTTAATCGCGCAATCCGCCCATCCAAACCATCAGCAATCATCCCAATAAATATAGCAATGATCGAGGCTTCAAATTGCCCTTTCATCGATGCAACAAGCGAGTAAAATGCTGCAAATAAACTGGCTGTTGTAAACAAATTAGGCAACAAATAAATACCAGAATGACTTTCTTTTTCCATTCTTAATAACCCTTCAAAAAATGCCAAATAGAATATGTTGACATAATAGGGATAAAAAGTGCTTTTGGAAACCAAATTTAACACAAATTTATTTCTGTAAAAAATGAATAAATTACAGTACAGCCTCGAGCAGATGATGGTATACTTAGCATACTGTATTTATATTGTATAAAAGATATGGCTATACCTAAAAATAAGACAATTATTATAGAAGGAATAACTGACCAAGGAAAAACTTTTCGACCCAGCGATTGGGCAGAACGGATGAGTGGTTCACTAGCAAGTTTCAAGAACAGCCGCATTCATTATTCGCCCCTATTAAGACCCAGTGTAAATAGTGAAGGATATCAGTGCGTTTTGCTTGATCCCAAACTTAAAGAATCAAGTCCTTTATTGTATCAATCCATTATTGATTTCGCCAAAGCCAACAACCTCAGAATCTGTGGGGAAGAAATTTAGAAACGACTAATATCCTTGACTGGCTGTAATTGCCGAAGTCCAACGAGCCATAGAACTCATTACGTAATTTAGCATGGCAATGGTATTATCGAAATTCATTGCTAATACCCCAGCAATTATAAATACCAACCCTTTAGGACCATGCTGAGTCCCTGGCTGACTAGCTTGTGCAACCAATACACTCCCACGAACAAACCATAATACCCCTGCTGTTTGAATCACTAAACCCATAGAACTGAATATATTGGAAGGATTATATGATGTATAAGTTAAGATGTTACCTACCCCAAAGGTTGTATTGGCCATAACGTCTAAGGCTGTGGGTAAATAAAGCAGCGCCGCACCAAATAACAAGTACATCATGGGGGCAAACATCTTTTCCTGTGATGAAGATTGTGCCCGGTGATCCGCAATATTTCTGAGTTTTGAAATAGCAGTCCAAAAAAATAAAATGCCCAGTATATATGCACCCCCAGTGATTAAGTGTTGCACCGGGTATAAAGAACGGCTGAGATTGCCTATCATTGTAACAAGATCTGGTGTATTCATAATATAATTATATGTCGTTAAAACTTGTAATGCATAATTTTTTGCTTATATTAACTTTAGTTCAGAGTTATAATCTCTAATTTTTACGGTAAAGTTGATATTCGTCATGCAAATAAATACATTCCCCATCACTTTAAAAGAGTCATTTATGATCTCTCCTAAAGTTAAACACTTCATTTTTAATTGTGAAGTAACACCTAATTTTAATTATTTACCTGGACAATTTATTACCATTCACTTTGAACATCAAGGAAAATTACTAAAACGTAGTTATAGTATAGCCAATGCGCCAAAACAAGATAATCAAATTGAAATCGCCGCAGGTTATTTTGAAAATGGACCGGGCACTGAATTCCTTTATAATTTAAAACCTGGAGACACTATTCAAATCAGTGGTCCATATGGTCGCTTAATTATCAAAGAGGATATACCCAGTCGATTTATCTTGGTCGCTACCAGTACAGGAGTTACTCCTTATCGCGCAATGTTGCAAGAACTAAGCGTACTCATGGAGAAGCATCCTGCACTCGAAGTGGTTATTCTGCAAGGAGTGCAACGACGAGAAGAAATTCTTTATGCCAATGAATTCTATGCGTTTTCTCAAAAATACCCTAAAGTTTCATTTAGACCTTACCTAAGCAGGCAAGCAACAGATGAGTTAAATGAAAACGAATACAGCGGCTATGTCCAACATGCTTTCCCTTCGTTAAACCTCAATCCTCAGCGTGATGTCATTTATTTATGCGGAAATCCCAGTATGATTGATGAAGCATTTAACTCCTTAAAAGAACAAGGTTTTGCCATGCAACAAATTATTCGTGAAAAATATATATCTAGATAATAAACAATTAGGAGCCCACACAAAATGAATTATGAAGAACTATCTAATACCATGGAACAAATGTTGCAACAAGGAAAAGGAATCTTAGCTGCAGATGAAAGCAACTCAACTATAGGAAAGCGTTTTGCCTCAATTGGTATTGAGAATACCGAAGAAAACCGCAGAGATTATAGATTATTGCTCGCCACCACAACTGATTTGGAACAATATATAAACGGAGTTATTTTATTCGAAGAAACCTTTACCCAAACGGATGAGCATGGCACTCCTATTCCTAAACTGTTTGCCGATAAAGGTATCGTCCCTGGCATTAAAGTAGATAAAGGATTAATTGCTTTAGCTAATACTGAGAATGAACAAGTCACTCAAGGCTTAGATGGATTAGCTGAACGTTTACAACATTTTAAAAAATTAGGTGCAAAATTTGCTAAATGGCGAAATGTTTACTCAATTTCCGAATTTACTCCCAGTTTAACTGCGGTAAAGACAGGAGCAGAAAATTTAGCTCGTTATGCGGCAGCTTGCCAAGAAGCAGGAATTGTTCCCATCGTTGAGCCTGAAGTTCTTATGGATGGCGATCACAGCATCGAACATTGTGCAGAAGTATGTGAAATTGTGCTTCATGAGTTATTCCACGCTTTATTTATTCATCAAGTTGAATTAGAACATATTATCTTAAAACCTAGCATGGTAACCTGCGGTAAAGCACATAGCCCTTTCAGTGAACCTGATGAAATTGCTGATTACACAATCGGTGTATTCCGTAATAATGTACCCGCGGCAGTGCCGACAATTAATTTCTTATCTGGTGGGCAAACGCCACAACAAGCTACAGCAAATCTAAATGCAATTAATAGCATTGATCACCAACCTTGGTTGCTCAGTTTTTCTTTCGGCAGAGCATTACAAGAAGATTGTTTAGCGGCTTGGGGTGGAAGTAAAGACAATGTTTCTAAAGCACAAGAGGCTTTATTGAAGCGTGCGCGCCTAAATAGCCTGGCCTGTGTGGGTGAGTACAACAACAAAATGGAATAACGCTAATAAATACCTCCCTGGATGAAGCAAGTAGTGCTAAGGCTTCATCTAGGGCTTAATCAATTCAAAACGCGCATAAAGCGGTAAATGATCCGATAACATTCGCCATGGCTTTCCATGCAAACAAGCTACTTCTTGTACTTTCATACCCCGGAAATAAACTCGATCAACGCAAAGCGCCGGTTTAATTGCTGGGAAAGAACGGGCATGTTGCCCCTCCACTGAAACAAAAGCCTCTTCTATATTCAAAGTTTCAGCCAAAGGCTTGGAAATAACAGTACGCCAATCATTGAAATCTCCAGCCATTAACAGAGGTTCATCTTGTGGAACAACATCCTTGATACGTTGCATTAAAGCATTACATTGTACTATCCGCTCAGCTTTAAAAAGGCCTAAGTGTACGCATAACAAATGAATAGTAATATTATCCAGCTTCAGTTGTGCATGCAAAATTCCCCTTGAAGCCCTGCGAATGTTTGTGAGATTAATATTTTCAAATCGTTCAAAAGCATATTTACTCAAAATTGCATTTCCATGATGTCCTGATTCGTATATGGCATTTTTTGCATACACATAATGAGGCCAGATATTTTCAGCAATATACTCAAATTGTGGTGAATCAGGCCAGGCATTAATTCGTTTTTGGCGTTTTATATGTTCACCCTGAACTTCTTGCAAAAAAACAAAATCCGGTTGTAAGCTCGTAATGGCATCACGCATTTTTGGAAGTAAAAAACGTACAGCACCTACACCAAACCCTTTATGAATATTATAGGTAATTAATGAAACGCTTTGTGTTTCTTGTTGCATAGTTAACTCTTTTCAAGTTCCTAGATTAAGCATAACATTAAATGCATAAAAACAATTGTACTCCTTTCGTCTTAATCCAAACTCATTGTACTAACTAAAACGCAGGGAAAAATTTTTATTCATTCTATAATGGATTATAGCTCTCCTGTTTGCAGTAGAGATATAATGATTGCTTATAATACTTAAAAAAATAATATATAAAATGAACACATTAAATCTTACAATTCCAGGTTTTTCAATATGCTGCAGAACTTGGGGAAATCCAGAGAAACCAACTATCCTAGCCCTACATGGTTGGCTGGATAACGCGAACAGTTTTGCTCCTCTTGCCTCGTATTTAGCCAATGATTTTTATTTTATTGCCGTAGATTTGCCCGGACATGGTTATTCTTCGCATCTTCCTGAAGGATGTCACTATCATTTTTTTGATGGTATTTTTGTAGTTATTGAATTAATCAATGCGCTAAAACTTGATAAGCTCCATCTATTAGGACACTCAATGGGCGCTTGCTTGGCGAGCCTAGTTGGCGGTGTAATACCCGAACGATTTCTGTCCTTAAGCCTGATTGAGGGTTTAGGGCCCTTTTCCCATCCTGCAGAAACTGCATGTCAGCAATTAAGAGAGTATGCATCTTTTCTTACTCAAAAAAGAAAAAAATCCAAAGGATATGATAGTTTAAGTAGTGCTGCTCTTGCACGTGCCTTTAAAGGATATGTTTCTTTAGAAATTGCAAAAATTCTTTGTGAACGAAGTTTAATAGAAAAAAAAGGTAAATTTTATTGGCGGCATGATCCACGTTTATTGGTACGCTCACCTTTGCGGATGACAGAACCTCAAATACTTTCTTGTTTACAGGAAATTACTGCAAAAACCTATCTACTATTATCGAGTCGAGGATTTTCCTTTGACACTGAGATCATAGATCATCGAATTAAAGCGGTAAAAAATCTCACTCTGAAAAAAATGGATGGCGGACATCATATTCACATGGAACAACCAGAAGTTATAAGCAAACTTCTGGCTGATTTTATTATTACGGATTAATTAGAACAATCACTCATATTGGTGGTGATTTTAACTTCATTTAATGACTTTTTAACGTCACAAACAGCAGTTGAAGGATACCGCTCATGGTTCGGATCACCAGCTACAAGATCAGAAATCGCACTTACTATACCTTCACCGCCTTCATCAAAGTTAGAATAAGGGGTCCAATAATCCATGTTAGCTTTAACCATCACATCAAAGGCTAAACGGGTATTCCAACTAGGCTGATTGGCTAATATGTAGAATAAATGGTTATATACCCCACTGGAGTAATGAACATCCAGACCACCATAATATTCATCAGCAGTATCAATAGACTCACCATCACGACTTGGTTGATCCATATAGCGTAGAGCATCCCAGCCGCTATCTTCTTTCATGATCTCGCCGCCAATTTGCCAAGTGCTTTTATTTACTGAATAATATTCAGCTGCTTGAGCTGCCATATCCGAGAACGCCTCATTCATACCACCTGATTGGCCATAATATTCAAGGTTAGAATGTTGTTCTGTAAAACCATGACTGATTTCATGTGCGCCTACTCCTAGTGAAACCAAAGGATACATCATGGTATCACCATCACCAAAGGTCATCTGCTGGCCATCCCAATAAGCATTCTCATAACCTTCACCATAGTGAACTCGCATTACTAATTGCATTGGAGAACCATCAGAATTACTCAATGCATTGGTGTTATACCATTCTTTATACATATGGTTAATCACATGACCTGCATACAAAGCATCATTCGTGGGAGAAGCCGCTCCATTTTGTTTGTCGTAACCATCTCCTCTATAACCAGTGAGGTAAACATTAGAGTCATTGGTTGGACAATTAAATTTCATTGCTCTACGTTTAGAACTGTATCGGTGATCCATGTCAATTACTTTGACATCGGTGTTTTCCATAAAACACGACTCAGTACCTGAATCACGAGTTACATCTAAATAAGGTAAGTCAGCACCATATCGATAGAAACCTGTTTTATTATTTCCACCGAAACCTGCTCCATTAACCGCACTTTTGCCAGTTTTAATATCATTCCATTGGACGAAAGGTTTGCTATTTTCTGCGTCAATTATTGCAGTTGGACGCTCTGGAATTTGATCTTTGTGAACAACAAGGACACTCACTTTATAAGCCCAATGTGCTTTATGCTGAGCATCTATATAAATCATAGGAGTGACTTTTTCCTCGCTCACTTCTTTACCTGCATACTTGGCTTTAAACTGTTGTAATGCTGAATCCGCATTTTTCACAAAATTAGCATCAGGTTGTCCTAATTCGGATTGTAGGCCTTGATAAATAACGCCGTTCATTGCCACATTAGACTGTGCTTTGGTTAATGATTGTGCTGGATACATGCTATGCATAATTGCATAACCACCATGAACAGGAAATCCTACATATTGTTGTTGCATACGAACATGAGTTACTTTGTTACTGTCTGTATGTTCGCTGACAAAACGTAAACTGTCTTTAGCAACTGCGACACCTTGTGTCGTTAAAGCAAATTTTTGCTTTACTTGCTGAAGAGATGCCTTTTGTAAAGGCATAGGTTCTGCGGCTCTCGCAGAGGATGCTATTCCTAAAGCCAGAGCAACAGCTAAGGGAGATAAATAGTAATTATGATGCATGGAAACCCACTCCTTCTTTGCAACTTAATCTAAATTGAAAGCAACTCATCTCCTGCCAAACCAATTAATCCTTAAATCAAGTTATAAAAACCTGCTTGGTTTCAACAGTGAGTCACACCTGTGAACACAACCAATAACTCTAAAAACTTATCCAAGCTAGCATAGTTTTCGAATTTTTGAAATTATTATTTGATGCTTCGCTACATGTCCATAGGAAATATGAGTGGATAAAAAAGAGTTTTTATTTCAAAGAATCCTAAATAGGTGATTTTCAAGAGTATGAATTCATTTTATTGAGTTATTGTTTCTTGATAATACCATGCGGCCAAAGCACTTATACCAAGAACAAGTAATATTGCAGCTAAAGAAAATTGGCCTTGTATCTTGGTAATTGCAATCATACCACTAGTTAATGCAGAAGTTAAATCCTGCATGCTGACATACAAAGCGGCCACCGTTCCTGCAATTTGTGGAAATGGATGAAAAACTCCAGCAAACGCATTAATAAATGTAAAACCTGCCCCCATACTAAATAAAGAGATAGGAATCATAACTGTCAGTACATTCATGATTCCAGCAAGAGCAAAGCTAAGCATCATCCCCCCACCACCAATCATTAACATGATACCAATAAACAACATATATGAAACACCTTTAGACATAACCAATTGGCTATTAATTAGGCCGCTAAGACAGATAGCCACAGCAATAAAAACTGAAAGTTGACCATATTCCAATGGACTTAGATCTAATTCATTTTGAAATAAAAATGGAGCAATAGTAAGGTAAGCAACCAAACCCGAACAGGCAGAACACGCACATAAGGTATAGCCTAAAAAGACTTTAGATTTTAATAAAGCAGCATAATTTTGTTGTATTACTCTTAACTTAGTAGCATCGGGATTAAGATTTTTATTCGTTTCTGGCAAAACCAGAAGAATAAAAATCCAAAATGTCAAACCGACAACAAAAATAAATAAAAAATTGGCTCTCCAACCAAAATGCTCCTGAATAAATCCTCCCCAAATTGGAGAAGCAACTAAAAGAAGCGTACTTGCCACGCCAACATAAGAACCAATTTTCGATAAATATCGGTCAGTAAAAAGATCACGTATTAAAGAGCGTCCCACTGAACTGCACGAACCGATACCAAATCCTTGTAAGAAGCGACCTAAAATTAACACCCAGACAGAAGGTGCCAATAAACAACAAAGACATCCTATAATACTTATACCAATTCCATAAATTAGCGGGCGCCTACGCCCAATTTTATCGGACCACGGTCCAAAAAATATATGAGAAATTCCCAATCCAAACATAAAAAGAAACAAGGTGAACTGAATGGATGAGTCGTTACTATTAAGAGATTTAGTAATGGCTGGTAATGACGGAACATATTGGTCAATAGAAATTTGCACCAATATCATCATCATAAAAATCACAAAATATATTACAGGTCGTACTTTTTGTACTTGCTGTTGTTGGTCGAGCCTTGCTTGCATCAAAATTCCTTTTTTTAGAATTGAATAACAAAAAATGCCATTTAAATAATTCAATCCTTACCTAATCTAATAGTCTAGGTTACTGTGGGAAAGGGAGCAAATTTTTAACTAGTTGTCCCTGTTACACAAATATTAAAAAGTGTAGATCATGTAGATATCTTCGGAGATATATGGACAATTTCAGGAAGATCAGGCAAAATCTGCAAAAATTGCTCGATACGAACAAAAATATGAAAAAAATTCTGGTTTTACATGGACCAAATTTGAACCTCTTGGGAACTCGAGAACCTTCAATTTATGGGGCTACAACGTTGGATCATATTAATACTCGGTTGATCAAAGAAGCCACCACGGCAGGATTTGCATTAAAATGTCATCAAAGCAATTCGGAAGCGGATTTAATTGAAGTAATTCACCAAGCAAGTATCGATAAAATAGATTATATAATTCTTAACCCCGCTGGATTTACCCATACCAGCGTGGCTTTGAGGGATGCCTTATGTGCTGTTGCAATTCCCTTTATTGAAGTACATATCAGCAATATTTATTCCCGCGAACCTTTCCGCCACCATTCCTATTTCTCAGATATAGCGAAGGGTACTATTAGTGGATTAGGTGCGCAAGGATATTCATTAGCATTAACATCAATTATTGAAAGAGAATCAAATAATGGACATTCGTAAAATAAGAAAATTAATTGAACTGCTGGAAGAAACTGGCATTTCTGAAATTGAAATTAAAGAAGGTGAAGAATCGCTCAGATTAAGCCGTCATAGCAGCGGACCTGCGGTTGAACAACACCAGGTTCACTATGTTACTTCACCTGCCCCGCGTCATGAATCACATCATGCTGTAAATAATATACCTGCTCTGGCAATACCTTCACACCATGAAAGTAAACCTGAGCCTACGGTCTCAGGTCACAAAGTCCGCTCTCCTATGGTGGGTACAATGTATACTTCTCCATCACCAGAAAGTGCACCTTTTGTGACTCTTGGCCAATCAGTCAAAGCAGGTGATGTTTTATGTATTGTTGAAGCAATGAAAATGTTTAATGAAATTGAAGCGGATCGCGCCGGTAAAATCGTAGAAATACTCGTCGCCAATGGTGAACCTGTTGAATACGATCAGGTCCTGTTTGTCATAGAATAGAGGTGCATCCATGCTCAGTAAAATTGTTATTGCCAACAGAGGTGAAATTGCCCTTCGCATTTTGCGTGCCTGTAAAGAACTCGGCATCCAGACTGTAGCCGTACATTCAGATGTAGATAAAGATTTATTGCATGTTCGTCTCGCAGATGAAACCGTATGCATAGGACCGGCTCCAGCGCAAAAAAGTTACCTCAACATCCCAGCAATCATTTCTGCTGCGGAGATTACTGATGCGGTAGCAATTCATCCTGGTTATGGGTTCCTTTCTGAAAATGCTGATTTTGCAGAAGTAGTAGAACAAAGTGGATTTCGTTTTATTGGTCCTCGAGGTGATACTATTCGTCTCATGGGAGATAAAGTATCTGCTATTAACGCAATGAAAGCTGCCGGAGTTCCTTGTGTTCCTGGATCGGACGGTCCCTTATCTGATGATGATCAATCAAATCTGGAAATTGCTCGAAAAATTGGTTATCCAGTTATTATCAAAGCAGCAGGAGGCGGTGGTGGGCGCGGTATGCGTGTTGTGCATAGTGAGGCCAACTTGCTTAATGCCATAGCTCTTACCCGTAGCGAAGCCAAAGCTGCATTTAATAACCCAATTGTTTACATGGAAAAATTTTTGGAAAATCCACGCCATATTGAATTCCAAGTGCTTGGAGATGGTAAAGGTAAAGCAATTCATCTAGGTGAGCGTGACTGTTCCATGCAAAGACGTCATCAAAAAGTAGTCGAAGAAGCACCAGCTCCGGGAATTAGCGTTGAACTTAGAAATAAAATTGGCGCTTCCGTAGTCAAAGCATGCCAAGAGTTACAATATCGTGGTGCTGGAACCTTTGAATTCCTATATCAAGATGGATGTTTTTATTTTATTGAAATGAATACACGAATTCAGGTTGAGCACCCCGTAACTGAAATGATCACAGGAATTGATTTGATAAAAGAACAAATCAAAATTGCCAGTGAGATACCGATGACACTTACTCAGGAAGACATAATTCTACGTGGTCATGCTATTGAATGCCGAATTAATGCTGAAGATGCAAGAACTTTCATGCCTTCGCCAGGAACAATAAAATTATTACATCAACCCGGTGGACCTGGTATTCGCTTTGATTCTCATATTTACAGTAGCTATACCGTTCCTCCGAATTATGATTCCATGATAGGCAAGCTGATAAGTTATGGAGAAACTCGTGCTGTAGCCATTGCAAGAATGCGAAATGCACTCGATGAAATCATTATTGATGGTATAAAAACCAATATTGAATTACACCAACGTATTTTCCATGATCAATCTTTTATAGCAGGCGGTACTAATATTCACTATCTGGAAAAAATGCTGAAGGATTAAACGCTGTGTGGTTTCAATTGAAAATAGAACATTGTCCAAGCCAAGAGATAGAGTCCCTTAGCGAGGAGTTAGAAGAATTTGGTGCGCTATCCATTATGCTCACCGATAAAAATGACAATCCTGTTCTCGAACCCGAACCAGGAACAACCCCATTATGGCCTGAAGTGGTTATTCAGGCCTTATTTGCAGAGGTGTTCCAGGCACAATACACACGAGAGCATGTGATGAAAACTTACCCCAAGTTAACGTGTGCTCTAGAAGTTCTGGAGGACAAGGATTGGGAAAGAGCTTGGATGGATGATTTTAAACCTCAACGTTTTGGTAAACGCCTATGGATCTGTCCTACTTGGTCGACGCCACCTGAACCCGATGCGGTTAACTTAATGTTAGACCCTGGTCTGGCATTTGGTACCGGAACTCATCCTACGACTGCTTTATGTTTAACCTGGTTGGAACAGGCTGATTTAAAAAATAAATCTGTGATTGATTACGGCTGTGGCTCAGGGATACTTTCTTTGGCCGCATTAAAATTAGGCGCAGCAAAAGTCCATGCAGTCGATATCGATGAACAAGCCCTTCAAGCCACTCAAAACAATGCATTGGGAAATCAACTTGATGAACACCAATTACTAATTAGCAAGCCCGACGTATTACACCAACCTGTAGATTTAATTATTGCAAACATTTTGTTGGCACCATTAATTAACTTGAAAGAACGTTTTCAACAATTGTTAAACTCTAAGGGGATACTGATCGTATCAGGCATATTAGAAGAACAAGCCCCTAAGCTTATTGAAACGTACGCATCAATGTTTATTGCGATTCATCAGCAAAACCTTAATGGATGGTCATTATTGGCTTTTACCCATAAAGCAGATTAAATTGTCGTACTCGTTATTTGGTAGTGCAAGGACTCATTGATAATATTCTAAATTTTCCGGGTTCTGCTGCGCCTACCGAGGCTATACTTATTTAAGGAAATTATAATGGTCCAAGAACATGCATTCTCTGCTTTTAAACCTCAAAGAGCGCTGCTTAGTGTTTCAGATAAACGAGGCATAGTGGACTTAGGTAAAGTACTCCATAAAATGGGTGTAGAGCTTATAGCAACGGGAAATACCGCTGCATTACTCAAAGAACATAAATTGCCAGTTGTCGATGTTAGTGAGTGTACAGGTTTTCCAGAAATGCTCGATGGTCGAGTAAAAACTTTGCACCCAGCCATTCATGCAGGTTTACTTGCACGCGGGAAAAAAGACGAAAAAACACTTAAAGAGCACTCTATCAAACCCATCGATTTGCTGGTAATTAATTTATATCCATTTGAACAAACCATCAGTCGTCATGACTGTAACTTCAATGAGGCAATCGAAAATATTGATATTGGCGGCCCCGCCATGATTCGTTCCGCAGCGAAGAATTATGCACACACTTTCGTTGTGGTAAAGCCAGAAGATTACGCCGAACTAATCAAGTACTTAAAAAGCAAAAAAGTTCCTTCAGACTGGGGGTTCACTTTAGCTAAAAAAGCCTTTGCTCATACAGCTGCATATGATGCTGCTATTACAAATTATCTGACTACTCTCGATGCGCAGCACACTCCCTGTGGTTTCCCAGAAGTACTTACATGTCAGTTTAATAAAATAACCGATTTACGTTATGGAGAAAATCCACATCAACAAGCCGCTTTCTATGTTGATAAAAAAGCTTCATCCGGTTCTTTAGGTTCTGCTCAGTTAATTCAAGGCAAGCAATTATCCTATAACAACATTTTAGATGCGGATGCGGCATTGGATTGTGCTAAATCCTTTTCTTGCGAGAAACCCGTATGTGTAATTATCAAGCATGCAAACCCCTGTGGTATTGCTATAAGTGATTCTCCTCTTAATGCTTATCTCAAGGCTTTTCAATGTGATCCAACATCAGCCTACGGCGGTATAATCGCTTTTAACCAAAAATTGGATGCTACTACCGCCAAAACTATTCTTGAAAAGCAATTTGTAGAAGTCATTTTGGCCCCTGAGATTAGTGAGGAAGCCAAAGAAATTTTTGCCAGCAAAGAAAATATTCGTGTTTTATCAACTGGAGCTTGGAAACATGATGATGCATTTCGCCTGAACCTGAAAAAGGTAGATGGGGGCCTGTTGGTACAAGAACATGACTCTCTTTCATTAGGCAGCTATGAAATTAAAGTCATGACTCAAAACAAACCCTCAGATCAACAAATGAGTGATTTAATGTTTGCCTGGCTTGGGGTAAAACATGTCAAATCCAATGCGATTGTTTATGCTAAAGATGAAGCAACAATAGGAATTGGTGGAGGTCAAACCAGCCGGGTTATGAGTGCTCGTATTGGCCTATGGCAGGCAACACAAATGGGATTCGACCCTCGTGGTTGTGTTATGGCTTCTGACGCATTTATCCCCTTTCCGGATACTGTAGAAATTGCCGCAGAAGCAGGAATTGCTGCTATTATCCAACCCGGTGGTTCAATTAGAGACGGACAAATTATAGATTGCGCTGAAAAACATGGACTCATTATGGTATTCACCGGAATTCGTCACTTTAAACATTAAGATGTAGAAGAAAATACATGTACCATGTAGTCTAGATAGCGATGCAGAATAGGGAACGAATTACCCTTTATGGAGAATAGAACTGTGAATACTCTGGTAATTACAGGAGTTAGTCGAGGAATCGGACTAGAAACCGCCAAATTATTTTTAAAGAGGGGTTGGTTGGTTATTGGAACTTCAACTCAGGGTAATGCGCCCCTTAAAGACAAGAATCTAAAAATTCATCCCCTTAATTTGCTAGATTCAAAGCAAATTAATTATTTCACGGAACAATTACCACAATTTGATGTCTTAATTAATAATGCAGCCATCCTCCTAGAAAATTGGAATGAAACAAAGATTAGCATAAGCCGGTTAAAAGAAACTTTTGCGGTTAATGTATTTGGGACTATTGAATTAACTGAACAGTGCCTTTCTAAATTAAATCCAAATGCCCAAATAATTAATATTACTTCGGGATGGGGTGCTTTTAGTTCCAATGATTCCGCAAACGTACCCCACTACAAAATGTCAAAATCATGCTTGAATATGTACACTCTTCTTCTGGCTAAAAGACTTCCTGGAATTACTATCTCCAGTTTTGACCCAGGTTGGGTGAGAACGGATATGGGAAAAAGTAACGCTCCCAAACTGCCTTCGGAAGCGGCACACGAACTTTTTGAATTGGTAAACAAGAAGAAAGAAAGCGGTTATTTTTGGCATGAAGGGAAAACGAGAGATTGGTAAATAAAACTTTTCAAGGACTCTACTCTTGATCCGTAACAATAAAGCAACCAAAATAGGATATATAATTATTTGTCCACAGGAGTTAGGATGACCCATGACAAAGAACTTAGCGAGTTATTACAGGCTATAGCGGAAAAAAGTCTGCAAATTATTTCCGATATTAAAGAAACTCCTTTACAAGTTCCCATAATAATCAATCAATATATTGAACTAACGGAACATTTCCAAAATGTAATGAGTATTCTTCTGCAGAATCCGGAAAAAATCTGGGAAATGCAACTCGCATACTGGCAAGACGCGTTTAACTTAGCACAAACCCAATTACAGCATTGGTTAAATGGAACGCCCATGCCCATAAATGATCCACGCTTTCATGAAGAAGATTGGCTAAATAATCCTTTTTTTAATATGTTAACCCAGCATTACCTTTTAGCCAGTCAGCATATGAATACTTTATTTGAAAAGATAGAATACCCTGATAAAAATACGGCTAAGCGTTTAAAATTTTTTACCAAGCAATATTTAGATGCATTATCGCCAGCTAACTTTTTGCACACGAATCCTCAGATCATGGATGAAACATTGAAAAGTCATGGCAAAAATTTATTACATGGACTTCATAATCTACTTTCTGATCTAGAAGTAGGTTCTCCTCGTCTGATGATTAAAATGACTGATACGGAGGCATTTAAGCTCGGTAAAAACCTCGCTATTACTCCAGGAAAGGTAGTCTTTCGTAATAGTCTAATGGAACTCATACAATACACGCCACAAACCACTAAGGTAAAATCTATTCCTCTTCTTATTATTCCGCCCTGGATAAACAAATATTACATCTTGGATTTAAGCCCACATAATTCTCTTGTTGGCTGGTTAGTAAAGCAAGGAATTACTGTATTTATCATTTCTTGGGTAAATCCAGATTCAAATTTTTCCCATAAAAGTTTATACGATTATTTAAATGAAGGACCATTAACCGCCATTGGTATGATTCAAAAGCAACTCAGTATAAAGCAGGTTAATGCTATGGGCTTTTGTATTGGTGGAACCCTCCTATCCATGTTACTTGCTTATAATAAAGCACGACAAGACAACTCCATTCGGAGTGCAACTTTTTTAGCTTCTATGATTGATTTTAGTGATCCCGGTGACATTGCTGTTTTTATTGATGAACAGCAAATCGCAAAATTAGAAGATGAGATGAAGTCTAAGGGATATCTAGCTGGAAAATTTATGGCTTCAAGTTTTAACTCACTTAGAGCAAATGACTTAATTTGGTCTTTCTTTATTAAAAATTACCTACGAGGTAAAAACCCGGTTCCTTTTGATATATTGTATTGGAACTCAGACTCCACCAACATGCCAGCAACCATGCATTCCCAATATTTAAGATGGATGTATTTACACAATGATCTGGTAAAACCAGGTAAAATTCATCTTAATCATACCCCAATTAATATCAGTGCTATTGATATACCTACCTTTTTCCTTTCAACTGAAAAAGATCATATTGCTCCGTGGAAAACTACCTACTTGGGATTTCAACTTATGAATGGTCCCAAACGTTTTGTACTGGGTGGATCTGGTCATATAGCAGGAATTATCAATGCGCCTGAAACAAAAAAATACGGCTATAAGGTTAATAATCATTTTCCTACTCATCCAGAGCAATGGTTAGAGAATGCTACTGAACATTCAGGCTCCTGGTGGCCAGAATGGTTAAAATGGCTAAAAACGCATTCAGGAAAACTCATACCCGCTCCAGATTTTAACCAGTTACCATTAAAATCAATAATGGACGCACCAGGTAGTTATGTACTAAAGAAATAGATACAGTCTGGAAGAAGCGAAGTAAGTCCAAACATTCTTAAGGATGTTGTCCCGTAATGTAGCCGTTGCTTGCAACCGTTTGCAAGCTAATCACTACATTTAATTTTTAAAAAAGAAATCTATATAATAAATTAAAAAACTTTTTATGGTTAGCATCCGCTCGTAGTCACGGCATCCGTTGGAGGATTTAATGCACTGGTTGCTTGGGTATATACCACGGCACAATTCGTTTTGAGTGTATCTATAAGCTAACCACCAACAAGCTCCAGGAATGTAACCTGTTCCCTTATCCATTTCAAACCTTAAGTCGTATTAAACACTTTTACTCTTCAATTAATTCATTTTGAATAGTTACATAATCTATTTTTCCTGAAGGTAGTACGGGAATTTTATTTCCTGGAACAATTTTATGCGGTACAAGTAATTCTGAATAATTCAGTTCCTTTATTCTCTTGATAAAGCTTGTTTTATTGGCATTGTCAGCTTCACTATATAGTATAATTTGCTCTCCTTTTTTCGGGCTCTTCATACTTACGGCAGCATGTAATAACTCAGGCCAAATTGAGGCAGCAACACCCTCTACGGCAGTAAGAGAAACCATTTCCCCGGCAATCTTCGCAAAACGTTTTGCTCGGCCCGCAATGGTAATGAAACCCTCTTCATTCATAGTCACTATATCACCTGTATCATGCCACCCGTCTTCAGGTGGAATAATCTTTTCCGACTTGTCGCAAGAGAGATAACCTTTCATGATATTAGGCCCACGTAAGATTAACCGGCCCCCTTCCGCAATACCATCTACAGGTTGTATTCGACTTTCCATAGAAGGCAACAACATCCCCACACTTCCTGGAATAGAGGCTAAAGGGCAATTCATAGAAATCACTGGCGACGCTTCCGTCGCACCATATCCTTCATAGACTTTCACTCCAAAAGTGTCGATCCAATGTCGAATCGTTTCCGGTTTCACTTTTTCTGCTCCAGCAAAAATGTAACGGACGCTGCTAAAATCATGTCGTTCTGCCGCTCGAGCATAGCCTGTTAAAAAGGTATCGGTTCCAAGCATAATGGTAGCACTGGTTTGATAAATCAAACCCGGAATTATTTTATAATGCAATGGAGAAGGATAAAAAAAGCAACTAATTCCATTTATTAATGGCAGAATGGAACCGGTTGTTAATCCAAAACAATGAAAGATAGGCAAGGCATTGAAAAATTTATCACGAGAAGAAAAATCCACTCGCGAAGTTAATTGGCAACAATTGGCTAATAAATTAGCATGAGTTAACACAACTCCTTTCGGAAGCCCTTCTGAACCCGAGGTAAATAGTATAACTCCGGGCTCCTCTGCAGAAACCGGGTTACCAATTAATTGATAGGCTCGAGAAGGAAACATCCCCTTGAATATCCCAGAAAGCTTATTCCCTAAATTAATAGAAGATTTAAAATCTTCGAGGAAATAAATCTTAATCCCTGCGTTCTGTAATCCCTCGACCAAATCGTCCAGTTTTGCTGTATCAATGAATTGTCTTGCAGTATAAATCGTTTTTACTTCTGCAACAGTACACGTAGCTAACAGATTATGTAGTCCCAAGCTAAAATTTAGCATAGCTGGAATGCGTCGATATGCATGTAAAGCAAAAAAGGTAACCATGCCCGCAATCGTGGTAGGCAGCATGATACCGACATGCTCTCCTACTTGAGTTTGCTCCTTAATTTGTCGACCTAAAATAAAACAACGGGCAAGAAATTGTTTGGAAGTTAACGGCGCACGATTTGCATCTTCAATTTTTGCTTTACTCTTTGTTCCTAACACACTTCCTTGAATGAGTGCTTCAAACATTGTCATTGGTTGATAACTATTTGCAAAAGTCAGTTCACTAATTAACTGAAACAACCGAGTGCTCATTGCATTTCGGTTAAGAGGTGTATTTTCTTTCTCGATATAAGATCGTGTCGGCAATACATGTAAGATAATTTTTGGAAATAAATAAATACGATGCTTATCTTTACTTATCGAAAAAATACTGTGTTGGGCTCCGTCGATACGGATTGGAATCACTGAAGAGCCAGCCTTTTGTAACACCATTCCTGGGGCATCAAAAACCTTTAAGCTCTCTTCTTGCAATCCAATTCCCTGCGGAAAAATAACACAACGCTTTCCTTCTCGGATGGCTTTGACTAAAGCTCTTGCTGCAAAAGCGTTGGTAGAGTCAATGATAATGACATCAGCAAAAAGCATCATCATCTTCATCCAAAGTTTACCAGCTGATCGTGGAGGAAACGCTACCGTCAATTGCTCAGGTAAAAAAGCAGCAAGCAAAAGCAAATCAATTTTTGAGGTTCTATTGGCAATAATGACTGAATTAGACTCCGGCTGATACGTTCCCTGCACCTCCACCTTAAACCAGTAGGCTAAGATTGCTCTAATCCATCTACGGGCACGTTGCTTTTGGCTTTCCTTCCACATTACTTGTTCCATGTTTTTGTTTCTCTTATAAAAATCCGCTCTTGGTTATACCCAATCAATCATTATTTTTCAAGATTGCAACCGATAACCAGGTGTAATAGACTTTCTTTACTAGTGAACTGTCAAGGATTGTACGATTACAGACCCCGATCTATTTCATACAAAAATAACGTCTAGTCGACTCACTCATCCTATTAAGACAATTTTCATTGTTTTAGCTTTGATCTCACTTATTTCGACTGCCTTTATTTTTCATAATTATTCAAGTGTACTCATTAACTGGATTGAGCATCTTGGCTGGATTGCACCCATTCTTTTTTTAATAATATATTGCGTTGCAACCATTATGTTCTTGCCTACTATGGTGATCACCCTGGCCGGCGGGGCGCTTTTCGGGCCTTTGTTTGGCACACTGCTCAATTTATTGGGGGCAACAAGCGGGGCTGCATTCTCTTTCTTAATTACCCGACACTTGATTTATAATTGGTTTTTACAAAGAAAAGGCAAAAAATTAAGCAAACTCATTTCTGCGGTTGAGCAAAAAGGATGGGTGATTGTTGCATTTCTTCGCTTAGTCCCAATAATTCCGTTTAATATAGTCAATTATGGTCTAGGAATAACCACGATTAAATTCCGGCCTTATTTGTTCACTACTTTTATTTTTCTTATTCCCGCTGAAATTGTTTATACCTATCTAGGTTATGCTGGAATGGGGGTTTTAAAACAAGAAGTATTTTATAAACACCCTGTAGTTTTAATAGCGGGTCTTGTTCTATTGCTGATATGTATTATCAAGCTATTGCATTTTGATCACTTTCGTTTTCAAAACGCAGAGAAGAAGATAATTGATTAAGTAATGGATGATCTACTGCAAAAACAATGTCATCCAAAGAGGATATCGGGCGAATCCCTTGTAAGGAATTAGTTACAAAAAGAGCATCCGCTTCCCTTAGCATTGTTTTGGTTACCGAAACCTCCATGCAATTTATGCCTTGCTGCTTGGAACATTGTAGAAGTCTTGAACGAGTAATGCCAGGAAGCACCCCATCGGTTACAGGAGGTGTTAGCAAACAATTATCGTGGATCACAAATAAGTTCGCACAGGTGGTTTCTGTCGCATGCTGTTGCAAGTTAAAAAATAAAGCATCATCGGCAACTGCCGCAATTGCCTGACGACGAGCGAGGATCGCCTCTAAATAATTGATTGATTTCACTTGATATATAGGATTAGTTCCATCTCTTAGCCAGGACGCACTTACTAATCGCTGTGGATGGGTTTCTATAGAATAATTAAACGCTTGAAATGCAAGTTGACTTACTTGTCCTCGTGCTGCCAAGCCTCTAGGGGCAGAACCCCCACTTAAAATCGCTTTAATACCACCATGATACAAATTATCTTGCTTAATTTTATGGAGCAGATGCTCTAACCAGTGCTCAAAGGAAAGATCGAAGGGGATGTCCAATTTTCGTGCCGAATCCGTTAATCGCTGCCAATGCAAATAAGCACAACATGGCTTCGCTTCCTCTACTCTGAGCGTTTCAAACAACCCCTCGCCCAAAAAGATGCGATCATCTATTGGAAATGCAAAATTACATTCCCCTTCTGTGAGTACTCGTGTTCGTATCATAAACGGTACTTAATCCTAATTCTTCAGTTGATTCCCTTACGAATGATTACTGACAAATCGAATTTAATAGTCGCCAAAATCGTCCAGTTCATCCCGTAACCGCTTTTCGTCTAACATATTTTCCAATCGCCTGCGTGCATCCAAACCACGAGGAACATTTTCCATAATTTCTGCTTCAACATCCAATTCGCTGTCCACATCAACGAAGTCTTCTCCGACTTCTACAACAGCATCTTCATCATCTTCAAACAAATCACTCATACCATTCTCTCAATGAGTTATATTGTACCTAGATACCCATCCCAAAAGGATCTAAAAACCAGGACGGCTTATATACCTTATTTTTTTTGTCTTGACTAGTTTTTTTTTAAAAATAGCAATTCCACGAAGATTTTGAGAGTGACAAATTTTTTCGAAGATTTCAATACCTTGAATTTTTACAATAAAGAATCGATAATTTAATAAGTACAACACATTGATAACTTATGACAGATTACGTCAAGAAGGCTTTAAGAGATACAATGAAACAAATACGCTCGAAGATATCTGTTTCGTATCGCGCCACGGCTTCAACTCAAGTATGTACCCGCATTCGCTTGCTGGAACAATATCGCCAAGCCAAGCAAATAGCACTTTATTTTGCGATAAACGGGGAAATTGAGTTAGATGAGCTATGGAAAAATGCTCTTTTACAAGGGAAAATTTGTTATTTTCCTGTTCTAAATGAGGATTTAACCCTCTCTTTTTTACCCGCCACAGCAGATACTCCTTTTCAAAAGAATCGCTATGGGATTCCGGAGCCGGATGTCAGCCCTGATTTAGCAATTGCCGTAGAGGAACTGGAGTTAGTTTTTGTTCCATTGGTGGCCTTTGATGTACGCTGTAATCGTATAGGGATGGGTGCGGGTTATTACGATCGAACCTTCAAAGGCAAAGAGAATTGTCCCTTATTTGGCGTAGCCTACCAATTTCAACGAGTCGATGATTACCTTGAGCCTGAACCTTGGGATATTCAGCTTAACGCTGTCATAACCCAACGTGCTATTTATTGGTATGGTGGCTGACTCTAGTTTAGGTTAGGGCATCTGCATTGATTTCCCCAGTACGTACTCGAACGACTTGTTGCAATTCATAAACAAAAATTTTGCCATCACCAATCTTACCCGTATATGCAGACTTACAAATTGCTTCGATTGCAGCTTCAACCATGTCGTCTGGTAGCGCTAGTTCAATTTTAATTTTAGGAAGGAAATCCACTACATATTCAGCCCCACGATACAATTCAGTATGGCCTTTTTGTCGGCCGAAACCACGTGTTTCCGAAATAGTTATTCCTGGTACACCAATTTCCATTAATGCCTCATGAACATCATCTAATTTAAAAGGCTTAATAATTGCCATAATCATTTTCATAATATATTCCGCTGTGTGTATACTTTTGTTAGACTCTTTGCAAAACCAAACATGGAGTGATTATGTTCGACCCCAAACAATTTGATGATTTAGCAAAAAAACTTTTTTCAGCTCTCCCCCCCAGTCTACAAAACATTGAAAAAGACATCCAACAAAAATTTAAAGAAGTCCTTCAAGCAGCCTTTTCTCATATGGAACTTATTACCCGGGAAGAATTTGATGTACAAACCAAAGTTCTGGCACGAACTCGCGAAAAAGTAGAACACCTTCAAAAGCAAGTCGATATGTTACTGACTCAGCTTAATAAAGATCAAAAATAAAAAAGAGCAGCTTAAGCGGCATAGGAAATTTGTCGCTTTATTAGTCCAACATCAAAGGAATAAGCAATGAATCTTGCGTTTACTAAAACACGTAGTACCGTTGGGATATTGGCACAACCCGTGTCAGTAGAAGTTCATTTATCAAATGGGTTGCCTGGATTTACAATAGTGGGACTGGCCGAAACCGCAGTGAAAGAAAGTAAGGATCGAGTTCGCTCCGCGATTATTAATAGCCAGTTTGAATTCCCCTGCCGCAGAATCACAGTGAACTTGGGACCTGCTGACTTACCCAAAATTGGGAGTGGTTTTGATTTACCCATCGCTCTTGGAATTCTTGCTGCATCAGATCAAATTCCTCAAAATCAATTGGCCGATCATGAATTTATAGCAGAACTTGCCTTAAGTGGAGAGCTTCGAGGGATTTCTGCTATTATTCCTGCGGTCTTAGCAGCACATAAAAGCCAAAGTTTACTTATTATTGCCAGTGCAAATGCTCATGAAGCGGCACTAACCGGCTATCAAAACATCTATAGTGCTAATAATTTGCGCGAAGTATGCAGCTACCTTTGTCAAGGAACTTCATTACACGCGTTACCACCCAAGCCGGAATCATGCGTCAGACCAGACACGATGGATTGGTCTGACATCAAAGGACAATTTCATGCAAAAAAAGCAATGGAAATTGCAGCATGTGGTGGTCACAGCATCTTGCTAAGTGGTGCTCCTGGAAGTGGTAAAACGATGTTAGCAAAACGGTTTAATACCTTATTACCTCCACTATCTGAAACACAGGCCTTAGAATGTGTGGTCATCAATTCCATACGGGGTAAATTACCTGATTTTAGCCAATGGCGCTCACCCCCTTTTCGCGCCCCCCATCATACTGCATCCCCGGCATCTCTAGTAGGTGGAGGAAACCCACCTAAGCCGGGAGAGATCTCTCTAGCACATCATGGAGTTTTGTTTCTTGATGAGTTACCTGAATTTAGCCGCCATGTTCTAGAAACTCTAAGACAACCGCTTGAATCAGGAACCGTTTGCATTTCCAGAGCCGCTGCACAAATCGAATTTCCCGCTCAATTCCAGTTCCTCGCAGCAATGAATCCTTGTCCCTGCGGGCAATGGGGGAACCCACAAGCAAACTGCGTATGCAGTCCTGATCGTATTAAACGTTATCATGCGAAGATTTCAGCACCTTTATTAGATCGGATTGATATGCATATCACGGTCCAAGCATTAACTCAGGAAGAATTGGTTGCTCCGAATAATAATCCCCTAAAACAAAGTGAATCAATCCGAGAACAAGTTATCCAAGCACGAACTATACAGGTAGAACGACAAAATTGCCTCAATGCCTATTTAAGCGCTAATACTTGTGAAAAAATTTGTGCGTTAGGTTCTGAAGAACAAGATTTTTTACATCAATCGATGCTGCAATTCAAACTTTCTGCTCGAGGATATCATCGCTTATTGAAAGTTGCACGAACGATAGCCGACATGAATCAAAGCATCCTGGTTTCTAAAATCCATTTACAACAAGCATTATCCTTTAGACATGCCTTACGCACTCCTGCATAGCCCCTTTTAGGGGGCTATAGTTTCCCAGCAACATTTATGCTGTGTGCATGCTCTTCGACTCCACTTGTGCACTCTAGTCTCATTCATTTTGAACCGGTCTAAGTGGGGTAAGTGCTATAAATCAAAAGCAAGGGTAAATGCGCGTAGAAGATAAAATAGCACTGGGATGAACAGCCCAAATATAAAAATGCCAGTTAGGATAGACATGGAGTAATACTTCGTCCCATCAGACTGAAGTTCATTATTGCCATAGATTTTTTTTCTTTGAGTTAAAAGATAAGTTAAAAGAAGTAGTCCATAAAAACAATAAGAAGCATAACTTATTCGAACTAGGTAATTGGACATGTCTTGGCTATTCATATTATCAATAGGCAAATTGATAAGGAAAAAACTTACCAGCCAAATAAACATTGTTTTGGTCGCATTATTTTGTTCCTCTAAGGCCGAAAACCAAGTAAGGATTAGGGGGAAAATCAATAAAGGAAAATAATAAGACCAACCTAAAGGACTCATAAGTAACATCATAGCCAATGTCAAACAAAAAGGTTGATGATTTATTGGATCATTTTCAGTGGGACCTAACTTTCTCCAGTACCACAGGAACAAAATTAAAAGCAACACTGCATACAATATATTAATGGGTATTAAGTAGGACTTATTAGGAATTATTTCACCTCCAAAAAAAAGACGATAAATGAAACCATAAATGGAAGCATTCCAACCATCCCCATACCAAAATACGCCCGTCATCATTTTGAAATATTGTTGATAAAGCATTGGTCCTTTTAATACAGCAGGTAAAAACGAAGCCACTAAGAAAACCAGTAACATCGTCACAAAAACTCGCTTCCGGCCTTGTTTTAAAACGTAGAAAAATAACAGTGCGGGAAACAATTTAATTGCAATAATAATGCCCCATAATATACCTGCAAAATAATCGCGATGATTCCAATAAAAATAATAACCCAGCATGAGGAAAAACAATAAAACACCACCAAATTGCTGTGTTACAAAATTCATTAATGTCGGAAAAAATGCGAAATAAAGTAGATATAAATTGATATGATTTTTTTGGAAAAATTGAGAAGAGAAGGCATAATAAAACGCAATCCGTGTGCCAATTACTCCCAAAACAAGAGAAAGACAAAACCATACAACTAATCCATTTAAGTAACTTAACTTCGCCAAAAAGCTAAAGCTCCACACAACAAATGGTGGATTTACATTGGCAGGTAACATCTTTAAGGAAGACATATACATTATAGAAAAATTTATATAAGGATTTTCTCCTTGTAATACTGCTTGACACGAATAATAAAGAGATGAGAAATCACTTTTTTGATAACGCATAAAAATGAAGAAGGAGAGCAAACAATAGAAGCTCAACAGCAGGAGAATGCCTATTTTTTGGTAGCGACTCATCCAATATATTTCCTTGAATTTTTTCTTATTAAATAGCACGTCCTCTGTGACTTATCAAAATACTACCTTTGATTACATAAGGCATCAAAAATTGCCATCCGTACGAAAACCCCATTAGCAACTTGATTTAATATAAAAGAGTTCGGCCCATCGGCCACATCACTGTCTATTTCAACACCACGATTTATAGGTCCCGGGTGCATCACCATTACATCCGGACGAGTATATGCTAGACTTCCCTTGGTTAACGCAAAATCACGTCGATAAGAATCCAGATCCAAATGATCTGACTCCAATAAACGCTCGCGTTGAACCCGCAAACAAATCACGACATCAGCATTAGTTAATCCATCGCGTAGATCGTGAGTAACCCGCCCATAATGCAAGCTCTTTGGCTGCCATAGTTCCGGCGCAACCAAAACAAGCTCACCTACACCCAGTTGTGCACAAATCCATTGAAAGGAATTCGCTACACGTGAGTGTCTAATATTTCCCAAAATAGCTATTTTTAATTGATCCAACCGTGGTTTTTGTTCAAGGATCGTCATCATATCCAGCAAAGCCTGACTTGGATGAGCATGGGTACCATCCCCAGCGTTTATTATATGGACACTATTTCCAATTTGATTTACTAAACTTTGTTGTAAACCCTCTTGTGAATGACGAATTACAAAATACTGAATTCCCATTGCAGCCAAGGTACGGATTGTATCTTCAATAATCTCTCCCTTAGTTTCAGAAGAGCTTTGTAAGTCTAAATTGATTACTGGCATCGATAAACGCTGGGCAGCCAATTCAAAACTCACCCGAGTGCGAGTACTGTTTTCATAAAACAAATTCGCAACAGTATGTTGTGCATAGGAAGGATATTGGGATGAGTTATGATTTTTGAAATAAACCGCGCGTTGGAGTAAAGACTCAATCTGTTGTCGTGATAATTGACTAATTTCTAAAAAATGATTCATAAAACCCTTATCTTTTTAACTTAACTCCCAGGGTCTAGGGTCTTCCTCATTTCGCAAGATGGAACTCAACGCTCTGATTTTAAACACCTTATCAGATAAGCCAAGATAGGAGAAAGGAACAGCCCTATTCAGGATGTTGTAACCATTGCTCAAGTATAACACAAGCCGCTATACTATCTACCTCAGATTGTTTGATTTTACGATATCCACCCTGTGCAAACAATTGCTCCCTGGCTTCCACCGTAGAGAGTCGTTCATCAACTAAATGAACCGGCAAAGAAAATCGCTTGCGCAATTCTTTGGCGAATCGACGTGCGGCAGATGTTGTATATAATTCACTGCCATCAATACACGTGGGAATCCCAACAATTAATCCTTGAGGTGACCATTCCGTAATCAATTTGGCGACTGCACTCCAATCAGGAACACCTATTCGAGCATTAAGCGTTGAAAGAGGAGAAGCACTACACGTGAGCTGTTGTCCTACTGCAACACCAATGCGTTTATAACCAAAATCAAAACCTATGAAAACAGGACTAGGCATGGCCGATATATGAACTCAGTTGACTCATTTTGACCCCTAAAGTGGATCCCGCATACTCCCAACGATCTTCGAAGGGCACCTCATACAGAATTTCGGAGCGGTAGGGGCAAACTAACCATGTATTCTCAAGAATCTCTTTTTCTAGTTGATGCTCTACCCAGCCAGCATAACCTAAAGTTATTAGAACATCTTTAGGTCCTTTGTCCTCTGCAATGGCGCGAATAATATCATTAGATGTGGTTACCGTCACCTCATCTTGCAAAAACAAACTAGAACGCCAACCACCCAATTGTTTATGAATAACAAATCCTCTCTCCGGTTGTACTGGTCCGCCAAACATTAAGGGTAAATGGCTTTGCTCCATACGGACCGGTTCAATATGTAATTGTTCAAAAACAATAGACAACGGAAATTGCATTGGACGATTTATAATCAAGCCTACCGAGCCTTGTTCATGGTGTTCACAAACATAAATAACAGTTCGTTCAAAATTAGGATCATTGAGGGAAGGCATCGCGATCAGCAAGTGATTAGCCAAGGAGCTTATAATTGCCATGAGCCCTCCATAAAGGTCGGTTTATTTAGCTGCTTCTATTTATAATTATACACCAGTTGCTCGTTTTTTATTCAATTATTTAAAGATTATCCGCGACTGAAACTTTTACATAAAGTGTTGCTTGTTGAGAAAATGGCCTTCCTGCTGTATATGAAACCGAAGAGGAATCCGTATCCTTTGTTCCTTCTGGGCTTCCCAAAGAAACCCACTTATTGAGTGGTACCATCAATGTTGTATCTATATTTTGATCATCAAATTGTTGTCCCCCAGCCGGATTTTGTTGTTCACGCACCCGGCGTAGCTTCAATTCGACCTGTGATCCACGCATAATGGGCTGTACTAATAAACCATTTTTGATTTGATGTTGTTGATACTCGATTCCTGTGAAAAAACCCGCCCCTACAGCAGTAACGATGGGTACTTCTTGATCGGTAGATACGAAAGCTGATTCTCCATTCATAACTTTAACCGATTGGGTCCGCTTCACTTCAGCAGGAGATTTCGTACTATAGGTTACCGAATTTTCATTTTGTGCACTAAGCCAATTTGGGTCACCTTGATAAATAGAAATATTAAATGTTACTGGAGGTACATCGATTTGATGTAATATCGTTCTAATTTGGGTTAATGTTTGCGGAGAAACCTGAACAACTAAGGTTTGATCAGAACCACTTATTTTTTCTCCAGTTTGCAGCATAGGTTGCACTAACTGAATAACTTTTTGGGCAGGAACATAATGCAATTCAATTACCTTAGTAATTGTTTCGGAACATACGCTATGTGCTAACAACAATAATCCTATTAGCCAAAATCGCTTCATCCTGAGCTCCTTGTCCCGTTCCTATTTCATCGATTTTATTAAAAAAAAAAGTATTGTGGTAAACCCTAGTATTTTCAATTGTAGACCAATATAAAAAATCATTGCAGCAAATTGAAAATATTTTTATTTTTTTTATTTAAAAAAACAAAGAATAAACCGAAAAATTTGGTGAACTGCAATTCAATTGTTTTGTTCCTGAAAAAGTTTGGGTATACTTCTCAAAAATTTGCCTAAGAGATGCGAATATAATGGGTAGCATATTTAATATGTTTGGTCCTTCACCAATTAGACCGATAGAACAACACATGCGAAAAGTGCACCAATGTGCCAAACAGCTCTACCCATTTTTTGAAGCCGTCCTTAAAAAAGACTGGACGACCGCGAATAGAATAAAAGAAAAAATAATTTCTCTTGAAAAAGAAGCTGATTTAATCAAACGGGATCTACGTCTTCATTTGCCTACTGGACTATTCCTTCCTGTTTCTCGTACTGATCTGCTTGAGTTGCTTAGTGCTCAAGATTTCATAGCGAATAAGACGGAAGATATTGCAATACTCATCATTAGTAGACAAATGACTATCCCAGCAGCAATAGTTTCCATTTTTATGCCTTTTTTAAGTCGTTGTCTTGACGCATCAAAGCAGGCTTGTAAAGCAATTAATGAATTAGATGAATTACTAGAGACAGGTTTCAGGGGCTCAGAAGTAAAGATCGTTGAGGAAATGATCTTAACTCTTTATGAGATTGAACATGACAGTGATGAACGTCTAGCAGATATTCGACATCGTATTTTTGAAATCGAAAAAGATTTATCTGCAATTGATGCGATTTTTCTCTACAAATTGGTCCAATGGATTGATGATTTAGCCGATGGCGCTCAACATGTGGGCAGTCGTCTTCAAATTCTAATCGCGCGGTAGTCAAGTTCTATGGATTATTCAATTATATATCTTCTTGTAGCAGTCATTTTGTGTTTTTTGATGACTTGGGGTGTCGGTGCCAATGATTTAGCCAATGTCATGAGCACTACCATGGGCTCAAAAGCCGTTACCGTCAAGCAAGCAATGCTAATCGCCATAATTTTTGAATTTGCTGGTGCATTTTTAGGTGGAACTGGTGTTACCGAGACAATGCGTGATGGAATTATTAACTCCAGCGAACTTTCTGGACAGCCCTTGATCCTTATAGAAGGAATGTTGGGTGTTTTATTAGCTTGTACTATCTGGATGAATCTCGCGAGCTATCTTGGAGTTCCTGTTTCTATTACTAATGCCTTAGTGGGTTCCATGGTAGGTTTTGGCACGATAGTGCTAGGACCCCAAGCAATTCATTGGAATCAAGTAAGTCGTATTGCCATAAGTTGGATTACCTCCCCGATGATTTCGGGAATTACTGCATTTATATTATTTACGAGTATTCAACAAACTATTTTTGTTAAAAGTAACCCACTAACCAAAGCTAAATTATATATTCCTATTTATCTGTTCCTCATTGGCTCTATTTTGTCATTTATTACCGTATTTAAAGGGCTGAATCATTTTCATATTCATCTGAATTTCAAGCAAAATTTAGCGGTTACTTTAGCAACGAGTATTATTATCACAATTATTGGAATGATAATTATTAAACGCATTCCGGAGCACCCAAGAATAAGACGTAGAGAACGATTTATCCAAGTAGAAAAATATTTTGCTGTACTTATGGCGATGACTGCTTGTGCGATGGCTTTTGCACATGGATCCAATGACGTAGCCTTAGCAGTGGGCCCCCTTTCCATCATTTACAGCTTGATCATGAGTTCACATCAAGTTTTTAATGCCAATAATTACCCCGCATGGATTATCTTATTAGGTTGTGTGGGTGTAGTTACAGGCCTGCTTATGTACGGTAGAAAAGTCATTGAAACCGTAGGTAGCGCAATCACCGCTCTGACTCCTAGTCGCGCCTTTGCAGCAACGCTTTCAGCCGCAACTACTGTAGTAGTAGCAACAAGTACAGGTATTCCCGTTTCAGCAACGCAAACATTAGTAGGCGCTGTTCTTGGAGTGGGTTTGGCACGAGGTATCGGTGCGTTGAATCTGATTGTAATCCGTAACATCTTTATGTCATGGGTTTTAACATTACCTGCCGCATCTATTCTGACGATTCTAGCTTACAAAGCATTACATTTCTTTTTGGGCTAATAAGTGTGTGTAGGCCGGTGTAGCAACGCAAAATCTGGATGAAGAGTCCCGGGTTTCAGCTTAGGCCTTCACCCAGACTACAATGGCTAATTGTACATCCCTTCTTGATGTAGAAAAGAAGCTCTCCCCTTAGACCTCCTGAGAGAATGGTGTATCAACGATTTATAAGCATATAAGGGTATAAAAACATCTGAGGAAAAATTTTGATTGCTAAGCTAAGCAACGATTAAAATTCTTCCCAGATCTCACCTTTTTCATTAACATAATCTTTATTATCACGCATCATAAAAATACGCTTGTGCTTGTTAATTTCTTTTACTTGAGATGCAGATTTATTATGAGTTGCATCAAATTCAAAGAAAAATTTATCATAAGGACTAACATAAGCTTTATCTATATCATCGGAATTCATAACCAATCCAAATAACAATAATTTAAACCAGGTATTTTATAGCTTTTTTATCTAAGTTACCATTACTCTAACTTTTTAAAAAATTAGGAGCGAGGGATGAGTTTAAAGAAAGCGGAGTTACACGTCCATTTGGAAGGTAGCATCACTCCTGGATTAGCCGCAAAGCTGGCTGCACGGAATAAATTAGCTCTGCCTGAAGGCCTGGTTGCCCCTGATGGAAAAAGCTATTTATCTAAAGACTTTCTCGATTTCTTAAAGGTGTATGATACGTTGGCCTCGGTAATTCGATATCCTCAAGATTATTATGATATCACCTTTGACTATTTACGAGCTCGCGCCCAAGAAGATGCAATTTATATAGAAATGATGTATTCACCTGACCACGCAGAACTATCCAGTAAAATTCCTTCCGCAGAACATCTGTCAGCAATCCAACAAGCAATTGACGATGCTAAAGATCAATTCAATATCGTAGGACGTATTTTAATTACTGCCGTGCGTCATTTTGGAGTGGAAGCAGTAGAGCATGTTGCAAAACAAACTCATAAAGATAGATTTCCTTGTGTCACCGGCTTTGGTTTAGGCGGGGATGAAGCGAAATTTCCTCCTAAACTATTCAGTAAGGCGTACCATATTGCGGCGGATGCAGGGTTACAATGCACCGTTCATGCCGGAGAATTTGCTCCTGCGGACGGTATGGTTGAGGCAATGGAAAATCTACCCATCCAACGTATTGGACATGGGGTTAATTCCATTTATTCACCAGATACCATGGCAATGGTAAAAGAAAGGAATATCACATTAGAAATTTGCCCCACCAGTAATATCTTTTTGGGCTTATTTAGAGATATGAATAATCACCCCTTGCCAAAATTTTATGATGCGGGCATTAAAATTAGTATCAATTCAGACGATCCACCCTTTATGAGTACTACTTTAGGTCAGGAGTATCAACGCGTACAAAAGTCATATAACTACAGCGATGAAACAATGAATGCAATAACGCGTATGTCCATAGAAGCTGCTTTTGTTGATGAAAAAACAAAAGCCGAACTTTTAGCAAGAATTTGATTCGATTAAATTGCACTCTGGGTTAAGGTTTGATTCTTAACCCAGAATCCTGGCCCCAAAAATCTGGACTTCTTGTGGGCAGGTTATGAGGGTTAATCATTGCGATGCAACTCACCCATTAGCTGTTCAATATAACGTCTGCAGGTCAAAGGATTATGCAAAAAATTAATAATACGACGAGTCCCACCCGTACCCGTGATGCTAATCATCCCATAACCCAAAAGGCTGCCCATAATAGATTGACGGATGTCGATCGCTTCGATTTTGCTTAATGGAATATCAATTGTTTGTCTCACAACGACGCCAGTGCGTATAATCACGTGATTTTTCTTGATTGTGAGCGAAGAAAAATAATAGGTCATCCAAGTTATGCCAATCCATAACAAGGATAGCGCAGCAAACCCGTATCCAAGTTTATGTAAAAAATCGATTTCCACATAATTAACAATGATTAAAGCGGCACATAACGCAACAACTGGCCAAAAAAATATAATCCAATGCATGCGGGTAAAATAAATAACATTAGTGTCGTAGGGCTTCTCAAACATTGATTCACCTATAATCCTGAAAGTCTACTGAAAAATTATAATATTGCATTTAGCTCGAATTTACTATTCTATACTTCTTACGGAGTATATACTAACTCTCTTACATTTTTTTATTTAGACTCAAAAAATGCGCTCTATCAGTCGTTGCCTCAATAAACAACTTGCTGACCTATGTCAACGCTCTGTTCAATTAGAAGAGCTCGCGAATAAAATAAAGCTTATGCTTCCGGATGTTTTAGCAAATCAATGTCAAGTTGGCAGTTTTAATAAAGGTTGTTTGCTATTAACAACAACTGACGCTGCCTGGGCAACACAATTACGGTATGCGATTCCTGAATTGCGGGATAAATTACGCAAAGAAGCCGGTATGTATCAACTTTCTTCAATTAAGGTGACGGTTATTGAACCCCTGATTGAGTACGAAAAAACATCCCCGTCCAAACATTCATTATCAAAAAAAGCTAAGGAAATTATAATTAGCGAAAGTCAGCAGTGTAATTATGAACCGTTACAAAAGGCGTTATTGCATTTAGCGCATGGTGATAATTAGATACATATAATTAAAATGCAGTCAAAAAAGTTTGTATGCATCCATAGAATAAAATTAACTTGTTATTGCATCCTAAGGCCAACGAAGTGAAAACGGTTTGGTTTATTTATCTCTATAAAATTCCAGATCGCGCTTCACCTATCCACCTACAAATACTCATAATTGATAAAAATTATTTGTTTCAGCCAACGCAGTTGCAAAACGACGGCTTACCCATTCCGATCCAAGATAAGCAAAACAATCTTGTAGATAATCAGTCAGTTCTACTTCTTCCATAACATGTTCTTGCCCACTTGGCTCAACATCATGATGAAAATAGCAATCAAAAAAGCGCATTGAAAAATCGACATAATCTCGGGTATGAAGAATAAAGGTGTGCCACAGTTCATCAAGAATAAGCAAAGGGCCAAAAAGGTAGGTTTTTTTACCTTGTTTTGCCCTGTGCACATTTAACCACATCCAAGCCAATAAATCAGCGAATAAAGCCTGGCCTTCAGGCTCAGAAAAGTCCGGATGATGAGAGCAAAAATGCTTCACTACTGTATTATTTTTATAACCCAGTAGCTCGGACAAACCAATCATCCACAACACGCTTTTTTGGTGCTTGGTTTTTGGGTTACATATCGTATGATACGACAAATCATTTCTTCTTTAGTCATCATTATCTCCACAATAAATTGTATACAGTGCAGAAAGTCTAACCAATGTTCACAATGGAAGCAATTTAATTATTTTTTATATCTACAGCATACGGCACAATCTTCTGAGAATTCAGGAGATTGTGCCAAAATATTTACCAAATTACACAGCGGTTCTTATTCACCATGGGGCTGTCGTTAGGAATATGGAACGCTTCCTGAAATTGAGGAATATTCGCTAAGCTTCCATTTACTCTATATTGTGCTGGAGGATGGGGATCGGTAGTGACCTGATTACGCAGTTGTTGTGGTCGAATGTTCATCGCCCAAACATGTGCTGTTGCGATAAAAAATTGTTGATCCGGTGTCAAACCGCCAATTGTAGGCGCATTTTTATAAGCATCCGAATGCTTAAACGCTCTATAGGCTAATGTAATTCCCCCTAAGTCTGCCGCAGCTTCTCCTACAACCAATTTTCCTTGGACATGTAAATTATCCTCTACGGTATATTGAGAGAACTGGTTCACAATACATTGGGTTGCAGCCTTGAATTTTTCTAAATCACTCGGGGTCCACCAATTTTGTAAGTTACCATGGCCATCAAATTGTGCACCTTGATCATCAAACCCATGAGTCATTTCATGTCCCATTACAAAACCAATTGCTCCATAATTTACAGCAGCTGGTGCATTAGGGTCAAAAAACGGTGATTGAAGAATCCCTGCTGGAATATTTAAATTGTTCATCGAAGGATCATAATACGCATTGATGGTTTGTGGTGTCATGACCCATTCGGTTCTATCTATAGGCTTACCAATTTTGTTAAGATCACGCTTCGTCAAAAATTCATTAGCACGAATTACATTTAAAACGTATGGCCCTCTATTAATGACCAATTTAGAGTAATCTCTCCACTTGGAGGGGTAACCTACTCGTTCTTCCATCATTGCAAGTTTTTTCAATGCTGCTTCACGAGTTGCAGGAGTCATCCAAGATAGCGTGCTAATGTCTTCTTGAAGGACTGTGCGAATATTTTTAAGTATATCCAATGCTTGTTTTTTATCTTCGGGAGAAAAATAGCGGTCCACATACATTTTACCTATAGCAAAACCCAAGGCCCCATTTTCAGTAGCAACAACTCGTTTCCACCGTGGCAGTATTTTCTCAGCCCCCGTAAGAACCGAAACCATTTTAAAATTTTGATCTACAAAAGGTGCAGACAAATACGAAGCAAAGGCATCAATTAAATGCCAACGCAAATATGTTTTCCAATCATCTAAAGAGACCGTTTTTAATTGATTGTTCATATCCTTAAAAAAACCAGGCATTGCTAAATTAATACTTTTGATTTGGGCAAGTCCCATAGCTGAAAAATACGCTGGCCAGGAAAAATTGGGTGTAACTTGAGCAAGTTGGGCCCTATCCATAATATGATACACCGCATGAGGATCTCGTTGTTCTATCTGGGACATAGAAGCCTTGGCCATTTGTGTTTCTAACTTCATTACGATCATGGCTTCAGCAGCTGCTTTATCAGGAGAATCACCTAAGAGCTCAAACATTTTGCGTATATGGTTTATATAAGCCTCTCGAATTTGTTTAAATTTAGGATCATCTTTTAAATAATAATCGCGATCGGGCAATCCTAATCCGCCCTGCATGGCCGCAGCTATCATATCCTTACTGTTTTTAAAATCTTGCATGCTGCCGAAATTGAAAAAAACATCAACTCCAATTTGATGCAAATGAGCTATTTCATTTTGTAGATCAGTTAAAGTTTTTAAATGATTAATGCGATCAAATTCTGGTTGCAAGGGTTTAATACCCAATTGATTAATGCTAGCTTCATCCATCCCGCTAAAATAAAAGTCACCCACTTTTTGCTCTATGCTACCTTGTTTTGCATTTGTATTTTTAGCAGCATCGATTAGCATGTGATGAATGATATTTTGCACTTTCTCATTAATCAGATTAAAGCTTCCCCAACTCGAATAATCAGGAGGAATGGGATTGTTTTTTTTCCAGTTGCCCACTGCATAAGCATAAAAATCTTTACTGGGTGAGACAGTGGTATCCAACCAATCCATGTGCAGTGCTTGTTCAGCATTTGTCTTGGGCGTTTCTTCAGTGCTGGTAGAATATATTGAAGTACTGCATAACAAAGCAAAAGTAAAAAGACTAATATTTAGTTTCATGCTACAACGCTCCCTTGCCAACATTTATGTTAATTCACTAGGAATCCGAAAACGTAGCCAGGAGGAGGCAAATCATAACCAGGGGACATATGCGGTTCTGTTTTCCTGGGTTACGAACATTGTCTTCCCCAGGCTACATTCCTACGCTTCGACAGGATAAAATTCAGTGTGCATTGTAGGGAGATATTCTTCTTTATCAAAATAAGTATATTCCCAAGCGTCTTGTCTTATCATTAGCTCACGCAACAATCTATTATTGAGTTCATGACCAGATTTGTACCCTTCAAATGCACCAATCAAACTAGAACCTAACAAGTATAGGTCGCCAATCGCATCCAATACCTTATGAGAAACAAATTCTGATTCAAAACGAAGTCCATCGTCGTTGAGAACGCGATAATCATCGACAACTATTGCATTATCCAAGCTTCCGCCTTTTGCTAAATCACATTCCCTTAATTTCTCATAGTCGGATAGGAATCCAAAAGTACGTGCTCTACATACCTCTTTCACATAGGAAGTTGTTGAGAAATCAAAACTTACAGTTTGTGGCTTATCATTGAACGCTGGATGATCAAAGTCAATGGTGAACGCAATTTTATACCCATCATAAGGATAAAATTGAACGTATTTTCCATTGTCCTCTACCCGAATGGGTTTAAGAATACGAATGTATTTTTTAGGTGCGTTTTGTTCACGTATTCCTGCTGATTGGATCAAGAATACAAAAGGAGCCGCACTACCATCCATAATGGGTAACTCTGGAGCATTCACATCAATATACGCATTATCTATTCCTAATCCTGCTAATGCCGATAGCAAATGTTCCACAGTAGCAATTTTTACTGCTCCATGGTGTAATGTGGTGCATAACATAGTATCGCCCACGTTTTCATATGACGCAGGTATTTCCACTACGGGAGAAAGATCCACCCGTCTAAAAACTATGCCTGTATTAACAGGGGCAGGTCTCAAGGTTAACAGCACTTTTTCACCGGAATGCAATCCTACACCAGTTGCCTGGATCACCTTTTTAGGAGTTCTTTGTTTTGTCATTCAGTGCTCACCTTGTTCCTCATATATCGTTTTTAAATTTTTTATTTTGCACGCAAAACCTAGTGATCGTATCAATATTTTAATATTTAGTCTAATTATTTTTTATCAAAAAATTAAACGGCCCTTCATCTACGCTGCTGCAGATGAAGGGATGTAACGTATAATTATGCCTCTTCTTGCCGGCGTAAAAATGCTGGAATATCAAGATAATCTACATCTGGAATGCTGTCGCCATTATGTTTTGCGCCCGAGGACATACCTGATTGAGCTTGTTTGCGAACTACAGCGGGTCTATCTAATTGTTGATAATCCAAAGAGCCATCACTGCGCGTTGTTTCAAGCAAACGTGCACGATGAGATTGGGGTTGGGATTGTTGGTGGCGTTGTCGTCCATCGCCTAACCCAGTTACAATCACTGTTACGCGCATTTCATCGGTCATGTCTGGATCAATTACTGTTCCAACTACCACTGTTGCATCATCAGAAATGAATTCTTTAACTACATCCCCGACTTCTTCAAACTCACCTATTGACATGTCAAGACCAGCAGTAATATTGACCAAAATTCCTCGTGCGCCAGAGAAGTTTACATCCTCTAATAATGGAGATGCAATGGCTGCTTCTGCAGCTTGACGTGCTCTTTGTTCACCTACGGCACTACCAGTACCCATCATAGCCATACCCATTTCCGACATCACTGTACGTACGTCTGCAAAATCAACGTTAATCAGACCCGGACGAGTAATTAAATCAGAAATTCCTTTTACTGCACCAAGTAAGACATTATTTGCTGCCTTGAACGCATTAAGAAGACTGATGTTTTTTCCCAAAACACTGAGTAATTTATTATTCGGTATGGTGATTAATGAATCCACATGTTCTGCTAAGCGACGGATTCCATCCTCTGCAGCCAATGCGCGTTGCTTACCTTCAAAAGAAAATGGTTTAGTAACGACTGCTACAGTTAAAATACCTAGTTCTTTAGCAATTTCTGCGAAAACCGGAGCCGCCCCTGTACCAGTTCCACCTCCCATGCCTGCGGTAATGAATACCATATCTGCACCACTTAAGATTTCACGGATATGATCTCTATCTTCTTCGGCTGCCTCGCGACCTATTTGTGGGTTTGCACCTGCACCCAAGCCTTTAGTCAGTTCGTCACCTAGTTGAATATGTATTTTTGCATTTGAGCCTCTCAGAGCTTGTGCGTCAGTATTCGCACAAATAAACTCAACTCCATCAATATTTTCTGCAACCATATGTTGGACGGCATTACCACCACCACCGCCAACACCTACTACTTTAATAACAGCATTATTATCTTGGTGTTGGCCTTCCATTAATTCAAACATAACCTGCTCCCCTCATATGTTTAATCTTTCAACAAAATACGGCATGAACCCTTAAATTGCTCATTACCGATTTAGTTATATACGTTAGTTGTAACCTAAAAATTACCCTGAAACCATTCTTTCATACGGGCCCATAAACTTTGCGTATTATCATTCATTGTGGGTACCTTGTAGTTTGATACATACTGTTGTTGGTATCCTTGCAACAACAAACCTACCCCTGTTGCAAATGAAGGATTTTCTGTTGCTTCAGCCAATCCAGAAACATGA
This sequence comes from Legionella nigrisilvae, assembly GCF_977063395.2. Lineage (NCBI taxonomy): Bacteria > Pseudomonadati > Pseudomonadota > Gammaproteobacteria > Legionellales > Legionellaceae > Legionella > Legionella nigrisilvae. The sequence goes on from NZ_CDRUGZ020000023.1 coordinate 109,321, forward strand.
TGAGCGCAACCTTTTCTTACAGGCATCTCAAAACAAAGTTCTGCAAGTTCAATACCGCCTCTAACATTAGCAGCACCACCAGTGAGAACAATGCCCGCAGCCATTCTATCTTCAAAACCACTACGTCGTAATTCATTGCGTACTAGAGTAAATAACTCTTCATAACGCGCCGCAACTACATCAGAAAGAGTTTTAGCTGATATCTTTCTTCCTGGCCTGTCACTAACGCTTGTAACTTCTAACATGAGATCTGAATTTGCTAATTCAGTTAAAGCGCACGCATGATTCAGTTTAATGGATTCTGCTGCTTTTGTGGGTGTCCGTAATGCCATTGCTATATCATTCGTCACTTGATCCCCCGCAATGGGAATGACGGCGGTATGTTGAATCGCCCCTTCACAAAATATAGCAATATCGGTAGTTCCACCACCAATATCTATCAAGCACACACCAAGGTCTTTTTCATCTTCGGTCAAAACGGCATGGCTTGAAGCCAATTGCTCCAGAATAATATCATTTACCTCTAAACCACAACGTCGCACACACTTAACTATATTTTGCGCAGCACTTACTGAACCAGTAACAATATGTACTCGCGATTCAAGTCGTACGCCCGACATTCCTATAGGTTCGCGGATGCTGCCTTGTTGATCGATGATAAATTCCTGCGGCAAAACGTGCAGAATCTTTTGATCTGCAGGAATTGCTACAGCTTTTGCGGCATCAATCACACGTTCTACATCAGCCTGGGAAACTTCTTTATCTCGAATTGCAACGATGCCATGTGAATTTAAACTGCGAATATGGCTACCGGCAATTCCTGCATAAACCGTTCTCACTTCACATCCAGCCATAAGTTCAGCTTCTTGAACCGCTCGCTGAATAGAGTTCACAGTAGCCTCTATATCAACCACAACACCACGTTTTAAACCACGTGAGGGATGACGACCTATTCCGATAATTTCTATTGCACCATCAGCTGTGACCTCTCCAATTAATGCAATTACTTTTGAAGTTCCAATATCCAATCCAGTGATAATATCTTTTTCTATTTTTTTTGCCATTATCGTTCCGTTTGTTGTTTCCACTGCACCGCCATACCACGTGGATAACGCAAGTCCACGCTAGACAATTGCTCAATTTTTTCAGCAAACACTGCTGGATATGCTTTACAAAAACGCTGCAATCGTTCCTCTAACTCTTTCTTTCCCAAATATATTTTTATATCATTGCCTAAAAGTAATACCCAGGATTGGTTCTCTCTTAGATGCAGTCCAGTAGGGTTTAAACCGTACATTGACAATATCTTACTCAATTTTTCGTAAACTTGTAAGACTTCTTCTTGTTGAGATAGTGGTCCTTTTAATTTTGGCAAGCTTAGACCCTCTGGAACCGCACCTTCATTAAATAATCTGCCGTCCTCTGTCATCAGGGCATTATCCCAAATTGCAACGGGTTTTTTTTCAACAAGTCTTATTTTCAATGTGTCGGGCCAAACACGCTCAACCGATGCAGTATCGATCCACCCCAGTTCATTCAATTCGTTCTGTAACGCACTAATTGATAAAGTAAAAAAACTATTATTCAAGTGTTTTGATAATACCCCTTCGAGCTCTTTATGCGTCACATGTTCATAATTTGCAGCGACTTTAATTGTGGTAATTGGAAACCGCTCTGCATCGGATAGATAATAGTACCCTAAGCGGCAAGTTAAGAATATTGCACTTAAACTTAATATCAACAACCAACAGATATATCGCAAATTACTGGAATCAACATCCCTATTTTTATTCATGGTGCTCACAAATAGTTGGTTACCAAGTGTTGGCGGCAATTCTGATGCACCATTGCAATACGAATCAACTCATCCAATAAATCAGGATAAGCTAAGCCACTCGCCTGCCACAATTTTGGATACATACTAATCGAAGTAAATCCAGGCAAAGTGTTTACTTCATTAAAATAGATCGTTTCTGTTTTATCATTAACAAAAAAATCCACCCGCGCCATACCCTTGCATTTTAAACGGATAAAAATATCTGCAGCAGCTTTCCTTAATTGCTCGTATAAATTCTGACTCATAGAAGCCGGTATAATCAGATCGGTTTGTCCACTTTCTAAGTATTTTGCTGAATAAGAATAAAAACCATCAGGATGATGTACACGTATTTCACCAGCGATGCTAACTCGTGGCTCACCCGAAGGTACTGAACTCTCCAGAACAGACAACTCAATTTCTCGTCCAGACACAAAGGACTCCACTAAGATCTCTTCGTCATAGCGTAAAGCATCATCCACTGCGACTAACAATTCAGCCATATTTTTTGCTTTATGTATGCCTACACTGGAACCCATTGAGCAAGGTTTAACAAACAAAGGCCAACCAAATTCTTCAGCAACTTCATGGCAAAAGTGTTGCCTTTCAGATACAGAGGCATGCCAAGATAAGAGCTTATAATTTGCTGATTTTAAACCATTAACGCAAACGATGCGTCTGGCCATATCTTTATCCATTCCAATAGATGAAGAAAGTACATCACAACCCACATAAGCAACACCCGCTAATTCAAGCATTCCTTGCAAGCAACCATCTTCATATAAAGGTCCATGCACTACCGGAAAAACGACATCAGCATCCACCGATAAACGTCCATTAATAAACAAGCTAACCAAAGGCTTCGAGTGTTCGGTTACTACAGGAAGTTTTTCTTTAAAGGCAAGTAAATCCTGGTATTGGTGAAGATGAAATAATCCCTCTTTATCCATTGCTATAGGAATAATATTATATTTTTCAGCATCCAAGTGGGTAAGCACAGATGCAGCGGAAATTAATGAAATTTCATGTTCTCCGGATTTTCCACCATAAAGCAGAACTAAATTGAGAAGCTTAGACATTTAACGGTCTCCGATTATATGAACTTCGCGCACCAACTCAATTGTTGTCTGCTCACGAACTTTAGTTTGTACTAAATTAATCAAGGCCTCAATATCAGCTGCAGTCGCTGTACCTTGATGGTTGATAATAAAATTAGCATGTTTCTGAGAAACTACTGCGCCCCCGATATTGAAGCCTTTTAATCCACAGGACTCAATAAGTCGAGCTGCAAAATTTTCTGGTGGATTTCGAAACACTGAGCCACAATTGTATTCATTAGTAGGTTGCGTGTTTGCACGGTGAGCCAACAAATCTTTGATGACTTGTAGTGAAGTTTCTTTATCACCAGTTGGCAGCTTAAATGTGGCTGAAATGAACCATTCATCGGGAGGGACAGAAACATGTCGATAAACCACTTCATATTCCTGAGGTTTACGAATTCTTATTTCACCATTTCGCGTCATAGTTTGCAGTTCCACCACAAACTGCCACGTTTCGCCGCCATGACAACCCGCATTCATGCGTAAAGCGCCACCCATCGTTCCAGGAATGCCCGCCCAAAACTCACCACCAGACAAATTATTACGCGCACAAAAACGCGCCATACTCGCACAAGATACCCCTGCTTCAACTTTAACAATTTGCTTGTCTAAAAGTGCAATTTCTTTTAAACATCCTTGAGTCAAAATAACTGTTCCTGGAAATCCAGTATCGCGAATTAACGAATTGGAACCTAATCCCAACCATAATAAAGGTTCTGTTTCCGGAAGTTGGCGAAGAAACAAAGCCAGATCAGCAATGCTTATCGGCTTATAGAGCTTCGCAGCAGGTCCTCCAACTCGCCAGGTAGTATATTCTGCCAAAGACTCATTATAAAGCAAACTGCCTTGAAATTCTGTTACATGGCTACAATCGTTCTCAGTTGGACACATGTTGCTCTCACACTTCCTTCATTAAGTTTACAGCAATTTGGCCAATACTACCGGCTCCCTGCATCAATATCACATCACCATCTTTAATTAACTGATTCAATTTTGCTTTGAGCGATTGTTCATTCACCAGAGTTACTGTTTTATCTTTACCTCTAATTTTCTGTGCCAAACTCTCACTAGTTACTCCAGGGATTTCGGGTTCGCCTGCGGAATAAATATCAAACAAGAATAATTCATCCGCAAGGCTCAACACATCAACAAATTGCTCTTGTAGAGATTGAGTTCTCGTATAACGATGTGGTTGGAAGACATGTACCAGACGCTTATTGGGCCAAACATGTCGAAAGGCATCGATGGTTGATAAAATTTCCTGAGGATGATGACCGTAATCATCTACAATAAGAGCTGAACCATTCTCAAATTTTTTCTCACCTAACATTTGAAAACGGCGGCCTACCCCTTGAAATTTTGCTAAAGCACGTTTAATAGAAGCATCATCCACCCCTAATTGCGTCGCGATCGCAATAGCGGCTAAGGCATTTAATACATTATGGCGGCCTGGGTACTGAAATTGAATGTTTAATTCAGAATAAGGTACTGGACGTACTACGGTGAACTCACTAATGAGCTCATTTTGGGTCCAATTGGTCGCACGATAATGTGCTTCTTCAGAAAATCCGTATGTTAGAGTAGGTCGTTCAATAGCTGGAAGAATCTTACGTACTTCCGGATCATCAATACATACTACTGCTAACCCATAAAAAGGTAGATGATGTAAAAATTCAAGAAACGTTGTTCTTAATTTATCGAAATCATTTTCATAGTTATCCATATGATCCGCATCAATATTAGTTACTATGGCCATCATGGGTTTTAAGAATAAGAAAGATGCGTCACTTTCATCAGCCTCAACTACAAAATAGGGGGATTGGCCCAGTTGAGCATTTACTCCCAAACTATTTAATTTTCCACCAATTACAAAACTTGGATCTAAACCACCTTCCGCTAAGAGGCTGCTTACCAAACTTGTGGTTGTAGTTTTACCATGAGTTCCAGCTACAGCAATGCCATGGCGAAAGCGCATAAGTTCAGCAAGCATCGCTGCTCGTGGTATTACTGGAATCATTTGCTCGCGAGCAGCTACAATTTCAGGATTATTCATACCAACAGCTGAAGAACGCACTACCACATCTGCGCCTTTTATATGTTCGGCTTTATGTCCCATATAAACAGGAATTCCTAAAGATTTTAATCTTTGTACCGTACTACCTTCTCCTAGGTCTGAACCTGTAATACGATATCCTTGGTAGTGTAATACTTCAGCAATACCACACATGCCAACCCCACCAATTCCTACGAAATGTATTTGTTCTACGCAGCCCATCCTTGAAGATATAAATTGTCCTGAATTACCCACAAATGCCCCCTTATGCTGACAGTGGCCCTAATCCAAGAGCTTGCCAACGATTTTCGTGATCAATGCGCAATAATAACGCAATTACAACACAATTGATAACCATACTTGCACCACCATAACTCATGAGTGGCAGAGTTAACCCTTTTGTTGGTAATAATCCCGAGTTAACGCCCATATTTATAGCTGCTTGTAGCCCCAGCCAAAAAGTCAAACCATAAGCCGTGTATGAAGCAAACAATCGCTCTTGTATATAAGCATTGTATGCGATAGTCATACCTCTAATAACAAGTATACTGTATAGGAGCATGACCATTAAAATGCCTACCAGACCCAATTCTTCTGCTAACACAGCGAATAAAAAGTCGGTGTGTGCTTCAGGTAAATACAATAATTTCTGGATGCTTTCTCCCAAACCAGAGCCGAACCATCCTCCTCGACCAAATGCAATCAAGGATTGAGTTAACTGATAACCACTATTATATTGATCGGCCCAAGGATCTAAAAACGCTGTAAGACGGGCAACTCGATAAGGAGACGACACGGCTAAAAAGGCCAGCGCTCCCATAACTACGAACATCAATCCTATATAATAGCGTAATTTTACACCCGCTAAAAATAGCATAGCCATAACCGTACCAGAAATCACCACTGTGGCGCCAAAATCTGGCTCAAGTAATAATAAAAAGGAAACAACTCCCAAAATTACCATGGGTTTAATAAATCCCAAAATACTATTACTAACTGCATTTTGTTGCCGTACTAAATAGCCTGATAGATAAAATATCATAGTAAGTTTGGCAAGTTCAGACACTTGCACACCTATTGGCCCTAAAGCCAACCACCGTCGGCTGCCATTAACTGACCGACCTATTCCGGGAATCAACACAATGACTAACATAAACAAACAAATTAGCAACATCGGCATGCTGATTCGTTCCCAAACACTACTATCTGTCCTAATCACGATAAGAGCAATCATTAGACCCGCAAATAAATAACATGCTTGGCGAATCAGAAAATGAAATGGTTGGTGGAAATATTTGGTAGAAATCATGACCGAACTTGAGGCCACCATCATCAGCCCGATGATCAGCAAACCGATAACCACACTAATTAGCCATTTATCATAAAGCGAAATAGGTCTACTTACAGGTTTGCCTCGTTGATTCACATGTCTTGGCCGCATTGATTACAATCCATTTACTAAAGACGCAAACGATTCACCGCGATGATTAAAATCACGGAACATATCTAAACTGGCACATGCAGGAGACAATAAAACAACATCGCCCGGTTTTGCCTGTGACTTAGCTACAACTACAGCATTATCCAAAGAAGAAGCGCGCGAAATAGGTACTACATTAGCTAATGCAGCTTCAATCTTATCTGCATCTTCACCAATTAAAATAATAGATCTTACATAATCAGCTATAGGTTGGGCCAGTTCACTAAAATCAGCGCCCTTTCCTTGCCCACCGGCAATAAGTACAATCTTACCTTCCATAGAACCTCCTATTCCATTAATAGCAGATATAGTTGCACCAATATTCGTCCCTTTAGAATCATTAATCCAGTCTACGCCATCGAGAGTTCGCACCCATTGGGATCGATGCGGCAAACCCGTGAAAGAACTTAACACCTTGATGATATGATGATGTGAAATTCCTGCAGCATCCGCTAAAGCAGAAGCAGCAAGCGCATTAAGCCAATTATGAACTCCTTTGATTAATACAGACTCAACAGGCAAAATGCAAGTACTACCTTTTGCCAAATACATTTTATCTTTTTGGGTAATCAAACCCCAATTGTTTTTTTCAGGAGCATCAACGCCAAAAGAAATATGATTCACTCCTGAAGTTGGAATAGTATAATGATCACCACGATTAAACAAAGCAACTTGTGCTTGATGATACACTCGTTGTTTCGCTTGTGCATAAGCTTCCATTGTATGATGTCTATCTAAATGATCAGGAGATACATTCAGAATGGTAGCTGCGATTGGTGCTAAAGAATAAGTTAAGTCCAATTGAAAGCTGGACAATTCCAGAACCCACAAATCGTATTGATGCTCGTCATCAAGCATATCAAGAACTGGCGTCCCTATATTTCCGGCCACAGCAACTTTGAATCCTGCTGCCTTTGCCATTTCTCCTACTAAAGTAGTCACCGTTGATTTTCCATTAGTTCCAGTAATTGCGATCACTGGAGCATGAATCTCTCGAGCCAAACACTCAATATCACCATAAACAGGGATACCTATTTGCATGGCTTTTTTTAAAAAAGGTATCTCCAACGGCAAGCCGGGGCTTGCAATTATATCTGACAGTTGGGTTAGTACTTCATCAGGGATATGCTGAGTATAAACAAGAACATCGGGGAATTCTTTTGTGAATTCAGCCACACTTGGAGCTTGTGCACGCGTATCAAATGCAATAAAAGGTTTATTTTTTCTACGTAAATATCGCGCTACCGATATTCCAGTTTTACCCAAACCTGCAACTAAATACAAAGGAGAATTCATGAATGCACCTTTTTATCGAAGTTTTAAAGTGGCTAACCCGCATAGCACAAAAACAACAGTAATAATCCAGAATCTGACAATTATCTTAGGCTCTGACCATCCTTTTAATTCAAAATGATGATGTAACGGTGCCATTCTGAATAAGCGTTTACCATGAGTATATTTAAAATAACCTACCTGTAAAATGACCGAAATTGTCTCGATGACAAATAAGCCACCCATCATTAATAAAACCAGTTCTTCTCTAATGACTACTGCGACAATACCCAAAGCAGCCCCTAAAGCTAAAGAGCCCACATCGCCCATAAATAACTGAGCAGGATAACTATTGTACCAAAGAAATCCAAGTCCTGCGCCCACAATCGAAGAGCAAAAAATGGTTAATTCTCCGGTATTTGGAACATAAGGTATACCCAGATAAGGTGCATAAACCGAATTGCCAGAGGCATAAGTAAAAATCCCCAAAGCACCTGCAACCATGACGATAGGCATAATCGCCAAACCATCCAATCCATCAGTCAAATTTACTGCATTGGAGCTTCCCACAATTACAAAATAACCTAAAACAGGAAAGAGAATACCTAAACCTATCGTTAACGATTTAAAAAAAGGAACGGTTAATTGAGTATGGACCGGTAATGTAGCATGCATGTATAAATAAATTACAGCAATAAGCGCAATGACTGATTGCCAAAAATACTTCCAACGTGCAGGCAATCCTTTACTATTTTTTAATACCAATTTGCGGTAATCATCAACCCAGCCTACTACCCCATTTGCCAGAGTCACCAAAAGCACAAGCCATAAGCTGGATTGTTGCAAATCACCCCAAAGCAAACAACTTACCGTGATTGCCAATAAGATTAAAACTCCTCCCATAGTGGGAGTTCCTGCTTTGGATAAATGTGATTGAGGACCATCATCTCGTACCATCTGACCAATCTGTAAGCCTCGCAACCAACGAATCATCGCAGGTCCACACAATAAACCCACTAAAAGTGCAGTTAGAGAAGCTAAAATGGATCTGAAAGTCAGGTATTGAAAAACTCTTAACGCATGATATTGCCCTTGAAATAGCTGCGTTAGCCAGTAGAGCATAATTGTTCCTCTTGGTTAACCCAATTATGGGTTTGTGTTAAATATCGTCCAATAGAATAATGGGCCAAAAAAGCGGCCAAGCATACCACAAACCTACATACCATTCAGCATCATACAAAAAAAATTTCTTTGCTTTTTTATCATCATATAGACAGGTCGCTAGAACTCCTCAATCTAGCAGTTGGTGCACAATTTTTTCCATTGCACTGGCTCGAGACCCTTTCACCAAAACAACAACATCTGGGGCTAATTTTTCTACTAGATTGTGCACCAGTAACTCTTGGCTGGAAAAATGCTCACCTCCGACACCAAACGACTCAGCCGCCAATTTGCTGTAAGAGCCACAACTTAGTAACTGATCAATTCCTAATCGTCGCGCTGCAAATCCAACTTCCTGATGGTGCTGAGTTGCCCAAGTCCCCAATTCCCCCATATCGCCAAACACAAAGATTTTTTTATCAGGACGTTCTGCCAATACTTCTAAAGCGGCTAGAACAGAACGTAAATTTGCATTATATGTATCATCGATTATTGTTGATTGATTTTTTCCTTTAAGAACTGTCAAACGTCCTTTTACACCGCCAAAGCTATTTAGCCCCTGTTGAATCTCTTTTATGGCAATTCCAACTGCATAACAGCAAGCTGCAGCAGCTAGCGCATTGCGAACATTATGCAAGCCAGGAATTTTTAAATGAATATCGGCCTGTCCATTAGGTACAATTAAAGAAAATTGACCACAACCTTGCTCATCTAGAACAACATCTTGAGCATAGATATCAGCAGGGTGATCTAGAGAAAAACGAAGAACCTTTTTCTCAATCAATAATTCATCCCAAAAATGAGCATAAGCATCATCATCATTAACTACTGCTACACCGGCAAGAGATAAACCTTGATGTATTTCTCCTTTGGCGCGAGCCACACCATCTATAGAACCAAATCCTTCCACATGGGCTGGAGCTATATTGTTAATTAATGTCACATCGGGATGAACAATTGCAACAGTGTGTGCGATTTCACCAGGGTGATTTGCACCCAGCTCAAAAACTGCATAACGGTGTTGGTTATTTAATTGTAAAATGCTCAGGGGAGCACCAATATGATTATTGAAGTTTCCCTTAGTAGCATGAGAAGGAGGGGGTAAAATGGCAGCAATCATTTCTTTGGTTGTTGTTTTTCCATTAGATCCAGTCAAAGCGATGACAGGGCAATGGATATTTTGTCGATGCGCTGCCGCTATTTTAGCTAATGCTTGTATGGGATCTGCAACAACAAATTGCGGTATACGTACTCCATCTACAGCATGACTTACTATGGCAGCGACTGCACCTCGAGTTTCTGCTTCTTTTACAAAGTCGTGTCCATCAAAACGCTCACCACAAATGGCAATAAACAAACTTCCTGGCTTGAGTTCACGAGTATCTGTAGAAATTCCAGTAAGTTCAGTATTAATCTGACATGGTTGGGCAAGTAATGCAGCAACAGTATTTAGGTTCATAGTATTCAGACATAGCTAAAAGTCTAGTGTACTAAGACTTGTGCTTAGAGTTCAAGTGGGTAATAACAGTAAAAAAAGTTTAATTTTTTTTCCTTACCAAACGCTATCTTGGATGCGGGTGTACCATGTAGGTTTCAAGAAAATGAGTAGCGTATCAATTCCCGGATTCATCTAGACACCCGGGCTAAATGAGGCCTATCCAGCAGCAAATTCAAAATGAGACTGATTAATTTGTAATAGGCGATAATAGCGAGCAATACGATCTTCAGTTAAGGGTTTACGCTGATCATCCAGTAAGTGCGCATCCAAACCTTCACTTAATTGCCTTGCTGTTTCTAACATCACTGTAAATCGTTCCATATCGATACCGGGATTTTTTGAGGAGTGCATGTACAAACAAAGACCACGCACACTAAAGGCACCAATATTTTGTAAATCAAAAACGCCTGTCGCAGTTGCAGCTGCCAAACTACATAAAACAGGGCCTTGACCATTAGAAAATTGATGGCGGTGAAATAATTGTCCTTCGCCAAAACGTAAACCGGCAGCTAAAACGGTTTGTAATAATTCATATCCAGCGAATTGTCTGTTTTCTTTTGCCAGCAAAAACATCATCAAAGTAGGCTGATGATCTGTTTGACCTTTCGTCTCAACTTCTATTTTAGGCGTGGATTTTGACTCAATTTCTATCTTTAGTTTATGGTCCTCTTCATCATCCAAAGGCATTAAACGGGGCTGTGATGGCTTTGTAGTCGTTTTCTTTGTTAATTGTAAATTCTTATCCACTTCAATTTTATTCTCCATTGCCGCAGCATTAACCTTACGCACAGCAATAATGTCATCAGTATAATTTTGTGTGCTATCGGAAGTCCTTTCTGGTGTTCCCAAATTAGGTTGATAACGTTCTGGACTTAAGCTCTGTCTTCGAGCTTTCATTAAGCGCCCAATTGCTACGATAACGCCAATTAACAACAGGACATTAAGAATTAAGCTCCAATTTGCCTGCATCATTTACTCCATAGCCAAAGCTTGTGTTACATCAACCGCAACCAAGCGAGATACTCCAGGTTCACGCATAGTTACCCCAATCAAATGATCTGCCAATTCCATTGTAACTTTATTATGTGTAATAAAAAGAAACTGTACGAATTGTGACATCTCTTTCACTAAAGCGCAAAAACGCCCCACGTTTACATCATCTAAAGGTGCATCCACTTCATCTAACATACAAAAAGGCGAAGGATTTAACTGAAAAATAGCAAAAACTAATGCTACCGCAGTCATTGCCTTCTCTCCCCCGGATAACAAATGAATGGTACTGTTTCGTTTTCCAGGAGGTTGTGCCATTACTACAATACCAGCTTCCAACAGGTTATCACAAGTCAATTCCAGCTGCGCTCTCCCCCCGCCAAATAAACGCGGAAATAGGGCTTTGAATGAAGAGTTGACTTGATCAAAGGTATTTTCCAAACGTGAGCGGGTTTCTTTATCCATTTTTTCAATGGCAGTTTCCAGTGTTGCCAACGCTTGATTTAAATCATTATATTGCTCATCCAAATACACTTTACGCTGTTGTTCTGCAGTAAATTCTTCAATTGCAGCAAGGTTAATAGCCCCTAAGCGTTTTATTTTTTCAGAAAGAGCAATTAATTCATCTTCCCGCATAACCTGAGTGATCTCAGCAGGAATCAACTCAAGTAATGAGGATGCTTGTAAACCTAATTCATCAAGCGATTCATGTACGGAGCTAGCACGCACAGCCAAAGCCTGCTCTTCCATTCGAGCTTGGCTTATTTGTTCTTGGATCCGTTTTACCTCGAAATCACAGTTTAAAATATTTTTCTCACATTCTTCAAGCTCCATCCTTAATTGTGAGGACTGCTCCCTACTTAGAGTCAATTGCAATTCTACTTCATTATGTTTTTGTAACAGTACACTCAATTGTTCGTTGAGCTCTTCTCCTGGACCTTCTGTTTGCAGGCAAAGCATTGCTAAATGTTCCAGCCGCTCCTCCAAAATATTCAACCGCTCTTGTTCTCGCTGAATACGATCGTTTATTTGCTGTATTTTATTTCGCTCTCTATCATATTCCAGTTCTGCCTGATGGAGCATAACGCGAGACTCTTCTACTTGTTTATTTCTTAGAGCCAAAGTGTGTACCCATTCTTGTTTTTCACGTAGGCAATGCTCATGTTGTTGCTCATACTCTCGACATTGTTCTTCTAAAGAATGTAATTTCGCTTTTATATCATATTCTTCTGCAGCCATTGCTTCCAAAGTTAGAGTTAACTCTTCGCACTCGGAGGCAAGTGCTAGTGCTTGTTGTTCTGCATGAATAATGGCTTGTTCATTTGCGCTTCTTGCCACACTATTTACTCTTAATGCCTCATTACTGGCATTTACATTGAGCTGTTGTAATTCGATTTCCTTTAAACTTCGTTGGACCTGCAGATGGGTCTCATCACGTTCGGTCCTTAAAATCGCAATTTTTTGTTGTTGCTCCTCAACAACTAGAGATAAATCAGAGATTTTTTGTTGTCTTGCCAATAAGCCTAACTCATCCTGAGTTTCTGGAATAACAAATTTCACCCAGCCCCTTCCCAACCAAAAACCGTCGGGAGTTATAATTGACTCATACTCGGCTAATTCAAGTAACCAGCTCAATGCCTCATCAATATCTTCGGCAGTGTAAATATGTTCCAAGGGGGATGCATGTGCGGGAATATCACCTTTTATTTTATCTATGAGACGTGGGTGAGCCCCAGATTGAAGCTCTTTTTTTCTCAGAGTGACAATGTGTTCGCCTTGCCGTTCACAAATTGCTCGCTGCGGCCATAGTTCATCAAAAGTTTCTAGGACATAGGCATGTAGTGCTTCATTAAGCACACGCTCACAAGCAGATTGCCATTTGGGCTCCACCTGTAAAACATCCATTAATCGAGGTTTTTCTGACCATTCCTTAATTGTATTCTTGTTGCTTTGCATACCTTGTTTTGCGGCACGCTGGGCTGCCATCAATGCGGCATATTCACTATTTGCATGATGGAAATCATCTTGTAATCCATGTAAGTTTTGTTCTACATCTTGTAATTGGGCGCGTAACCGTTCGGCATTCTCATGACTTTGTTTGAGTTGAAGCTGATCAAACTCTTGATCTGCAATTAATTTAATATGTTGAATCTGTAAATTTTCTCGAGTTTGTTGTAAATCTGCTACGGAAATTCGTTCTTGCTCTAATTGAAGTTTTTCTAATCTTAATAGGGTTTGCTGATGTTTCTCCTCCAGATGCTGTGCTTTAACTTGTGCTACTTGAAATTCCCTTTTTAGGGTACTTCCTTGTGTCTGAGCCTCTTGCCAACGAAGTTCCCATTCTGTCTGTTGTTTTTGCGTATCTAGCCAATTCGTTTCTTGTTCTTTAAACTGATTCTTTAATTGCTCAAGTTTCTTTTCTAAATCGCATGCATGCTGTTGACTATGCGCTAACTCTTCTCTATCGTGTTTGTGTTGTTCCGTAGCAACCCGCCAATCCTCTTGCATTTGCTGTTGATCTTGCTCCAAACGTTTTTTTTCACGTGTCTGCTGTTGTATGGTCTCTTCCAAACGTGCTATTTCAGTTCCCAACTGATAGAAGCTCGCTTGAATTTGCTGCGATTGGGCATCTGCATCATGCAGAGTTTCATTCAAAATGATCCGGTCTTTATTTGCTTTTGCTAATGCACTTTGCTGATGTTCGTAGCCCACTGCTAATTCTTGTATTTGGCGTTGTTTTATTTCTTGTTGGGCAATAAAATCTCGCCATTTTAGCGCTAAAATTTCTGCACGACATAACCGCTCTTCATCTTTAAGAATAAGATAACGTTCCGCCGCTTTAGCTTGACGCTCTAAGCGTTGTAATTGTTTGTCTAGTTCTTCTCGGATATCGGCAACACGAGTTAGATTCTCACGCGTATGTTCAATACGTTGTAAGGTCTCGCGTCGTCGCTCTTTATATTTGGAAACACCTGCCGCTTCCTCGAGGTGCGCTCTTAGATCTTCCGGTCTGGCTTCAATCAGCTGAGAAATAGTACCCTGACCAATGATTGAATAACCACGAGCTCCAGCTCCTGTACCAAGAAAAATATCGGTTATGTCTTTACGCCGACAACGACTGCCATTCAAATAATAAGAAGAATCACCATCACGAGTTACAACGCGCTTTACAGCGATTTCGCCATAACTCGCGAAAGGACCGGCCAAACGCCCAAGACTATTATCGAAAACCAGTTCAACCGAAGCCTGGCCTACAGATTTACGATTAGAAGAACCATTAAAAATCACATCGGCCATAGATTCACCCCGCAAGTTTCGTGCGGAACTTTCTCCCATGACCCAACGTACAGCATCGATAATATTCGATTTTCCACAACCATTAGGTCCAACAACTGCAACCAATTGGCTCGGAAAATGAACCACTGTAGGATCCACAAAAGATTTGAAACCGGCTAGTTTTAATTGCTTCAAATGCATAGGTCGGGGCAATTTAAAAAAAATAAGCTGGCATTATAACTGAGGATGAGCAGGCTATCCACATAAGTACAAAACCTCTTTCCAATTAAGACCGGATGAAAATAACTTAGATCTATGTAGCGATTACCTAAAGGCTAATTGACAAACAAATGAACAAGGATATAATTTGGGCATTTAGTAAAAATGGATAGATAATGAAGCGTGTACTCAATAAATCACTCTCCCTCCTTATACTCAGCACTGCTTTTCTTTTTTCAAATCCAATTTTTTCAGATCCACCGAATCTTACTTTAGTAAAAAATGAACTCAAAAATTATTATGATTCAGGCCTATATCAAAAAGAGTTAACTCAAGAGATAAAAAAAGCCCAAAATTATATTGATCAACAAGCCGAAATCAATCAAAAAGAAAAATCACCTAAAAAGCTTGCTTTAATTCTAGACATCGATGAAACCAGTTTATCGAATTATCAATATATGATTAAACGTGATTTTGGTGGGAACCGGGAAGCATATCATCAAGACATAATGGCTGCTAATGCTCCAGCGATTGAGCCTATGCTCACTTTATATCGAGATGCACAAGACCATGGTATAGAAGTATTCTTTGTTACCGGTAGAAATGAATCTGAACGCAAGGCCACGGAAGAAAATTTGCAAAAAGCAGGTTATACTGGATGGTCCGGTCTGTATTTGCGGCCTATGAACTATTCCTCAAAATCAATTATTCCCTTTAAATCCAATACCCGAAAGATGCTCACTGAAAAAGGCTACATCATTGTGGCATCGATAGGAGATCAATATAGTGATCTTAAAGGTGGGTATGCGCAAAAGATATTTAAGTTACCCAACCCCTTTTATTATTTACCGTAGGTATTTGACTATATGCTGCACCGCAGGCGAATAAAGCCGGTTATTCATAGTTTTTTAGAACTATCAGGTACAATTTCATTTGTATCCTGATGGACTATATCTTTTAAAACAAGTGACATTAACAATTGAATTTGTTGCTCATACATTTCTCGATCATATCCTCCTTCTAATCCCCAATATAATTTTTCGATGCAGCTTTTATTCTCTTGATATAATCTGAATAAACTCTCATAAAAATAGGTTAAGTCGGTTTCGTTAAAACGAGTTTTTCGTGCTTCAGCAGTCCCCATTAACTGACCGTCAACAAATTTCCCACAATAAGCTGTTTCCGCTTCATGAGAATCCCAACCTGTAGGTAAAAATAGAGCTACTTTCTGCTGATTGGTTTTCGCTTGTTTGATTTGTTCTTCAATTTTTTCTAATGCAAAAACTAAAGCTGGATGTACTAAACCGGGTTTGCGTACGGTACTACTTAAATCTACTGCAAAATATTCGAAACTTCCTCGTTGCCACGCCTGAATTTTTTGTCCTACATCTGTTGCACTCTGTTTAAAGGTTTTAGTAATAAATGCATTATCTTGTTGGGGATAAACCCTGGAGTCAAAAATATCAATATGGCATATATCCATATCTGAAGCAGAATTCATCAAAATATAACATAGGCCATTGTCTCGATTTACGTCAGTTCCAACAATAATATGTTTCAATGGTTTACTCGATAAATGCTCCAGATATTTAATTAGAACCGCTGACTTATTTAAAATACAAAAACCACTACCCTCGTCACTGTATGCATGATGCGTCGGCAAGCCAAAAGAAAAGTGTATTTTTCCCGAATTAAATAAAGTCATCGCAATATCTTTGATTAATACCTCAAACGTT
Source organism: Legionella nigrisilvae (assembly GCF_977063395.2). NCBI lineage: Bacteria > Pseudomonadati > Pseudomonadota > Gammaproteobacteria > Legionellales > Legionellaceae > Legionella > Legionella nigrisilvae. The sequence continues at coordinate 125,922 of NZ_CDRUGZ020000023.1, forward strand.
CCAGGGGTAATGATGATATCTGGAGATAATTGTTTCCATCCTTTTTTTTGCGCTTGGATGCAGTAAATAATAATTTGTTCAAGATATTTTAATGGGTGTACTGCTAATAGAGCCTGGAGTATTTCATCTTCTTCGGGAAATTGCGCAAGAAGTGCCAGAGCGATTTCTGCATCCCCCTTTTTTATTGCAGTAAATAATTGTGTCCAGTGTTTCGGTAGGTTTACAAAATTAGTGGTAGCTACGGGTAAGGATGAGTCTGCTGATTGAATTTTTGTAATTACCTCGGTCATATGTTGGAGACGTTCAAATTGATCTTCGTCCGCACCTGCCGGCATGGCATGCATTTGATTTATATCTTGGGGGGAGGGAATTTGAATACAACATTCTTGAGCGTTATGCGTACTAGGAGAAACCTTAGGTCCAAAAAAATATTTATGCTTCATCTTCATTAATCCATATGAAAGTAAGGAGCAAAAGAGTTTCTGCTCCAAGCGAAACTCCTTTAATTTTTATTAGATTATAGCGTATAGGGGCATGATGCAATGAAGCGGGGCAATTAATTTAAGGCAACAGCACTATAAGGATAAGGTGGTGGTGCATCATAGCTCTCCATCCCATCTTTAATCTCTATAAGTTCTTGAGATAAACCTTTACGCCTTCCTGATTCAATAGCTTTAGGGCCCGCAAAGAAGGTTAATCCAACTCCAGAGGCTGCTGCTAGAGTAGAGGCAATTCCGAAAGCAAGCTCTGTTTCTAATAAGCTAAGTCCTAATGAAATACCCCAGGCACTTAGAACAGAGCTCGAGCCACAAGTAGTGATAAAACCAGCTATACTAGAGCAAATGAGCAGAGCACCCAATACAATAAGTAGACCACCTAAAACTTGTTTACCCGTAGAGTTGCTTCCCGATGTATAAGCAGCGATATCTCCTAAACGTTGCGCTAGTTGTTTATCTGTAGGATTAACTAAAGCGGAATTTAAAATAAGAACAGTTCGCCCATAAAAATGATAATCAATGTCTTCATGCTTTTGCTTTTTTAATTTTACTTCGGCATCAATTAAATTGACTGCATTGATGATGTGTTTTTGAAGCGCGGTAGGCTTTAAGAGCTTATTCTGACTAATATATGCCAATCCATTGTTCAGGATTTCTTCTTCCAAAATAGGCAAAAAGTATTCTTGAATTGCAAAACATCCTGGTGCACTTTGTTTATTACTTTCAAACCAGGCAGTCGCACTATAACCAGTCCATAATGGATATGGTAAATCTCCATGTTGCGCAATATGAGTACTTTCAATAAGGCTCCCTAAAACCTTCTCAAACTCGGCATCTTTTTTTTCATTTTTTACGTTGGTGTACATATCCCATAAGAAACCACACAAACGAAGATAATTACTCCGATGGACTTGATTCAAATAGTCAGGATCGCTTACTCCGGGATATATCGTCAATTGATTCAAATACCGCACAGCTATCAAGCAAATACGTACCTGAGGAGAAAGGTCAAACAGGTGCGTGTCTTCGTAATTAGCCAATGCATCCCAAATTCTATTACTCAAATCCTGCACCGATTTCATTGGATTTTCTTGCAACGTTTCTAAAAATAACTGTGCTGCAGGAATATGCTCATTTAACCATGCTCGGCGAGAAAAAAGGTTCTGCAACAACTCCTGGGTTTCAATTATTGCTTGCTCATGAGGAATCATCTTGTGTTCGAGGATATTACGCTCCTCTTGCAAACGGCTTAACTCCAGTTGCAACTCAAAGGTTTCTAGTACCTGAATATTCTCTCCATAATAATGAATCTTGGGACGCATTAAATCCTGAGCCAGCACCATATCCATAGAAACCTGATGCTCTATTAAGGAAATACGTAAATTCAAAGACCGCAATTGTTCTTCATAGGGATGAAGTTGTTGCCTCTGGCTTTCAACGAATTGTAAATTCTCTGAGATTTGTTGTTCGAGTGGGGTTAATTCTTTTTGCCAGGATAGGAGATCAGCGTGATTGTAAACAACTGGGTTAGCTGTAGGCATAATGATTCTCACATGTGGGTTACATTAGAAGCGCATTCGATTATACACGGTGGGAACTATTGATTCAATTATTGCATTTTATACTCATAGTAAGTTCTAACTTATTGATTGTAAATGCAAAAAATTGGTTAGAAACCTTACCCATTTTCCACTTCCTCCATGCATCCACTAATATATTGGGCCTAAACAAAGTGCTCCTTATTTATTTCATTCAACTTACTTTTTAATCAGAATGGATCACTAGAAATCACCATTAAAATCAAAAATTACTTTTTTATTTATTCCAGAAAGTACCAATTTATGTCTTATAAAAAAATGTGTATTATGTGGCTCCATTAAATCATCGATAAAAGGAGTTTTGATGAGGTTTATCCAAATTTTCTCAGCTTTGGGATTGATGGCATTAGCTTGTCTACCCACTCCACTCCATGCTATTTCTGCTGCTGAAGTTAAACAGCTTTATGAAGAAGCAACTTTAACATTTGATAATGTTTTTATCGGTGATTCCATTACATTTCTGGGTTTATGGCCTGAACTGTTGAACCATAGAACAATTGGTAACCGTGGAATTGGTGGGGACACTACAAACGGTTTATATGAAAGAATGGGTAATATTTTAACAACAAATCCTAAACGTGTATTCATAATGATAGGGCTAAATGACGCCTACCAAGACAGGACCCCTGTAGATTATATGTTTCTAAATTATAAAAAAATTGTCGATTTATTAATAAATAATAATATAAATGTTGTTATAACTTCAACTGTAATTTGCAATCAAGTTCTTTCAGAAAAATGCCGTAATGCATTACCTAAGATTAATGAGCTTAATAAACGTTTACAGTCTCTGACCCAAGATTATAGAATTCCTTACCTGGATTTAAACTCATTGTTGTCCGGAAAAAACGGGCTTGACGAAAAGTTTACCTCCGATGGAGTCCATTTGAATTTGAATGCTTATAAAATATGGGCAGGGCTCGTAGCTCCTTATATCCTATAGTAGTTTTTTATTAAACTTAGGATGGTTGAAAGGAGCCTATTGGCAGTTTATTCAGAATTAAAAGAACATATGTATCGAAAAGATCTTAATCAAAATAACCTCCCCAATCCTGGCGAGGCAAAGATCATAATTTTATCAAAATTCAAATCACTACTTATAAGCATCCGAAATAATAACCATCCGCTAACTTTCTTTAAAACATTCACCAGGATATAGCATGCCCCCTAGGGAACCGATACAATGGAAACAGTTTCTAAAATTTCTAAGGACATCGGTTGAGCACCCAAAAAACTTTTGGACCTTATTTTTTCCCATTTATGTTACTCACAGCTATTTTGCTTGGAGGCCTCACAGGTTATTTTTGGGGGCCAGCTACTCTCTATTTAAAACCTTTTGGGGAAATTTTTCTTAACCTAATTTTTACGGCAATTGTCCCTTTAGTTTTTTTTAGTATTTCTTCCGCGATTGCACGCATGGGCTCAATGGGAAAACTCGGTAAGATCTCTTTTTATATGGCGATTGTATTTGTTTTTACCGGAATCATAGCAGCAGTTTATGCTCTTTTTATTGTCAGCCTATTTCCTCCCGCTGAAGGAGTCACATTAACACTTCATGCTCAAGAAAAAACCTCTGAATTAAGTTTTCTCAATCAAATTGCTGATATTTTTACGGTTCCTGAGTTTAGCAAACTTCTTTCCCAGCAGCATATTTTGGCACTTATTGTATTTTCAATTCTCGTAGGCCTAGCGGCATCGAATACCAATAATAAAGAGACCATATTTATAGATTTTTTGAAAGCGGGTGAAGAAATTTTCATGCGTGTTTTTTCTTTGGTAATGTATTACGCACCATTGGGTTTTTTTGCTTACTTTGCAGTTTTAGTCCATGACCTAGGTCCTCAATTGATGACTAATTACCTGCGAATTGGAGTTCTTTATTATACATCCGGCATGATTTATTTTATCCTTGCTTCGACAGCATTTGCCTATTTAGCTGGAAAAACTCAAGGTATAAAATTATTTTGGAGTAACATTTTTTTACCCGTAGTTACTGCAATTGCCACATGCAGCAGTGCCGCGAGCATTCCTGCTAATTTGCTGGCCGCAAAAAAAATGCGAGTTGCTCCTGAAGTTTATGAAACTGTAATTCCTTTGGGTACCATTATTCATAAAGATGGCTCAGTAATCGGTGGGGTGTTCAAGATCGCTTTTTTGTTTGGAATCTTCCACTTAAATTTTTCAAGTCCCAGTGTACTGCTAACCGCCTTAGGAATTTCATTATTAGTTGGTACGGTAATGGGCGCAATTCCAAGCGGAGGCATGCTTGGTGAATTACTTATCCTCAATGTTTATGGATTTCCTCCTTCAGTTTTAATAGCAATAGCGGCAATTAGTATTATCATTGATCCACTTGCAACAATGCTTAATGTAACATGTAATACAATAAGTAGTATGATGGTTGCACGTTTTGTGGAAGGAAAAACATGGTTAACTTAACGTATTGAAGGTAAATTATGAATCAATCCTACAAAAAATTATGGCGCTCTCGTAGAGATCGAAAAATTGCTGGCGTATGTGGTGGTTTAGGGGTCTATTTTGGCGTCGATCCTGTATGGGTAAGAATTATTTTTGTTATTTTTTTCCTCCTAGGTGGTGCTGCATTTATTGCCTATATTCTGTTATGGCTTCTCATTCCTTTAGAGCCTGAAGACTGGCAGGATGCATAAACCCGTATGCGACCTGTAAGGCTTGATAAGGAGTTTTTTTCTTTGTTTTTTACATTAGACTAATCAGATTGGATTTTTAGTTCTAGGTAAGCCTGTACCCACTTCTATGAAGTTAAGTTTAATCGTTCCCACGCAGAAGTAAATCTATTCTTAAAACACTATCTCTATCCAGAAAGGGTTTTCGCGTTTGTGGGAACAATCGATTTTTCCATAACTTCATGCCCGTAAGGTGCTTAAACCCTATCTAATCAGTTATTTGCAGTTCATTGTTGTGTAAAACAAAAGACAATGCATTTAAAATCGCTGCAATCCGAAGTACAGATTGTACTGCAACTTTATTTAACTCATGTTCCAACAATTGCTTCACATGTGAGTGAATGCACATTCCACAACCATTGATTGCGGATACTGCCAAAGCGAATAACTCAAAATCCGCTTTAGGTACCCCAGGATTTAACATGGCATTCATACGTAAATTAGCAGGCATTGCTGCAAGTTCCTTATTTTCTGCTAAATGGATAGCTCGATAATAGATATTATTCATTGCCATTAAAGCAGCTGCGGTTTTTACAGCCTGCTCTAATTCCACAGTAATGTATGATGAACCTTCTGTTTTGATGGCATCGATAATATGATTATCTTTTAAAGTATAAGCTACAGATAATGCAACTCCATAAAACTGGGCCTCGGTTAAACCTGATTGAGTCACATTACCAAATAAACTGCTCACATTAAGACGAATATCTTTAGCAAAATCAGGTATCATTTGTTTCAATTGTTCTATAGACATAGTACTCTCCTTTGCAGAAGTTCTTATCGATAAGAACTTCTGGATTTTGCTCAGGTTATAATGTTTCACCGCCAATAGGACGATTACAAGGACATAATTCGTCGGTTTGCAAGGCATCCAAAATACGCAATATTTCTTGAGGATTACGTCCAACGTTTAATGAATTAACACTCACGTGTTGAATCACATTATTCGGATCAATAATAAATGTTGCCCTTAAAGCGCAACCACTTTCCTCATCCCTAATACCTAAACCATCAGTTAATTTTCCGTGGACATCTGCAAAACTGTATTGATCTAACTGATGTAAATCCTTATGTTCTCTTCGCCACGCCAATTTAACAAACTCATTATCAGTACTTCCCCCGAGTACTACTGCATCTCTATCGTTAAATTCGTTATTTAATTTTGCAAACTCCACAATTTCTGTTGGGCATACGAAAGTAAAATCTTTAGGATAGAAAAATAGTATTTTCCATTTTCCTGGAAAACTTTGTTCAGTAATCTCTTCAAAAGCACTTACACCATTTTCTTCATGATTATTAAAACCAGGCTTAGCTGCAACAACAGAAAATTCTGGAATTTTTTGACCAACAGTTAACATACCATTCTCCTCATTCATTTCGTTCAGTTAAATTATAGTTATGGTATATAATTATTTAAAATGAATAAAACAGATAACTTTAATCGGAAAAATCGATGAGTAGATTAATAAGTCTCAAACAACTCCATTACCTTATCACTCTATATGATCACCAACATTTTGGCCGAGCTGCGGCTGCTTGTTTTATTAGTCAATCAACCTTAAGCGCAGCCATTACCAGTCTTGAAGAAACTTTGGAAGCTCAATTACTGGAGCGAGATCATAAAACATTTATATTCACCCCCTTAGGAGAAGAAATAGTCCGTCGCAGTCGATTTATTATTGAACAAAGTAATGATTTAGTGGACTACGCACGGAATCAGGGAAAAGTAATGCAAGGACCATTTTATTTGGGAGTAATTCCAACCATTGCCCCATTTATTTTAAGTGATTTACAAAATTTGTGTCAGCAACTTTATCCTGAACTTATTTTATTTATCAGGGAAGACACTACGGACAATGTTTTAGACGATTTAAGTAAAGGAAAACTTGATCTTGTTATTTTAGCACTTCCCTATCCTACCCAAGAATTCAAGACACATGTCTTATGCAAAGATTATTTTAAAATGGTCTTACCAAAAAGCTGGTCCAATAAAGAATTAGACAAAGAAATCAGTCAATTACCGGAAAATAGTATTTTTCTTCTGGAAAAAGAACACTGTTTAACAGGACATGCTTTACAAGCATGCCAATTAAAAGAAAGTAAACAAATTAATCGTTTCTTTGCTACTAGTCTGCATACTTTAATTCAAATGGTGAGTCACCAGCCCGGCATTACCTTTTTGCCTAACCTTGCAATTAACAGCGGAATTCTTACAAGTACTGATTTAGTCTCACTTCCTTTAAAAGGGGCTCACGCCTATAGAGAAATTGGTGTGGCCTGGCGCTCAACTTCCCATAAAAAACACGATTACACGCTATTAACAAAGTTAATTAAACAAATTGTTGTGGCAAAATGTGTCGATGCGATTGAAAAGCCTTCTGAACATACTCCCAATATATTATAGTATCCCACAATCATGGAGAACATTATGCGTAAATACTTAACTTTGAACCTTTTTATTCTTTCCCTTTCAACATCAATAAGTTCCTATGCTGAGGAACAAAACACGGTTCGCATTCCCCAGCTATCAAATAAAGAAGTCTCAATATGGACAACCGTTATCCATCCGAATCAAAAACATATTCTAAAAATGCATCGACATGACCATAATCGAGTCATTGTTGCCTTAGATGATGGGCTGCTCAAAGTAGTAAACAATAAAGGAAAAGAACATTTCTTAAAATTGGAAAAAGATAAAGCATATTATCTGTCTAAAGACGTACCGGGGGAATTACACACTGATGAAAACATGAGTAATCATCCGATAAAAGTTGTGGTCATTGAATTAAACAAATAAACGGTTTCGCAAAAGGAACGAAACCGTCCAATGCGCTTTATGATCTTTTAATAAGATTTTTATTCTGAAAACCACAATGATGACTATGGTGGACAGGCAATAAAACACCCAATTTTTGATAGGTTTGAAATTGGGTTTGAGCCCAGAGGGTACTTATCTTAGCATTGACGCGATTTCTTTTTTCTACCAAGCTCGATATATCACTCCATTTTGCATTTGGACTAGCTAATTTGCCTTTTATTTGCATACTTAGAGCTCGTTTTTCTTTAATTAATGGTGCCATTTGGGTGCGAAAAGTATTTTTAATTTTAGCCAACTCTGAGCGTTGCTCCGGGGTTAACAGCTTACCAACATGCTGTTTATAATGGCCTGTGTGATTTATCGAAACTGTCGCACCCGATGCCGCTGGTTGTGCTATTGCAATAGAGGTACTTAATACACTAAAAGCTAAACTATTAATTAAAAGGAAACGTTTTACGTTCATTTTATTTTCTCCTATTAGGTTTTCACAGATAGTGTAAGGAGACAATGTAATAGGAATATGACAAATGCACTGTTTGTTGTAACAACTCTGTTACAATGCTGAACATAGGTCGGTTTGCTGTTATAATAAAGCCGGCATAGTCATAACCTTAAACGTTATATTTTTTAAATTCTGCTTCCAGTACTTAGACTAAATTTCTTTTATCTGGTGATTCATGAGCACAAGAAAAAGCCACATATTGATTATTGATGATGATCAAGAAATTACGCATTTGATTAATGATTACTTGATTAAAAATGGTTTTCGCACCACCTGGACCTTGAATGGCTTAAACATCAAACAGCTATTAAGAGAACATAATTTTGATTTAATTATTTTAGATATCATGCTCCCAGGCATTGATGGATTAAATTTATGTCAAACAATTCGTCAAACTCATAGCATGCCCATAATCATGCTCAGCGCAGCAAACAGTATTGCAGATCGGGTTGCCGGCCTGGAGTTAGGCGCAGATGATTATATTTCCAAACCCTTCAGCTCTCGTGAATTACTCGCACGGATCAAAGCCCAATTAAGAAGAACGCAAGGCGAATTGGAACAGGATCGTAAAAAACTAACTCCACTACAACAAATTCATTTTGATAATTGGATACTTGATCGCAATACTCACTCATTAATCGATAAAGAATCTGTAGCCATCCCATTAAGTCATCGAGAATATGAGCTATTGATTATTTTCTTAGAACACCCTGGTCGAATTCTGAGCCGCGATCAATTGATGGACTTATTGTACGACAAAGACTGTGATTCGCAAGATAGAACAATTGATGTACTTATAGGCCGTTTGCGTAAAAAAATTGAGCTCGATCCGCGTAATCCACGCTCCTTATTAACGATTCGAGGAGGAGGCTATCAATTCAAAACTAAGGTTAATTTGGTATGACGCAATTAACCAAAACCGCAAAAAAAACCCTCATCGGATTAATTCTTGGTAACTTATTAATAATTTTTTCCCTCATGCAGCTAGGGAAATATTATTATGAAAACATCCGTTCGCCTCTTCCTCCTAAAGCAGTGCACTCATTGATTCATCTCGTCACCTTATTACAAAAAAATCCACAATCCATATGGCCCTTGATCTTACGAAATCAAAGTATTTCTTGGGCTGAAATAACTTTATCTCCTAAACCCTTGCATGATAAAAATGCATTGGTAACATTAAAAGCTCCGGTGCTTTTTAACTTAATCAAACAAAATAAAAAATTAGAATTCTCGGTTTTTATAAAAGAGAATAATTGGTTAAATATTAAGGTTATCTCTTTTTTTCCCGTCCAAGCAAACTCAGTGGTCAGCCTGTTTCTTATCTTAATTGGCGCGTTACTCTTCATCAATTATTGGGCCGTACGAACACTCAACCAACCCATTCATACCCTAATTCAAAGCCTTAATTACAGTGAGCACCAAGAAAATTGGTTACCTATCCCAGTGACTGGAAACCAGGATCAAAAAACTATTTTTAAGAAAATTAATGACTTACAAGAAAAAGTGAACAAGCTTTTAGCAAATCGAACTCGAGTAGTTACTGCAATTTCGCATGATCTGCGCACCCCATTAACTCGTTTAAAATTACGTGCTGAATATTTGGAGGATGATCCCAATTACAACAAAATAATGTCGGATATTAATGAGATGGAACTTATGATTCGTGAAACTCTAGATTATTTCCGGGACGTCAATGTTGAGGAAAAGCCCCAACTTTTTGACTTGGTAGCTCTGCTTTCATCACTGAAAGATGATGCGCTAGAACTAAGCTATGATGTCAGTTTTACTAGTGAACCCACGAAGCTGGTCTATTATGGTACGGTGAATTTATTAAAACGGGCGTTCAATAATTTAATTAATAATGCAGTTCATTATGGTTATAAGGCAATGATTCACCTAAATTCCCTAGCTAATAAAATAGAAATTACAATTACCGACCAGGGCCCAGGATTAGCGGAAGCCGATCTAGAACATGTTTTCTTGCCTTTTTACCGAGGTGAATATTCGCGTTCACGCAGTACCGGAGGCACCGGACTTGGATTAACTATTGCTAGAGAAATTATTCAAATGCATCAAGGCGATATTACCTTGACGAATAATTTACAAGGAGGCTTAAAAGTCATTGTAACTTTACCCATGAGAACAAATTAAAATTTGCGCATTCCGAAAAGATACTACCTCCCTAATGCAGTTAATGAGCTTCAGGAGATGGTATCGTCTTATAATGAAATAATTCACAATATTAAAGGCTGAAGAGCCCTCTTGCCAAACTCATGATGACTGCTCAGAAGAACACGTCATCTCAAATCCAGTAAGGGATCTCCAGTAAGTAGTATATCCTGCGCTAAGATATCAAATTAAATTCGCAGCCCCTTCCAGACGTGTCTTAAGTAAGAACAGTATTATATTTTTCTTCTCATTGGGTAGGGAATTGGATTGTACCAAACCCAAACAATATTCAGCGAAGGCTGCAAGTTTTTGCTGGTTTGTCTGTGTCGATTCCTCCAACATATGAGTTTTTCTATAATTATTTTCCAACTCGTTAGCAACAACATCCATCATCTTCGAATCCGGATTTTTTATTTTTTCTATCCCCGCTTGTTTACTAACTTCCGCAATTTGTTCTAAAAGATCGCTAACTTGTTCCGAGGTCACTTCGTTCGCTTGATTCGATTTGTTCGCAATGGACTTTAAGTCATTTCGATGCGTACTTTCCCAATATTCCCTATCGCCCTGGAATGCAATTACAGTCATCAGCACTCGAGAATCAATGTTTTTTTGATTAAATAACGCCCGGTCAGTAATATTAAAAGTCCAATCATTCTTCAGTCTAAAAAAGGGTCGATACAGAGTAGCCATTTGTCTATCGGTTACTGGATCATAGATTGTGAATGTCGTCCCCCAGAAGTTCATACTCGCCTTAGCCAATTTTGTATACCCGTCTGGTCCATAAACATCAAAGGTAGGAAAAAAGGCAAATAATCGTTCATCAGCAGCTCCAATAAAATTTTCATAATTATCGTACACATCAAAATGGGCAGTCAGCGAAAGAAATCTTGAGCGCGCATAAGCTAACTTATTATCAAAAGGATCAAAAAATTCATACGTTAATAACAGACTAAAGAACTTTCTATATAAAGTACCTAATTTTCGTGTTTTTGTTTCAATGTCATAGCTAGTGGTTAAACTGATCCAATGTTCTTTAATGAACATTTCATCTGGAATTTCCGTATTTATTTGGGCAAAACTTGTATTAATACCTATGAATAGTGAAAACAAAATAGCGACTGCATTGTTCATATAAAACTTCATCCTATGCTTCCTTTTTTATTATTTTTATTCGTTCCAGAATGAATTGAATACTGCATTTCATTCAAGATTCAGAAGGTTGATTATAGGGAAGTTCTCTTAAGAGAATATTAATTGCATGATGCTGTTTGATATAAGAATAATATTATTCTCTTAGCGGAGTGGGATTTTAAAAGAATCCCGTACAAATGCCAACTTAATACGGGATTACATTAAGCATAAAAAGATAAAAAGAGGAAAAGTCCAACTCAAGTTAATTTTGCAGGTAAACTCTTCACATCAGGATTTTTTGAATACGCTTCAAGAATTTCATTAATTAATTGTTCTACAATACTTTCTTTCAGTTCTTCTTCAATCAAACCCATTTTTTCTTTCATACTATTCAGCCGAGTTTCTAATTCTTTGGCAACTGAACCATTAGGAAAAAGTGCGGCCAAAACACGCCTAGCTTCCCCAGGGCCAAGATGACGATATAAGTGGTTTCTCACCGTAGCATCTTCAGCCGTGGTACTAAATGCCCAAAGTTCTACTGGCCCTAAGGTCAAGGTAAGCAACTGAACATTCACACCAGTTTTAGTAGCATATTGAGCTAAAAACGTTCCCCCACCTTGTCGTGGACCATGGACTCGGTTTCGTAAAGCAGTTTTTGCAGTATCCGAGAGTCCAAATATTGCAGTTGTTTTTTCAATCGCTTGTGAAGGTCCTGCATCCATGATGTAAATTGCAGTGGCAAAATCGATCATTACCGGATCAAAGTCATCAACTGACTGGGATAACAAGGCGATTTGTACTTTCCATTTACGTCCTTCCCGCATATCGATAATAACTTGTTCACGCACTGCAGCAGATTTGGAAGTACGATGGAACTCGTCATAAACAATACGTTTGTGATCTTCACGAATTTCTTGCACTCTTTCTTTATGATATTCCTTGTATTGCTCCGGGATATTATTTAGGCTCTCTTCAGTTAAATAATAATGTCTTGCCAACACATAACGTGCCAACATATACATAACCGCCGTCTGTCTGTCTGCGGCATCACCACCACTTTTTGCAACTTCATCGAGATCAAGCGATACTACCCGTGCATCACCAATATCAAAGGCACTCACACGTGATAAGATAGGATATTCCCGAACTGCAGCAGAGATCATTCGAGAAAACGCGTTAATTAAGGACTCACCAGTCGGTGCCGTTATTCGTTCATATAAATCTTCAATAGAGGGGGTACGACAAATGGATGCAGCATCAGCCAATAAAGGCATCGCATAGCGTTGAGCCAACATCGCCTCATGAACAAATCCTGCTGAATAAAGTGAGTCAGTTACTTCCCACCACGTTGATTTTGAATCACGAATAAAACCAATTTCTTCTAATATACTGTCAATAAATTCCTCAATCCCAGGGGAATACGGGGCAGGATTATACTCATCAGCCAAACTTTTATATAATTCATCTACGACCATACCCGCAAGATCGGGCATACCATCGTAGGGCCTTTCTGCCCCAAGCGGCGTAGTGAGTAACGTTATAAAGTTCACTAAAAAAGCACGTTCTAATGCAGTAGGATAACGACATCCTAATTGGGTATCAAAAGGATTAATGGAATACTCAGGGGTCATCCTTAAGCGATGATAAGCAACCAAATGACGTTTTGATGCGGGAAGCGCCTCTTTGAGTAGAGAGATAAGTCCACTACTTGAAGGTCCAATATCAATAATCGCAATACGTGGTAAACGTAACAATCCACCCGACAAGCATAATGCTAAATTAATCGCATTGGATAAAACTGACTTACCAGAACCAGGACGTGCATAAACCAAATCAATCCAAGTAGTTTGTTCTGTAGATCCAGGTTGAAATGGCCAAGGCTTACCATCCGGTGTTCTAAAAAGCAATGCGCCTTTTGTCCAAGGTGAAGCAGGACGAGTAATAGGTAATATAGAGATTACCGAACTGAGGGGAGCGACTGTAGGTACTGCAGTACTATTGAGCGTAGCTCCTAACATTGTGGAAACAAAACCACCAAAAGGGTCACCACAAATTTCAGAAACATCAGTTGATCCCCAGCCTTCAATTGCTTTTACTAACTCAGAACTACGTTGACGCAATAATGGCATTCTGTCTTCAGGTGCCCAAGTTGTAGCCACAACCCGCAAGCGTACTAGAGATTCATCCGTATTAAGCTGTATATATTTTAATAAATTTACTGAATCACTGATCAAACGATTTTGGGCAGAACTAAAAGTAAGAATCGCAGCCAGCATCCCTTTGAGCTTAATCGTGGCAAGCCCTTCACTTTCAATTAAGAAAGAAATTCGCCAAGGAACATGGGAAGGAAGTATGCGGGAAAATAACTGAATAAATGGTCTGAGATCCTTAGGAAATAAATCGATGTAGGTTGATGAATAAATCTTATCTCCAACCCTCACTGTGCGTAAGTCTAATACTTCAGCGTCACGAGGGAATACTTGTTTTGCCAATGATGGCCATAATAAATCAGAAGCATCGCCTTCAAAACTGTTTATTTCTCTAATTGTAACCTTATCTCCAGGCAAACTTGGGCGCCAATCATCAGCAGTATAATCTGGATCTGCAGTCATGCGAATTGCATGGATGGCATCATGAACCTCCAATAATTTGACAAACACATGATGCGAATCCATATCATTCACCACCGATCGCACATATGCGTCATGGGTGTCACGTAACTCTGGAATTGCGGCATAGATAGTCTGGCTGTTCTTAAAAGGTGGAGCCTTCATATCTTTAATCATCTTCATTTTAGTTTTGTTAGCAATTTTTAATTGCTCTGATGTTAAATTGAAGGGGCGTGTGAACAGCACAAAATATACGCGTTCTTCCGCGCACCAGGATGCCATATAATCAACTCGTTCTTGAAACAAGTCTTCTAAATTCAGTTCCAGTCGTTTGGCAGTAGCCGTAGCGGGTTGATAGGTATCTTGGATCAATTTCTTTATGTTTTGTTTATCATGACTAAAATAAACCTGCAAAGCATGTCCTGGACGCCCCATAGCAGCTTGAAATGAATTGGTTAGACCTGCAACCAAATTATCAAATTCAGCATTTCCTACAAGGGCTGATACGCCTTCAACCTTCAAAACTGATACTAAGGAGCCATCGTGATTAACCAACACTGTTGGACTATCAGCTGTTTCTAAATCAATATATGATTCTGTTGTTTGCTTGAGCGATGTACTTAGCCAGGCAAAGAAGGTATCTATTCCTTCAAAAAAAGATTCTGACCAATGCGCCATTCCGTTCCTCACATTAACTTGAAATTTCTTCTAATGCACTTGCAGCCCATTTTTCAATTTGTTTACGAAATTTGGCCCTTGATGGCAATAGAAGTATATCTTTAAATAATTGAGCTCTTCGCTCTTCGTCATTTACACCTGCATCAATCATTAACTGACCGAATATTGCAGGGTCGCTAGTTCCTTCACCAAATTTTTCTTCCACGAGTTGAGAACGAAACTTGAAAGCTCGATAAATATTTTGTGCACTGGATTTATACCCCGTATCATTAGTGATCGCACAAAATAGTACATGACATATGCTATTCAACTCAGCTTGGGTTAACTCAGGAAGATAGATTAAGGTACCTCCACCATATCCACCCACGCCAACAGATTCAACAAAAAAGCACTGGGCACAGAAACAACATGAGGTAACCAAGTTATCTAATTTGTTGTTAGCATAATTATTATCAATATTTACCACTTCTTGAAATAAGCGTGCTTGAAATCCACAAAACCTACACGTATACCTATCTCTTTGAAATACTTTTTGCTCGAACGACTTGAATCGCTCGTCTACCTTCCTGGCTGAATACAAACGCCATGAACCTGGCGTAGCCATTAATTTTAATTTGTTTTGTTCTAGATTAACTGCCATATTCTTAGGCTCACATTTATTACAATCAATTTTTGGCAATTATTCGTTTAACACTCATTAAAAGATCCTCTTCCCTTACGGGAGGAGGATCAGAAATGAATCTTACCATTATAAAGCAACTACTAAATTATTAGCCGCCGCTTGTATAAACTGTTCCGCTTGGGCCTGCAGTTTGACCACCACTACCGCCGAACATTGTTACTCCGGTTACCCCTAGAATAGAGGGAAGGAATAATAAGGCCGCAGCGATAAATACCAAAGCAATTGGTGTACCTATTGGAATCTGGGTGGGGTTATCTTTATGTTGTTTAAATTTCATAATAGCACCGATTGAGAATCCCAATCCAGCCAGATAAGAACCTGCAGTGATTAATTTGGTCAAATTTTCAAATGACCCAGTAATCGTTGAGGCCATCTTTCCTACAGACATCCCGCCTCCTGCTGCGGCCTCTGGACTTACCAAAGCCAATAAACTTAAACAAATAAAACTGCCTAACCAATATTTGTAGCTAGATTTACTAATGACTTTACTCTTCACCTTTTTCTCCCCAATTTTAAATTTACTCACAATTAAATCAAATTAATATCGTGCTTTGCCTTTCACGATGTCCCATATAAAGTATTATTAATCATCTCAATTGTACCTACAATGTTAATCGCTAATATCCCTCCAAACACGTGAACTAAACCTTTTCCTGTTCCTCCTGGTGGTTGTCCTTGCGAAGCAGAGCGTGCAATCAACACCCATCCTCTTACGAAGGCAACTAAACCGATGACCTGAATAATAATTGTCAAGGGTCTTCCCACAACACTTCCAGAACCGAATAAGGTATCAAGTGTCGTATTATTACCTCCGGTTGGAGCATACTGGAGAACATTTTGATAACCAAAAGTACTCACCATTAATGTTGAAAAAGCCGATGGAAAATAAATAAATAACGCGCCAACAAATAGATATACAATCGGTTCTTTCATACTCGTATTACTGGACATCATCGTACGAGCTTCACCATATGTCTTTAAACTATAGACTGCTTTGAACAAAAAAGCACAACCAATCAGATACGCACCTCCGGTAATAAGACGCTCTACAGGAATCAGCGAATTTGCAATATTATTTAATATATTAACTTGACCTGATATCCAGCAAGCTACACTTCCGCCCGTACATGTATCAGCCATACAACACCTCAACTATCTTCTTGACTAAATCTGATTACTCGCCCTGAACTGGTTAAGACCCTACCCTGCATCGAGTCAATAAGCTTAACAGTCCCATATCCTGCGATTTTTGTCCCTTCTCTTACTGTAAGTGTAGAACCATTTGTGCCAATTAGCCAAGCCCGACCAGGAATTACTGCATTTATATAATAATTTATTTGTGGGGCCACGTGTTGAATACGCACTACTCGCTTTACAGGTTTAGGTTTTGTACGTTCTATTAATACGTTAATTACTTCTGATTGTTTGACAACCTGATTATTTAAATCGGTAATCATTTGATTCAGTTTAGTAATCTGGGCATTCAATGCATTGACATTATTATTAACATTCCCCACTTGCTGGTTCATTGAACTAACCTCGGATTGAACCGATTGTTGACTGGCCTCAATAGATGCTACTTTTTGCTGTAGCGCCGCATTGCTCTCTTGGAGCGCCGAGGTTTGCGGAGATTGCTCTTGTACTACCGGTTTTGGTTGAATAGGTTCCTGTGGAATCTCAGTCACCGGTGGAGCCGGAGGCGGTGTGATTTCTGCTATAGGAGCAGGCGTTATGCTTTCCTTAGGAGGGGGAGGGCTTTTAGAAAACATGCCACCGATAAATTTATACATCAACATCGCAAAAACAATAACACCTACCGCAATTAAAGCATTTCGTTTGATATTCTTTTGGGGCCCCATTCCACCTGGACGTGCGGGAGCAGAGCTTTTTGTATCAAACTCTGAAGTATCTAATGATTCATTCTCAAGAGAATCTAATTCTTCGAATTTATATTCATCGTTTTGATCATTATCTGCCATTTTTACCTACCATCAAATTAAATAGATTTTATATCCTGAGTGAATAAGACCCCAACAGGAGTTCCTGCAAAAACCTCAACAGTTGTAGGTGTGTTAAATAATACTTGAGCTTGCTGCCCCCAAGTTTTACCCACGGTGGCTAAACCAATCACCGCATTTTCTAAAGTAGAACGACCTACACCATTGGCAATGGTTACGTTATTACCACCACCTGTACCACCTATGGTAACTGTAGTATTAGCAGACTGGAATGCATTACCAAAGCCCTCTAAAAATGAGGAAGCAAACAACGAGCCGTATCTTAATAAAAAGTGATGGTTTGTTTTACTTGAAAGAGCCGTTCTTGCTGTATTTGGATCAATTGCATAAGCTGAGATCGAAATCGTTTTTGGAGCGCCAGGAATTGACATGGAATTAAATGTAATGACCATTTTGTCGGCGTTGGAAGGTAAATTAAAGCTACCAATTAGTTTGGCTCCTTTAAGCCTACCTGCAACTATGGTTGCTAAAATCGGCCCTGGCTCATCACTATTAACTGAAGTATCGATTACAGCGAACAAAACATCACCTGTTTTAATCATATTTACTTCAGTAGTTGATGTGGTAGTCGTGGTCTGAGTAACAGTTGCTCCGGTACCAGGACCAATTCCTGCAGCTGCAGCAACTGCTTTATCTTCATTTCCTGAAGTGTAAGTCTGCGTGGGCACGTTTTTCCATTCTGAGATTAGTTGATTCGCCGCTGTTAACATGTCAGAACTTTTTTGCTGAATTTTTTGTTGATATTTTTGTTCAGCCAATTGCTGATTTTGTCTATTAATAATGTCTTGCAATTGTTGATTACTCGCGGCAGATCCTGGCGTTATAGTTCCTTCGGCTCCCCCTTGTCCTAGGGTAGGAACTCCGCCAACATTAAATGTACCTTGTTGGACATTTGGAGCACCCAAGCCAGCCACTTGGAAAGCATTTATTAACTCAGAAGGGCTGTAGCCAGCATTCTTTAAATCATCAGAGGTAAATCCTGCATTCGCTAAATCTTTAGCGCTATAACCCGCTGCCGCTAATTGTGCAGCTGTGAACCCGGCGTCTTTCAAATCTTTCGCACTAAAACCTGCTGCTCGTAGTTCTGCAGCTGAAAATCCTGCATCTTTAAGATCTTTAGCGCTAAAACCTGCGGCTCTTAATTCAGCAGCGGAAAATCCCGCATCCTTCAATTCTTTGGCACTAAACCCTGCATCTTTTAATTCTTGGGCAGTAAAACCAGCTGCTCTTAATTGTGCGGCTGTACATCCAGCATATTGTTTTATTGATGCAGCACTGACTCCTGCAGCTCGCTCCTTTTTTAACTGCTCAACACTACAACCTGCATTTTTTATACTATCCGGGGTCACCCCTGGAGGTAAAGTTGCTCCTGCTGCATTTATTTCCCCAGCAGAATAGCCCGCTTTCGCTAGTTGATCAGGTGTAAATCCGGCACTTAATAAATCTCCTGCAGAAAATCCTGCATTTTTTAATTCTTCAGCGGTAAAACCAGCATTTTTTAAATCCGCTGCACTAAATCCTGCATCTTTTAATTCCTTCGCATTAAAACCAGCTGCTTTTAACTGTGCGGCTGTAAATCCGGCATCCTTCAAATCCTTAGCACTAAAACCGGCATCTTTTAATTCTTTAGCGCTAAAACCTGCATCCTTCAATTCTTTCGCACTAAAACCCGCATCCTTTAATTCTTTAGCGCTAAAACCCGCATCTTTTAGGTCTTTAGCACTAAAACCCGCATTTTTTAGTTCAGCTGCTGTAAAACCGGCATCCTTAAGTTCTTTTGCAGTATAACCCGCATCTTTTAATGCTTTGGCGGAACATCCCAGGGTTTTTTTAATAGTTAAGGCACTAACCCCTGCTGCTCTTGCTTTTTTCAGTGATTCCACACTGCAATCTGCAACACGGCCAGCTGCGATGATATCTGCAGGACTCAATCCTGCATTTTGTAAATCTTTGGGGGTAAATCCCGCCGCAAGAAGTTGGGCCGGTGTATATCCCGCATCAAGTAAGGATTTAGCACCATACCCAGCATTTTTTAATGCTTCGGCACTACAGCCATTTAATTCTTTAATTTGTTTGGCAGAAACACCGGCGGCGAATAGTTTCTTCAGATTATCTGGATTACAACCCGCAGCTTTGATTTGCGCATCGGTCAACGGAATTGCACTACTGATTTGTTGTGGGGTAAAACCCGCATTTGCTAAATCTGCATCAGTAAAACCTGCAGCTTTTAATGCTTGAGCACTACAACCAGCATATTGTCTAATAAGGGCGGCGCTCACTCCCGCAGCCTTTTCCCTTTTTAAGGCATCAACATCACAGCCTGCTTTTTTTACATCATCAGAAGTAATACCTGGCGGCAATTCACCCTGGGCCGCCCTTATATCCGCCGCAGAATAGCCCGCCTTAGCAAGATCATCTGGCGTAAACCCAGCATTTAATAAATCCCTCGCGCTATATCCTGCAGCCTTCAATTCTTCCGGAGTAAAACCAGCTCGTTTTAGATCGGCCGCACTAAATCCGGCATCTCGCAACTCTTTAGCGGTAAATCCAGCAGCTTTTAATTGCGCTGCGCTACATCCACTGATGCGTCGAATTGCTGAGGCGGTCACTCCAGCTTTACGTAATTTAGTCAATGCATCTACACTACAACCTGCTTTTAATACGTCCGCAGCAGTCATCCCTGGTGGTAAACCACTTGCATTGGCGATTTCTTCTGGAGAATAACCAGCCCCTTTTAATTCATCATCAGAAAAACCAGCATCTTTAAGTTCTCGTGCAGTAAAACCCGCATTACGTAATTCGCAAGCATTATAACCACAGTCTCTTAAGCGTTCTGCATTATATCCTGCATCTTTGAGCTGTCTTGCATTGTATCCTGCAGCCTTTAGCTCTTTACAGGGGCAAACTTGATTCAAATCCTTTAAAGAATAACCATTATCTTTTAATTGGGCACAACTACACGCCTCTTTAAGATCGGATAATTGGGCTCCTTGGCTAACCACCTGATTAACCACTTTTTTTGAGCACCCCCCGTTTTGAAGTGCCTGCAGCCACAGACTTTTTTGAGACCCTTCTTCATTCTCTCGGGCTAAGGTAGCAAACCCTACGCCACTTTGCCCTCCTTGAGAACCGATAACGCCAACTCCCTCACCCAAAGCTTGGGTACGGATAATTGTAGGAATTGCACTTCCCCCAGTTTGCTCCGCTTTTTTGGCCTGATCAAGATTCTGCTCTTCCTGCAATTTGGCATATTGAGCCGTTGGATTGAGAACACCCGGGATAGACTGGATAGCTCCTGGTGTACTCCCAAGAGTAGCAACCGCTGAAGGACCGCTATTTATAGATCTCAATTTTATATAGCCTATCACCACAGCAATTAATAATAATGCCACTGTAAAAATGATAATCACTCGCGTACGCGTGTTTGAAAAAAGCGATTTTATATTTTCTTTTCTGCCAGCCATTTATAACCCTTCTACCTTGAGCTGCATGACCTTCCCATGCCAGGAAACTAATAACACCGGAGATTTTTGCATTTCATAAGCATGCGTCCCATCTGCGCTGGTCATACTTGCTAACCAGCCCGGCGACAATATAGTAAGATTTGTTCTAACATACATTCTGTCGTTAGCTAACCAAGCCCGCGCATCCCCTCCGGTGATACTTAATCGTTTACTTCCAGGAGGTGGTACACCATCTAAAACATGAAGAAGCAATTCACTTGCTGAGGGCGGAATCCCTGTTTCTAGGGGCATGCTTTTAGCATTTGGTCCATAACCTTGCACACGCAAATCAACTCGGTAATCAACAGCTTTTTGACCCGGTATAAGGGTCAACATCACCGGAGTATTCAAACCTCTCAAACGGACGGCCAAATTACCATAATTGTATAATTTTAGTGCTTGAATCATTATTGTATTGCTGGTTTTATCCCATTGAATATTAAATGAGTTTGGGTCTCCTAAATCATAAGCAGCAATTGGCCATGGAGCTCCTGATGAATCAAGAAAAACTAAGGAAGAAACAAACCCTTGCGCCAAACGAATGACAGGTGGGGTAGAGCCTGGAGATAAATTCACAAATTGAGAAGTTGCTGTAGGTTTTGGTGGTGTACCTACAGGTGAAGCTTTTGCATACTCCATAGTCTCATTTAATTGTTTTAAATGAACAATTTGTCCTGTATTCAAGGGATAAAGACTTTTTGTCATATCCTTATAGGCTTTATTATCAATAATCTCCTCATCATTGCGAGTAATGACCTCTGGAGCATTAGAATTATTGTTAGGAGTAGGTGGAGCAGTGGGTGCCGGGGGTTTATAAATATTATTCGCTAGAGGAATAGGAATATTTGCTTCTGGGCTTGGTGCTGAAGCTGGATTTTGGCCAAGAGGCTGATTTGGTCCTGCAGGAGGGTTCTGCCCTGCTTGCTGATTTTGTGCTGCGGGCTGATTTTGTGATAACCGCTGCTGCAATAAACGCAACTGTTGTAATGCCTGTTGCGCACTATCAGACTGATCCTGCGCATAAGAAGAACCAGGAACCCCATAAGCTATTCCGGAAAGCAAACAAAACTTTAAAAACCAGTTCAGCTTTTTCATTAAGACACTCCACCCGCGGCAGGTCCCACAACAAATTGCGATATACCTATTCCTCTAGGGGAATTCAAAGTAGATACACGTGTAATCAGCATAGTAACTACATTATTCTGTTGCGTAAACTCACTGGCACTCTGATAGGTTACTAATATTGGCATTTGGACTCGCCAAGAAAAACTGCCATTTAATACACCTTTTTGTAAGATAATGGGAGCGCGGGTTGCGACAGCCGAAACAATCAGCTTCTTGGCTTTGACTGCATCCAGGTTATTTGATTGTTGTAAAGCGCTTAAAAATTGATCCCAACCTTCAGGTGTAAAAAACCCAGATGAAGCCTGTAGTTCGTCTCTGTAATTCACGAAATTATAAGTAAAAGCTGCAATAGCTGCTTGGTTTGCCCATTGTAATACTGCAGAATCGGATTGGTTTGGTTCATTTAAAGGGAAAAGTGGTGTTATACGGCCATTTATACTCGTAGCAAAATACTTGGGCGCTGGCGGATGAGTAATCATATATACCAATAATGAAGCTAGAACTATATTGACAATAAGAGCTATTAACAATGCAAGCATTACTTTACGCTGGCTGTCTTTATAAAATTTGTTTCTTAGTGCGACAACTGTCAAGGCATCTTCAGCCATAATATCCTCTATTTATACTTATTGTGGTATCAATTTATCCTCACTCTCCGCTGGTGGATCAGGAGGAAGTAACGCATTAGGTGTATAATTCGGAGCCAAAAGAGGTTGCAACTGAATAGGGGGAGCTATTCCACTCGTTGCATAATAATCCCGCTCAGGTTCTGTTAAATGAAGGTAAGCGATCAAAACTCCAAAAATGCAATTCACTATTGAAGAGATAATTAAAGTAATTAATCCACGTCTAAAGGAGAGAACATAGAAATTTTTACTATTTTTTATCAATTCCCAAGTGTTACGACTCATTTTTTCCCCTATGCCACAGCTCGTCTAAATGTAATCTCTACCCTTGCATTAATTGAATTATCACCACCCTTAGTAAACCCAATAATAGGTTTATCACTACCCAAACCTTGTGTAAAGATAAAACGGCTATCTACCCCCTGAGACCAAAGGTATTCACTAACAACTCGCGATCGAGCTAAAGTCAACGCGTGTTCTCTTTGTGGAGAGACATATTTGTTACTGTAACTCGCCACATTAATTGCAATTTTTCGAAACTGTTTCAGGAATACAGCAATTTCATTGAGTAATGGGTAGGATTTCCATTTTAACCGTGGTGTTTCGGGTTCAAACAAATAATTAGCAGGAATACTGATCATATAATCCTGACCAATAGTAATTACTTTTACCCCTTTTTTATTTAATTTTTTAGCGAGTTTCATGATGGTAGCATCACAGGCACCAAGGACCTTACACGGATATTTAGGCTCCTCTTTATCCAGTGCCCAATAGTCACCTTTGCAGGCGGTCAACGTCAATAAGACAACCAATCCAACAGCCTGAATTAGATTAATACGTACTGATCTCACTCACTATCCTCATATTTCAAAATGACCATTTTAAAATGATTCTGACTGTAGTTCTGTTGTGTTCCATCTTTAAGAAAAGGATGCAAATCATTACGTTACAATGAATTCAATAAAATAGCTATTTTTTTAAAAATTTATTTATTGCTTTACATTTTTTTGAATAAAAACAGCGCCGATAGGCTCTTTTTTTTCCAAACGGTAAAATAGCCTTAGAAAGCTAAGTATTTATGAAATAGGGTTTTGTAATAATAAGTCTCAAGGTGTTCTAGCCATGTATCAACATGGCTAGCTTGCTTGCGAAGGCTCTGGGATTTAACAAAGCAGTGAAATCTAAATATTGCAGAAATAGTTTACTCTTCTTCACTTTTTTTCGCTGCTTTTTCACGTTCCGTAGCAATTTTTTCTGATAATGATCTAACCAGATCGGTTAACTCATTTGGAGCAATGAAATCTCTTTCCTCAGGCGGATAGCTGGTAGCCAATTGGAAATCCTTAATCAATTCATTTGCTACTGTCCCTGCATATTTATCCTTAGCTCCAGCTAAACGCTCAATATTCATCATCTGGTTACGTGTTTCATTAATGGGCAGTAAAGACTCAGAGAATGCGGCTTTATCACTAACCAATATCGGAGGCGCACCTTCATTTTCTCGTAGTGGGCTAAATATTGTTAATGCACCTTCGACTTCTTCTTCAATTAGATCTTCGACAGGCTCAGGCTCATTATGACCATGAAATGCAATCAAAGCAGAGACACCTCGCTCTATTGGCTCTTCTATGGGAGATTCTCGTAACAACTTAGAAATAAGCGTAATTTCTTCACTTTCTGCAGTTTTGTTAATTGATAAATCCCCGCTTTCCAATATGGCCTGAAAAGAAGTCAGTTGTTTTTGTAACTTCATTAAATAGTCGTCGGGTGGCGCTTCAACTTTCAAAAATTGATTCAGTTTCAATTTCTTCACAGGTTTTGGATTCGCATAAAACATACGAGCACGAACAATTTTTGACTTGAAGAATATATGTGCCTCACCTTCTGTTTGTTCTTTTAAATCCAAAAGATCCACACGTGCTCTCTTTTCAAAAGAAGAACTTTTACTATCCATATAGGTATTTGCTATGCTGGTATCTTTAGCCTGGAACGAATCCACTTTAGTCACATAGGCTTCCCCTGCTGTTTTGGTGAAGAAATCCCATGTTTCTGTTGGATCCTCCAATTTCATACATATTTTAATGTTCGTATTTGCACCGATTGATGCAGCTTCTTCTTTAGACGCCTTTTGGAATGCAGGTAAATCTTGCCCTGCGAAAATTGCAGAGAATCCCAGAGAACGCGCTTGTGCAGGGACAACTGCAAAGCCCTGAACTGCATAATACCCATACTCATCCAAAATGCACATATAAGGTGTAGGTGCATTCGTGGGCTTTCTCAAGATCACATCTCGATAATCCCCTTCAACGTCTTCTCCTAAACCTGCAGCCATCATTGCTTTTAATGAAGAAACAATAATCTTTCCAAGGTTAGACAACTCATCTGGAGATTTTTCTAAAGCGGGCAATAATACAACCAGAATCCTACGATTTAATACCACGTCCTTAAAATCTACCTCAGCCAAGTTCGTACGAACAATATGTCCATACGTATCCGCCAATGATGAAAACGCTCTAACCAACTGCATGGTAATAAAACCATGTTGTTCCAAAACCTGGGATACTTGCTTTCCTTTTTTCTCTTTATTGTAACCTGGCAAGGTACCTAAATAGTTACGTAAAGGGTCGGTAACCAGTTTTGGTATTTGTTCAATATTCACACTTTCTTGATTATCACGTGGGAAGATTTTATCAACAACGATGACTTCTAGCCGGTTTAAATCAAAATAGTTACGGATAGTATCCGCATCCAAGAGTATGGCACCTTCATCACGCATATAGACTAGAAGCCGCATCAAAGCTTCAACGAAGGCAATCGCACGACCCTTCCACATGTCTCCATCTCCGCCTCCTTTTGAGTCACCCATTAAACTTACTACAAGTTGGGTTAACATACTGGAAGAACCTTGAGAAAAAGGATTAAACGTATTAGACAGTCTTCGTTCTTGAGGACCAATAATGTCGCGGGCCCCAGTCATAAAGTTGATTAGAAGCAAATCGTCTTCACGCCCCATGCTCCGGACCATGGAAAAAACTTTTGCATAAAGTGAGTTATCCCCTTTGCCGTCCACATAAATGAAACCACTGCCTTGGACTAAAGCATTAAAAGCAAGAGAAACCAAACATTCCGTTTTACCGCTACCGGTTGAACCGAAGATTAATGCATGGGTACGCATATCATCATTAGCAAACCATAATTCATGGCCTGTTTTTCGATCGTTACCAAAAAAAGCGATGCCACGAGCCATATTAGGCTTGTTAACACCTGGCTTCATATCGTTGAAATCTTTTACTCTAGAAATTAGAGGAAGTCGGAATGGTAATTTTTGTTTCCGAGTATAACTGTAAAGAAAACTTCCAGCACCTACAAGCATTAAGAAAGTTGCGGCCTCGGAAAAATAATAAGACATCGCTGCTAGAGTAAAAAGTATAATCGAGATATTAGTTGGATCAGCGAAAAAATCCGCTAATCTCTGCGTCAAAGTCCGCGTATCCCTAAGTAAAAGGGTGGGATCTAACTCATGACGTGATTCGATACCACGCATCATGGCTCTAACTCCTGCATTTGTCGGGGTGTTAACTTAACTTCTTTTATGGCTATTTCCAAAGCTTTAATCGCCTCATCTATCATTGGCACCAAAGAACGCCGGCCCATTTCTTTCTCAGCTTTCCAGTGAGCGTACGGGCCTGCAACTTCTGAAAAAGGTGTTTGTCTACCAACACAATTAAGCATATACCATAAACGTCTATCAACCGGTCTTAACCATAAAAATTCCGAGCTCGGAACAACCCCATCATCCCGGGCTTTTTCTAGTAATGAAGCCATTACACTTAAAGTATAGGCGTGTTTTGTAACAACTTCCTGTATAATTTCTGTGTTTTTATATTTTTCTATTGTGGGTCTAGCAACAGAATAGTCAAGTTTTCCTGCAACATAAGTTCTATCTAAAGTTGTTAAAATATTATTTGCAGCATCTCTATCCCGATTAATACGAGCAAGGAAAACAGCAGCTAACGCGTAAGCTTGTGGTGAACAATGTTCAAAACCATCCCAATATGGGCCTAATTGTAGGGTAAAAACTCGTTTCGCATCCCCTCTTCGAATCCCTGCGGTCATCTCCTGGCCGGGTACAGGATTGTCTAATAATACATCTTCTTTTTTTAACAAATTGTATTTGCGCGCAAATTCCATGGGTGTTAGAGCCATGGCCCAAGGACCTTTATTTATATCTTGCTCGACTAAATCTTCTTTAACAATAGGCATAATTGCAGGCCAGTTAAATTGCTCTTGCTCACGTAATTTTTTCATATCATAAATTTTGCGAAACTTAAGAGTAATATTGGACTGATACAAAAGAACTGCCAAAACAAGTAATACAAGAACTACAGGATAACGCATGAAGTCACCCACAGCACGTGTAGTATCTACGAGTTGTTCCCAATTCACTGCATTGGGATCAATAGTTTGCATGATTTGAATCAAGCTTGCTAGTTGCTCACTATGAACAAAAAGATTAACTAGTTTTGCTTGCCAAATATTAATTTGAAAAACAACCATCACAATATACTGATGTCCCATTTTCCATATCAGAAACACAGTAATAAACAACAGTACCATGACCCATATTGGACCCATGCCACTATCTTGACCTTGTTGTTGCGGTTGTTGTGCCATTAATGATACTTCAAAATAATTTGTTTGCTTTAAGTATATACTGCTCTATGATAATTTTGCGAGAGATCCGCAAGTATATCTATGCTTTTATACCATGTTAAAACAGGATCACTGTTCTTTAATCAAACGACCACGTGAATATTTATAAACACCCGTTAGATGCACAAAACGAGTAATATTTTCTACGTCTAAAGATCTATCTTTTAACGTGAGCAATGGACTACCTAATC
Source organism: Legionella nigrisilvae (assembly GCF_977063395.2). Taxonomy (NCBI): domain Bacteria; kingdom Pseudomonadati; phylum Pseudomonadota; class Gammaproteobacteria; order Legionellales; family Legionellaceae; genus Legionella; species Legionella nigrisilvae. The sequence goes on from NZ_CDRUGZ020000023.1 coordinate 153,490, forward strand.
TATCATATAAGATTTTATCAGGAGCAAGAGAAATAATATCAGTTTTATTAATGTAAATCGCAACATATGCCTCGTTCTGCTTATTCTCTTTTGATTTAATTATGGCGACTACTTGTTCTTCATTAGTGTAGATTGGACGAGAAATCATTTGACGCGGCAAATTGGCAATTATCCTTTCCCAGGATGAAAGATTAGAACCATCCGATGAGTATAAAGAAACAAAAACTTCCTGCTGACCGCTTCGTAAAGCAAGGCGATTTGCTAAATGAGCATCAGAGCGAAGTTGCGCTTGGCTACGCGCATTAATTTTCTTAGCAAAATTATCGCGAATTCCAACTAAGCGATTACCAATTGACCTCAGAAAATTTGACTTATCCCAAGGCCCATTTTGAATCGCATAATCCAATGCTTTAAGAATCGCGTCATTATGCTCTTCGGTAAACGTTTCTTTTTTCATAAAAATCAAATATAACCTTATAAGAATGAAACACACTGCATAAAACAATGCAATATTAAGGAGTATAACAGTAATTTCGATTATATAAAAAAGATAAACTCACAAAGAGGCATGTAACCTCTTTGTGAATCGTACAAAAAAAAGATTAAAATTTATTTGAAGTTACTATTAACTCATTCCTAAGCGAGATCCACTTTCATTTTCAACTTCTTTGGCTGTATCTTGTTGCTTAGATTCTTGAAGTTGTTGCTTCGCTTCATGGAAAAGTGGGTTTGCAACTTGTGTTTGTTGTTTCTCTTCTTTGGATTGTAGCGCTTGCAACGCTTCAGGACCTTGAGTTATTACATTGTTTACGGCATTTAAATTATTTATTGCTGCTTCAAGAAAATCCAAGCCATCTTTACCTGTTGCTAAAGCCACTGCTCTCATTTTTAGAACAGTATCTTTTATGTTAGAGATTTCTTTAGCAGCAACTGTAGCAGCTGGCTCATCGCTTGGTCCGTGTTCTCCGTGAGCAAAAAAACTCTCTCTTTTCAAAAATCCCATCGCATCACCCCTAAAACATAAAAATCTTTAATAGATTTAGTGTACCAAAAAATATCGCTAATGTATTCTAAATCATCAGTGCTTTCGATTTCTTTACAATTTATTTTTAAAAGAGCACCTAGTCGTACATCAACTCATCCAAAGGGGTATAATCACGACTGGGCCCCCCTTGAATTAACTCATTTAATACGTCGGTCATACACAACAAACGTAAAACATTCGGTGTTACCTCATCAAAAATCACTCGGAGTCCTAACAAAGCACCTTCGGCCTCATCAAATGTCGCTCCTAATCCATAACCAAGACATAGGGAGCACAATTGATCCGCCCGTTTCGCAATAGCGGGTAATAACCCTGTATCTACAAAAACCTCATCATAACTCACAAATCGATCGTTAAGATAAAATTTTGCATTTAAACTGGCTGCAATAACTGACATGCATTTACTTATATCTCGTTCCATATTATCGCCACCACGGTTTTGAAGATTTAAGGGAGCCGGCCAAAACGCTTCTTATCCACCTTAAAAAAACAGGAACTGTAAAACCGTAATGCTCAATAATGCCAAAAAACACTGCAGAGATTAAAACCAAAACCCCTGTCCAAATCCTAATGTGCATTAAAAATAAAAAAATAGGGAAAGCTGCTCGAGCATCAACTATAAAAAATCGGGCACTTCGCGCAGAATCTCTCCAATGTGCAGTTTCAGCAAATCCAGCCATATTTCAAGCCTCAAAAATAATCACCTCTTTTGAAAAGTATATACCTAAACAAAGTCTTTATCACCTTGGTAGTTTGTAAAATATATAATATTTTTACTACAATTCGTCTATTTAATGAATACTATAGATGATGGCTTAACATTAAAAAAAAGTCCTCTCCAATAAAGAAGAGGAACTATAAGTACGGATGACGATTTTAATACGGATGACACTTTTATATTATTTTTTATCCATTGGGGAATGTCCTTTGGTAAATGACGCCCCTAAGATGTTGTTTAGGACGTGTTTCATTTCTAATTCCTCAGATGGTTTTTTTGCAGAGGGCGTTAATTGAGGCACAGCAAATTCTTGTGCAACTTCCTCTGTCTCCTGCGAGTTAGCTTCAGTACGGGTATTGCTTTGTCCGGCACCCAGTTTTCCTAACATTTTCGAAGTACTGTATTGACTCATCTGAATTCCTTCTATGACACCATAACTAATAAATTAGCATAAAGAACTTAAGGAATTATTAACACAATTATATTTTTTATAAAAAATACTATTGAGTAGTATGTCTATTTTACGTTATGTTAAAACAACCTATTAAAAAAATAGGTTCACTTGTCATTTATGGATGAATGCAATTGCTCAACTGACTCCAAAAGTCAAAGCGATTGAGAAACAATAGAGTCTTAAGCAATGGGACTCTAGAACAGGAGGAAATATGGCTAAAGGTGAAGTTAAATGGTTTAATAACGCCAAAGGTTGGGGGTTTATTATTCCAGAAAATGGCGGCGACGATATTTTTGTTCATTTCTCGTCGATTCATGGCACAGGCTACAAAACATTAGTTCCCGGGCAAACAGTCAATTACGATGTAGAACAAGGGGATAAAGGTTTGCATGCAGCTAATGTAATAGTACTTAGTGAAAATGCTAATACTGAAATGGCTTAATTAAGTTAACGCAGTATCATGTGGTGCTGCGTCCATTAGCCAAGAAAACGAGATAATTTTTCACAAATACTGAATTAAAAACTGTCTTCATGTATGATCACCTTATCCTCTTTAAGGTTAAGAATTGGCAATGAAGCATGGTTTGTTACTCATAAATCTTGGCACCCCTAAGAGTGCAGATACTTTATCTGTCGGGAGCTATTTACGCGAATTTCTTACTGATAAACGCGTCATCGATCTCCCTGTTTTACTTCGCTATGTGCTCGTTTATGCATTTATTTTACCTTTTCGTTCGCGACGCTCTGCCCATGCCTATCAATCCATATGGACTGAACAAGGTTCGCCTTTACTATTTCATAGCCAAAACTTAGTTAACCAATTGCAAAAAGAAGTGGGAGCCGAACACCTCATTGCTCTTGGCATGCGTTATGGAGAACCCTCTATTGAGAGTGCTTTGAATAAGTTAAAACATTGCGAATCCATTACTATTCTGCCTTTATACCCGCAATATTCATCCGCAGCTAGCGGCTCATCCATTGCGGAAGCGATGCGTATCATGAGCAGTTGGGAGCTTATTCCATCCATTCACATCATCCGTGATTTTTTTCAACATCCAGCGTACTTAAAAGCACAAGCCCAAATTATTAAAGCGTCTCTTGAAGAAGATTCCCATGTTCTTTTTAGCTACCATGGAATTCCTGAGCGCCAAATTACTAAAAGCAGCTGTAAGACTATTTGTATTGAATCCTGCCCTCTTTTAAGAGATGAAACTCAAGGTTGTTATAGAGCACAATGTTATGAAAACAGTCGTTTATTGGCCCAGGAATTGGGCTTATCTGCGAATAGCTACAGTACTGCGTTCCAATCAAGACTGGGCAAAACACCCTGGGTAAAACCTTATACGGATCAGATCCTAGCTGAATTGATTGCTCGAGGAATTAAAAAATTGATTGTTGTTTGTCCTTCTTTTGTAGCCGACTGTTTGGAAACACTCGAAGAAATAGGAATGCGGCTCAAACAACAATGGATAACACTTGGTGGTGAAGAATTAATTAACCTGCCTAGTATGAATGTCGACCCTTTATGGAGGAAGGCCATTATTACAATCGCGCATCTGCAACCCGCTTCTCAACCCAAGAGCCTCTTGTGAAGCCCCAGCTAATCGTTGCCAATATCTGGGGTATCCTCGTTTCTAAATTGAAGATTATTGGATTATCAAGCACTCTGCTTATTGCTTTGGGTGTTTACTTTACATTCTATTATCAGACGTCCAAAGCTCCAGCCTCATCACTTAAAATAGTGGAGACCGTGACGGTTTCTCCGTCAACAATTGAAAAAAAGATAAAGCTTATTGGCATCATACGCCCTAAGCATGCTGCAGTTCTTATTGCCAAAGGATCGGGAGTGCTTGATATACTCATGAACTCAGGACAAATAGTCCAAAAAGGTGACTTAATTGCCAAAATAACTAATCCAGACATTGAAAGAAGCTATCAACTCTCTAAAGAAACAGAACGATTGGAAAACACTCAATATCAACGGCTTAAAAATTTACAACAAACAGGATTTGTTAGTGCACGAGAAGTAGAGGAGAAAAAGAGAATCTGGATTGATTCGCAAAAAGAAAAAGCAAAGACCAAAATTGAATTAAAAAATATGCGTTTTTATGCTCCATTCGATGGCGTTATTGGTGCATTTAAAATTAAAGAAGGGGCACAGGTAACTGACGGCGCGGCGGTAGTTACCATCTACGATCCGGATTCGTTAAGCGTTGAAATTGATATTCCTTGTACGAATATTCATTCAATCGATGAAAACCAGCCTATTTATATATTAGGAACACGGTATCATTTAAGTCATGTACAAAAAATGATTGATGATGAAACCCATATGTGCCCAGCGGATGTTGATATCCAATGCACTCATTGCTTAGTAGGAGCCAGCGTATCCACCCAATTGGTTGTGAATAAAAAAACAGAGGCCTTAGTTATTCCTACGCAAGCTTTATTTCTCAAAAAAGGTACAACTCATGTTTATAAGGTCGTGGATAAAAAAATTGAACTTGTAGCCGTCAAAACAGGGTTACAAGAGCAAGATAAGGTTGAGATTATTTCAGGATTAAAATCTGGAGATCAAATAGTAAGCAAAAGTCCCGAGCGATTATATTCGGGACTGGAAGTCTCAATTTATAAAGGCTAAGTATCCTCTTATGAAATTTACAAGCTATTTCTTAAAGCATCCCGTGATTGCAATTATACTTAATTCCATGGTTCTGCTTCTGGGAATACTGTGTTTTAATTCGTTACCTTTGAGAGAATATCCCAATATCAGTTTCCCGGTTATTACAATAAATACCACTTATCCCAATGCTAGCCCTGAATTAGTCGAATCAGTTGTAACTAATGCCCTCGAGGATCAGCTTGCTGGGGTAGAAGGATTAGAACTAATGACGTCACGTTCTAACCCAGGAAACTCATATATTACTTTAAGATTTCGTCCAGGGACCTCCATGGACAAAGCGTTGAATGCCGCTCATGAAGCCGCACGGTTGGCACAACTTCCATCATCAGTAAAATCACCTGTTATTGAACGTCAGCGCCAGGCGGATGGCTTGCCTTTTATAGGAATTGCCCTGGAGTCTTCTTCGTTAAATTTTGGAGAGCTCACCCATTATGCCAATTTGAATCTAAAAAATACGCTCCGTAGCCTTAAAGGAGTTGCCTCAGTTGATGTATGGGGGCAACCTTTTACTTATACTATTCAATTAGATCAGAAAAAATTATATACATTCGGCATCAATGTTGATGAGGTTGCCAATGCGATTGCTAATAACCATTTATCGCTACCAGCAGGTAGTTATCAAGACAAGATTCCTACTACACTTGATTTTGAATTGAAAACTCCGGAAGATTATGAAAATCTAGTAATCAAAACTCAAAATCATCATCCAGTTTTTCTCAAGTCATTAGCAAAAATTCAATTAACTACCGACACCAGCCAATTTCGAGTTAAAGTCAACGGGCATTCAGGATTAGTACTTGCAATTAATCGCGCGAGTGATGCAAATCCAATTGAGGTATCTCAAAGTGTCCGTAAAGAACTCAACATCTTAAAAAAAAGTTTACCTGATGACATCAAGACTAAAATCATAATTGATCAATCGGAATTTATTAAGGCTTCCCTTAAAAACATTCAATCTTCTATCATTGAATCAATTTGCTTAGTCTTAGTGATCATTTTCATTTTTCTGCGAACTATACGCGCTACACTTATTCCTTTAATTGCAATTCCGATTTCTCTTTTGGGTTCTTTATTGTTTTTGAAAATTGCAGGCTTTAGTATAAATCAAATGACGCTTCTTGCGATGGTATTGGCTGTTGGTTTAGTAGTGGATGATGCCATTATTGTTCTTGAGAATATATGGCGTCATATTGAAGACAATTTATCTCCTATGGAAGCCGCACTTAAAGGCTCCAAACAAATAGGTTTTGCCATTGTCGCGATGACATTAACTTTAACGAGCGTTTATGCCCCTATCGCTTTAATTGACGGCATGATCGGTCAATTGTTCATTGAATTTGCAGTCGCCCTAGCAGGAAGTGTATTCATCTCAGGAATGGTAGCATTAACCCTTTCACCTTTGATGTGCGCTACATTCTTGCATAAAAATACCAAACACCTATGGCCAGGGATTGATAGGTTCCTAAATAGCCTTGCTCAGTATTACTATAAATTACTTAATATTATCATCCATCGGAAAAAAACTACCCTTTTTATCCTATTCCTTTCATTGAGTTTGAGCCTGCTCTTTTACAAAATAATGCCTGGTGAAACGGCCCCGAAAGAAGATCGTGGCTTGATAGGTATTTACACTCCACCGTTATCCGGAGATAACTTAGACACCCTAGAAGTCAATACCAAACTCGTGCAAAAATTTGTAGGTAAAGTGCCCGAAGCAAAAAATACATTAACCTTTTTAGGAAGTTGGGGTAGTAGTATTGTTATGCCTTTAAAATCTCATCAACAAAGAACTCGTTCAGCCGAGCAGATTGTTCATTCATTAAAACCTAAAACTGAGCGACTACCCTCAGTCGATGCTTCGGTTTGGAGCTGGGACTCAGGATTACCTGGAGTAGAAGATGCACGTAATAACTCTGAACTGGAACTCGTTATTTCAACCACCGAGAATTTCCGCCAATTATTTGAAGCAACAGAACGCTTGAAAAAGATACTGGATCGAAGCAAAACATTTGCTTCTACTCGTTATGATTTGCGTCTCGATTCGATGGGATACTCAATAAATATAGATAAAAACACCTTAGCCCAATTAGGATTGACTCCCGCGCAATTAGCTAAAACCGTTGAAGTTTTTTTCAGCAGTGATAAGTCCTTATCATTTCAAAAAGATGGGGTCTCTTACAATCTAACCTTGCAGGGATCATCCAAACCCTGGACCCTAGATGAACTTTATCTTACAACGCCCTCTGGAAAACGCATTTCATTAGGTTCAGTGGCTCAAATGAAAAGACGTGCTCAGCCCACCGCATTAGAGCATGTCAATCAAATGCGTTCGACAACTTTATATGCCCAATTACCTGAAAAACAATCCTTTAAAAAAGGAATGAATGAGCTCTTGGAGCTTGCTAAAGAAAACCTCCCCAACCAGTATAAATTAAGTTGGGGTGGTGCCGCCAAAGCTTATAATGAATCGTCGCATACGATGGTTTTGTTATTTGCTTTAGCGATACTCTTTATTTATGCCATTCTCGCAGCCCAATTTGAAAATTTTATTTACCCACTCATCATTTTACTCACCGTACCCCTGGCTTCTTTTGGTGCGCTCTTCTTTGCTTATTTATTTGGACAATCTCTAAATATTTTTACCCAAGTCGGTTTAGTCACATTAGTTGGACTAATCAGTAAACATGGTATTTTGATCGTAGAATTTGCTAATCAATTGCAAAAAGAGGGAAGTTCATTAGCAGATGCGATAAAGAAATCGTGCTCATTAAGGCTGCGCCCCATTCTTATGACTACTGGAGCCATGGTTTTTGGTGCTATTCCGTTGGTACTTTCACATGATGCTGGCGCCGAAGCCCGGCATGCAATAGGTACAGTGCTTATAGGGGGCTTATGCATTGGTACATTATTTACTTTATTTGTGCTTCCTGCTGTCTACTTCATGATCTCAAATATCATAAAAAAACCTGAGAAATTCTAATTAGTGTTAGTCAGGGTATTGCAGAATTAAAAGTCTAGGAAAACTTTAACCGCCTAGGTTAAGCTTCTTTATCAAGGCTACCGAATCCTATCAACACTTCTTAAATTTTCTATACTCTGAATTATCAATTTAATGTACTATGAAATCGTTCGACTTTTATAGGAGATTATGTTGAAAAGGATCTGTTTTTTAATGATATTTTTTGTTTCTCAAGCAATAAGCTCTGTATTTAGTTCAGAGGATATCCAAAAACTAAGACAACATTTTTATGCCAATATCCAATCTAATGGAGCAATAGTAGCCGCTCCCTCAAAACAAAATCCAGATTATTATTATGATTGGGTTCGTGACTCAGCGATAGCCATGAGCTTGATTGAAACCTGGTACGAATCCTCTCATGCCATTGGATACAAAGAACGTTTATTTAACTATATTTCTTGGACTCAAAAACTTCAGCATCAATATGATCCATTACCGGGGCAAGATATATTGGGAGAACCTAAATTTTATATTAATGGTTCGCCGTTTGATGGTTCTTGGGGCAGGCCACAAAATGATGGTCCAGCTTTAAGAGCATCGGTTCTAATTCGTTTTGCGCAACAATTGTTAGATGATAATGAATCAGAATATGTACTGGCGAATCTTTATAATAGTAGTTTGGATCCAAATTCAATGGGCGTCATTAAAATGGATTTGGAATATACCGCTCATCACTGGTCTGATAAAAATTATGATCTGTGGGAAGAAGTATTTGGAGATCATTTCTTTACTGCCATGACTCAGCAAAAAGCACTTCATGAAGGGGCTGCTCTTGCTCGTCGGCTCAATGACAAGGAAGCAGCTCTTTATTATGACCAACAAGCAAAACTAATAGGTCAGCGTCTCAATGCGCATTTGGATCCAGTACATAAAACAATTCAAGCAACACTTTTGCCCCATCCAGGTCCACAAAAGGCTTTAGAGCTTGATTCATCTATAATTTTGGGTATTTTATTTAATCCACAAACAGAGGGTGATTTAGCGCCAGATAGTTTATATGTCCAAAATACAGTTGAAGCGTTATACAAACAATTTAATTCAATCTTCCCAATTAATAACAACCATTCAGGAGAAATTTTATTTGGACGTTATCCTGGAGATACCTACGATGGATATCAAACCAATAGCATGGGTAACCCCTGGTTTATTTTAACAGCAACTATGGCTGAATATTACTATACGCTTGCTGATAATTTACCTTTAACCAAAATCAATCAACCTGCAATCATAAAACACATTCAAGTGGGTGATAATTATCTGAAACTTATAAAAAATTATGGCAAAGACATGAAATTAAGTGAGCAAATTAATTTAACTACCGGAGTCCAACAAGGTGCGCCATCTCTAACTTGGAGTTATGTTGCTGTTTTACGTGCCATTGATTTAAGAGATAAACTAACTAATAAGTTAAAATAATTTCAAGAAACTTTTCACTAGCCAACGGTCTTTTCAAAGCCCTATGGCTAGTTTTTTATTTCCTTTTAGGTAGAAGCGTAATAAGAGGGTTCTTCTTTGTCTGTATCTTCAATCGGAAATGTCTCTTCGCGTCCTAACATACGTAGTGGCTTGCCTGACATAATATAATTCTCAATTTGCTCCAAGCTAATGTTTTTTGTTTCAGGCATATAAAAATAGGTATAAATAAGACCTAGAAGACAAATCACCGCATACACAGCAAAAGTGTATTCAATACCCAACATTTTTTCTAAAAGAGGGAAACTAAAAATGACAATTGTATTAAAAGTCCAGTTACTCATAGCGGAGAAACCCATTCCCACGCCACGAACGTGTAAAGGAAATATTTCAGCCATCGCAATATGGGGTATTGGCCCCACACTCACCGCAAAAGAGAAAATATAAAGAATCAGACAAAGAACTGATAAGTAAGGTAACCAAGGGATTTGATATACTGAAAACATACATAAAAACAAGAGGCTGAAACACATGCCGGAGAAACCAAATAGCAGGAGTTTACGCCGACCTATTTTATCAACACTAAGCATAGCTATTACTGTCACCAGTAAATTAACAAGACCAATACCAATGGTTGCCAAGATTTGTCCCGCGACACTATTCATTCCTAAATTTTTGAAAATTTCAGGTGCAAAATAGATAACTACATTAATTCCGCTCAACTGTTGTAGACAAAATAGCATGGTGCCTAGCATCAAAACTGGTAATAAGGGGCTTTTAAACAACAATAGCCAACTTCCCTTTTTAGGTTCATTAGCCAAAGTCCTTTCGATATCCAACAGCTCATGCTCGATTGAATGACTTTTACGTAATTTTTTTAAAGCCTTGGATGCTGCCTCACGACGTCCCACACTGCATAACCACCTAGGAGACTCTGGCATGAGTAAAATTCCAATGCATAAGACCAGGGCAGGAAAAGCACTTGAAGCAAACATGGCACGCCAATCATTGTTTTCAAGAAATAAATAATTGACTGAATAAGAGCAGACGATTCCTACTGTCATTGCCAATTGGTAAATAGCAACGACTGCTCCTCTTGTTTCATAAGTTGCTGTTTCTGCCAAATACAAGGGGGCCATTACTGAAGCCATACCAATTGCTAAGCCAAGAACTAATCGTGAAATAATAAGTATAGTAATTGAATCAGCAAATCCAGCTCCTAAAGCTCCTAAAAAAAACAAGACTCCGGAAAAAGACAGTAAGGTGCGACGACCGAAACGCTTCACCCCTTTTGATGCCGTAATCGCACCAATTAACATGGATCCGAACAAGGCACCAAAGGGCAATGCTGAGGCCATCACCCCAACATGAGTAGCCGTTAAGCCAAAATGATTTTTAACCAATTCTATAGAACCTGCAATGATTCCTTCATCATAGCCAAACAAAAAACCCGCGACCGAACCGATAATTGCAACAACCCATGTCATATTTAACTCCTTGATCGATAATCCCAAATTGGGTGTAAATACCTTATTCCCAATTTATCGGGCTATTCTTTATCTACTCCCATCCTCGTACACTGTGACGCGCCGAAAGAGATAAATCAGTAATTAATGCCCAATCACCTTTTTTAATCGCTTCTTCGGGAACTATCCAGGAACCTCCAACACAGGAAACATTTGGCAGTGCCAGATAATCAGAAAAATTCTTCTCATTAATCCCTCCTGTTGGACAAAATTTAGCTTGCGGGAAAGGACCATGCATCGCTTGTAACATATTGGCTCCCCCCGCAGCAGTTGCAGGAAAAAATTTAAAATGGGTATAGCCCAAAATTAATCCTTCCATTAATTCCGATACACTCGACACACCAGGTATTAATGGGATATTGGAAGTACATCCCGCAGTTAAAAGGGCTTGGGTTTTTCCGGGGCTTAGGGCAAATTTTGCACCCATATCTGCAACGTGTTTTAGTTGTTCGGGAGTAGTTACAGTTCCAACTCCAATTAAAGCTTCGGGGAAAGTTTTTAGGAGTAATTCAACGGCCTCTAAGGCAATTGGCGTTCTAAGTGCGACTTCAATTATATGGATACCCCCTGCAAATAACGCTGTAGCTAAAGGCAGAGCGTCCTCTATTTGTTTAATTACAACAACCGGGATAACAGGTGATGTGGAAAAAATAATTTCCGGCCGCACCAGCCAATTTGGAAACGACATGAAGCTCTCCTTGTAGTCGATTGCAGCCTAAATGAAGTAAGTGTAATTCTAGAAATAAGACTTATCCGATATTCTAATTTTCATCTAAGCCACGATTGTTTTAAATAAACTGCAGCCCCCAATATCCCGGGTTGCTCGGCAGTAATCACATAGGTCGGGATTTTCGCATTGAAATCGCTAAAACGCCCTTTTTCTTCAAAACAAGATCGAAAATCACTGCCATGCAACAAGGTAATTAATCGTGGTACGATACCACCCGCAATGTAAACACCCCCAAAGGCAGCAAAAATTAATGCTAAGTCACCAGCAAAAGAACCTAAAATTTCGAAGAATTGCGCTACGGTCGCTTCAGCAATGGTACATTGTTGTGCTAAAGCCAACGCAATTATTTCTGATGCGGAAACTAGACCTATTTCCCTTTGATGCAAACTAGCCAGTGCTTCGTATAAATTTTCTAAACCCTGCCCTGATAATAAGCGCTCATAGGATACATGCTCATATTTTCGTCTGAGATAACGATAAATAAACCATTCTTGCTCTGTTTTTGCACCCCAACTAATGTGCCCTCCCTCTCCTGCATGAGCAGAATATCCTTCCTGAGTTGACACCAGAAATGCCACCCCAAGTCCGGTTCCAGCCCCCAAGATCGCCCTGGTTCCATTTTGTTCTGCAGTCCCTCTTCCTATTTGGAGAATTTGTTGGGTGGTTAAAACAGGTAAACTCATTGCAATGGCATTGAAGTCATTCAAAACCTTAAGCACTGTCAGCCCTAATTTTTGCTTGACTTCATTAATAGAAAAACGCCAATGTGCGTTGGTCATACAAATCACATCCCCAAGCACCGGACAAGCAATCGCGAGGGCAGCTTGCTTTATTTCATCCAAACCATGTTGTGATTTATAGGCTGAAAACAGGGATTCAAAACTAGGATATGCAGCGCATGAGTAAATTTCAATTTTATCCATAAGCAGATTATTTAAATTGACACGACTGAAGCGTGCAAAAGTTCCACCGATATCTGCAACGATCGCATAATCTTTTAAACCATCACTCATAACACGTCTCTTTTCCCTGAAACAAACTACATGCTCCCTGCTCAGCTCCGGTGAATTGGGATCTTAAACTGCTAAATAGTTCTCTACCCATGCCAAGATAAGAGCCCATTTCAGTTAAAACTGCTTTCGTTCTTAATTCCAGCTCATGATCTGTAACTAATAATTGCAGTACCCCTTGTTCGGCATCAATTAAAATCATATCCCCAGTTTCAATTCGACAAAGTACTTCATTATCTAATGCCTCAGGTGTGACATGAATCGCAGCAGGAACTTTACCTGAAGCACCAGACATCCGGCCATCAGTCACTAAAGCAACTTGAAAACCTTTATCCATGAGCACACCCAGTTTGGGTGTTAATTGATGTAATTCGGGCATTCCACAGGCTTTAGGTCCCTGAAAGCGCACTACTACCACGCAATCTTTATTTAAATCGCCTTTTTGGAACATCTGTGCAAACTCCTCCTGACTGGAACATACCACTGCGGGCGCTTCAATTTTACTTTTCCCAGCAGCAAGCCCTGAAGTTTTAATTACCGCCCGTCCAATATTTCCACTTAATACTTGCAAGCCACCTTGAGCTTTAAAAGGAGTTTTAGCAGAAGTTAATACACTTTCATCATTTGAACTAGAAGGGCCAGGAGCCCATAACAATTGCTCATTATCTAATAAAGGTTGTTGGGTATATTGCTGCAAACCAAAACCCATCACTGTATGAACATCCTCATGGAGCAATTTTGCATCCAGTAAGGTATGGATAAAATAGGCCATACCACCCGCTCGTTGGAAGTGATTGATGTCTGCATATCCATTCGGGTAAATCTTGGCTATTAAAGGAGTTACGGCAGACAATTGAGCAAAGTCATCCCAATTAATCGAATACCCTGCTATAGCCGCTATGGCAATTAAATGCATAGTATGATTCGTTGAACCGCCAGAAGCCAATAATGCCACAATGCCATTGACAATATTTTTTACATCCATCAATTTGCCTATGGGCATATAATGATTAGTTAAATCCGTTAAGGAAAGAATTTGTTGTGCCGCAGCCCAGGTTAGTGCATCACGTAAAGGCGTACCCGGATTGATAAATGATGAACCGGGAAGCTGCAATCCCATGGTTTCAATAATCAGTTGGTTGGAGTTAGCAGTGCCATAAAAAGTGCAGGTGCCTGCAGAATGATATGAAGCCGCTTCTGCCTCAAGCAATGCATTTTTATCTACTTTCCCTTCAGCATACAATTGACGAATACGCGCTTTCTCTTGGTTTGATATGCCTGAAGGCATAGGGCCTGCGGGTATAAAAATGAAAGGTAAATGACCAAAGCTCAAAGCTGCCATCAGCAATCCCGGAACAATTTTATCGCAAATACCGAGCATAAGGCCGCCATCAAACATATTATGAGACAAACCTATGGCTGTTGACATGGCAATTACATCTCGGCTTAATAAGCTTAATTCCATGCCACTTTGTCCTTGGGTAATTCCATCACACATTGCCGGAACGCCTGTAGCAAATTGTGCTACGCCACCCGCAGCAGAAATAGCTTTTTTGATTAACGAGGGATAATTCAGATAAGGTTGATGCGCTGAAAGCATGTCATTATAAGACGAAACAATAGCAATATTTGCGTTAGTCATCCCCCTCAGCTTGGCTTTATCCTGTTTCGCACACGCAGCAAAACCATGGGCTAAATTACCGCAATGGAGCACACTGCGATGAGGGCCTTTAATACGTAATTGTTCTATATGCTTTAAATACAAATCTCTGCTACTTATACTCCGTTCACGGATTCGGTCCGTAACTTGAGCTACAACCGGGTGCATTTTTCTTCCTTAAGGTGCGTATAGCACCTGAACATTTGCATCAAAGTTATTTAAAAAAGCACTCACTGGCATTACCATAGAATCATGCTCTGCCATTGCTTGATGCAATACAGTCAATTTCTTCTGACCTAATAAATGTAAAAAGATAACGCGACTATTTAATAATCTTTTTTTAGATAAGCTTATGCGTTGATGAGGGGCAGTCTTTGGGCTAATTCGAAGCACTGCTGCAGCGTTATCATCCAACCCCATACCCAGTTCATCAGAGCAAGGAAACAAAGAGGCGACATGCCCATCCTCACCCATCCCTAAAATCACCGCATCAAACGTAGGTAGAGAGGCAATCATTTGCTGTGTTTGTTCTAAAGTACAATCTTCATTGTATAAACTCAAAAAATGAGCTTTAGCTGCCTGATGCTGCAGTAAAAAATTTCGGACTAAACGGTCATTTCGATCGGAATCATGAGCAGGCACACAACGCTCATCGGTCAAAGTGATTGTAATTTTATCCCATGGGAGATCCGTTTTAGACAAAGCTTTAAATAAATCAATAGGAGTTTTTCCACCCGAGACCACTAAATAAGCGTGGCCACGTTGCTCCACTGCATATCTAAGAATACCTTTTATCTGCTCGACCAAATCCTCTGTTAAGATAGACGCTTCACTAAAACTACGTAACTGCATTTTGCTCCCCCCATACATGCGCCTTACCATTATATAAACGAATTACTTCTAAAGGCCCCCAAGTTCCTGCAGGATAAGTATAAAGTGGGGTCTCCTGCCTTTCCCATGCTTGCCCAATTTCATCAATCCATTTCCAAGCTTGTTCTACTTCTTCACGACTTACAAACAGATATTGATGACCTAGCATCACCTCCAACAATAAGCGCTCATAAGCATCGGCAATTCTTTGCGAGTTAAAGAGATGATTAAAATTTAAGTCCAGCTTACTATCTCGTAATTGCATAGTTTCACTAAGACCAGGGATTTTATTCATCATTCGTAATTCTACTCCTTCATCGGGTTGCAAACGAATGATAAGTTGATTAGGAGACAATTCTTGTTTTAATTGTTTAAAAACATTATATGGTTGTGGTTTAAAGTAAATCACTACCTCACTTTGTTTTTTTGATAATCGCTTACCGGTTAATAAATAAAAAGGGACACCAGACCAGCGCCAGTTATCTATAAATGCCTTGATTGCAACAAAAGTTTCAGTAGTTGAATTTTTATGGGCGCCTTCTTCATTCAGATACCCAGGTATTTGTTGGCCCTTAATCACGTTTCCCACATACTGCGCACGCACCGTGTGCTCCTGGGCATGTACAGGAGAAATAGGTCGCAATGATTTTAATACCTTTAACTTTTCACTACGAATACATTCAGCAGAGAGACTCATTGGTGGTTCCATTGCCACAAGAGCTAGAATTTGTAAGAGATGATTTTGCAACATATCCCTTACTTGACCCGATTTATCATAATAAGACCATCGTCCTTCCACGCCTACTTCTTCTGCTACGCTAATTTCAACTTTATCAATAGCTTGATGATCCCAATTTGAAGAAAATATCGCATTTGCAAAACGAAGTACTAGGAGATTCAATACTGTTTCTTTACCCAAATAATGATCAATTCGATAAATTTGATCTTCGGCAAAAAAATGGGCCACCTCATTATTAATTACTATGGATGAAGGTAAATCATGACCAATTGGTTTTTCTAAAACCACTCGTGAGGGTTGTTTGGTTAAACCAATACTTGACAGACCTTGGCATGTTTGAGCATAAAGTGTCGGAGGAATTGCAAAATAAGAGATTGCGATTCGCTCCTCGGGACTTACATAATCTAATATCCTCGAATAATCTTGGGGTTGTGTGAGATCAATCTGGCAATAAGTCATCTTATGAATGAGACGTGACCAAACCTGTTCATCCAGTTCTTCATTGATAAAAGCTTGTACTTTAGATTTTATTAACCCGGTATAGTCAGTTAATGTGAAGGAATCCCGAGCGCATCCAATAATTCGGGTATTGGCATGAAGCAAATTGGCGCGTTCGAGTTGATACAAGGCGGGAAATAGCTTACGACATGACAAATCCCCCAAAGCACCAAATATAATTAAATCACAAGGATATTTTACAGCAACTTCTTCGATCATGTTTGTCCCAAACAATCCTTTTTTGAGGTTCAATACTAAATTGAAAGATTGTGCAGATCAACACAAATCAAAGCTTATCCTGAGAAAAGGAGTTTCACGGAAAAGCCTTTGGGGCCAAATGTTTTTGGGACAATCATTGCAAAACCTGATTTTTATGCTATATGAAATAAATAAGATAGCCGTTCGCTTCGCCTGCTTCATTGGCTTAGCTATGAGGCGATGACTAGAGGAGTAATTAGATGTATTTTACCCTAAATCGTTATTAGGAGAAGCCGATGCTTAATAAGAGATTTTCTGAAAGATTAAATAAAGAACTTGACAATATTGGTGCACCCGAATCAAGTGCAGAACGTATTGAAGTATTATCGAAGCTGGTTAAAATCCCAAGGTTTAAGGCGGAAGCATTGCTTAACGGCGCCACTAACCCAGATGAAAAATTACTCAATGCATTAGCCCAAGAATTCGAGGTAAGTGCTGATTGGTTGGTCGGTAAAAGTGATTCGTCTCATTAATGTATTTATTCGACTTTATGCGCGCATAAACACATATTGTCTATAATTAGAGCTACATGTTTGTAATTATGGGGTATTTGTATTATGCGAGCACCAATAGATGCCTCAACTATCGAAATTGAAAATTAGCTTCTTCTATTAAGAAGTGATCCTTGTGGAAAGAAAATCCTCACTCCTAAAACAATGGACGTGGTCAATAAATTTACGAAAATGCTTGATGCCGCCAAAGTTGAACTCGAAAATGCCCCCTCGTTCTATGGTGCTCATCCAGATACTTCCTTTTTTAAAAGAAAGTATCGTGAAGTAATAAAGGGGAATCGTGAGCAAGAGGAAGAAAATTCCGATATTTCATATCGCTAAACGACGAGCCGTGAAGCGGCTTAACCATGGAACCGATCATTCACACTGATCGGTTTTGCATGTTTCTCAATGTACTCAAAAATTTTGCCAGCTATATTAATTCCAGTGGCTTTTTCCACACCTTCAAGACCGGGGGAGGAATTAATTTCTAAGACTAAAGGTCCATGATTCGATCGAATTAAATCGACACCCGCAACCTTTAATCCCATTGTTTTAGCAGCACTAACTGCAATAGAACGCTCTTGTGGGGATAACTTTACTTTGACCGCTTTTCCACCTTGATGAACATTGGCCCGGAACTCCCCCTCTTTCGCTTGTCGTTTCACCGCCGCAATTACTTTTTCTCCGACAACAAAACAGCGAATATCGACGCCACGTGACTCCTCAATAAATTCTTGTACCAAAATGTTGGCATGCATTTCTTTAAAAGCATTAATAATACTCACCGCTGATTGATGACTATCTGCGAGAATAACCCCTTTCCCCTGAGTTCCTTCCAATAATTTAATAACTAATGGAGCACCCCCAACCATACGAACTAGGTCTTCAGTATCATCCGGTGATTGGGCAAAGCTTGTTAAGGGCATAGGGATTCCTTTGCGGGCTAATAACTGTAATGAGCGGAATTTATCACGCGAGCGGGCTATGGCTAAGGATTCATTTAAAGCATACATACCCATAGTTTCCATATGACGCAAAACTGCTGTACCGTAATAAGTATTCGATGCACCAATTCTTGGAATGACTGCATCAAAATGAGGCAAGGGTGACCCTCCTCTATAATGAACCTTAGGGCAGGAAGCGGCGACATTCATGTAACAATATAAAGGATTAATAATTCTAATCTCATGGCCAGCAGCTTCTCCCTCTGCTTTCAGACGCTTGTGAGAGTACAAATGTGGATTTGTGGCCAATATTGCAATTTTCATGAAAAACGCTTTCCTCAATTTTTTTATTATTCTAGAAATTTCGAGCCTTTTTACAACTCGCTCGTATAAATAAAGCCTAGTCCAAAAATGTAAAAATCACCTTGGAGCAACAAAATATATTTCAAAAAAATGTTCCCTTAAGAAACCAACAACAGATAATCCTGCGCTAATAAATCTGCATGATGCGGCGTGGTAAAAAATGCATTAAGTTCTCCGTGGGGATTGAACAGCATCAAAGCACCACTATGCTGAATATCATAATTTGTGGCATCATTAGTTCCCCTTTCAATTACTTTTGCATAAGCAATTCCCATTTCTCGAGTCATTAACTTAATGGATTCCTCATCTCCTCGGGCCCCATAAAAATTAGGATTGAATGAAGTGACATAATGTCCTAGTTTTTCTTGATTATCACGCTCAGGATCAATTGAAATCATCACGACGTGCGGCAAATTCTTTACACCCTTCTCTTCAAGAATGCGATACATTTTGGATAATTCGGCCATAGTAGTGGGACAAACATAACCACAGTTTGTAAAACCAAAAAACATTAAAGTCCATTTCCCTTTTAAGCTCTTATTGCTAAATGGTTTTTCATCCATTCCTGTTAAATTAAACTGATTCACTTGTCTTGGATTTTCAAGGTAAGTACCATGAAATGAAGACACATCTATTTTTTTCTTAAAATGAAAATGCTGACCTACAAAAATTCCTGAAAACAATCCTGCAAGAGCCAGCAAAACAACTACAGTAAAGGTAACACTTTTAGCCTTTAAACTCATTTTACCCCCTTATAGGAACATACATGGAATAAGTCTCATAAACAGCTTTCACAAAAATTACTGTTCTTGGAACTTATTTCATACCTATTCCTTATAGATAATGATCGATCAATAAAAAAACAAACAATAACATCAAATACACGATTGAAAATCTAAATGTTTGCATTGCAACAACAGGTTTATCGGTACGATATAATTTATGCGACCAAAATAAAAATCGCGCACCCAGCACTAAAGCCCCTATTAAATAAAATAAGCCACTCATCCCTACAACAAAAGGCAATACACTCACTACAAGCAATAAGATGGTATATAAATAAACACTCAATTTAGTAAACGCAATCCCATGGGTGACCGGTAACATGGGAATTTGAGCATGCTGATACTCTTCGTAACGATAAATAGCCAGAGCCCAAAAATGTGGAGGTGTCCATATAAAAATAATTAATACCAGCAATAAAGCTTGAGGATCCAATTGATTTGTCACAGCAGTCCAACCCAGCAACGGTGGTGCAGCTCCAGCTAATCCACCGATGACTATGTTTTGGGAGGTGGCTCTTTTTAAGTAACCTGTATAAATACCAGCATAGCCTATGAGGGTAATAAACGTAAGGCACGCAGTGAGTTGATTTACAAATATCACCAAAATTGTCAGCCCAAGAGTACCCATGATTAAAGCAAACCATAAAGCTTGCTTTACAGAAACCTGTCCACTCGCTACAGGTCTTTTTTTGGTTCTGGCCATAATGGCATCAATTCGTTTATCTACCAAATGATTAATTGCAGCCGCACTTCCTGCACACAGTCCAATACCAAGCAGAGAAAAAATCAGCAGCGACATACTAACCCAGCCAGGAGCAGCCAGATACATTCCGACAACTACCGTCAATAACATAAGTAGTACAACTCGAGGTTTGCATAACTCAAGGTAATCACGCCAAGTAGCTGACGAAGATTGAACTACATGCTCAGCGTGCATCATTTTGCCCCTTACGCGTTAAATGCAGCGTACTAAATAAGGTTGCCAGTAATAGCGCAGCAACCCCATTATGGGCTACAGCAACACTAATTGGCAGTAAATAAATTACATTTAAAATTCCTAAAGTAAATTGAACCAATACTAATAAAGACAACACTACAGCTGCGGTTTTAAGATAATTAAAGCTGCTTCTGCATAGAATCAATAAGGAGAGTACCAGAATATAAACTGCGGTTATTATTGCCCCTAATCGGTGGATAAATTGAATTGTTACTCTTACATCATGATCGAGTACCCCTCCTTGATAATTAGCTCCCACTGGCGAAAATAAATTAAATCCTTCTGCGAAATGTAGATCAGGTAACCATTCACCATTACACATAGGGAATCCAATACATGAGATCCCAGCATAATTTGAACTAACCCAACCGCCTAATGCGATTTGCAAGAACACAATAAGCACCCCGATTCGTAACCAAGGACGCCATTGTGATAAATCATGTCCCTTTATTGAGCTAATTTGTAATCGAAAACGACTTAAGCATGCAACGATCAGCATACCGCCTAAAAGGTGTCCCATAACGACTACTGGTAACAACTTCAAGGTTACTGTCCACATCCCCAAAGCAGCTTGAAAGAAAACTAAGATAATTAGTGCAGCGGGCAAATGCCAAGACAAATTGTTACCCTGCAAACGCTTGCGTGCTACATAAAAACCTATAAAAAAAATTAACAAAGCTAAAGAACCAGCAGCATAACGATGAGCCATCTCCGTCCATGCCTTTCTAGATTCGATGGGAATTTGTGGGTATTGAGTTTGTGCAGCCTGCAATTTGTCCGTAGCACTTGGAAGAACCATCTGGCCATAACAACCAGGCCAATCCGGACAACCTAAGCCTGCATCACTCAAGCGCGTATATGCCCCGAGCATAACTACGAATAAAGACAAAAGCACAGCAAATGACACTACATACCGTAATAATTTATTCTGCATTAGATTAATCACTCTTTTCTGTTGTATTGAGCAATAACTTCAAATCTTTGTATACATCATTAGGGTTTACCTGAGATGCATAACTGAGTATTAAATAATTACCTGGATCAGCTATAAATACTTTATTTTCAGGCAAGAAAGCCTCTTTATTAAATTGATCTGCAGATAATTTTGCCACTTTAAAATCTATTTCCTTTAAATAGGCTTGTTGCTTTGGTGATAAGGGAGGTGCTTTATCACTGAGAAGAAGCCATTGATCCACCTGGTATAATTTGCGTCCTAACGCCAGACGAATTCGAGCGAGTATATCGAGCTGCTTCATACACTCTTGATCACAAGCCTCTGAACTCCAAAAGACGATACGCCATTTGGATTTTCCTTCCAAGGCATTCACCATTATTGGTGGATTCAGCAATGTCCCTTTATTAACCCGAGTAGCGCCCAACCAAGAAGGATGCTGGTAAAATAAATAAGCCGCTACGCCGGGGGTGACGAATATTACAACCAACAACACTAAAATATAATATTTACTGGCTTGTTTTTTCATTTTTTTTCTTCAGATTTAAGGCTACAAATATAATAAGTATTACCAATGCCATAGCAAACCACTGCAAAGCATAAGCTAAATGCCGCTGCGGAGGCATGGATACCGTTTCCCATTCACGCACAAATCCATTTGTGTCTTGCTTGTCGAGGCGAATAATAAACGGAGCGACTGATTTTTGCAAAACTTGGCTGATCAATTGATCATCTACACGCTCCAAAATGATCGTATTATTCCCTTTTTCTTCTATAGCCGGCCCTAAAACCCATTGATTTTTACTGGGAAAATAGACTGTTCCTTGTAATTCGATTATTCCTTTGGGGATTTGAATGTTTGGAAGAATTCGCCGTGTCAGTTCACCATGAACCCATCCGCGATCAATTACAATTATAGATCCATCGGACAATTGGAAGGGAGATAAAACATCGTAACCAAATTGATGTTTGTAATGTTGATTATCCAATAAAAATATTTGCGGCAGATAATGACCTTTTAAGGAGAGTCGTTCATATTGCACTGGCAGTTCTTTCTTTACCGCCCAAGGAACTGGGTTTTGCTTCTCTTGGTTTTTTTGTGCCACAATCATTTTTGTTTTTTCATCTGCACGATGGATTTGCCAGAACCCAAGGCGAACGAATAAAGAAAAAACTAGGATTGCCAGAATTGACATCGGCCAGCTTGGGGTGAAACGAAATTTAAAACAGGTTAAACTAGGCATCATTAATTAATTGTTTAAATGTTAGTCATAATTTGACGGCAATTTCGGGAGTATAACAAATGATCACTAAAATTATCATCATCTGTGTAATGATTATCATTGCTGGGTCTTTGGCAAGTGGTCTTATCTTCCTAATTCGAGACCCAGGAAACTCCAAACGTACCGTTAAAGCATTAACGATAAGAATAAGTATTTCAGTAGGTTTATTTATATTTTTATTAATTGCTTTTAAACTGGGTTTAATTAAGCCTCATGGCATTTGATTGGAAGGATAAATTATGCGTATTGTATTAATCAGTTTCCTATTTCTGTGTCAGTGCATCCATGCAGACACCATAAAAAATTACATGAGTATCGCTGATAATATTCCTCAGATGGAAGTTAAAGCAGATCCTCAAGCGCAAGCATGGGCTCGCTCTGCTCGCCATGTCTTAACAATAACGTGCGAAAGTATTGCAGAAACGATGATTCAAGCCAATGAAGTCGCAAAAAATCAAGGAAATCCTATTTTTTGCTTGCCACCAGGGGTACAGCTTAGTGCATTTACGCTTTGTGAATTGATTCAGCAGACATATAAAGAAATCTCAAGCCAGCAAAGTGATAAAGATTCCATGACCGTTTCTCAAGTAGCCTGGTTAGGAGCAAGTAAACACTATCCTTGTCAACAAAATACAGCGGCAAAAAATGAAATGCTTCATGTTTCCGCAGCGCTTGGACAACCCTCCTCACAAAAATAATAAGCCCTTCTTTTTACATGAGTAAGGATTAATTCGCATTGATTTAATCCTTATTCAAAATATTAATTACTAATGTCGCGAATTTCTCTGAGATAACTTAACAAACTGTGCTTTTTTTAACACCCCTCCAAAACTTCTTTCAAAGTTGGACGCCCTAGGGTTTTCATTACTTTTAAATTTTAAAAAAATAATGATATATATCATAAAGATTAGCCAACTTGCTGTACGTGAAAGGATAAAATATGATTCCTCCAAACAAGCCAGAAAATGAGGCGGAACGCTTAGCAACACTTTATAAATTACACATACTCGATACCGAGAAAGAGGAACGTTTCGATAGAGTAACGCGTATTGCATGCAAACTTTTTGAGGTCCCTATTTCGGTCATCTCATTTTTGGAATCTGAGCGTCAATGGATGAAATCCACGCAAGGATTTGACATAAAGGAGGCCAAGAGAAGAACATCATTTTGTGGTCATGTTATTCTTTCTGATGAAATTATGGTGGTCGAAGATGCAACCAAAGATGAACGATTTTATGATAATCCTTTTGTTCTTGGAAAACCAAA
This sequence comes from Legionella nigrisilvae, assembly GCF_977063395.2. NCBI lineage: Bacteria > Pseudomonadati > Pseudomonadota > Gammaproteobacteria > Legionellales > Legionellaceae > Legionella > Legionella nigrisilvae. The sequence goes on from NZ_CDRUGZ020000023.1 coordinate 177,197, forward strand.
TTTCAGATTTTATTTAGGCTGTCCTTTAAAAGTCAAAGGCTATAATGTGGGGGTAATTTGTCTAATCGATGACAAACCTCGAGCAAAAAGCGAAGTCGATGAAAATGTGGTTCACGATCTTGCTGAAATGGTGGAAATGGATCTGGAGCAATTACAGATTTCCATAACTGATGAATTAACAGGTTTATCTAATCGGAGGGGATTTTTAAAATTAGCCGGCTACTTATTTGAGAAATGTCAACGTGAAAATCAAATGTTTACCCTATTATTTTTTGATTTAGATAAATTCAAATTAATAAATGATCAATTTGGACATGCGGAAGGTGACAAAGTGTTAAAAATTTTCGCGAATGCTCTTCTCCAAAATTTTCGGTATCATGATGTTATAGGACGTTTAGGCGGTGATGAATTTTGTATATTTTGTTCGGGATTGAACCAAAACGATGTATCTGCAATTATTGACCGCTTAAAAAGCGTTTTAAAATGTGCACAATCCTCTAATTATAAGATTGAATTCAGTGCGGGGAGCATACAATATGATGCCAATAAACATCGAACCCTGAAGGATATGCTTGATCTAGCTGATTCTAAAATGTATGCAACTAAAAAAAGTAAGTGAAGTGGCATCAATGCACATCGATTGTTAAGAATGTTCCTTAATCTTTGGGCAAACTAGCCAAACAAAGGCCAAGATGCCCTTTGATAAATCAACTTAATTAAGCTTCAAGCATGTTAATTATCGCATTATTAATGTCAGGATATACACTAATTACAACAGCAGCTACTAACATAGCTACTCCTACATAACGAAATAGATAAGCGTTCCTGTGGGAAATTAATAAACCCACACCAACTCCAACGCCTAACAATAGAAGAGAGGAAAATAATGTGCCTAGAATAAATAAGGGCAAATTATATACACCCACCCCACCTGAAGTCATCATTTCATTACCTTGGAATATAGTAAACAGAGCAACTAAACCTATGGTTAGAAGTAGTGAGACGCTCGGACGCAAAGAAAGCAACCCCGCACACACAATAAGAGATGCCAGGATACCATACTCTAACAAAGGTATAGACACTCCAGAAAGGTTTAATATCCCACCTAATACCATAGCAACAGCAAATATCAAAGGTATGCTCCACAAAGCTCGTCCACCAATTTGTGCCGCAATTAGCCCCACTGCCAACGTAAATAACATGTGGTCTACCCCATGAATGGGCATACTCAAACCTTGGACAAAAGGTTCATTTCTCATAAATTCAGCATGATGTGCAAACGCTAACGATGGAACACAAAAAACCAAAAAGATGCCAAAAATTGTGCACCATGAACTGCATTTAATTTTCAACATTTCAATTCTCCCTTTCCCCAAAAAAAAAATTTATAATTTAGTATAGTCCATCCGTGAGCATATAATAAAATTAGTGATTGAAGATTATGACAATAATCTTAATTAAGGATTGTATGAATTGTGTACAAATGATTTAAATAGGTCTGCACTTAGTTGATAAAATCTTTTATAAATCCCCTCATCCGTTTTTTAATCATCGAGAAAATTGCTTATGAATAATTAAGTAGACTTTTTCTTTCAAGCCTGGACTCTATTGAGTTGATCCAGGCTAAAAGCAATTGACCTCATATTATTTACTAAATTCTTCAAATGCTTCTAAAGCTTCTGCAGCATACATTAAAGATGGACCCCCACCCATGTAAACTGCCATACCTAAAGTTTCCAAGAACTCTTGGCGTGTTGTTTGTAATTTAATTAAAGCTTGCGCATGAAATCCTATGCAACCATCACATTGTTTCGCAACAGCCAGAGCCATAGCAATTAATTCTTTAGTTTTTTTATCGAGTACACCGTCTTTAGTTGCTGCTTGCGCAAGAGCTGAGAATCCAGACATTACTTCTGGCATTTCTTTACGCATTTTGGCTAATTGAGTACTAATATCTTTGGTAACCTGAGAATATTTATCTGACATTTAAAAAAGCTCCTTTTAGTAATCACTCATTCTCTCTATCATTTTCTTTGTTATTCACCAACAAACAAGTCAATGTTTCGTTTGAGTAATTATTTTATTAATGAATGCCGAAAAGGCACTCTAAGGTCTATTTATATTTCTACCCCAATTGGCGAAATGTAAACAGACCCTAAATTTACCGCATAACTCTGATTAGAAAAAGATTATTGATTAAGAAACAGCTCGATTTAACGTTTCTTTCGCTAAAGTCAGGCGACGCTCAACCTCACCTAACTCTGCTTTTAAATGCAAAATTGCACTGGAATTATGGCTATGTCGAAGGTGCTCCAAAGCTTTACTCATCGCATGTTGTTGCTCTAAAAGCGTATTAATTTCAAATTCAAGATCATTGATCCATTGTTGTCTAGTACTCAACATTTTTATGCCAAAGGAAACGTTTTCTCCTGACTTTTTTTTGCCTTGATGCATTTGACATAAGACAACCAAGATGTTTATTTTTTGTCTAATTCGCTCTGCCAAATATAAAGCACTCCGCTTGTTTTGTTGTTTGGATAATGCATGAATGTCCGCTTTAATTTCTGCGATACAGGCTACACCATTTGCTTCTTTATCTAAACGAAATACCCCTCTGGGTAGGCGATGAATGGAGAAAAAGGAACCCAGCTCGTTAATTTTCCATTCCAATTCAGGTAATCGTGCCATTAACTGGCTCAGCAATTCATTAGATTCTGTAATGTCCATGGTGCTTTGTCCTTACATCTCCCTTCACAGAGGCCAGGAAATTCTGCAAAAATCTTAATCTGGAACAGCCGCATCCAATATTGGTGTTTTTCCTCGCAACCAGGAACTTACAAATGGTGGTGAACACATGAGAATTAAACCACCAATTAATGTCAACTCGTAGCGTGCCATACCACCTACATTAATTCCTTCTGGTGGAATAAAACTCACGGCTAAAGTAGCACATACACCCACAATACCTACACCCGCTACAAATAACATACCTATTATACCGCCAGGAATTGCAAATGGTCGAGGATGGTGGGGCTCAGCAATCCGCAATTTAATTGCTGCGGCAAACATAATAAAATACATCAGCATATACAATTGAGCAGCTAAAGCAGTTAGCAACCAATAAGATCCATTCACACTAGGCATAAATAAGAATAAACCTGACAGAACAGTGACAATGCTGGCCTGAGTGAAGAGCATTACAATCGGTGCACCTTTTTCATTCGTACGTTGGAAATATTCAGGTAAATTACCGTCTTCTGCAGCAACCAATAATCCTTTTGTGGGGGCAATTATCCAGTTACTCACACCACCAAGCCCACCTAAAACCAACATTACAGCGACTACAGGCATCATCCAATACATGTGATAACTGGAAAAAAATGCTTCAAATGCTTGCATAATTCCTGCTACTAAATTGATGTCCTTGCCGGGCAAAACAATTGCAATAGCCAAAGAACCTAGAATTAGGGTACTTAAAATAATTCCTACTGAGTAAATTAATACTTTGGGAAAAGCATGTTGTGGATTATCTACATCATTTGCATGAACGGTAGCGATTTCAATACCACAAAAAGACATGATGATCGCAGTTAAAGAGACCCACATAGACTTATCAGCTAAATGAGGTACGATACTTGGAGTATCAAATTGAATTTGCAACGGATTACCCTGGGTAACCCAAAAAGCCCCAAGGCCAATAATCAACGACATGGGTAATAATAAACCTGCAAGAGAACACAGATTACTGAATACAGCTGAAGATTTCATTCCCCGCAAATTTAATATCGTAGCTCCCCAAAATGAACTAACGATTACTGCCCAAAGAAAATAAGGATTACTTGTCAATGCAGGATTAATTAAATAACCAATAGTGCCTGCGACGAAAGATAATATCGTTGGGTACCAAATTACATTTTCTATCCATTGCAACCAAATGGCTAAAAAACCCATCTTTTTCCCAAACGCTTGTTTAACCCAAATGTAAATCCCTCCTTGTTTGGCCCACCCTGAAGCCAATTCTGCTGAAACCAAAGCAGTTGGGATTAGAAAAAATAAAGCACCTAAAACAAAATAAAAAATTAATTGACTGCCAAATAAGGCCGTAGCAGGCAAATTTCGTATACTATCCACAGAACCAACTGTTATCATAGTCAGACTGAAAATTGTCAGTGAATGTTTTTTCTCGATCATCGCATTCCTTCAGTGCAGTTTTGGGGCGTGCAGAAGCTACATTATATTAAAAATTAGCTTAAGGAACCCTTAATAATCGGGCAATAATTAAACAAAATGTTCCTTGATTTTATTTACTAGCCCATAGATTTTTAGCTTGCTCTGTAAAATAGCATGATTTAATAAGAAAATCTCTGCATTTTTTCCTGTCTTAATGTACCAAATTATTAGCTCAAGCCAGAAAAGCGAACACACTCAATTCCCGTTTTAAAATAAAAAATAAAAAGTTCTAAAATACTTACCACACACCGAGAGATTGAATAAAGAGAAACGACCTAATTAAAACAATAATTATTAACTAATATTAAAATTAGATCATGGATGGGAGAGTTTCATATCCTAGCTTCTCTGTGCTATAGTTCCTATTTTTTTCGGGTAATAGATCATGTTTGAAACCTTAACCGAACGGTTGACCCGCTCCTTCAAAAGTCTACGAGGGCAGAGTCGATTAACTGAAGATAATGTACAACAGGCTCTGCGTGAGGTCAGGATGTCACTGCTGGAAGCAGACGTCGCCTTACCTGTCATTAAAGAATTTATCGAAGAAGTAAAACAAAAAGCTTTAGGACAGACAGTCTTAACTGAGTTAAATCCCGATCAGGCTTTTGTTAAAATCGTTCATGATGAATTAATTCATATCATGGGTGATGAACGTGCTGAGCTTAACTTTAAAACTCAACCCCCAGCTGTATTCCTAATGGCAGGATTACAAGGCTCAGGAAAAACGACCAGTACTGCGAAACTCGCACGATACTTAAAAGAATCTGAAAACAAAAAAGTAATGGTGGCCAGCGTCGACGTTTATCGACCCGCTGCAATACAACAGCTCAAAATATTAGCAGAACAAATAGATGTCACTTTCTTTCCCGCAGAAGCCAACGAGCAACCACTAAGTATTGCTAAAAAAGCGCTTGATACCGCAAAAAAACAATATATGGATGTATTGTTGATTGATACTGCAGGTCGTCTGCACATCGATGCCGACATGATGACGGAAATTAAAGCCTTACATCAAGAAATAAACCCAATTGAAACACTGTTTGTTGTAGACAGCATGACCGGACAAGATGCTGCGAATACAGCAAAAGCCTTTCATGAAGCCTTACCTTTAACAGGAGTCATTCTCACTAAAACAGATGGCGATGCGCGTGGCGGTGCCGCTCTCTCAGTAAAACAAATTACGGGACAACCTATCAAGTTTATTGGTAGTGGTGAAAAAGTAGAAGCTTTGGAGCCATTTCATCCCGAGCGAATTGCCTCCAGAATCCTTGGCATGGGTGATATTCTTACTCTGATTGAAGAAGTCGAACGGAAAGCAGACAAACAAGCGAGTGAAAAACTAGCTAAAAAGTTGAAAAAAGGCAAAAGTTTTGATCTAGAAGACTTCAAACAACAACTGCTGCAAATGAATAATATGGGCGGTATTGCTGGTATGATGAGTAAACTACCCGGCGTCAGTCAAATGATGCCGCAACAAGCAATGAAACAGGTCAGTGACAAAGCTATGGCACAAACTATTGCTATTATCAATTCCATGACCCCAAAAGAACGTCGTATCCCCAAACTTATTGTGGGTTCACGCAAGAAACGAATTGCATTGGGTTCAGGGACACAAATACAAGATGTAAACAAATTATTAAAACAATTTGAACAAATGCAAAAAATGATGAAAAAATTTACAAAACCTGGTGGAATGCAAAAAATGATGCGTGGACTCGGTGGTATGGCAGGATTAAAAGGCATATTACCGGATGATTTTAAATAATTCGCAAGAATTACTTCACATGGTGAATTAATTTTCGTACAATACACGGCATTTTTACGTAACCACTCTAAAGTAGAGGAAAATAATGGTCGTTATACGTTTATCAAGAGGTGGCGCCAAAAAGCGTCCGTTTTATCATATGGTCGTTACTGACAGCCGCAAACGCCGCGATGGTAGTTATATTGAGCGTATTGGTTATTTCAACCCTGTAGCTCGTGGACAAGAAGTGCGTCTGCATATCGATGCAGAAAAATTGAGCCACTGGCAAAAAGTAGGGGCACAGTTATCTGATCGCGTCAGCGCTTTGATAAAAGAATTTAATAAGAAAGGCGAAGCTGCTTAATAAAGTGAATAATCAGGAAAGCTGGATAATAATTGCCCGTTTTGGGCGGCCTCATGGTGTTAAAGGTTTTGTTACGGTTCACTCCTTTACAGAACCTCGTGATAATGTTCTAAAGTATGCAAATTGGCATGCGTTTATTAATAATAAATGGCAACCAATCAAATTGTTGCATGCCGAAGTACAAAATAAATCCATCATAGTCCAAGTTGAAGGTTATCCTGAGCGCGAAGTTGTAGCTCAGCTCACTAATATAGAAATTGCAGTGCAACAGGAACAATTGGCAAAACTGGAACCTGGTGAATATTACTGGCATCAACTTATAGGTATGAATGTGATCAACCAACAAGGAGAATCTTTTGGGAAGGTCATTGAAATAATCCCTACAGGTGCAAATGACGTGCTGGTCGTAGAAGGTACTAAAAGACTGTTAATACCTTACCTGCCTGGAAAATTTGTATTAGATGTGGATTCCACCCAGCAGATAATCACTGTTGATTGGGATATGGATTTTTAAGCGGTGCTTCATTTCGGTGTAATTAGCTTAATACCTGAAATACTTAATGCCTTAAATTACGGTATTACAGGAAGAGCCATTGAGCAAGGCTTAGTTAAAATTGATTGCTGGAACCCAAGAGATTGGTCTTCCAGGCCCTACAGGCAAGTTGATGACAAGCCTTATGGGGGTGGCCCGGGAATGGTAATGATGTATGAGCCCTTGAAAGGGGCCATTATGCAGGCACGTAGTCAAATGCCGAGTCATTGTAAAACGATTTACCTGAGTCCTCAGGGCAAGGTAATTCGACAAAATGACTTGAATCAAGTGGCAAATGACAAACAACCACTGCTCTTTATTGCTGGGCGATATGAAGGAATTGATGAGCGTATTCTTCAAAATTATGTAGATGAAGAATGGTCTCTTGGCGATTTTGTTTTAAGTGGTGGTGAGCTCGCCGCTACGGTGTTTATCGATGCTATTATTCGTTTAATACCGGGGAGCCTAGGGCATCTTGGTTCCGCAGAACAAGATTCATTTATGAATGGTTTACTGGATTGCCCGCATTATACACGACCAGCAACCATTGAAGGATTAGAGGTGCCGCCTGTTTTATTAGGTGGTCACCATAGAGATATAGAACTGTGGCGGCGAAAGCAATCTCTAGGTAAAACCTGGCTTAAACGCCCAGATTTACTTGAAAAAATACAGTTAAGTGAAACAGACAAGCAATTGCTTGCTGAGTTTAAGTATGAACACGGTGATTCCTAAAGGATGAACCAATTTGAGGAGTAGTCCATGACTAATATTATTGACCAACTAAATGCTGAGCAAATGCAAGGCAAGGAAATCCCAGATTTCAATCCTGGTGATACTGTTTTGGTTCAGGTGAAAGTAATTGAAGGTACCCGTGAGCGTTTACAGGCTTTTGAAGGTATTGTTATTGCAAAACGTAATCGTGGTTTAAACTCTGCATTCACTGTTCGTAAGATTTCACACGGTGTTGGTGTTGAGCGTGTATTCCAAACTTACAGTCCGATTGTTGATAGTATTACTGTAAAAAGACGTGGTGATGTTCGTCGCGCCAAACTTTACTATTTACGTAATTTAGCTGGTCGCGCAGCTCGCATCAAAGAAAAGTTACCTGGTAAGAAAGCGGATTAATACTTAATTCCCTGAACACATAATCCCCGTACAGCGGGGATTATTCTTATTGTCTTCATGTTAAGAAAAAAAATCTTAATCATACAGATAGATTTAATCCAAAGTTTTTCTAAAAAGCAAAATTGCTGAAATAACAATCAGAAACATAAACAATAAAATGGGCCAAATATCAGGCCAGAGAATGCTCAAATCGGCGCCTTTCAACATAATATTACGTGTGATTCTTAAAAAATGTGTTAGCGGAATCACTTGGCCGATGTTTTGCGCCCAAAGTGGCATCCCACTAAATGGAAACAAAAATCCAGAAATCATAACTGCAACCAAAATATAAGCATTAGTTGAGGCTACAGCTTGGAATTGAGTCTTGGCGAAGGCAGAAATCGCTAATCCCATTGCTAAACTTCCAATCGAGTAAGGTGCCATTATCGAAAGATAAAGTAAGAAGCTTCCATGAAAAGGCACCGAAAAGACAAAAACCGCAATGATCAGGAGCATAAATAAGATAAGATAGCCCACTATAAAATGGGGGATAACTTTACCTAAAATTATATTTGCTGCGCTTAGTGGTGTAATTAACAGTGTTTCGAAAGTCCCTACCTCATATTCAGCAGTGATTGACATGGCAGTAAGAAGCGTAAGTGTTGTGAACATAAGTACCGAAATTAAACCAGGGACAATATTATATTGTGAAAATCCTTCAGGATTAAATTTAGGGTGTATATCAAATTTAAAAGGTGTTTGCTGGGAAGAAAGATAGTTTAAAGAACCAGACAAATCACGTTCAAACAATTGTGCTGGAAGAGCAACTGCTGCTCGAAATGCATTGGAGATTGCTACTGGGTCAGAAGCGTCCGCTTCAATAAGGACATGAGGTTTTTCTCCTCTTATTAGACTCTTTGAAAAATTGGGAGGAATATTGATAACAAAAAGCCCCTTTCCACTTTGTAAAAAATTCTCTGCTTCTTTTTCATTATGAGCAAGATGATTTAAGGAAAAATATCCTGTATGTTTAAAACCTTCTAATAATGATCGCGTAAAGGTATTACTCTCAGAGGATACAACTGTTGTTGGCAAATATTTGGGATTGGTATTAATCATAAAACCGAATAACAGTATTTGCATGATAGGAACTAAAAATAAAAACAAAAAAGTAGAAATATTTCGTTTGATTTGTATAAACTCTTTTTTAGCAACTGATAGGACACGATAAAATTCTATTTTTATCATCTATGATCTCTGCTCACCGAATGTAGAAAGCCAAACAAATACATCTTCCAATGATGACTCAATTATTCTTCCATTAAAAAATTCATTTTCGATATAAGGCTTTATTACTTCAAACAACTCCTCCTTATTTTTACTACTCACATGGAGGGTATTATGGAATCTTAAAACTTGATCAACTCCCTCAATAGCTTCTAATTGATGGGATAACATTGCAATATTCCTTCCCTTTATTTCCCAAGTAGTCAAATTTACAGAATTTAAAATTTCTTCAATCGTTCCTGACATAAGGGTTTGACCATAACACATGTATGCAATTTTATTACATTTATCCACTTCATCTAAATTGTGTGAACTTAATAAAATAGTAATTCCTTCCTGTGATAATTGATGCATTAATTCCCAAAACTCTCGTCTCGCCTTAGGATCAATATTGGCGGTTGGTTCATCCAATAATAACAATAAAGGATCATGTAATAAGGAAACGGCTAGTGATAAGCGTTGTTTCCAGCCACCAGATAAGGTACCTGCGATCTGATTTTTGTATTGTTCCAAATCAAATTTATGCAAGTATTTTTCGATTTGATTTTTTCTATCAACAACACCATAAACTTCAGAGAAAAACATCATATTTTCGTAAACAGTTAGATCCTTATAGAGACCAAAGTTTTGCGACATATAGCCAACAAGAGCTTTAATCTGACGGGATTCTTTTACAATATCAAACCCTACACACTCACCAGAACCGGAATCAGGAGTAATAAGTCCACACAACATTCTCAAAGAAGTAGTTTTTCCGGCGCCATTTGGTCCCAGGAATCCATATATATCACCATACTCCACTTTAAGATTTAGATTTTTTACCGCCTGATATTTATTGAATTTTTTTGTCAAATTGCTTACATCGATAATATAATTGCTTTTATCCATAAAAATACCTATTAAATAACTCCACCCATACTCAATTATGAAACTGTTGAAGCTTCAGAAGGTTCCCTACTTCTTTCCCGAAATTTTTAAAAGAATTTTTTGTAAAAAAGATGAGCGGGGAATGGTTATGAATTTTTTAACAATCTCAGCTTCTATAACCAATAATTCGCTATCAATTTTTGCAAATGCCGACTCTTTTCTTTTCATATCCGTCATAAATTCAGAATCTCCAAACATTTGGTTTAGACTAATTTCACTAGAGCTACTGTTTTTAAAACTAAGGAGAACTACCTCCCCTTTAAGTAGGTAATAGCATGCATTCGCGACATCCCCTACTTGATACAAGTAGGAACCTCCAGGAACCTTAATATTTTTTGCAGTTTTCACCATCGTCTGTACCTTCTCATGTGAGAAATTGCTAAAGAGATGGTGGGCTCTTATAAACTGAATTAAAAGAAATTCTTCACTTAACTTTTTCAAATTAGGATATTTTATATGGGGTTGTTTCAAAAAACTCAGAAAATCAGGAAGACTGATTTTAAGTAAATGCATAGAGGTTAGTGATTTTACCGTTGCCGTGTGAAGTCCGGTATGTGAAACAAATCCTTCTGAGGATAAACCGATGATATCCCCTTTACTTAACTCAGCAATACGCATAGTTTGCATGGTTCCCAATGAATGGACCGCTCTGACAACCTCAGCGCTTCCTGAAACAATCAGAAAAATACAAGCAATAGGTTCACCTTCAATCACAAGTATTTGCTCTGCTGCAGCAAATTCAGATTTTGCATATCCAATGAGCTGATGCGCATCTTCTCGATTGAGAAGACAAAAAAGAGGATGTTGTTGAATGAAATCCTCATACTGCTCAAAGTTTTTTTTCATAAATTTATCTGTTCTCTCAAGATTGGCACCAAAACTTATTAATCTAACGTTCTTCTAAAAAGTACGATTCCAAAAAAAATAATAATTACTGAAAACACAATTATAGGCCAGGTATCAGGCCATAAAATATCGAACCCTGCCCCTTTCAACATGCTATTTCGGGTGATCCTTAAAAAATGGGTCAATGGAATAATTTGGCTTATTGTTTGCGCCCAGGGAGGTACTCCCGTAAATGGAAATAAAAAGCCAGAAACCATAATTGCGACGAGACCATACGCGTTGGTTAAGCCTACAGCTGCAAATTGTGTCCGCGTAACCGCTGAAATAGCGAGACCTGTGCCCAAACTGGAAATAGAATAAGGCGCTAAAAGTAATAGAAATAAAAAAAAGCTACCATGGAAAGGAATAGAGAAAATGAAATACGCGATTATTAACAATATAAAAAAAAGAAAATACCCTAAAATAAAATAGGGTAGAACTTTCCCAAAAATAATATGTGCGGGTGTTAAGGGGGTTATTAATAATGTTTCGAAGGTTCCTCGCTCAAATTCTGAGTTTATAGATACAGCAGTTAAAACGGTCAACGTTGAAAAGATTAATAATGCAATTAATCCGGGTATGGTATTGTACTGGGATATATTTTCTGGGTTGTATTTAGATTGGATATCGAAAATAAATGGGGCATCCTTAGAAGCTAAATAACTGAGAGAGCCTTGTAGTTCATGTTCAAATACTTTAGACGGTAATTCAGAGGCCGCTCGGAACGCATTTGAAACGGCTACAGGATCGGATGCGTCAGCTTCGATTAATACATGCGGATGTCTTCCCCGAATCAAATCACGGGTAAAATGAGGCGGTATGTTGATAACGAAAAGAACGGAGCCACTAAGTAACAGTCGCTCTGCTTTTTTTTCATCTTCGGTTATTGTTTGAATTGAAAAATAATTTGTATTTTTTAGGCCCTGCAATAAAGCGCGGGTGAACGAGGTATTCTCAGAAGTAATGACCACGGTTGGAAGATGGCGGGGATTGGTGTTAATGATGGCACCAAACAATAATATTTGAACAACTGGAATGATAATTAGCCATGAGAAAATCAAAATATCTCGTCTAATTTGAATAATTTCTTTCTTAGCAACCGACCAGATACGAAGAAATTCATTTTTAATCATTTATCGTCCTTGAATGAGAACTAAAAATACTCATTTTTCTCAAACAGATTTCTGAAATTTTGAAAAAACATCTACAAAAGATAAGATCTATATATTGGTAATCATCTTTACCCCGTGTGTTCTGTGATTTGGTCACCGAATTTAAAAGGGAGGTTAAGCTTTAAATGTTGAGTTATTAATCAAATCGAAGGCCGCGAAACAAATCGCAGAAAAAATGTACGACGATTGTCAACACACCTTATTTTCTTGATATAAATCTTAATCAATTATAGTGTATCGTATCTTAATATTATCCTGACTAACAAGCTATGATCGTGAAGATTTAACAGCTTGTTTAGAACAATATAGACATGTTCATCAACAGAATGTAAGGAACAACTTAACTAATCCCGACTGCGTGACTGATGAATTACTGATAACAGTGCTGTGTTTATTTCTTCGGATACATATTGTCAGAAGTTACTATTTGGTGGTAAGTTTTTTTATTCCTGCCCATTGAATCGATAAATTCGTTTAAGATCAAAATAATATGCAAAAATTCATTCCAAGATGGTTGTTTTTTCTTATGATTTGCGCCCAGCTTTTGGGTTGTAAGGAGAAGAACAATTCATTGCAAGGATATGTTGATGCTGATTATACCTATATATCAAGCAATTTTTCAGGAAATCTTATCAGCCTGGATGCTCGAAAAGGTACTGCAATAAAAAAAGGAGAGCTGTTGTTCACACTGGATGGACAGCCACAGCAATCCCAACTCGAGAAAGCGCAAGCAAATCTTACCCAAGCCTTAGCACAAATCAAAGTAAAACAAGCAGATCTTGACTTTCAAAATAAGTTATTGATTCGATATAAAAAATTACTAAAATCAGGCGGGGTCAGTCTTGAACAACTCGAAGAAGTAAAAAACAATTATCTTAATGCTCAAGCATTATTAATTTCCCAACAGGCATTGGTCGAGTCGTCGAGGGCAGAACTAACCCAAGCGAAATGGAGTGAATCAAACAAAAAGAAATTCTCCTCTATTTCAGGGTACGTTTACGATACTTATTTTACTGTCGGTGAGTTAGTATTATCAGGTCGTCCAGTATTATCTATTGTTACACCTGAAAATCTAAAGGTTATTTTTTATATTCCCGAGCCTTTATTATCTAAATTAAAATTAAAAAATGAAGTCAGCATTAGCTGTGATGGATGTAGTGATACATACCTTGCGACTGTAAGCTATATTTCTTCAAAAACTGAATATACCCCCCCTTACATATTTAGTGAAAGTTCAAGAACAAAATTCGTTTATCGAGTCGAGGCAAAACCCGTTAAAGAAGCATTGAATGATTTACATCCGGGCCAGCCAGTTAGCATCAACTTGATTTATAATCGTTAAAAGCGAAGTATTCGCCATAATGAAGTTAATTCGTTATATAAGAAGATGAAATGCAAAAAATTTATTTATTTTTATGCACAATAATACTTACAAGTTGTAAGGTGGGACCCAATTTTCATTCACCAGATGCCCCCCAAACGCCACACTATAACAATGGGTCTGTGAAAACAAAAACTGTCGGCGCCCCTAGCAGGGCCGGTCGACCGCAACAATTTATCTTTAGAAAAAATATATCCAAATCATGGTGGGAACTATTTCATTCAAAAGAACTAAATTCCTTTATTGAACAAGGATTAAAAAATAATCCATCCATAGCAATGAGCAAAGCCAATTTGCGCAAAGCTCAAGCCAATTTGCTTGCTGAAGCAGGACCTAACTTATTTCCTACTGTGGATACCCAATTTTTAGGAAGTCGTGAAAGAAATAGTCTACTCGCCACGGGCATCAATCTTACTCCGACCCCAGGAACAACGCTCCCATTTTCCTCAGTAAATACTTTTGATCTGTACAATGCCTCAGTTAGTGTGAGGTATAATCTAGACTTATTTGGCGGTAATCAGCGTCAGCTAGAAGCTTTAAAAGCAGCAATAGATTATGAACACTTCGAATTGGAGGCTACTTATTTAACATTAACCGCAAATATAGTTACCACAGGCATCACAATTGCATCCTTGCAAGAACAAGTTAAAACCACAAAAGAACTTATTGAATGTCAAAAAAAACTGGTGAAACTTGAAAATGATAACTACCTTCTTGGCCATACTTCCCGAGTAGACTTACTCAATAGCAAAAATCGACTTAAAGAAACCCAAGCGCAACTTCCTGTCCTCAAAAATGATTTGGCAAAAAAACATAATGCTCTTGCAGTGTTAACAGGCTCATTACCGAGTGAAACAGAACTTTTTGACCTTACGCTGCAAAATATCCAGTTACCCATAGATCTGCCAGTGACTCTTCCCTCACTTTTAGTCAAACAAAGACCGGATATAAAATCCTCTGAGTCATTATTGCATAAAGCAAGTGCTGAAATTGGTGTGGCTACTGCGAATCTCTTCCCCAAATTAAATCTAGGAGCTACTTATGCGTGGTACTCAACTGCACTTAGTACTTTATTCAATCCTGCAAATAATGTATGGAACTACGGCGGACAAATAGCGCAAACCCTTCTTAAAGGTGGGTCGCTACGTGCAAAACGAAAAATCGCAATTGCAGTATATGATTATGAACTCGCAAGGTACAAAAAAGTAGTACTAGATGCATTTCAACAGGTTGCAGATGTATTACATGCTCTGGAGTTCGACGCCGAACTGTTGCGTGAACGGGCAACTTCAGAAATTAATACCCATGAACATTTTAAAATAGTGAGAATGCAATACCAACTCGGTAAAGTGAACTATTTGTCGGTATTAAGAGCAAAAGAGGCTTATCTAAAAATTCATCTTAAAGTAATTCAGGCTGAAACGGCTCGTTATAATGACACAGCAGCGCTTTTTCAATCATTAGGTGGAGGATGGTGGAATAAAGGATAAATATCTAGCGTTTTTTTAATTGGAACTCGTATTCACCACTTTTTCTTCTTACAGTTGGAGAAGTACGCAATTTCGCCAAATTTAATTTCATTAAAATTGAAATATAAAACCACCCCAGATCAAATTCCGTATTTAGATAAGAAAGCTTGGCAGAGGAAGGATTGTGATGGTGATTATTGTGTAATTCCTCTCCATTTAACAAAATCCCTATATGCATTAAATTTCGCGAATTATCCTTAGTATCAAAGTTTCGATACCCACATTTATGAGTAAGGGCGGCAAATGCCCCAAATAATACCGTAGTAATTGCAAAAATATTTATATCCCACATTACCATTCCCCACAAACCAAAGAGCACGATATATAATGATAAAAAAAGTACCAATCCTAGAGATTGAAATTTAGTAAAAAGAAATTGCTCCAGTGCATCGTTATCGGAGATGGTTCCATATTTTTCTATCAGTGATGAAGGATTGCATTGGGCACAAATTTCAAATCCACTCAGGAATAGATTAAATGTCCCCTTATATATTGGACTATGTGGATCAAGTGGTAAATCTGCTTTTTGATGATGTAAGCGATGAATGGAAACCCATTCAGCTCGATTTAGCCCTGTAGCAAGCCAGAGCCAAAATCGGCAAAAATATCTTATTGGCAGTACGAGTTCAACCGACCGATGCGTTTCGCATCGATGTAAATAAATACTAAAGACAACAATGGTTATATGATAAACAATAAAGCAAAATATTAATTTTCCTTCCCACCCCAGGTCCCAAATCCCATAAATAAGTAACTGATTGTTGAAAATAAGACAAAAAAGCAAATAAACAATAAGGAATGACGATACTAATAAAACATCTTTGGATATTATCCTTGGATTTGAAATCTTCATTACAACCTCTCAACCCCTACATGAAACAAATCTGAGTTATACTTATGCCTTTATATTTACATTTTTTTCGCCTAAAGCTTTCATTACTTCAGTACCTGTCTTTAACTCCGGTGGAACTTTGTTAAGATGATGAATTATTTTTACCTTCTCTAAGAAACATAATAAATAATAAGTGATATCTATTTGCCACCAGCGAAATCCTTGGCGTGATGATCGTGGGTAATAGTGATGATTGTTATGCCAACCTTCGCCCAAAGTAATTAAAGCCAGCAGAAAATTATTCCGACTTTCATCTCCTGTCTCAAACGTTTTCGTACCCCATACATGGCAAAGTGAATTGATAGAAAAAGTAGCATGGAAGAGGATAATTGTTGAAATAATCCCCCAAATAACTAACTGTGGGCCATTAGTTTGAAGCTGAGGATAATAATGAGCTAAAAAGCTACCTATAAAATAAAGTATGAATAATAAACAGATAGGGACCACATTATCATAACGATTCAACCAGTATAATTCAGGATATTTTGCAAAATCCTGTATCGCTTTGTAGTCTGTTTTAAAGTTGTCTGAATAAAAAATCCATCCCACATGACTCCACAAAAGACCATGTTGTACTGGAGAATGTGGATCTTGTGATTTCTCTGTATAGCGATGATGATGACGATGATGACTTGCCCACCAAAGCGGTCCTCGTTGTACCGCTGCCGCACCTATTACAGCAAATATAAATTGCCAAAACCGATTAGTTTTAAAGGTCTTATGTGAAAAATAACGATGGTAAAACCCAGTTATTGCAAACATTCTAAAAAAATAAAGGAACATAGCAGTAATTACGGCTGTAATGCTCCACCCAACCCAAAACACTGCTAAACAGCACAAATGAAGAAGTACAAAGATGAAAACACGCGCCCAATGTATCGTACCTTGCTGTAAATGATTCTCTTTAAGACTCGTATCAAACCATCCATGTATGGAGAATATTAACGATTTGAATTTCATTTTTACCTCTGGAAACGAAAATTCGTTATCTATAAGGAATATGAAATAGGTATGAGATTTGATATTTTCTATAAACAGCAAAATAGTTCATATCTAAGATGAACACGCTTTACGTCACTGAAAATATAATCTCAGAGCTACAGCATAAACTTCGCACCCTAACTTAGCTCATATATTTCCATAATGTATATAATTGTAGCAAATATTCATTGGTTAGCATTTGAGTGCAAGTAAAAAGTACAAAAAATTACTGAATCTTAACTAAATTCGCCTTAGGTAAATTAATTCACTGGAAATGATTGCGGGTTTTTATAATAAATCGACAGTTTTTTGGTCATCCAACCATTATCGGGAAATGTCGTTCCCGGTACCTCCCAAACCCCCGTTGCAAAAGCACCAGCTCCCCACAAAATTGCAAAAACATGTGCGTCAACTGCCTTTTTCAATTGCACATTATTATTATGAGCCCAATTAAAATGGTTTAATACCAAACAACGAGTAGCATTTTTTCCAGCACATAAACTATACCCTTTAGGTAAATTAGCAATATCTTGATTAATCCAAGAAGCACTATTGCTTAAATCGGGTTGCAACCTTGAATCGCCGAAAAAATATACAGGAGCAGAGCCTTCTTCATGAGCCTCAAGAAGAGGCTCATCCTGAGTTGGGATATGGGCAGCAGGTATTTGCCATAACATTGCCGGTATGTAGCTTTTTCCTGCTTGCCTTCCTAGACCTTCGCTAATTTGTTTCGACATTGTTAGGAAATTTTGCCAGGCAGCATCATTATAAAACGTTGCCTGATTCATGAGTAAATTTGGGTATTTACTGCTGTAATCATCGGCACCATATCGATCAAAATAAATAAAATCAGGTTTATAGGTACTGGTGAATAACTCAAAACTTTTCAAGTCAGCCAGAACCCTATCCACATAAGGTTTCACAGCAGTTGACCCCCGATGAATCCACCACCCCCCTTCTGGAACTGCCGAAATATTTTCATGTACTCCCAGAGCGACATGAGGTCCAAAATGCTTCGCCATCCAGTTTTGAGCCTGTAACCAACCATTAAAATTATCTGAGAAATCAGGTAGGTCAGGGCTTTGGGTTGCTGAGGTACAAAGAGGCATCACATATTCGTTAACGCATGTGGCAAACGCTTGTCCGGCAGTATAGTTATCCGTTTTAGTTTTAAGCCAAATAAGTAAATCATTTGGGTTGCCGTTAATTAGGACCGGTTTATTATCCCACCCATAAGTGCAAAGAGGTGTTTGAGTAGGAGTGAAGTTAACTTTTTTACTCATCATACAATAAGCGTTGGAAACAGCCTGGGCTACGGGTATGTATAAAGATTTAACTGCTTCGACACGATTTGTATTTCCTAAGTAACCCAGCATATCTGGGTTCAATAAAATAGTGCCATACGTTCCAGTATTGCTATAAGCATTAGATTCTAATGTTTTAGACAAAAACATGAGATTAAAAAAATGCTTTGTTAAATCATCTAAGTTAGTAATGCTATCCGGATTCCAACCACCACTTAGTTGCCAACCGTATTCAACTAAAACAGGATTAACCGCATGACCAGTCTTGGCTTTTATATTTTTAGCCATGTTAATCATGTTCCAAATTTTATAGGGAGTTTCTACTTTTCCAGGATCACCGTCGCCCCCTGAACCATTGTATGTAAATACAGCATCAACACGAATATTTGTCGGCTCTTGCGGAGCACCATTCGTTATAGTTCCCATAGCTAGGTAGTTTGGCCAACCGGAAACAATATAATTGCCTGTATTTTGACCAAAAGAAAAGGAAGATAGGCTCATTGCAAAAACAAACAAAAAGCTCAAACTCATTTTTGTCATTGTATAGCTCCTAAATTATTCATCAGACTCTAAAAACGATGGGGTTACACTATTGCTGATTTTACTGATTGGACTGATGCTTGGAAAAAAACGAATTATACCACAACAGACCATAATGTTCACAAACAACACCTAACAAACAAAAAACAACCAATTTTAATGATCGATATTGCAGATATACTATTGAATTGAAAAATGTCGTTGCGGCTCGACTTAAAACGACGGGTCAGTGTGTCAATCCTTAAAAATAAAGCCCGCAGGAGGCAAAATTACTCACCTATGTCTTCACTCCATAGCGTTCTATTTTGAGCAATGAAGTCTCGCATCATGGTTATACATTCTTTATCTTGTAAAACCTCAAGTTTTATACCATGTGATGTTAATAATGATTCTTCCCCCATAAAGGTTTGATTTTCTCCAATCACAACATGAGGAACTTTATAAAGAAGTATAGCTCCGCTACACATGGGGCAAGGCGAAAGAGTGGTGTATAAAATGGATTGCTCATAAACTTTAGCTTGCTGTCTCCCCGCATTCTCTAATGCATCCATTTCAGCATGTAATATGCTGCTTCCTTTTTGAACCCGTTGATTATGTCCGCGCCCAATGATCTCGCCTTGGTGAACAAGCACGGCACCAATGGGTATTCCTCCCTGAGCGAGGCTTTGACGCGCTTCTTCTATCGCTGCTTCAAGATATCGTTGATGAGGCCCCGACATGGTAATCCCTGCAATGACAGTAATATTAGGAATATTCTCCAGGATTTAATCATTATAAACAAGAATATAATTTTGGAAAAAATAATCTGAGCCTATTGTGCCGCAGTTGTATCAAATCACTTACTTAGTAGCATTTATGATACATTAACCGTAGAGCAGGAAGAGAAAAAAATCCATCACCATCGAATAAATCGAAAACGCAAAATTTGTTGGCCAAAACCGGAAGGACACAGGGAATAATATAACTCAATAGATTGAGCATCACATAACCCTTTTCAAGCCTTGTTTGCGGGATTAACGAAGCCTACATCCGAGATGGATCTCAAAGAAGTAGGCAGAAAGAAATTCACATTAAGAGATTGTGCATGAGCCGCTATTGTTTGGCAAACAAACTGGTGCGCGGTTGACTACTTTCGTTCGTGTAGGAGCAGGTGTTGGCGTTGGTTGAAAGAAGTGTGGCTGATATTCCGCGGCGGTCGGTAAGGGTTGGGATTTTCCTTCCATTTCTTGTTGACTCACATGATTGCTTGTTGCATTCGAAACAGGAGTGCTGTGTAATTGCCTATCGGCTTTTTTTGGGGCAGGTTTAGCTGTTTTATCTTCGGTATTAGTCGATGCAGGCTTCACGGAAGGAAAATTATTTACAAGGCTTCGATTAAAAATAAACGGTTTCTGAAAAATTGTCCATTCCGCATGTTCAGTAATGTGCTTTAATGCATATAAATGTATTTCATCATTTATTTCTTTATAATGGGCAAAAAACTCAGTCCGGGAATAACACGTATATTCGTTACTTTCCTTACGTGCCTGTGCAAAAACATTATTGAGGTCTTCCTCACTTTTAAAAACCCTATTCTTGTATTTATACTCCCAACTGCCAGGATGGGTATTTGAAGATATTGTTTCATTTCCAACACCTTCAGGAAATGATATTTGTTTAACGTAATCTGTATTTTGAAAGAACCGTTGCAGCTCTTCTTCAACCAGCGCATAACCCTTCATTACCAGCCTATAACGAAATCCAGAAATATTAGGGAGTGTTAAAATCGTGTACAAGTCGGGATTTGAAAATTCTTCTTTTGTTTGGCCTACGGCTTTCTTCCAAACAACATCACTCGAAGCAATGTTCTGCCAATCTTTACAGACTAACTCTAAATTTGCTAAATCTCTTGGGCCTAAAAATGTCATTATATGCTCTACAATCTCTGCGGGTATCTCGGGTAACTGATCTTCAGATTTCTCTTGCATGATGGTCCTCTTTATGGTGTTGATTAACAATTGCCATATGATACATGATTAATATTAAGTCAAAATTAACAGGTAATGGCCTCCCCTCCCCAAAATAACCAGTGCAAAATTTGTTAAAAAATACTCAAAAGCAAGGTAATCAGTGGTGCTGTAGCACCAAGTAAAGAATGACTTAGGTTAAAAATACAGTAAAACCACTTGCTCGCTTTTCTAGTGGTAATAGTTCAAGCGTGCTTTTAATACATTTCCAATAAAAATAGAGATAATAATCATCGAAACACTGAAAGCAGGAGTAAGGTACCTGCAGCAATATTTTCTTATCCATGCTAGTTGCTGACCAATACCTCACTTATTGCCCATAAGTCACTGTGAAGCTCTATAATGCTCATCTCTTAAAATCTCGATAAACCTAATTTAGAGTGTGGAGATTTTCACAAGCGAATTCTTTATATAACAGAATTTTCAGCAAGCCAGGTTGTAAAGGCTTGTCTCTAAGTCAAAAGTTGAAAATCTTGGGGGAAAGTCATATTGAATACATAGAATTAAAATGACCCTAAAAAATGCGCAGCATAGACGCCTATGTTAGCATTTTTCAGAGCCAAACAGTATTTGGTCAGTTACATCTATTGAAAATGGAGGGCTAAACTAGTTTGGTTCATTTTGCTTCACCACATCAACATCTGCAGATGCATAAAAGAGCTTAAGTTCTTTTATTTTTTGCTTATTTTTAAAAAGTCATCCCCACCCGTTGAGCTAATTCATCCTGGGCTTTTGGTGTTTCTGCTACCTTCGCTTTGCGAAGTTCTCCAACAGCTGGATAAGAAAAGAGAATGCCTGAATCATGACCAGGTAATAATACAGTCATAGAACATACCGCATCCTCAACCTTACCAAAATAATTACCCAATGCTTCACTTCCCACTGCTTTATAACGAAGTGAATGCATTGCATCTGAATAGTCCTTAGTATCCTTCGGATTTGCTGTGGAGAGATATTCTTTTGTTGGCCAAAACAAAGGATAAAAATCAAAATATCCCTGCGTTAGTATAAGATTGCCCTCCCTGCTCTTAGGACCTCTATAATAATCCAAGAGAGGCTGTACCACAGCACGAACATCTTCTGCAAGAAATGGTGATCGAAAATCGGATATGACGACCGTAACATCGTTTTGGAGCAAATCAGTAATTGGCTCTTTGATTATCGCAGCCACTGAACTATCAAAACTCATCCTTAAATATTTTTTATCGTCAGTATTAACACTAGCTGCCTTCACATGTTGAGTACGACCTGTTACACGGACTATTAATTCTAATTCCTCTTCATCTGCCACATGATATGTATCAGTACACTTTGATTTCAACAAATTAAAGTCATCTTGATTAGAATTCTGTGGATTAAGTTTACAAATATGAAAATCCTTAGGTGATGCATAATAAAGGTCGCCATTGTACAAAATAACGGCATTTTTATTTTCTAATACTTTGTCCATTCCGTTCTTAAAATTGAATTTTGTTGGATCAACAGACACTTTAAGAAGTCCGCAAGGAAAATCACCTGGATAACATATATCAATATTTATAATTAAGTGTTTGCTCTCTGAATCAAAGACGATATTTTGGGCATAGGAATCACTTGGAGTAGGTCCGGATCCAATGGTGATAATAACTTGCTTAACATCGGCTCCAACATTGTTTAAATATCCCAATAATTGAGCTTTATTCTCCATATCTACTTTATCTTCTCGAGTGAATCTATACATATCGACACCTGTAAATTAGTTAATATTTTTAGAGGATGATTAATGCCCCCTGATGGGGCGCTATTGTACATTATAAGAACAATAATTCCAACAAAAATATTATATGAACAACAAAAGATCACACTTTATTGAAGCACAAACCGAACTTCATTTAGCAGGTTTTGTATTTTTTGTGATCAAAGATTTACGTACAGTCAACTCAAGTTTCATAAGAATTCTTTATCCGATGAGATGCTACATTTTTAAATTGGAATCAGGCGAATCAATCGAGTTAAAGATTATAGCTTCCCCGGAAATTACTTCACTAAGCGACTTCTCACCTGAGACGATATTAAAAAAGCTAATCCCTATGCTGGTTATTTTTCTCCAAGTATGTTCCAGGGTGGAAGGAGGAGCGATTCTGTCTAACTGCTCTATTTCTCCTTTTCCAGGATGCAATTCACGAAGTGAGTTAACGTAGGTTGCAATAACTTTAGATACTTCAGGTGTTAGTTCCGTTTGTTCATATAAATAGCTGAGAAAACGTTTTGCCAAACTCAATCGTGTAGCATAAAGTTCATCATCTTTTATTTTTATACGTTGTAAATGCAAAATATAATCTTCAAGGAGATATCTTGGTTGCGTAATCGCGTGAATTTTTTGAAATGCATCGGCTGACTCTTTTTCGTCAATATCTTCTACCCACTTATAAAAGCGAGTCTGCATCTCTTCTAATAATTCTTCATACATAAATGGATTCAACTGGTTTAGATTTTTTTCAATAAACTCCTTTATTTCGTCTCGTGGAGTTTCTTTTTTGGGGAGTTCAATTTTCTCCCATTTAAGGTTCTGAAAAACCATACATACAAATAAAGCAAACGTAATTGATTTGAGTGAATAGTCTAATTTTCCTTGCAAAGGCTTAGCTTCCAATTCATATACTGCTTGTAAGAGAGCTAACTTTTGAGCGTCTACTTCTAAATAACCATTATGCAACCATTCAAAGATCAAAAAATTGACTGTGTCATCTGCATCTAAGAGTTTATATTTTTGAGAAATAAAATCGGTCCAACCTAAAAATAGTAAATATTTTCCTTCGCGCAGGGCTTTAATATATTCCGAACTGGATGAGAGCATGACGATCCTTGACTGCTTTTTTAGAATATTATCCTATACTTAAAAAACATAAACATGCAAATGGTGCACACTATGAAAAGGAAATGGTATGTAGCTATTGCTGTATCTCTCTTGCCCTTTAGTTTCGCTTTCGCAAATTGCGATTTAACCCAGTTTCGCTGGGAATGTGACTTGCCGGTGAAAGTTAAACCCAGGCCAGGAGCGACCTCCCTCGTCTACTGTGGTAACTCCTATGGTTACCTCACCAAACAGGAATACGATATACTAGCCCGCTACCAACGTGCGAATGTTAATATGGTTTTGGATATTAATGGCGAATACATAGACAGCCCTTGTATCGGAGCACAGAGATAGTAAAATAGCTCAGATTAACTCCTTCATTTAGGAATGACAGCCTGGGCGCGCGCAGCAAAACCCAGGTTTTCCTGAAGCTAACTTTCCCGGGTTCCACTGCGCGGCACCCCAGGCTACACGTATATTATTTAGATGATCATTGAACTCGATGGTATTCCAATAGAAATATCAAGAAAAAAAATTAAAAATATGAATCTACGCATTTACCCCCCTGACGGCTTAGTTAAAGTAAGTGTTCCTCTTCGATTCAGTGAACAACTTATAAGACAAAGTCTTGAATCTAAAAGTGCATGGATTCATAAACAAAGAGAGAGAATTCGTAACCGTGCTGTTTTGGAAGCATGTACTTTTGAAACAGGATCAACAATAGTATTTAGAGGAAACAAATATTTATTAATCATCGAAGAACATTATGGTCCTGCACAAATTAAAATCCAAAATGAATTGATCTACTGTTATACCCAACCCAACAGCACTCCCACTCAAATACAAACCCTGATTGAGGGGTGGTATAAGCAGCAAATGCAAAGATTATTGCCTGAGCTCATTCATCGTTGGGAAGCTATTGTTGGAGTTAAAGTAGCTGAGTGGGGGATCCGAAAAATGAAAACACGTTGGGGTTCCTGCAATACCAGAGCAGCACGTATTTGGTTAAATCTTAATCTTATTAAAAAACCACCGATTTGTCTTGAATATGTTCTTGTTCATGAGTTAGTTCATCTGTTAGAACCTAGTCATAATCAACGATTTTATGGGTTAATGAGTAAATTTATGCCACAATGGCGCGAATATGAATATCACCTTGAGGGGCGTATACTTTGATTGATACCGAACAACTGATCAATGACCTTTGTAAGCAAGGATTTTGTATTATTGATGGCTTTCTTGAGCAAACGCAATGCCAATCATTACGCACAACCGCCCAAAAATTATACGAACAGGGATTATTTCGTGGTGCCAAAATTGGTCTGAAACTTGGATCACATAAAAATGAGTCCGTTCGTACTGATGAAATTTTGTGGCTGGAAGAGAATGAAACCGATCCAGCAATCCAATTCTTTTTAAAACGAATGAAACAATTGGCTCAAATATTAAACCAGTCCTTGTTTTTAGGGATACATGAATTTGAAACGCACTTCGCTGCATATCAACCCGGTACTTATTATAAAAAACATGTGGATCAATTCGCGGCCCAAAAAACCCGCAAAATATCATGCGTATATTATTTAAATCCGCACTGGACCCCTGATTTTGGAGGTGAGTTAAAATTGTACAATACAGAGGATCAATTAATTCAGAATGTGTTGCCATTAGAGAATCGCTTCATATGTTTCAACAGTGAATTGCCCCATGAAGTATGTGTTACTCATCAACCTCGATACAGCATTACTGGCTGGATGAAAACACCTGCCCACTTTATATTAACCAAAGGTGCATTCTCCAATTTCCAAAAAACGGGATGAAGAAAGTGATTAGATAGATAATTAGAATCTAACCTTGTTCGTGAAACAAGATTATTGTGTATAATGATATTTTCATTCTCATTTGATCTTCTATGCATGCCTTAGACATTAAACAATTATTCAAAACCTATGCTAATGGGGTACAAGCATTAAAAGGCATTGATTTAACCATAAATAAGGGTGATTTTTTTGCTTTACTAGGTGCCAACGGTGCTGGAAAGTCGACAACCATTGGTCTAATTACATCTTTACTCAATAAAACCTCAGGTAGTATCAGTATCCATGGTTATGATTTGGAAAAAGAGCCTGCGAAAGCCAAATCCTGTTTGGGTCTTGTCCCCCAAGAAATCAATCTAAATATTTTTGAAAATTGCGAACAAATTCTTCTAAATCAAGCAGGATACTACGGGATTTCACGAAAGAATGCGCAACCTCGAGTTGAAACTCTTTTGCAACAATTAGGTCTTTGGGAAAAAAGAAACTCCATAACACGACACTTATCTGGAGGAATGAAACGTCGACTCATGATTGCCAGGGCTTTAGTACATCAGCCCAAAGTACTCATTCTAGATGAGCCTACCGCAGGAGTAGACATAGAAATTAGACATAGTATGTGGGAGTTTCTCACCCGAACTAATGCAGAAGGCACAACGATTATCCTCACCACCCACTATCTAGAAGAAGCAGAGCAATTATGTAAAAATATTGCCATCATAAATGAAGGGGAAATTATAAAAAATACCTCGATGAAAGCTTTACTTCAAACCTTGCGCCATCAAACGTTTATTTTCAATACAGAAATTCGTATCGATACTCTACCCGACTTATTTCCCTTTAAGCCCACATTGGTTGATAGTACTACAATAGAACTTCGGGTGGACAATAATTTGAATTTAAACGATGCATTTGCTCTGTTCACCAAAAATGGAATAAAAATTCATAGTATGCGAAATAAAACCAATCGCTTGGAAGAACTCTTTTTGGATCTTATAAAAAATGGCCATTAAACAACAAGTTGTTGCATTATATACTTTGGTGAGGCGCGAGTTGGTTCGTATGTTTCGTATAGCAAGCCAAGTATTTTTACCCCCTGTGATTACAACTACGCTTTACTTTCTCATTTTTGGTAGCTTAATCGGCCCCCGTATCGGCTCCATCCAAGGAGTCAGTTATCCGATGTTTATTGCTCCTGGATTGATCATGATGTCCGTTATTGTTAACTCTTACGGGAATGTATCTTCCTCTCTTTACAGCGTTCGCTTTCAAAAAAGTATCGAAGAAATGCTTGTGAGTCCGATGCGTAACAGCCTCTTGCTCCTCGGCTATGTCTTGGGTGGGGTATTTAGAGGCTTAATTGTCGCAATATTGGTTTACATCATTGCAAGTTTTTTCTTAACCATTGAATTAAGTCACTTACCAATGACCTTACTTGTTGTATTGCTGGTGTCTGCTGTATTTTCATTAGCCGGTTTCACCAATGCGATGGTGGCGCGAAATTTTGATGATATTATGATTGTTCCAACATTTATACTCACGCCGCTCACCTATTTAGGTGGTGTATTTTATAGTATCAATATGCTGCCAGAATTTTGGCAGAAGATATCTCTGCTAAATCCTATTTTGTATATGGTTAATGCATTGCGACAAGCAATGATTGGCCAAAGCGAGGTGGATATCTCTTTAGCAATGGGAATTATTTGCCTCATGTTGGTGTTACTCACCTTTCTCAACATGTTTTTATTAAAAAGAGGGGTCGGGTTTCGCGAATAATTATGGATGTCCACCTAACAGCCTAGATGAGCGAAGCGTTATCCGATTTTTAGTTGATGCCCGTCCCTTTTATTTAGACTTAAAACCCAAAGCCTGTAAACGTTGTTCCACTGAAGGGTGGGTTGCAAAAGCATTACTTAACGATTTCACAGGATCAATATCGGATGGATCAAAAAGATAGGAAGCCTGCCTCACCTGCTCATGGGGTGTATTCCCATATTCCGCTGAATACTGTTCAGCGTGTTGTTGATGATCATCATTAATTTTGAGCAATGCCCGGGCTAAAGGTTCGTTATCCCGCATTAACTCCACACAGCCCGCATCAGCCATATATTCACGGGTTCGACTTAAGAATAGAGTTAATAAAATAGTAAGTAACGGTAACACATAACGAAGAATTATAATCACCATTAACAAACGGTTGTCCTCCCGTTTACCATCACGCTTAAAGACTGCGGAATAAAATAGGATATCTATTACGATCAAAAGAATATTACTCAAAATTGCAACGGTTAGCGTTAATTTAATATCATAGTGACGAATGTGACTTAGTTCATGGGCCATTACTGCTTGTAATTCTGCCCTGTCCAGTTTTTCCATTAAACCGCGAGTAATGGCAACCATTGCTGATCGTTCACTATACCCGCTCGCGAAAGCATTCATATAATCCGCTTCGATAATAAAAACTTTAGGCATGTACTGCAAACCTGCAGCAACTTTCATTTCTTCAACTACATTATACAGTTGTTGTTCTCGTAAATCCCGAGCAGTTTGTGGGGTAATTTCATGATATTCCGTACCTAATAACATAATTCGATCATAAAATGCATAAGTTATTAATAATGACACCACGGCAATACCAACCATTATAAGAGTGGCGTAGGGAATCACGCGCAGATGGATCAACGCGTTAAAGCATTGCTGCAAAGTCACTTGGGGATAGGTAGATTGCAAAATAAATAAATCAGCAATGAAGCCCACACCAAAAAAAATTGCAACAAAAAAAGTAATAACTCCATAGGTTTTACGTTGATTCAACCGTATTTGTTCGCGCCAATTTCCTACGCCACCATGATAGTCTTCAAGTTCCATATTCTAGACTCAAAATTTTACGGTATAGTCTTCTTTAGCTTGAATCTGCTCTTCAGGAAGTCCCCAATAAACAAAATCTTTATCTAGAGCGGAAGGAAAAAAAGATACCACCATAGATTCAAAGAAGGATTTCTTTTTAGCATTATAACGCTCTATGCCATCATTATAAGCCTGCTTGGAATATGCTAATTTATTTTCAGTATTAACAATTTCTTCCTGCAATTGCATGACATTTTGACTTGCTTTCAGATCAGGGTAATTTTCAAATACCACATTGAGCCCAGATGCAATTTGAGAAATTTGATTTTCCGCAGCAATACGGCCCTCTTCATCTCCCACAGCTTTAGCAGCTTGCGCCTGATTACGTAAAGCAACTACATCCTTTAATGTAGTTTTTTCGTAATCCATATATTTCTTTACCGCTTCAATGAGCGATTCAAAAACTTTAAATCGGCGGTCCAACTGGATATCTATTTGCTTTTTGTCGTTATTAATCGCCTCGATTAAGTGAATTAAGGTGTTATAAACACTAATAGCCCATAAGAATAAAAGTACTACAATAATAATAAGGGCAATCAAAAATGTACTCATTTTTCATCCTATGTAAAATTTTCTACAATTTAGTTATAGATCGAAAACACCAAAAAAAATAGTGAAATGACTGAGTAATTTTTTGCAAAGCCAAAACATACGAGTACAGTTAATGAATAAAAGTCAAATTGGATGGTGTGTCCACTTCTTAGCATATTATCTGTGTTGGATAGCTTGTTTCTATTTTGCAGCACAAAATAATGTATTGCTCGGAACAATAATTGGTCTTCTGATTATTGCGGTGCAAATCGCCTGGCAATCAATTAATCGATTACCTTATTTAAATGCTCTTTATTTTGCACTTCTTATCGGAGTAATTGGCTCACTGACGGATACCATTTGGCTGCATCAAAATTTTATTTACTTTAAAGCAAATCCCTTTAGCTCTTATTTTACAGCCCCATGGATGATTTGTATTTGGTTAAGTTTTGGATTAAATCTTATTATTCTTAATGAAAAATTTACTCGTTACTATCTCATTTGGTTCCTACTCATTCTTTTTATGATGCCTTTTGCTTATAAAATTGGCGAAACCTGTAATATCGTTGTGATCGAAAAAAGTTATCCCTTTTATTTTTTTGTAGGAATTACTTGGGCCTTCCTCTTACCTGCTAGCTTTTATTTATATCATTATTTAAATAAACCCAACATTGTGAACTCATGACCTCAAGCTGTACCATCATCGCGCATCCAAAATAGGCTTCAAAAATTGTCCTGTATAAGAACGTTCACATGCTGCAACTTGCTCAGGTGTTCCAGTTGCCACAATGCGGCCCCCTTTGCTTCCCCCCTCAGGTCCAAGATCAATAATCCAATCTGCAGTCTTAATCACATCCAGATTATGTTCAATAATCACCACCGTATTCCCTTGCTCCCGTAAACGAAATAATACAGCTAATAACTGCTTGGTATCGTGAAAATGTAATCCGGTAGTCGGTTCATCAAGGATATAGAGGGTACTTCCAGTATCCCGTTTCGACAATTCCCGAGATAATTTAATTCTCTGAGCTTCCCCACCAGAAAGTGTGGTGGCACTTTGTCCCAATTTAATATAGGACAAACCAACATCCATCAAGGTCTGACACTTTCTGGCCAATACAGGAATGGCTGCAAAAAATTGACTTGCATCCTCAACAGTCATTTCTAAGACTTCATGAATGTTTTTGCCTTTATACTGAATATCAAGAGTTTCTCGATTATAACGTTTTCCCTTGCACACATCGCATGATACATAAATATCAGGTAAAAAGTGCATTTCAACTTTAATCAAACCATCTCCCTGACACGCTTCACAACGCCCACCGCGAACGTTAAAACTAAACCGTCCGGGCTGATACCCTCTTGCTCGAGATTCCGGAGTTGCTGCAAATAACTCCCGAATATGAGTAAAGATACCTGTATACGTAGCTGGATTAGAACGCGGGGTCCTCCCAATCGGACTTTGGTCAATATCAATTACTTTATCGCATAAATTCAAACCCAAAATTTCTTTGGCTGATCCTGGAGTAAATAAACTTGCTCTATTTAACAGATTGGCCGCACTCGGATATAAAGTATCATTTATCAGACTTGATTTTCCCGATCCTGAAACTCCAGTAATACATGTAAGTAACCCTAAGGGAATACTAACATCGACATCAACTAAGTTGTTGCAAACCACTCCTTTGAGATGAATCATTTTTTCGGAGTTAACGGGCAAGCGTCTAGTAGGAATTGCAATGGATTGCTTTCCAGATAAATATTGACCTGTTAAGGACGCTGGTGCTTCCATAATTTCTTGTGGTGTACCCCTTGCAACAATTTCACCACCATGTACCCCAGCCCCTGGACCTATATCCAAGACAAAATCAGCACTGCGGATTGCATCCTCATCATGCTCGACCACAATAACCGTGTTTCCAAGATTTCGTAGGTGCATTAAGGTCTTTAATAATCGGTCATTATCTCTTTGGTGCAATCCAATTGAAGGTTCGTCCAAAATATACATCACCCCAACCAATCCAGAACCAATCTGGCTGGCTAAACGAATGCGTTGCGCCTCTCCCCCGGATAAGGTTTCAGCACTGCGAGCTAATGAAAGGTAATCCAAGCCGACATTGACCAGGAATCCTAATCGCTCCACAATCTCTTTATTAATTTTGGCTGCAATTTCACCTTTATATCCTGTCATCCGCAGATCTTTAAAAAATGCATAAGCTTTTTCGATCGAATACGCCGTAATTTCGGACAGATTTTTATCATCAATAAATACATGCCGTGCTTCTTCACGTAATCGTGCACCATGGCAACTCTGGCATGGACGAGAAGATAAATACTTTGCAAGCTCCTCACGTATCATTCCTGACTCAGATTCACGATAACGACGTTGCATATTAGGAATAATCCCTTCAAAAGAGTGCCGTTTTACGGTATATCCCCCATTAGGACGATGATAATGAAAATCTATCACCTCGCGTCCACTACCATACAAAACAATCTGGCGAATCTCTTCGGACAAATCACAAAATGCAGTTTGGACATCAAAACGATAATGCCCAGCCAGCGACTCAAGCATTGAGAAATAATAAGTCGTTTTTTTATCCCAGCCGCGTATAGCACCTTCAGCCAAACTGGCCGTTTGATCGTGCACAACCCGTTCCGGATCAAAAAACTGATCAACCCCTAATCCATCACATGCAGGGCAAGCACCCACTGGATTATTAAATGAAAAAAGTCTAGGTTCTAACTCACTGAGACTGTATCCACATTCAGGACATGCAAATTTAGAAGAAAAAACAAGATCATCAAATTGATTATCCATTGAAGCCACTATGACGAGGCCTTCTGCTAAATTTAACGCATTTTCAAAGGATTCACTTAAGCGCTGAGCGATATCGGGTCTCACCTTAAAACGATCTATTACGACTTCAATCGTATGTTTCGTTCGTAAACCCAGCTTAGGAGGAGAGTCCAACTCATATAATTCTCCATCAATACGAGCACGTACATAACCTTGAGCTTGCAATTGTTGTAACAGCTGAACCTGCTCACCTTTTCGCTCACGCACTACTGGAGCCAAAATCATTACTTTACTGTCAGTGGGTAAAGCCAAAACATGATCGACCATTTGGCTAATGGTTTGTGCATGCAGACTAACATGATGCGTCGGACAACGGGGCTCCCCCACCCGAGCGTAGAGTAGCCGCAAATAATCATATATTTCGGTAATAGTTCCTACTGTAGAACGAGGGTTATGGGAAGTGGCTTTTTGCTCAATGGAAATCGCCGGTGATAAGCCCTCTATCGAATCGACATCGGGCTTCTCCATCATAGACAAAAATTGACGTGCATAAGCAGATAAAGACTCAACATAACGACGTTGCCCTTCTGCATATAAGGTATCAAAAGCTAAAGAGGATTTCCCGGAACCTGATAAACCCGTAATTACAATTAATTTATCACGAGGTAAATCCAAGTCGAGGTTTTTTAAGTTGTGGGTTCTTGCACCACGTATGGTGATAGTATGCATAAAACTCGGTAATTTGGTTTAAAAAAGTTATGGTTTAGTTTTTAAATTTTTCGGTTACAAACTATACAATTATACGTCAAAAAGGCGTGTACAGCATCAAAAACCGCAATTTTATAGTACACATTTTTTATTTACAGATTATACTACAATAAAAAAATTTAAGTTCTTCATTTTAAAAAAGGATTTTAAATATGGAAGCTCTTTTGCCAAGGATCTTATTATGGCTCATACTTTTCATATCGCCCTTGACTCTTTATGCACAAAATAAGGAGGAAATTAGTCAATGGGTCAAACAAATCCTATTGAATACTTTATCCCTAGATTACACCTATAAAGCAAGTGATGATTCAGAGTTACGTAAAAATTATACTGCCAATGCCTGGGATGCTTTATCCAATTTCTTAGGCAATTATTTGGATGTCATTCGCGAGAACCAACTTACACTCCATCCTATCTTTATTACAGAACCTTACGTCGTAGAACAAGGTATGGCTCTGGGAGTCCATTTTTGGCGCGTGAATGAAGTTGTTTCAATTCCTGAATTAAAAGTTACAATTTCATTTTCGTTAATAGTGATTGAAGCCAATCCTCAACCCGATGGAGGTGGGCGTTTACTCATCCAGAGCATGGATATGATTAAAAAGGACAATTCATGAAGCTATTAACTCGTTTTAAACTGTTTCTCTGGAAATTTAGCCATTTTAAAGTTCGCATGATCGGTTATTTAAAACCCCGGTTACTCCAATTGACCGATAATGAAATTATTATTTGCTTGCCTTTAAATCGACGGAGTCGTAACCATTTAAATTCAATGTACTTTGGTGCATTGTGTGTCGGGGCTGACTTAGCTGGGGGTTTACATGGTTTTTATCATGCGGCGCAAAAACAGCTTAAAGTTTCTCTTGTTTTTAAATCATTTCAAGCACAATTTTTACATCGTCCAGAATCGGATGTCTATTTTATTTGTCGTGAAGGGGCAAAAGTCAAAGCCATGATAGAAGAAGCGAAACAAACGGGAGCACGTATTACTCAGCCCATTCAGATTAAAGCCTATACAGATTTCCCTGACCTTAAAGAGTCTGTTGCAGAATTTGTTTTAGAATTGTCATTAAAAGTACGTCCCTAATTAATCTGTTTTTTTTAATAGTAAGGACACGAGTAATCATTGATTTATCTCCTAGAACAGACGAAAATATTACCAAACTGTGATATTATTAGTTTCGACTTATATACTAACAGTCAATACTTTATGAATTCATTAGGCTATCTGTAATGATATTTGAAGAATATGTAAAATTATTAGAGTCATTCAAACAAAACCAGATTTCTAAGGTACTGGAACAAATTGACACTAAAATTTTTGAAATTCTCTACAGCAAGCATGTTAGTCCTCGAATAATTCCTTATTTTCCTCGCTACGAACTTTGTTTCATGTCCGATGAAACCGTATTAGAACCCGGAAAGTTATATATTAGAGAACTCAAAGGAAAAATTGCTTATTCAGTTCTCACTCCAGACAACCAAACCATCAAAGATGCTGTTTTGGAAGAACTGGATGCGCCATCCCCTTTTAAATACACCATCGCTCCCATGAGCAGGGTGGTAAAACCGCAAGCAGGTTTTTTTTATGTCCGCATGGTTGCAACGGGTCTTGAATATACGGTCATAGACCCCACTGGTAAATTAATAGTTGATGTAATTAAAAAAGAAGAATTAAAAATTAATTTAGGCTCAAATTTTACCCCTAAAGATCTAGAGCCCTTTATGCCTGAAATTCTTAACATTACATCAAAAAGAAATCATACGCTTCCTTTTACCCTGGATACTTTAAGAGCGCGAGTACTGTCAGCGACTTCGAGAAGAGGCCATACGAAGTGGGCTCCCTTTACTAATTATTCTCTTGATCCGGATAATATTTCCCAAATTAAGAAACTAATCAACGCTCTTCATTATGGACGCCTGACTTTTTTAGATTTGGAAAATATCGATGTCAGAGACGTAAAACGAAGTTTTACGGATCTGAAATTACTCTACGGTAAAACAGTAGATCTGGCTTATGAAGCCAGTTACTTACTCACTCATTTAGATGTTGACCTAAGAGATATGTTTCAGGAAGAACTTTCTCTTATTCTGCCTTTATTCAGTCAAATACAAGTTTTTGCAGAAAAATATGCTCACGAGAACCAATCAATCGTAAAAGCACTCGATCCCTTGCCTTTAGCGTACAAAGCAGGGACCGTGGCAGGAATTGCTGTAGATCAAATGCGTCCAGCCGGGGGGGATGTAGATTATAACTTCCTTGCTCAATTCAGTGCAGTGTTGCCGAGCTATATCGATACATTAACCAACTACATAAAACAATTTTCCTCTGAAATTAAAGAGTCCGAAGAAAAACTAAATAAAGAAAAACTGGACGAATTACAAAATGCAGCACTTAATCTATTAAATGAGATCGAAAATTTAAAGGGAAACAGCATTTTTGTTTCACTTAAATTTTTAAATTACATTCATATCATTCGCAATGTAATTACTTTATCTATGAGCTCGTTAGAACAAATAGGCGAACTCAGTGAATCTTCCCAAGACGTTCTGCGTGATAAATTAGCCCAACTTAAATACAACGTATTACCTGGTTTATTTAGTTTGGTTGATAAAATTGAAGACAATGCCATGCTTAAGCCAGGGACTTTGTCTGTTCCTTTAATGGAAAAAGTCAAAGCTCTTTATGAACAACTTCTTTATCTCCCTAAGAAAGCAATTGATTTTAAAACCAAAGGAGAAGAGTTACTTGAGATAGAAGATTACCGATTTATCGAATTAAGATTGGAAATGGTCTATAAAAGGATTGATAAAGCCAACAAAGCCTTATACAAAATTCAAAAAGCCCAGGATGCCTGTAAGAGTTTTTTTGAACTGCTAAATAATCCTGCTTATCAAAACCTTCGTTTATACCAACTCCCTCCTGAGATAAAGCAAGTCCTTATAAAACACTATAAGCTTCTTAAGCCTTATATGAATCAACTCGATATTGATTTAAATGAACTCATCATCTCGAAACTCACAGGACCTGAAAAAGAAGAGTGGTCCTCATATATAGGAAAGCCTTTACGTTTTGTAAGAAGACAACTGCCAGCAGACCATGTAAGTTTTGTTTTGGCAAAAAAAGACGCGTTGACCGATTTAATTACTAAAGATGAAAACAGCCAACTCTTTCATATTAATTTAAATAAAGACTTAGTTGATTCAGTACTTAAGAAAGCGAATTTAGCTTTATTCCCTTTTAGAGAAAAAACAAATGTATACTCTCTCGATGAATCAATACCATTACAGGTCGAACAAGAAAAGGATAAGAAATCCAGGCTCTCAAAAGCAGAGTTTCAACGAGTCCAAGATGCTTATTTGCGTTTTGCACATATCATTAAACAACAAATAAAAGCAAAGCCTGAATGCTATGAAAAAACTCTAGATTTAAGCTTATTAAATGATAACTTAAAAGAAGAATGCCAACAGTTATTTAAAGTATTTCAACCTTACTTAACTTCAATCATTTTGCCTGAATTTAATGACACAGAAAAAAAGAAAGTATTTCAACCTTATTTAAGTTCAATTATCACTTCTGAAGTTAAACGATCGGCAAAAAATCTTGACCGCTATTTAACGGCTTTATTTGCAAAACAGCCGGTCAAAGATATTCCATCTACGGAACTTTTTCTAGGACTCGATAAAAATATTCAAACCTTCTTCGATCATATTAATTTCGAATGGTTCAACAAAAATGAGTTTCAAAAAATCCTGACAGCATACTCTCGTTTTGCTCAGATAATAAAAAAACAGATCGAGGAAAAACCACAACTTTACGGTAATAACTTATTATTAACAAGCCTGGATGAGAGCGATAAAGAGCAGTGTCGGGAGTTATATGCAATCTTCCAACCGTTTTTCAAATTTGCCATTCCACCACATCTTCGAGAATCCGCTCAAAGTTTTGAGAATTTCTTAACTGCTTTACTAGCAAATAAACCCGTAGAAATTTTAGAAGCTCCCCCTCCATCTTTATTTCTACAATTAGACAAGCACGTCCAAGATGTTTTTGCTAAATGGCAAGATAAAAATCAATTATATTATGATTTTGCAAAAGGAAGATTTCTTGAAGAAAAAGAATCAACAGCACTGAGAAGCAAACGTGCTGAAGATGAAAAACTGCATTTTAAAACTGTTGATGGCGATAATTTACTGCAAAATCCTGAGCAACTCAGTGCGGACCAGGCGCTTGAAGTCTATCAATGGTATCGAAATAAGCACACCAAATTCCTGGTAGTTCAAAATGCTTATATTCAATTTATCACTTTGCTTAGAAAGGAAATCCGTACCAAGCCACAGATTAAAGGAAATATGTTACTCCTAAATCGTCTTGATCCCAAAGTAATCGATCAATGCCGTAATTTATATAACATTTTCCAACCCTTCTTTATTTGTGCCGCACCTCCTGAAATGAAAAAGGACGTTCTTAAGTTTGATAAGTATTTGATTGCAATCTTATCGAATAAAAAGGTCGCGATGAAGAAAGCACCATCCGTTAGAATGTTCTTGGATTTCGATATGCAATTTCAAGAATTCTTTGCAGGCATTACTAATAAATGGAATCAAAAAACCCAATGGTTTTATAATTTAGCACAGAAAAAATTCACTCTTGAAAACAATATAGCAGAACTTAAACCTTACCCCAAAACGGGCAGAGAACACTACGTCATTCAGCATACTAATTATTCCAAGTGCATTCATGAATTTAGACTATCCTTGCTTGGGGTAACTCAAATATTTAATACAGCAATGCGAGATGCATTAACCCCTCATGCTTCCGAAAAATCAAAGCCGAAGGTGATAGATATTTCACCCACAGGGATATTGAGTCAAGCGATGCAAACTGTTTTTCCCCCATCTTCACTGCCCTTCCCGGAGATGGAGGATAAAAACCAGAGATTAGCTCAAAGCCGACAAGTTTGTGCTTTAAAAGACATATTTAACAGTTTATTCCATTTAGAAGGAATTGTTCTTGAGTTAGAAAATTTAAATAATCAAAGTGCTAAAAGCCGATATGTTTATTATTTATTACAAGCTTACGGCCATCTCAACGAAATCATTAAGTCATCAAAGCGGTTGGCTGCTGATCCACATTTAGGATTTATAGCTCGTGATTTACTTGCTAAAGCACAAGATCTTTATGCAACGTTCCAAGAGCACTCTGATGCCTACCAGGTAAGTCCCGATCAGGTACCCTATGGATCAACAACCGTACAATACAATCCCCTCTGGTATGTTTTAAATGCCTTTTATATTAGCCCAAAGCATATTCGCGCTTTAAAAAATACCAATTTCTTAACCACCGAAGAACTTAATGAACTTCATCTGCGAGCCAGAAAAGCAACTTCATTTATAGAAGGTCTCATCAATAATTCCAACTCATATTTTAAACTGTTCCTGCAAACTCCTCGTATGATTTACCTGTACCAGGAACTTACTACCAAACTCAATGAATTTACCAGTACTTCTCACGATGGAATTATGGATAATCTAGAGAAGATACAATCTACAGTAATCACCCCAATGCTTCTTGAAGCAGATCTCTGGGAAGACCGATTAGGATTCGCTCCAGGAACACTATCAGGCCCATTAAGACAAATAACTAATGAATTCTTTAAGGGTCTGTTACATCCAATGGATTTAAAATCCAAAACACGTATTGCTTTGGTGTGTGATGAAGAACCGCTGAACCAAAGGACTAACATAACCAGAAAAAAGATCACCAATGTAACCAAATTTCTAAAAAAAATAGATAAAGAATATCAAGATATAGAAAATCTATATCATTGGTATCGTATAGTTACTACCCCAATTGAAGCCTTTGACCTGAATTCCCCATCCCTTTCTAAAGAAGATTTGGATAAAGCGAAAATCGAGTTGCATGCTGCTTATAAAAAAGCACTTCCAAAACTGGCCAAACTAAAGTTGGATAAGAAAGTTGAGATTGCGCCAAGCCAATATCCAGAAGATCATAAACTTGATGAACTTTGTAATTTCGGACTAAAAGCTTATGACCCTCATTTTACCGAAGTCGAGGCGTTAATTGTTGCAAGCCATCATTATTATCTTGGTCTAAAAGCAACACATCGAATGCGATTAGATACCTTAAATGAGAAATTATGTTATCTTCAGAGTTTAGTTCCAATCCAGAAAGATGAGAAGCTGACTTTTATTGAACAATATACTACAGAAACGTTTGATAAAAACCTAGAAGCCATGTGCAACGATCAGATTGGTTTACAATATACTGATACGGAATACAGGGAAGAACTTAAGGCTTATTTACTTAAACTAAAAACCGAAATCATTACTCAGTCAAAAACTGCTGAAGATATTGAGCTAAGCATCAAAAAATTGTTGCGAACTGAAGTCAATAAATTTGAGAAAAAGTACTGTGTGGACTATTGTCAGCTTGATGAAGTACTGGTGGCTTTGGCTCAATTTAAAATTTATTTCAAAGAGTCCCGGATTGCGATTAAAAAGGGAAGCTCTTTATTCGAAAGTAAAGAGACTTTAAATCAAAAATCAAAACGTATTAATGATTTAAATAAAATCGCTACGAATACCAACTTAGAAATTCCTGAGCGTTTACGACAAATAAGTTCTCAAGTAGTTAAAGATCCTAATTTTGAACGAGTTATCCTGTCCCATCAACATGCCAATACCTTTAGTTTTACCTACTTAAAAATGTGTCTGATCTCACTTTTGGAAGCATTACATTTATATACTCCAACCCGACAGAAACTTCTTAACCAGATCAATGATGCTGTAAAAAGGCCTCCTGAAATGGCAGAATTGACTAAGCGTTTTGGGCTATTTTCTTCATCACAAACCACTAAAGAAATTGAAGCAAAACGATATGAAGCACCCGCTATGCCAGTTAACCTTCCCTAATCTCACTTGCAAATTAATTTTTTACTAAAATTATCATCCTAAAGATTCTTCCTCATCTAAATGTTCAACTGAAACTTTTTTTGAATGATCCTCTGCCAACCAAAGATACATTGAAGGAACCACAAAAAGAGTAAACAAAGTACCAATTGATATACCCATTGCGATAACTAAACCAATGTTATATCGACTTGCAGCACCGGCACCTGTTGCAAAAATTAAAGGGATGACTCCTAAAACCATGGCCGAGGTGGTCATTAGGATAGGACGCAAACGTATTGCCGCAGCCGCTTTAATCGCATCTAATTTTCTTTGTCCATTGGCTTGTAAATCATTGGCAAATTGTACAATTAAAATTCCATGCTTACTGATAAGGCCAATTAAGGTAACCAAACCCACTTCGCTATAAATATTAAGGCTCGCTTCCCCTATCCCTAAACTCACAAAAATCATCGCCCCACATATCGACATGGGCACACTAATCAGAACAATAAATGGATCACGGAAACTTTCAAATAAAGCGGCTAATGATAAAAAGATAATAATAAGCGCGAAGAAAAAAGTGATGATCAGATTAGCACCTTCTTGAATAAATTGTCGTGATTGAGATGCATAATCTATGTAATATCCCTGCGGTAAAACTTCTTTGGCAATATTTTCAAAAGTTTCCAATGCCTTACCCATTGATACACCGGGAAAAGCCACGGCTGAAATTGTTGCTGAATTGAGTTGTTGAAAATGATTTAACGATTCAGGGACAATTTGACGTTGCAAACTAGCCACAGTAGAAAGCGGGATTGAGTCTCCGGAGGCAGTTTTAATATAATAATTTAATATTTGATCCGCATTTAAACGATTGTCCCTCATCACTTGGGGAATCACTTGATAGGAACGGCCTGTATAATTAAAATAGTTTATATATCCCTCACTGAGCGCCGCTCCGAACACATTCCCAATGTCTTGCATGGTTAAACCAAACTGAGAAATTTTATCGCGATCTAATTTAATCTTTGTTTGAAGTTGATCGATTTTAAGATCCGGATTAATGTAAGCAAAAATACCTGAAGCATAAGCTTTCTCCAAAATTTGTTGTAGAACCTCGTTTAACTTATCGAAGCTTTCAGTCGTATTTATAACAAATTGAATTGGAAGTCCGCTTCCTCCCCCTGGTAATGAAGGGAGTTGAAATGCAGCCACTTTAGCACCGGTAATTTTATCGAGCTCTTGTTGTACTAATGGTTGGATCTGGTTCGATGTTCGT
The DNA here is from genome assembly GCF_977063395.2 of Legionella nigrisilvae. NCBI lineage: Bacteria > Pseudomonadati > Pseudomonadota > Gammaproteobacteria > Legionellales > Legionellaceae > Legionella > Legionella nigrisilvae. The sequence continues at coordinate 217,922 of NZ_CDRUGZ020000023.1, forward strand.
TGACGTTGATCCCAAGGTTTCAAAACCATCCCAATAATGGAGGTATTTAGACCTTGAAATCCATCGACTTGAAAAACGTGATCCGTTTCAGGATATTTTTTAAAAATTTCATTTACCGCATTGGCATAAAGCTGTGTTTGAGCTAACGATGAATTGGCTGAAGCCGTAACCTGGGCAATGATAATTCCCAAATCTTCTTGTGGCGCCAACTCAGAATCTGAAGTAATAAAAAGAAAATAATTACTGAAAAGGATGATCACTGCAAAGACAATAACTACTGGAAGATGATTTAATGTGGCTGATAAAACTCGCTCATAAGATTTCTCAAGTTTTGTGAAGAGATTATCAATGTAGGTCATCAAGCGCCCTTTAGTATTCCCCTCTCCTATTTTAAGAAATTTAGAACACATCATTGGAGATAAAGTTAATGCAATTACAGCAGAAATAGTAACTGCGCCTGCCAGTGAAAATGCAAACTCTGTGAATAAAGCGCCAGTCAACCCACCCATAAATCCTACCGGCAAATAAACTGCAATTAAAACTACTGTAATTGCAATAATTGGATTTGCTAATTCTCGTGCTCCCAATAAAGCCGCCTTATACCTTGTCTTTCCTTCCTCGATATGACGTTGCACGTTTTCTACCACAATAATCGCATCATCAACTACTAAGCCTATTGCAAGTACTAAAGCTAATAAGGTGAGCAGGTTAATTGAATACCCAAGAATGAGCATAATCCAAAAGGCACCAACTAGGGATAGGGGAATAGTAACCATTGGAATTACAACAGACCGAATCGAACCAAGAAAGATAAAAATAACCGCAGTGACGATAAAAAATGCTTCTAATAAAGACAAGATGACTTCATGGATGGAGGAATTAACGAATAAGCTTGCATCGTATACGATTTTTCCTTGTAATCCTTGAGGTAATTGCTCCTGAATTATCGGAAATACTTTTTTAATATCATCAATTACTGTTAAAAGGTTTGCTGAGGGTGCCACCACGATACCAATGTATACTGCTGTCCTCCCATCAAAACTGACCGACGAATTATAATTTTGTGCTCCTAGGTCCACTTTGGCCACATCTTCCAAACGAATGATTGCTCCATTTTGAGCTTTAATTACCATCTTCTTGAATTGATTGACATCATTTAAATCAGTACTCGCAGTTAGGTTTTGAACGAACATTTGACCATCAGTTCGACCTACTGCGGAAATAAAATCATTATTTGCAAGAGCAGTACCGATTTCAGCAGCAGAAATGCCATAGCCGGCCAACTTTACCGGATCCAGCCAGGCACGCAAAGCAAAAGTTTGATCCCCCAGAATTGCTGCATTTTGTACGCCATTAACTGCCTGGAGTTTAGGTTGCACCACACGAATTAAATAATCGGTAATTTTATTGATTGGTAATTCATCACTGTAAAACCCTATATACATAGAATCAATGGTTTGCCCCACCGACACAGTAATCACTGGTTGCTGTGAATTTTTAGGGAGCTGATTCAGTACTGCATTCACTTTGGTAGTGATATCGGACAACGCTTTTAGAGGGTCATAATTCAATAAAAGATTTACTGTAATCGTGCTGGTGCTCGGAGAACTAACAGAGGTCATATAATCAATACCATTAGCTTGGGCAATAGAGTTCTCTAATGGGGTAGTGATAAACCCAGCAATCACATCAGGGTCAGCTCCAGTATAGGCTGTGGTTACAGTGACAATGGCATTTTGGGTAAATGGATACTGCATAATAGGCAATGAATTAATAGAGCGTAAGCCCATTGCTAAAAGCATCAAACTAATCACTGTAGCCAGTACAGGTCTTTTAATAAAAATATCCGTAAACCGCATTCTTACAATCCTTGATTATTTTTCTTCTCTTAGTTCATCGTTCGTCTGGATGAACGTAGGCTAGATAACTCATTAGGCTTTATTCCCGTTATTTTTCACGTACCTTTGGGGATGCTTCATTACTTGGCTGTATTTTATTGTTTATGATGATTTGGCTGCCGTTCTTAAGCTTTAATTGGCCACTGGTCACAACAACATCTCCTGGATGTAACCCTTTTAAAATGGCAATCTGATCCCCTCGGGTGTCTCCCACAGTCACGAAAATTTGTTTTACAACAAGAATTGGTTGATTATTTTTGTCTTTTTTACCACTGTCTTTGACCAGAAACACAATATCCCCATAAGGATTAAAGGTAATCGCCGATTGCGGTAAGGTGAGATAGTTTTGTTTCTCACCGGTGAGAACCTCGACTCGAGTAAACATACCCGGTTTCAATTTCAAATCAGGATTAGGGAGTGTCGCCTCTACTCGAACATTCCGCGTAGCACTATCTACAATAGGCTCGATGGTAGTAATTTTTCCTTGAAAAATTTTATCCGGAAATGTATCAGTCACCACTTTGACTGTTTGTCCAAATTCTAATTTCCCTAAGACTTGTTGGGGTAAATAAAAATCCACATAAATTGGATCTAAGGACTGTAGTGTAGTCACAGCATCCCCTACATTAAGATACTGTCCTGGGTTAATGTTATTAATACCTAATTGACCAGAAAAAGGAGCACGTATTGTCTTTTTTTCTACTGTAGCGGTTTGTTGTGCAACTTGAGCCTGTAAATTCTTCAGATTCCACTCGTCAGCATCTACGGTTTGTTTACTTACTGCATGCACCATATATTGGGCCTTATCGCGTTTATAGGTAATTTTTGCCAATTCAACTTGTGCCTGTAATGAGTGCAATAGTCCCAGTTCAGTACCCGCATTCAATTGTACCAAAACTGTGCCTTCTTTGACCGTTGACCCTGGAGTGAAATAAATCGTTTGTACCATACCTGCAAGTTCTGTAGTGACATTCACACCAAGACGAGCTCGTATACTTCCTACTGCCTTCAAGGCGGGCTGCCACAATGAAGGCTCAACTTTCATCGTAGACACTGTAACTGGAGGGGATTTCATTTGCAGAAAAAATTGGTTTCTCATGTAATTACCAAACGCCTTCCAGCCAAAAATCAGTCCAAAAAGAACCCCCAAGGAAATCAACATAATGATCATTTGTTTTTTCAAAAAAATTTCTTTCATCATAGACACTCTTTGACACACCAAGGTTTATGCCACCAGCCACCACCTAAGGCCTGGAATAAGGCGGCTGTATCACTATAACGCACAGCCTGGGCTTGAATACGACTAATCCGCGTCTGTTGGTACTGCTGTTGTGCGTTTAATAAATTAATGTAACTAACGCCACCTAAACGATATTGTTTTATAGTAAGATTTAATGCAGCGCGCGCTGCATTTTCAGCCCTTATCTGTGCTTGCAAAGTACGCGCATCAGTTTCTATCCCTCTTAAAACATCTGCTACATTTTGAAAAGCTTGCAATATCGTTTGTTTGTATTGAGCTGCCGTTTGTTGATACGCAGCGATTGCGGAACGTCGTTGCGCCCATAAAGCGCCACCATGAAACAGGGGTTGCATTACCTGGCCCGTTAGAGCCCAGACCTCATTTTTTTTAGTAAAAAGACGTGAAAATGAGGTATTAAGCCATCCCTCATTAGCGCTAATGGTAAATTGCGGGAATAGATTGGCTGTTGCCACTCCAATTTGAGCACAAGCTTGATGAAGTAATGCTTCAGAGGCACGCACATCAGGACGCTGACGAACAAGATTTGAAGGCAAGCTTACAGGCAACTCTGTAGGTAATTTTAAACGGTCCAACCGAACCATGGGTAAAGGAACCTCTGGGAAAGTGCCTACGAGCGTAGATAAAGCATGTTTGGCCTGGGATAAGCTTTTTTGGAGTGGGGGCAAAGTTGCTTTTGTTTGTTCCAGTAATGTTTCTTGGGTCAATACATTTTCTCTGGAAACAGCACCTAAACGATACTGGTTATTTAAAACATTAAGAAGCCCCTGTTCTGCTTTGATCAAATCAACTGTTGCTTCAATTTGTGCTTGGTAGGATGCAACTGCTACTGCAGTGGTAACGATATTAGAAGTCAGGGTCAAATAAGTAGCAATTACTTGAAATTGCTGGTAATCAACCTGAGCTTTTAATGCTTCAATTTGACGACGGGCCCCCCCAAAAACATCTAGGGTGTAGGATAAATTAAATGAAGTATAAACCAGATTAAACGTAAGACTGTCACCTGGAATACCAATTTGCACCCCCGAATATCGCTGCCTTTGTACCATCTGAGATGCATCTATTGAGGGCCACATTGAATTGCCAATTTGAACTTTAAGATTTTCCTGGGCTTCCCGCAAAGCTGCTGAAGCAGAAGCTAAATTGGGACTATTCGTTAGTCCCATATGAATTAATTGATTAATCTCAGGTGAATGGTAAAGTTCCCACCATAGAATAGGAATATCTTTATTGGTAAGAAATGTTTGTGCTTGGCCCCCTGCACCAGAAGTACTTACAGTTTTTTGGGGTAAGGGCTTTTCGGTATATTTTTGGACCTTTGGTGGTTTTGGTGTATGAAAATTAGGACCAACCATACAAGAAGTTTGCAATACTGTACTTAATGAAATCAGTATAAAAACTTTTATATGTCGTCTCAAATCAAACACTAACCACAATCCTTTGCCAAGCATCCAATGAATATTGATTAATTTATCATGGATCCGAGTGGGTTGACAGTTTTAGTGAATAGAATTGCTAATTTATTTGAATAAAAAATAATCACAACGTATAATGTGAGCCACTTTATTGGTCTCTTTTCAAAATCCTATAAGTGGAGTAATGAAGGAATTAAAATATGCCTGCTGTAAAAATCACAGGGATGGGATGTTATTTACCCAGAAACAAAGTTCTTTCCACAGAATTAGATGTACAACTTAATTTACCCCCAGGTAGTGTACAAAAAAAATCGGGGCTAATTTCGCGGTACTTTGCTTCACCGGATGAGACAACTTCTTATATGGGAGCACAAGCAGCATTAATTGCCATCGAGCAAGCAAATATTCCATTAACCGATATTGATGCCATCATCAGTGCCTGCGGCGTAGGTGAACAAGCAATTCCTTGTACTGCAGCATTAATCCAAAAACAATTGGGATTAGAGCAATCAGGAACAGCCTGTTTTGATGTAAATAGTACGTGTTTAAGTTTTATTAGTGCTCTTGATATCGCATCGTATTTAATCGAGGGGGATCGATACAAACGTATTCTAATTATTTCTAGTGATATTGCTTCGGCAGGGTTGAATTGGCAAGATATGGAAACCTGTACCATTTTCGGTGATGGCGCCGCTGCCTGTGTTCTTGAAAAAAGCAATGGAACTAATCGAATCCTCTCATCACATCTTGAAACGCATAGTATTGGTTCTACGTTTTGTCAATTAGAGGCCGGGGGAACGCGTTTACCTGCTAAAAATCCCCTCCAGCATATCGAACAAAGTCTATTTTATATGGAAGGTAAAAAAGTATTTAAATTAGCTTCCAAATTATTAGAAAATCTCATGGAAAATCTTTTTAGAAAAACCAATCTTAATATGAATGATATTAATTGGTTTGTCCCGCACCAGGCAAGTCTGCTCGCGATGCATCACGTGCAGAAAAGATTACACATTCCCCCTGAAAAATTCGTTTCTATTTATCCGTATCATGGAAATCAAATTGCAGCATCCATACCAACTGCACTATATTCTTTAATACATAGCAAAAAGTTACAGCGTGGGCAATTAGTGTTACTAATGGGGACTGGAGCAGGCCTAGCAGCTGGCGGGATCATCTTGGAGTACTAATATGGTTTGTGTTGTGACAGGAGCAACGGGCTGTCTAGGGTTGAATTTGACTCAACGATTGATTCAAGATGGGCATGAGGTAATTGCCTTAGGACGCAATGAGCGGCTTGGCAAAATCATTGCGCAATCTGGTGCCCAATTTATAACGGTCGATTTGCTTAATCGAGAAAAGTTAAAAAAAATAACTCAAAATGCTCGCAGTATTTTTCATTGTGCGGCTCTTTCTAGTCCCTGGGGTCGTTACAAAGATTTTTATAATGCCAATGTGTTAGGCACGCAACATATAATTGAAGCAACGTCCCCAAATACACGGTTAGTTCATGTTTCATCGCCCAGTATTTATTTTAATTTCACAGAACAACATGATATTAAAGAAGATGCACCCTTACCTACAAAACCAGCCAATTATTATATACAAACCAAATTACTAGCTGAAGCGCTCATAGATAAGGCCTTTCAAGAAAAAAGGCTTAATGTGATTACGATACGTCCACGTGCAATTTTTGGTCCTTATGATCGTTCCATTTTACCGCGTATCCTTCAAAACGAAAAAAAAGGGATCCTGCCTATTATTGGAAAGGGAACCAATGTGATTGACATTACTTATGTTGAAAATGTGGTGGAGAGTTTGATTTTAGCTGCACAAGCAAAGCAGCAATTTTGCGGTAACAAATACAATATAACTAATAATGAACCGCGAACGTTAATAACTATTTTATCGGAACTTTTTAGAGCTTTACAAAAGCCATTTATACCCAAATTTATCCCTTACCCTATTGCAAAAATATATGCTACATGTATGGAACAACTCTATAGTTTACCCTTTATTCAAAAAGAACCACGTTTAACTCGATACAGTGCAGCTGTTTTATGTATGGGACAAACATTAAATATTGAAGCGGCCCAAAAGGATTTAGGTTATCAATCAAAGATTACCATTAATCAAGGAATTGAACGTTTTACAGAGTGGTATCAAAGATTATGATAGAGTATCAATTATTTGAAGTTGGTTTTTGCAAACATTGTGCGCGAATGACCTTAAAGAATGCTCCTTGGAAACTTAAGGAATACCCTGCCTTATGTGCTCTAATCAAACATCCAACACAAGGGTATATTTTATTCGATACGGGGTACAGCGACCGATTTTACAAATTAACCCAAAAATTTCCTTTTTCCCTTTACAGACATTTAACGCCAGTACGATTAAAAAAATCACTTAAGGAGCAATTAGCGGAAAATAATATTAATGCTTCAGAGATTAAAGGGATTGTGATCTCACATTTCCATGCAGACCATATTGGTGGGTTAATAGATTTTCCAAATGCACAATTTTTCTGTCATCCTGATGCAATAAACGATATCCATCATAAAAAAGGGATAAAAGCATTAATACAGGGATTCTTACCTGGATTACTCCCTAAAGACTTTTATGAACGTCTGGTTTTATTAAAAGACGAGGTCGAGCTGCATCCTGGCTTATTACCCTTTACAACTGGATTTGATCTCTTTAATGATGAACAGCTCATTGCCATCCCCTTACCCGGACACGCTAAGGGACAAATAGGTTTATACCTTAAAGCAACGCAGGAAACTTTTTTTATTGCAGACAGTTGTTGGCATCAAGAAACCTTTAAAGAATTGATTTTTCCAAGTAATCTTACTTATTTAATCCACGATAATAAGGAAGCATATCAACAAACCATCCATAAATTACACCAACTTTTTAAAAATAATAATAGAATGGATATAATTCCCTCTCATTGTCCGCACCTACGCGAGCGCCTTGCAGGGAATCTAACATGATACTCAGGCTTTTATATTATTATTTTAAAACCCACTCTCTGCGAAAGCGATTTAAATCACGAGCCCAACTGTTGGCTTATCAGCAAAAGCAATTCAAAAAGCTCATTAAAACAACCTTATATAAATCTCCTTTTTATCAACCCTATTTGGATAAACCTTTTAATGAATGGCCCATCATTAATAAAAAAATAATGATGGAACATTTTGATGAAATAAATACGAGGAATATAAAGAAAAACCAAGCATTGGCATTGGCTTTAAACGCAGAAAGTACTCGGGATTTTTCTCTCTTAATCAATGGGGTTGCCGTTGGACTTTCTTCTGGGACTTCAGGAAATCGCGGTTTATTTCTTGTCGATAAAAAAGAGAGGGATGCCTGGGCGGGTATTCTATTGGCTAAAGCCTTGCCTCATGGCTTAAAAAGAAAGGAGCGCATTGCTTTTTTTCTTAGGGCAAATAGTAAACTCTATACTACCCTCAGCAAGAGCAAAAAGATTCAATTTCATTTTTTTGATTTACTCGAAAATTTCGAAACTCATATCGATCGTCTAAATGAAATACAACCTACCATTGTATCAGCACCCAGCTCCGTATTACTGGCTTTAGTAAAGGAAAAACAACATTTATCCATTACCCCTGAAAAAATATTTGCTGTAGCTGAAGTTTTGGAACAACGTGATGAAGCACTTATCAGTAGTGCTTTTAATTGCCAGGTCTCGCAAGTCTATCAATGCACCGAAGGATTTTTGGCCATTAGTGACAAAAACAGTAATCATTTATTGATGAATGAAGAATATTTAATTATTGAAAAAGAATGGCTGGATGAAAAACGCTTTGTACCGGTAATTACGGATTTAATGCGAACCACTCAACCCATTATTCGCTATCGTTTAGATGACGTACTTATTGAAGAGCAATCAAATGGTGTATTCACCCGGTTAGCAAGTATTGAAGGCCGAGAAGGTGATATTTGTTATGCTACCCAGAATGATAAAGTATTCCCCCTCTTTGCCGATATCATCCGCCAGAAAATGGCATCTTTTGCTTTTGATTTCGAAGATTACACCATCCAACAACAAGCTTTAGATCAATTTACAATTCAAATCACCCCTGATTTATCCGATAAGGAGGCATTAATCCGTCATCTAAATGAACTATTTCATTCGCAAAATTATGATATTCCTAAATGGCAATGGCAGCCGTTTATAAAAAAAGAGCTTGGTTCGAAAAACCGTAGAATCCAAGCACTACCTGAAATCGTATCCTTTCTATAACGCCTCATAGAAAAAGTTCTCGAAGGATTAAACTTCAGAATTTACTCCGTAAAATGATGTTTTTTAAACAGGTAGAACTCCCCCTAGGGGGAGTCGAAAGAAATTATCGTGCTGCTCTTTGAATATCTTTACCCACATGGGATACGTCTTTGCCAAAACCATGAACAGTACCACAAGAACTTAATGCTCCAAGTGTTGCAAGACAAACGCCAATTATCATTATTTTTTTCAGAATGTTCATCTTTTTTCCCCTATTTTTATTTTTAATATGATTTCTTCTGTTTATTATTTTAGACCATATTTTTAGAACTTAGAAATTAATCAATGATTTTTAACTGATAATATCCTTAATGTTTTTTTTAAAAATATTGATGCAGTATTTGATTCTTTGCCAGTGAAAAGATATAAATTGTGATTTTACTCCATTAATTGCTCTCATTTTGAATGTTCTCCCTCCGATCAGCTAGCGTGTCAACTTTTGCGAATTTTCGGTAGTAGTCGGCACCTCCATCTGTGTCACTTTATGGAATCATAGAGAGGCATTGCATTAAAACTATTAGGTGGAACAGATAACTGCTTATATCCTTTAGTACAACAATCACTCGATCAGTTAATTCATTGGAAATATCTGGGACTCTAAGCATTCGGGGTTCTCTATGGTACGATCATCAAGCAAGGCTTTATCCTTGCTTCAGACTGCGCCTGGAGTTTAATACTCCCTTCTGGCATGATTTGTCTTGCTCAGCCAACCTATTTACGCTCCTGCGTAAGGATTGCAGCAGAGTGATTGTTTTTGAGCCAATACTTCCCTATAATCGCCCTCGGCTCTAAATAATAAATAATAAAAAAGGTGTTCTGAAATGAAAAAATGGATTCTACTGGCAACAACCAGCTTAATGATGATGAATGCTCATGCAGATAAATCTTGGTGTGGATATAAAGATTATTTCCGTTTAAGCGATACGTCCCATCCTGGTATCTATGTGGTTAGCGGGTTTAATGATGCAGATGTGATGCTTCATATAATTGGACCACGTAGTTTTGAGATTTTAGACGGCTTTGCCTGTCGTTCTGGTTATGCTCATGTTACTGTTGCGTATGACTCAGATAATTGGTGTGTTCTTGATATTAAAGACGGTCCATTAATGAATCATCCAGTTGTTAGTGCTTCTTGTAATGGAATTCGCTATATTGATACTGTATACGATGGCATGGGCAGTTACTCATATACAATTAATCTGGATTAATTATTATTCTTGTGATGAAGAAATAAGGGAAGAGCTTAAAGTTATCTAAGTCTGTGGGCTCTTTCCTTCCAGTTTCAATATACCAATTGTTTCATACCGTTCTATCTTATTTTTTCTTGCCCATATCTATAGACCAACCACCGCCTAAGGCTTTAATCAACTGAATACTTGCAATTTGACGGCGAGTGTGGATATTAACTAATGCAAGTTTTGATTGTAGTGCAGTATTTTCAGCGACCACAACTTGCAGGAACGTAACCAACCCTCCTTTGTATCGGTATACTTCTTGATCCCAAGCACGTTTTGCTGCACGAGCTGCGACTTTTTGACTTCGATATTCCTGATCGAGCTGGTGAATCGCAATCAGATTATCTTCCACTTCTTGGAATGCAGTTAACACAGTTTGCCGATAAGTAGCAACTGTCTCAAAATACTGGGCTTTGGCTTGATTTAATAACCCGCGTAATCGACCCCCATCAAAAATGGTTACTTGTGCTACAGGCTGCGTTAAAGTCAATAAACTCAACGGCCCCAAGGACCAAAAAAGACTAGGTTTTGAAATGAGATTCGCAAGACTTTTGCTTTGGAAACCCATACTACCAGTTAGGTCAATCACTGGGAAAAAAGCAGCTCGGGCAACACCAATTTTTGCATTTGCCGCTTGGACTCGTGCTTCAGCAGCAACAATATCAGGTCTTCTCTCTAGAAGGGTTGAAGGGACATTAGGAGCAATTTCCAAAAAAATCTTAGGGGATGGAGCTGGTGGTAAAGAAAAATTACTAGGTATTTCCCCAATCAATACTGCGATGGCATGTTCAAGTTGAGCTCGCTGTAATCGCATGTCTGCTGCCATGGTTTTTGCATTTTCAAGTTGGGTTTCTGCTTCATCCACATCGGGTATGGGTGCAGCACCACCTCGATAACGATTTTTTGTTAAATAAAGAGCTTTTTGATATGCAATAACGGTAGTATCCAAGATACGCTGTGCCTCATCACTCCCTCTTAACGCAAAATAATTATTCGCAAGTTCTGCTTGTAAACTCAAACGAACAGAAGCGGCATCAGCCGCACTTGCCGTGGCATTACGTTCACTTGCAATGACCGAATTACGAACACTACCCCATGCGTCAAGCTCATAAGAAAGGAACCCCCCAACTAAAAATTGGTTAAATACAGGAGTAGATACTGGATTCGCTACCGTTCGTGAATTTTGCTGGCGATCCGCATTGAATAATCCCTGGAGAGTGGGGAAAAAATATGACCTCGCTACTTGGACCAATGAAATTGCTTCTTGAAAGTGAGCATAAGCCAATTTTAAATTCTGGTTGGCTACATTCAGTTGGCTTTCTAAATTATTTAAAACAGGATCATTAAAGGCTTGCCACCAAGCCTCGGGAGATACAATTTGAGGTGTCGATTTAATTTCAACCCATTTTCCTGGCTCCTTAAAATGTTCAGGCATAGGCATCATGGGGCGATGGTATGTTGGAGCGAAAGAACAACCCATTAATGCAAAAATAAGTGCACCAGCACCAAACAATTTTTTCATGAAACAACTCGCACAGATTCACCATTCCTAATGGCATCAGGAGGATTAAGCACAACTCGATCACCTGGCAATACTCCTGTAGCAATTTCAACTGTTGCGCCGAAATCTCGTCGAAGCGTAACTGATTTTAAGACAATTTTATTATCTTTATTCAAAGTCGCAACTTGTAATCCTTGAGCCTGAAACAGCAAAGTATTGACAGGAAGGATCACCGTTTTCGGAGGAATATCTAAAGTAAACCAAACTTCAGTATACCCACCTGGCAATAATTCCTTATTTTTATTGGGTGAAATAAATTGAGCAAGCAAAGTACGCGTATTAGGATCAATGGCTTGCGCTGTTTCAAACAATTTGGCGGAAAAGACTTGCTTCGGGTGCTCTGCAAAATGGAGATCTACCGTCATATTAGGTTTAATTCGTGAAGAGTAATACTGAGGAATTTTGACATAAATTCTCAATGGACTTGTTTGGGCAATACGAAATAGAGGTTTCGCTGTTGAACTGCTCCCAGCGTTAATTAAATCACCAATATCGGTAGCACGATCCGTGATAACCCCATCAAAAGGAGCGATTACACGTTCAAAACCGACTAATTCTTGTAATCGTTGCAAATTAGCTTTAGCAGCAAACATCGCAGCCTCTAAGGCCGCAGCTGTACTTACTTTTTCATCAGTCTCTTGTTGAGATACAGATTCTGTTTTTACTAAATGAAGCCAACGTTTTGCTGTAATCTGGGCCAATTGATTGTTTGCTATTGCAGTCTTCAAATCGGCCCTCGCTTGACGTTCCTGCGCATCAACCTCTGGTGTTTCAATGACCGCAAGCAAATCACCTTTTTTAACGTGACTGCCAATATCTACATACCATTTTTTTATATAACCATTAGTTCGTGCATAAATAGGTGACTCGTGCCAAGCTTGAACATTACCGGGTAAAATAATTTTATCAACCCCCTTTTCTTGTTGGGCTGTCATCACTCGTACTACAGGAACCGCATCCGCAAGAGTCTCATTACGTAAATGAATTGCTGCATAAATACGTAAAACTATTATCACTGAAAGGATGAATAAAAAAACGGTTATTGCAATAATAAGCCTTCTGTGTTTATGGTCCTGTACATATGATCGAATGGATTTAAGCATGATCCTTCCTTTGCTTTTTCTTCAACTTGCGTTCGTGAATCACATAAAAAACCGAGGGAACAAAAAAGAGAGTAGCCATCGTTGCAAAAGACAACCCCCCAATTACGGCCCGTCCTAGTGGAGCATTCTGCTCCCCTCCATCTCCCAAGCCCAAAGCCATGGGAAACATACCAATAATCATCGCCAATGCAGTCATCATTACAGGCCGTAAACGCGTCTGTCCTGCCTCAAGTGCTGCCTTCATGGGATCATTTTCAGTGGCAAGATGATCGCGGGCAAAACTAATAATAAGGATACTATTTGCTGTTGCCACCCCCATACACATAATGGCTCCTGTTAGTGCAGGCACACTCAAAGCGGTATGAGTGATGAATAACATCCAAGCAATTCCTGCAATCGCAGCAGGCAAGGCAGTAATAATAATAAAAGGATCAACCCATGATTGAAAGTTAATAACAATCAACAAATAAACCAACAAAATCGAAAAAGCTAAACCCCAATACAAACCATTAAATGCATGCTCCTTAGTATCAATCTGGCCACGAATCGCTACCGAAGATCCTCTCGGCAGTTCGTCTTGCGTATCATGAATAATTTTCTGAATGTCTTTAGTTATTGATCCTAAATCTCTATCTTGGATTGAAGCAAAAATATCAATCACTGGCTGAACATTATAATGCGACTCAACAACAGAGGTCCAAGTACGTTTCAATTTGGCAAAAGAACCTAAAATTTGCAGCCGACTGGGCAGAGTTAAACTGCCAATCGGGATATTAAGCAAATCATTTAATGAAGTCATGACATATTGGGGGGCTTGCGTAACAATCGGATAAGAAACTCCGTTTTTAGGATCCAACCAAAATGTGGGTGTCGTTTGAAAACTACCTGATAAGGTCACTAATAAATCGGAAGCGATATTGAGTTGAGTAAATCCAAGTTCATTGGCCAAACTCCGATCAACCTTCACAAAAAACTCAGGATAATTATTAGATTGTCTTATTCGCACATCAGTGAGACCGGGAACTCGCTTTAACTGATTCATCAAGTTATTGGCATGCCGAGCATTGGCCTCTTTTTTTAAGCCAATGACCTGGATATTAATTGGTGATGGCAAACCAAAATTGATAATTTGGTTTACAATATCCGCCGGTAAAAAAGCGAACGTCACTGCTGGAAAATGGTCTCTTAAAACCGATCTTAATTGATGAACGTACTCTGAACTAGGTCGATGTCCATCCTTCAGGGAGATTAAAATATCCGCATCTTCTGGGCCATTCGTTGCTGAATTACTGTACGATAAATTAATACCACTCACAGGTAAACCAATATTATCAACAATACTGCCAAGATCCTTGGGCGGTATTACCTTTCGAATTACGGTATCAATGTTATCGACAATTCGTGCTGTCTCCTCTACCCTAGTTCCCGTTGGAGCACTAATATGTAATTTAATTTGTCCCGCGTCGACATCAGGAAAGAAATTCGAACCCAACCATGGCCACAGCAATACAATTGAAAGGGCAACAAAACCTAAAAAATAAAAAATAAAAACTTTAGCATTGTTCAATACCCAAGATAATGATTTGAAATATTGGGCGCGCAATCGTGCAAATTGTTCTTCAAAAGATTGGTGTAAGCGCGCAAAACGTCCTTTATCTTGCTCTTCACCTATCAATTCGTGTTTATGCAACCAGTATTTTGCCAAAGTAGCAACCAGTGTACGGGATAAAATATAAGACATGAGCATGGCAAAAATTACTGCTTCAGCTAAAGGAACAAATAGATATTGGGCAACGCCTCCCAAATAAAACATAGGAACAAACACGATACAAATACATAAGGTTGATACCAACGCAGGTATCGCAATCTGTTTCGCGCCATCAAGAATTGCTTGTTCCACTTCTTTACCCTGCTCCAAATTCCAGTTAATGTTTTCAATAGCAACCGTAGCATCGTCAACTAAAATACCCACCGCCAGTGCCAAACCACCTAAGGTCATAATATTGATTGTCTCTCCCAAAGCAGAAAGGATAGTAATCGATGCAATGATAGATAAAGGAATGGACAAAGTAATTATAAGCGTACTCCGTAAACTCCCAAGAAAAAGTAAAATCATAAGTCCAGTTAGTGCAGCTGCAATCACCCCCTCCGTAATAACCCCACGAATCGCCGCGGTAACAAAGATTGATTGATCCGCAAATTTGGACAAGTTAAGCCCTTCCGGAAGCATGTTCTTAACTTTTGGTAATAAATCTTTAACCCGATTCACAATATCTAAAGTAGAAGCATTACCGGTTTTTTGGATTGACATCATAACCGCCCTTTTCCCATCCACTCGTACGATATTAGTTTGTGGGGCAAATCCATCACGCACATGAGCTACATCACGGATGTATAAAACTCGTCCAGGAGTGGATTTAACGGGCACATCATTTAATTCAACTGCTGAACGGGGGCTACCATTCAACTTAACAATATATTCATACTCTCCTATTTTTTGGGTACCTGCGGGGATAATGAGGTTTTGGGAAAGAATTGCATTATTAATTTCTTGTGCAGAAATACCATAGGTTTGCATTGCTTGCAGATCTAAATCGACCTGGATTTGACGTATTTTGCCTCCATAGGGATACGGCAGTGCAGCTCCTTGTACGGTTGCTAGTTGAGTACGAAGAAAGTTATTGGCCAAATCATTTAATTTTTGTTCTGGGATAGTTGCACTCGATAATACCAGTTGTAAAACAGGAACTGTTGAAGCTTTATAGCTTAATACTAATGGAGGTAAAGTTCCTGGTGGTAAACTACGGAGCATCGTTTGTGCAATTGCTGTGACTTGGCTTAAAGCCAAGTCAACATTTACATTGGGTTGAAAGAATAATTTGATCACACTAACACCAATCAACGACGAAGATTCAATGTGTTCAATATCATTCACTGTGGTAGTAACTGCTCGCTCAAAGACACTCGCAATACGATTCCCCATTTCATCAGGAGGCAAGCCTGCGTAATTCCATACAACGCTCACAACCGGAATATTAATGTCAGGAAAAATATCTGTAGGCGTACGCATTATCGCTAGAGGCCCAATAATAAGAAGCATTAGAGCCATTACAATAAACGTGTAAGGTCGCGAAAGTGCAATCCATACAATCCACATAAACATCCATATTAACGATTCGAAAAGTGAACCATTATATCAATGAAATCCATTAAATTTTAAGAATAAACTCAAGTTTTATTACGGGATTAGGTATCAGGTGATTTAATTCATATATTGACAAATTAGATATCTAAAGTTTGGGTAGGGGATTGTTTAAATTGAACTTATTAAATGAGTTATTACTTGTTTAACTAAAATCAAATTCCTGACCACAACGGATAAACCCTAAAAAACCATGAGCTTGTGCATCAGGTAGAGGGCCATCATTGTAATGATATAACCAACTTTTGGCTTTAATTTCAGGATCTAAAGTAACAAGCTGCTTAAAATGAGCATGTACTCCGCTTGGGGTTTCCAAGGTTTCACAATCATGAAAAATTAGAGTTGCCTCACGATAATAGGGGTCGAAACGTTCTGGGGTAAATCGTGCATCTGTAGTAATAAAATATTCTTTTCCTTTATAACTAATACTCAAACCATAGCTTGGCATTAATTCTTTATTGGAATAAATATGGAGTGTTTGTACTGGGTTGAGTGCCAAGCCTTCCCAATTAAAAGGGTGACCAGTACGAACCGCTTGGACTGCAAAATAATCGCTCAAAGTTGCTTCTTTATCATCAAGGGTTTTCAACCCACCACTTAGACTGCTATTCCATAATAGATCTACTAATTGTTCATGAATAATTAAATGAGGCATTCCCTTGGGGGAGGAAGCAAATTTTCGTTGAAAGGCGAACCATTCAATTCCACCTATGTGATCGGCATGTAAATGGCTTATATACAGTGCATCAATATCTTGAGATTGGTATCCTGCTTTTGTTAAAGAAAAACGAATATCTGTACCACAATCTATCAGGAGTTTTTTCCCACTATCTGTTAGAAGTAGCATATTTGATTGAAAATTTCCGAAATCCGTTCCTATACCGCTACCGGCTCCTAAAAATAACAATTTCATTAATAATCCTTGAACAATTTAAGGATCAAGTCTGACTCGTCCTAAGAATTCCCTAATAAAACAGACCTCTCTTCTATAAAGAATAGCATTTAAAATAAGTTATTAGAAATGCCTCCTTTATTATATAAATAAGCTATTCTTGAATGTAAGTGAATAGAAAAAAAGAGTTAAAGGTGCTCAGAAAGCTTCATCTTAAAAACACACGTCTTTTACACTATTTTTTCTTCTTCTTAGCGCTCACTGTAATGAGCCTTATCATGTGTTTATTTCTGTTAAAACACATTGCAGTTCAAGAGGTTATTGATGGCAATGAGCGTTATCAATTGTATGTATTAGCGAATAAGCTTCGACAAAGCTCTGATGATTTAACTGAGATGGCCCGCCTTTATGTAGTAACCGGCGAGAAGAAATATCGTAATTACTATAATGAAATTTTAGCGATACGTAATGGAACTTCCCCTCTCCCTTTAAATTATGACGAATTGTATTGGGATTTAGTTATTAATAACAAACAGCCCCAATCGTATGGTCCAGCAAAATCGTTATCCTCAATGATGTTGGAGCATCATTTTACGCTCAAAGAATTTTCCTTATTGGCCAAAGCAGAAAACCAAAGTAATAAACTCTCCGAAACTGAAATCAAAGCTATGAATTTATTTGAGGGTAAATATCCTGATAAATCAGGAAATTACACCATTATTGGCAAACCAAATCCTCAATTAGCGCAGCAAATGGTTTTTGGGGACGATTATATGAGCGCCAAATTACAAGTGGTAAAACCCTTACAAGAATTTTTTAAACTCGTAGATACTCGCACATTTTTAACGAATGAAAAAATTGATCTCAAAATGTCTAAAATTATTGCCCTGGCTCTTGCGCTCTCTTTTTTGTCAACAATACTTATGCTCTTTTTTATTATTCATGCATTAAAGACTTTATCAAGAGTAAATGAGGAAAATGATTTATTACTCTTGAATATTTTGCCAGAAGCAATCGCTGCACGCTTGAAAAAAGGAGAGGAAGATATTGCAGATGAATTTTCCCAAGCAAGCGTGATGTTTGCAGATATTATTAATTTCTCACAATTAACGGAGGAATTAGGAGCAAAACAAACGGTAAATATTCTCAATCGCTTGTTTGCAGAGCTTGATAAACTCACAGAGCAATATTATGTAGAAAAAGTTAAAACCATTGGTGATAATTATATGGCTGTATCAGGAGTCCCTGAACAAACCACTCGACATGCCATTAATATTGCAAATTATGCTTTGGCCATTCTGGAACGAATGATGAGGTTTAATCAAGAACACCACATGAAACTTCAATTTCGGATTGGAATGACCTATGGTACTGTAATCGCAGGAATCATCGGCCATAAAAAATTTGTTTATGATATATGGGGTAATGTAGTCAACTTAGCCAGTCGTCTAGAAGAAACATCCCTTCCTAATAAAATCCACATCTCAGAAAAAATGGCTTTTATGCTTCAAGATGAATTCCTTATTGAACCCCGAGGAACTCTGGAAATGAAAGGGATTGGCAAAATAAAGACTTATTTCCTTTTGGGAAAAAAAGAAAATTAAAGCTACCTATTGCGTTCATTGATCTTTATGGCAACGGGGACAAATTCCATAAATATTCAAAGCGTGATCGGTCATGTGAAAATTGGCGCGTTCGGCGATAGTTTTCTGTCTTTGTTCAATGACCTCGTCAACAAACTCCTCAACACAACCACATTTGATGCAAACCAGGTGATCATGATGCGCTCCCTGGCTTAATTCAAATACAGAGTGCCCTCCCTCAAAATTATGCCGATTCACCAATCCTGCAGTCTCGAATTGCGTTAGTACTCGATAAACCGTAGCAAGCCCCACATCTTCGCCTGTCTCTAATAATGCTTTATAAACACCTTCCGCGCTTAAATGATGGTTAGGAGACTGTTCCAATATTTGTAATACTTTTAAACGAGGCAAAGTAATCTTCAATCCAGCATTTTTTAGCTGTTTACTCTCTTCCATCAATGCTCCTTTGCAGTAACGAACTTGTCTACTTCTAACCTGAAAAAATTTCCGCAGATGGGTCCTTTTCGCTTGTACAGTAAGGGTTACAACTGCTTTTCTAGGTTAAAGGTGTCTTTCAGTAAATGACGTGTTATTATGGCGAAATTTTTCACGATAGGCAAAAAAAATGAGAATAATAATTTTTCTATTAGGAATTGTGTGTACCTTAACCCTTACTCAATGCTCATCATTTGATCTGTCCCGACGAGTAGTACAACAAGGAAATTTATTACCCAAATCGAAAATCGACCGACTCAAAATCGGAATGAGTAAAAATGATGTTGCTATATTAATGGGAACCAGTTTGTTAAGTCCTACGTTTAATGAAAACCGATGGGATTATGCATACACTTGGCGTAGAGGCCGAGGATATACGACTATGTCCACAGTCAGCTTATACTTCCAAAATGGAGTTCTCGCACGTATCGAACGGGGTAAACTAAAACCGGGGGTAGCGTCACTTAATCAACCGGACATTAATCAAGAATAAGCAAGATTCCTAATTTCTAATTTGTAACCTGGGTGTAGCGTAGCGAAACCCAGGATTCCTAGCAACAATTTCCAAAATTCAAGGCGGGCGCTAGACTACATAGGATGAAGATTAGCGAGCGCGGATGGCCTTTTGACGGCGTTTCTCTTTTGGATCGAGAACCAAAGGTCGGTATATCTCGATCCTATCTCCCTCTTGCAACACCTGTTCTAAAGAAACCTGTTTTGCATAAATTCCAACAGACATGCCTTGCGTCTCCGGATAGTCTTCATATATTCCTGACACATTAAGCGCATCAAGAACTGTTGCTCCTGGTTCGAGCTCTAAAACCCGATGCTGTACCGTCTTGTCAATAGCCACATAAACCAACTCAACTTTGACCATAAATTTCCTTGGCTCGCTCACAAAATGAGTCGACCATCTTATCGGTGACTTGCTCAAATACCGGGCCAAGAAGCATCGAAAACATACGCCCTGCAAATTCAAATTCCAGGTCAAAAGAGATTTTGCATCCTTCTTCGACTTCATCAAAGCGCCAAAAACCCTCTAAATGACTGAATGGACCATCAACAAGACGAATTTCTATCATTTTGTTAACTTGTAGCATATTACGTGTGGTAAATGATTTACTCATACCAGCAGCACCAATCACTAAAGTGGCCTGCACTTCATCTTCATCGCGATGATGTACTAAACTTTCTGCGCAGTAAGGTAAAAATTCCGCATATCGCTCTACTTCATTCACCAACGAAAACATTTGCTCACAGGTATAATTAACCGTACGTGACTTTTTCACTATGGGCATTATGCTTCTCCCCGAATTTTATTTCTAAACCAAAGACTTAAGTCTTTAATCTCCTCGAAACAAATTGAATGTTCCATAGGATATTTATAATAAGATAGGTGTTCATATCCTTTACCCAATAACCAATCTTTACTCGATTCAGTCCATTGAGGCAAAACCAACGGATCAAATTGTCCTGCTCCCATAAAAAAAGGGGTACTCTTATCCAACTTAGGTCTGGTATGCGCCGCTAAAGGTAAGTAAGCAGATAAAGCTACAACCCCCGCCAAGCGAGCTGTGGTATGAAGAGCGGTATGCAATGCCATTGCTCCTCCTTGTGAAAACCCTGCTAAAAAGATCTGATTGTACTCTAAACCTTCATTTAATTGCTCATCCATGACCTTACGAATCAGCAACTCGGATTGTTCAATTCCTTCTTTATCTTCTCTATCAATTAGTTTCATGCCCATAATATCATACCAAGCAGGCATGACCATGCCAGCATTTAAAGTCACTGGACGCTGGGGGGCATTAATAAATACATGACGTACCGCGAGATCTGCGATAGTTAATTGATCGACTAAACCCATCATATCGGAAGCATCAGCGCCTAAACCATGCATCCAAATAACACATGCTTGTGTTTGAGCCTGTGACTCCTTTATAAAATCACTCAAAACAAATCTCCTCACAGACAAAAAAAGAGAAATTATCGCTAATGCAACAACACAGTGCAAGTTATACGTGTCCGATATTTGATAAAAGCCATATTATTGCAAAATAACATCAGTTTGGGTCATTTATTAACAAATTTGAGGGGTATGGATATTCCATTATTACCCAACATGAATTATAGTTCGCTACTATGAATTAATAAGCGGCAAGCGTATGTTTAAGAAAGTAGAATCCAAGTCATTCACCCTTACGATGTTAGGAACAGATACATCTTACACTCCTACTTTAAAAAATAAGAAAAAAACTACCCCCTTAAAAGTAGGAACTAGAATACAGGATTACTACCCCAAAGGAGAAACATTAAGTATTGTCTCTACATTAATTAAAACAGAAGAACAGCCAGCGATTGATAGCAAACAACTCGCTCCTTATCAGTCTTTAGAGGTTTCGGTCGTTAATGGTCCAAAAACAGACGGTGGGAATGTTGGCGAAAAAATCGGAATTGGGCTAGGTATTGCATTAAATGCGGTTATCCGTGGGCAAACCGAACTTAATGAAATTGCGCACAGTAGAGGTGGCGTTGAATCCATTCTGATTGCTCATGAAATTAATGCAATCAAAGATGCTATTAACTCTTGCGCGAACTTTGATCAATTAATAAGTCTACTCGAGTCACAACAAACAGAAAGGCAACAAAATAAAAAAGGAAAACCTTTAAACAATACTCCTGACATTATTAAACCCCTTTTATCCCAGCTACCTAAAACTAAAGAAGCTCAGGAACAATGGTTTAATGCACTAAAAACCAATATTTCTAACGTGTCGATGAATCTCTTTATCATTGACCCAGTTCCCGGAGATTGCTGGCCTGTAACCTGGTATGACGAACGATTTTTTACACTTCCAGCTGTTGTAAAACATGCGGAGTTTGTCTATTACGAAAATGAGCGTTCTGATTGGGGCTTTACACCTATCTATCCAGAAGGTTCGACCCCTGATCAAATAATAGTTCGCAACACCATTCCTGGGCATCATGGTACAGGATCTGCTGGAACGAATGCATCACAACAAAACATTGTTGTTTCACCTGAAAAAACCAAAGCGACTCATGTTCAAAAATTAATGCTTTTTAAATTACTGAAGTTTCTAAAGGAACATGGGGTTGAATTTAAAAATGCACAAGAAATTTTTCATGAGCCTACAGGACTAGGTAGAAAATATGTGTCCTTGCTTGCCGATCTCGGAGATGGCATTGATGTGGAAAAACTTGATTTTCCAACGATATTCCGCAAGCTTTACGACAAAATTTACGACAATAGAGCAGCATATGAAGCATTTGATACGACTCACTACACTCTGATGGGAGTAGCGCCGCAACGAAAATTGCTTCGTACGGGCCATAAATATGGTCTTTTAACCGAGGTATTCCCTAAAAATACCGGATATGTTAATGAAGAACATAGCTTTTTAATGAAGGAATATTTCTTCAAGATATTTAATGTACATTCTGATGAAACCAAAGATTTATCCGTATTGATAAATTCAGCCCAAAAAGTACTCTCTAAAAACATTAAAAAAATATCCAATATTTCATCTTCCTTGGTGGAACATTCGATTTCACCAGCCGCAATACTCGACAATGAAAATGCACGCAAGGATGTTTTAAACTCATTTGGAGCATTAATACAAAGGGTCAGCCTACAATATTTGACGGAAGACTGGAGTGAAGAAAGTAAACAAAAAGAGAAGCAAGATCTTTTTATTGCAATCATTGCTATTTTTAAGGAGTTTGACGGATTATTACAAATAGATAATCCCGGCATTCAGGAATTTGTCAAATCTCTCTATAGCTTAAGTTTAAAGGGAATTACCCAAACCGCAGGACAACAACATGCAAACTTGCAAGATGATTTTAATCGTTTGCAAACCTCAACCGATACGAACTTGAAAAGCTTTTTTAATGGGTTATTAACTCAAATCAATAAGGATGAACGGTATTCAAATGGAGAAATTAACCCAGAAATTATACAAATTTTCGAAAGTCCTCAGTTTGCGCAATTAGCCAATTATCCAGTAAGCATAAAAATCCAATACATTTGTGAACAACTGGGGGAAAAACTATCCAAAGATGAGAGTTTGGAAAGTTTAGTTGAACAACTTACGAAACGATTTGAGGAACATTATGGCAGCTCTTTGGCTGAATTTGAAAAACTGCATCATCAAATTAAAGTCTTCATCGATGATATAGAAGCCTTAGGTCGAGTACGAGAGCTCGCAACTGAGGAAGCGGTGTTCAATAAGCATGAACTGTTACTCCGAAAAAAAGCCGAAATGCTAATTGATGTTGCAGCGCAAAAATTTTATCGAGACCGTCCTAATGCTTTGCCTGAACCTGCAGCTAAAGGTACTTTTAAAGAATTAGTGGAACGCCATGCGATTAACAAATATGGTGTGGTAGATAGAGTGAAGCAAGAAAAGGCAGTTTTAGCACAGGAAAAAAACGAATTAACGTCACAAATTGAAATGATGCAGCAAAATTTAGTGGAAAGGAACCAACAGCTAGAAAAAACTAAAACTGTATTGAAAGCGGAACGCAACAAAAAAATCGAATACAGTAAAGCACTGAACGATGAAAACGAGGTTGAGCATTTGCTGCTTATTAAGAAAAAACTCATCCCATTAACTGCGGAATATCTGGCTTGGCTTAGATCTCAATTATCTGATAGACCTAAAGAGTCGGAACAAGATGATGAAATTAAAAAATCCGATGATAAAATAAACGTCAAAATTACAGAAGTAACTAAACTGCTTAAGATTTTAAATAATACACGAGATTTCCCTCGTCCTAAAGAACGCGCGCGACAATTTTACAACTATCTTGATAAAGTGGAACAGACACTGATAAATCACCGTGATGACCGACTAATTCGATATATTAGAAATGCCGTAATTGCCGCAGGGGTTCTTTTGGCAGGTCTAGGATTAATTGGACTTGCAGCTTATACCCGTGTAGGTTATTCCTCAGTTAAATCCCTTCTTTTTTGGCAATCCTCTGGAGAAAATGTGGTTTCCAAATTGAATGAATATAGAAAAGAACTGGATATACCCATTGATAATGAAGAACCAGGAAAAGCACAAGAGCTCAACGTATAGTTAGAAAACCCGATTCTTTTAAAGGTATTGGGTTGCATTAATATCATTGTTTATCACTTGAATTTTTACTTAAATAAATAGATAGTGATACTCAAATCGTTAACCTGCTTATTTCAAATGAAACGAACTTACTTTTTACTTATGATCTGCCTTGTTATTTTCTTATCCGCTTGTGGGCAAAAAGGTCCTCTTTATTTGCCACACCCCACTAGCAGGACTGCAGATAAATCAACTCAATAGAATAATATGAACATTAAATTTACCAAAATGCATGGCTTAGGTAATGATTTCATTGTAATTGATGGGATTCATCAGACAATCAATCTAAGCCCACAGCAAATCGCTATTATGGCGCACCGGAATACCGGGATTGGTTTTGACCAATGCCTGTTAATCGAATCCAGTCAGCAAAAAGGTATTGACTTCAATTATCGAATTTTTAATGCCGATGGGCAGGAAGTGGGTCAATGCGGGAATGGAGCACGTTGTCTTGCCTTATTTGCAAAATACTACGGATTAACCGACAAGAATCACTTAACCGTTGCAACCAAAACGACCCAGATGGATTTGCATATTAATCCAGACTCCAGTGTGCGCGTTAATATGGGGATTCCTCAATTAGCTCCTTCAGCTATTCCACTTAAAGCAGCTCAGCAATCTATTGAATATTCTTTAGAACTTCCAACCCAAAAAATGGTCAAATTCCACGCCTTAAGTGTAGGGAATCCCCATGCAGTGTTATTAGTTACCGATACCGAAACAGCACCAGTGGATACCTTAGGAAAACAAATCAGTTTGCATCAGTGCTTTCCTGCTCAAGCCAATGTGGGATTCATGCAAATTATGAGTTCCCATCATATTAAATTACGTGTTTATGAACGCGGCTGTGGAGAAACCAAAGCCTGTGGAAGTGGTGCGGTTGCCGCGGCGGCGATTGGCCGGCTATACCATCAACTGGATAAACAAATAAAAGTTACCTTGCCCGGGGGTGATTTGTTTATCGACTGGCCGGAATTCAATCAAGCAATTACCCTAACTGGCCCCGCTGTCTTTGTTTATGAGGGTATCTTGTTTTAATAAATAGATAATTGAATCATCTTCGTATTAGTTTACTTATACAAAATTAACACAAGTATTGAATTTTATTTACAAAGAGTTATCCTGAAAGAACGACCTCACACTCGCACCGTTCCATCTGACTTCTATGCAACTCACTACAGTGAGCCTACACGAGAAGAAGCAGAGCGCGCAGAACACCGGAGTGTACACGAGCACATGAGGATTCGAGCACCACATCGGCGAAGTGATTTGCTGTCACAATAGAGTTCGAAAGAAATCTATTTTGAGACTGGTGCTTGACTAAAAGGAGAGTGCCATGACAGGAAGCAAAATACAAAGTTTTGATTTATTCAAAGCGGCTATGGGAAACTCTGAGTACTTAAAAGAGATCAGTCAGGATATAAGGAGTCATACTCAATTTCTAACCACTCTTGAAGAGAGCCAATTAACGGCCTTAGACATCCTTGAGTCCATAAAAATAGTGCAAAGTCTGGAAGTAAAGTCTCTTTTAATTATTCACCTGTTAAGCCAAAAAGAATTCCTATCTTGTTTAAGGGGCGATTCCTTATTAAATCGATTAACGCATCAAGATCATCATGTTCCTTCACGTCTTAATATGTTCATTCATCAACTTGATTTGACAATCCTCTCCGCTCAATTAATTGAGAAATTGGAACCCGAGGCTGCGATAAGTCTTCTTTGTTCAGTCCCTCATTTTCATCAATTAAGTAAAACACAAATTGAGGCTTTAATTGAACGATATCCTCTCTATGAGAGACACCGTGTTTTAACCTACTGGCTCAACCATTTCTCATCCATGCCTAATGCGCAGTATGTGTTGGCTCATTTAATGCACATTGCAGGCCCCAATGTAATCGATGAATTGTGCAAAATGGAGTCCAATCAGAAAGAAGCCATCATAATAAATATTATTGAACATTTGGGCCTATTTAATAAAATACCTCTTAAATTTTTAGAGCATGCAAATAAAGAATCTCATTTGATTTTGGCGATGCGTCTTTATCTCAATGGTCACTATAATAAGGCATATGCTAGTTATATCAATCAACTAACAAAAATATTATTAGATAAAAACCATTCATTTTCGCTCGAAGCAATTGAATTACTTTTTTATCTAAATGATAAACTCGCATTTAAGGAGTTAGCAAAAAGTACGGCTTTTTTAACGAATCGTTATTTAAGAAATAATGCGTTAAAAGGAAATGTTGCATTATTTTATCAAAATAAGCGAATAAATACTCAAAGGTTGTTGCAAACTGTTTATTTAAATCCAATTTCGGAAACTTCCAAAGAGCGAAAACAGTCATCAGACTCTGATGAAAACCCTTTTATCCAAGGATTAATTAAGCATGATAAATCGATTAACTGTTTTGAGTATTTCTTAATACATTATAAAGGGGACCCCGAACCCTTTTCGAAACTAATCAATGACTACATGGATTTCTACGCCGGTTCAGAACACTTAAAATCAAGAAACCAAGCCATACACCATATTGGTTTCATGCTAAGTCGTCCTGAATTAGATCCCATAATAAAGGAAATATTATTTACTGCTTTTTTAAATCATCCTTTATTCTTCGATGAACAAGTCAGCTATCAATTGTTTTTGTTTGATGCAAAGAGAGTTCTCCGATATTTTGGTTTACGTGGTGGGGAGGAAAATTATCAACACGTAATTAATTTGTGTACCTTAGCGTTAAAAAATCTTAATTCCGAAAAAAATCCGCAAATCATTCAGATAGCTCAACAAGCGCTTTCTGAAGCACGGCAAGAGTTAATTTGGATTAAACATCAGGGTTTTTTCGCTACTTTAATCAAATGGCTTAAACGATGCTGGACTTATGGATGGACTGGTTTTTTTAAACCAAACTCTCCTGATTATGTGGTCCCAGAATCATTGAGCTTCATACAAAATAATAAAAATGTACCTAAGAATTCAGAAAAAAAAACGGTTTCACCTCCAGAATCAGCAAAGGATCTTCCGACTTTGTTAAACAAAATTAGATTGCCACTAACACAAGAAAAATTTGCAGGAATTATTAAAGCATTCGAAAGTTATTCGTTAGAAATAATGCCTAAAGATGAGCTAAGTACAAGACAAAAACTTCATAAGCTATACCATTACGTAATGACCCATAAGGAGCATAACGAAGGGCTTTATCGCTGGTTAAAAGAAAATCAAACTCCCTTTAGTGTAAATCGATTCCATTTGCTGGAGTTAACCTTAAAAGAAAAACAACGTGAGGAGGTGGATTCCTTACTGGCAGAGGTAAATGAAGATTCCGATCATTTGCAATATGTTTCTGACGAACTGGATTGTCCTATGCCAGAACTAATAATTAAACCCACACCAAAACCCAAAACTCAAGAAACTTCTGACTTTGTTGCAAGCGCGTCTAAAGTGTTTTCCGAATATGCTTGTGAAGCAACTGTATATGCACACAGCGCATTCCATTGGGCAGAAAGTTTTTTCTCTAAAATGAAACAGCCGGAACAAGAAGAGGACGATACCTTCGAGGTGGAACATATTGAATCGTTTAAAAAAACAATTAGTAGTAGTTAATCTTTAGGTCTTAAGCTTCCAACGTTTATGCATCCAGTTCCATTGCTCAGGATGATTCAATATAATACGTTCTAACGCTTGATTATACGCCAATGTATTCTGGTAAAGGGATTCTTGAGCACTTCCATAATCTTTCCATGGAATAGGATCATAAAATTCTAAAACATGCTTTCCATTGGGTAACCGATAGCCTGCAGCAGGAATCACCGGTACGCCCGTATAACGAGAAAGAGTGGCTAAACTTCGATAAGTCCCTGCTTTCGTACCGAAAAACTCCACGGCAATACCATCACGATTCGCTAAAGAAGCATGTTGATCCAGAACAAAAATGACCGCATGGTTTTGCTCTAAAGCGGCACACACCTTATCAAGCGAATTTTTTTTAGGAATAACGTTTAAACCCACTTGATAATATTGCTTAAACAAACTTCGCTCAATAAATTTGATTGATAAAGTGCGACGAATAAAATGAAACTGTCCTCGAAATTCTTTAAAATTTAAAACACCCCCAATGGGTGCAACTTCCCAATTACCAAAATGTCCTGTTAGAACTAAAACGCCTTTTTGTTGTGCTACCACTGCCAACATATTTTCATGGCCACGAACCTCCACCAGATTGCGTAAATCATCCTCCGACATAAAACGCAATTGAATGGCTTCTTTAAACGACTTAAGCAAATGTGAATAATAGGATATGGCAAGCCGCTTTTTTTGGGCCTCACTTAATTGATCACCGAAAACACGATCAATATTGGCCATAACTATTTTACGCTTATAGGGTAAAAATTTATGGACAAATCGACCCAACCAACTCACGGGCAATTCATTGACTTTTTGTTCTAATTTAATCACAAGCTTTGATCACCAAACACGCATTCATACTGGCAAATCCGCGATTTACCGTCAGTGCATACGGTCCTTTTTTTACAGGTTGATGATCTGCACTTACGGATAAACCATTACAACTGGATGCAATATTTTGCAGATTAGCTATACCTGGCACACATTTAGATGAAAGTGCATAGGTCGTCATTACTGCGTCAATTAATCCAGAAGCGCATATGGTATGTCCCATGGACCATTTGAATGCTGTTACTGGAATTTCCTCATGGCCAAACACATTTTGTATTGCCTGAGATTCACTATAATCTGATTTACTATTACCGTTTCCATGAGCAACGATAAACCCTAAATCATTAGAACTTAATTTTACCAGATCTAACGTACGTTGCATCAGTTCAGCAAGCTGTTGCCCACTGGTATCTAGAGAAAATAGGCCTTCCGCTTCGCTGGTTGATAAACCACCGATAATCTCACCGTAACAGGTGGCTGAGCGCGCATTCATACTGGCTTCACTTTCCAAAACCAAAGCCGCAGCGCCTTCGGCTAAAATTGTACCATCATGCGCTTCATCAAAAGGTTTTAGATGTTGAGTACTCAATACCCCTAATTGATCATAGTAAAAGACCGCTTGAGGCTCAATACCCATATCATAAGCAACGACGACAGCTCGCTCTGCCTGACCCGTACGAATTGCGTGATAGGCTTCCAATAGAGCTTGTGTTCCCCCAACAGCATGATTTGTTACATTATGATTAGGGCCTTTAAATTCATAAGTTATTCCGGTATATGCAAGGACATTATTAGGTAATATTCGTAATAGCCACATCGGATGGACTGTTTCGAATAATTCCTGCGCAAATTGCTGCATCCCGTGGGTTTTTGCTAACAAGGGTAAAAAATCATATTGTTGAAAATATTTATTCCCCGGAGAGCCCACAAATACTGCTGTTTGCTCATTAAATGAATTGGGGTCTGCAAGAGTATCGCGATAATCAATCATATGACTATGTTCAATTGCTTGTACTGCAGCATTAATTCCCATCACATCCTGACGTGAAATGACCTTCATCAACTTACGATCGGGCAGCATTTTTGCAGGGTTGAACTCTTTTAGTTCGCCTCCCAAACGGTGAGACCATTGTGACAAATCCCATTGGGTTATTTCTGCAATCCCACTTTTACCAGAAAGAATCGAATTCCAAGTTGCATCTGCAGTAGCACCTGATGCGGTTAAAGCACTCCGTCCTGTAATAAATAC
This sequence comes from Legionella nigrisilvae, assembly GCF_977063395.2. Lineage (NCBI taxonomy): Bacteria > Pseudomonadati > Pseudomonadota > Gammaproteobacteria > Legionellales > Legionellaceae > Legionella > Legionella nigrisilvae. Next base: position 247,716 of record NZ_CDRUGZ020000023.1, read on the forward strand.
TCTATTGTCTTGACTCATAAATCTGCTCCCCCAAACTCAGGATGCTTAAACAATAAGCAACTATTGGAGCCACCAAATCCAAATGAATTGGATAAAACCACGCCCAAAGATCGTTCGCGTGGCCCATCAACCACATAATCCAAATCGCATTCAGGATCGGGGTTAGTTAAATTAGCGGTTTTAGGGACTTGTGCCTGTTCTATCGATTTAACGGATAAGACTGCCTCAAGTGCGCCTGCAGCAGCAATTAAATGTCCTGTTTGCCCTTTAGTCGAACTTACCGGTAAGGTTGCGACAGACTCCCCAAAAACTGCTTTAATGGCATTTGTTTCGCTTAAGTCATTCATTTTAGTTGAGGTTCCATGTGCATTGATGTAATCCACATCGGAAGCCTTTACTCCAGCATCTTGAAGAGCACGTTCAATTGCTTGAATCGCGCCATCACCATTTGGATGAGAATCGGTAATTCGATAAGAACTTAAAGAATTCCCTTCACCGGCCAATTCAGCATAAATACGGGCACCGCGTGCTTTTGCTTTACTCCATTCTTCAAGAATTAAAAAAGCCGCACCTTCTCCTAAGACAAAACCATTACGCGTGGCATCAAAAGGTCGACTTGCTGTTTCTGGAGTACTGTTGTACGTAGATAAGGCACCTAATAGGCAAAAACTGGATAATCCTAAGGGATTGATCATTGAATCAAATCCGCCAGCTAACATATAATCTGCTTCACCCCGACGAATTACCTGCATTGCTAAACCTAAAGCTTGGCCGCCAGAGGCACAAGCGGTATGTACTGAGGAGGCATAACCTCTGATTCCGAATTGTTGAATCAATAAAGACAAGCCTGAATTTGGCGTTGTTTTGCCAAAATCGGATAATTTATAAAATTCTTGAGTGTTATCAAGCAAACGTCCCCAATCTGCTTCACCATCTGAGGCACAAATTTGCTGAAATCGAGATAGATAATCAAATTCGGCAGTCATCATACCACTGCCGGTAACTACACCCCACTGGGCTGCAGTTTGTTCGGTAGGCACGAGACCCGCATCATCAAAAGCTTGTTGAGCGGCAGCAAGAGCAAAACGGGTAAAATGCACTGAAAAGCGACTTCGTTTGGTAATTAACTTGGGATCGAGCGCAAAGTTTTTCACCTCAGCCGCAATATATGTAGGAAAAGCACTGGCATCAAATTGCTTAATTTCAGCAATTCCTGAGTGTCCCGCCAATAAATTAGACCATGTGGACTGGACATCGAGTCCTAAAGGGGAAACCGCTCCCAAACCTGTAATAGCCACTCGTCTTTTTTTCACTTTATTTATCCTCTGGGAATAAGTACTACATCTACAACACAAACACGTTTACCGGCAACCTCGCTGCGGTAAGCCAGGATCAACTCGTCTTCGGTTTGCTTCTTAACGGTTACATTACATTCAAGAACATCGCCTGGATAGACAAATTCATTCATTTTTATTTTGCGAAATTCGCTTACTTGATACTGTGTTGAGTATCCTGCGCGCAAAACAAATTCATAAGCTAAATTGAGCTTGCATTCCAATAATACCGTCAAAGGTAGTACAGGTTTCTTGGGAAAATGATCTGCAAAATAAGGGGCAGCTCGGGATATTCTTTTTTCAGCGACTAAACGCACCCCCGGTTGACTGGAACATATTCTATCAAAGGCCATGGGCATTACAGACACGTTCGAATCCATTATCAGATAATCATCCGCCACAGGCCCACTTTCTTTACTAATAACCGACCATTCGCCAGGACGGTTAATTTCAGAAAATTGCTGTTTCACTTCATCCAAATTGATAAAATCATCCATAGGCAGTAAAGGGCCTAAAGCGCCGTCAAGACTGAAGACAAGTTCACTACCTACCCGGGCTTCACTATGATATTGCATCACTGAATCATCTATATGTTCTATAAATGACTCCAGCAATAAAGTCTCCCCGACATAGGCTCTGCGGTGCATAGAGGCACGTGCTACGATACCAGCCACAGGCCTATGAGTGAATTCTTGCAGCGCCATAACATTCCATGCTGCCAATTGCCCAAGTGTTTCTCCGATTAAAGAAGGGATAAAACAAGGCCGCCCCTGTTCATCAACTGTGAGGAACGTATCATTTGAGGTAATATGTTTTATTCCCCGGATCCACTGACCAGGAGATGACTCGACGATACGATCAACAAATAAGAATCTCATCAGTATTTAATAAACCCTATTAATCTATAAAAATAATACCGAACTTAAGCTCCAGCTCCGGCAGTTTGTTGCTCTTTGATGGCAACAACAACTAACTTACAAAACGTTTCAATGGTAAATAACAAGGGTATTTCATTGACTTTCATATTTGGCTTGAATTGATCCGCTGGAACTTCGCTTAAATAGTCTTGCAACGCTTTCAAACCTTGCTCAGTAATAACGCCGCCTTTTTCAAACTCATCTTCCGCCAAATCACCCCGTGCATTTTTTTCCAATTGGCCCCGAGGGATTTTTATTTTGAATTCTTTTTCTAATTGGAAAACCAAATCAAGAAAATCAATAGATTCAGCGCCTAGATCTGCTATCAATCGACTATTAAGAGATACGTCTTCAGCATCAATTACTAACACATCAGCAACAATTTCCCTAACCTTAGGATAAACGTCTGCTACATTCATATTTTGTTCCTCAGAGATCAGCTAATTTAAAAAGCCGGGAATTATACCATATATTTTTTTAAAGACACAAAATTAAAGTGATAAGGTATTAACCAACCTGACTATACCCTGCATCAACAAATAAAGTATGAGCATTAATCATAGCCGCTTCCGGTAAGCATAAAAGATAAATTGCATTGGCAACATCTTGGGTTGTCAATGGTCTATCGGCCAAAGAGTGCGCTTGATACTCATCAAGTAACTCTTCTCTGTTAGGAAAATGCTTTAAGGCGTCGGTATCAACTACTCCAGCCGAAACAGTATTCACAGTGATCCCATCAACCGCTAACTCAAGACTTAAAGAGCGAACTAATGCTTCAAGAGCCGCTTTAGAAGCACCTATAAAGGCATAATTAGGAATCGCGCGTGATGCGCCAAGACTGGACAAAGCAATAATTCGACTCCCTTTTGGCATTAATGAACGAGCTTCTGTGGCTAAATGATTTAATGCCAAAGCATTTGTTTCCAAACACCAACGCCAATGCTTAGTTGACATCTTAAGTGCCGATTTTAAAACACCACTGGCCGCATTACTAATTAAGAAATCAAGTCGATTAAAGTGTTCGCGGAATTGAGTCAACATTTCCTTTACGGACTGATGGTCAGCCACATTGGCTTGCAGAGCAATTGCCCTGCGTCCAACAGCCTGGATTTCTTTAACTAAAGCTTGGGCTTCATCAGAGCTGTTGTAATAAACTATAGCAATATCACATCCTGCCTGTGCTAACTTTAATGCAGTCGCCTTACCGATACCCCGTGCACCGCCAGTAATCAATCCAACTTTATCTGCAAAAACCAAACTCATGGAAAATTCCTCATCAACTTCATCTATAAAAGCAACTGTTTGCTAAAACAATGGTATCTCTTTAAGAATCCATCCCCTGTTGCGTGTACCCTGGTCAAAAAACAGAATCCAGGAATTCTCCCTACCCAATCCAGATTCCCTTTTTCTTGCCTAAGTAGTGATTTCAAAATACCAAGCGCTCGTATCCTAACATCCTTGGACCAACAGTTACAAAAAAATACATTTTCATTTTTATTTATCGATAAAGCAATCATTAGATCATTAAATTTTCAAATATCTTGTTTCTAGAGTGCTAACTTTGTACTATCGGCACCACGATTAAGATAAACATATATTAATGAATGAAACATTCTTGGTTTAAAACTGTGTTTCCTATAGCTGCAATTTTTTCTTTTCGCATGCTCGGCTTGTTTTTGCTTATTCCTGTATTTAGCATCTATGCAGAAAATTTGCGTAATGCCACTCCAGCATTGGTAGGTTTTGCGCTTGGAATTTATGGGCTGGCTCAAGGCATCCTCCAAATGCCTTTCGGAATGCTTTCCGATAAAATAGGTAGAAAACCCATGATTACTTTGGGATTGCTTCTTTTTGCCAGTGGAAGCTTACTGGGTGCTCTGACCGATTCTATTTATGGAATGATCTTTGCCCGAGCATTACAAGGAACCGGTGCTATTGGAAGTGTTTTAATCGCCTTACTTGCCGATCTTACGCCTGATGAACAGCGTACCAAGGCCATGGCAGTCATCGGTATGACCATCGGTACATCGTTTAGTTTGGCTATGGTCGTGAGTCCTGCCATTACCCATTATTTTGGTCTATCGGGTATTTTTTATCTCACTACCTTATTAGCGATTGCCGGGATCGTTTTACTTAATTTGGTTATTCCTAAACCTGTAAGTGAACGTTTTCATATTGATAGCGAAACAAATCCCGCTTTATTGAAACAAGTTGTATCCAACATGCAACTACAACGTCTTAATATAGGTATTTTCTGTCAGCATTTTATTCTCACAGCAACCTTTTTTGCTATTCCCTATATCTTAAGAAAACAAGTGGAGCACGGCCATTTATCCCAACAGTGGCATTTTTACCTGCCACTCATGCTCATATCATTTATACTGATGATCCCGTTTATTGTGCTTGCGGAAAAGAAAAAGCGCATGAAAAGCGTTTTTCTTTCTTCAGTCCTTACAATAACTGCAGCACAACTGTTATTGGCCTATACGTTTCAAAATTGGTTTAGTTTGTGCATTCTCATGCTAATTTACTTCGTTGCTTTTAATATCCTCGAGGCAGCATTACCCTCTTTGGTATCGAAACAGGCAAATCCCAATAGTAAAGGGACGGCAATGGGTATTTATTCAACCAGTCAATTTTTAGGGCTTTTTATTGGGGGAGCATTATCTGGTGTACTGTATCAGTGGAATAGTAGCGAGGGAATATTTATTACTAATGCCATTCTTGGTATCTTATGGTTAATTGCATCTGTTTCAATGAAATCAAACGATGCTGTTTCAACACTTATTTTGCACTATCCTTGGTCCGAAAAGAAAGAGAATATAATTACTCAACTACTAAACATTAAAGGAGTGGTTGAGGTGGCACTCGCAGAGAAAGAGCAAGTTATATATTTACGCGTTAATAGAGAGAACTACCCAGAGGGTAGTGCAGAAAAAATTCTATCGACTTTCTCTCATTAAAAAGGGAGGGTTTTTATCGTCGTGTTGAAGAGTCAAATGATCTTATTGACAAACTTTTGGCAACACTTCAGAGCATTTTATTTTTTTGACTCGTTTGTAAACTTTCAGATTGTTCTGGACTAATTGCGAATTGATTTAAATAAAGGTTGAGAAGTTCTTTATTAATATTAAATTCCAGTATAATACTCTTGCCCGTAAATTTTAACCCACTCACCTGATAGCTTTTTATATCGCGGGGCAAAAGAAATAATAGCTCACCGATAAGATAATGTTGATTCTTTGACAAGATTTTATCACACTGTATTATTCTAACTAGTTTTTCAGCAAATTCTTGCAAAATAGGATGTGAATATTCAGGATAATTTATTTTTTCTGGTTTACGTGGAGGGTCAAAGAATCGTGCGGAGACTGAAAAGGAGGAAACACTTGTAAAAGGTTGTTCGTTTAGCCCGTGTCTAAATGTTTTTGCCTTGCCTGCAAGACAGGTTAAGCTAAGATCAAACAAATCATTAGTCATATGGAGTGTTTTCAAAGCACCCTTAGCTCCCCCTAACACGCTCCGTGCTGCTCCTGGCACACTAAGACTCACCTCTGAATAATACTCGATTTCTATTTTTTGGAGGGATTTGTCTAAATGTTTACGAAATTGCTCAGCCATACTTCTAGACTTATTCTCTTGTCGGTATTCATCACAAAAGAATAACTTAATAACATTGTTATCACTAAAATTTGGTATCACTAAATCCTCTGTAAAATGTGCTGCAACGTCCTCAATACCCAGCTCTTGATAAGCGTCATCATCAATTGATTGGTTACAGACTGTGTATTTACTCGTATTCATTCCATGACTCAGGATATAAATGTGGCATTGTCCCTTTTGCAAGGCTTGTTTAAGGCTTAATTGAGTATCAACTTTGCCGCTACCGTGATAAATAATAAATAGTTCTTCACCGTTTCTTTTTGATCGCTCATACCAAACATTGGCTTTTTTTTGTAAATCAAACAAAGCATCCTCAAAGGAAAAAGGAATATACAATATCTTCATAAATCAAACACTCGGCACATCTTTTTAGCTCATTGTAACCAATAATTATTAACAAAGTATTAAATTTAATTCTCTGTATTGCACGCGATTTGTCTTGAATTACCTGATGCTAAGATGTCTCATACATTGTCCATTATTTCTGCCACAAAAAAGAAAAGCTAAATGGGATAGTAAGAATTAATTTGGATTGGTCATGGGCTTGCCAATATTGTTGCTCACTGGTTCTTCATTACAGATATGGGAAAAAATCCTTAGTTTTCTCTGAGCCTGTTTTTTGTCACAAAATCTTATAATTACTTCAGATTTTTCTCTCTCATTCAACAAATTATATTTAACTAAATAATCCAATAATTGGATAATATCCTTAACAGTTATTTTCCCTTTATCCTTTCTTTCGAAATGGTAGTGACCTTCATCACTATAAGTCGCATTAATTCCTTCGTGGTACTTCAGTTTATTAGTTTCTTCCGTATCATGGTCCACTACATAAGTGAAAATACAATGTTCATCTTTATCAAGCGCCAGTGCCATCTCCATTAAATTGAGTAAATCATTAAATCCATTGTAATAAAGGGTTATATTATTTTTTTTAAAAACAAGATATTTTATACTCTCAAAAAGTTCGATAACTATATTCGTCATTATTACCTCTACATTTCCATTTCAATAATTTCGGATTATCTAATTTGAGTTATCTTTATTAATAACTCAAATTAGAGTACGGGTTTATTATTGACGTATCAGACGCAAGTTTTTATTTATAAATGAAGTCTTTTCTGTAGAACGATATGGATTAATATCCAAACCTCCCCGTCTGGTGTAGCGGCCATATACAGTCAGCTTTTCTGGTTTGCAATAATTCAGAATATCGATAAAAATTCGTTCAATGCATTGTTCATGAAATTCATTATGATTTCGATATGAAACAAGATATTTTAATAAACCTTCTCGATCAATTTTTCTTCCTTTGTAATCAATTTGTACACTTCCCCAATCTGGCTGATTCGTGACTAGACAATTTGATTTCAATAAATTGGAGTATAAGGTTTCTTCCACAACTTCATTGCTTGTAGCAAGAAATGAAGGTTCTACAAGATATACAGAACACTCTACATCAAGATGATCCAGTGACTCTCCCATTAAAGACTGATGTACCACAAACTGATCGGCTTTCTCTAATAGATAAATTTTCACCCCAACTTCTGCACCAACACGTTCTTGCAAATCTTTTTTAATCGTATTTTCCAATTCATCAACATTTTGAATTCGTGTGTTGTTGAATGAATTAAAATAAAGTTTTAATGATTTTGATTCGATTAAGTTAGGCGAGCTGCAGTCATAAAATAATTCAGCAATTGCGACCATAGGTTTGCCCTTCGCATTAAGCCAGGAAACTTCATAGTGATTCCAACAATCAAAGCCATAAAAAGGTAATTGTTTGGGATCAACTCCGATTTCCTGCCGTTTACCAGATCGCGGAATAGGGTATAACCGATCTGGATTATAGGTATCATCATATGCAGATTTTTTACCTAATTCGGATTGTTCAGCTTCAGTTTGATATTTCTGCAGAACTTGTTCATTCATTGTATTTAGCTCCAATATCTCGATAATTTTTGCAGTACTTTTCCAATTCACCGGTTGCTTCATTTCCATTTGACTCGCAATGTAAGCAAGTAAAGAAGCCGCTTCATTAATTCGCGTTGCTTTCTCAGTCAGTTCTCGTGCTTGTATCCCAATGGATGACATCACATCAAAATTTGGACTTTCTATAATTTTTTTGATGGTCGATAAGGAAAAACCCAAAAACTTTAATGTGGTAATCTGTTGTAATCGTATTAAATCCAATTCAGAATAAAGACGATAGCCACTCTCAGAACGTTTTGTTGGTTTTAATAAACCAATTTCATCATAATATTGTAATGACCTAATTGTTAATGAGGTCATTTGGCTAATCTCTTTAATTTGATAATATTTCATTCAACTTTCTCCTGAAAGCTGATTCTAAACTATCACGTAACGTGAGAGTCAATAGGTGGAATGAAAAAAACGTATACAGGGATTATATATTATGTCTAAAATTGAAGTTAGCTGGCTAAAATACATTACTGAAATTCAAGCAATTGCTCAAAATGGACTATGTTTTGCAAATAATGAATTTGACAAAGAACGCTACCTAAGACTCCGGAATATTGCTTCTGAGTTTATTGCCAGCTATTCAGATACACCACTTGCAGAGATTAAGCAGATCTTTGCGTTAGAAAAAGGGTATGCAACACCTAAAGTCGATGTACGTGCTTTTATTTTAAAAAATAAGCAAATCTTATTGGTCAAAGAACGCTCGGATGACCTCTGGACTTTACCTGGTGGATGGGCGGAAACAAATGAATCCGCATCAGAATCAGTAATCAGAGAAGCTAAAGAAGAAACAGGGTTTGATGTTTCTGTAATCAGGCTCCTTGCCTTATGGGATAAACAAAAACATGATCACCCGCTACAATGGCCACATACTTATAAATGTTTTTTTCATTGCGACATTTTGTCGGGAACAGCAAAAGAAAATCTAGAAATTTCCGAAATTGATTTTTTTGACATAAACCGCCTCCCCCCGCTTTCAACGCATCGAGTAACCCAAAAACAAATTACGCGTCTGTACGAACTTGTTTCCACTTCGAATAAAACCCTTTTTGATTAACCTGCTTGACTCTAACCTTACGTCATACAATAACCTTGGCCACAAGGAGGAAAAACGATGAAACAATGGTATGCAAAAGAGTTTAGCTTACTGACAGAAGTGTCAGTAAGAACGCTACATCATTATGACAAAATTGGTTTACTTAAACCCAGTTTACGTCAAAGCAATCGTTATCGTTTGTACTCTGAAAAGGACTTGTTAAAGCTACAACAGATTATTGCGCTGAAATTTTTTGGTTTTAAATTAGCACAAATCAAACAATTACTTGCCCACAATACCGGGGTGTTAGAACACTTCAACTTACAAGCAAAGTTTTTGCAAGAAAAAGCAGAAACACTCATGCAAGCGAGTTGTATTTTAAAGCAAGTGACTGAACACTGTAGCCGAGAGCAGTCTATTCCTTGGGAACAAATAATACAATTGATAGAGGTTTATCGTATGACACAACAACTTAAGAACTCTTGGATTAAAGAAGTATTCAATCCCAAAGAGTTAGAACAATATGCACAATTCGAAGCAAATTTAAAAACTCGATTTAACGAGAATGAGAAGAAACAGTTTGAAGATGCATGGTTTAGTTTAGTTAATGAAATTAACAATAATTTGCATCTTGATCCACAATCACCGGTTGCCATTTCCCTGGCAAAACAATGCATGGAATTAATCAATAATTTATATGGTAAGGAACATGCAAATTTACGAACCAGTAAATGGGAAAAAGGTTTTAAGAAAGGGAAAGGTCTTGAAGATCACGGACTAACAACCAAAATTGTAGACTGGCTGGATCGCGCCATAGATGCATATGGTTTAAATGTATATACGAGGTGCTCTCACAAGTGAATAAAACTGACTGTACGAAATCAGTAGCCGCTTGGAATGAACTCATGGAGAACATCTGCGGGGATTCAATTGAATTAAGAACAGCTGTTTATAACAAGATCATGGACGGTGAAGAAATAAGTAGGGAAGCAAAAGATTGGCTTAGAAAAATTTCCAAAATATAAGTTATTAACAAGCATGCTAGTACAAGTATGCTTGTTACCTTTTCTAGGGATTTCTATAGCATCACATCCGTGCAAGGGATATATAAATTAGGTATACTCTACTCCTAACTTTCGCATACAGGAGATAAAGAAATGGCACGTGGTATAAATAAAGTCATCCTAATTGGTAATGTGGGTGTTGATCCTGACGTACGTTATTTACCAAATGGAAATGCTGTAACTACCCTCTCAATTGCCACCAGCGAGGCATGGAAAGATAAAGTGTCCGGTGAAAAGCAAGAACGAACTGAATGGCACCGTGTGGTATGTTTTAACCGCTTAGGAGAGATAGCCGGCGAATATGTGCGTAAAGGATCCAAACTCTACATTGAAGGTAGTTTAAGAACCCGAAAATGGCAGGATCAGCAAGGTCAAGATAGATACACTACCGAGATTGTAGCGAATGACATTCAAATGCTAGATAGCAAAGGTACCGGCTCATCAAGTTTCGATGAGATACCGCAAGCTCAATTCGCACCCAGCAATCAAAATTCCGGAAGACCACAATCTCCTCAGGTTCCCCAAGATGCTTTTGATCAGTTGGATGACGATGTTCCGTTCTAAGTATTTATATAGATATTAAACTTAAATGTATCCTGGGTGCAGCGAAACGAAACCCAGGAAACCTGTTATTCCCAGGCTCAGTTCCCTGCATCCCTAAATTACGTGTTAATTCGTTATATGAGATACTCGTTTCTAGAGTAGTACAAGATGACTCATCATCTACATAACTAATGCAATGAGGTAATTATGGAAAAGGTGAATTTAGCTAAAAAATTTCAATTGTTCGATGAGTACTGGTCACCACGCATTGTGGGTGAATTAAATGGTCAATATGTCAAGCTTGCTAAGTTTAAAGGCGAATTTATATGGCATAGTCATCCAACAGAAGATGAGCTATTTTTAGTAGTGAAAGGAACACTTCAACTCGAACTTAGAGATAAAGTGATTACTTTAGAAGAAGGTGAGTTTTATATTGTACCCAAAGGTGTAGAACATAAACCAATAGCCAATGAAGAAGTACATGTCATTTTATTAGAACCAAAATCTACTGAGCAAACCGGAGGTCTTGAGAGTGATTTACTGGTGGATATACAACCATGGATATAAATTTTAGGAGGGACCATAAAAATTAGAACAACGATGGATGGTGGGACATAAAAGTTATAACTATTGGCAATTAGAAAGTTCACTGGGTTAAAATTTGAATATTCATATAATAAAAAACCCGCATAGGGCGGGTTTTAAAATCATAATAACAATCTTTTATTCTTCAGTCTCTTCGCTAACAGCAGGTCTGTCTAATAATTCAACTATAGCCATAGGCGCATTATCACCATCTCTAAATCCACATTTGATGATACGTACATAACCACCGGGACGCTCAACAAAACGTGGACCTAAATCTTTAAATAATTTACCAACTGCTGATTTAGATCTTAGAATATCAAACGCGTGACGACGGGTAGCTACTGAATCAACCTTTGACACAGTAATTAAAGGTTCAATGTAACGTCGCAGGTCCTTAGCTTTAGGCAAAGTTGTTTTTATTAACTCATGCTCAATCAAAGAACAACACATGTTTGCAAACATAGCCTTTCTGTGGCTACTTGTACGGCCAAAACTTCGGCCAGAATTACGGTGACGCATAACCAAAACTCCTAAACATTATTCGCCAAGATTTGCTGGCGGCCAATTCTCAAGTTTCATACCGAGCGATAATGAACGTGAAGCTAAAACATCCTTAATTTCAGTTAAAGATTTCTTACCCAAATTAGGTGTTTTTAAGAGCTCATTCTCAGTTCTTTGTACTAAATCGCCGATATAATGAATATTTTCTGCTTTCAAACAATTTGCAGATCGAACTGTTAACTCTAAATCGTCGACGGAACGTAATAGAATAGGATCAAAATCATTGCGTTCTTTATTATCAGATCGAGATTCTTCAAATTTCATATCAACAAAGGCATGAAGTTGTCTTTGAAGAATACTAGCAGAAATTCTTATTGATTCTTCAGCATCAATAGTTCCGTTAGTTTCTAATTCGATAGTTAACTTATCTAGATCAGTACGATTTTCTACACGAGCACTATCAACATAATAAGCCACTTTTTTAACTGGAGAGAAGCTATTATCAATTTTAAGCTTCCCAACAGATTTTCTTTCTACTTCATCATCGAAATGTCTAATGAATGAATCAGTACTGTGGAAACCAATTCCTCGCTCAACCTTCAATGTCATATTTAATTTGCCTTTTTCATTCAAATTAGCAATGACGAGCTCTGGATTAACAATCTCTACTCCATGAGTGAGTTGAATATCTCCAGCTGTAACCTGACAAGGACCTTGCTTATTCAATGTTACAATAGCTTCTTCACCGACTGTCATTTTTATCGCAACTAATTTCAGGTTTAACAAGATGTCGACGACATCTTCCTGCACACCTTCAATTGTGCTGTATTCATGGAGAACACCTTCAATCGAAGCTTCGGTAATTGCACTACCAGGCATTGATGATAGTAAAATACGTCTCAAAGCATTGCCGAGAGTATGACCAAAGCCACGCTCCAAAGGCTCTAAAACTATTCTAGCTTTATAGGGCGATTCTGCCTGGACCTTAAGAACATTAGGTGTCAACATTTCATTGATTTCAGTATACATTCAGCTATTTCTCCGAGCTTACTTAGAGTAAAGTTCTACAACTAAGTTTACGTTGTAGTCTGAAGATAAGTCAGTTAACGTTGGTGCTGTAGAGAATGTTCCTTTAAAAGAAGAAGTATCTACAGTAATCCAATCACATGGAGCTCTTTGTTCAGACAAAGTTAAAGCTGCTTGGATGCGACCTTGACTTCTTGCTCTTTGTCGAACCGATACAACATCACCAGGTTTTACTAAAAACGATGGGACGTTAACTATTTTATCATTAACAAGTATTGATTTATGCGTAACCAATTGACGTGCTTCAGCACGAGTAGACGCAAAACCCATACGATACACAACATTATCCAAACGTCTTTCGAGTAAAGACATTAAGTTTTCACCTGTTGCGCCTTTCATTCGAGCAGCCATTTTGTAATAGCCACGGAATTGCTTTTCAAGAACACCATATAATCTTCTAATCTTTTGTTTCTCTCTGAGCTGAATTCCATAACCATTCAGACGTGGTTTTTTATCGCCGTGTTGTCCAGGTAATTTTTCTGATTTACATTTGGACTTGTGATCACGGACACCACTTTTAAGTAATAAATCACAACCTTCACGACGTGATAGCTTACATTTTGGACCAAGATATCTAGCCATTAATTACTCCTGAGTCTTATACACGACGTTTTTTAGGTGGCTTACACCCGTTATGAGGTATACCCGTAACATCGGTAATTTCAACAATTTTAAAATCCTGTGATATTAATTCACGTATAGTGGACTCTCTTCCAGGGCCAGGACCATGAACAAATACAGCCACGGATTTCATACCGTATTCTTTTGCAACAGCAGCAGCACGCTCAGTAGCAACTTGTGCAGCATAAGGTGTACTCTTTCTTGAGCCTCTGAATCCTGAACCACCAGATGTTGCCCAACACAGCGCATTACCTTGCCTGTCAGTAAAGGTCACTATAGTATTGTTAAAAGAAGCATGTACGTGAACGATACCATCAGATACGACACGTTTTGCCTTCTTGCGTACTTTTTGTTGTTTTGACTTAGTTATTGCCATCTTACTTTCCTACATGAAAAATCAACCGGTAGTGCCCTTTCTGCGGCCTTTTCGAGTACGAGCATTAGTTTTCGTACGCTGGCCCCGCAATGGCAACCCTCTTCTGTGTCTTAGACCACGATAACATCCTAGATCCATAAGACGTTTAATGTTCATTGTCACAACACGACGCAAATCACCTTCCACTGTTATTTTTGCAATTTCTGTTCGCAAAGACTCAAGCTGAGCATCAGTTAGTTCTGATACCTTTTTAGAAGGTTCAATACCAACAGTCGAACATAATTTCAAGGATGTAGGTTTACCAATACCATATATAGCTGTTAAAGCAATCACAACATGTTTGTGATCAGGTATGTTTACTCCTGCAATACGAGCCATTAACTTCTCCGAACGTTATTTGTTCTGTCGAAAGGGACAGAAGAATACTATTTTTATAAAATTAAATCAAGCAGATATTAACCTTGCTTTTGTTTGTGTCTGGCATCTTTACAAATAACCCGTATAGTGCCACTTCTTTTAATAATCTTGCAATTGCGACAAATTCGCTTTACAGATGCTCTTACTTTCATTCCTAACTCCGATAAAAATCATAAAAGACCAGGTAATTTAGTACCTTTAAAATTAGCCTTTTTCATTAAAGAATCATATTGCTGAGTCATTAAATGAGCTTGTACCTGAGCTACAAAATCCATAATAACAACTACGATAATCAGCAAAGACGTTCCTCCGAAATAAAAAGGGACATGCCATGTATACATCAAGATCTGAGGCAAAAGACATACTAATACTAAATAAATTGCTCCGACTAAGGTCAAACGGGTCATTACACCATCAATATATTTAGTTGTTTGCTCTCCTGGTCTAATTCCAGGAATATATGCACCAGATTTTTTTAAATTATCAGCAGTATCTTTGGGGTTAAATACCAGCGCGGCATAAAAGAACGCAAAGAATATAATTGCTACTGCATACACAATTAAATATAAAGGTTGTCCAGGAGACAAAGCCATTCCCACATCAGCGAGCCAACCCAAACCTTTAGTATGAGAAAAAAACTGCGCTAAGGTTGCTGGTAGCAATATGATACTGGATGCAAAAATTGGAGGTATTACCCCAGACATATTGATCTTTAAAGGCAAATGACTGGTTTGTGCAGCATATACCTTTCTACCTTGTGTCCTTTGCGCATAATTAACTCTGATACGTCTCTGCGCACGCTCCATAAACACTACAAATCCTGTCACCACTACAACTACTACTGCTATAATGATCAAAGTTAATGCTTGCATTTGTCCTTCTTTAACTTGTTGAAGAACTGAAGCAATAGCCGTAGGCATACTCGATACAATACCCGAAAAGATAATTAGTGAAATACCATTACCAACACCTTTTTCGGTAATTTGTTCGCCTAGCCACATTAAAAACATAGTACCTGTAACCAATGTAGCAACTGCGGTGAAGTAGAATGAGAAGTCTGCTTGAAGTGCAATTTGTTGTCCAGCTAACCAACGTGCCATCCCTAAAGATTGAAACACAGAAAGCACCAAAGTTAGATATCGAGTATATTGGTTTATTTTTCTTCGTCCTGATTCACCTTCCTTTTTAAGCTGTTCCAATTTGGGAGAAACAACGGTAAAAAGCTGGAGAATAATGGATGCGGAAATGTATGGCATTATACCAATAGCAAAAACCGTAACACGCGATAAAGCACCACCAGAAAACATATTGAATAAGCCAAAGATTGTATTCTGTTGCTCGTTAAAAAAATTGGCTAATCGTGCAGGATCCAAGCCTGGAACAGGGATATGGGCTCCCAAACGATAGACTAGAATAGCAAGAACAACAAACAGTAATCTTGATTTTAGTTCAGCCAATCCTCCACGTGATTGGCTTGCATTATGTTTTTGGTTTTTCATAGTCACTCTTCTATGCTGCCGCCTAAACCTTCAATGGCCAAACGAGCTCCTTTAGTGACCCTTAAACCTTTAAGTTTGATGGCTGTAGTTAATTCACCTGATAAAATAACTTTTACATCTTTGATAGAACTATTAATGAGGCCAGCTTCACGTAAGACATTTAAATCAATTACATCAGCAGATAATTTTGCAAGTTCACTGAGACAAACTTGATCTACAGTTCTACCAACTCGTGATTTAAAGCCCATTTTTGGTAGTCTTCTTTGAATTGGCATTTGACCGCCTTCAAAGTTGATTTTATGGAAACCACCAGCTCTTGCTTTCTGACCTTTATGTCCTTTACCACTAGTTTTTCCTAACCCGGATCCTATACCACGTCCTAAGCGTCTTTTGGGACGTTTTGAACCAGGATCGGGTGATAGTGAATTTAAATTCATTATACACTCTCCTCAACCAGCAATAGGTAGTCAACTTTATTAATAAGGCCACGGATAGCTGGGGTATCATTATGTGATACACTCGAATTAGTTTTACCAAGACCTAATTGTTTTACGATAGAAATATGCTTTGGTTTTCTGCCTATAATGCTCTTAACCAAAGTTATTTTAATTTTCTTTTCCATAATTAGCCCGCCATAACTTCTTCAACAGTTTTACCACGCTTGGCCGCAACATAATCTGGGGTACCGATATTAGTTAAAGCTGCGATCGTTGCTCTTACAATATTGCTTGGATTGGTAGAACCAATACTCTTAGCTAATATATTTTGTACGCCTAGAACTTCCAATACAGCTCTCATTGCACCGCCAGCAATAATTCCAGTACCTTCACTTGCAGGCTTCATAAATACTTTAGAAGCACCGTAGTTCCAAGTAATTTCGTGGAAAATAGTTGATCCAGAAAGTGGAATATAAACCATGTTTTTCTTTGCTTGCTCCATTGCTTTCTGAATAGCAATTGGAACTTCTCTGGCCTTACCTCTACCAAAGCCAACTTTACCCTTGCCGTCACCAACAACAACAAGTACTGCAAAACCAAAAACACGGCCTCCCTTAACAACTTTAGCTGTACGATTAACCGATACTAGCTTTTCTTGGTAGCCATCTGATTTAGGTGATGATTCATCGAATGCCATAATCGTTCCTTAAAAATCCAATCCAGCTTCGCGAGCACCTTCTGCAAGGGCTTTCACTCTGCCATGATATTTATAACCAGCACGATCAAATGCAACTTGAGTAACGCCTCGCTCGCTCGCACGCTTACCAAGCATTTTACCAACTAGAGTAGCTTGTTCTACTTTACATTTACCGGTCAGACTGGCACGTAATTCTTTATCGTTAGTTGAGCATGAAGCGATTACTTTATCACCCAACTTATCTGCTTGAAGGATTTGTGAGTAAATATGCAAACCACTTCTAAAAACGACAAGTCTTGCTCTGCCTGATTTACGAATCAGTGCTTTTGCTTTTAATCCACGTCGATTACGTGAGTTGTTTTTATTCATAACTTAAACCTTATTTCTTTTTCGCTTCTTTACGAGCAATATACTCGCCAGCAAGTTTAACACCCTTACCCTTATAAGGCTCTGGTGGTCTAAATGCTCTTATCTCAGAAGCTACTTGGCCCAAAATTTGTTTATCCACACCTTTTAGCAATATTACTGTATTGCTTGGAGTTTCAACTAAAACACCTTTAGGCAAATGGTATTCAATAGGATGAGAGAAACCTAATGATAACGTAATTGATTTATCTTTAGACTGAGCTCTATAACCTACACCGACCAGTTCCAAGGTAACAACAAAACCTTCAGTTACACCCTTAACCATATTATTAACTAATGCTCTCGCCGTTCCAGCCTGAGCCCAAGCTTTAGGATCAGTTGCAGCTGGAGCAAATTCAATATGATTAGATTCTTTATTTTTAGTTACTTTAACTAACCGATTAATTTTTTGGGTTAGTGTTCCTTTAGGCCCTTTAACAGTAACCTCACCATCACCTATTGATATCTCAACATTTGCTGGTTGAACTACTGGGGCTTTTGCTACTCTAGACATATTATTCCTCGCAAGTATTAAGCCACTTCACAAATGACTTCACCACCAACGCCTTTCATCTTTGCAGATATATGGGTCATTATACCTTGTGATGTAGACAATATAGCCACACCAAAACCAGGAATAGAAGTCAAATCTTTATAAGACTTATATACTCGCAATCCAGGTCTGCTAATTCTCTTAATGAGCTCGATAACAGGTCTGCCATGATAATATTTCAGCTTTATCGTCATCAATTTAAGATTATTATCTAGTGATTCAACTAAGAAGTTTTCGATATAACCTTCTTCCTTTAAAACTCGAGCAATTTCTTCTTTCAACTTAGAAGAAGTTAAAGTTATTTGCTGATGTTTTGCTTGTTGACCATTTCTAATTCGGGTCAGCATATCAGCAACTGGATCATGCATACTCACAATCGTTCTCCAATTAAAAAATTACCAGCTAGATTTTCTTCCGCCTGGTATATTACCAACCATTAGTTGTTGTCTTAAGCAAATTCTGCAAAGAGCAAATTTACGATAAACACCATGTGGGCGACCACATTGCTGACATCGTGTTTTAAAACGAACAGGATTTGAATTAACAGGCATTTTGGCTAACTTTAACTGACTATCCATAATTACCTGAAAATCATCAGATGATTTAATCAATATTTTTAATTCGTTTCTACGCTTACTGTATTTATCTACAAGCTTGCTACGCTTTAACTCTCTCATAAGCATTGATTTTTTTGCCACAATTTCACCCTTATTTTTTATCTCTATCTTTCAATGGAAGGTTAAAGGCTTCTAATAAAGCTTTAGCTTCTTCATTTGTCTTAGCACTCGTTGTAATACAAATATCTAAACCACGAATACCATCTGTTTTATCGTAATCAATTTCTGGGAATACGATTTGCTCATGTATACCCATACTATAATTACCAGTTCCATCAAAAGATTTAGGATTTAAACCACGAAAATCTCTTACGCGCGGTAAAGTTACGGAAATCAATCGGTCTAAAAACTCATACATACGTTGACGTCTTAGAGTTACTTTACAGCCTATTGGCCATCCTTCCCTAATCTTAAAACCAGCAATAGATTTTCTTGCTTTAGTAACAACCGGCTTTTGTCCAGCGATTAAAGTCATGTCTTCAACAGCGTGGTTCATTACCTTTTTATCACCAACAGCTTCGCCAACACCCATGTTTAAGGTGATTTTTAGCAACTTTGGAACTTCCATAACGCTGGAATAGTTGAACCGTTTCATCATCATAGGGATGATTTCTTTTCTATAAAATTCATTAAGTCTTGCCATTTGAATCACCTAATTAAACACGGTCAATTATTTCATTGTCAGATTTAAAATATCTAACTTTTTTGCTCTCACCGTTACTCTCGATGAATTTAAATCCTACTTTATCTGCTTTATTAGTATTGGGATTATAATGAGCAACGTTTGAAATGTGAACTGGTGCTTCAAGAGTAACAATTCCACCCTTATTTTCTGGCTTCTGGGGATTTGGCTTGACATGTTTCTTAATCAAGTTTCCACCTTCAACTACAACGCCATTTTCAGTCACACGTAGGACTTTACCTCTAAGACCTTTACTTTTTCCGGCAATTATAACTACATCATCGCCTTTTTGAATACGTTTCATATCTAAATCCTTCTCACAAAACTTCTGCAGCCAGAGATATTATTTTCATAAATCTCTCTCGTAGCTCGCGAGTAACAGGGCCAAATATACGAGTACCTATTGGCTCGTTTTGGTTGTTTAATAGTACTGCAGCGTTACCATCGAAACGAATCAGAGATCCGTCGTCTCTACGAACGCCTTGCGCGGTCCTAACAACAACCGCTTTCATTACAGCACCTTTTTTCACTTTACTTCTTGGTATTGCATCTTTAATACTAACTTTGATTACATCACCTACACGTGCATATCTACGGTGCGACCCGCCAAGCACTTTAATACACATAACTTTACGTGCTCCGCTGTTGTCAGCCACTTCGAGCACTGTCTGCATTTGGATCATTTTCTACTCCAGCTCTGATTTCGACCAGAAAAAGGTTGCTGATTATATCAGGCCTTTTAGGGTTTTAAAAGTAAATCAACAGGGTTGATTAAGAAATTACTTCGACTAATACCCAGCTTTTTGTTTTAGAGAGTGGTCTTGACTCACGGATCTTCACTATATTACCAATTTTACATACTTGATTTTCATCATGAGCATGTAATTTAGCTCTACGTTTCAAAATTTTTCCATACTTTGGATGCTTAACAGAACGTTCAATCATCACAACTATGGTTTTATCCATTTTGTCGCTAACTACTTTTCCAACCATTGTTCTGGCATTTGATTCACTATTAGACATGTCACTTACCTGCCTTTTCAGTCAACATTGTTTTTACTCTTGCCACTGACTTACGCACCATGGTGATGAGATGTGTTTTATCTAGTGAGCCACTTGCTTTTTTCATTCGCAAATTGAGTTGTTCTTTACGCAATGAAAGCAGTTCATTTTGCAGTTCTTCTACTGATAAACCGCGTAATTCATCTATCTTTTTCATTACATCACCTTCCTTTCTTCAAATATAACTTTGAAAGGAAGTTTTGCTTTGGCCAGATCAAAAGCTTCCATCGCAAGCTCTCTGGATACACCTTCCATTTCAAATAAAACCTTACCAGGCTGTATTTGAGCAACCCAATATTCGACACTACCTTTACCTTTACCCTGTCTTACTTCAAGTGGCTTTTGAGTAATGGGCTTGTCTGGGAATACTCTAATCCAGATTTTACCGCCACGCTTAATGTGACGTGTCATTGCTCTACGAGCAGCTTCTATTTGTCGTGCAGTTAAACGACCACGCTCAAGAGCTTTTAAACCAAATTCACCAAAGCTGATGTTGCTACCGCGCAAGGCTAAACCTCTGTTACGGCCTTTCATCTGTTTTCGGTATTTTGTACGTTTAGGTTGTAACATGATTCTTAATCCTCACTCACTGGGCAACGTCAGAAGATCTTTTCTTTTGAGGGAGAATTTCACCCTTGAAGATCCAGACTTTTACACCAATAATACCGTAGGTAGTTTTAGACTCCGCTGTGCCGTAATCAATGTCTGCTCTGAAAGTATGTAAAGGAACTCGTCCTTCTCTATACCATTCGCTGCGCGCAATTTCTGCACCACCTAGTCTGCCACTAACGCAAATTTTAATTCCTTTCGCCCCTGCTTTAAGAGCAGAAGTTACCGCACGTTTCATAGCACGTCTAAACATAACACGCTGTTCTAATTGTTGTGCAATTCCTTCAGCAACCAAAGTTGAATCGAGCTCAGGTTTTTTAATTTCTTCAATATTAAGATGAACAGGAACACCTAATCTATTAGAAATTTCAGAACGTAATGTTTCAATACCACCACCTTTTTTACCGATGATCACACCAGGTCGTGCGGTCAGTATTGTAACTACAGCATTATTAGCAGGTCGCTCAATCAAAATTTTGCTTACAGCAGCTGCCATAAGTTTCTTTTTAAGCTCGGTACGTAATTTAATATCTTGAATTAAAAATTCAGCGTATTTTTTACCTGCGAACCATTTAGAGTTCCAGTCTTTAATAATACCAAGGCGTATACCTATAGGGTTAACTTTTTGTCCCATTGCTATTCCTCGTCAGACACTTTAATCGTGATATGGCAGGTACGTTTGCAAATTCGATTTGCCCGTCCTTTAGCTCTGGGACTAATACGTTTTAAAGTCATCGCTTCATCAACGCAGACCATACCTACTTTTAAATCATCAATATCTGCTCCATTATTATTTTCAGCGTTTGCAATGGCTGACTCTAATAATTTAAGCATTAATTGAGCACCTTTTTTTGGTGTAAACTTGAGGACATCAAGTGCACCTGATACTTTCATATTACGTATCATATCTGCTACCAATCTGCCCTTTTGAGCGGATAAGGGAGCACCTTTTAACTTTGCTGTAACTTCCATCATATCCTCTTATTTACCTTTAGCCTTTCTGTCACCAGAATGGCCTTTAAAAGTTCGAGTCATGGCAAACTCACCTAATTTATGACCAACCATATTATCAGTAATATATACAGGAATATGATCTTTGCCGTTATGAACAGCAATTGTTAAGTCAATCATTTCAGGAACGATTGTTGATCGTCTAGACCATGTTTTAATTGGTTTCTTAGATTTTGATTCAATTGCAGTCTCTACTTTGGCAATCAAATGATGGTCAACAAAAGGACCTTTTCTTATAGAACGAGCCACTTGATATCCTCTCAATAATTATTTCTTTTTACGTCTTCTGACAATAAAACTATCAGTACGCTTATTACTTCTGGTTTTATAACCTTTAGTAGGCATTCCCCATGGTGACACAGGATGACGTCCACCAGAAGTACGGCCTTCACCACCACCATGTGGATGGTCGACTGGGTTCATAGCTACCCCACGAACTGTTGGGCGAATACCTCTCCAGCGTTTAGCTCCAGCTTTACCTAATGCGCGTAAACTATGCTCACTATTACTTACTTCACCAATTACCGCTCTGCAAAGAACATGTATTTTACGCATTTCGCCTGAGCGAAGTCTTAATGTTGCATATATACCTTCTTTAGCAACAATTTGTCCGCTTGCTCCAGCACTTCTTAAAACCTGGGCACCTTTTCCTGGTTTCATTTCAACACAATGGATGGTGGTACCAACAGGAATATTTTTTAGTGGAAGGCAATTACCTGTACTAATAGGTGAATCAGCTCCACTTACCACAGTATCACCCGCTTTTAAATTAGCTGGGGCAATAATATATCTTCTTTCACCATCTTTATAAACAATTAAAGCTATCAAAGCGGTGCGATTTGGATCGTATTCAATACGCTCAACACGTGCTTCAATACCATCTTTATTACGTTTGAAGTCAATAATACGATATTGATTACGCTGACCACCACCGATATGTCTTACAGTGATTCTACCTTGGTTATTACGTCCACCGGTTTTCTTTAGTTTTTCAACTAAAGCAGCGTGTGGTTTTCCTTTATGAATATGGTGATGAACCACGCGTAGCTCGCCACGTTTTCCTGGCGAAGTAGGTTTAGATTTTAATAGTGCCATCTTAATCTGCCTTATTCGGTAGCTGTAAAGTCAATATCTTGATCAGCATGAAGAGTTACAAATGCCTTTTTCCAATCACTACGCTTGCCGCTTGTTTGTTTAAAACGCTTTGTTTTTCCCTTCACATTGATAACAGATACATTTTTAACTTTAACGTTAAATATATTCTCTACCGCCATTTTAATTTCATTTTTAGTTGCAGTTTTCAATACTTTGAAAGTGAACTGTTTCAGCTTATCAGCTATGACAGTAGCTTTTTCAGAAGTATGTGGTTCACGTAGAACCATCAACAATCTTTCAGCGTTCATTGTAACTGTTCCTCAATTTTTTTAATTGCAGCTTCTGTAACAACAACTTTCTCAAATTTGAGTAAAGAAACAGGATCTATAGTTGTAACGTCGCAGATGTCAAAATCAATTAAGTTTCTTGAACCAAAATATTCATTTTCACCAACTTCACTCATTACGATCAGCGCATTGTTGATGTTTAGCTGGCTCATTTTATTAACAAAATCTTTGGTTTTTTTGCTTTCGCATTGGAAATCACTTACTACAATAAGGTTACCAGTGCGGCAAAGTTCGGAGATTATACTACGTAATGCGCGTTTGTACATTTTTTTATTAATTTTTTGTGAATAATCTCTTTTTTTAGAAGCAAAAGTTACCCCACCGCTTCTCCAGAGAGGGCTTCGAATAGTACCAGCACGAGCACGACCAGTACCTTTTTGATTCCATGGCTTTTTACCGCCGCCTCTAACTTCAGATCGTGTTTTTTGAGCACTATTACCACTACGTGCGTTATTCATATAGGTTATAACGGCTTGGTGAATTAAGCCTTCATTATAACCATACGCAAATACTTCTTGGTTCAGTTTTAATTTTGAATTTGTATCTATAGTAGTAATTTCCATCACTCACCTCGAACTTGCTTTTTAACTGCAGGCTTAATCTCAACTTGTGAGCCAGGAGCACCAGGTATAGCACCTTTAATAAGAAGTAAATTTCTTTCAGCATCTACGCGCACTAATTCAAGGCTTTGAACAGTACAACGAACATTACCCATGTGACCAGCCATTTTCTTACCTTTAAATACACGTCCTGGAGTTTGGTTTTGACCAATAGAACCAGGCACACGATGCGATCTGGAGTTACCATGAGTAGCATCTTGTGTTCTAAAATTATATCTTTTAACCGTACCAGCGAAACCTTTACCTTTGGTAGTTCCAGCAACATCAACAAATTGGCCAGCAGTAAATACATCAGCTACTGATATCACCTGACCAGTTTTGAATGCTTCTTCTGAGTCAATTAAAAACTCAATACGCATGTCACCAGCTTCAATTTCAGCTTTTGCAAAGTGGCCAGTTAATGGTTTGTTAACTTTGCTTGCTTTTTTAGTACCACCAGTTAATTGAACAGCAGAGTAACCATCAGTTTCTTTGGTTTTAACTTGTGAGACTCTATTAGGGTGAACTTCAACAACAGAAACTGGAACAGAAACTCCATCTGCCATGAAGACCCGCGTCATACCGATTTTACGGCCTAATAAACCGATCATCATTCTAACACCTCTTTAATATCCTTCACCCTAACATTTAGTCATCAAGGCTTATCTGAACATCAACCCCAGCAGCCAGATCTAACTTCATCAACGCATCAACTGTTTTTTCAGTTGGATGAACGATAACGACCAGACGTTTGTGAGTACGTAATTCATATTGATCTCGAGCATCTTTATTAACATGCGGTGAAGTCAATACAGTAAATTTTTCCTTACGGACTGGCAATGGTATTGGCCCACGAACTTGTGCGCCAGTACGTTTTGCAGTCTCTACAATTTCTCGAGTTGATAAGTCAATCAACCGATGATCAAAGGATTTTAATCTTATTTTAATGTTTTGATTGCTACTCATTGTAATTACTCGATAATTTTAGCGACAACACCGGCGCCAACAGTACGGCCACCTTCCCGAATTGCGAAACGTAAACCTTCGTCCATCGCAATAGGTGCATGCAGGTTAATCGTCAATTGTACGTTATCACCTGGCATTACCATTTCTACTCCAGATGGCAAGTCACATGTACCTGTCACGTCTGTTGTTCTGAAATAAAACTGTGGTCTGTATCCATTGAAAAATGGAGTATGACGTCCACCTTCTTCTTTAGACAACACATATACTTCAGCTTCAAATTTTGTATGAGGCTTAATTGTTCCTGGCTTCGCTAATACTTGGCCGCGCTCAACTTCATCTCGCTTGGTTCCACGTAACAATACACCTACGTTATCTCCAGCTCGACCCTCATCCAACAA
The DNA here is from genome assembly GCF_977063395.2 of Legionella nigrisilvae. Lineage (NCBI taxonomy): Bacteria > Pseudomonadati > Pseudomonadota > Gammaproteobacteria > Legionellales > Legionellaceae > Legionella > Legionella nigrisilvae. Next base: position 272,822 of record NZ_CDRUGZ020000023.1, read on the forward strand.
CTTACGGAACATCTCAACACCTGTGCAAGTGGTTTTTTGAGTATCACGGATTCCCACAATCTCAATCTCTTCACCCACTTTCACTATTCCACTCTCTACACGGCCTGTTACTACTGTTCCGCGTCCAGAAATAGAAAATACGTCTTCAATCGGTAACAAAAATGCTTTATCAATGTTACGTACTGGCTCCGGTATGTAAGAGTCCATCGTCTCAACCAATTTCTCAATTGCTTTAACACCAATATCGCTCTCATCACCTTCCAACGCTTTCAGCGCAGAACCAACAACAATTGGAATATCATCGCCAGGGAAATCGTAACTGCTTAACAAGTCACGTACTTCCATTTCTACCAACTCTAATAACTCAGGATCATCAACCATGTCGGCTTTGTTCATGAACACAACAATGTAAGGAACACCAACTTGGCGTGATAACAAAATGTGCTCTCTAGTTTGTGGCATTGGACCATCAGCTGCTGATACTACAAGTATCGCTCCGTCCATTTGGGCCGCTCCAGTAATCATGTTCTTAACATAGTCAGCATGTCCTGGGCAATCAACGTGTGCATAGTGTCTGTTTGCTGATTCGTATTCTACGTGTGCTGTAGATATCGTAATACCACGCTCGCGTTCTTCGGGGGCCGCATCAATCTGATCATATGCTTTCGCCGTGCCACCAAACTTCTTCGCCATAATTGTGGTAATAGCCGCAGTTAATGTCGTCTTACCGTGGTCTACGTGACCAATCGTGCCAACATTTACGTGTGGCTTCTTACGCTCAAATTTTTCCTTCGCCATTTCAATAACCTCGTTAACTTTATTGTTTCTTAATAATTGCTTCAGCAATGTTATTTGGTGCTTCCGCGTACTTACTAAATTCCATTGTGTATGTTGCTCTTCCTTGCGTCGCAGAACGTAAATCGGTTGAATAACCAAACATCTCTGCTAATGGAACTTCAGCCCGAACAATTTTACCTGCTGGTGAATCTTCCATTCCTTGAACCAGACCGCGACGTCTGTTAAGGTCACCCATAACATCCCCCATGTAATCCTCAGGGGTTACGACTTCAACGCTCATTATAGGCTCAAGCAATACAGGTTTAGCTTTTAATGCACCTTGCTTGAAGCATTGTGAACCTGCGATTTTAAATGCCATCTCACTAGAATCCACTTCGTGGAATGAACCGTCAAACAACGTGACTTTAACATCCACTACTGGATATCCAGCAATAACGCCATTTTGCATCTGCTCTTGAACACCTTTATCAACAGCAGGTATGTATTCTTTAGGAATAACACCACCAACAATTGCGTTGATAAACTCATAACCTTTTCCAGGCTCTTGAGGTTCAATTTTCAGCCAAACGTGACCGTACTGTCCACGCCCACCTGATTGTCTTACAAACTTGCCTTCTTGCTCCACAGGTTGTTTCAATGTTTCGCGATAGGCAACTTGAGGCTTACCAACATTAGCTTCCACATTAAACTCTCGTTTCATGCGGTCAACAATAATTTCTAGATGAAGCTCACCCATACCTTCAATAATCGTTTGTCCAGATTCTTCGTCAGTATGAACTCTGAATGAAGGATCTTCTTGAGCCAACTTACCAAGGGCAATACCCATTTTTTCTTGATCGGCCTTAGTTTTTGGTTCTACAGCGACAGCAATTACAGGATCGGGAAAATCCATTCTTTCTAATATGACAACACTTTCAGTATCACATAAAGTATCACCAGTCATTACTGTTTTCAGTCCTACAGCTGCAGCAATATCACCAGCTCTTACTTCTTTGATTTCTTCACGTGAATTAGCATGCATCTGGAGTAAACGACCTATACGTTCTCTTTTGGCTTTTACTGAGTTATAAACAGTGTCACCACTTTTTAGAACACCAGAGTAAGTTCTAAAATAAGTTAAAGTACCAACGAATGGGTCAGTTGCGATTTTAAACGCCAAAGCAGAAAAAGGAGCATCATAACTTGTTTTACGAGAAGCTGGCTCACCATCTTCATCAACGCCTTGAACGTCAGGAATATCAGTTGGAGAAGGTAAATACTCAATTACTCCATCTAGTACTGCTTGTACGCCTTTATTTTTAAAGGCTGAACCACAAAAAACAGGGACAATTTGGTTGCTAATAGTCAATTGACGTAGCGCTGTCTTAATCTCTGCTTCAGTGAACTCTTGACCTTCAAGATACTTCTCCATGAGTTCTTCATTTGCTTCTGCAGCTGCTTCTATGAGTAGAGCACGGTATTCTTCACATTGTTCTTTGAGATCTGCAGGAACTTCTTTATATTGGAAAGTCATCCCTTTGTTTTCTTCATCCCAATGAATTGCTTTCATCTTAATAAGGTCAATAACACCTTTAAATTCTTCTTCAGCACCAATGGGTAATTGAACAACGACAGGATTTGAACCAAGTCTTTGCTTAATTTGGCTTACCACACGAAGGAAGTTTGCACCCATTCTATCCATCTTGTTGACGAACACAATTCGTGGTACACCATATTTATTTGCTTGGCGCCAAACTGTTTCAGACTGTGGTTCCACTCCAGATACTGAATCGAACACCACAACAGCACCATCGAGCACACGCAAAGACCGCTCGACTTCAATCATGAAGTCCACATGTCCTGGTGTATCAATGATATTAATACGATGTGGCTCGAACTGTTTGTCCATGCCAGACCAGTAGCACGTTGTTGCTGCTGAGGTAATGGTAATGCCGCGCTCTTGCTCCTGAACCATCCAGTCCATAGTTGCTGCACCGTCATGAACTTCACCAATTTTATGAGACATACCAGTATAGTACAGGACACGCTCTGTTGTTGTTGTTTTACCAGCATCAACGTGCGCTGCAATACCTATGTTTCTATATAACTTCAATGGAGTAGACACGGGATTACCTCTCTATTAGTTCCATCTAAAATGTGCAAATGCCTGGTTAGCTTTTGCCATCTTATGTGTATCTTCGCGTTTCTTCACTGCAGAACCTTTACTTTCGTAAGCATCCATAAGTTCTCCAGCCAAACGTAGCATCATACCCTTTTCACCACGAGTACGTGCTGCCTGTACAATCCAGCGCATTCCTAAAGCAATGCTTCTGTCCGTTCTAACTTCAACAGGGACTTGATATGTAGCGCCACCAACTCGGCGTGAACGAACTTCAACGCTTGGGCGTACATTATCTAAAGCATTTTCAAAATAACGAAGAACTGTTGCAGAACCAGTTGAACCTGATTCGCTTTCATCTTCATCTGTTTTTTTAAGTTTCTTTACGCGCTCTTCCATAACGGATAAAGCACCATAAATAATTTTTTCAGCAGTAGACTTCTTACCACTAACCATTAATACGTTGATAAATTTTGCTAATAACTCACTATGATGTTTAGGATCTGGCAAAATTTCTCTTTTGGGGACTTCTCTTCTTCTAGGCATTTCGATTTCCTACAATCAGTTATTTTTTATCTTTTGGTTTTTTAGTACCGTATTTTGAACGACCTTGTTTACGATCATTAACACCTGAGGTATCTAAGCTACCTCTTACAGTGTGATAACGCACACCAGGTAAATCTTTAACACGACCACCTCTAATTAGAACAACTGAGTGTTCCTGAAGGTTATGGCCTTCTCCACCAATGTATGATGAAACTTCAAATCCATTAGTTAACCGTACACGAGCAACCTTACGCATAGCTGAGTTAGGTTTTTTAGGTGTAGTAGTGTAAACGCGTGTACATACACCGCGTCTTTGTGGACATGATTCCAGTGCAGGCACGTTACTTTTCTTTTTTACGTCCACACGAGGCTTTCTTACTAACTGATTAATAGTAGCCATTTATACTTAACTCCGATCTGTCTCTTTTGATTATTTCGAATGCATAAGGAGGCCGGATTCTATATAGCTACGGCAGATTTGTCAAGTTTAATCTGCCGTTTTTCGAATCCGAACTAGTGTTCTTGATTGTCTGCGTTTAATGCTTCACTTAACGCATGCTCAACATCACTTGCAGTGACGGTATGCACTGGGTGCTCACCGGCTGCAGCCTTAGCTCTTTTTGCCTTACGGCTTTGATGGTATGCATAACCTGTTCCTGCAGGGATCAAGCGACCTACCATAACATTTTCTTTTAAACCACGTAAATCATCAACTTTACCACTTACAGCAGCTTCAGTTAAAACTCTTGTTGTTTCTTGGAACGAAGCAGCAGAGATAAATGACTCAGTTGCCAAAGAAGCCTTGGTAATACCTAACAATATAGGAGTACCTCGGGCTGGTTGTTTATCTTCAGCAATAAGCTTGTCATTTTCCTGCAACAAGACGCTTTCTTCAACTTGTTCACCGGCCAAGAATTTAGAATCCCCAGCAAAAGTAATAACTCTTTTACGTAGCATTTGTCGTACGATTACTTCGATGTGTTTATCATTAATTTTTACACCTTGTAAACGATATACGTCTTGAACTTCATTTACAATGTAATTCGCTAATGCACCAACGCCAAGTAAGCGCAATATATCATGAGGATTGAGCGCACCTTCAGCAATAATTTCACCGCGTTCAACATGCTCCCCTTCAAAGACAGAAATATGTCTCCATTTAGGTATCAATTCTTCATGACATTGATCTTCAGAAACATTAATAAGTAATCTTCTCTTACCTTTTGTTTCCTTACCAAAACTAACCATTCCTGAAACTTCAGCCATAACAGCTGAATCTTTAGGTTTACGCGCTTCGAATAAATCAGCTACTCGAGGCAGACCCCCGGTAATATCGCGAGTTTTAGAACGTTCTTGAGGAATACGTGCTATGACGTCTCCTATACCTACGTGACCGCCATCTTCGAAATTAACAATCGCATCTACTGGCAGATAGTATTGAGCAGGAACGTTGGTACCAGCAAGATAAATATCTTCCCCGTTTTCAGCGACGAGTTTTACCATCGGGCGTAAATCACGACCTGCTGCACTACGTTGTTTCGCATCGATAACTACGATGTTACTCAAGCCTGTTAGCTCATCTGTTTGTCGGTTCATGGTGATACCTTCAACCAAATCAACAAATTTCAGATATCCTGTTACCTCTGAAATAACTGGGTGAGTATGGGGATCCCAAGTAGCAATAACTTGCCCAGCTTCTACAGGTGAATTGTCATGAACTGAAATTACAGCGCCGTATGGCAACTTGTAACGTTCACGTTCACGCCCGAACTCATCAACAATGGTTACCTCACCGGAGCGAGATACAGCCACCAAGTTTTTGTTTTCGTGAGTAACTGTTTTAATGTTATGTAAACGAATAACCCCTTTCGTTTTAATCTGAATATTATTCGCTGCGGTCGCTCTAGAAGCAGCACCTCCAATATGGAAAGTACGCATTGTTAACTGGGTGCCGGGCTCTCCAATTGACTGAGCAGCTATAATACCTACAGCTTCACCTGTATTAACGAGATGGCCTCGGGCCAAATCACGGCCATAGCACTTAGCACACAATCCAAAACGGGTTTGGCAGGTAATCGGTGAGCGAACCATAATTTGATCCACACCTTGCTTTTCGAGTTTTTCAACCCATTCTTCATCCAATAAGGTACCCGCAGTAACAACAGGTTCACTTTGGTTAGGAATATAAACATCGGCAGCAACTACTCGTCCTAAAACGCGCTCATGTAACGGCTCAACGATATCCCCACCTTCAATCAGAGGTTGCATTAAAATACCAGTATCAACACCGCAATCATCTTCAGTAATCACTACGTCTTGAGCTACATCCACCAAACGTCGTGTCAAATAACCCGAGTTAGCAGTTTTTAACGCTGTATCTGCCAAACCTTTTCTAGCTCCGTGAGTCGAAATGAAATACTGGAATACGTTCAGACCTTCGCGGAAGTTAGCTGTAATTGGCGTTTCAATAATAGAGCCATCAGGTGCAGCCATCAATCCGCGCATACCTGCTAGCTGTCTTATTTGCGCTGCGGAACCCCGCGCTCCTGAATCAGCCATCATAAAGATTGGATTGAAGGATTCTTGTCGAACTTTATTCCCTTTGGCATCAATTGTTTCTTCTGTTGCTATTTTACTCATCATCGATTTAGCAACTAATTCGTTAGTTCTGGACCAAATATCGATTACTTTATTGTAACGTTCGCCATTGGTTACCAAACCAGATCGGAATTGTGATTCGATTTCACGAACTTCGTTATCTGCATGATCAATAATGCTGGCTTTGTCATCAGGTATTTCCATATCTTCAATACCAATTGATACACCAGAGCGAGTTGCATACTTAAAGCCTGTATACATAAGCTTATCAGCAAAAATAACCGTTTCCTTCAAACCAAAATTTCTATAGCAGGTATCTATGACTTTGGAAATGACTTTCTTGGTCATCGTACGGTTTATCTGAGCAAAGGTCATACCCTTAGGTAGCACTTCAGCAAGAATTGCTCGGCCAACAGTTGTTTCTACCAAATGGTGACCTTCACTATCTTCTTTTGGCATGCGGATTTTAATTTTAGCATGAATATCAAGATGACCTGACTCATAAAAGTTTTGTGCTTCTTGGGCACTAACAAAAATCTTCCCTTCACCTAAGGCATTAACTTTTTCACGAGTTAAGTAATATAAGCCTAATACAACGTCCTGGCTAGGTACAATAATTGGCTCACCACTCGCAGGTGATAAGATGTTGTTTGTAGACATCATTAATGAGCGAGCTTCCAATTGTGCCTCTAAAGTCAAGGGCACATGCACCGCCATTTGGTCACCGTCAAAGTCAGCGTTGTATGCAGTACATACTAATGGATGAAGTTGTATCGCTTTACCCTCAATAAGTACGGGTTCGAAGGCCTGTATACCTAATCTATGGAGAGTAGGAGCACGGTTTAGCAGGATAGGATGTTCACGAATTACATCATCTAATATATCCCAGACCACAGACTCTTCACGCTCTACCATTTTTTTGGCTGCTTTAATTGTTGTAGCTAAGCCTCTGAATTCAAGTTTACTGAATATGAATGGTTTAAATAACTCAAGAGCCATTTTCTTAGGGAGACCGCACTGATGCAGTTTCAAAGTCGGACCAACCACAATTACAGAACGACCTGAATAATCCACACGTTTACCTAACAGGTTTTGACGGAAACGACCTTGCTTTCCTTTAATCATATCAGCTAGCGATTTAAGGGGTCGCTTGTTGGTGCCCGTAATTGCACGGCCACGACGTCCATTATCGAGCAAAGCATCAACTGATTCCTGTAACATCCTCTTTTCATTACGAACAATAATATCTGGTGCGTTAAGATCCAAAAGACGTTTCAAACGGTTGTTTCGGTTAATGACACGTCGATATAAATCATTCAAATCAGATGTAGCAAAACGGCCACCATCTAGTGGTACCAATGGTCTTAAATCAGGTGGTAGCACAGGTAGGACATCCATAATCATCCACTCTGGCTTATTCCCAGACTCATAAAAAGCTTCGAGTAATTTTAATCTTTTGGTAATTTTTTTAATTTTGGTTTCAGAGTTGGTAGTTGGTAACTCTTCACGCAAATTCTTGATTTCATCTTCAAGATCAACTTGGCGGAGCAAATCACGAATAGCTTCGGCACCCATACGTGCATCAAACTCGTCACCATATTGTTCCATTGCATCAAGATACACTTCATCATTCAGCAATTGACCACGTTCCAACTCAGTCATTCCTGGGTCAACAACAACAAACGCTTCAAAATAAAGAACACGCTCAATATCACGCAAAGTCATATCCAGGAGTAAACCTATTCTGGAAGGTAACGACTTCAAAAACCAAATATGTGCAACTGGGCTTGCGAGCTCAATATGTCCCATACGTTCACGACGCACTTTTGCAAGCGCAAGCTCAACACCGCACTTTTCACAAATAACACCGCGATGTTTAAGACGCTTGTATTTTCCACATAAGCATTCGTAATCTTTTACTGGGCCAAAAGTTTTAGCACAAAACAACCCATCGCGTTCAGGTTTAAAGGTACGATAATTTATTGTTTCTGGTTTTTTTACTTCACCATATGACCATGAACGAATTAGCTCAGGAGAAGCCAACGCAATCTTAATTGCGTCGAACTCTTCACTTTGTCCCTGTTGCTTTAGGATGCCAAGCAAATCGCTCATCACAGGAGCTTTTCTCATTGGCTCATTCATTGGATCGTCGTTTAGAGTACTCAAGTCTATGCCTCCAAAAATTTGTTAATCAGTATGTATCGCTGAAAAAGTTAATCGTGTTCGAGTTCGATATCTATGCCCAATGCACGAATTTCTTTCAACAATACGTTGAAAGACTCAGGCATTCCTGGGTCCATACGATGATCGCCATCGACAATATTTTTGTAGATCTTTGTTCTACCTCCAACGTCATCTGATTTCACAGTCAACATTTCCTGTAATGTATAAGCTGCACCATAAGCTTCGAGAGCCCAAACCTCCATCTCCCCAAAGCGTTGTCCACCAAACTGTGCTTTACCACCTAATGGTTGTTGCGTTACTAGGCTATATGAGCCAGTTGAGCGAGCATGCATCTTATCATCAACTAAATGATTTAGTTTTAACATATACATGTAACCGACAGTTACCGGGTTATCAAATTTGCTTCCAGTTCGTCCGTCAGTCAAATAGGTTTTACCATCAGAAGACAAATCCGCCAGTTGCAGCATGCGTTTTATTTCTTCTTCAGAAGCACCATCAAAAACAGGTGTCGCCATAGGTACACCAGCACGTAGATTATCTGCCAATCTAAATATTTCTTCATCATTTAGACAATCTAAATGTACACGTTGTACGTCATCATGGTTGTATATCTTATTCAAGAACGACTTGATTTCAGCCGCATTTTGTTTTGTATCAAGCATCTGAGCAATTTTGTTACCCAAGCCTTTTGCAGCTAAACCAAGGTGGGTTTCGAGCACTTGTCCGATATTCATACGTGATGGTACGCCTAGCGGATTAAGAACGATGTCTACTGCTGTTCCATCTTCCATATGCGGCATGTCTTCAACAGGAACTACGATGGAGATAACCCCTTTGTTACCGTGACGACCTGCCATCTTATCGCCTGGTTGAATACGTCTTTTCACAGCAAGATACACTTTAACAATTTTTAACACGCCAGGAGCCAGATCATCGCCTTGAATGATTTTCTTACGACTGTCGTTAAAGCGCTTTTCCATTTCTTTAGACAACATTTCAAGTTGCTTTGAAAGCTGTTCTAATTGCTGGCTCGTTACATCGTTTTCAAGACGGATATCAAACCATTTATCTCTACCTATCTTATCAAGGTATTCTTGGTTTATTTTAGATCCTGGTTTCAGGTTTCCTGGGCCACCTGTTGCTACTTTATCGAGAACAATATTTGCTACGCGATGGTAGATATCTTCTTCACGAATACGTCGCTCATCAACTAAGTCTTTACGGACTCGCGCCAAATGTTCTTCCTCGATGCTTTTCGCACGGGCATCTTTTTCTAAGCCATCACGCGTAAATACTTGCACGTCAATGACAGTACCATTCATTCCTGATGGAACACGAAGTGAAGAATCCTTAACATCAGAAGCCTTTTCGCCAAAGATTGCTCTTAGTAGCTTCTCTTCAGGTGTTAATTGTGTTTCGCCCTTAGGAGTAACTTTTCCAACAAGAATATCGCCGGCTTTAACTTCAGCACCGATGTATACTACACCTGATTCATCCAAGTTAGAAAGAGCAGATTCACCTACATTAGGAATATCTGCAGTAATCTCTTCTGTACCTAATTTAGTATCACGGGCAATACACGTTAATTCTTCTATATGAATTGTTGTGAATCGATCATCTTGTACGATACGCTCGGATATAAGAATAGAGTCCTCGAAGTTATATCCATTCCATGGCATAAAAGCGACCAACAAGTTCTGACCTAAAGCCAGTTCGCCCATATCAGTACATGGACCATCGGCCAATATATCGCCTCTTTGGATGATATCACCTGTATTGACTATTGGACGTTGGTTAATACATGTATCCTGATTTGAGCGGAAGTATTTAGTCAGGTTATAAATATCAACGCCGGTTTCACCCGCGGTAGTCTCATCGTCATTAACACGGACCACAATACGAGATGCATCAACAAGATCAATTATCCCACCTCGTTTTGCTACTACTGAAACTCCCGAATCAGACGCTACAATACGCTCCATCCCAGTACCTACTAAAGGTTTTTCTGAGCGCAGGGTAGGCACTGCTTGTCGTTGCATGTTTGAACCCATTAAAGCACGGTTCGCGTCATCATGTTCTAGGAATGGAATCAAAGAAGCTGCCACAGACACAATCTGCTTCGGCGAAATATCCATGTAGTTGATATTATCGGGCGTAGTCAATGAAAATTCATTTTGATGTCTGCAAGGAACAAGATCAGCCAGTATGTTACCTTCTTTATCAAGTGCAACGCTTGATTGGGCGATGTATTGATCCACTTCTTCAATAGCTGAGAGATATTCAATATCATCAGTAACACGGCCATTAATTACTTTACGACATGGAGTTTCAATAAATCCATAATCATTTGTTCTAGCATATACAGACAGGGAGTTAATCAACCCAATGTTTGGACCTTCAGGAGTTTCAATAGGACATACTCTACCATAATGTGTAGTATGTACGTCACGTACCTCAAACCCTGCACGTTCACGTGTTAAACCACCTGGGCCTAGTGCAGAAACGCGTCGTTTGTGGGTAACACCGGATAATGGATTGACTTGATCCATAAATTGTGACAGCTGACTGGAACCGAAAAATTCTTTAATTGCTGCGGAAACGGGTTTTGCATTAATCAAGTCCTGCGGCATCAGATTTTCTGACTCAACCAAACTTAAACGTTCTTTAACGGCTCTTTCAACACGCACAAGACCCACTCTAAATTGATTTTCAGTCATTTCCCCGACACTACGAACCCTTCGGTTACCTAGATGGTCAATATCATCAACCATTCCAATACCGTTTCTTATGTCGATAAGGGTTTTGATAACTGACAAAATATCTTCTTTAGTCAAAGTGCCCGGACCGTCATCATTTTTTCTACCAACGCGTCGATTAAATTTCATTCTTCCAACTGCAGATAAGTCATACCGCTCATCGACAAAAAATAGATTTTTAAATAAAGCTTCGGCAGCCTCTTTAGTTGGTGGCTCGCCTGGACGCATCATACGGTAAATTTCAACAAGCGCCTCTAATTGACTTGAAGTAGGATCAATTTTAACTGTATCTGATATATATGAACCATGATCCAAATCATTGGTGTAAATCATATCAAATTCATGGAGTCCGTTAGAAGCCATTGCATCGAGCAACTCATCTGTAACTTCATCATTTGCTTGAGCAATAAACTCTCCGGTAGAGGTATCAATGATATTTCTGGCTAAAGTTTTACCTATTAGATAATCACGAGGCACAATCAGATCTTTCATCTGACTTTTTTCCATTAACTTGATATGACGTGCTGTAATTCTTCTACCTTGTTCGACAATTAATTCCCCTGTCTCAGGGACATGAATATCAAAAGAAGCAATTTCCCCGCGTAAACGTTGAGGGATAAGATCAATATGATATTCGCCATTTTTAAGATGGCAGCTGGTCATTTCAAAAAATTCGCTCAGAATATCTTCTGTTTCGTATCCTAAAGCTCTTAAAAGAATACTAACCGGTAATTTACGTCGTCTATCAATACGAACATAAACACAATCTTTTGGATCAAATTCAAAATCTAACCAAGAACCACGGTAGGGTATAATACGCGCGGAATATAACAACTTACCTGAAGAATGGGTTTTACCTTTATCGTGCTCAAATATCACACCAGGAGAACGATGTAACTGAGAAACTACTACCCGTTCAGTACCATTTACTACGAACGTGCCTACATCTGTCATTAAAGGTATTTCACCCATAAAAACGTCTTGTTCTCTAATATCTTTAATTGGCTTAGGTTCTTCGCTTGCGTCTTTATCCAAAACAACAAGTCTTATTTTAACCCTCAATGGTGCAGAATATGTTAGACCTCTTAATTTGCATTCACGAACATCGAATGCTGGTTCACCTAACTTATAACCAACATATTCTAATCGTGCATTGCCTGAAAAGCTTTCAATCGGAAATACAGAAGAAAATGCAGCATGCAATCCTGTATTAAAGTGTTCATTTGACTTGCTATCAGCCTGAAGGAAATCCCTGTAAGATTTGAGTTGAATTTCAAGCAGATTTGGTATTGCCATTTTATCGGCCTGCGTACCAAAGCTTTTGCGAAATCGTTTTTTCTCAGCATGCGAATATTGAGGTTTAGCTTCTGCAACGGCCATGGTGTTTCCTCTGTAAATTATTGATGACTTCAAACACGTAAACCCAGCCATGAAACCATGGCTGGGTTCTATCTCACTGATATAGCTTTATTATTTAACTTCTACTGAAGCACCAGCTTCTTCAAGTTCTTTCTTGATGTTAGCAGCTTCGTCTTTAGATACAGCTTCTTTAATTGTTGAAGGAGCACCTTCTACTAAATCTTTAGCTTCTTTCAAGCCAAGACCTGTAATACCACGAACTGCTTTAATAACGTTTACTTTGTTAGCACCAAAACTAGTCATAACAACGTTAAACTCAGTTTGTTCTTCAGCAGCGGCGGCAGCAGCAGCTGGAGCAGCAACTGCAACAGCAGCAGCGGCAGCAGAAACGTTAAATTTCTCTTCCATTGCTTCGATTAACTCAACAACTTCCATAACAGACATGTTTGCTATGGTTTCTAAAATATCATTTTTTGACACAGCCATTACTAGCTCCTGATTTAAAATTAATTTAACGATTAAATGTGACTTAACCTGCTTTTTTATCTTTTACCGCTGCTAAGGTTCTTACTAATTTAGCATGAGGCTCAGCAAGAGTTCTGACAAATTTCTCAACGGGCGCTTTCATCACGTACATTAACTTGGCGATTGCTTCATCACGAGTCGGTAAGCTAGCAACAGCATCAATTTGATCTGCTCTGTATACTTTTCCGCCTACTGATAATGCTCTAACCTCAAGTTTGTCGCATGTCTTAGTGAATTCTTTAAGTAGCCTTGCTGCATCACTAGGTGCTTCTAGTGATAAAGCAATGAATAACGGGCCGACAAGCAAGTCATTCAAGCACTCAAATTCAGTGTTTTTAAAGGCTCTTCTTGTCAAAGTATTTCTTACAACTCGAAGATAAACACCAGATTTACGTGCTTCACTACGTAAGTGCGTCATTTGATTAACAGTTAAACCACGATAATCAGCAACTACTGCCGAAATAGCCTTTGAGGCGACCGCAGTCACTTCTTCAACAACAGCTTTTTTTGCAGCTAAATTTAATGTCACGTTACTGACCTCCTAATTATACAAATCACAAGGATTTGCCAGTTATGGTGGCCGCCTCTTTCATTATGTTGGAGCCGGTTCACCGTCTGCGCAGGAAATTAAGCGTTAGCACCTGCGGTCTTCGACGGCATGGAACCAAATCTATGCCGTGAATTCCTAAAAATGGGTGGTTATATTACACAGGTATTGATGAAATATCAATAGCTATTCCAGGACCCATAGTTGTAGATAAAGATATTTTCTTTAAATATTGACCTTTAGATGAAGAAGGCTTCGCCTTTTTTAGATCATTAATTAAAGCAACTATATTTTCGATAATGTCTTCAGCCGCAAAATCTACTTTACCGACAGTACAATGGATAATACCGTTTTTGTCAGTTCTGTAACGTACTTGACCTGATTTAGCATCTTTAACTGCAGCCTCAACGTTTGTTGTAACAGTTCCAACTTTTGGATTTGGCATTAAGCCTCTTGGGCCTAAAATCTGGCCTAATTGGCCGACGATACGCATAGCATCTGGTGTTGCAATAACAACATCGAAATCCATTGCGCCACCTTTAATCTTTTCAGCAAGATCTTCAAATCCAACGATATCAGCACCAGCATCTTTTGCCTTGGTCGCGTTGTCACCTTGTGCAAAAACGGCAACACGCACAACTTTACCAGTACCTTTAGGTAAGTTAGTTGATGAACGAACTACTTGATCTGATTTACGAGGATCAACACCCAAGTTAACACTAATATCTAAACTTTCACGAAATTTAGCTGAAGCAAATTGTTTCAAAAGATTAATTGCTTCACTAGCGCTATATAAATGATTTGTCTTGATTGTCTCTAAAATCTTTTTTTGTTTCTTCGATACTCTTGGCATGGCATCCCCCTTACTCTAAGCCTTCAACGTCAATACCCATACTGCGAGCAGTACCTGCAATACTTCTAACCGCTGCTGCTAAGCTGGCTGCAGTTAAATCAGGTTCTTTAATCTTCGCAATTTCTTCAAGTTGTTTGACGTTAAGTTTGGCCACTTTTTTAGTGTTAGGCGTACCACTTCCACTTTGAATACCCGCAGCCTTTTTCAGAAGAACTGAAGCCGGTGGTGTCTTAGTAATGAAGGTAAAACTACGATCACTATAAACAGTGATTACAACTGGTGTCGGTAACCCTTGTTCCATTTGTTGTGTTGCAGCGTTAAAGGCTTTACAAAATTCCATAATGTTAACACCACGTTGACCCAAAGCTGGACCTACTGGTGGACTTGGATTAGCTTTACCTGCTGGAATTTGCAACTTTATATATGCTTCTACTTTTTTTGCCATCTTTACTCCTTATGGGTCATACGCTAGTTTTTTTTAAAAAAGGATGAATATACTTTTTTAATTTCTAGCTCCCCTTTTTACACAAAATAGCCCTGGATAACTCTTATCTAAACTTGGTGTTTATTAAGGGTTATCCAGGGCACCTTAGCGAACTAAGTTTTCTCTACTTGACTAAATTCAAGTTCAACCGGAGTAGAACGTCCAAAAATCAGTACGGCTACTCTTAATCTGTTTTTCTCATAATTGACTTCCTCTACTACACCATTGAAGTCAACGAATGGACCTTCTTTAACTCGAACCACTTCGCCTGGTTCGAATAGAATCTTCGGTCTAGGTTTAGTAACACCATCTTCAACACGTTGCATAATCGCCTGAGCTTCTTTATCAGTAATAGGTGTAGGAGTCTGACTGGTCCCACCAATAAAACCTAGTACTCTTGGGATTGCTCTTATCATATGCCATGTTTGATCTTCCATAACCATGTTCACTAACACATAGCCAGGAAAAAACTTACGAGTGCTTTTGCGTTTTTGACCTGAACGCATTTCAACAACTTCTTCTGAGGGCACAACAACTTCACCAATTTTATCTTCCAAATTATGGTGTTGTGCACGAGATTTAATTTCGCGCATGACGAAATTCTCGTAACCTGAATAGGCATGTACAACGTACCATTGTTTCGATTTGTGTTCTTCCACCGAATTCACCCTAAATGCGTTATTTTAGCAATTGCCCACATCATCGCTGAATCGACGCCCCAGAGTATAAATCCGGTTACGGCAACCATAACAATAACAATCGTTGTTGTCTGTATCGTTTCTTGGCGGGTTGGCCAAACGACCTTTAACAATTCAACTTTTGATTCTTGAGCAAATTTAAATACTTGTTTACCTACAGAAGTCAGGTAGGCAAGAAATAATGTCAGCAACAACCATGCAAGCCATATTATTGACTGAATGGGACCTGAAAAAGTATAGTGATATGTACAAAAAAAAGCTGCTGCAGTTATAAGAACTACAGACATCCATGAAAGTATATTTTTAGTAGTACTTTGATTTTCGTTAGAACTTTTCATATTCACTTGTAAGTTGGCAGGCCAGGAGGGAATCGAACCCCCAACCTGCGGTTTTGGAGACCGCCACTCTGCCAATTGAGCTACTGGCCTAAATTAATTGGCATGAATCAGATATTCATGCCAACACAATTTAACTTTATTACTCGATAATTTTCGCAACAACACCGGCGCCAACAGTACGGCCACCTTCCCGAATTGCGAAACGTAAACCTTCGTCCATCGCAATAGGTGCATGCAGGTTAATCGTCAATTGTACGTTATCACCTGGCATTACCATTTCTACTCCAGATGGCAAGTCACATGTACCTGTCACGTCTGTTGTTCTGAAATAAAACTGTGGTCTGTATCCATTGAAAAATGGAGTATGACGTCCACCTTCTTCTTTAGACAACACATATACTTCAGCTTCAAATTTTGTATGAGGCTTAATTGTTCCTGGCTTCGCTAATACTTGGCCGCGCTCAACTTCATCTCGCTTGGTTCCACGTAACAATACACCTACGTTATCTCCAGCTCGACCCTCATCCAACAACTTACGGAACATCTCAACACCTGTGCAAGTGGTTTTTTGAGTATCACGGATTCCCACAATCTCAATCTCTTCACCCACTTTCACTATTCCACTCTCTACACGGCCTGTTACTACTGTTCCGCGTCCAGAAATAGAAAATACGTCTTCAATCGGTAACAAAAATGCTTTATCAATGTTACGTACTGGCTCCGGTATGTAAGAGTCCATCGTCTCAACCAATTTCTCAATTGCTTTAACACCAATATCGCTCTCATCACCTTCCAACGCTTTCAGCGCAGAACCAACAACAATTGGAATATCATCGCCAGGGAAATCGTAACTGCTTAACAAGTCACGTACTTCCATTTCTACCAACTCTAATAACTCAGGATCATCAACCATGTCGGCTTTGTTCATGAACACAACAATGTAAGGAACACCAACTTGGCGTGATAACAAAATGTGCTCTCTAGTTTGTGGCATTGGACCATCAGCTGCTGATACTACAAGTATCGCTCCGTCCATTTGGGCCGCTCCAGTAATCATGTTCTTAACATAGTCAGCATGTCCTGGGCAATCAACGTGTGCATAGTGTCTGTTTGCTGATTCGTATTCTACGTGTGCTGTAGATATCGTAATACCACGCTCGCGTTCTTCGGGGGCCGCATCAATCTGATCATATGCTTTCGCCGTGCCACCAAACTTCTTCGCCATAATTGTGGTAATAGCCGCAGTTAATGTCGTCTTACCGTGGTCTACGTGACCAATCGTGCCAACATTTACGTGTGGCTTCTTACGCTCAAATTTTTCCTTCGCCATTGGAAAGTCTCCCCATTTGCTAAATTGACATTATGGTGCCCACAACTGGACTCGAACCAACGACCTCTTCCTTACCAAGGAAGTGCTCTACCGCCTGAGCTATGTGGGCTTATATTAGCTTGCAGATTCATACGAACAAGCAAATATTTCTATTTTCTAATATTTTGGAGCGGGTGATGGGAATCGAACCCACGCTATCAGCTTGGAAGGCTGAAGTTCTACCATTGAACTACACCCGCTTATCCTTCTTTTTAACTGGTGGAGGGGGAAGGATTCGAACCTTCGAAGGCAGAGCCGTCAGATTTACAGTCTGATCCCTTTGACCGCTCGGGAACCCCTCCAAAAAGAACGCTATTGTCTTTTAAGATGAATAGAATGTCAACATTTTGTTAACGGCCAACCTATTTATGATGGTGCTGGCACCAGGAATCGAACCCGGGACCTACTGATTACAAGTCAGTTGCTCTACCAACTGAGCTACGCCAGCATATTCGCTTTTCCCTGCTTTTGCAGGATTTAGTGATAATTTCTCTGACTATCACTTAAATAAAACCCTGGCGATGACCTACTTTCACATGAGGAAACCTCACACTATCATTGGCGCGGTCTCGTTTCACTTCTGAGTTCGAGATGGGATCAGGTGGTTCCAAGACGCTATGGTCGCCAGGAAAA
>NZ_CDRUGZ020000024.1:0-150559 GCF_977063395.2 Legionella nigrisilvae
CAATAGTAAAAACATAGGAGAACAACATGTTACCAGTATTATCAAAAGATAAATTATTCAAATTAGCGCCATCCATATTCACACAAGCCAGCTCTTATAAAACGAGTACCAAGTACTCGCCCATTTCAACCGAGCAAATCATTGATAAATTAATGTCAGAAGGTTTTTTCCCCACTTGGGCAACCCAGACCAAAAGCCAGAACCAAGAAGCGAAAGTATTTGCAAAACACATGCTCCGTTTTCAACGCCATGATGTCCTGCAAAATAATCAGGGGCTTTATCCCGAATTGGTTCTTATTAACTCTCATGATGGTTTGTCTTCTTATCGCTTAATGGCGGGTCTTTTTCGGGTTGTGTGCAGTAATGGAATGATCGCTGGACAAGCGTATAACGAAATTAGAATTAAACATCAGGGGGATGTTCTTGGGAATGTCATTGAAGGCACCTACAAAGTGATTGAGACAGCAAATAACATGCTTGATGTATCCGATGATATGGCTTCCATTCACTTGAATGACGATGAAAAAATGATTTTTGCAGAAGCTGCTCACTCACTAAAATTCTCTGATACAGAGGGGGGTATTATCGTTAATCCTAAGAGTTTATTGCAACCAAGGCGTTATGTAGATCAAAAAGATAATGATTTGTTTACCGTGTTTAATGTCCTGCAAGAAAACTTAATTAAAGGTGGGATCCGTGGCCATCGTTTAAATAAATACGGTTACACCACTCGAACCAAAACCAGAGAAGTAAAAGCCATTGATCAAAATGTGAAATTAAATCGTGCGTTATGGACTCTTACTGAAAAAATGATGGAAATAAAAAGATAAGCAGGCATTGATGAGCAAAGGAGTATTCCTTTGTTCATCATTCTACGGATGACAAGCAAATCAATCAATTTTAAAGGACAATTATGAAATTAAGATTATATCATGGACGCAATACCCCAGAACAAGAAATGGATGATTGGGGATTTGAAGGCGCAACCCTTAATGATGTTGATGTGATTATATGGACTTATGGAGTACCAAGGATCTTTTTTGTTACTGAGAGCGCATTGAAGGAGGCCATGGATTTAACGGGGTGGGATGAATTAGGGAATGGTTTAGAAATGTGCGTTTATGAGGATTTAATCAAAACCAAAGAGGGATACTTTGGAGATTGGGAATTACTTTGAATTGCAAGAGGTGTTTTTTGCTAGTCTTTATGCCTCATCTTGTTAGTTTTATACCTTGAATATGCTTTGATAATTAATAGAATGTTGATTGATAAGATCACCAAATAATAAAAAATTTGGTGATCTAAAATAAGAACATCCAATTTGTTAATGATTACAGTTAAAGAGCTCTTTATGTAAGAAAAAATAGCTTTACTATTTATCAGAAAAACAATGAATAAAAGAAACGCCAACTTCCGTTTAATTAAAGAAAAACATAAGACTATAGAATGTGCTTTTATTTGAAGAGATCGAATATTCATTTTTAGGATAATACCCTACCTGACACAAGTGCGACTGCTTCTAAAGGTATGATTTTCGACTCATCATCAGCACACTTTATCTCGCTAATTTTTGCGACTATTTTCCCTGATTTATAATCAGTTTTTAAAATGGAATCAGAGATTGCGGTGCACGAAATGGGGTTGATATTTATTTTAAACTGTAATTGATTAGGACTATCAGAATCATGAAAGGGAGCGATGACAAATGCACTAAAAATTTTGCCCATAGGTATGGATTTTGATTCCTTAATCTCCGGTGTTGAAAATTTAAATTTTTTGATGACTACAACTTCCCCCATCTTGCTTGATGGCACATAAATTTTTTTTGATTCTGAGGTAATTTCTTTTTTATGTTCAGACAGTAATTTGAGATATTCATTCTTATTAATAAAAGCGACAGGGATGAGCCAATCCATAATAGCAATTACTGCCTTATCCAGAAAAGTTGGCTCAACACCTCGATTTTTCGCGGCAAGTTCGGATAACTCTTTTATAGTAATATAGGTTTGTTTTTCTTTCTGCTCTAGTTTTGATTGGACTGAATAAGAGTGAAAAACAAATATGCTAATAATAGCTATGGGTACTATGTATTTACACGTTTTTTTAATACTGTTTTTCACTTGAATATCCTTTTTTAAATTGATTATGCTAAAGTTAATTTTTTCTCTTTTCTGTATTGCTTCCATTCTTTGTCTTTAGAGAAAATCATCGTAGATGATTCTTCAAAAAAATGGCTAATGTTATCAATACCAGCCCATAAGCAGTATTCTTTTATTTCTGAGTAAATATCTTTACTGATTTCGATCTTAATTTTTTCAGTTTCAGGTGCTTTTCTTGCGCTGATTAAAGCCATAATAAATCCTCAATTTAATATAAAAATTAGTGTCTTTTAATAACGATTGTTAAATGGATCATAATTGCTGCTATTGTACGTTGAATAATGATGATAATCATTATTCCAATAATTGTCTCTATCGGATGCACTGGAACCAAAAGAATTTCCCATGCTGTCTAAAGCTCCAATCATTGGTAATCCTGTAGCAGGATTAATTTCTGTATTATTTGATTTGGAGCAAGAACGAAAAGAATTCTGTTTAGCATACTTTGCTTTTTCATTTTCAGTCCATTCGCTATATGGTCGAAAATGAATGATTTTAGCAATTTTTTTCAGAATTTTTTTTAATATGCCCATGATATAAATATCCCTGTTCAGTGACACGATTATAGATAAGAGAATCCGTGAATCACAAGTACGCAATTATTATGCGCTTCCCAAAATATTAATTTAAATAAACTATACTAAAATGGCCAGTGAAACACACACAAAAAAAGCAAAACCAAATAAAAAAGAACACACCCCTCGCAATGTTTATTGCTTAAAACATTTTATTATTATTCAGTAGCTTACGTGCGGATTGGCATTTTAAGATCTGCTAACACCCCTATTTTATATAGGTGTGCATCCACTCTTTAATAATAATCAATAAGTTATAAAATATCAACACCTAATCCACACCTATTGAATGAGTAAAAAATATCTATTGAACGAATATACACACCTATTCGACACCCATTATTAAATGATACAATTATTCTAAACCAGGTAAAAACAATGCACAGAACCTGCATTATAAATTTAAAAGAGGATTGTATGCCCAAGGCTTATTGTTATCTAAATCAAAGAATCATTGATCAGCTCGAAACAATTAAAAAAGATGAAGGACATGATTCATCATCCCAAACCATGAAAGAAATGATCGAATTAGGAATTAAGGTATACCTACACAATAAAGATAATCCAGTAATCAGCGAAGATGAAAAAAGACGCTTAGAAAAAGAGGAGGAATTGAATCGTCAACACACGACTCATCTTTTAAGATTACTGGGAATAAGTGCTGATATTTTTCGCTGTGTTTATGATAAAAATAAACTTTCAGGTGAATCAAATAATGCCGAAGAACATATCGCAGAACTTAAGAAGAAAGTAGATAATTTCATTGAAGGATATATCAATAATTAAGTTAGTATTAATGGTATTTACCAGTTAAATTTAAAAATAATATGGCTTATTTTAAGCTTCAAATTTTACTCTGAATAAGTCATTAATTGTTTCATCTGGAAATATGTTGTCAATCCAATTAAAGCAAATGCCACTAATGAAATAGCCAAACTACCATAATAAAATAGTTCATTCCCTTTAGGAAAATGAACTATTCGATCAATGTATATGATAAACATAAAATACAAGAACCAGATTAAAAATAAACATAAAGTCAATCCATTTTTTACATTAAAATAATAGCAATGAATACGACTTAATATTGCTAAAACCATAAAAATTGGAAACGATATAAAGTAAAAAATCATTTGCATTCCAGATGGCTCATAAGCAACCTGAAGCAGGTTATTCACTTTGGTGGAGCACGCTATTGAAACATAGAGATAAATGAGGTAGACCGATGATCCATTTATCAATAAAAGAGAAATTACTCCAAACATTTTTTTCATATAAAATTCCTAGATGCACTGCGTTCAAGTAATTAATATATTTCCATTTCTCCTCGCTGCAGGGTTTTCAGTTTCTCAATTGGATTATTTTTATTTTCAGGAAGTTCGAGATTCATTTGTCGAGAAATGCTCTCAAGACACTTCTTAATTTGATCTTGATTCATATCTATTTTATTAGGGCAGCCAATAAATTTATCGACATTCGTTGCTTTATTTAATATATCTACCACTCCTTGAACCCCACTGCTTTTATTCACATCATTAAAGTCTTTTTGATGTAACGGAATGGCAATTTCTACAGTTTTTCCATGCTGTTTTAATCGTTCAATGGTTTGAATGATTACCTTATCTTCTTTAATTGATTTGCCATCATTATCCATACAAATGACTATTTTATCTGTAAGTAATGCCATATCGATATTTACAAAATTTTCTTTCCCAAGAGTCGCTATAACCCGTTCATTTTGAACTGCATCTCTAACGCTTAATCCGGTTTCCACCCCTTCTGTAATGTAGGTGACACTTTCATGTCCTTTACCCTCGCTTAAAACGACGCCAACGCCTGCTTTTGAGCCATAAGATTTCTTGGGTTTTATCTTCATTATTGCTTTATTTGCTGTTTCATTATCCAGGTATACCACTTCAACGCAGGCCACTTTATTGTCTTTGTCTCGTGCAATATTTAACAGTGCTGGCCTGTAGCGTACTTCCTCAGTATCTTTGGTATAGACATTAGGATGAAATCGAATATTTTCCCCAGATACATTATGTATCTTTCTAATTTCTTTTAAATACCTTTCTGCTATAGTGCCTGATATAGGTTTGGATTCTCGCACCAATTGCAAACCATAATCTGATGTTTTTCTTTTCTTATCAGTGTCTTTCACTTGAAAATTATTGGGGTTTTTGTTTGCTATTTTAATACGTTCCTTTAGGTCATCACCTGTTAATTTGGCGGCATATTCAAGGCTTTCTTTAAAATTTAGATTCAATGTTTTTTGGATCAAATGAAGCATGTTTCCTTTTTCTTGTGTTTCAAAGTTATGCCAAACTCCTCTTTTTTCTCCGCTTAAACAGAGGCTTAAGCTGCCGTGAGTACCATATCGATATTCTGTTTTGGAAGAAAGCGCTTGATTAGGCTGCCCTAGCAATGATTCTATTACCAGCTCTGCCTGCTCGGATAAGTGTTGTGACAGCATATTCGCATCATAACGAGGCTCCTGGTTCTTCATTATGGGCATTCTTTGCGCTGCTTTGAGTGATGTTGATGGTGCATTGGGTATTGGGGGCTTTGTTTGGACATTCAGATGGTTAAGTGATTCCAATGCAGAAGTTTTCTCAGGAGTAACGCGAAGTTGTTTTTGCAGCTTTTTATGATCGTCTGTATAAATCATTGCCTGCAAGGAGCCTCGCGTTACCATAATATAAAACGACCGCAGGTGATTTACTTGCGCATTTTTAGTCTCAGCAACCCCAATAACAAATGGGGATGAAGCTCCTTGAATTGAATAGCTGGTAGCCGTATAACTATAATCCCAATGGGAGTCGCTCATCAATTTTTTTTGCAGCACGTGTTCCACACCACTACTGTCTTTTACGGTAAATGACTCATTATTTACCGCCGTCACCTGTACCCTTTCATTAGCGAATCGACCTAGAGTCTTATCGGATTTTTTAAAATGAATTTTTTCACCAACTGAAACCCTTCCTGGCATCGATTGAAACAATTCAATTTTCCAGTCTTTATTTTCTTTTTCAGGAACAAAGAGGCATTTATTTCCTTTCGCATCGTTTAATACTACCACTTTCGCTGATTCATCTACTGAAACCACTTTGAAATAGTGCTCCGCTTTCTTTAAAAAATACTCCTCTTGCTTTTTTAAGCAATCCCGATATGTTTCGCAATAATAAAGCTCTGCAGTAGTGTAATTAGTGCTTAACAGTCTCGGAAATTCTTTGTTTTCGGAGCCTAAAGTAGATTCTTTCATAAGGGCATCTCTTATCAAACCATTTGCAACTTCCCGTTTTTTATTTTCATGAATGATAACAATCGTGTTATCACGGCATGATGGTGTACGAGATAAATAATCTCCTACAGCCATTTCGATGGGGTTCTTTTGCTTTAATTCTTCCTGGAATGGATCTATTGATTGCTGTTGTGTGTTTTCCAGTTGCAGGTAGTCTTTGGTCGAATCGCCTGTTTCAATAATTGAAGAGGTAATGCTATGGTAAGGACTATCCGCTTTAGTGCGGGTGATTGAGTCTAAGGGTTGATTGGCTAACTGAGCTAAGGCCTTGTCAATATCACCGGCGATTAATGTTTCGATTGCTTTTTTGTATTCGATAACTTGTTGTCTTACCAAATCATCCATACAGGCCACCCTGATGCTTCCCTCTTGAATTAATATCTTACTTGGCTTACCGCTTTCAATACTTTGATGTTGGCTAATATCGCCAAGCATTGCACAACGAGCGCCAGAATGATGAATTTTTTGCATGAGGTTTGCGCAATCTCGATTAGAGACCATGGATGATTCATCGATAAGAACAAGTGTTTTTTTGCTTAATGTCGATTCCTGTTCTTGTTCAATAAGGAAACTCTTTAATGTTTGGGCTTCAATTCCCAGAGCCCTCATTTCTTTTACAGCCTGGTGAGTGGGCGCAACCGCAATTAGTTCAACCTCTTCATGAGTCATTGATTGGGCATGCTTGATGGTATCAATAGCACTGCGAGTCATGGTTGTTTTTCCAGTTCCTGCATACCCCTGAATCATAATAAACTGATCGGATGTAGTCGTGATTAACTCACAAGCTTCTTTTTGGCCTTTGGTAAGATCTGTCAGTTCTAGTTGTTTTTGCGCTTCATCACTGCTCATCAATGGCTTAAGAATGTTAATACCCGCTTTAACATTCTTTATAATCGATTCTTCAAATGCCACCGCTTCTTTGGTGGTCAAAAACTCGTTCCCTCCAGATATTAAGTCGCCACTGTTTATGGCATTACCCAGGACGTTATCTATTTCATTAAGACCTGCTTTTCCAATAGCCTGATGAACGGCCACTTCAAGTAAATCTGATCGAGTAAAGGCTGCCTCTCGTTCTGAAAGGTGAGCAATTGCAAAGTGCAGCGCTTTTTCCGCATCACTTTTTTGGGGTTTTTTAGCGGTTAATAGGGTTAAGGCCTGCTCTAGTGAACTGAGTAGATCACTCGTGGTTCTATGGTCAATAATCTGTGCACCATGATTTGTTTTGGCGGCATCCAAAGTCAGCGATATCGCGGAGGATTTTGTCGCACTTTTCATGGCAAATCGATTTGCCTTGTCCACATTATCCGTAATAATCATTACGTTTTCTTTACTGGATTCGCATAAAAGCGACATGGTATTTTGTTTGAGCGCATAGGCTGGCAGTGTCATAATGGTTTGTTTCACGGGTTTAAGATCATCGGAATACATGGTTTTGGCATAGGCATGGCTCAATGGGAAATGCTTTTCGTTACTCGTGATAAGATGAATGCTTCTTTTCCCATCTCTTATTTTTATTCCATGTCGGGTAAATGCAGTAACCTCATATTGGTTTCCTATTTTTAATCCTTCAAAGGATAAACTGGCAGTGGCCACTAATTGATCCCCGATTCCTACCGATAAAGGTGTTTGTTCATAAATCTGCATGGAATCTGTAATATTTTTAGCAGCAAGTAGTGATCTTGCCCCATTGGAATTACGAACAATCAATTGATTGTCTTTTTCATTAATACCGAGTACCGTGAATTTTTTTGATTCCGTACGGGTGTTATGGATTAATATCCAATTGGACTGATAACTTTTAGCCAGTTTTTTTTCACTGAGGGTCAAGGGAATACGGGTTAATGTATTTATAGTCTTTTCATCTGATGAAATCTCTCCCTGCTCTTTTAACTGAGTACGGATTGCTTCATTGACTTCTTTAGCTTCGAGCTTTGAGACAGTAAAGACTTTTGTATTTTGCCTCTGGATTACTGGCAAGTTACAGTACATTTGCGCTGTTTTAAGAATACGTCCCTCAACGGTTTGGGCTTCTATAAGATTGATGCTGGTGGCCGGCACCTTTCTGTCATCAACCTCAAATGATTTTATACAGGCTTTATCAAGCAAGTCGGGAATATCGGATTTAAAGCCAGACAGAGATTGTGATTTTTCCAGAAAAATGACCTTGGCACATCGCTTATCGGCAATAGATAATAAAGTATTCATCTCGTCAGGAGCCAGGCGCTGTGCTTCATCCACAATCAGTACTTCGCGCTCCTTTTTACTATGAAAAAAGGGCAATTTATGTTCTGAACCATGACGATAATTAAAGCCTGCTACTGTTTCACACAAATCCTGTTTCCCAATAGATAAAATCCATTGCCACAGTGTAGGCGCTGATTTGGCCATATCCTTATTGATTGTATTGGCAGAAAAAGCAGAGGGACAAAGGATACGAATTATTTTGGAATCCTGTGAATAATCAATTAAAGTACTTAAAAGCTCACGCGAGGTAGCGCTTTGCTGCTTGATGCGTACAACTCCATCTTTATTAAATAAGGCTTGAGTTACTGCCTTTTGAATGGACTCATTATCGGTGAGTTTGCACACTTTATCCATATTTCGTTCGATGCCTTTTTTTTGGTGTGTGAAGTTCACGATTTTTTTTATGAGCTCTTGTTCTTTGTTAATGAGCTTACTCGTTGTAAAAGAGGAGTTTTCTGCATTAAGAGCAATCAGATTTTGTGCATCAATTTCTTGATCAATCCGTGACATCAGCGCTTCAAAGCCCTGTTCACCTAAGGAAAAATAGAGACTTGTCTGTAACACTTCCTGATAGGTAAATGTAAGTTTTTTCTCTTCTAAATGCGCAATTGCATCAAGAACACTTCTATCGAGTTCTTGATTATTGGACATGGCTTCTTTAGGCGTATGCGATTCTTTGGTTTTATCCTTTAAAGTGGCCAGATAGGTGGCAGGATTTACTCCCAGCGCTTCACTTTCTGCTTTCCATCGCATGCGTAATTCCTCTGGGGAAACCACTTCCTTTGACTTTCTTGAATCCAGAGTTGCTCTGTCATATGCTTTTAACGAATTTGAGTGCATCCCTTTAATGTGTTCTTCAACCTGGGTACGGCGTTTAGACATTCGTTCCAGCAATGTCTTATCAAAATGTTTGATTTCAAATAAACCATGGGCATCGCCTGTATGTTCTATTTCGAGCCCCATTTCTTTTAAACCAAGAGCAATTTCAGACCGGTACACAAGCCCTAAAAAGATTTGGTTGTCCATAATCCATTCCATAGTGCCGTGATTACGACTGATATCAGAGGCTAAAGCACGCCACTTGCCATCAAGACGTTCAGTAAAATTCATCAAAAGTGCATGCACATGGAGCTGAGGATCAAGCTCTCGGGAGGTGTCATGGAGGATGGTCGCAAAACACAGATTGCCAGTCTTTTCATACTCCATACCCTCTTTTCCTGATTTGCGTGCTTCGGCAGCTTCCTTCTCAATGAGTTTTAATACCGTTTTTACGGCATTTAAATGCAAATCAATAAACTCTTTATGGCCACAAACCAAACCAAGATAGGACACCGATTTAGGCGCGGAGAAGGTCAGATCATATCCGCCACGATGCTTGATTTCGCCGGATTGGGTTTTGAGGCCAATGACATCGCCGCTCGGTAATGCACCACGAACAACGGCCTCAAGGGATAGTACGTTAACCTCTCCAGAAAGGTTTTGTCGCTCAGCACTTAACCCCACCCATTCGGTGGTCAATTGATTTGAAAAGTAATAATTTTCCTTATCAAAATAATAACCTGGCATTTTAATCGGTTTAACTCGCAGACTTAACATAATTTATTCCTCTATCAAAAAATAGATTCAATCTCGTATTCACCTTGGAAACGCTTGGAATTAGTCGACTCTTGCGCATTAAAGCGACTGTCTGAGGACTCATTAACAACAGGCACATGTTTAATGCTGGTATTAGAAACAGGAAGAGACGGTATGGCACGAGGTAGAAAACCTGAAGCCTTCGCGCTTCTTTTTTGATAATGAAGCTCCAATTTTGTTATAGGATATTGACCTGGCAATCGCAGATAACAAGTAAGCGGATCAAGCCCCATAATTTCAGGATAAGTCACCAAGGGTCGTGTAATACGGTTTTTTCCTAAGGAAATCCCATCACGAATGGAGTTAGCTCCATAAGAATAATTTTCTCGGGTATCATCAATTTCCTCATCCCCAAGTTCCTTACTGACAAGTTGCGCCATTTCATGACTTGGACTTGCAAAAAAGGCTCGGGTATTCAGCAAGTCAAAAATTTCAGCCGCCCCACTACGCCCATATACCTTCTCCAATTGACTAAAGCTCTGCATTCCCAGCAGAAAACAGCCGCCAAATTTCCTGACTTCAGCAATGGTTTCACCCAATAAGGGTAATTTGTGCAGGCTTGGTAATTCATCACAAATAAACCAAATTCGCCTGTTCGCATCTTCTGGCAAGCTCAAAAGTGTCAGGGATGCCATGGCAATCCACATCGAAATCAATGGTTTTAAAGATTTATGCTGTTCCCCATTGCTTGATATAAAAAGCCAGCCCTCCAAATCTTTATTTAACAGATAATCACGAATGGAAAAGGAAGGCTTACCAGATTCATCAAGCCCACTTAACGACTGCATTGATTTAAGGTAGGTTGTGATGACGGAGCGAATGGAGATGGCTGTTTTTTCTATTTTATTACTGACCAAAGTCGCTGCAGCCGTGCCGTTGAGATAAGGTTCCAACTCACTAAACTCGCCCGTTACCAGTAACCCTAACAGCTTGGATAGGGAACGTTCCTTATCCTCACGCATTTGACTTGCAAGACAGGCAAACACGGTGCGTGCTGCATTAACCCAAAATGGATCGTTTTCTCCATGCATGGGGATGAGGCTTTCTGCCATGTTTTCCAGTAATTCATCTTTTGGGGCTTCCAGCCATAAATCCCAATTAGCACAGCGTGCATCAAAAGGATTAAGTAAAACATCATGATCTTCCTGAAAATAAGCCTGAGTAAACGTGCATCCCTTGTCATAGACAATGACTCGGTCGCCTCGTGCACGTAAACAATCCATCAATTTCATAATGAACTGACTTTTCCCCATCCCAACCGTGCCATGAACCAATAAATGCTGCACCTCTGCACCTTGCAACAGGGGAAATCCATCAAGATGTAAATCAGATGCTTTTCTTTGCTTTATGATCTGTTTTTTAAGTGTTTCTGATGGGACTAAACTAGCCCCTCGTATAAATTGGTTTTGTGTTTGTACCTTTCCTCGATAAATGAAATATCGGCTCACCAAAAGTGCCACAATCAACGATAGGGGAAAACTCCATAGAGTTGACTGTAACAGGAGTGTCAGTAAACGATCGGAGGTAGCAGAAAAATAGTGATTGTGGAGAAGCTGTTCGACAGTTTGTGATGCATACCCCCCTTTAACAGGGATAGAAAATACATGTGGCACCCCTGCCAGGTGATAAAAATGAGCCGCATGATAGGACACAGTCTGTCTTATCATTCCATGTGGCGCAAAGATACAGGTCATTACAATGCTTAACCCTGCCCAAATGAATAAGTAAACATGAAAGAGCGCTTTGTTAATCTGAAACCACATCCGCAGATTATGGAATGAGATCTGGCCGCCCCGTGTATAATGTTTGTAATTGGATTCATGGCGCATTATATCTTCCTCCAGCTTGTTTTGGGCAAAGCAGCGGCTTCCACTGCTTGTATTTGTGGTTAAAAATTATTCTTTTTGATGTGTTTTGTTTATTTTAAGGGTATTGCCGCACTGGCATTTTTGTCCTTATCAAAATAATTCTTTATGAGAGTAAACAGCACGCTGATGCCTATCCTATTGAGCTCCATTTCAACAAGGATGCTCGTTAAAATCCCGCTGATGAAAAACGCGCCAAAGGATATGAAGAAGGCAGCACTGGGAAACAAGAACAGTGAAGGAATCAAAACAATCCCCGCAAATATTCGATAGGCTATAGTTCCAGCCCTTCTTATTTGTTTTACAATCAATGAGCCTGTTCTTAGTTTGTGTTTCAATTGATAGTCAATCAAAATGTATTGATTTAATGTGCTGTAAATGAATAGAAAAACAAAAAGGCATAGTCCTAGAGCCATTAATGGCAGCCAGAAAAACATGTAGATGAGCTCGTGCGTTGAAATCTCCACCATCAATACGTTCCAATAAAAAGGGAGTGGAAGTAAAAATCCTAGAAGTATTGTTCCATATAGTTTAAAAAAAACATGCAAAAACAAACGCCTGTTCGCCTGGTAATACTCCTTGGCCGGCATAATATCCACGTCCAATGTTTTTAATGTTTCTATATCCAAGGCGATGGCCTCTTTTAATTCTTGTGAATTCATTTCTTCATTATTCATGGATAAGCTCCTTCTTTGGGGCTGATTTATCATGATGATCAACCCATTTAGTAAAATAGGCGAGGTATAACTGCGTTGACGTTACTTTGCCCCAGTTTTTTCCCCTCGCCTACATCGTTGTTCGTTGTTTCAACCGCTTGCTGGTATTGACTCTTTAAACGCCCTCCTCCACTGCTTGTTTTATTTACCGCCGCATCGACCTGATTATTAATTTTTTGCTGCATGCTTTCGGCTCTTGATGCATCCATGCCAACTCCCAGAGTCCTTCCAGAATCCTCCAATGCATTACTGTTTTTGTGGTAGTCCGCTCTCATTTGTGACTCTTTGGTACTTAATGGATTTGCTGCATCCTGATAAAAGGAGTCAATCCGAGCATTTTTAGAAGCATTGCCGTATCGTGCGATTAAACCTTCTCGTTGTTCACTGATAAACTCATTAGCTAGCATTTGTAATTGTTTTAATGAAGCCAGATCTGAAGGATTAGAATACAATTCATCTCGTGCCTTTTCTCCAATGCGGTGTGCCACAAAGCCAGGAAATGCCTGATTAAGATCGGTTGTAATCTGATCGGAGTTTGATTCCACATAACTCCTGGCCGTGCTAATGCGAGCGGCTTTAGACATCGAGGCATCGTAGTTTTGACTTGCCGTTTGTGCTTCCCGCAAGTCAGTACCCATTTGATTCGAAAGGCTTGCCCCTTCCGAATGGCTGTTATCAAAATGATGGTTTTGTGCAAACTGGCTCACGTAATTAAGCGCCTGATTAAAGTCTTCTGCTTCCTTCGCTGACATGCTGCTGTCCGTACCCTCATGGTAACGATCACTACTCGTTGATGACCTATCGAACTTGGCATGACTATCAGCACCTCCTGTTGCTCCAAAAGCAAATCGCCCAATACTTCCCAGCATACTTTTTTCACTTGCGACTCCGACGTGGGCATTTAATCCAGCTGAGGTCATATGAGCCAGCGCATCCTCTTGGCTTATCCCTTCGCGCTTAGCTACATCCGAGGCAATATGCGTCATGGTCGATAAGGCCTGGCTGTATTGACCGGATTCGCTTTCAGATACTCCATCGCCTAAACGCATATCATGTCCCTGCATTTTCGATAATTGTACGGCACTGTGCGCAAAACTGGATAAGGACGTTTGATAATGCTGGCTTTCATTGGCTGCAGCCTGCCTGGATTCCTCAAAAGCCTGATTTAAAGAGCCACTTAAGGCCTTTGTATCTGAAATGTGTACGGGTCCTCGTGACATCCCAGGACTTACATCAAAAACAGCATCTCCATGGCCTGTGGTCGTCTTAAGCACTCCACTTCCCAATTGTTCCGTGTGCATCCCATGCATGTTCGTCCAATTGGTATCGTGCTTGTTAGCCGAAACATTATTGGCGCTGGTATTTTCATAGTTCATATTCCAACCGCTGTAACTTGCCATTGAGATGTTACCTGCAGCTGCAGATTGTGCTTCACTGACTGACAAAGATTGTGCCATACCACCAAAATGCTGGGAGGAGGTACTTAAAATCTGTCCCAATCCTTTCGTGATGTACAGGGCAATAACAGGAACACTTGCCGCCAATGCGCCTGCCGTATAGGCGAAATTACTGTGCATGCTCGCTAATGAATCGATATTAGAGAAGGTCACACCTCCGGTTTTTTGACCAAACAAAGTAATGGTAGTACTTGAGGCCATAGAAACAAACCAATGAAAAATAATAAACATCGGCGGCCATGACCAAAGGTAGATTTGAGATTGTACCCACAAGAAATAAGCGTTACTCAGGGTCGGGAAAAATGAAATTAAAACAACTAATGGAAAAATACACAGCGTTAGCATCCACATCACGGTCATATAGTAAGGCAGGCGAAATCCTGCAAGCCAAAAGCTATTGGCTTCGGCAATGTGCATTTTTTGAGTGCTGTCCGTATTGGTGTAATTCATGAGTGCCGCATCAGCTCCTGAAAAAGCAAAAGCATCGGCAGCAGCATCTCGGGTCGCATTAATTAAGATATTCTGCGTAAGTGTTTCAGCCGCATCTTCGGTAATGTTCATGTAATATTTGTGAGCAGCTTGCAGCCGGTCACCAAAAGTCTTTTCGCCTGGTAAAGAACTGCTGTCCGTGTTGCGTGATCCTAAAGCACCTGTGGTTACCAGATGATTAAGACGCTCCAACTCTAATTTGGCTGCAACGGGCAATCGAGTTTTTAAATTGGCTGCTGCATCAGCACAACTTAAATTGTCTCCATTGTGCAGAATCACCCGATAAATAGGCGATGGGCTCTCAAAATAGGTTTTAGATAGATGAGCACTTTGGGTAAGCTCCTGAGGGCTTAATTGGTGACTTGCCAAAAGTTTTGCCGTAAACACGCATTGACGGATATAGGACGATAGGTCTTGTGCCAAATCAGGCGACATGGAGAGCCTTGTCTGGGTTGCCGCAAGCCAGGTTCTTGCACCAAAAATCATTCCGGTTTTGTTGTACTCCAGGCTATCTGGCATGTGAAATACATCACTAAAAGCAGTTGTTATTCCGTACCCCATGCCACTAATGACTGCTGCAGGTAATGCAACACCTAAAGGCACATGATCAACTGTTAAGGCCTCTCCTGCTCCTTCGGCTGTCTGCATGTCAATTATAGCCACAGGCACTTTAATGCCTAGCACGCAATACATGACTAAAAAGGTGGTCAGCACAAAGCGAGTTAATGATTCGAGCTTTTTCCCCATCACGTACTGATAACCGACCATACCAACGGATAGAATCATGATAATGTCACACGCCGTACTAAAGGTAGATTCAGTAAGCAAAGCGGCCATACCATCAAGCAACTCTTTTAAATAAATCCCATTTTGTGGGGTGTAGATTAATAATGGGCTCATTGTGCCCCTCCGGTATATGATTTTCTTAAGATGGGATTAAGGGCATTAAGCGCCTGCTTCACGTTGTTTTGAACCAATTGATTGGTGGTCAGTGCGGCATTAAAACGTGCTCGTGATTCGCTATTAAAATTATCTACAAATTGTTGGGCTACCTGCAGGTTTTTAAATAATTTCTCTTCATGATCACTACCTAAATCACGCCCTGCAAGGGATGCTCGAATCACTTCAAGTGAATTTGCAAGATACTGGGCAAGCAAATCCGTTGCTACACTCTGAGCAAGTTCATAACTGCTTTGTATGCCGATATTCTGTTGTGCACTGGCTGAAATGAGCTGAAATACAGACGGCTGGGTTAGTTCAATTAACCCTTTTTGTTGTGGCGTTAAGGCCGTCCCTGATTTGATATTCTCATAAACTCCCTGCAGGATGGCTTGTACCTGAGAAACCAGAGCATCTTTGCTGCTGATCTCCTGGCTTCCTTTCACATTGATGGCAACACATTTTATGGGTTTGTTTGAATCAGTGCACTTATAGCTGGGTAATTTGCCTCCATAGAGCAAGGCTTTTACAAAATCCTGATTAGTCGCTAAAGAGGGATACGTTTGCATCCCTCCTTTGGCATCAAATACCAGTGTTCCTGAAATCGACATATAGACTTCTGAAATTTCTGTATCTGATTTGATGAATTCATTCAGTTGTAATGCATCCCAAACTACGTTGGTATTCAAAAGAGCCCTGTCTTTATATTCTGAATCGTTTTTTGCCTGTTCCAATCGCTTTTCAATCTCCCCTCCTGTCGAACATTTATGTCGGGCTTCTGCCCAATCGGTGTATACATTACGATTACGCCCGATGTCCTCACACAAACGCTGATGTGCCGCTCTATTTTTGGGATAAAGCGCTGCAGTCAGGTTTTCTCCCATCTCACACGAATTAAAATTTGTCCCATTAATGTCATTTGCCAGCTTTTGCATGTATTGCATGGCATGAGCAATTTCAGGCAGCTCGGTCTCCAGTGCAAGGTTCATTGCATAGCCTGCCCCGTTACTTAAAATATTCTGCATGAAGGAAACAATCTGCTCTGATTTAATAAAGGAAAAACCACCTGCAAAAATATCAATTCCGCCACATCCTGAGCGAAACCCAGGTACATCAACGTGAGCTATCTGAATGGAACGCACCTGATTTCTGGCATAGACAGAGCCTAATGATGCAAATCCTGCTGCCTGTGATTCATAGGAATGGCTACCCGTGACATTCGCAGAATAACCAAGATTATTAAAAAAATGATTTAAATCGGCACTGGCTGATGCATGAACACCATTTCCTGTCACGCAAGTAAAAGACGCAACAACGGTTAGCACAAGAGCTCTAATCATTAAATTTCTCCTCAATGTGTTGCTTTAATTCATGTACTCTTTGTGCCAGCTGATAAGGAGTTGCTTCTCCAAACAAGACAGCGTAGGCCTCCAGGGTATGTCGATTGACTAAAAACAAGGCGGGAACCGTAGGCTTATACCCTCCTGATACATAGAATGTTTGAAAAAGCTCAGGTGTTAATGGTGTGGTATCGAGTCCATCCAGGGACTCTCCATCCAGGCTAAAAGCACGAACCTTAATATGGAATGTTTCTGAAAAATCCTTTAAAACAGGGGAGAATTTTTTACAATGTGGGCAGGTGCTTCGATAAATAAATGCAAAATAATAATTTTGGGATAAATCTTTAGCTTCAGCTGATTCCTTCTGTGCAAAAGCTTTAGGGGCTTGCTTTTTCAATAACAGTGCATTGAGTTCTTCAACTGCCACATTGGCGTGCAATGGATTAATTACAGAACAAAGCAGTAAAAAAATGATGCGGACAATCATGCTTCAAACCCCTCATAGCTGTATCGTTTGTAATGAGTCGCCACATCCAGCAGGCGTTCTTTTAACTCGGTTGTGGAGACGAAACCATAAGATAAAGGCGACATTTTTTGTGTTTTTAAATCAACAAGAAACAGTGCGGGCATGTAGCGTGACTGTAAATTCATTGTTTTTTGTATTTCATGAAGAGGTATGTTTTTAGGATTAGGCAAACCTTCAATGGGTTGTCCATCTGTTGTGACCGAAATCATTGAAAAGTGGGTCTGATTGACGAATGGCACAAGATGAGTGATGAATTTTTGCGAAATGGAACTGTTCCCTTTGTAAAAAAGGATTAATCCATAACGTTTAGCCCCTTCTCGGACTACCCTCTCCATTAAAAGATTCATTGAATCATTGCGAATGGCCACAGCCGTATTGTCAGTTGGAAAATTTAAGGAATGATCCAGCTCAGGATGAGACAACAGCACCTGTTGCCAGTACTGGACAAATTTCTGATTGTTTTTGGCATACACCTGCTGGGCTTTCATGTACTCATAGGTTGCATCAAATGATGGGGCAATTAATGCCGTTGCGAGCTTATTCATGGTGGCTTTGCGGACTTCCATGAGCTCTTCATATGGAGTCAGCGCAGGCTTTGACACCTTTGGAATTTGAACAGGTTTCATCTGAGGTTCTTTGTTTTCTGTACTGTACCAATGAAACCCATGAGCAGGTGGACTTACTAAATCAGCCATGGCCGGCATGGAAAGTAACATTAAAATAATAGTAAATAATCTCATTTTTGTTCTGCCTTTTTCTGGACTCGCCGTTTGATTTCATCCATTGCTTTTGAAGCGTCGGGGCTATTTAAAACGACATCGCCTACAATTCCTGCTTCTTTTGTTGGTTGTCCTTGGGGAAATGGATAGACAGGGTTTAAAAAATCGATGCGCCCCATGTCAAGGCTTTGTAATTCATTCACACTGAGCCCCGCGCAGCGTGTATGCTCCGCATCTCCTAAAGCATTGGGATTTAATTGTCTTAAACGTCCTTCGGCCTGGATAATGCGCGCCATTTTGCTGTCAAAGACACAATAGGTGCGTTTGTGCTCCAGACAGGTGCCAAAAATGGGATCTTTCTGACTGCAGAATTCGCCTACGTAATGAGCCAGATAATTGAGTTTGGCTTTGCCTAAAGCCTTATCTTCTTCACGACACAAATCGATATGGAGTTTGTCAGCCCAGCCTTCATTCGAACAACAATCAATAATGTCCCAAACCCAGATTTTGCACTGAACGGGATGGCCTGAAAATAAGGTGGCCTGCGTTTTACCAAACTCAGCGCCAGCAGCTCCTGCAACGGCCATGGGTGCCATGGCCTCTCCAAAACCATCATTCTGAGTCGCAGCATGTTCCGTGCAGTCTCCATCGGCACAAAAGAGATCACGCACACAAGCCACAGGCTGTGGGCAGACTGTCTCATCGCAACGATATACCTGCTCATAGAGTGAACAGGCATTATTGTTCATTAATGTACAGCGCGAGCTTGCCTGTAAGCATCCTTTTTCACGTTGCGTTTTACATTCATCAGCTGCAGCGGATGCGCATTGATATCGTGCATTAAGCTCCCAGCAATCGCGGGTGACGGGCAGGCCATTAATGACACGGGTTGGATTGGAATCAGTACACTGCTCTTGTGTTTTTTGACATAGGTTGTTTGTCTCAAGAGCAGCGCATTCATTATCCCAGTGCTCTTCTTCCACATAGGATTTAGAATGAGCATTAATCGTCAATGCCACTTGAATTGGGTAATAGCGACTGAACTTATCTGAAATATACAGGGTGATTACTCCTCCATTCTGGCAGGTTGGAAGTCCCACAACACGCACCCAATGAGCAGAACCACCATTATTTAGAATGGAGTGTACTGTGGCTTTCATCTCCTCGCAGGGATGATTTAATTTAACAGGATTGGTTAAATGTCCTCCTGCGCTATTGGTCATCGCACCCGTTATAAGATTAACCGCTATGAGTCCAGTCCATTTTTTATGAACCCATACCTCAAAGTCAGCTCTTTGACTCCATCGTTCTGTGTTCACGGTTACTTTGCGTTTTTTTAAACACTGTTGTTCTGGTAATTGCCTTGATGTATGACAGATTTCCTCATGCGACTTAATCTCACAAGCCTGTGGCTTTTCATCGCATTTAATCCGCTCATTAGATTGTCCATGGGTAATCGCATAACTTTCTTCTTCAATTAATTTGGCGTTTTTAATCGCTTCATTTTTAGTATTGATTTCAAACTGGCGCTGACCAAAATGCTCGGTCACAGTATGTCCACCGGCATCATTTTTTAAGGCATTCGCAGCCAAGGTACTTAAATCCGTTTTTTCAGTTTCAACCCCCTGATAATGAAGCGATTGCGAGGGATTTTCCGTATAGTCTTTGAAGGTATTCTGGGGCTTAAATTCATTCATGGCGCTCAGTGGCTGATTCCCCAAAGATTTTGCGTATTCTTTTAATTTCTGAAAGTCCTGCGCTGTTGTATTGGCAGCTGAGAACGTGCCAAATCCAAAAATACAGACGATGGCCAACATGCATCTAAACATGGCCTTTCTCCAATATGGTGGCCGCTAATGTGGCTCCTGCATCTCCTTTCTGGGCGATGAGCTCCAGTCCTTTTTTTATGCTTGCATTGCCATAGACTACATCAAAGGGTTGATTGGCACAGAACTGCCCTGAACCGCAAGACTTGGAGGGCTCTGTGACTACAAGCGCTGGAACCGTTGTAATGTGGAATTGACTAAACCAGACCGGATCAATAGAAATTCCCTTAAAGTTTAAATGCTGCTTTTGAGCTTCGCTATTAAGGCGTTTAAATGTTTCTATGGTTTGTTTAAAATCACCATCCACTAAGCCATTAATGACCACGGGAATATGAAACCGTGCTGCTTCATCGC
Organism: Legionella nigrisilvae; assembly: GCF_977063395.2. Lineage (NCBI taxonomy): Bacteria > Pseudomonadati > Pseudomonadota > Gammaproteobacteria > Legionellales > Legionellaceae > Legionella > Legionella nigrisilvae. The sequence goes on from NZ_CDRUGZ020000024.1 coordinate 20,146, forward strand.
TCAATGCAAATAGAAGTGAGTCGGGCATGGAAAAGGATACAAATAAAATGGCACCTTCTACTCTCTGCGGTTTTTGATTGCTTTGTAAACCGTCCGCGCTGCGTTGCATGAGTGTATCAATCAATGATTGGTGCTCTGATTGATTCCGTGAGGACGTACGATTTAGCATTTCGATTGTCTTACTCGAAATGGTTGATACTTGGTGAGCCCCCTCCTCTTGATACTGCCTTAATTCATCATTAGTGTTTGCAAAACATCCGCCAATCCCGGTCAGAAACAGGATAATGATTTTAATGTAGTGCGCCATTAAAGGCCTCCTTATAAAAAACAACAATTTCTCTTGCGCCAAATCATGAAGCCAAAATTATCCCCATCTCCAGGGTAGGTATGTCCGGCCTCCCAGGTAATGACTGAACGGCCAAAGGGCTGGCAGCGTTTCGCATCAGGTAATGTATTGACTAACTGGTAGCGATACCGGCTTTTAGGCAAAATGGAAGAGTGATAGGTGCGACAAAGTGCAGGCCAATCTTTACCGACCGAATCTTTAATTGCTCCAAGGCGATGAAGCTTAAAGTCGGTGCGTTCTGCCAGGAGCGTTGCGGCACTGATGGGACTTGCCTGATTTGCCACAAAACCATTGAGCGGATAGGTAGATCCTTGAGCGCCCTGGCACCAGAATAGAGAATCCATGGCCGTTCCTGCCAATGCTTTGGTTGCATCTGCTGCACAAGACGCCCGTACTGGCGATGTGGTAAATAAGGTGGCCTCTGGATTAAGAACAAAAGCAAACTCAGAGTCATTCCATGTTGGATCAAGTTCACTCAAATACATCACATCAAAATCTTCTGTCTCCATACAGCCGATGGATGTAAGTACCTGCAGCCAATACATCAGAGGGTATTTGTACCAATGCACGTAATAAAATGCGCCTCGCCCATCCGTATCGGGCATTTGTGAACCACCAAGACCCTGGTCTTTAATATGTAGTTGCACCCCAAGATTCACCATGCAATATGGCTTTCGTGTCACATCGACTAACGCAAAGGGTTCCCAATAACCTATAGTAACTCCTAAAAGTTGTAATTTGTTTGGGCAGGAACAGATAGGGTTCCCAGGATTTTTAGTATCAGGATACTGGCTTTTTACTACTTCGGAGGAACCAATGGTTAAAGGGAACAAACAATCCCAGCAAATGTCGGTAATAGGATTGACAAAATGCCCTTTACACTGCGATGCGTGCAATGAACAGATGAAGAATAAGCCTGCAGCAATTGAACAGAAAAGTCGTTTATTCATCATTCACTCCAATTTCTTTAATTTGCCAATCAAGACCTACCTGACTGACTATGCTTGGAACGTGTTGAAGCTGCAGCCGAGATGAAATGATGCCGTTCACATCAAAATAAATTCGACCAAAAAGCTCTGCAGCAACTCGAACATCACCACCGGTTAAAATGAACTTAACGTGCTTAAAATCGGTGTAATGGTTCTTAACCCAGGCAACCTGTCTTGCATCATCCGCATTAAAGAAAATCAGGGTTTTGAGGAAGTGAACGCGCTCAAATGGGTTTATCCGCGTTCCTGCTTTTGCAATTAAATACCCATCAGGAGTCCAGATATCATGAGATACAGTCACTGCCGGTGAGATGCGAAACGTCTTAGGCGTGCGAGTCGTGCTCAATGCCAAAGGGTGTGGTCTCATCGCCTGACGCGCTGCTTTCTGCTCTAAATCACGCTGAACATGCTCTAAATCACCACTTTGCTGTAATGCATTGAGTTTGTTCATAATGACTTTTCTTATATCCTCTTCTCTAACAGGGAATGTCTGGCCATACTGACCAATATTTTTTGCATGACTTACAGGCTCTAATAAGAAGGCCAGACCAAGAATCAGGGCTAAAAACCGTTTGTTAGTGCGCTTCATGCTTTATCCTTGCTATGGTCAAAGCAATGAGCTCGTCTGTTACATCCACTTGGGAGGGTTTGTAACCAGTCAATACAGGTGCACTGACTAAGGTTACCCGGTGAGACCTTCCATAGTCCTTGATGACTTCTGGAAGGGCTCGTGAAAAGCGATCCATAATGTTTAATTGTTCTTCATGAGTCAGTTTAGAACGGGCAAGCAGCACCGAAGGTGCCTCTATGGCACGATTCATATCAACCACCAAAAGAGGTAACGGCTTAGGCCACATCATAAACATACCCGCCAGGACTCCAATGAACCCACAAACTCCTGCAATGACCCAATATGTGGTGTTTAAGCGATTAAATGGCATAACCCCTCCCATAATGCAGTTCTGCGACATGCGATACCGCATCAAGAAATGCAATCCCTTGTGCCACATAATTAATGACCGCCTGATAATCATCTCCATCAGAAGATAAAAGCACGCGAGTAAATGGATCAACGAACAAGCGATGAAAGGAGGAAATACCGTTGGCGCGCAACAAAACTTGCGAAAAACCAGCTTCTTTCGCTATTGGGAATGATTTCAGAATAGTCATCTCGTAGTCCGAAAAAGTCTCATGCTTTTTTTGATGCTCTAAAAGCGGTGATTCTTCTTGTAAAAAAACAAGCTTTAAAGCGGAGTTCTCCCATGCGGCACGAGCTTCTGAAAATTCAAAATAATCCTCAATCCCCTGAGTAATCGTGACAAATGATGCTTTATGCCGCCGACCAGTACGAAAGCCTTTGGTAATAAAGTTCACTGCAATTAAATCCCCTGTAAAAAAAGACCAGGCTTCATCAATGATGCACATCTTTTGTTTGTTCCTGTCCGAGTTGAACATACGTCTTTGAAACTGAGAAATAACGGACAGGAGAACCGGTGCGCGAATGCTTTGATTGTCTTCAATTTCCTTCAAATCAACTACAATTATGCGGGCATCAGGCGATAACTGGGATGGTTCATTAAACGCCTTTCCATGCTCTGAGGCAGAACAGTAACGCTGAAGGTTTTTAGACAAAATGCGCGCTGTAGGATAGGTTTCGCGGTCGTGCTCGTACAATGACAATAAGACTCCTGCAACCTCATCAATGCGCGTTTGATTCTGAGTTGTTCCAAAAGCGGTTAAAATGGCTTCTCTTAAAGTGCCTCTGTCGTCATCTGTAGCACCGCTGGTCGGGCAAGTTAATAATTCAAACAAGGCAATAATGTCATCAATCTCTCGTAAAATGTCCGTAACATGGGTAAAGGGATTCATCGCCAAATTGCTGTATTCAAGATAAGTCCCACCAAGCGCCTCACACAGTTTTCTGTAGCTTCCACCTACATCAATAATAAAAATATCCCCGCCATTAAATAAAATATTGAGCATCAGCATCTGAATGAAAAAACTTTTACCACCGCCCGATGTTCCGGTTACAGCCATATTGTAATTGCTGCCAAATGCACCCGAGAAAGGATCGATGCAGGCAAACTGATCGCGCATGGTGGGCAACAAAATACCCTTGCCCACCCCGCGCCAGTCAGAAAGAATTGGCATGTATTGGGTTGCATTCCATGAAGAAATTGGCCACATCATGGTTGGAAGAGAAAAATCCTTAGCCAGATTTCCTGTGAAAAAAAACGGCATCGAGACTAAAAAATACGGACATTGCATACGTTTACACAATGCCAATTTAATGTCATTGAACGCAAATACCGTGCGAGCAGCCTCCACATCACGCTCTTTTTCATGAGGTCTTGAAAAAAGAACCACGTTATAAAGCATCTTTACAGAACGAGTCTTCTGTGAGGATAAATCATCTCGAAAAGTACGCCATACTCTTGCCTGCTCCTCAGTTCCCGCTACATTCAAGGCATAATCACTTTTAGATTTTTTATCCAAATCACGGGTCTTGCGGTTCGCTCTACCCTGAGCACGTCCCTGCTCTTCAACCAGATAGATGACCGAGATGATGTGATTACAGGATATTCTTTTATCAGGATGAAAAATGTTGCTGGTATTATTGATGTTCTCCCATAAACAATACTGACGAGGGAGGCGATCAATGGTCAGAACAGATACAGCTGTTTCATAAGCATGTCCAGTTTCATTAGCCCCTTGAATTACTACTTCATTGTTTTTAATTTCAATATCAAAGTCATGAGACAGTGCCTGCTCTTTAAGTAATTTGGTTTTGTCGTATATAACAGGGCGTGGGGTAATTGCATCAGGGCAATTATCCAGATAAAACTGAAGCAAATGCAAAAAATCAGTCGCATCTGCTTGCTTAAATCCAATTTTTGCAGCACTTAAGGATGCTTCAAATGAAACGCGAAACTGGCCAAAACAGGCTTTTAAATCGTTCTCAGATTCTTTTTTGATTTTATCAATGACGATATAGCAATCCGTATGCGTTAATCGAGGTGCAAGCATCGTGTTGGTTTTAAAACCGTGTATGGCGGCTTTTTGATAAAATGCCTTAAGGTTCTCTCCTAACAGGCTTAAATTTTCAAATTCGCTTTTTGTGAACTGCGAAGTAAATGCCTCAATATCTTTCCCTACCTGATTGTGTTTGACGCAAATCAACTGCAAGGTGAACTCATGAGACACTTTAGATTGAAGCAGCGCATCCAGCTGCTCTGCTATGTGTTCATTCGCACCCGTTAAAGGGACAATGCGATAAATTAAACCCGCATTGTGTTCATTAAAAAACAGCTTCGATTCCTCATCAAAATATTGATAAGGTAATAGCTCCTCAGTAAAAGAAGGATATTGATGCGCCTTGAGGTCAAAAGCGGCTCCGTTATCGGCTAGCCCTTTGTCATTCCAGGTCTCCTTTAGCAACTGATAAGTATCTTGAACCCATTCTATAGCGTTTGTAAGCATTGCTTCTCTCCTGTATTCGTGCCAGCGCCTATTTATAATCTGAATACAGATCTTGAATTCTTGCCTGCTGCACGAATTGACCATCGGGTGTATAGCGTTTTTCCTGCACCATACGATTCACCATTTCCATACTTTGACAACCACCCCTGTCAGAAAAAGGACATCTTGCATCCTGATTGTCGAGGATGGATTTCGAGCAGGCACATAACTGCGACACTAAGAAAAGGGTACTCAATAAAAATAGAGGTTTAGTCATGAAGTGGCTCCTCATTTTGTACGGTTGAAAATAATGGGGTAGAGGGTTGTCCTGGTTGATTTAAGAGGGGATTCTCAACAGGATTAACGGTTTGAACCATGGGCTCTTGATTATTGGACTGCATCAATGAAGCGCCATTCACAGGGTGTGTATTTAATTCATAGGCACGGCTTACAGTGGTTGTAACCCCAGACTCGTTTTGGGCATGTCCTTCATTGATAGCGCGTCCTGACTCGTACACCTGATGTTCTTTGTCTATCCAAAAGCCTTTAGTAAATAAAACGGACACACGACGACCAGCACGTGCCACAACCAGTGGATGATAAATATCAGCAATGCGCATTACATAGTCTGAAATACGATTGGCAGGATTACTAAGCGCACCACCAGCAGCCGATTGAGCAAGGGTTGATGCCTGCCCGTAGGTCGTAATGGTGCCAGCCCCCGGATTGATTGTTTGAGCGGTATTTAAATTCTTTAAGCCATCACCAAATCCTGCCAGCATGCCTGCCGCTGCCGAATAGGTTAAGAGCGGCTTTGTTTTTAGAATGGATGTTCCGCGTAAATCCTGCATGGCATCCAAATCAAATACAGAGCCGTAGGCCTTTTGTTCAAAATTGATGTTGTTTCCTGCGCAAGACAGTGTTTCTAAATGCATCACCACGGAACTTCCTGATAAATCACCATAAGTGGATACCAGGGCGACACAGTCTTCCAGATGAGAACGCTGATTGTTGGGCATGATTCCTCCGCTGGTAAGGCGGATTAAAGCAGTTCCCATGTTTTTTGAGCCGTTTATTCCTGCATCACCTAAAACCCCAGTCAGCAACACCCCTTCAACAAAGGTTCCCGCCCAAACATAATTTTTAGAGGTTCGCACTTCCTTGTTTTTTTTCTTCCGGTTGTTAAATTGCACTGTTTCCAGTCCTGATTTTGCGAGCAGTTCGCGCTCTGCCTGATGCTTTTTCTTTTGCTGTGCTTCCATTTCTTCACGAGTTGGCGGCCTAACGGTGACCAGGCTTGCCTGACGGGTAGAAACCAGTGCAACCTGTAATTGTTCGTTCATTTTTTTATTTTCTTCTTCAAGGTGTGAAAGCTGTTCTTTCATGGCCTGGATCAAAGCTTTTGTTTCCGAATTTTCTGTTTTCACAGGTGCTGCTTCCTGCTGTTTTTTATGATGTTCTGCCACTAACTCTTTTAAAGAATCAATTTGTTGCTGCTGTTGCAGAAGGAGTGCTTCGTCACTGCCCTGATTAAAAGTACTTTCAAAAATACTCTCGAACGGAGCTTCTTCCTGGTGGACTGGTTTTTTTTTCTCAGCTGATGAGTAACAATAAAATCCATAGGATGCCCCACCCACCAGTAATAAAATGGCTGCGTGCTTCAATTGTTCCTTTTTGGCCAGTTTATTGGCGTTTTGAGGTTTTAGCGTCAACCATTGTTTTATTTTTTTAAACATTACCTACTCTCCTTCCAACTCATTTTAAGCAGCTTCTGGTTTATCCCTGATTGCTGTATAACCCATATAAATAAGCGATTTTTTTAGGTGGGAGCGCCTCATCACTTAATGACAGGGATTCTGCGTCCTTATGGGCAAATAAGGCGGTTGTAAGCGCCAGCTCATGATTTGATGTATTTTCTAACCGATAGATAAAGCCGGTGAAACGCTTCCCCTGATATTGTTTTTCAAGAGTTACCTTAATGTTTTTTTTAATGTAAAAAGAACGTGGAGTAATTCGTTTCTCATTAAATTCTTTGGGGGTCTCCCCTGCTTTCATGGCAGCGATTGCCTCATCTACTTCACTGGCATCAGGGGTATCCAGTTTCACAAATTTCAATTTTGTTTGAGCGCGCGGCACAAGCCTTAAGGTTTTTCCAACCGATTCATCAGGTGTCAGGGTAAGTGATACGTGATGTCCTTTATCTGTAGTTAGGAACAGGGTAATGGGAACTTGAAAATTGGGCTTTATATACACCGAAGAATCCGTGCTTTCAGGGTTATCCATCTCACTTTTATCTACTGTAATAGCATGCTCTGGGTAACTTAATTTAGTGATCGATTCCCCTTCAACAAACACACGATTAAAGTTAATACTCGATAAGGTCAGATTAAACTGCTCTCCTTCTTCAAAAGCGATGACCGAAGGAGCTGTGCTTGCACAAACAATTCCTGAGCACAAACAACTTATAAGAAGAATGTTTTTTTTAACTTGATCATAAATTGAGTTAGTCATGGTGTATCTCCTGAATGGACACAAGATTTAAAAGGCCTGATTGATGTGAAAACTGCACTCGATACATTTTGTGTTGTGGCTTTAATTGAAGCCCATGGCTTGTGCGATACAATTGCCCTTCGATTTGACCTTGATTTTTAGAGACATCCACGGATACTTTTTCAACATAAAAAACTGAGCTTACATTTTTTTCATGTACTGTTTTTCGCTCGGCATCCAATAGTTTGGAAAACGATTCCTGGTATTTCGCTGGAATCAGATGAGACAGCATGGTGTAGCGTGCATCAATGGTCTCAGGATTGTAGGTCAGGCGTAAGTCAGCAGCTTTCTGCGTCATTTCTTTCAGGTATTCGGGTGAATAGCCTTTATCACCAATGCTAAACTCTAGACCAGTACACACTGGAAGCCAGTGAACCTGCTTATGCAGTAAGGTATAAAAATTTAAGGCGCAAAGGACAATAATTGCAAACGTACTCGATAGCGCCCAAATCAGTGTCAGCTTGAATAACAGTCTGTTTTTTGCAATCGCATTATCACGAAATGAAGTATCCATTAAATCACCTGATATAAATTCGGTTGGCAGAATCGGGAAAAGCTCGAAATACAAGGGACGTTAACCTGTGAGGCAGCGACCAGTATACGATGGCAAACAGACTCCGCAGAGGCAGTCCTCCATACTTGATATGCATCGCAACGCTTAGGGCTGCGCCTATCATAAAAAGCTGATAGGCAAGTCCTGTTAAAAGCCCAATTCCCGTGAGTAAAAAAATGGGCAGGCCTGTGGTAACAGGAATACCCGCAATTTTAGGCTCATCAGAGAGCATAAAGGTTTGGTAGTTGCGAGCCATTATTTCAATGCCCAGTGAGTAAACACCATCAATACAGGAACACCCGCAAGGACTGCGATATTTTTGGTTTTGATGTAGGCATAAGCCCCTGCAAGCCCTTCTGCTAACAAAAGAAAATAAGGGAGATCTGAATCCGCTCCAAAGGTTGCCTTTACTTCCTCTTTTAATCCAGAAAGCCGATTCTCAGCAGCAAAACAGGAGTCTGGCATCAAACACAACAGTGCCAAACCAATCATTAAAAAAGGGAGCAGCTGCCTGGCATACAGATATCCTTTAATGCTCAAATCGTTCATTGCTGTTCTATAGTTCATCACATTCTCCTTTTTTGGTTAAAAAAATCCCCCTGAGCCCCAATTTGTGCTCATTTTTTATTCTTTTTATTTAATGAATCGTGTTTTTGTGGTTTTATAAAGAGCGCTTATCCATCCATGGTTACTCCTTTATCAAGCATGCTTTGACTTAATAGGTGGTTGTTCTTTTTAAGTTCAACTAAAATTTGCGTCAGTAGGTGATTTGCAGAATCCAGTTTTTTGAACAAAGCCACATACTCAACTGCTTTTGCTATGTCAGGAACCTCCTTATCCATTGCTAGCAAAAGCGTAAAAAGCGCTCCACTGGAAAGAATGTGTTTAAAATATTCGACATCCTGTTCATCATTTTCAGTTGAAACGGCAGTCAGATTCTGATTAATCTTAAAATTGTTTTCAGGCAGTGTTGTGGGCTCTGCATGAATAACTCCACTCACAACGATGAGGGTCATCGACAGCATGAGTGTTTTAATTGGGTTCATTGAGCGCTCCTTTTATTTTTGTTATGAACTTAAGCTTTTAAAATTAGTCCGATGTTTGGTCTGTTTCTGGTATGTTGATGTTCTCAAGTTCACTTTTCATCACAATAACTCGTGCAAGATAGGGTTTTACCTTCGGTGATAAATGTGTACAGTAGCTTCTTACATTGCTGATTGCTTTTAATTCATTGTATCCATAAGCCATAGAAACAACTGCACTGTCTTTTTTATGATGCTGCAATTGGGCTCCTGCTGATTCCAGGTAGGCTGCAGCAATTGCGACATCTCCAGAACATAAATCGGAATTGTTTTCTTTGGCAATCTGGTTGAGTTGATAAGACGTATCAAAAATTGGTCTTTCTAAATCGTAGTGATTCGAACTGGTTGCAACAGCACAGGGTGAACCCAGTGCGGTGATGATAAGTCCTGCTATTACATTGATTCTCATTACTATTCCCTCTTTAACTCATTATTGTTTTTTAAATCCTATGCACTTTTTTCATGAAGCTCTAATCAGGCTGCATCAAAAAATGCCCGCTAATGTTTTTACCAGACCTTGTTCCAATGCGGGTCGTGCTTCTGCAAAACTCAGATTGACTTTATCGGCATTGGATACCACCCGCGTTCTATAGCGTTGGTAATCACTGTGTTTGCTCAATGTCTGTGTGGTTCCAGATGCAGTGCCATTTTGAAGGTTGGAATTAAACTGCTCATGAACAGTACCTTTTCCAACGCGCTCAGAAATTTGTACATCGGTAATCATCGTGTAATTCACTGCCTTGACTAGAGAATCTGCAGCCAAACCAATAATTCCCCCACCAATACCTGCACCAATCATGGTGCTTGAATGACCGCTTAATGCACCCAGTGCAGTTCCTGTTGCTGCCCCTGCCAATGCACTGCCATACCCGCCACCTAGCGCGGATTGGCTTGCAGACGCGCTCATTTTTCCCACCTTAAGAATATTGGCCTGCAGCAGGTAATGGGCTTTGGATGGATTTCCAACCACTTTATAGCCATGTTCTTCTAATGCCTGCTTTAGTGACTTATCAATGGATAATGACTCTTGAGAAGTATTCTTAATTGTGATGTAAATCGTTTTTTGACTTTGAGCCACAGGATCAAGAAAAATCGTTTGGCTGAGTTTTGTATCTGTTTCTAAGTTACGATGTTCGATCACTGTTGATGTTGCAGCACAGCTCACCAACAGGGCAAAAGATCCAGTTAAAGCTAAAGTGGTAATTGCCTTTTGTATCTGGTTAATGCATGGTTTCATATTATTCCCTTAACTCGTTAGTATGGTGATTTGAATGGTTAATGAGTCTGTACGCCCCGTGCTTCCTTCCACTGACCAGGCTTATTTAAAAACAGAGATTGTTCTTTTTTAATTTTTTGATGTATTTCCTGACGATGAATAATTACATCTTGTGGTGCATCGAACCCTAAGCGGACTTGATTACCCTTAACACCGAGCACGGTGATATAAATGTCATCATTGATTAGTACGGTTTCGCCTATTCTACGTGTAAGTATTAACATGCTGTGTTCCTTTTATTGGTTAGTGAATTGAATATTCTTTTTTTTGTGAATCAATCTCGAATCGAAGCGCTTCGCATGCCAATCGTGCCTCCATTGCAATGTGCCAGAAATCGCATTCAGGGATTTCCTGATAGGCCAGAGCTAATGACTCAGAGCAGGCGTTTAAAAGACAGTACAGCTCTTCCTTTGTAAACAGTTTTAAACATGGAATTTGTTTCATCATGCAACTCCCAATAACTGGCGAATTTTCGCAAGGTGTGTTGTTGCAATGTCTTTTGATTGAGGCAAAGTGCACAGCACCTTCTCTTTAATTTCCGGGATCTGGTGTCCTTGTCTCATTAAATGACATACCCGTTCATATGCCTCTTTAAATACTGCAAAAGAATGGCCTTCATTATCAATTTCCAGAAATTTAAGCCCCAGTCTTTTGGCAGTAAATTTAACCACTGCATGACTCCAGTTTGGGTTCGTTGAATAAGCGCTGTTTAAAACCTCCCTATGCGCCTCGGCAGCAGAAGGCAGGCGCAAATCACTATAAAAGCCAAGACACAAAGCTCGAAACTGCAGGCAATTGGGTGGAAATTCACAAAACTTGTCGCCTTTACTCAATGTCATTAATCGCTCCACACCACTGTCTAATGCTTTTGGAGTTAAATCTTTAAGTGCAGCAAACCAAACTCCTGTATCATTCACTCCATGCTTACTGATAAAAAGTTGCCCGTATATTGCAGTCAGCTTCATCCAGAGGCTGGACAAGTGTTCCTTCGATAAATGAACCGGAGTTGAGTTCATTGCCTGAGGTGTCCCAGAGTGAGTCGATTGAAATGCCATGATGTTCGCTGACTCGCTCAAGTGCTGTTTGGTTAAGAGTGCTTTGATTTGTACCACGCTCATTGTGATGACTCCTTAATTGTCCTTGTGCCTTTTGTAGTTGTTTTTGCATGTATTGGGCATCTCGCTCAAGCCAGTTAATGAATACTGGATTAAAGTCAGCCCATAGAGTGTTTTGTTTTTTGTTGTGCTTGATAAACGCCTGAATTTCTTCTTTGTCAGTTACTTTGGTTAGTCCCATGGAAAATGCCATTTCGATGGTTTTTGTGTTTGGGTAAAAGTCATCGCAAATTGGTTTTTTGCTGCAACAAAAATCATTGCTCGCAATTTCAGTTTGTTTGTTTGAGTTAGTTATATTAAATATATTAATATTCTTTGCAGAGCTCTTTAGTGTGTTAGCTTCTCTGTTAACTTCTATGTTAGATTTTCCCTCTGAATCTCCTTCTCTATCAGAATCTATAAGGGATTTAGGTGAATTAAGATCTGTGTTAACTTCTTTCTTTATAATCAATTGATTATAGATCTTAGGGACCTCTGGGAATATAAATTTTAAATTTTGCCCTTCAGTTATAACTTGAAAGTATTCGCTACACTCATGTTCTATAGACTTTATGAAATTTCTGATGGTTTGCTTAGATGGAACACCACTGTTGATTCGACCTGGAGCGGTTTTAATCTCTAAGGATCTTGATAGATCACGATAACTAATGTCAGATACAATTCCCGTAAGAGGATTTGCAAGATTTAATAGTTCATAAATAATTAATCTAGGACCATAGGGTAATAATTGAAACTTTTTTTCTATTTGTTTCCTAGCATTAATGTATAACTCAACATCAAACTTCATCAACAAATCCTTTTATTTATCTAATTTATTAGATAAGACTATCAGCCAATGGTAAAAATTACAATAATTTTTTTACCATTAAGGTAAATTTATAATGATTTGTCATACCTAATATGCTATAACGCATTGTATTTTGATGTTTTTTATACTATTTTTTTGGTAAATTCTTACGAAGATTTATTAACCATTTTGGTATATCATAGAATAAACATGCACCTGACTGAATTATTTAAATATGAGCAATCCTGTAATAGACAATGTTTCATCCCCCGAGTCTCGGGGCAAGAGAATAAGATTCATACGCGAGCATCTCCTGTCTTTTACACGAGAAGATTTTTGTCGCGATTCTAATTTTACTGCTCAATCATTAAAAGGATGGGAATTAGCATGGGGAGGAGGTTTATCCCAGCAGGGGGCTGTAAAAATCGTTAAACGAGCTAAAGAGTTAAATATTTATTGCACAGAATCATGGTTAATGCATGGCATTGGTAAAAATGCCACAAAAATCACAAAAGATTTAGATATCCAAGAGGGTGACGAAAGCCACATAGCTAAAGAATTACTACTATTCAGAGAACTACAACACTCTATTGACACCGTTATAAAAGATGATGGCATGATCCCTCTCTTATACCCTGGGAATTATGTTGGCGGTATAATAGTCAACAACATTGAGAGTGCCATTGGCAAAGATTGTATTATTATTGCGGACAATGATGAAGTATTTGTCAGGATCTTAAGGCATGGACAAGAACCAGCTCGCTATGACTTAGTTTGTTTAAATGAAAAAACTACATTAGTGAAAAAAGAAATAAAAAATACCGCCATTAAATTTGCAGCCCCAATTGTATGGATCCGCAGAATATTTCGAGAAAATAATTACTAATGAAAGCTTACAAAAAAGATATTTTGCCACATCAAGAATTTTATATAATCAGATTTACTAAAAGCTCGAGTCTACCTTATGCTCTTTTCATTCATGGTGGCCCTGGTCTCAATTGTGGAACCATAGAGTATCTTATTGATCATCATAATTTATTTAATTCTCTCCAGTGCAATATTATTCTGTATGATCAACGAAATTGCGGTAAATCTAATAAAATTAAAAAGTTAGTATTACAGCAAGATAATATAAATGATTTGCAAAAAATAATTCTATACCTTGATGACCATTTTAATCTTAACATCCATGCTTTGATTGGACATAGTTATGGTGCAAAACTTCTTTTTGATTACTACAAAAATTATGAGTCGACCATCCCTGGTGTTTTTGTTTCTACCGCTCAATCAATACTAACACCTCGTTTGAATAATTTAATGCTAGACCTATCCTATCTGAAAAAAAGTAATTTAGAGTTATATAACAAAATATTAAATGAAATTAATAATCTTGACCTTAATAAAATCTGGGAACTATCAGAACAATTAACTCCAGTTTTCCAAGAAAATAAAGACAGACCTTATTTATATTGGGCCAATTTAGAATATTATAATTTGGTTCAAAATGCACAGAAAAAGATCAATCTACCATTGGATATGAACACGTTTATCAGTGTAAGAAAAGATCTTTATTCAAAAGAAGCCAATTTTTCTGTTAATATTAATGAGCTTAAAATACGTAAATTATGGATAAATGGTTTTCACGATTTTGTCATGAACGGACACCAAATAGCATTGTCGAACATTCATGAAATTATAACTTTCAATAAATCGTCTCACTACCCACATCTAGAAGAGAATGATCGTTTTAGTGAGCTTTTAAATGAATTTATTAAATAGCTCTAAGGCAATCATCTTATTGTTTTCTATACTAATATCCCCTGTTGTTCACGCACAATCTAAAATTAAAATATGTTTGACCGGTAGGATTGTAGAAAATTTAAAATCATATGGTCAGTCTTTTTTAAATGCAGCATATCTTGCCAAAGAAGAAAATGATCTCTCTAACAAAGTTGTGATTAAGAGTTATTTTTATAATAACAGACCATTGGAGCCAATGCATATTTATAATCAAATGGTAAATGACTCTTGCTCTGCAATTATTGGGTTTGAATATCTATCAGACTTGTTATTAGCTGTAAAAGAACAGAAAAATGACACCATTCCTATTTTTACTTCCTACGCTAGCACCACCAACTCTGATCAATTACCTAAGAATATTTTTATCTTTATGCCAAGCTATAATTACCAAGCTGAAAAAATGATGAGCTACTTACATGAGCGCTATAAAAATATAAACAACGTGTTGCTTATAACGGAAATTAACCGTGATGAGATGCTAAAGTATAAGGAAGTGTATTCCAGCATTCTAAAAAAGGAACACGTACAATATTCTACATTTGATTTTCTAGAAAATGACAGCGATATAGAGGGAAAATTGAGCATTTTTTTGAATGAACGAAAATATCAATATGTTTTTTTATTGTCAGGTGCAATAGCATCAGCAAAAATTGCCAATATTATGAATAACCATAGCACTGTTTTTATTGGCACAGAAAACTTTGGTTCTTCAGTTAGTCAAACATTTTTTATGCGACTAAATGATAAAGTAATTCACTCTCATTTTATCCGCAATTTAGATTTTATACAGCCCTATGATGCTTTAACTAAATTTGAAAATATTTATATTCAAAAATTCCATGAAAAACCCACTGTATTGGCAGCATACACTTATGATTCGATGAAGATTATTTTGAAAGCATTGAATAGAACCGGTATCGTCAATACAAACAGCATATTAAGTACTGATTATATTGGCATTACCGGGGCTTATTTAAATAATGGTCAATTTTATCGATCGACCAATTACGTTATTTTATCAGTTAATAGCAATGGATATGCTTATGAAAAATAAAAGCTCTTCAATCAAAGCAATTTTTATCAAGAAAATGGCATATTCTGCTCTAATCCAATTTATTATTTTTGGATTTATACTCATGCTTGCAAAAGATTATTTTCATAATCAGATGAGTGTCTTTTCCAGAAATTTAATTATTAATGACTCATTTACCACTGATGAAATTGGTAGATATCAGCTTCTTAATAATAAGGATGCTCTTGATTTAGTCCTATACAATTTAGGTAATGAACGCAAACTAGACTCAATAAAATTTGTTCCTTTAAAAAATAAAATTGAAGATGTAGGTACTTGCGAAGAAAACAGCAAAAATAATTACCTTCTATGCAAAAAAGATAATGGGCAAATTTCCGGTATAACATTAATTAAAAATGATGAAAAGATATTGGGCTCGGTGGTTGCAAGTAAGCAATATAATTCTATCTATACTTTGCCAGTGTCCTATGGGCTTTTGTTAATTTTATTGATCGTACTTGGAATATTTCTTTTTAATTTCTTATTTCTATTCCTTTCTATGAGAAAAAAAATAGCAAACAATACCGAATACTTGCTTGATTTTATTTCATCACATCAAAGTAATAATGCTGTTGATTTTGCAAAAGTTGAAATTAATGAATATAGACAAATTGCTAATAAATTTATTGATGAACATCGAGAAATAATCAATTTACAGAAAGAAAAAGCCTATTACGAGGTAAGAAAAAATATTGCTGAGCTTGTTGCTCACGATATCCGATCACCATTAGCGGCAATAAACACCGCACTATCAGATGTAACATCGATTCCTGAAAATAAACGCATTATGATCAGAAATGCAGCTAAAAGAATCAATGATATTGCTAATAACCTACTCTTACAATCTAAAAATAATTTGCTTGACTGTAAAAGTAGTGAAATATATATGAATAATTCTCCAGAATTAATATTTGTAGTTTTAGATAATATCGTTGCAGAAAAAAGATATGAATATTACGCAACCAAAATCCAAATCAACTTACTTGGGTCCGACCACTCATATAATTGTTTTTCTAAGATACACCCTGATTCTTTTAAGCGCGTTCTATCTAATCTCATTAATAATGGTATTGAGGCAGTTAATTCTAATGGCTCTATTATTATCTCTCTAACATGCAATACTACGCATGTCGAAATTATTATTGAAGATAATGGCTGCGGCATTCCTCCCGATATCTTGCCAAAGGTTACAGAGCAAGGATTTAGCTTTAATAAGAAAACTGGTGCTGGTTTTGGTTTATCTTATGCTAAACAATATTTAGAGCAGATCAATGGTTCAATGCATATTCACTCTGAAGAAAAAGTTGGGACAAAAATTCATATCACTCTAATTAGGTCTAACCCCCCTAGTTGGTTCTGTGACTCAATGAATATTAGGTATGGTACTAATATTGTCGTATTAGATGACGATATATCCATCCATGACGCATGGAATGAACGGTTTTCAAATATTTCACACGTTAAAATGTTTCATTTTTATAACGCGATCGACTTAGTTCAGTATAAAGTTGATCCAAAAACTCCAATATTATATTTAGTGGATTATGAGTTGCTCGCTGATATTAAAAATGGTTTAGATGTGATTGAAGAGCTTAATTTAAATGGTAAAGCTATTTTAGTTACCAGTTGCTTTGAAGATATTGCTATACGAAATCGATGTGAAAATATTGGCGTTAAAATCATACCAAAATCTTATGTACCTTATATTAAAATTATTGAGACTCCAGAGAAAGAACTTATAAATACGGTGGTTTTTATTGATGATGATGAAATGATGCGAATGACTTGGATCTTTGCGGCTGAAGAGGCTGGACAAAGTATTTCAACCTATTCGTCATTTGATGAGTTCGTAAATGAAATAAATAATTATTGTAAGAATACTCTTATTTATATTGACTCAGATCTAGGAAACAATGTTAGAGGCGAGGATTGCGCAAAACTCCTTTTTGATAAGGGGTTTATTGACGTTCATCTTGCCACTGGCCATTCGCGAGATCGATTTCGCCAAGTGCCATGGATTAAAACAATTGTTGGTAAAGAGCCACCTTTTCAATTTGCACACGGGAATTCAACATGAACTCTACGGATAAAGATAAATTAAAACACGATTTTTTAAACTCAATTGTTATCATCAACAGCATGACAAAATCTGCTTCGAGTTTCATGAATACAATTTCACAGTCAATGGATACCGTCGATATTAACCAAAAGCAGATGGAAAAATTTTTATATTCTATGAGCGCTATACGTGAGCAAACTTCAAAGATTGAAAATTATTTTTTATCTCTTTTTAATGAATAATTGTGACAAATTATCTCTCTGCTAGATATGAGGAATATGAAACCACCCTTCCCCAATCTATAGAATCAGTTAAATGATCTTTGGTAATACTGTAGTAGTAATTGTTATCTAGCTTTTGCGCATCAAATAAATAGTTAATCCACTCAGCTATTGGTTTTTTATATTCTTTTTCTGATAACAAGAATAATATTTTCTCTTTTTTTGTAACAGCGGCCATGGTCTGTTCGGGTAGCTCATATCCCCGCATTAAATCTAATTGATCTGACAGCTCTTTTACGTGTCTAAGGATAAGCCATGTAGGTTTGGCGTCTTTGTCAAGAAATAAAAAACTACCTGAGTTATCAACTAGATAATACTCAACAGCCTGTGCTTGTATTAGAACACTAGCAAATAATTTTTGATATAATTCATTATCAAATAAATTATTAATGGAGTTTTCATACGCATTAACTATATTTTTTGTTAACTCTCTGAAATAGCGCTGAGTTAGGTCATCCACAGCTAATGTAATTTCTGGATATAGATTTTCACTTGTCTTGAGTATAAATTTATCAATTAAACCGTGATTGAAAGCTTTTATCGCAGTATCTTTATCTGCTTCAGCCGTTAGCATAATTTTAAAGATTTTTTTCTCTTTAATTTTTTTGCAAAATTCAATTCCGTTAATACCGGGCATTTGATAGTCCACAACTAACAATGGTGCATTCTCAAACCTTGCTTTATGATAAAGCTGATTTAACATGTTACTAACATCAAAGCCAATAACTCGATCATTAGTAGTATCTAAATTCACATCATTCATTAATTTGAAAATTGATTGGGTGATATCTTGACAATCGTTATCAATAAGATGAAAAGCCATATCTGAGCTTGTAAGTGTTAGTATATTAAACTTTTGGCCAAATTCTAAATCTAACGCATCCAAAAATGCTCTGTTATCATCTAAAAAAATGACTTTTATCGGATGATAAAAACAGGTAGGTCTTGCATCAATAATAGTCATATAGTAATTCCTCTACGTTACAGCCACAATTGCATCACCCATGATAAGTTGCCAATATTTCAGACCTTTAATTATAATGTATTGCTGTTAAGAAAAAATAATTAACATGGATGTCGCCCTGTATAATAAATGATTCTTCAAGTTTTTTCCTCCCAAATTTTATATTTAATCACTTAAGTTATTGAGATTTATGTTTTTCCGATTAAGTTAGAATCCTTTCTTGTTAATCTTCTTCAATTTACTCTAGAATTTTCTTTCTCATAAATCTACACCATTCCACAACCGTTAATTAAAGAATTAATTATATTTTTATTATTTATAATCAATGAGTTAACGATATTATCCCCCGGGGACAATTTATTAAATCGATAATCCATAACAGTGGTCCCGTGAAATTTAAAGTGCCATTAAAACAGATCCAGGATTAAATTTAATAAAATTCAAACGGCCCAAAACAAAAAAATATCAAAGACAATTAAGAGCATCACAAACCCTTTAAAATTTAGCACACTAAAGCCTCACGTTACGATTGAACTGCTTTTTCTAGGATTAATGTAATAGCCATTGCTTCAACATTAAAAAGCCTGATTAAATTAGGAGAATAAATTTAGTAGAGAAATCCATCTATTCCATCAAAATAAAAGATTTAATATAATGCCCTGAGAGATATAGGACTATTGTTAAATAGGTTATTGAAAAATAACAAACGACACAACCATTTATCTTGATAATAAGCGCATAGCTATAAAAAAGATTTGTCCACTTAATCAAAAACACAAATCTCAGCCAAACAATATATTCTTCGCCATGGGTAAAGATAGATAAAACAGATAACTCTATACGAAGACTAATATTACCAACATATATTGCTTAACAATCAATATTCTAAATATGAATTAATCATATACACTGGCGCAGATGGGAAAACAGTTCTTTTATTTTTGACATTTAGCTTACTAAAGGAGCCGTCATTCATCAGATAATGAGATGCTCTATTTATAGAAAGTAATTTATTACAATTAAAAATGATATCTAAAACATGAAAATAACATTATCTTATATCCATTCTCGAATTTAGGATATTATCAAAATAAGTCAATAACTTACTCGTAAAAATGCAAAAAGTATAATTTAATGTAACTTTTGCAATATTACTCTGTCTTCAAGATAAACACATCTATTTGATAGTTGGGCGGTTAGTATAAACGCGCACAAAACGCTGGAATAATTATTTTACAAAAATTCACAATGCGAGATACTAATCAAAATTTTAAAGGTACTAGAGTAAAAATCCAGTATCTGTCAGAAGTTTCCGACATTAGAAAATGTGGATAAAAGCTAAAAACACCCCATAAAGCTACACCATTACCATATACCTACACCATGACCTCCCATAAAGCCACACATGAAATTTTAAGTCCCATTAATCCCCATATTACTACACACAAAAACTCATAAACCTACACTATCAATCCCAAATAAATACACAATAGCTCTTATATAAATCATTTAAAATCATATGGTTATGATGTTTTTATTTGATGAACTTATGAATAGAAGAAAAAAGATATATATTTTCCTTTTTTTAGAATTAAGATGAATAGTACAAATTACCGCTTGCAAATTTGTTTCAATAAAGTTAGTCTAAAAAAATAGTACAAAGCACCTTATTGCAAAGGGGGATGGATGAAAGTAATTACAACAGCCGGAAACAAAGGAGGGATTGGCAAATCAACTATTGCTCTCACTCTTGCACAATATCTAGCTAAATGTAAAAACATGAAAGGGGCCTTTATCGATTTAGACCCACAAGGCAACTCTTCATCTAGCTTAATTCCGACTACAAGAGATCCAGCTCACCCAACTGGTTACATGCCTAAAGCACATCCAGAGTGGGATCCAAACAACTTACCAGAAGATGATCCTCATTGGGATGGAGTTAGTAGTATTGCAGATATATTCATAGGTAAATCTATTTATCCATATCCAACATGGGTTGACAATTTACATTGTTTTCCTTCTTTTGCTTCATTATTGGAAGATGCACAACGTGTTCTAAAAGTTGATGTAAAAGAAAAGGTTATAAATCGTCTTAAAGAATTTACCGAAATGCTATCAACCCACAGTGATTACCAATTTGTTATTATTGATACGAATCCACAGTTTGGCCCACTAACAATGGCAGGGTTGCGAGCAGCAACTCATGGACTATTGCCAACTGAACTTGAACAATATGGTATTAATGGAACCATAGGCATGATCCAAGCAATTTCACAAGAGCAACTTAGAAGAGTGAAAGACGATACTATTAAAATAGCGGGAATTTTACCTAACCAAGTTCGTAAAACAGCAGTACATACTAAGTTCCTTAATGATTTGCGTTCAATAGAAAAATCAGAAGAATGGTTATTACCTCCTATAGCCCAAAGAACCATTTATTCAGAATTGGTAGTAGAGGATGCAAAACCTAATTGTGTATTTAACTTACCACAAACACATCTCGCTAGAATTGAAAGTGAGAAATGGTGCTCTTATGTATATGACAGGGTATTTCATAATGTATACAACAAAATAGAAGAAAAGGAGGCTTCCTATGGTTAGTAAATTCAAACTGAATTCAGTTAAAACTGGAGAGACAAAGGATGCCATATCAAGAACACTGGCAATTGCCAATGATTATGCTGGGGAACTGTCAATAGAAGTATTGTCCTTAGATAAAATAGAACTTGATCCGGAAAACAATCGTGAACTAGCACTAACACTTCATGATGCAATAAATGGAATAGATCCCTCTGATCCTGAATATACAAAAAAGAAAAATGATTGGAAATCGCTTGAGTCATTAGCAAAAACTATACTAGATGATCAGTTAATTAACCCCATATTTGTATACAGATTTGGGAACAAATGTCGTTTAATCGCTGGTGAACGTAGAACCTTGGCCTCAGCGATTGCCGGTAAAAAGGAAATTATAGCAAGAATTGCAAGTCAACGACCTGTTGGTTCAAAGTTAAGAGTTCTACAGTGGATTGAGAATAATGAGCGTGTAGACTTATCTCTGGCTGAAAGAGTTGCGAGTATTGAGGCTATTGTTAAAGAGTATTTAAACGAAAATAAAGAAAAAAGTGATAGCGAGAAAATAACATCAAAAGTATTAAGTGATTTAACGGGAATGTCTATAACACAATCTCGAAGATATATTCTGATTTTGCAAGCTAGTCCAGAGATAAAGCAGGCGATTGCTGAAGGAAAAATAGAGAATGTAAAATTAATTGAATTAATTATTTCAGTTGAAAACGCAGAACATCAACAAGTTCTCTTAAAGGCAGCCATAGAAAATCTATCCTTTGATGCAATTGTAAAGCTAAAAAAAGAACTTGAATTTTCGTTAGTTACAAAAAAAGAAATAAGAGGACGTAAACAATTAAATGTTAGTTTAGGTAAGGTAAAACCCAATATTGCCAAAATTATCTTTGATGCCTTAGTTTCAAGCAACATTCTACACGAGAGCATCGTCGAGCAAATGAATATGTTAAGCAATAATGTCCAATGGAATAATGGTAAGTCAGTTGAGGAGTGCTTTAAAAAAATAATTCCTCTAATTGCTCAGGAAGTGTGATTAAAATGAATAAGCTGAAACTCAATAATAATGAAGACGATAAGAAAATTATTACATTTACTATTAATAAAGAAATTAAAGAGTCACTCAGAGAAATTCTGTTAAATTCTGAAAAATATAATTTAAAAAAGAAAACTGATTGGGTAAACGAAGCCATCATAATGTTAAAGGAAAATCCTGATTACAAAGAAATGGTACTCAATGCAGAAGGGAATAGTGAAAATTTCGTATTTGATAAAATTTATATGACATTTAAGCAACGATGTTTTTTTTCTGATATGAGAAATGAAGTTGTAAAGGAATATCCTGATATAAGAGGCCCTCAAACTGCCATAATACGCGCTGCTATTTTGAGTAGAATGATGAGGAAAAAATAAGAAAAAAGGCCAAACGGAATGGGTAATGTTCGCTGAAAAAACAATACGTAAACATGTAACAATTATTCATGCATACTCTTTAATGAGTGTATTGCAACGGAAAATTGTCAATGTGCTTTTGTATGAAGCAATAAAAGGAGATGGTCGCATAAATAACCATCAAAATTCGGTCGCTGTCGAATGTAATATGCCTTTTTCTAAGCTGTTAAAAGCAGTCAAGTTTAATAGTAATAATACCCAATATCTAAAAGAGTCCATTGATGGGTTGGCATCATTAAAAATAGAATGGAATTTATTGAAAGATAAGGTACCTACAGATATCTCGTTTTTAAATTTACGAGTTTTACATGGTGCGCCTACGTTCTATCAAGATAATACCATCAATTTTTCTTTTCATAAAATCATGCTTGATTTACTAGTTAATCCATCTATATACGGTACAATCGACGTTGATCTGCAATCTGAATTTGAATCGAAATATGGTCATGCTCTTTATGAAAATAGTACACGGTTTATTAACTTACAAAAAAATAAAATTATTTCATTAGATACATTTAGAAAAATTTTAGGAGTTCCTGAAGATAAATATCCAAGTATGCGGGAACTTACAAGAAATGTCATTTCGCCCTCATTAGAAGAGGTTAATGATCGAGCTAATTTTGCTGTTAGCTTGGATCCAATAAGAGTTGGTAGAAAAATTACTGGATTTGAGGTTCTAGTTAAGAACAAAAAAAATACAATAATATCAGAAGTCAGCTGTATTGATCGTGAAAATGAGCAGATACATAAAGAAATAAAATCAACTTTTGGCATATTAAATGAGTCAATATTAGAAAATATTATAAATAACTACTCAGAAGAGTATATTCAAGAGAAGATTAACTATACCAAGAAATATGCAAAAAAAGAGCGGACAGGTTTTTATCCTATCCCATATTTTATTAGCGCCTTAAAACACGATTATAAATTTAAGGAAGAACCTAAGCCAGAAGTTTCTCAAGAAAAAGCATCTAATGATGAAGCTGAGTGGGAAAAGAAATTATTCGCTTTACAGGCAGAACTCAATCATTGGGAAAAACTATCAGGATATACTAAAGCTGGAGATAACCAAGAGCATGTTAAAAACATGCAGAAATTTGTTCTAGAAGCCCAAGAAAAATTAAAGCAACATTATTTAGAGAAGCCAATTAAAATGGAGGCGGTTTAATATGAAATTTCCGGCCTTTGAACCAATCAATCTAAAGAATGAGCTCCAGTCCTTGGAAGCAATTGATCTGTGTTTATCAAAAATTTATCCAGATCAAAATCAGGCTAGAAAGTTTTTTAGCGATGCTTCACTAGAAGAATTGGCTTCATCAATTCGGCAGCATGGGATTATACAGCCTATTCTTGTCAAAGAAATAGATCATAATAGGAATGAATATCAAATTATTGCAGGTGAACGGCGTTGGCGCGCAGCTAAAATAGTTGGATTAGAAAAAATCCCTGCAATCATTAGAAAATACAATAAAGCAAATGGGATGGCAGTATCTTTAATTGAAAATATTCAAAGAGAAGATTTAAACCCATTGGAAGAAGCGCAAGCTATACAGCGATTAATAGAAGAGTGTTACATGACGCATGGTGAAGTTGCTGAAACTTTAGGTAGATCTCGAACAACGGTTACTAATCTTCTTAGATTGCTTACTCTCACAGATGAAGTAAAAGAAATGTTAAAAACGGGATTATTAGAAATGGGACATGCTAGAGCTTTATTAAGTTTGTCGAATGTACAACAAGTAGAAACAGCAAAAATAATTACTAGTAAGTCTTTATCTGTTAGGGAAACTGAAAAATTGGTTCAGCGCTTAAATAGGCCAGAAGATAAACAGGAGTTTTTTCTAAATCATCAATTTGAACAAAAAACGAAAGATTGGATGGCACAATTGTCGAAAAAACTTTCATCAAAAGTTAACATGCATTTTAATGATGGAGGAAAAGGTAGGGTGGTGATAAGTTTTGACTCTTTAGAGGAAGCAGATTGGTTAATGGCCCATCTTAAGGTGGAAGGGTAGGGCTATTTTTTATTCACAAAATTAGTGGATAACTATGTGGAAAAATTGGAAGTTGTTTGCCTTGAGCCTGTAGTTATAATTTTACTGGTATACCGGAAAAAAACGACCTCCAAATTTTACTTTCAAGAGACGATTGGACTACGTCGAATGGTAAAGTGTGGCAAAAGATCATCTTCTTTCTAATCACTATTAAAGCGTGCTTAAATCGATCTGATTATTTAATAACCACTTTTCTTTTAGAAATTAAAAAGTAAGTCAAGTTGGAATGCTGTTGTATGAGATAAGTTGTTGTGAACAGTCGTGGAGCAATTATTTTGACTCAATTCGGACCTTGGTTTTTTCTTCCTTTTGGTATTGGTTTTATTAGTATATTTTTGTGATATTAAAAGAAACAGCATATTGTGAAGGGAAAAAATATTTTCACTATACAAAGTTTTAAGTCGATAATTATGCTGATAACGGATTTTTATCATGCTTAAGAATTGAGCAAACGCATTTGTGTACGTTGAAAAAGCTAATGTTCTTCTTTGTCCCAACTTAGATTTTATTCTTCCATTAATGGCGGTGATTGTCCAATCATCCAGTAAATCTTTCTCTAGACGAAGCACATAATAGCGTTTGTCTTTCTCAAAGCGTGCCTCATGGTAGACTTCTTTGTAGGTAAAATCCAAATAGTGTAACCAGGGTAAAGTAATAAACCAGAGCGTCATTTAGAAAATAGCCAAATTAGCAATGCGTTTTAGGCGATCAGGATTGTCTTCAACATAAATTGCGGTAGTCACAATGTTAGCATGACCTGCAAGACGTGAGACTGCTTTAATATCCGCGCCTTGTTCAATTAATCGGGTAATGAAAGTACGTCGACCAGAATGGGAGCTTGCCCCAATGATTCCTGCTTTATCATAAAGTGACTTGAACCATTTTTGCAAACTATTGGGTGTAAAGCGACTTTTACGTTGGGTCTGAAATAAGGGTTTGTCTCGTGCAACATGTTTTAGGGTATCGAGATGTGCTTGGAGTGCTTTGCGGATTTTTTCATTGGCAAGATAAGCGTAACGTTGCTTTTCACCTTTGGTCATTGAGCGCTTCAAACAAATCTCTTCAAGTAATTGATAGTTGTAATCGGCTACATCTGCAATAGTGAGAGAGGCGATTTCTTTCACTCGCAATCCAAGACCAAAAGAACAATACACAAGGGCGCTATTTCTTATAGCGAATTGCCCATCTTTGGCAACAATAAGCAGTCGCTTAAACTCCGCTTCACTTAAGACTCTGGCCTTTCCTTCTTTTGGCATAAAAGACTCAATATTTTCCTGTTATAATGGTATTCTAAATAAATCAGGCTGTCTTGGCAAAAGCAAAAATAAAATTGTGGTTTATAGTAGAACTTTAGTATGAATACACTCATCGATGCAGCAATAAAATATCTTTCGAATCATTATTGCAGTGAAATAGAACTCATAAGGCAATTGGAGAGGGATTTTTCGCATGTGCCCGAGTTAGATGCTCAGATTCATGCAACCCTAGCTCGCCTTCGGGAATTACATTTAATTAATGATAATCGTTTGGCTGAATCATTAAGTGCCCGTTATATCCATAAAGGAAACCGTTTTATTCAAGAAATATTAAAACAGAAGGGCGTTAAAGAAGAAGTGATTGAGCAAGTCTTAGAACATATTGAACTGGAAGATGTTCGCGCCCTGGATGAAGCTCGGAAAAAAATGCGTGGATTTAAGAATGAGACAGATGAGGCAATAAATACAAAATTGGCTCGTTTCTTAAGTGGTCGAGGTTTTTCTCATGCCACGATAAAAACTGTACTTAAACAGTTAAGTGAAGAACAGACTACTTAACGTTTTAGATAGTGTAGCGGATGAATACAACAATCATTTGCATCTATAAGAAAAGAAAACTGTAAATTAAACTCTGAATGAAATGATAAAGTTACAACGTATCATGATTATTGGTAGACCAGGAAGTGGCAAGTCCACTTTTTCTGTTATGTTGCAAAAGAGTCTAAATATTCCATTGTTCCATTTAGATAAATATTTTTTTATTGCCGATTGGGTGCCACGAGAATATGAGAATTTTTTGTCACTCCAAAAAGAATTAGCTGCTAAGCCTTGCTGGATTATTGATGGTAATTCCAGCAAATCATTTGAGATACGTTATCGCGAAGCCGATATGTGCTTGTACTTTAATTTACCCAAGTGGCTATGTTATTGGCGGGTATTTAAGCGCTTGTTTTATAAGGCTTCAGAAATTGATGATAGAGCCGCTGGTTGCAATGAAACGGTCCGATGGTCGCTATTAAGTTATATGTGGAACTATGAACAACGGATTAACCCTTTATTAAATGTCTTAAAGAACCAATATCCAAAAGTGAAATTCATTGAACTCCGTAGCCCATATGATGTGGCGCACTTGATGCGTGTGCTTAAACATAAAGAAGAGTAAAGTATTGTGACAGGATTTTAATAAATGATGCCGACGAATATGATAATACTCTTGATGGGTATTGCAGGTACCGGTAAAAAAACCATAGGCGAGGCAATTACAACGCTGGCCCCTCAGTTTCGATTAGCGCATCACCATGCTTGGATCGATCCGGTTCTAAAACTTTTAGGTAACGATGCTCAAGTATTTTGGTCTCTTGATGATAAAGGATGGGCAGCGCTTAACAAAGCTCGTGATGTGATTTTTGATACGATGACTGCGGTTTGCTCTAAAGAAGCGAGCTTTGTTATTACCTATGAGCTCTTAGCGAATAATTCTTGGCATCAGGAATTTTTTAATCAAGTACAAACCGTTGCTCAAAAACGGGGAGCTGTGTTTGTTCCTATCCGACTGATTTGTAATGGTGCAGAGCTTGTTAAACGCTTAAAAGACTCAGATAGAAAAGGCTATTTTAAAACACAAGATGAGGCGCTTATTACAAAAAGATTGTTTGAAGAAGACGTTTATTTTAGCAAAGAGCCGTATGAAATGACTCTAGATGTGAGCCTCCTTTCAGCAGAGGAGTCAGCGCGTTGTATTTTGGATTGGACTTCCTTAGTTTATGGGAGTAAAAATCAGAATCTGGAATTTAAACCATTGAGTCAAAAAGATTTGAACTTAATGACCCAATGGTTTGCAGAGCCTACAGTGAAACAAGGGTATGCACGAAATCAACAGTTTTCTTTGGAAGATATTAGGGCAAAGTACTTACCCCGCATTGAAGGCATGGATCCAGTCCCGAGTTTTATTATTTATTTGGATCAAAAACCAATTGGTTTTATTCAATATTACTGTCTTGCCGACCATTTACCCGAAGGAATTTCAGGACATAATGCTTCCTTGTTTGACAAGGCTACACCTGAACAATTGGCTGGTATCGACCTTTTTATTGCAGAGCCATCGTGTCGTGGAGTAGGGTTGGGTAGACAAATTATAAGGCATTTTATTGCAAAACAACTCTACAGATTTAAAGCCGTTGTCGTTGATCCTCAAATTGGAAACGAACAAGCCATAGCGTGCTATCAAAAGGCTGGTTTTGTTCCCACGCAATACAGTGAAGATCCCAATTACCTACTCATGATAAACATGCTTACTTATAGAGGGTCCCATGAATATTCTTGAAACTCCCCGTCTGATTTTACGAACATGGCAGGAAGCTGATCTTGATCCTATGGCACTTATTGATCAAGACAAAAAAGTATGCCAATTTTTACCAGGAATAGGGAGTAAGAGTGCTACAAAAGCAGGCATTGAGCGGATTATTGCACATTATAAAGAGAAGGGATTTTCTTTGTATGCTGTTGAACTGAAAAGTACAGGGGAAATGATAGGATTTTTAGGGTTAATGACCCCTTCTTTTGAAGCGGACTTTACTCCCTCTGTTGAAATCGGCTGGAGACTTTCCTCAACACATTGGAATCAGGGTTATGCTACGGAAGGAGCAAAAGCAGTTTTGCATTATGCCTTTACCTCTTTAAATATTCCCGAAGTAGTTTCATTTACAACAGTGAATAATCTAGCTTCAAGACGTGTTATGGAAAAAATTGGTTTACATCACAATACCAAGGATGATTTTGACCATCCCAAATTGGAGCCTAATAGTCCCTTGAGACGACATGTGCTTTATCGATTATCCAGGGCTGATTATCTAAACAACAAAGGTATTCAAGCATGATTTGGGAGATCACGTTAAAAAAAATTACGGATACAACAGCGAACCATGCGGCGCAAAAATGGGTAAAAAACCCTACCCATCTTAAGCTTATCAATAATCAAATTAACTGTGTTTATCGATTTGAATCTAATGGACAAGGATTTTACCTACGCATGACGCATGAAAAAATACGAAAAGCTCGCGAACTTTTGAGTGCCATTGATTTTCAGAAGTATTTATTTTTGTGTGGTACGCCTATTTGTGAACCGGTGGTATCTCAAGAAGGAAATGATGTTGAAACTGTGCACCAAGAGGATTTGGAATTTTTTGTTCATGTTTGCCGGGAGGTACCAGGGCAAATCATGCATTTTGATTATTCAGATAAAAAAGCTTATCTAACATGGGGAAGGGCTCTAGGGCTATTGCATCAAGCCTCGCAAAGTTATGTTGCAGAGAAACATCACTTTTTAACTTGGGAAGATTTGTGGCGTGAGACTTTGGATTATGCGCGTCAAGAAGAGTCCTTGATTCAGGATTTATATGAAACGATTACGACACGCTTCAAAACTTTTTCAATCGACTCATCTAATTTTGGCCTAACCCATGGGGACCATCGTCCTGGAAATGTGCTTTATGATGGTGAGAGCGTTCATCTGATTGATTTTGATGAGCCAGTATATCATTGGTATCTTGCCGATATTGCCAAACCTTTTTTGGACTTATGCAATAAACCATGGCCTCTCTGGCAACCACTGTTTGAATGGTTTATAGAAGGATATAGGCAAATCCGGCCATTGAGCTCAGAAGAATTAAAAGAAGTGAATCATTTTTCGCAAATGAAAAGCTTAGATATCTACCTCTGGTGTAAATACAACTGGTTTGAAGAAACAGCTCCAGGAGGAAAGCCAGGGGATGAATGGCTTCATGACTTAAAAACTATGGCATTAACCCCTTTGTTTTATGTGCCATAACCGATTAAGGGAACTCCTATTGAGGTGGGTAATGAATAATATCATGGATGCGCGATAGCTCATTGGTTGGATTTCGGTAGCCATGCGGTTGATTGGCATTAAAACGCAGTCCTTCTCCTTTGGAAAGTGATTTCCAGAACCTACCTAACAAAATTTCAATGGTTCCATCCACAACAATGACATGCTCAATGACTCCATGTTTATGAGGAGGTGAAAGATGTTCGCATCCGGGCAATAACTCAATAACAAACAATTCAAAATGTAGCTGTTCATCAAAAGGAAACAGAGGAAGTACTCGTATTTTTTCATCATCTGGATGCAAAGTTTCAGCATGCCCTGTTCTATAAATAGGATTGGTTGAATCATCCAGACTGTCTTCAATAAACGATGAAAAGGAGGTTTGAAAGCCGCTCGCAATTTTCCATAGGGTAGAAATCGTTGGGCTTGACTCTTCGCGTTCAATTTGCCCAAGCATCGCTTTAGAAACGCCCGTTTCAAGCGCTGTTTTATCTAAGCTCCAACCTCGATCTTGTCTTAATGATTTTAGTATTTTTGCAATGCGGTTTGAAATTTCTTGCATTATGTCCCTTATTAAAAAAAGCTTGTGCGTTTTAGCGCACAAGTATATACTGGTTTATTATGCGTTATAACGCACGAATTGTGAAGTAGATTGTGGAGGATTGTATGGTTGAACACCCTTTTAAAAACAAACTGGTTGCAGTGCTTAACAAACGTATCGAGCCTGGCAAAGTAATGAATGCACTTGCTCATATGTGTATTGGTTTAGGCGCTGTGATTGGTACAGAAGAACTGCGTTTAACCGATTATCGAGATGCAGACGGAGGCTCTCACCCGTATATTTCAGAAATCCCTTTTATAATTCTTTGTGAGAATTCCAACAAAATTAGAACATTACGCCAGAATGCTTTAGCAAAAAATGTTCTCTTTAATGATTTTACCGATACGATGACTGTTGGGTCCTATCAAGAGCAAATTGAAAGAACGGCACAGGTTAAAGAGAACGATCTGATTTATTATGGCATTGTCTTGTTTGGGGATTGGGACGTAGTGACAGAGCTCACTAGAAAGTGTTCTTTGTGGCGATGATGGGATGGTGATAAGCGATGAATAAAGAGAAAAAGTTAAGTAAACGCGCGCAAATCATACAAGATTTTTTATCTCAAAAAGGGATATCGTGTGAGGTCAAAGAACTTGATTCGAGCACTCGCACGGCAAAAGATGCTGCTGATACTTTAAGATGTGGTGTTGCTCAAATTGTGAAGTCATTACTATTTTGCACAGAAAAAACCAACAAGCCAGTATTAGTATTAGCAAGTGGTGTTAATCGTGTGAATGAGAGCTTGATTGTTAGTCTCATCAATGAACCTATTGGGAAAGCTGATGCAGATTTTACACGAGAAATCACTGGTTTTGCGATTGGTGGAGTTCCTCCCGTTGGCCATAAAAACGTTATTGATACGGTTCTTATTGATGAAGATTTGTTATGCCATGAAGTTCTTTGGGCTGCAGCAGGAACGCCCAATGCAGTGTTTTCATTATCTCCTGAAACATTGAAACAGCTAACAAATGGGATGGTGGTAAAGATTAGAGAGTAAGTCATGCAAAAAATATTCTGGGATAATCCCTATCAACGCCAATTAATGACTAAAGTGGTGTCAGTCAATGAGAATCGACTACTTTTTGCAGAGACTATTGGTTTTTCGTTTTCCGGTGGTCAGGAAAGTGATACAGTCCGCGTGAACGGCCTGATAGTCACTCATTCTGAAATAGAAGATCACTTGATTTATTATACATTACCTGCGGAGCATGGACTTTCTAAAGGCGATGTTGTCCTTATGGAAATTGACTTTGTTCGTCGTTATAAATTGATGCGCCTTCATTTTGCTGCTGAATTAATCTTAGAGCTTGTCCAAAGAATGCTGCCCGTTGAAAAAATAGGTGCTCATATTGCTGAGCATAAGGCTAGAATTGATTTTAGCTATCAGCACAATATTTCGGATATCTTTGACTCTCTTTTGTTTGAATACAATCAAATTATTGCAAAAGATATGCTTATTCACACTGGATTTTCTGATGAGAAGAGTCAAATGCGTTATTGGGAAATCGAAGGATTTTCTAAGGTTTCTTGTGGTGGAACACATGTAAAATCAACCGCTGAAGTGGGTTATATTACGTTAAAAAGGTCGAATGTGGGTAAAGGTAAAGAACGAATTGAAATTTATCTGGTACAATAAATTCAGCTTAAACATAAAGTGTCTTAATCAAAAAAGTAGCTTAATACTACGGGAGTTATGAGTGAATGCAGAAGAAATTACAGTTTTAAATGATTTAAAAAACGATATAAATCAATTGCTGGGATTTCATGAAGAAACACCAAGGATTAATTATGGTCCTTGTGGCGCGTTTGCTAAATTATTTTTTGATGCTTGGAATGACCGCTTTCAGGATAAAGTGCATATTGTTTTTGTGATGATGAAATCCCATGAAGAGTGCTGGCACATTGCATTGCGCATGCCTTCAGGAGAACTTTATGATGGAGGAGTTGGCCTTCATTGTGAAGAAACTTATGGAGAAGATTACTTGTTTGAAGACATGATCGAATATGATCATGAACGTTTGGAAAAATGGTCTTATGGTCTTGAACGTGATTATCCACGTTTTTGTCCTGATTTTAATAAACAAGTGGTGAATTCATTGATTATTCATCATCTAGATCGATTGCGATCTCAAGAAAGTTGACTTAATGCGTTATTTACCTCAATAAGCAATTCAAAAATTAAGTAAAGAGCATTACTCAAAACCGCGTTTTGTTTTTTTGGACTGGCTCTGTTTCTCGATGGTGAATAACACAAGCCCAGATATTTGATGAGGATATCGCTATGAAACAAGAACACCAACTGATTTATGAGCTAGAGACTTCTCTTTTAAATCCGAAAACGAGAAAATCGATTACCCAACTGAAGCTACTGATTGCTGATAAATTTATCGAGTATGGGGCCTCTGGTTCAATTTACAATAAGAACGACCTACTTGATTCTCTTCCAGAAGAAGAGTCACGAAGTTATATGGTTAATGACTTTTCAGTATTAGAGGTGTCGCCCGAAGTCATGTTGGCAACTTATAAGGTTACTGTTGCCTCAAAAAGTTCCTTACGTTCTTCGCTCTGGCAATACAAACACAACCGTTGGCAAATGGTGTTTCATCAAGGCACGCCTTGCCAAGAGGAATAATTCATTTTTACAGGTATTAAGATGATAACGATAGCCTATCTAAAACATCACTCCGATTGCATTCCAGAGCTTGCTAAGATTTGGCATGAAGTATTAGGAAAAATTTGGGTTCCTGATGTGCCCACTTCGCGTGTAGAAGAAAATTTACGAAATCATTTAAACATCGAGCAGTTACCGCTCACTGTTGTTGCTTTTGATGAAGATAAACCTGTTGGGATGTGCTCTTTACGCGTGAATGATGGGATCCGTCCTGAACTAACTCCCTGGCTAGGCTCGTTAGTGGTAGCGCCAGGCCATCAAAAACAAGGTATTGCAAGACAGCTTATTCTTCGAGTAAAAGAAGAAGCCCAAACATTAGGGTTTAAAAATCTTTATCTTTTTGCTTTTGATCCTACCATTCCAGAATATTACAGTCGTCTTGGTTGGCGCACGATTGGCATGGATGAATTTAAAGGACATCCTGTCACCGTCATGGAGATAATATTGTGAAGATTAGACAATTGTTTGATGCGGATTGGAATATATGGAAAGAAATACGTTTAGAGGCTCTGGCCAACTCACCAGAAAGCTTTGGCTCTTCTTATGACGAGGAAGCGTTAATGTCCGATACTGATTTTCAAAATGGATTAAGTAAAGGATACGTATTAGGTGCCTTTGTTGATGATTTATTAGTGTCTTGTGCTGGATTCTATAAGCTTAATTCACTTAAAACCAAACACCGTGGTGTACTTTGGGGTATGTATACTCGTCTTGAATACAGAGGGAAAGGTATTGCAACAGCATTAATTCAGACCCTGATACAACATGCAAAAACCTGCGTTACTCAATTGCACTTAACCTGTGTTACGAGCAATTTTGTGGCCCGCGCTTTTTATCAAAAGCAAGGGTTTCGAATTTATGGTACTGAACCTAAAGCACTTAAAATTAATGATACCTTCTATGATGAATATTTAATGGTATTGGATTTTAAAGAGGAACCCATGAAAAAACTAGATACCTATCAGAGCCTGTGTACTGAAGTATATGATTTAAGTAAACCCAATGTGCCACAAGATGCGTACTCTTTTTACCGAAGCTATGCTGTAGAGGCTAAAGGCACCATTTTAGAGCCTATGTGTGGTACGGGTCGATTTTTATTGCCTTTGGCTGAAGAAGGATTTGATGTTCAGGGCTTTGATGCAAGTCAACCGATGCTTGAGCGACTGCATGCAAAAGCAAGGAGCAAAAATCTTAATCCAAAAGTCTGGTATGGTTTTATTGAAGATTTAAATCAATCTGAGAAGTACTCTTTGATTTTTATACCCAGTGGTTCATTTTGTCTCATTACTGAAAAGGCGGATATCCAAAAAGCCTTAAAAATCATTTATGAGCACCTAGAAGATAAAGGACTTTTTGTATTTGAAGTAGAAACACGCTATGCAGTTCCTAATGAATTAGGTATATGGAGAGGCTCAAGATGGCCCAAAGAAGATGGAACTCTCATCGTATTAAGTCAATTAGCCATGCTCAATGAAGAGGTTTGTTACTCTATCGGCAAATACGAGTTGATTGAAAACAACCGTGTGATTCAAACAGAGGTAGAGGAATATAAAATTCGCATTTATCAAAACTCTTCTTTCTTGCACAATTTGCTTACTGAGGTTGGTTTTAGCAATGTACGGATGGTTAAAGGATTTGACCGAAACGCGCCACCTGATGAAAAAGACGAAAGTATTGTTTTTGAATGCAGAAAATAATTGAGGTAATAAATGAAGATTCTATGTCCAGCACCACTGCAAAAAGGAGATATCGTAGGGCTTATTTCACCGTCGAGCCCTATTATGGAACAGGATATAGAAGCGGGAGTTCATTTATTAAAGTTGAATGGATTTAAGGTAAAGTATGCAAAGCATATGTTTGCATCAGAACGATTTTTAGCGGGAAAAGACAGTGAACGTGCCAATGATGTGATGGATTTCTTTAAAGATTCTGAAGTGAAAGCAATTATTGCAACCCGAGGCGGACAAGGTTCACAACGTATTTTACCTTTTTTAGACTATGAATTAATTAAGAGAAACCCAAAACAATTATTCGGGTTTAGTGATACCACCGCGTTGCAATTAGGCCTATTTAAAAACAGTGGCTTAGTAAGTTATACAGGATTTACTTTGACTATTCATTTGAGTACCCAGGTTAAAAAAACATTACTTTCTTCTTTATTAGGCCAAGAATACATAATTTCCAAAGGAATAAAGGTTCATGCAGGTGTTAGTCGAGGCCCTTTACTTGGTGGAAATTTAACTCTGATGACTAATTTAATGGGCACACCTTATCTGCCTAGTTTTAAAGAAAGTATTTTGTTGGTAGAAGACGTTGGTGTCGAGCCCTATAATATTGATGGCATGCTCTCCCAACTAGATTTAGCAGGAATTTTTGATGAAGTTTCTGGCGTTATTTTTGGTACATTTGAACACTGTAAAAGTAAGAACTCGCATCAGCATGATGGTACGGTAGAAGATGTAATCAATGAATGGGCTTCAAAATTAAAAGTACCTTGCATTAAAGAGTTTCCCTATGGGCACGGTAAGCAAAATTGCATTCTTCCAATTGGCAAAGTGGTTACTTTAGATGCAGATAATGCTTGCGTTACAATTCAAATTTAAAAAAAGAAATAACCACTACTGATGAGAACATTGTTTTAATAGAGGCATAAATGAATACACAAGAAATACCCAAAGAGTATCAACATATCTCTCCAGCAGGTGCTGAAGTTCGATTGCTGATGAATAATCATTTAGGTGGAATGGCTCACTGTACTTTGAAAGCAGGAACAATTTCCAAAGCAGTTCGTCATAAAACTGTATCTGAATTTTGGCATGTCCTTTCTGGTGACGGTGCAATTTGGCGTAAATTGAACGATGAAGAGAGTATTACGCCTTTAACACCTGGAGTCAGCATCGATATTCCCTTGGGAACACATTTTCAATATCGAAGTGATGCAGCAGATTTAGTGTTTATTTGCGTTACTATGCCACCTTGGTCAGGCAGTGATGAGGCAAGTTATGTGGAGCATGGTGCCTGGTCTCCTACAGTGGGATAAATTAAATGACTTTAAAGTTATCGTTTTTAGAAAATCCAAACCCTGATGATGTTCAAATATTAACAAATGGGATTAAGGCGTATGCCAAACAACAAAGAGGCTTCGAATCTTTAGATTTCTTTGCATGCTTTATTCGTGATGCAGACAATAGCATTGTGGGTGGTTGTAGTGGCGGAACACTCTATGGAGGTCTTCATGTCGATAATCTTTGGGTGAGTGAATCCATCAGACATCAAGGATGGGGAACAAAACTCATGCAAAAGGCATTGAAGTATGGTAGTGAGAAAGGCTGCGCTTTTGCAACAGTTAACACTATGGATTGGGAGGCAATAGAATTTTATAAAAAATTAGGGTTCAAACTTGAATTTGAGCGGCATGGATTTCAAAAAAATTCTATTTTTTATTTTTTGCGTAAAGAATTTCAAGAAACAACAGACATCGGGCTCTTAAATGGTGATTCAGTCTCCGGCTTAAGTCAAAGCCTAAAATCGCATGTATTAGAATCTGTAGTGAGAGAAGAGGCTGTCTCAATAAACAATGCACTCCATTTTAAATGGGGACAAGGTTGCGATGGATGGTGGTTAAAAAATGAGGGGCAGTTTAGTGTTATTTATGAAACGATGCCTGCTGGAAGTTGTGAGATAAAGCATTATCATCAGAAAACAGAACAATTTTTTTATTGTTTACAAGGACAATTGGTTATTGAGTTTGAAAATTATGAACAGGTGTTGCAGGAACAGGAAGGAATAACTATTAAAGCATGGGCAGCTCATAAAGTGAAAAACAGTTCCGGAAATTTGGTTTCTTTTTTGGTGATTTCATCTCCTAATCTATCCGGGGATAGAGTGAATCTGGAGTCCTAAAATGTCTGTTGAATTGATTATCCGCAAAGCAGTAATTGATGATGCTCAACATCTTCACCCTTTAATGGAGCAATTGGGCTATCCGCAATCGCCTGATGAGTTGCAAAGAAGACTTGAGCTATTTACTAATGAACTGCATTACGGTGTTCTTCTTGCGGAAATTGCTGGAAAAGTTGTTGGTTGGATTGCTTGGTCTAAGAGCTATCTTTTTGTTTCAGAAACAACAAGATTTCATATTGAAGGCCTTGTGGTCGACCAAGGATATCGTAATCAAGGAATAGGTAAAAAGCTTATGATTACTGTTGAGGAATTTGCCAGGCAGTTTAGTCCCTGTATCATTGATTTGACATCGGGACTTAGGCGAGCCAAAGAGGGCTCTCATGATTTTTACAAATCGCTTGGTTATCAGAATGAAGGTCATATGGCAAAACTGTATTTAAGGAAAGTGCTGTGAACATCAAAGAATTACAATCTGCTTTAAAAATTGAGACAGCAACATTAGATGATTATCCTATCATCCAAAATATGGCACGATTTTATGTATATGAACTCTCTCGTGACTGCGGTTTTATTTCAGAGGATTGGGCTTTGCCTCCCGATGGCCTTTATGAAAGCTTCGATTTTAAAAAATACTTTGAAGAGCCGACAAGAAAAGCCTTTCTGATTAAAGTAGGTAATGAATTAGCAGGTTTTGCCCTATTAAATCAAGAAGGAATTTACCCAGATACTATGTGGAATATGGGCGAGTTTTTCATTACTGCAAAGTTTCAAGGCAAAGGTTTAGGTTTTTTGGTTTCCTCTGAACTTTGGAACATGCATCCAGGCTTATGGGAAATTTCTGTGATTCCGGAAAATAAGCCAGCGCTTAACTTTTGGCGCAAAACTATTGCAAAAATTACAATGGGTAATTTCCAGGAAGAAATTAAAACAGTCAATTATGATCCACATCAGCCTCAGCGAGTTATTTTTCGTTTTGATAGTAATGTACAGAATGTAGGGGAACCTTTAGAAAGCAAGAAAGAATATCAAATCCAATTTGTTGATGAGCTTGATGAGACAACAGAAAACCGAATGACAAAGGGATTTGTTGCCTATGAGGCTCAGCATGGTATCGACGTCAATTATCGATGTTTTTCAGTGACTATTTCTTCTGCCCAAGGAGAAGTTTTTGGGGTGATTAATGCCTATACAGCATTTTCTGAAATTTATGTGGATGATATTTGGGTAGATAGCGCTTATCGTGGTAAAGGGTATGGTAAGCAGTTATTGCTTGCTCTAGAACATCATTTCAAAGGTCAGGGCTTTAATAATATCAATTTAGTGACTAGTGCATTTCAAGCGCCAGAATTTTATAAGAAATGCGGTTTTACAGCAGAATTTACGAGAATCAATAAAAAAAATCCCAAGTTAAGCAAAACATTTTTTGTTAAATTTTTTAATGAAGAGTTAGAAACACAAGGCATTCTTAAGGCGGTTCATAGTGAATAGAAGTCAGCTAGAAACAATCTGTAAAAAATTAAAGATAAACCAACCTTGTGACTTGCCTCAAAGAGTCTATGGCGGTCTTTTACATAAAATGTGGTATCTGGAGTGCAATGGCTCGCAGTTTGCTGTAAAACAACTCAATAGCAGGATCCAATTGACTGAAGAAGTTAAATCCCAATATGAATTGACAGAAGAGATAGCCTTCCTATTTTCCAAGCATACGATACCTGCAATCCATGCTCTAAAAATAGAAAATAATTATTTAATCCTTTCGGAAGATGAAGCTTTTCTTGTTTATCCTTGGATAGCAGCAAAAGCATTAAATAAAGACGCTATATCTGAGGTGCATGCACTTAAAATAGCTGCCTTTTTGGCAAAAATTCATTGTATTAATCTTAATGTCCCTGAACTAAGCACTCAAGAATTTGATATTCATACCAATGAAAAAATTAGTGTGTTAATAGACCAGTCAGCAAGCCAAAATTTGGTGTTTAAAGAGCAATTAAAAAGTAATCAACGAATTATAATTGAGCTTAATGAGCTCTATCAAAAAGTAATACCTATTTTACAAAGTAGTAGTGTAGTAACCCATGGCGATCTGGATCAAAAAAATGTTTTATGGGATAAAAATGATACTCCATTTCTCATCGATTGGGAGTCTGCGCGAAAACTTAATCCTACCTATGAAATAGTCAATTGTGCTCTTGATTGGAGTGGAATTACTACCCCATTTTTTCATAAATCTTTATTTATAAAAATGCTAAAAATATATGCATCATCTGGATTAACTATAAATCAGGATCATTTAGAGGCCGCCTTTTATGGTGTTCTTGGTAATTGGATCAATTGGCTGGTGTATAATATAGAGCGTTCTTTTAGCTCTGATAGCGAGCAGCAGAATATTGGTGTTGAACAGGTTCTTCAGGTTTTGCCTACTATTATTCAAGTCAAGGCGAGTATTACAGAATTAACTCAATTAGTAACACGTGAATTAAGAATAAACTGTTAACTTTATTCAACTTTGATTACCATATCGCACGAAATTAACTTAAGTTTCAAGGAATGCTTCATGATGAATACTAAAGCGCTATTTCCTCGTTTTGTTCCCATTCAATCGGATTTTACCCGCAATAGTGATATTGAACAGGTTGCAAAAATTATTAATGAATCTGATATACCGCTTCATCTTTTAGTTCATAATGCAGGAATGAAAAGCCCTCCACGTCCGTTAACTGAATATGATTGTGACAGTATTGACGCAGTGTTCCAGGTTAATTTATTAGCTCCCATGAAACTAACAGCACTTCTCGCGGTAGGGATGCCTGAGAAGTCTCGGATTTTATTTGTTACATCAAGGGCAGCCACTTTGAAACTTAAAGAAAGTTCAACATACTGTGCCAGTAAAGCAGGTTTGGATGAAGTAACGGCTATTGTGAGAAAAGAGTTAGCCGAGAAAAATATCGGTGTGTTTTGTGTTATTCCAGGGGAAGTGGATACAAGAATTCAAAAAATTTTAAGAGAAACAACTTCATTTCATTTGCATAAAATGTTTGATGAGGCTTATCAGTCCGGTCACTTAATAAGTCCAGAAACTTGCGGGGAATTCCTTAAATGGATTCTTTGCGGCTTATCTTTTGATGAATTTAAGCAAAGCAATATGCCAGTTTCTATCTATGAAGAATGGCATCATCCATTCTGGCTTAGAGATAAGAGTCAGCTACCTCCCTTTCCTTTCTAATTCATTTATGAATTTTTACGATCAGTTCCAATAAAAGATCAACTTCGGAAAATAGATGCTTCGTTTGTTCTGTTCTTTTTCAAGGTATATTTCTTTTATGGGGGATATGCCTTTACTCTTTCTTCAATTGTTTTCTCAAATAGATCCGATCATGTCCTTCTAGGTATTTGTTAATTGTTCCTAAATGCTGATAGCCTTGTTTTAAATAAAACCCTTCTGCCTGAAAAGAAAAAGTATCTAATGTTGATGCTGGAATCCCTCGTTTAATTGCTTCGACTTCAACGTTGCGTAATATCTCAGCACCAATACCAAGACCACGGTATTCTTCATTAACCCAGAGGACATCAACGTATATTGAGCTTTTATGAGCATATACAATAGCACCGCCAATAATAGTACCTTCGTTATCTTTCACATAGATTGAGTAACGCTCTGGTTTGGTTCCCGTAAAAGGAGCATTAAAATTTACTATCCCATCACGAATAATTTTATCTTGCTGTTCTAGTAGCTTGGGGTCTATAACAAGCTCTAGTTGGTAATTTGCGGCTTGATTCATGAGTTATATCTTCTAAAATTAGTTTGAATACAATAAATCATCGATAACTTCCATAGTAATTTCGGGTAGTTTTTGCGTTTGATCAATACTCTCTTGAATGGTTATAAGCGCTTTTTTAATGTCATCAGGTAACATCTCAGATGGTGCATTGTCGCCTGGCCAAGAAGCATCTCGAGTCGCTTTATCTGGCCAACGAGAATAGGCAAGCCACATACCATCGTTAGTTTTATGCAGGCAAGAACCTAACGCTCCGCGATATTGCACAAAATAGGAAGCGACCTGATGCCAGGCCTTTTGATACTCCATCTCAAGCCCAGGCTTAATAAAGGCTCGGTAAATAACAGCAAAACATTTTTTTGAAAGTCGTTTAAATTGTTCTAGTGCTTCTTCAGGTGTTAAATCTTGGTTCCCTAAAACCTCTTCTGCTTTGAATATGTTTATCCTTTTGGGAATTGAAAACTGGGAAGTAAAGTACATCTGATCAAGGCCTATTCCAAAAGCACAATGCTTATAACCGAGAACACGAAAGTAATTAATTGGTTGCTGGTTCTTATTAGCTAAGACGTAGTTTCTGAATTTGGGATTATAAAACCCATAAGTCATGTAATAATGAATACCTTGGCTTTCAAGATAGTGAACGATGTGAACCAAATTTTGGTGCAGTTTTTCAGGTGAATAAAGTTCAGTATACATCCCAGCTTTTTCAAACGTTGAGTGCTCATTCTCTGGATAAGGAGGATTCAGCGCCACAAAATCACCAGGTGTCGCGATCGAAATCACGTCCATAAAATCACCACTTCTGAATGAAACTTGATTTACATTAAGAAGGTTAGATACTCGGTCAATCTCACACAAGAACATTTCCAACGACAAATTTGCATGTTCAAGAAATCGATTGGCGTTTTTTCCTTCAAATAATTCACCTTCGCGATAGATAATATTCAGTTCTTTATCATAAAAAAGAATTCCTCCCCATGAATGATTGATGATAAAGGGGAGCAATAATGGTTTTTCCTCATCAGTTGTCTGGTTGTAATTCTCAATCACTTTAAGGAAAAAATCTTTCTTCGATAGGGAAACATCATATTTTTCTATTAACGCAGCATAAGAGGTTTTAACAAGCGTAGGATTGTCTCTAATTAATTGAAGTATATTAATCAGAACTTTATTGCTGTCATTGACAATATATTCTTCTGCAAGGCCAACCTCCATTGCAGCCAAGCTCCAAGAAGCAGAACCTGAAAAAGGCTCAATAGCTTTCTTGTATTTTTGGCCTTTATTATTCGCCAATAATACAGAGAAATGTTCATTCAACCAGCTGGTATCAGGGGACATATGTCCTGTTAAATCTGGAAGAGTGAGGTACCTATTTCCGAGGTAGTGGAGTGGTCCCCCATGATTTTGATTTAATTGAATAGTATTTGGGCTCATAATAACCACTATGCAGTAAATATAACTATGAAGCGGCACATCTTAACATGAAACAAACAATTTTTTTATTCTCTTGAATAAAATGACTATTGACCCTCACGTTGCGTGATAGCTTAGAATCATCAATTAAGGAGATGATGCTTATGAAATATTATCAAATTAAAGAAATCAGCCAAATGACCTCTCTTTCAATTCGGTCATTGCAATACTATGATGAAGTAGGTTTGTTAAAACCAACAAAGCGCTCTGATTCTGGCTATCGTTTGTATTCTGAAACTGATTTACTTATTTTACAACAAATTATCACCTTAAAATTCCTTGGATTCTCTTTATCTACTATTAAAGAAATCCTTGCGAATCCAAACTTTAATCTGGCCGCATCAATGAGCCTTCAAGCCCGCGAATTGAGTGAAAAGGCTAATAAAATAAATGAAGCAGCCTCTTTGTTAACGTATATTGCCAGTCAACTGGAAATAAACCAGCCAATCAATTGGCAAAGTAGTGCAAAAATTATTGAAATATTGGAGTTAAATACTATGAGCGATGCTGTATTAAAAAAATATCAATCCGTTAATGAATCAGAGTTAGGTAAAAAATCAGACTATGATTCCACCTATAATCCCAATCGACTCTATCCTATTCCCAGAGCAGGTAAGCGACAAGAAATTGGCATTGATCCTGCCCCCATCCTCCTTTTGTGGGTTTTGACTGCTGGAATCATTATGAAGTCTCTTGGCTCAACGAAAAAGGTAAACCGATGGTTGGGATTGGTGAAATTTTTTATGATTGTAACTCGCCCAAACTCATCGAATCCAAGTCATTAAAACTTTATTTTAATTCATTCAATAATACCAAAATAAAAAGTATTAGTGAGTTAGAAAATACAATAAAAAATGATTTAGAAGCACGTATAGAAGCTCCAGTTTCAGTTAAAATTTATCTTTTGGAACAAGCAAAACACTACGCTGTATCACAAATACCGAAAGGTGAGTGCATTGACCATCTCGATGTTGAATGCTCTGTCTATTTGGTTGAGCCATCATTTCTTAGTGTTCAAAACGAGTTAGTGGAAGAAAGATTGTATTCTAACCTATTAAAATCAAATTGCTTGGTGACTAATCAACCCGATTGGGGAAGCATACAAATTGCGTATAAAGGAAAAAAGATTAATCAAGAAGGCTTATTAAAATACCTTGTTTCCTTTAGAAATCATAACGAGTTTCATGAACAATGTATTGAACGGATTTTTGTGGATATTATGAACTGTTGCAAACCGGAAATATTATCAATCTATGGACGTTATACTCGGCGAGGAGGATTGGATATTAACCCCTATCGCTCCACAGAAAATAGTCCTTTTGGTAGAGAAAATATCCGGTTGGTCCGTCAATAATAGCGCTTTATTGTTCTATCCAAGCTCTTAATTTTCCAGCAAATCGGCCTTGTCGACACAGTGTTATTGATGCGATGGGGTCGATGCTTTTAATTAGGCGATACTCGCCCAACACCGCATGTATAGCCCAACATTGTTCAATAATTGCAATGATCTCAAGCAAATGCGCAGAGGACTCTATCGAGAGCCAGTTTTTAAAACAATCCTCCTGTAATTTCTTATATTGACTGCTTGGTAGTTTTAAATGTTCTGTTGCACGATACAAACAATTAACGAATGAGAAAAAAGGATGAGTAATAACAACTTCCCCTAAATCAATCAGCGTGGTTTGATGAGTATTGAGATTCACTAAGATATTTTTATCATGAAAATCGGCATGGCCAAAAGTATCAGGCACTTTGAAACTGGCTAATTGGTCACAAAGAATTTGTAATTTACTCTCTAAATTTTTTAATTGTTTTAATTCTTTTTGAGTTAATCCATCGCCAATTAATAACTCTTCTTCATTCATTAATTGGTTATAAAGTCTTGGCAATTGTTGCAGGCGCCAATCAGGGACGCCTAAATCAAGAAGGAGGTTTATTTTATCTGCTGAGTCTATCTGCAGCTTTGTGTAATGATGAATGGCATCAATTAAAAGGTTAGGTCTAAATTCCTGTTTAAAGACATCATGTAAAGGAATGCCAGCATCTTGCATTAAAAAACAGTTTAGTTCCTGATTATGAGCCAAGATTTGCGGAACAGGAGCATTGAATTGTTGCTGCAATAGCTGAATGACGTTGGTTTCTAATGACAATGCAGAAGGAACCTTCTTCAAATAAACCAATCCAAAGTTCGTTTGAAAGCGACACACTTCTGACCAAGCTGTATCGAGAATTATTTCGGGCTTGGTGGGTTCAATTTGAAATCCTAAATTGTTTAAGGCACTAAGTGCCCATTCTATGTGAGGATTCTTCATGATAGTTTCCTATGATCCTCGATCACTTCATGAATTGTGCGCAATGCTCTTTTTGCTTCAAAATTCATCTCTGTTTGTTGATTCACAAGGTACATCATTGATTTCCATAAAGCCCAGGCACGTCCTCGTTCCCAAGTCTTTGAGTCAAGTTCTAGTGTTTCTAAAAAAATGCTCCGACTTTTTCCTTCAAATAGTGTCCAGGCAATAGCAAGATCGCAAGCAGGATCGCCGATTGCGAGTTGGCCAAAATCGATAACCGCACTTAATTTTCCTTGAGAAAGCAATAAATTGCCAACACTCACATCACCATGGACCCATACTGGTGGATTTTGCCATGAGGTGGAGAGTGCTTTTTCCCAAACTTGTGTTGCAGAATGAAAATCTATATTGTCCTTCAAATTTTCGATGGCTTTGTGTGTCTCTGAATCATAAACTGCTAAATCACCACCACGATAAAAACTCTGGGGCCCAGCAAGAGGACCGCCTATTGAATTGATGCTCTGGAGCGCTTTAAGAAATAGAGCTAAATCATGTGCAAATTCAGGTAAATC
Source organism: Legionella nigrisilvae (assembly GCF_977063395.2). NCBI lineage: Bacteria > Pseudomonadati > Pseudomonadota > Gammaproteobacteria > Legionellales > Legionellaceae > Legionella > Legionella nigrisilvae. Next base: position 64,955 of record NZ_CDRUGZ020000024.1, read on the forward strand.
ATTAATGGGAGTAACCGCTGCTGTTTCTCCAGGAAGCCAATGATTAATGGACCACTTCCAAGGATACAGGGTACTGGGTTTTCCCATCGCAAGCGGTGCGGGTATCGGAAGAGGAAGATGTGGGGCCAATTGGGGTAACCATGCTTGCTCTTTTTCCACTTGTCCTGCGTATTCGGCGCTGCTTGGCATACGAATGAGCATTTCTGTACCTAGGTGAAAGGTTCTATTGTCCCAACCGCTATTGTTTACAGCTTGAATAGGCAGATGACTCCACTGTGGAAATTGCTGAGCAATGAGCTCGCGCACTAAGCTTTCAGTAATATTCATGGGTTGTGTATTTGTCATTGGTACACCATAAAATCGATATTCTACTTCATCAAGCAACTTGCCTGATTCACTTGTTTTGATGTATTCATCTTGAATGATGCCACCCATTTTTTCGGCAAGTTTGCGACTTGGGATATTATGTCTTACAACTGGATATTTTAGATAATCATAAACAAGATTAGTTTCAGCCCATGTTTTTAATAAATTAATTGTTTCAAAACCATAGTGAAATCCATGAGCACTTTTCTTTAACCAAATACCTAATTCGGGTGTTTTCGTATTCGCTTGGTGCAGGCAGGCATATCCTAAAAAAGCTTGGTTTTCTTCGTTTAAAATGACTAATGCGATTTCAGTGCCTTCCTGCATTTTGATTTGTTGTTCAGAAATATGCTGGTTAATTTCTTCTTGAGTTTTCGGAGCACTTGGCCACATATGTTCTGTAATTTCAGCGGTAAATTCTTTGCACAACTCTTCGGCATAGTTTAGTGAAATAGGGATTAACTGAAGTCGTTCGGATTTCAGGGCGAGATGCAGATAGTTGGGCATAGAATATTTACTCATAGAAATTGTTAGCAATGTTTTGCTTGTTATCTTATCAATCAGTGTACTCTCAAGTGAATGCTTGGAAGAAAAAAATACTGCTATTTTTCCCAAAATTAATTTTTCTGTTAGATTAGAATAATAATCCTATACTCAATACTCACGTAGTTCTACGTATTGATGCATCTTATGGTCTATTTGTATAATTATTACATCATTTAGTTTTAGGAGATAGTAAGAATGAATCAACCTCAACGAATTTTTATTGTTGGTCATCATGGTGCGGGTAAAGGATTATTAGCAAAGTCTGTGTCTCAATCATTAGGGTGGCGATTTGTCGATGCGGATTTGGGGTTAGAGTTCCATGTTGGACGACATGTGTGGGAAATACTTGGAGGCCCTGGGAGTGATGCTTTTTATGAATGTCAGTTTGATATATTAACTTCCCTTTGCACCCAAGAGCATATCATTGTGACAACGGATTCCAGCGTTGTTTTGTCATTAAAAAATCGTCAGTTATTGCACGATGAAATGACTGTATTTTTGGATGTGAGTACTCCGGTCCAAATCGATCGTACTGCACGCAATACTACAAGTTTATTGCCTATACCAAGTTTGAGCGATTTTTTTGAGCAACTACATGATGAGCGAGATAATTTATATAAAGAGGTTGCTACACTCACTATGCATGGTGATGATGGGAAATTAGAGGAGCATACACGTTGTATTGTGACGGCTGTGGTGGGGAATGAAGAAATGTTACCCCAAAAAAACCTAACATCAATTTTGGAGAAAAAAGATTTTACTTTATACCATAAGGAATTTCACACGAAAGTTGAGCTAACTGAACAACAAGCCATATACCTGAAGTTGTTGGCACAAGGAAAAACAGCTAAAGAAATTGCGCGTGAAACTCATGTTTCTTACAGAACAGTTGAAGGAATGATTGCTAAATTGATGGAGTCCTTAGGATGTTCTTCCAGTAAAGAACTAATTGCTTTATTTCATGAACAACCATGATTCTAAATGCATTCGATTGGCTTAGCTAATAAATAACTTTTTCGCGTTATTGGCATCAATCGTTCAATGGCGTAGCGCAGCATGGTTCTTGGCATTCGATAAGCATGGCTATCTAAAAATTCGATGAGGATAGCTTGGTTACGTTTTCCTACTTCTCGTAACATCCAGCCTACGGCCTTATGAATTAAATCATGATCGTCGCATAGCAGTTTTTCTGCAAGTTTAAGAGTGCAATCAAAATGATTATTTCGAATAAAATACCAAGTGGCGACAATGGCGATACGTTTTTCCCAAAGGTTAGTGCTTTCTGCAAGGGTGAAGAGGAGTGTTTTGTCCTTATCTAATAAATGCGCCCCAACAATCCAATGGGCTGAAGCGTCAACCAAATTCCAGTTATTAATCTGATTGATATGAGTTAAATAAAATTGAAAAATCGTTTGCTTGAGGTCTATATCTCCTTTTTGATAATGAGTTACTAACATTAATAGCGCTAATAAGCGTTCTTCATTAATAGATGAATACAACAACTCTTGTAACAAAGAAAAGGGTAATACGGTTTGATAACGTTTGGCGACTTTTCTTAATTCAGGGACGCTTACACCTATAAATTGGTCATGCTCTGCATAATCTCCCGGCCCCGTTTTATAATAGATTGTTTTTGGCTGCGAATAAGGCTTTTTAAGTAACTCGAGCTCGCTTCTAAGTGTTTTGAGTGACTCCATCATTTCGGTTTTATTTAGAGTTGTTGTCATAGTTAATATCTTATGTTAGTTATTTTATGCCTATGTATACTGCACTTTCATGAGGCGTTTTATAGAGCTCAAAATCAGTGAGGTAGATTCTTTCGTATTTTGGCTTTTCATTAAAATAGCTCCAAATAGTTTGCCAGGCATTAATGATTGCTGAGGGATTAGGCCCAATTGCTTTAAAAACCAGATAGTTGCCCGCGTTTATAGTGACTCTATCCAAGTGCGTAGCTTTGGATTCATTCACAATTCCTATCCCAGCAGTAACTGTATAGTACCCTGATGAGTCGGACTCATAATGGTGATACACGCCATAAACGGGGCTATCTTGTTGTGTTTTGATTTTTGAATCAAGAAATTGCTCCCAAAGATGAGGTATTCGTGCAGTTTTGGGATTAAAATCCTCTTCATTTTTTGTTCTTACACTCATTCCAGTTACTTTAAATTCTTGAATCTGGGTCAATTGGGGTATAATAACAGTCATATAAGGCTCCAAAGTAGAAGTTTTTAATTAATATAAGCCTGCATGGCATTGGCAATGATGCGTTTATCCGCTTCACTGATTTTTAATAGGCCAAAACGAAATGGGTATCCCCAATTCTTGGTATTTTTTGTCAATTCGAGCGATTCAATAAGCGTGTGTATCGAAACATCAATCTTTTTATTGGCCCAAAGTACATTTCGTCGAAATGGATGAAAACCATTACCCATATCCACTTGATAGGGCTCACCTGGTAGAACGATTCTAATTGCCGTAAATGCTTGCAGTTTTTCAATGCCTTTAAAGTGCAGCGTCGGCGAGTAATAAATGATGCAATCGTCCGCTTTTATTCTCTTTAGAGGTGCAAGTTTACCGTAGCAAACTTGCATAAACCCTCCTTCCACTCCAATTTGCACGTGGGACGCGCAGGCGACAGCCAGCCAGTTTTGGTTCATGATCCGTTCTTTGAAAAAAAGCGAATTCGATGACCATCTGGGTCGCAGGTTACAAACGTATAACCAAAATCCATCGGTGTTGGTTCTTGTATCATTTTAAAATTCTTAGTTTGATAATTTCTAAAAAGTTCATCAACGGCTTGCTCATCGGGAACCAAAATAGCGAGTTCGCTACCGCCACCTAATGCAGTTGGTGCAGGTAACGCAGAATTTTGAGACCATAATCCCAATCGCAAACCGGATTTTAATAAAAACATGGCGTAATCAGGCTCAGTGTGGATAGGCTGAGCATTGAGCAATTCTGAGTAAAAATGAGTACTGTTTTCTATATTGCTCACATAAAATAGAACTAAATTGGGGTCGAATGTCATGATTTTTCCTGTTTTTTATTTCGCTAAATTCATTGGAGAATATAAAACATACGGATGACAGTTTTTGTCAGCATCATTCAATAGGATTGGGGAATGTTATGTAGGGTGCGCCACTTCTTTAAAAGGGATTGTCGGCGTTCGGAATATTTTTGTTCTTTAATGGATAATTGAATAATTCTATCGGTTCTGAAGTGACGGAAGTCCTGCCTTAGTTCACACCAACCCACCATGAGATGCACTTCATCAAAAAAGCCGAGCGCGATAGGCCAGAGTATTCGTGTCGAATGATTGTTTTGGAGATCTTGATATTCTAATTCGATTTTTCGTTCTAAACGTATCGCTTTGCGAATGAGAATAAGATCACTATCTTTACTTTCGGCACATTTTCCTGGGGGAACTAAGAGTCCTGAAGTTTCTAGTTGGTGTTTTAATTCAGTAGGAAGGACTGCTGAAATTTTTGCAAGCACATTTTGAGCTGCGATTTTAAGTTGAGTATCCGCTCGTTGTGCAACCCAACTTGACCCTAGCACCATTGCCTCAATTTCATCATCTGAAAACATCAAAGGAGGCAACATAAAACCAGATTTAAGCACATAACCAACACCGGGCTCACCTTCAATGGGCGCGCCTAAGGATTGTAAGGTTATTATATCTCGGTACAGAGTGCGTAGGCTTACGCCTAATTCTTCTGAAAGTTTTTTGCCACTCACGGGTAATCGGTGACGTCGTAATAATTGAATTAAATCAAACAAACGTTCAGTTCGGGACAAGATACTGCTGCCAAATTATGCCAGTAGTATATCATGAATACTTATAGAACTAATAAGCTGCTTATTATGATTATTTCTAATAGTAACTTAATTTTTGGGACTAATGGATGCCTTCAAGAAGTGCTTTAAAACCACCTGCTATCGGACTAGGTTGATTGGGATAATAGGCCTTGTAGGCCTGGCGATCCACACTGAGCATAAACTGGTTAGATGCGAGTATATTCCAAAATAGCCGGATCTGTTTGGCAACAATGAATGCATTTAACAGTTGTTTTTCTGTCGCTAATCCTAGCCAATTTTCGAAGCAAGCATCTTGAAATTTCAGGTAGGTTGAATCACCTTCTGTTACTCCATGGTGAGTAATCGATTGTTCTAAACAGGTCTGTAACGAAAAAAATGGATGAAGGATAGCGGTCTCGCCCCAATCAACAAAAGTCATTCTTTTAGTAATTGGATCAAGAAGAACATTTTTATCATGAAAATCGTGATAACCAATGGTTTCAGGAATCTTAAAGCTTGCTAATAATTTGCACTGTGCTGAAAATTTCGGGCTTAGGGCGTGTAGTGTTTGTAATTCTTTATCGGTGAGTCCCTCTGCTTTTAAAAAAGTAGTTTGCTTTAAGATGTGATCATAAAGAAAGGGTAATTGATTTAATCGCCAATCGGGTACACCAAGTTTGAGAAACGTAGCGATACACTCTTCAGATCTGCGTTGAATTGTGGCATATTGTTTTATTGCTTGGCATAATAGCTCTGGCTTGAAGTTGGTTTTAAGCGTTTGACGCAAAGAAATACCCGCATCCCTCATTAGAAAACAATGTAAATCCTCATTAATTTCAATTATATCGGGCACATTGGCATGGAATTGGGATGACAATACTCGAATGATTTTGGGCTCATTAGATAGAAAAAAAGATGGTGGTGTTTGTTTTAAATAAAAATTCTCTGTTGATGTTGCAAATCGGATCACATGAGACCACGGTGTTGACAATACAATTTCTGGCGAGCGCTCTATTGAGTAGCCATTAGAAACCAGGTAATCGGTTCCCCATTTGAAAAGTGGTAGTAGATTATTCATTTTTGGAAGTTAAAATGCATAAAAAATGACGAGAAAAATATAAGTCTTACTTAACATAAAAAACTTCCCTTTAAATAGTTACCCAGAGAATATTATACATAAAAAAGCGAGTCTCAATAGAATAGTAAAAGCAGGATAAAATAATGGAACAGCAAGATGATTTACCTATATCCGGGGTATAAACAAAAGGATAATGGATTAATTCTTAGTTTGCTTATTCAACCCGGCGCCAAATGCAATCAAGTAGTAGGTGCTGTTGGAGGGGAACTCAAGATAAAAATCGCGGCACCTTCTATTGAAGATAAAGCCAACATGGAATTAGTGCGATACCTGTCTGTCTTATTCAAAGTCCCTAAAAGTCAAATTTAAATAAAGAGAGGCCTTCAGTCTCGACACAAGATCATTGAAGTCATTGGTTGTGGTGTTGATGCTCTCCAGTGGTGTAAAATTTAAAGAATGATTTTAAATAATGAGCCTAAATGCTGGATACAACAATAATTGAGAGCAATTGGCGCTCTCGTGGCTTTAGTTTTGAGCTTTGGGAAGATCCCCCAGGTCAAATTTGGAAGGATTTTAACCATGGGCAATAAAACGTTAAAACCTGCTATTGGAGAAGAAGTATTGATTCCAGCAGGAGTAGATCATACGGTTCAAACCAGTTCCACCACAGGGAGCCGTTGGTATTATGGTTACAAAGTAAGAAGGTAAGGAAATGACACAAAAGAAAATATCATTAGAAAATGATGCTGTTCTGCAATTCATTGTTGATGAATTAATATCTTTACATCATTGCCATACAATTATTTTATATGGCTCGCGCGCACGAGGAGACTTCACAGTAACCAGTGATTATGATGTTGCAGGGATTAGGGAAAAAGGAGATAAGCAACGAATTGCACGCTTTGATGAAGCACATCAAGTTTATCATGATATTTTTGTTTATCCAGAGAATGCTTTTGATTCAATTTCTGATGAACATTTATGTATGTCAGATGGCATCGTTGTTGTTGAAAAAGCTTATTTTGGCACAGAGTTATTAAAAAAACTCTCTGCTTTTTTAATATTGCCTGAGTCCCTCCCTCCTGATGAAATTACAGCACGTAGAGTGTGGTATCAAAAAATGCTGGCAAGGGCGTATACTAGAGATTTAGAAGGGAAATATCGCCATATTTGGTCAATCTTCACAATTCTAGAGGATTATTTTGTATTCAAAGAATTGCGTTATCAAGGTCCAAAAAAAGCATTCAAGTATTTAGAAACACACGATCCAGAGACTTTATCATTATTTGATGAGGCCATAACGAATATCGATAATTTGAATGCCTTAAATAGGCTAATTACAAGAGTTATAAAGAGTGACAAAACGTAGGATAATTATGCCAGAATTAGATATTGAAATTATCAAAGATAATCCAGAGTATTTCTTGTGAAAAGGCATCTATTATTCTTATTTAGAGTGCATAGTAATGAAATTTAATATTTATATTAAAATTTTGACTGCGTTCTTCGTGATTTTTTTAATTCTTGTTTTGGCATTTTTTAAATATTTAAAGTCAGTTGAGACAAAGATAATTGTTAATGCAGGACAAACGATGTCACAAGGACTTTTAATTAGTTTAGAAAAAGAGTTAATTAATAATCCGAAATCAAACTGGGATGCAATAATAAAGAAAAAAACAGATAATCTTATTCATCTTATAGTAATCGACAGTCTAAAACTCACCCTGAAGCAGAATAATCAATTAAATAATGGTGAAATCATTTTTTTATCAGGTACAACCTATCAATTTCTAAACGAGGTAATTGTAGAACATACTGCGTATAAAAAAATTGGTAATACCCCGTATGCATTAGCTTACAATTTTTCAGATCCTGGCGAAATTATTTTTAATTATATGAATCCTGTTTTAATACAAATCGTTCAACATTTATTATCAAAATCAAAAAATACATGGAGTAATGAACTATTACAGTTAGAAAAAATATATGGTTTTCCTCTTCATGTTTATAAAACTAAAAGTAAACACTTACCAGGTAATATAATTAATTCTTTATCAACAAAGCGTTTAGTATTTGAAACCAATAAAAACTCGTCACAAATTGTTATTCTCTATTATAGTTTTAGTGGTGGAATACTCAAAATTGGCCCACTAAGCTATCTGCCCGTTATGGCAAGAATCAGTGATGTTATGTATTATTTTATAGGGACTTTCTTTTTTTTATCCCTTTGTCTTATTGCCTTTTTTTCATTGCTTTTTGTTAGAAATATGAAAAAGGTGTATCAGATAACTAAAAATTTCAGTCAAGGGAACTTTGATTTTCATCGGAAAATAGGTACCACCTCTATTTTGTATGGGCTGTATGTAAATATCATCCACATGGGTGAGCAATTAAAAGAACTGATTGAATCACATAAACAATTGTGCCGGTTTGTCGCGCATGAAATTAGGACCCCTTTGTCAACCATACAAATGGCGACGGATAGTATCAAAAGGAAAAATGCTGAAGATGTATTACTCAATAAACAGCTAAACAGCATACAAGAAGATATTGCAGATATGAATCGCCTCGTCAGCACTTTTTTGATTTACTCAAAAATGCATTCAAACGAATTGAAATTAAAACAGTCTGAGACCGATATAATAGTATGGTTAAGAAAGCTATTAGAGTCTTATTCTTCATCGACATTTGAAATTACATTTCATACTAATGAGTTAAATTCTTTGAAAGCATACATAGATGAAAATAATTTAAAACATGCTGTTACCAATTTGATTACAAATGCTATGAAATTTGCAGAGCACACTATTTCTTTAACCATTTCGCTGGATAATAGTCATATTTTAATTCACGTAGACGATGATGGCTCAGGCTTGCCGGATGATGGTGCGGATGACATTTTTTCTGAATATACAATTGCCGAAAACTCCGGAATTGGAGATAAACATATTGGGTTAGGATTAGCTATTGTTAAAAAAGTTGTTAATCTCCACGGAGGAAAGGTCATGGCTACACAATCACCGATATTAAAAGGTGCTCGATTCACCATAGTACTTCCAAGATATTCTTAGCGATTAAGATTTTAGTTTTGGAAGTTGGCCCCAACTTTAGCATCTTTTGAAGTATCGATCTCTTGTTTCATCTCAACCAGTGCGTCCATAACCGCTGTTAACTGGAGTTTTGCATTTTCAAAACGTTTAGGGATGAATTCATCTTCCTCGCCATCAACCACTTCTCCAGTTCCAATACCTTTTTCAAGAGCACTGATAACCATACTAAGCTCTGATTCAAACGCCGATAATAGTTCATTATTCCCCTTTGCAGATTGCAAGATTCCATGCAATTTTTCCACTACATCTCCAGGAATATAAAGAGTGCCTTCACTACATTTGCTATATTCACGTTTCGCAATAGGTAATGAAAGTAGTTCATCAGCCTTGTGTTGACTCATCTGAAATATTTGTCTAACAGATTGTTTTAGTTCTAAGGGAGTTGGTGGCGAATTGCTAGATTTCAAAGATGCGAGAAGCTTATCACTAGCAGTCACTCGTCCATCTTTGCTATGTTCTTGCGCTGTCTCGATAGGAGTCTGTCCTTTTTCATTTCGCACTTCAAGACTAGCACCACACTCTATTAACTTTTTAATGAGATGTAAGGGCTCTTTTCTATAATTATAAAAATTCTGTACCGCATAGTGCAAAGCCGTCATGCTTTTTTTATCAGTACTATTAATATCAGCGCCATGTTTTAATAATAAAGCAATGACGCCATCATTACTTGGGCCACCAATAAGGACTTTTCCACAACTTACCATTGCCAGGTTTAACAAAGCTTTATTAGCTAGAATTGACTCGAGCAAGTCTTCATGACCTTTAAATACAGAAGGTTCTTTTAAACCTAAGAGAAGTTCTAGTACATCTCTATGTGTCAGTTGTTCTATAGGATCCGCCCGACCTAAGATATCACGGACACGGTTTAAATAATTTTCTTGTTCTTTACCTAATATTTGGTTTTCCTGTTCAACAAACTTTGCAACATCTTCTCCTTCAAATCGCAATTCTGGAAAACTATCAATTTTCTTTAAATCTTGAATGCTTAGAATATCTCGATTTAAAGCGATTTTTGCTATCAGTTCATCGGCTTCGTCTTTACCTAGAATTGCACGGGCATATTCTAGGGTGTTAACTTTTAATTCTTTAGCTGTTTGTGTTGAGGCAAATAAAGATTTTCGAACGGCAACTTGATATTCACCATGATGAAAAATAACACTGTTTCCAGCCTTCCAAATATTTCCTGCCATCGATGTGATAGGGGATGCCGGCGAAAGGGATCGGAAGCCGGTCTGTACATCTTGCGCATCCCATGGTCCAGTTCCACCAAACGTGATTTCTGGATGTTTCACTGACACTCTTTCTAAAAATGTTTTTTCCTGTGAGTTTGCTGCAGCATTAAGTTGATTGTCTGTATTACAACCTTCTAAAGTCACAAAAACTTCACCATGATGTGCGGGCAATGCTCGTTTAAAACCATGTAATAAATTATCAAAATTATCATCATATAACTGCTCACTTGGGCCATGGCAATTACCCATACCATATTCGCCACCACCAGCATGGCCCATAATAAATAATTTTGGGTTTTTCTCAAATATATTGTCTAGTTCTTCCGGTAAGTCTCGTTTGAGTTCATCCAAACTACTATAGATTTTTGGGGATTTATCACACTGATCGAAAAAATAATACTTCAAATCAGGGCCTTCTAAATAGACGCCAATTGGAACAAATTGCTTGAACCGTTGTTTTAAGTGAGGATTTATCACCACACCCCTCTGATTTTCAGGCAGTGGATGATCTGGATCTGGTTTATATATTAAGATTTCTATTGCAGCGTCTTTCATGGCTCATCTCGACTATTACTTAAAATAATAGGTTGATTTTATCAAAAACACTCGGCTCATATGTATATATATTGTACAAGCGTTCTAAAATGATACTTTTGTCGAGGGTAAATGATTATAGATTTGCGATATATTGGGTGAAGCTTTCATAACTGGACGAAAAATCCCAAGGTCGAGGCAAAAGAATTTTTCACTATTTTTGATAAGTCTTACATAAGATTGGTGGCTGAGATCTATATTTATTCCCAAGCCGCTGATACAAATATATATCCTTTTTTATGAATTGTTTTTATACGATAGGGCTTTTTATTATTATCATTCAATGCCTTTCTTAAACGTGATATTTTTAAATCGATACCTCTATCAACCCCATCATATTCATGCCCAGAAAGAGCATACATAATGCTATCTCGACTCAGCAACCTATCATGGTTCTTAACCAACAAAGCAAGCATTTCAAAATCACTGGTACTTATTGAAATTTCTTCATCAAAGAGCTGAACACTCTTAGTACTAAAATTGATAGAAAAATTGCCAAAGTGAAATTGATTTTGATTATTAACTAAATTGGGTCGACGTAACAATGCCTCTATTCTTGCTTTCAAAACCTCGTCTGCAACAGGTTTAGTTAAGTAGTCATCTGCTCCTAAATTTAAAGAGGATACTTCACTTTCAATATCATTAATTGCTGTTAGCATGAGTATTTTCCCCAAATACTCATCTCTAATGGTATGGCATATTTGATCTCCATTCATGCCAGGAAGCATTATATCTAATATTACTAGGCAAGGTTGCTCACGAATGATGCGATAGACCGATCTATCACCACGTTTTTCAATAGAAACATCATAACCTGCTTCTTGTAAGCTTTCTTTGAGGTAATTTGCTAACTTAACGTTATCTTCTACAAGCAATATTGATTTATCTTTCATTCGTTCTGTCTAAGCCTCTTTAAATAAGAAAACTCTCTAAACAAATTTAGTCTGAATTGATTTTTAAGTTCAGTGTTACATAGATATCAGTAGGTAAGCAAACACACGGCGCATCCGTACATTTTATATACAATTGATCTGTTTTAACTCGATATAATGATAGCTAATGGGCGAATCTGTGGAGATAAATTATGAGCGCTTATGTTAAAAATTTTGATGAACATAAAGAAATCAAATCTTCACGTGACATTTGCAAATCATTAAAACCTGTTCCCACAGCGTATATGGACAATAAACATTGTGAGCATTGCTATCCCGAAAAACGTTCTCATTTTCGAAGAAAATTTTTTAATTTATTCCATTATTTTATATTCAATCCATTTATCTATCTTTTATCTAAACTCTTTCTCCTATCAGAGCAGGATTTTTTACGATTCAATAACCTATTAAATCAGTTGGTCATTAATATTTTCCAAAAAATAAAACTATATACCAAGACTCAGACCATTGATAGGAAACAATTCAATAACAGTGTCCTTGCATTTTGGGATGAAGCACAAAAAAGAGGGCTAGAGCTGTATAATTTTAAGGAATCTAACTTGCATACTCTGTATTTTAAGTTGGTCTACAATAGGAAAAAATATTATTTCATACAGACTCCAATCTCTCTTATTTCTCAAAAAAATACACGCTTTGATGAGGATACTAAATATGATAATAAATGGAGCCTCAAGAAAAAATTATTAGATAGCCAAATTCCCTGCCCCTTAGGGAGGGTTTTTATTTCCAGCAAAAACGCCTACAACTATGGTATCTCATTGGGATTTCCTCTTGTGGTTAAGCCACTATCTGAATCTCTAAGTATTCATACTTCATGTACTATTCAAACTCCAAATGAATTAAAAGAAGCGATAAAAATAGTAAAGCAGGTTGATTTTCGCGTGCTGGTTGAAAAACACATTCCTGGTGATGTTTATCGGTCATTAATTATTAATGATTCATTAATCGCTTGTGTGAGACGACAACCTGAGAGCATTGTTGGCGATGGTGTAACTACACTTCAAGAGTTAATTGATAAAAAAAATAAAGTTACGTGGAAAGAAGGACATGGTGAATATCCCTACAAAATTACTCGAAATAGCAACTTAATGAAAATTTTGGCAGCCCAAGGAGTTGCTCTTAATACGGTAATAAACAAAGGACAACAAATCTTTATTGCCAAAAAAGTTACTATGAGTAGTGGTGCAAAAATCAGTACTGTTATCGACCTGATACATCCTGAGAATAAACTGTTATTGGAAAAAGTACATAAAATACTCAATATACCGCTTACAGGTCTTGATTTTATTTGTCAGGACATTTCTCTTCCATGGCATAAGCAACAATTTGGAATTATTGAAAATAATAGCTTCCCTTACATTGAATTACATCTCAATCCATCTGATGGGAAAGGAATTAATGTAGCAGGTAAAATTTGGGATTATGTACTCGATGTTTTAAGTCGAAGAAACGAGCAACCCAATTAATGTACATTATATATACAATTGGGTTTTTTTAACTCGGTATAATAACAGATAAGTAAATCTTTATTCGGATGAAACCATTATGAACTTGCACTGGAGTATTCTCATGAAAAAAGACAAAGAACAACATCAGCCTGTCCTTGAATCCATAACGGCAGATGAACCCAAAACCTCCTCTATAGCATTAGCTTTACAACAATTTAGAAAGGAAGCAGAAAAAAAAGAGGCTGCTGAGGAAGGTGCAAAAGTACGCTGCGGGACTTGTTTTAAAGAAATCGCACCTAAGCGCCTTTGTTCCGGACATGGCGCAGGTGGTAGCGGAGGTGATAGTGCCACCTCTGATAAGAAGACATCTGAGGAAAAAGCGAGTCCTGGTGAAGTTAAATTCCTAACTAAACCTGGCAAAGCAGTTGGGTCTGAAGATGAATTGGTAGGCGTGTTTGGTTCAGAAGAACTTGATTTAGAGTCTGGTTTTGACCCAGAAATAATTGCGGAATTGATCGCCAAAGGATTATTGCTGGTTGATAGTGATCGCGTATCAATGACTCTTTCAATTAAATTACAATGTGAACCTAGTAAATTAACTGAAGAACAAAGAGAAGAATTAAAAAAATTCATGGAAGCGATTATAAAAGAATTCAATGAATTTAAAGAAGAAAATCATCTTTCTGATGATTGCATACAAATCCTTCAAGATGAGGAGGGAAGCATATGTTCTCTTCGCATTACCATGCCCACATTAGCTTTATACGATGCATTTATTCAACAGCTAGCAAATAATTTAGTGCCCGTACCCAGTCCGAAAGCACAAGAAAGAGATGAGGTAACGAAAGAGCAAGGCCTTACTGCAAGTCCACTTTCAAGAGAACCAAGACCGTCTAATAAAAATCAACTCTCCAAACAAGAAGCTAATGAGGAGATACATAATACATCTGAGGATGGGGAACAAGAAATTTTTAACCCATCTCCTTTTAATATGAAGCCATGGTAATAGAAGTAGGTGTTTATTGATTTTTGAAAAGAACTTTAATTTCAAGGCCCCATTTTATTTCCAATAAGACAATTACGTAATTGGGAAATACCATTTCATGCTTTCTCAAGACTGAGCCCTTAAGTTTCGATATCTACAAGATCATTGAGGTCATTGGTTGCGTGTTAAACTGATACAGTGGATAGTTGATTTATAACGGATATTTCTTTTTATGGTTTTCTTATTTATCTGATTGAATGGTGTAGCTTTTTAGGCTATGATTGAAGCTTAGTTGGCTTCAACATAAAAATCATGTTTGATACTTCAATATTGTTTTCTGAATATCGGCGGCGTGTGCTGGCACTTTTATTGCTGCATCCTGATGAGCGTTATCATGTCCGAGAGATTGCGCGGTTAACGAATACCACAGCGGGTACACTTCATCGAGAACTATCCAAACTTGCTAAATCCAAAGTACTTCTGCGCGAGCAGAGCGGTAATCAAGTTTATTACCAAGCAAATCGAAATTTTCCTATTTATACGGAGCTTTCAAGCATTTTAAAGAAAACGTCTGGTTTGGTGGATGTGTTGTTTGATTTTTTAACTCCATTAGCTGAAAAAATTGAAGTAGCTTTTGTTTTTGGCTCGGTGGCCAAAGGAACCGAAAACCTTGGAAGTGATATTGATGTGCTTATTATTGGTGAGGTTGATTTTACAGAAGCAGTTGCAGCTCTTTATGCTGCCCAAGCGAGTTTAGGGAGAGAAATTAACCCCAAAATATATTCCAGGGAACAATGGAAGTCATCTTTACAAAAACAAGATCTTTTCATTCAGGAGGTTTTAAATAATCCCAAGCTATTTATTATGGGAGCTGAACATGACCTTGGATAATTTAATTGGCATCAGCCTGGAAAAAATACCACCTCACCCAGATACCATAAATCGGCTTTTGCATGCTGCTGAACGTAATATTGTGGATTCAAAAATTGACTTGGTTAGCGCGGAGAATCGCTTTGATGCTGCCTATAAAGCAATTATGCAAATAGCAAATGCAGCACTTCAATCTCATGGATATCGAACCTTGACTTCTAAACCAGGACATCATCAAACGATGATTCAGTTATTGCCTCAGACTTTAGGTATTGATAAAAAAACAGTGATTATATTGGATGCTATGCGTAAACAACGCAATATTGCAGATTATTCTGGCGATATTATTCCTGAGAGTGCAGTAATAACTTGTATTGCTCAAGCAGAAGCATTGTTAAAGGATTTTAAAAAATGGCTGAGTGTTAATGATGGAAAACAACAGTGATGTAAAGCAACAACTCAATGAATGTCTTGAGGTACTAACAAAGATTTTAGGCGCAGAGCTTTTGGGAGTTATCTTTATGGTTCTTATCTTATAGGTGGTTTGCAAAAATACAGTGACATTGATTTATTTGTTGTAACAAATCGTACCACAACGTCAAAAGAAAAGATGGAGTTGACTAACCATCTACTCCAAATATCAGGCATTTACATGAAAAGTACGAAGCCACCTATAGAAATGACCCTTGTGGAAAGGGTCGCAATTAATCCTTGGATTTATCCACCCCTTTTTGATTTCCAATATGGCGAATGGCTTCGCTCATCATTTGAAATGGGAAATTTTGAACCATGGTCTGATCGTGCAATGCCGGATCTTGCGCTGATTATCACGCAGGTCTTATTGAAGAGTCATACATTGATGGGGGAAAGCCCTAAGCAACTATTAGACCCGGTCCCATATAGCGACTTTATAAACGCGATGCTTCATGATCTTGATAGACTTTCAGCGGAACTTGAACAGGACACTCGAAATGTATTACTAACCTATGCACGGATTTGGAGTACATTAGAAACTAATGAGATTCGATCGAAACCTATAGCAGCAGATTGGGTGATTGATCGTCTACCTAAAATGTATCAGCCCGTGATGAACAGAGCGAAACACATATGCATTGGTTTGGAAGATGAATATTGGGATGATATTAATGTGCTTGTAAAACCCTGTGCTGATTTTATATTAAGTAGAATTATCGATCAAAAGTTATCAATAAATCTAAAAGATCCTTGCGCCTTAATAAGGCTAACCTAGATAGCGGGGCAGGAGATTATATTTGCCATTAGTATTATTTCAGTAAGGTTCATTCAGTCATTTCCAGGTATTCTGCTACATTGCTACACGATCATCAAATCATTCAAACCATCCAGATGAAATTATCTATGAAATCATAGAGTAATGCATTTTTTCTGTTACAAATTCGATCAATTATTTGTAGCAAAAAATTGCTACTATATTGCTACGCCATGCTACATTTCAAATGCTGAAAAAACACATCCCGAAATATACAAAAGAGGATGTCATGAGGAGTGGTCTGAGTTATCTGGTGTTGCTTATTTTTGTACGCCGCCATTTTTTGTAAAGAGTTCCTAATTTAAAATATTCTTATATAAAAAAGGAAAATGATAAAAAATGAAATAGCACGTGCATTTTATTTTTGGTTGCAATATGTAGCAAATAGTAGTGTCTATGTAGCATGGTTATTGCTACATATTTGTGGGGTATCTTGATGCAGGGATAGTGATATAATCCTTTTACACAGGCAACTTACAAGGCAATATAGATCTTTCATCAATAAGATGTAGCAAATGTAGCGATATATGGAAACCTCTCAGAGGTGATGCGCGATCAGCTAAATATTGAGTATCCATCAAAAGGGACATTGATAAACTAAGAAAAATTATTGATATCAGGATTATGAGTGAGAAAAAACATAAATTATTTAGGTTACAATAAAAATATATTCATCTTAATAATTGTATTGAGAAAAGAAAATACTATTCATTAATAGAACATGAAAGTTATCTGATAACAGAATGTAACTTAAAATTTATATGGTCAATAGCATGTCAACTAAGATTGAAACAGCTCGAATGATTTTGCGTTTAATTAACGAAGATGATTTAAAAGAGGTTGCTGAACTTAATTCTGATCCAGAAGTAAGGAAATTTTTTCCTGATGGAGTCCAAGACACAGATCAAACTGCGAAAAGAATAAAAGAATTCGTTAGTTTTTATAAAGAAAAAGGACTTCCTTGTTTTGTTATTTTTGATAATTCTTTAAAAGAGTTCATAGGACGTTGTGGATTTGGTCCAATTGAAACCGGAGAAATAGAAGTAGGTTATCTGTTGCATAAAAAATTTTGGGGGAAAGGATATGCTTCAGAGGCCTTGGAAGCACTATTGAAATGGGCTAGTACAAATATCGACTCAGAATATATTATTGCTTTTGCACCAGAAGGTCATATTGCGTCACAACGTGTTATGGAAAAGTGTGGTATGGAATATTACAAAGATGGGTATGGCCATGGTGTTATGTGCAAATTCTATCGTATGAAAAATAAATAGCATTATGCAGTACAAGAAATTGAGATTTACCAATAAGAGTTGATAGTTTATAGAACCTTATGGAATGTAAAAATATTGGATTCCTTCCTGCTAAAAGGTGGGGAAATGAAGAATAAAAATCGCAATGTAATTAAGGTATAATTTAATGGAATTAACACAGCAAAAACGGCTTCTATCGCATGTAATTTCTCCAGAAAAAATGGAACATATAATTCAAAAAATTACTGAGAGAATCAAATGCGAAGGAGATAAACCCTCGTTTTTGTTACTGAATTAATGTTTCATAAAAGAAGTAACAAAATGTCATTACAATAATAAATATGTATTTTTAAAAAATGACAAAAATTGATGTAATTACTAGTAGTTATGGGGAGTTATTCAAAAATGGCGTTTAGAATTAGGAATTTTATTGTTGGAGATGAAGTAGAAATTTATAAACTATTTCATGATGCAGTTCATTCTATTAACTCTAAAGATTATGATGAAGTGCAGCTAAATACATGGGCTCCGAAGGAAGCTGATTTGGAAAAATGGAGAGAGTCTTTAGAAAGAAATTATACTCTTGTGGCTGTAGAAGAACAAACAAACGTGATTGTTGGCTTTGCTGATTTAGAGAAAAATGGACATATTGACCGTGGATATGTTAATAAAGATTATCAAGCAAGAGGTGTTGGTCTTGCTCTTCTCAAAGCATTAGAACAAAAAGCTATTGAGTTAGGGATGAAAGAGCTATATGCGGATGTGAGCATCACGGCAAAGAAATTCTTGGAATTCAAAGGATATGTCACTGAAAAAGAACAAACTGTCTCTATAAACGGCGTAAAGTTTATTAATTATTTAATGAGGAAAAAACTATAAGCAAGTGATGGAAAAATGCAGATTCTTACCACCGCCGATGAGAGAAAAAAATATTTTTATTAATATTAATACTGACATGGTTAATTAAACTGAGATTTGATAACTTTTTACCAGGATCGGGGCCGTACCCCAACTTTAACCGATCATGTACGTAGTAGGTGTGGCGAAGTCAGAACACTTGGTGTTTCACCTCATTATAGAGGACAGGGTATTGGAAAGATCTTACTTCCCTATAGCTTAAATTATTTTTCAGATAAAAACTACCAAAACTGTTATCGGACTGTTGCGACACAAAATAATAGCGCGCTTCGTATCTATCAAAACCTTGGTTTTTCAATTGCAAAGCATTTTCAAGTTTACTGTTGGAAATTTCTTAACAATAGTTAAACCTCAGGTTTGGGGCTAGTCTAGCGAATTGTAAAAAGACCTAAAGAGAAATAGAAGTTTTTTAGTAAGTAATCGTTCATCATTGTTTATATCATCTCAACCCGAAACGCTTGATAAGAGGGTGATTCATAGGGATGAGCTTTCTTTAAGGCTGCAACAGCAGCTTTGATTTGCTCTTCAGTACAGATAATTTCTACTTTATATTCAGGCACTCTCTCAAGTTGATTGATTGTTCCAATAAAAGCATGGCTGCCAGGTAATGGCATAAACTGCCCCTCGCCTAATGTTTGCCACGCACAATGCTGATAATGATCCACACTTCCTGCCCCTGTATCAAAAATAGCATTTTTAACAATTTCTAAATGTGTTTCTGGAACACAAAAACAAAGCATGTACATGATATCACCTATGGGGAAATTAATTCTGTTTTCCAAGAGTTGCTTATCTTCGTATAACGAATTACCTCAGAAAAAGAAATGGAGCCGACTGTGTAAAAAATCCATGTTTTTGGGATGAAGCGGAAGCCAAAATAATCCTCACTCATAGGGATAGAAAGGCTTGCAAATTGATCACTCAATTCTTTTTTCCTTGTTTCCAATTGGCCTAAATCTTTAATGACAAGACCTGAAGTAGGGGCATAAGCAGAAAATCTTAATTGGCGTTCACGAGGAAGAGTTCTCCAAAAAGCTTCATTTTCTTCTTGGGAAATGGGTATTGCTGTTCCTTCTAAAATAACTTGTCGGCTCTGCATTGCAAATAAAAAATTTAAACAGGATTTAGGGTTATTTAATAATTCAGCAACCTTGCGTGTTTTTTGTTGAGTAAAAAATAATAGACTCTCGGTTTCAATTTCGCGAATGGCCACCACTCGACTATGAGGATCACCTAAGCTGCTACAAGTGCTTAAAACAGCACAGAAAGGATCCTCAATCCCTCGTTCTTTTTCCTTGTTCAACCATTCTTTTAGCATGTCAAAGGGCACAAATTTCTCCTGTTAATTGGTGTACTATGGTTAATGTATCAAGTTGAACTTATACTTTGAATGCACGAGGGTTCACTTCCACCATCGTTTTTGAACCTGATTTTACAATGCGTATTTGATTGTGTTCCACTAATAATTCAACTGCATGGTCGCGTTTTATTTTATCTCGCAACGGACTTAATTGTTGAATGGTTCGTAACGTTGTTGAACTAATATTCTTTTCAATAAACCAGCCCATAAGTTTTAGGGCATCGGAAAACTGCAAAGAAACGGTTTCGGTAGGCATAATTCGCCGTGCTTCTTGCAAATGCCAATTAATTATTTCAATAGCATTTTCGGTATGCTCTACACTAATATCCCCATCGCGTCCTTCAAAGAGATGAAAAAGTGCTGCAAGCCGCGCTGTATTTTCAGCCGCTTTTGATGCGAAATCAACGATATCGACCCACTGGCCTTGAGGTTTTAACCCTGCTTCTACCGCATTAAAAAATAAAATCCATTGTTGTTTTGCGGCCATACTCATTTTCAACAATGGAAGTTGAATACAACCTTGATGGCTTAATTGTTCTGACTGATTTAAGCAGGCAGTGACGCGTTGGTCATAATAGGTTAGAGAATGCAAAGAAGCAGGCGGTTCTTGGTAAAATCGATTTCCCATACTATTGGCAGGATAAGCCATGAGACAACGAGCTAAAAAACCGCTTTGTCGACTGATACCCGAAGCTTGCTTGGTAAGTTGTTGTAAGATAAGCGGTTGCATCATCAAGTTAAGTGTTAAGCGCCGATTTTCAATGGTAAATCCTTGCGTTGTTTTACGATGCGCGGTGAATGTCTTACCGTCCCACAAACGATTAAGCAAAGCTACAAAACGAGTCGGATTACCTTGCATGCTATGGCTACCTAAGATGATGCCTGCCTCATCAGACCAAAGGGAAGCGGAAGGCCAACCTTGAGCCAAATGAATGGCCAGTGCCTCTTGGGTCGCATCTTCAAAATAAAGAGTGGGTTGCAAAGGAATTTCCGGCTCTTGATGAATTAATTCATCAAGCATTTCTTTGGCATAATCAGAATCTTCCCCCGTATAAGTTGCACGTTTGATTTGAGAGAATAAACTATCTTTTTCCATTTGCCATACTTGATGTTGCGTTAGTGCTGATAACACTTCAGGCTCGCGCCTTTTACGAATCAATGTCTCCCAGTGACGCGCTGCTTTCGAAAAAACATTATCTGCAGCAGTTTTTCGGGTGCCAGAGCCGCTGGCAATTAAAAAATAAAGTGATACTGGACTAATTAAATAGTTGTCTCGCGCCACATTAGCAAGTGATTGGCATGATAGTGACATATTAGCCAAGGCGCTGCATGCAATCAAAGGCAGGGGTTGCTGTCCATATTGTTGATAGTCGATTACGGCTTTTCTTACAATTGGGGGAAGTGCCTCAACTGGATAAGGACAGTCAGGGGCTAAGATTGGAGAAAGTGGAATAGGTTGTCCCCATCCGACATTTTGGTGGACATTATTTTTGATCTCTAATTCATTCTGTTCAATAGTCATTGTGTTAGAAGATGAAGTTTTGGTTTCTGATTTTACCAGTAGCGTCTGTATGATGTAAAATTAGTGGCCTGGAATACAATATAGATGTCCTTTTATTATTGAGCATGAGATTTGAAGACGCTTTGATAAGTTTCTTTCCATTTTATCCTGGACAAAGTCGATTTTTTTGAGCAACCCAAACCGTTGCTTCTCCACACTCTGGGCCCCTAACGTTATGTACAAGGATTTTAAAATGGCACTCTAGAAGGATTTGAGTATATTCTTCGGAAGAAAGGGAGGCATGATATAAATCATATCCTCCATTATCACCCCAAACTTCTCCATACTCCGGTCCGGAAGTAAATATTAATAAACCATTTTGCTCCACTAAAGAGGCAAGGGATTTTAATGTTTTTCGTTGATCGTCATGAGGTAAGTGAAAGAAACTATGCCAGGCAATGACTGCATCGAATTTCTCTTGCAAATCTAAAGCCCTCATATCAGCAAGTAGCCATTTTGCATTTGGGAATCTTTTTTTGCATTGCTCAATCATTTTTTTACTTGCATCAATGCCTGTTACTTTATACCCTTGTTTCATTAAAAATTGGGCTATGGGTTCGCCCGTGCCACAGCCAACATCTAAAATAGTTCCTTTGGATGGAATCTGATTTTGTAGTAGTTCCAAATAAAATTGCTCCATTTTGAGCTCTTTATTGCGGTGACTATCAAACCACTCAGAAATTTCATCATAAATAAGGTAGACGTTGTTTTTATTTCTTTTCTTGATTGAGGGATTAGTTCGATATTTCAATTGAACAAAGCCACCGCCAATACATTTAGTTTCAATATGCTCCAGTTCGATGTCTTGTGCCAAAGGTCCAAATAACGAACGCCCAGAGCCGAGCAACACTGGTGCAATGGTTATTGTTAATTCATGTATTAAATGCGCGGCTATAAAATTCTGGACAGTTATACCGCCATCAATATAAAGATGTTTAAACCCTTCATCAGTTAAGCGCTTCACGAGCTCAATAGGTGTTTCGGAGGAGGTTGAAACATGTTTTAAATGAACAGGAATTTTTATGGGTTTGCTGCTCATCACTACAACTGGAAGCTCACCATAAGGCCAAGGATTAAATGATAATACTTTCTCAAAAGAATGCCTACCCATAATGAGTCCATCGACCGTAGATATGAACTCTTTATAACCACCATCCTCACCAGATGGCACAAGCTCATTTGCTTTGGTTAGCCAATCAATAGAACCATCATCTCTTGCAATAAAACCATTAAGACTTGTAGCAATAAAAACAGAACACTTAGCAAGCATAATCGTTTATCCTTTGTATACAGACTTATTGATTGAGTTCAGAGTCGATTCTTTTTGAAGTCAGATGAAGACTCTAGAAGTCCTAAACTTAAAGCTCCTGGAAAAACAGTATCATGATCCATATTATTTAGAACATTAAAAGCAGTGCTTAAATTCCTGTGAGGCTTGCTCATGATGGTTTCATTCAATAACTTTAAATCATCTATCATTTGGTAATCGCCTTTATTTTCTTGGTCGCCGATAATAAAGCAAACACGAGTATTTTCTTCAAGAT
Source organism: Legionella nigrisilvae (assembly GCF_977063395.2). Classification (NCBI taxonomy): domain Bacteria; kingdom Pseudomonadati; phylum Pseudomonadota; class Gammaproteobacteria; order Legionellales; family Legionellaceae; genus Legionella; species Legionella nigrisilvae. The sequence continues at coordinate 87,859 of NZ_CDRUGZ020000024.1, forward strand.
TAAAATTTTGCTTTTTTTGAGCTGCTTTTAGCACCAAATGATTATCATACCAGAGAGAGGGGCTAACGATAATGTAACGATTAAATATTCCAGGATGGTGGACTAATAAATATACCCCAAATAATCCACCGTAAGAATGACCGACAAAAGTAGCGGTTTTATTAACTCTATATGTCTGGTGAAGATATGGAATAAGTTCTGAATGAATAAATCGATAAAATGATTCGGCACCACCCGAGTATTTTTGATATTCAGCTCCATATCCTCCTGATCCAACATAACTTGGTGTGTAATCTCTGGTTCTATTTTTCTTATACTCATTAGGATTTGCATAAGCTATCCCAACAATAATGGAGTCGTTGATTCTATTTCGGTCAGATAAATGCTCACTAATTTGTTTGGCTAATGCAAAGCTGTAATCAGCATCTAATAAGTAAATAGTTGGATAGTCTTTTTTGTTAGAATCATATTCTTTGGGGAGACTAATATATAAGTTATATTTGATTCCATTGATCTTTGAAGGAAACTCTTTGGTTAACGTATGATGTAAGCTAAATGTATTCGTGTATTTTTCCTCTAGCGGATTACTTTGTATCTTCGTCGATATGCTGGCTGCTGCCATAAGGCTTAAGGAAGATATTAAAATGAACAAGGTGAACATTTTTTTCATAAACTAGCCTCGCAAAGACTTTAAAATAAGAGCATTCATTTGTTTCTGAATTACCTCAGGCCCACGGTCACATAAATCAATATGTTTGGCTTCAGGTAGTGGAATAATTGTTATGGCTAATTGTTTTAACGACTCTTGAGAAGGCAGTACGCCTTCATCTGCCTTAGTATCATTTCCACGCAGCGATAAAATAGGTGTTAGCCCGGTACGTGGAAAAGGCATGCGCAAGCTATCCAATGATATAATTTTTTTCACAAATTGAGGATGGTTTCTTGCAAACAACATGGCAATATCACCACCATTCGAATGACCAATTAATGTCACTTTAGACAAGTTTAAACTGGGGTTGATCCGGCTAAGCTCTTTGATTACGTAAAGTATATTGGTACTTCCTCGTTCCCATAAGGGTTTGCGTCGCTCAAATAAATTGCCAGTTTGAGCTAATGGGGGATCTGATTTTAGATCATGCTGGATGCTTACAACAAAATAACCGTTTGCAGCAAGTGCATTGGCTAAGAATGAATATTCAGTATCGCGTACAGTGTATCCATGATTAATGATGGCAACGGGTAGTTTAATAATACCAGCATTTGCTTTCCCCTGTGATTCATTACTCACATAAATTTTAACTGGAATAAGTCGTTTGCGATCTTTATCATAAAATTTAATGGTCTTAGTTGAGATAAATGGATTGTTATCAGGCTCTGGATCCTGAGACCAATCAACCACTTTCCCGCGGGTAAAATCCCATCTATAAAGCCAAGAAACCCCAAAATGGGCATAGTAAGAATCAGCGGATAGATAGGCTTTATCCTGTAGTGCATCATCTAGGCTGATAAAATGATAACCGTATTCTTGGGCTATAGTTAAGAGTGATTCAATGGCTAATGAATTAACAAGATTGGCATGAAGTAGCCAAATCTGATTAATATTTCTACCAAACATTTGTTTAGATGCGCTTTCATAAAAGGCAAATTTAGCACGTGTATGTTTCAAGTAACTTTGAATGATTTTGTCTTTATTTTGAGGAAACTCATGTAATTGTTGGTTAAATTTCCAATCGTCAGTGTCTATAGTAACTGGAGCAACTAGGTATCCTTCATGTTTTAAAAACGACTCAAATTGAGAGCGAATCTTGAATGTTTCACCTGTATCAAGGTAGGGGTGCCTAAAGTAACGGTACTCTCTACCTGCACTTTGCATTAATTGTTTGGATATTTTAGAGCCATTAGTCACTTCGGCTTTAAATTGCTTGGTTGTGATGCTACTTAAGGACAGATGCGAATAAGTATGATTTCCCAAATCAAATCCGTTATCCACCCATAATTTTAGGAGATTTATTTTTTCTTGAGTTTCATTAGTGCGGTAGAGTTTCCCTTCATTCACAAATCCAATTGCAGGTACTCTATATTTGATAAGCGCATTTACTATTTGCTGATTTATTTGAGCTTGTTCCTCTATAGATTCTTCGATTGAAGCAGGTAAATCATCAAAAGTAATTGCTATTTCACTGGCGTAACCAAAAGCTTGATAGCAAAATAGGAATAGAGCTTGTGCTATTAATAAAGAAATGTTGGATTTCATGTATTATTTTTCCAATTCATTAATTAAGTAAAATAATTGATTCAGGGTCTCATTTTTCGCTCTGAAACTGGCGAAGGTTACATGTTTTTTACTATCTGCAATGTGTTTCGTAAAGGTAATCACACGACCATCTTTCTCAATCCAGCCGATGAACCATCCGTGTTGTAGTGATAGTTTTTGGCTTTTGTCTTTTGTTAACTGTCGACCATTCCCTGTTTTTCCATACAGTTTCCAACCACCCGCTAATTCTTGAATATATAGAATGTCTTTAGTCATAGTGAAAGCTTTGGGATTCACGGATAGTTTTTTATTGACTATTTTTTGCAGAAACTGAATTTGCTCACTTGGTGAGATGGCAAGCGAGCTTGATAGCCAGGAATGGGTTAATCCATTATTCTGACCTTTGTCGCCGGAAATATCCTGATTGCCATAGTGAAATGCATCAACATAATTCTTAAATCGAGTCATACCTAATTGTTGTGTTAGAACTTGTGAATACCAAACACAGGAATCTCTTATCCAGGTACGTGGATTATGAGGATATTTCCAAACATTAAGATAAAGTTCATATTCTTTTTTGTACGGCCATTCCGGATTGAGTGTGTCTTTTAATATTCCTGAATCAAAACCCATAAGACTCAAAGCAATTTTAAAGGTTGATTCTGGCGCAAAACGCTTATTGCAATCTTTACCCTCGTGCTTTAGCACAGTTTGATTTTCCTGTACCAAAAAGCAAGTACTTTGGGCCCAAATAGTTCCGCAATAAAATAGTGTCAACCATAGAAGTACGCTTAGTTTCTTCATAACAACTCCAACATCATGTGAATTTATATCGATATGGGTACGAGCTACACTGCTGTACCCACAGGTGATTTATAGCGTGGTATTACTTAGGCTATTTAGAGCAACCTTACGAAATACTGGAGCAGCCAATTCTCCACCGGAGGTTAAAGTCTTACCATTTTTTCTTGAATGACCGTCTTCTATTACAACCACCATGGCATAACGTGGCGCATCAACCGGTACAAAACCTGCAAACAAGGCAATATGCTCGCCTTCTGCAACATTAATATTTTCTGTAACAGTTCCTGTTTTACCCGCGACATGAACACCAGGAATCGCAGCAAGTTTTCCTGTGCCATTTATAACAACGTTCTCGAGGATATGATTTATTGAATTGGTTGTTGCTGCTGAAATGATAGGAGCCTCTTCTCCTTTGAATGGACGTCCAAAGTTTGCAAGAATGGCGTAGGATTTTGTTAATGAATCAATTGTGACCGGTATATTCTCCCCAAGAGAAACCATTGCAAGTTGCAAGTCATCACTTTGATTTGCTTGCCACCAAGTATTAATATCAAAACCAAATTCAGTGAGTTTTTTACGAATTACAGGTAGTCCAGTTTCTTGGGCGACTTTAATCATGCATACATTACTTGATCTTGCAACCGCTTGGGTCAATGAAGTAGGGCCTTGACTTACATAGTAATCTGTAAATGTTTTACCTTCTACGGAGTAAGGTGAGCGACAATCATATTTTTTGGTTTCAGAACTATTCCCAGCATCAATTGCTGCCGCCGCAATAAACGGTTTTATCGTAGAGCCAGGTGAAAAAACACGTGATTTCCAGCTATTCTGATTTTCATCATTACCGGACTCAGCAAAGGCAATGAGATTACCAGTTTGTGCATTGACGATTGCAATAACCCCCGATTTTGCATGATAGTTTTTTACCGCCATTTTAATTTCTTGCGCGGCAATTTGTTGCATTTTAGGATCTAAATGAGAGGTATCGATTTCTTGTGCCTTAGAACCGGTCAATGAACCGACTGCTGAATAGGCGACACAGATTGGTGCCAAAATAGAAACCCCCATAAATCCAACTGCTAACCATAATGATTTAGATGGTTTAAGTGGATAAGCTGATAACATTGAAATTCTCCTGATGATAAAAGTACAGTCTTCATTGTCTTTGCCCAAGGCCATACCTACCGTGCATGCAATTTCTAGGTCTGATGACAGAGAACATTGAGACACTGTCTGCACTACATGAAACAGACAGCTGCCATAGTCATGTGCCGAAATTTTTGGCTGGCCAACCAATACTTCATCACATGAACATTCTTGTAATTCGCTTAAAATACGACCCCATCGAATAACACCTGGATTACCCCAGAAAAGAATGCGCAGGGCTTCAATAAAATAGGCCCATAGACAATCACCATTACGATGATGTTGGCCCTCATGAGCAATGGCAATCTTCACATTTTTGGAGGAAGAAAATAGGGATACGGGTAATACGATATAAGCTTTGTTAAATAAAACGACGGAGAAAGGAATATGACAACGTCGAGAAACTTTAATGACCAATTTACCGGAAGTTCGATATGGAATTGCTTCAGCTAATAGTGCTCTTAAACTGCCCAAACTCAACAATACTTTATAACTGCGAAATAAGACGAGCAAACAAAATACGATATAAAAAATATGAAAATAACTCGTATTGCTTATTGAAAAAGAGGTTGCTGATTCAGGAGTCTCTTGGGAGTGTTTAGACTTTAAAATAGGTTGATTCACATACTCTTGCAAAGCATCAATGGATGCATAGTGATGCCGCTCCAATTTTTGATTGGTTTTAATACAATGAACCATTAATGGAGAAATCACACAGCTAATTAATAAAAAGCGAGCCAATTTGAGTTTAAATGATGGCTGATTTGAGAGCCAACGACCGCCAATAAACCATGAACTGACTAAAAGCAAGCAATGAATGCTCAATAAAATTTCCAGGAATAACATAATCATGCCTCTATTTTTTGTTCAGAGGTTACTAATTGTTTTAGTGCTTCCTCAATTGCTTGAATGTCATCATGTTGTAGCTTTTTGGCCATCAAGAGTCTTTGCACCAGTGCTACAGGTTCACCATCAAAAACATTAGTGACCATATGCTCAATGCACGTGCTTTCGTACTCAGCCTTGGTAACAATTGGGAGAAAAACATGGGCATAAGTATTTTTTTGGCATCCCAAAAATCCTTTTTGTTCAAGTACTTTTACTACAGTTGCCACAGTGGTATAAGCTAAAGGTCTTTCTTTGGGCAAATGTGAAACAATATCTTTAATGGTTACTTTATTAAGGCTCCAAATAATATTCATTAATTCAAGCTCTACCTCTGTAAGGAGGCGATCATGAGCAAAAGTGTTTTCCCCTCTTTTTATTGACATTTTTTCTCCAGAAACTAAGTAAAACATAATCTACTATATTTTTAGTAGATACTACTATAAAAATAGTAGCCTTGAAATAGTTTTGAAAGAAAATAAATTTGTTGAAGTTTTATTTAGTTAAGACATCTTATAGGGGCTCTGGGTGCAAACCCCAGAGCTCCTACTTAATGATCGACAAATTAAACGTATGCTGAACTATTGAATTGTGGTGGTTTGTACAAAACGCTGCGGTGCTTAGAACAGCCCTAAGTCAAAATGCTTTTGCTCTACCTCTTGTTGCCCTTTAGTAGCAACGCCTGTCGTTTTAATTTGTGTCTGCTCTTGTAAACGTGGGTTCATTTCTTGGGTGGGATTTTCTTTTAAACGCATATCAAGAGGCAATTCTTCTCGTATTGATAACCATTGCCCAATAGCACTTAGATCACCAACGATAGGCTCTGCAATTTCTCGAAAAACAGCGGGTCCATTCTCGCTATTAGTGAGACAAACAACTGCTTCATCAGTAGTAAGGTTGATCGCTGCTAAATTGCGTCCAGTTCCATTATCACCCCAATGAAAAGCGATACGGGTTCCATCGGTATTTTTCTGAATCCCAATTCCTAGACCCCAAGAGATTTGATCTAAAGTATCAGTAGAGACTCCTTGCTTCATTGCTTTAGTATCTTTATCTTTCAACGATGAAACAACCGGTTTAAACATTTCCCATCTAATATAGGGATCGTTAATACAGGCTTTTAGAAATTTTGCATAGTCAGAAGTCGTTGTATACAAGGATCCTGCCGGGTGAACCATATAAAATTTTTGCTTACGATTTACTGAGCCATCTTGATCATGGCCAATTGCTATTGTTGCAGCATGTTCTGGAGGATGACCAATAATTGTAGTCACAAGGGGTAACTCCCTTGCTTCAACAGGTATTGGCTTTGACCAAAAAAATGGTGGTATTTGAGCAAAGCGAGCTTTGATTTCTTGTAGGCTTTTTTCTTCAAGTTGGTTGGAATTTTTTTCAGTCATTTGTACGCTGCCGTCTACTGCCCTTTCAGCAACAAATAATTTATCCTTTTGTAGGATAATACTTAATTGACCATGTACATCTAAAGTATCTTTTAATAATTTTTTAATGCGTTCAGGAGTTGGTTCTTCCTCTTCATCTGGCAGTTTAATAAGACTGCAACCCGTTGGTGGCATGAAACTACTATCAGTCATACCTATCTTAGCAAACTCTTCTTGAGCTAAAGCTTCCAGTGATTTTGCAGTAATGTGTTCCACAATTTCACCTAGAAATTGATAAGCTACTCCTGAATAATCAAATTGTTTTCCTACTTCAGAGACATACTTTAGAGATTCTGGTGATGAAAATTCGTTAGGTAAGCCTGCTTGATGGGATAGGATCATACGGGCAGTTAATTTTTTATAATTTTTATCAGTTCGCATCTGTGGAGGACCAAAATCGCCGTATTCATGGAGTGGTTTGTCTAAATCAATGAGATCTTTTTGCGCTAGTTTCAATACAATATAAGCAAATACAGGTTTACTCAATGAAGCGGCTTCAAAAACAGTCGAACTAGTAACTTCTTCAGGTTTGCTGACATTAGTCACACCTACCTCTTCTGTAGTAACAACTCCGCGGTCAGAAATAATTGCTGTGGCAATACTTGGGATACTAGTTCTTTTTTGCAATTCACTTAAAGAACTTGTCCGTTCTTTAGATGGATTGGGTCTTGGAAGTGGATTGATGCCCCAATTATTAGTTTTACCCCCTAGCTCATCAATAGTTCTAGCAAAACCCCATTTTGGAAAAAAATAGTTCGAAGCCAGTTCTATTTGAATTGTCGAAGGGACAATTTGTTCCGCAAGAATATGTCCATTATGTGAATTAGCGAAAAATACCATGGCACTCTTATCCTTTAAATTGATTGCAACCCACGCTCTGCAATCATTCATGTCACCCGAATGATAGGCGGTAACAACCTCTTCTTTTTCATTGGTTTGTAACCCCCAACCTAAACCCCATGCAACATGGCTTAAAATGGAATCGCGTATCTTGTCTCTAGCAATTCCAATTGCTCCCGCCAAACCTCTATCGTGCGTCATGAAGGCATGCGGAATAAAAGGATTTTCAATCGAGCTGTCATGGCTTAGATGTTTGACAAACTGTGCATAATCTGATGCCGTAGTTCTTAGTGTATTGGCGGCACATGGTTTGGGTTCTTTACATCCATATTGTGAGACTACAGCTCCAATCAGCTCCGGATTGTTTGAAAGTTTACCTTTATCAGGTAACTGTTCAAGAATGCTTGAAACTACTCTTTCCGGAAAGGAGCGATTGACTATTTTTCCATTATCTAACCAATATGCTGTTAGTTGCTCATCTTCTTTTAGTATGACAATCTGACCAGGTTTCATTTCATCAAACAAGGGTTCTTTTTCAGCATGCAAAAGCGAGTGATAGGCCTTTAATGGCTCATAAGTGCTATGAGTCATGTCACAACGATCAAATACATGGTTTTTGGCCAATGTTTCTAGATTTGCTTCAGTCAATTTTTCAATCACTTGTTGTAAGTACACGATACCAACATTTGAGTATCCATGCATTTTTTCTTTAGAATCTTTTTCTTTAGGGTTAGGAATGAACTGAAACTTCATTTCACCATGAGCAAGGCCTGTTGTATGTGATAACACCATCCTTGCAGTGAGTGCTTTAGCACAGACAACAGCAGATTTGTCAGACATATCAAATTTCATTCCATCTATCTCAAATTCTTCTAATGGTAGAATATGAAAAAGAGGAGTATCTAAATCAAATTGACTCAGGTTGAATTTATCCAAATTAAATTTACCTGTCCCGCGCTTTGCTTGATTCGCCGCATTGGACTGCATCAATTTTTGTACTAAATAGGCAAATACGGGTTTGCTTAGCGAGGCTGCTCCAAAAACGGTTTCTGGTTGCACTTTTGTAGGTGGTGCAAGGCCTGTTAGAGTAGTTATTAATTCAGATTCTTGAGAATTGGCCAATTTATAAGTATCAGTACAACTTTCTCGTAACTTTTGATATGAGGATTGATTACTTTCATTTAACTGTATTTGATGAACGCTTTGTGTTGTTTGATTCACATAATAAAGTGTGTCGTCAAATAGAACTACAGCATCTTTAGTTCCTAATCCCAACTTATGAAAGGGATATTTGAGTGGATCAACAGGTATTGCAAAAAGGCCGCAACCATCTGTAAGCCCTTTTTCTTGAGTAGATATGATTCCATCACTGCTTATAAAGGCAATAGAAATTCCTGGAATTTGTGCTTTAGACATGACATCCAGCAAAAGTAATTCCGCCATTTTTGCATAAGACATACAATTGATCATAATAAAAACAAGTAAGTTAATTATACCCTATGCCGTAAAATTTATTCTCAATCAGTATTTTTTTACAAATTTTTAACATTGTCGGATGTTTAGATTAGCCGTTTTCTAGACGGAAAGAAGAACCTAAAATGGATTCCGTTGAGATTGGATCGGTAAAAACAAGACCGATCCAAAATTTATAGCTATTTTTTTACATGTTGTAAGCATCTACGATACTTTTGAGCCAAGTCTTTGCTTCTGGACTGACCTTTTCATCCTTCAAAGCAATATCACAAACAGCATATTTTCGTGAAGTTTCTTCGCCATACATATCATCTAATGCCTTATTCCAAAGCGTTAATATGTTGGAGTCTGGCGTTTTGCCTACTTGTTCAAGAATACCATAAAGCCTATGCTTCCAATAAGCGTCTAAAGCCTTCTCTAACCATGTCATAATCTCTGGTGTTAAACCAATTTCATCAAGACCTTTTCCTTCTCCAAATCCTTTTTCCCATTTTTTGGTTCTCAGATGGGCATATTTTTTACCGTATACGCTATTAACCCATTCCATGTAGTTTTTCCCTGTTTGGATACCTATAGTGGAATCAGGATCGTGTTTCATACTTTGTTTCAATTCATCTAAAAGTTGATGCCATTGTTTTTCAAACTCAGCCTTGTTATTTGTTTTCATTTCCTTTTCAAATGCTACGTATTGTTTGAGCTCATCAGGAGTAAATATTTCCTTAACCCAATCATGTTCAAGATGCTCTGCCATTTTATATACCTCAATCAGTTGTATAATGGTTTCCCATGGAATGGATTGATTGACATCAACAGAGTCTATAATGCTTCTTAAGGTTTTAGCTCCGGAAGTACATGCCAATGCTTTTTGTTCTAACACTTGAGCTTGGGCTTCAAAATGGTTTAGCGCGTGACGTTCTTCAGAGAGCAAGGTTTTGATTTGTGATAGCTCAAAACCAAAAAACTTTAAAGCAATAATCTGTTGTAATTTCAATAAATCCTTCTCGGAGTAAATACGATACCCATTGGACTGTCGTAATGAAGGTTTAAGTAAACCAATGCGATCATAATGATGCAATGTTTGCACCGAAACACCAGTTAATTTGCTTAAGTCTTTTACGAACCATTGAGTCATAGTATTACCTCCTTAAGAACAAAGGTAAGATATATAGTAACAATAGGGTCAAGCGGTTTTTTCATAAAATTGATATTTATTTTTTTATGCCTAACGTTTCAAGAACAAATTCACAGCGCTCTGTAATCGTTTTTTTAGGCATGAGCATGATTTCAAAACCAAACTCTTTATATACATCTATGTGAATTTGCTCAAAAATAAGGGCGTCTTCATAACTGATTTTGCGAGCTGAAGTTGGTTCAATAAACCCCAAGTTCTCAAAAAAGAATACTTTGCGTTGATAAATACTAGCTTTTAGGCAGTGGTCAACTTCAGCTAATAAGATAGGTGAGGGTGTAAAATCATTTTTATGCCAATGAGCGGAATAACGCCCCAATGCATAAGCACAAAATGGCGATCGGTCATAAAATTGCAACGCACCTTGAGCATTCAATTGCCTTAATTTTTGTGTTAAAACAATCTTATCTACAAAATCAGTCTCTTCCCATGGACGCATAATTCCCTTTGCCTGTTCCTCTGCAATGACATCTGTTGCAGACTCAGGAATCACTACATACCCTAATCTTTTCAATGCCAAAATAACAGAAGTTTTTCCACTGCCTGGGGTGCCAGTAAAGATAAAACGATTTGCTTGTTCTAATTTATTCATGTAATTCAAATCTTTTTTGGAGCTCACCATTTATCTCAATGTTTTCAAGGAACATTTTGAGAGGTCGAACCCATAGTTCAAAATCGCCGTAAAGCGCTCTGTAAACCACCATATCTTCTAAGCTTTCCGAATGCCTGGCAATATCAATCACTTCATACAGATTGCCTTTATAATGACGGTATATTCCTTTTTTAATAAAACTCATAGCACCTTCTTCATATAATAACGCTGATGACCTTTTGGACAGTCATCCAGAACCCCAAACTCTTCATAACCATGTTTGAGATAAAAATCTTTTGCTTGAAAATCAAAGGTATCGAGGTGAATTAAACTGACTCCTAATTCTTTTGCTTTCTCCTCAACTTTATTGAGTAAAAGGGTACCCAAACCTTGGTTCCGATATTTTTCCTCAACAAAAAAGACACTGATGTACAGGATATTCCATGTATAAACCTCCGAACAAATACCCGCTATTACCTCATCACCGTTTTTAATCGTAACGTTTATATCAATTAATTCCGGTTGTTGTGTTGCAGAGACACACAATTTATTAAACTCAAACAACTTTTGATCGATAATTTTAAATGAATCTTTGGCATTGAACTCCAATTTATATTTTGTGTTTGGTACATATACATCGCAGCTATCAGTTGTTTTTTTAGTTACAGTATCTCTTTCTACATGCAAATGTTTGGTTACTTTTTTGGTAAACCACAAAATTAAATCATCATCCAAGGGATATGTTTCCCCAGGAATGGTTGGTTTATAATGATAAGTTACCCCTAAACCATCAGGAATATAACCTCGGTTAGCATAAAGTCGTTGAGCTTGTCCATATCCGCCATCAGGACCACCATATAATCCAACACCAATTCCTACAACATCACACTGACTGGCTGCATTTTCTTCAGCAATAGTGAGCAAAGCACTGCCTATTCCACGCTTGCGGAAAGCAGGCAATACATTTAAGTCCATAATTTCTGGGATTCCTTTATGAGAAAAAGGTTTATAGTGTGAGGTCCATTTTAGAGTAACATAGCCCGCGATTTGGTCTTGAACATAGGCCACCCAAACGACTCGCTCAGACTGTTCTTGTTCTTGATAGTACCCTTCAAACAAAACGTAAGGTTTTTGCCAATTTGCTTTTTGAAACGCATCGACCAAAACGGGGATATCGCATAATTCTAGTGGCTTAATGGCAATTGACGATTGGTTTTCTGCTAAAGCTTCAAGCTGTTTCATCATGTACACCATATTCCACTCATATCCTGCTGGTTTTAAATCCAAAAGAGGGTTAAAACCAACGGACTGATAGAATCGGTAGGTTTTAAGGTAATTCTCTTCCAATTCAGAGGGGCTTAGGGTTTCAACGGTTATAGTTTTAGCACCTTGTGTTGCAGCAAAATGGCAAGCCGTTTTGATTAATTGCTTTCCTACACCTTGACGATGATAATCACGTTTTACAGCCATCCAGTAAATATTAGCATTATCAGGATAGGGAAAATCAATTGAAACAAGGCCAAACGTATTATCCCCATCTTTTGCCGCAAAATTAGTGCGTGTGGTCACACCTATTGCGTAGTGCTCGTTCGCTTCTGGCAAACCAAAGTATTCTGGCAAATCCTTTGTAATGGTTCGACATAAGGATTGAGCTAAATCTCCCGTTATTTTTTCGATTTGAATCATAGTATTTTCCCTACTGCAGTATCTCTCGCATCACCTTCATAGCCATCTGGATCATCAAATGGCATGTCGATGTAATCATTATTTCTATAAAATCTTAGCGCATCCGGTGAAGACTCCACGTGCAAGCTTTGATAGCCTTGTGTTTTTAGCCACTTTTCACATAACGCCAAGAATTGGCCACCATATTGGTGGTTTCTTTTTTCCTCATCAATCACAATGATGCGCAAAGCTGCTCTTTTGTGAGGCCATAATTGCAGATGGGCATAACCAATGATGTCGCTTCCTTGAGATAAAACAAAATGAACATGAGCTTCATGCTCAAAAGTCCAAGTATATGGATCAGAAAGCCCTGCCTTATCAAAAAAATAGAATTGTCTAAAATGGCGTACTTTATCCCATTCACGAGGTGTTAATGCCTTAACCACTCTTAATCCATTAAATCCTGCTTTTCTATCAATAGCTGCGATAAAATCCTCTTTACCCACGCAATAGGCAGTAATGTCATAGGGATGTTGATGTGCTAACTCTTGTTTTAAACGAGCATAGGCTACTCTATCTTCTGGATTTGCTCTCATCCAGTCCCTAAATTTTAAATGGCGCTCGATTTCTGGGTTTCCAAACTCAAAAATATGAGCATGATGAGTTCTTTGGTTATCTCCCTTTTGAAAATAGCGGCGAAATGGAATTCCGTATTCTCCTTTTGCTTCATAGCCCAGGGCTTTCATGGCAGCATTGGCACTATCTACTTTGCTTAGTTCCAAAACAACTGGAATCATATCGATGATTGGTTTTGCAGCCAAACCAGGTACTGAAGTGGAACCGATATGATGAATTTCAATGCAATTACTACCTAATGCTTTTTTAATTCGCTCTGCTTCCTGTTCAAATTGCATAGGCCAATTAGCATCATAAGAAACTACTTCGATAAGCCGTTGTTGTTGGTTGACTTCCATCATCTATTCTCTCTCTTGAATATGCTGAACCATTTCATCCACAAATGCGGTGACTTCTTGATAGGTTTCTTCGGTCAAGATATCGCTTGCATGATCTAGTTCCGCTTTAGTTAATGCTCGTTGAATTAAAGCTCGCCATTTTGGGAATTGATTTTTAGCCCACACTCCAGCTTTTAACTTAGAGCCTTGTTCCTGATGGTGGAGCACGTACAAAGCCCTGCACAGTGTTAATACAGCATAATATTGGTACCCTAAAGAATTTCTGGTATGAATAACCCAATCTTGCCATTCAATGCTCTGCTTTTTGACATGCTCTATAAACTCACTGCTTGATACAGGAGCAACAATCGACTTTGCTGATGGACCATATAGAATGAGGCTATTTGTTTGCAATAAATAATAATTAATAAGCCAGTCAGTTCCCGCCTGTTTGAGGTGAAACGGTTCTCCTGGGCTAATGACAGCAATTTGACCTTGCTCTGTCTTAAAATGTTGTAACATTCTATACGATGCATAAGCTACTTCAATTCGGTCATACCAATCTGGAAAATGCTGAACCAGATTGGTATGCAAATAATCTAAAGCCGCGAATTCTTCTGATGTCATTTCTTGGTTTAATGCCACAAGAACATCAATGTCGCTGGTTGTTTCATCAAAATCACCCCAGACGAATGAACCATACACGTAAACGCCCAGCAAATGTTCCTTTAAAATTGATTGCAAGCCGGACAGTAAGTCATTAAGCAAATGATTCACTTCCGAAAATTCTGTATGTAATTTACTCATCTAATACCCCGTTATTAACTGACTCTTCAGATTCTTCTTTTCGCTCATCAGGCAAGAATCCACCTACTTGCGCGTCCCACAGGGTTTTATACAAACCACCAAGATTCAACAGTTCAGTATGTGTGCCATCTTCAACAATATGGCCTTTATCAAATACTAAAATTCGGTCCATATGCAGCAGAGTCGATAAGCGATGCGCAACGACCAGGGTTGTTTTTCCCTGCATCAACTCCCAAAGACTGTCTTGAATGTTGGATTCTGTAATGGAGTCCAGCTGGGACGTGGCTTCGTCCAACATTAAAATGGGTGCATTTTTTAAAATCGCACGAGCAATGGCAATACGCTGGCGTTGCCCGCCTGAAAGCTTCACACCACGCTCACCGACCAATGTCTCATAGCCTTCTGGCAAAAGACTGATAAACTCATGCGCATGAGCCTTCTTGGAGGCTAAAATGACTTCCTCATCCGAGGCTTTTGTCCTACCATAACGAATATTATCCATTAAGCTTCGATGAAAAAGTGTAGGGTCTTGAGGAATCATAGCAATGGCTTGTCTTAAACTCTCTTGAGTCACTTCAGATAGGTTTTGATCATCGATTAGAATTTGTCCATCCACTACCTCATAAAGTCGCAAAATCAAATTAACAAAAGTGGACTTGCCGCTGCCTGAATAGCCCACTAACCCCACTTTTTGACCTGCTTCAATGGTTACCGACTTATTCTGGAACAAGGAGTAACCACCTTGGTAATGAAATTTTACCTTTGAAAATTCAATTTGCCCTTGCGTAACAATTAATTGGGATGCATTTTTTTTATCCTGTATCTCATGGGGGATGACCAATGCATTTAAACTTTGTCTTGCCTTGCCTAAGGCTTGGTTAAATTGGTCCACTTGGTACATGGTGTACCACATCATATGCCCCAATTCCATGGAAAGCCCAAGAATCAAAGCAAAATCACCAATGCTCACCAGTCCCTTGCCATACAAGTGAATTAAGGTAATCGATGCCAAACCCATCATTACCGCAATCATTCCACCTTGGGCGCAGCATAACAAAACAATAAACAGCTCTTTTCTTTGGAAAGCCCGTTGTACCGAGCGAAAAAAAGTATTCATACGCTCTACTTCAAAGCCTTTACGTGAAAAAATACGAATATTGGATTGATTCGCCAGGCTATCTACTAATTGCCCAGAAAGCTGCGATTCAGAATTTGCATGGTCATCCGATAACTGAACCAATCGCGCCGACATCCAAATACTAAATGAGGCAAAGGCAATGAACCATAAGAATAAAATATAAAAGAACAGGACATTAACAAAATAGGCTGTAATAAAGGAAACCAGCAACAATGAAGCACCACGTAGAAAATCGACAGATACGCGATGCAAAATAATCTCAAGATTATCAGCAAGAGTCGTAATTTGTGTGGCAATTCGCCCTGATAGGTTATCCTGAAAAAATTGCGTACTACTTCCCAACACATACTCAAACATTTGGCTAATAATTTGGTTTTTAATCACCGCTTCGTATTTATAGTTCAAGTACCCGATTGTTCGCCAGGTGATATTGTCAAAGATAATAAAGTTCAATACCAATAATCCAGCGATCCAATACAAAGCGGAGAGGTCTGTATTTGTCTTTGCCACTAAGGTATTAATGAAGGACTTAATCAATAAACTATTAAACGGTCCCCAAAATCCAGCCATTAAAGCAAGCAGGATAAATAAAAAAACCATGCGACGATACGGTTTTAAAAAATGCCACATAAAAGAGCTTATGTGGTTAGGCAAACGACTAGTCATGATGAACACCCTCTGCTTGTTCCCCATTGAAATGATGTATCTTCCCTTGATGAATGTGATACCTGGTTTCAATGTGAATGGATTCTAAAAAATCATGATCGTGAGAAATAACCAGTATCGCACCTGGAAATTCACGTAATACTCCGATGATATGATCGCGTGTTTCCAGATCTACATTGTTGGTTACCTCATCTAAAACAAGTAGTTTAGGCGGATTGGCAGCAATCAAGGCTAAAGAAAGCCTTGCCTTTTCACCACCAGAAAGATCTTTGACCTTTATTTCTACCTCTTCATTTTTGCGAAATAAAAAGTCATTTAAATGGGCACGAAGTTCAGCATGAGAAGCATGGGGCATCTGACTTTTCATCAAATCCAGAACTGTTTCGTCACAATCCAGATGTTGATAATGCTGATCGAGATACCCAACTGTATTGTACTGAGGAAGAGTCCACTCACCTGTTCTCTTAATGTGACTATCCTCCAAAATCGCTTTGGCAAAGGTGGACTTCCCTGATGCGTTGTCCCCATACAATGCCACTCGTTCGCAGCCATTTAAGTGAAAATGAATGTCTTCCAGAATCACAGCTCCTGATTCATAGGCAATAGAAGTGTCTTGAATCCTGATTAAGGGCTTATGGTGGTCAAGACCGTTTAATTTAAATTTGGGCTTAATCGTTTGCGGAAGGTTTAGAGAAGAAAGCTCTTCAAGCAAGTGTTCTTTTTTATGATTAATCTGACTTAATCGTTTATTTCCTGTTGTCATTGCATTGGCGAGCTTTGTATGAGACCGAATCGTTGGCCATTTGCGTTGGGCTATCTTTTTTTCACCTGAAACACGAGAACGTTTATTACGTTCTTGTTCTCTCATTAGAGCAAGATGTGATTCTTTCTTCTCACGTGCAATCCGTGATAATTCCTGTTCAATCGATGCTTTCTTGTTTTCAAGCATCTGCTGATACTCAAAATAAGCCCCTCTAAATAGAGTGAGCCTACCCAAATCAATATGCCATAGAGTATCTGCGACGGTATTGATGAGCTCCGTATCATGAGAAGCAATGACCAACGTCCCCGGATAATGCTCGAGCATCCGCATTAAAGAACGACGATTGCGTCTGTCCAGATGATTTGTGGGTTCATCTAACAACAAAACATTCGGATCTTCAGACAATATTTTGGTTAACGCCTGGTTTAATCGTTGACCACCACTTAAATCAGGACATTCTTCAATCAATTGGGGTAAGTAACCAAAACGAACATCCTGTGGCATTTGAATTTCGCCAGCAGAGGCTGAACAAAAACCAGCAAGCATTTTAAGTAAGGTAGATTTTCCCGAGCCATTTCTGCCAATCAGTGCAATACGCTCACCAAAATGGATTTCACCACTGAAGTTTTGAAAACAGATTTTATGCGAATAGATAAGACCTAGGTCTTTAAATTGAATCGGTTTATGGTGCATGATTTACTCTTAAGCATGTCTTTTAGGACAATAAAAAATAGAAAATCAACAATGATTTCCTCTATTCGCCCTATTAGATGGGCGTACTTAAGATGTAATTTTCATGGCGTTATAAACCTACGTTTTACGGTTTTTCATATTATTTCAAATTTTAATGCAAAATAGTTGCTGATGTCAATCTTTGTTTCGCTCTTTGGCCGCAAACCGAGTATTTAGAGTCTTTAAATCTTAAGCTAGAGAAAAAAGTTCATGAGCGAACACGAGCGCTTCATCGGGTTAATGAAACTTTTGAAGAAAGCGAAAAACGATTTCGTGCGGCTTTTGATTATGCAGACATCGGTATGGCTTTAGTTTCATTGGAAGGACGCTGGCTTAAGGTGAATAAATCGCTGTGCCAAATAACAGGTTACACAGAAGAAGAACTATTACAAATCGATTTTCAGCGGATAACCTATCCTGATGATTTGCAAACCGATTTAAATTATGTGCGCCAATTATTGAACGGCACAATAAGCTCCTACCAAATGGAAAAACGTTATATTTGTAAAAATGGCGCCATCGTTTGGATTTTATTGAGTGGTTCGTTAATTAGGGATGCACATAGTGCCCCGCTGTATTTTATTGCTCAAATTCAAAATATTGATGCTCAAAAAAAGGCTGAACATGAGTTGGTTAGGATGGCCTACCATGATGCATTGACAGGATTGGCAAACCGCAAGCAATTGGAGCAATCGTTTCTATTATTTATGGCGTATGCAAAGCGCCATCAATGCAGTATCGCCGTGCTGTTTATGGACTTGGATTACTTTAAGAAGATTAACGGTACGTTTGGCCATGATGCCGGTGATTTGTTATTAATAGAGGTTGCATCACGTCTAACAGCATCGGTGCGCTCTTCAGATATTGTGGGACGACAAGGTGGGGACGAATTCTTAATTATTCTTTCAGATATTGTTCATGAGGAAGAGGTACATACCGTGATTAATCATTTGTTTCATGCTATCCAACAGCCTATTCTTATAAAAGAACAGACCATTTCGATTTCGTTGAGTATCGGTGTGAGCCTTTATCCTCAAGATGGTTCTGATTTGGATACGTTGATTCAACATGCGGATGCCGCTTTATATCAAGTGAAATCCACAGGAAGAAATAATTTTAAGTTTTATACGCCTTTCCATTGAGTTGGGCTGTGATGGGTGAAATACTCTTATTTCACCTGAGTATTAGTGACAAGGAAACAAGGGATAGGTCATGGCAGCATTTACTAGTGTTACTCAAAACGAACTGCAGCAAATTATTTCACAACTAGAGCAAGCAATTTATAATCATCAACAATGGCACAATTCATTGATTAGAACCTTGATTTGCCGACTGCCTGGAGATAACAACGATTTGCAGCCTGACGCTCATACGCGTTGCCGATTTGGGCAATGGTATTACAGTGGCATCCCAAAAGAAATTCAAGAACATCCTGGAATCATTAATATAGGCGTGTCACACCAACGCATGCATCAATTAACCGCGCAGTTATTACAAAAGGCAAGTATGCCAGAAGGGATAGCCCCTATTGACTACAATCATTTTGCCAATGCCTTGGAGCAGATGCGACTTGAGCTCTCCGCTCTTAAAATGAGTTGGAATATCTGATTCACAGCCGAGATGCGTTGACTGGGGCACTGTCTCGCGTGACGATGCTGTCGACTTTGCGAGAGCAACAAGAAATTATTAAGCGCCAAGGGCAAAGTTGTTGCTTGGTTATGGTGGATTTAGATTACTTTAAAGAGATTAATGATCGGCACGGCCATCAGATGGGAGATCGTGTTTTGGCAACAGCTGTTCGTCTGTTTATTGAGAATCTAAGGGCCTATGATAAAGTTTTTCGTTATGGTGGTGAAGAATTTTTACTGTGTTTGCCATTTACCGATTTGGATATGGGGTTCGCAATGAGTGAACGTCTTCGGAAAGTGCTTGAGGCCATTACCATCGATGATGGCAAGGAGCACTTGATTCAAGTAACTGCCTCTTTTGGTCTGGCGCTGCTTGAGCCTAATAAACCGATAGAGGAGTCTATTGAACATGCAGACAAGGCATTGTATTTGGCTAAGTCCGAAGGACGAAACCGGGTGCGCGTTTGGAAATAGGTAATCCACTGGTTTTATTGAATTACTTAATGGAGAGCGTTAGGTTTAAAAGTTCCTTCCGGGTCACTTAAATCAACTCCATTTGGCATGGTTGCGCGTGGATTTTCAAGATGCAGGGCTTCTTTAATGACCATCGGATACCGTGGGGACATTAATGTATCAATTTATCTTTGGGGTTTTCAATTTAGCTTAATGTGCTTTCCAGATAATGGATAATTATTATCGCTTTTTCTTCACTGAATGGTTTTCTAAAACTACACAAGTGAGGGCTTCCCATTTCATTTTTTATCGGTGGATGTTCGCAGATTAGTGCAATCACTGGAGCTGTAGTAAATGGGTGGTGTTTTTTTATCAATGCAGTCCAATCATAGTCACCTTGTGAATAGTACAAGTAGCTATCAATTAAAAGCATATCATAGCTTTTAGATGTAATTTGCATCAGAGTGTCTTCAATTGAGGGAACGATATCCACGTGTTGTCCAAGCTGCATTAATTGATTTCGGATAATAATGCGAGCAGGAAAAGATGCTTCTGCAACAAGAAAACGAAAAGAATAATTCATTAGTCCTCTGTTCTTTGTTCAAATCCTATTAAAAAGTATAGTGTGTCCAAGGGGATGTTGCGATAATACAAGAAAAACAAGCCGCGTAGCGTCTTTACAAAGCGATTCAATACTTTTTTAGTGGGTCTTCACGCTCAATCTGCTGATTGGTCGATGCAAGACTTGCTAATAAACCTTCAATAAGAAAAGGGAGACATGCCGGCGGATAGTGCAATGAACCCGCCTTCTCCATAACCTGGTTTGCTCTCTTCTGCTGTTATGATGGTATCAATAGGAGCAAATAGTGTTTGATTAATTGCCTCTTCTGTAAAATGAATTTCATGAAGCAATTCAAGAATCTCGGATACTGAATAAAAGTGAGCATATTGAGAAAATGGGTTGTCTTGTTTTGTGGCTTCGTACTGCTGTCCAAGCATCGAATGTTTATCAATCATGCCTATGATAATCTTCCCATTAGGTTTTAAGACTCGTTTTGCTTCGAGAAGTGCTACTAACGGCAAGTCAACATAACATAACGCCGTATTGAATAAGACAAAATCAAATTGCTGTTCCTGGAAAGGCAATGATTCAGCAACCCCTTCGAATACATCAATACCTCTTAATTTAGCGAAATGACTTAATTGAACAGAAGGATCGATGCCTGTTTTTATACCCAATGCGGCAGCAAATCGTCCAGAACCAACGCCCACCTCAAGTCCTTCTCCTGATTGAGGGGTGACTTTCTTTAAGGCTTCAAGTTCCGATTGAAAAACACCTGGATGACTATCAAACCAACCATCATAATCTTCAGCCAATTGGTTAAACATTTTAACTGATTCAATTCCCATATTGACCCAATATTTTATGTTCACTCACGGTGTTGTTGCCCATCAAAAAACGTAAATCGTATGATTTACCTTATGAGCATAGCATTGACAAATAAATACGCAACACCAATATAAAATTTTTTTATTTGGACAGGAGGCAATCGATTGGTTGCTATGAAAAACACAGAACTCTATTTATAAAAAATCATGAAAATTCCGGAGGATATGAATGACCATGCATCACCAGAATCCTGATTAAAGAAAATGTTCTGCAGAATTGTATCGAACGACAACACCAAGTACACTTGGTTTTTAGTCACTTATACAATCAATTGATGAATAAATCGGATTCCTTTTATAACCTGGAAACTCTTGGTGGTATCCTATTATTTATTGCTGCAGTGCTTGCGATAATCGTTGCCAATTCCCCTTATCGTATTGGTTATGAGCATTTTTTGCATATTAATGGCAGTGTTTCTGTTGGGAATCTTTCCATAAAAAAACCGCTAATTCTATGGATCAATGATGGATTAATGGCTGTATATTTCTTATTGATTGGCCTTGAAATTAAACGGGAAATCAATCGGGGAATTTTGAGTAATAAAACCAATCTACTGGCTCCAGCCCTTACGGCATTAAGTGGCTTGCTCTTTCCCGCTTTAATCTTTGCTTTCTTTAATGCTCATAATCCAGTCTATCTAAAAGGATGGGCAATCCCTACCGCTACCGATATTGCATTTACTCTAGGAATCGTCTCTCTTTTAGGCTCACGTGTACCTTTTTCACTCAAAATTTTACTCACTGCCATCGCCATTTTTGATGATATGGCAGCCATTGTTATTATTGCGCTGTTTTATACTGCAAAGTTATCGCTTTTTTCTTTTTCACTGGCATTATTGTTTACCCTGATTTTGATTGGCTTAAATTATTTTAAATGTCGCCGCATTTCAGTATTCATGCTTTTTGGGGTAGCTCTGTGGATCGCCGTATTAAAATCTGGCGTTCATGCAACCCTTGCCGGGATTGTGATTGCCATGACCATCCCTGATGTAGGCAAGGAATCGATGCTGACGCGCCTAGAAGACGGTTTGCATCATTGGGTTGTCTTTTTCATTCTTCCCTTGTTTGCCTTTGCTAATGCAGGGATCACTTTTATAGGGCTTGATTTCTCAATATTTACCCACCCAGTGGTTTTAGGCGTTGGGCTAGGATTGTTTCTTGGAAAACAATTGGGTATTTTCTTATCTTTGGGCTATTTTGTTAAGTTCAAAAAACTTCTTAAGACAGATAAGGTGAATCTTGCTCAAGTTTATGGCATTGCACTTATTTGCGGCGTTGGCTTTACCATGAGTTTGTTTATTGGTTCTTTGGCTTACCAAAACAATGATTCAAGCTTAATGCCCATGGTTAAAATGGGCGTAGTGCTTGGTTCGTTTATATCAGGACTCACTGGATTTTTAATGTTAAAAATGGCCTCAATCAAACGATAACAAAGTATTTTTCTATAGGGACAAACCAATTTAATTAAGGAGAATAATCATGGAGAAAAAGATAGCAATTGTTACTGGTGGTACAGGAGGTATTGGTAGCGCTATTTGTCAACGATTAGCAACAGACTATTCTGTGATTGCCTGCTACTTCAAAAACGGCAATCATGAAGAAGCAATTCAATGGCAAAAAGAGCAACAACAAGCAGGATTTGAAATTGATATACTGTATGCGGATATTGCGCGGTTTAATGATTGTGAACAGCTGGTATCACTGGTTATGGAACGCTACGGTCGTATTGACGTATTGGTTAACAATGCAGGTGTGACTCAGGATTCCAGTTTAAAAAAGATGTCGCCAGAGCAATGGAAAAGTGTAGTGAATGCGAACCTCACCAGTGTATTTAACATGACGCGAAATACACTACCTGCCATGCTTGAGAAAGGGTATGGACGTATTATCTCTATTTCCTCAATTAATGGACGTAAGGGTCAGTTTGGGCAATGCAATTACGCAGCAACCAAGGCCGCATTGTTTGGCTTTACCAAAAGCCTGGCGCTTGAAGTAGCCAGCAAAGGCATTACGGTGAATACTATTTCGCCAGGCTATATTGAAACGCCCATGATTCGCAAAATGCGAGAAGACGTTTTAAATACTATAATTTCAGTCATACCGGTAGGGCGCTTGGGACTTCCGCAAGATGTTGCAGAGGCCGTTGCTTTTTTGGCATCCCCTGCATCGAGTTTTATCACTGGAGCTAATCTGGATGTCAATGGCGGCCAATACATGTAAAAAGCAAGGAGCAATTGCGGTTCAAATACGATTTTGAAACATTGCTCCAGCCCTTTCAAGGAGGAATAAGTAATGCACCGATTTCATAACATTTTATTCGTTAGCCATGGAATTAAGAACGAAACAGAAGCCTTACAGCTGGCGTTAAAATTAGCTTCTAAAAACGAGGCACAGCTTCATATTTTAATTACCTGCCCTCCTTTTCCTGATACGCTTAGTGAGTACAAAACTTCTTATGAAGCATCATTGATTGACAAAATGAACAAAGCCATTCAATTGGCCAAATCAGGGCTTGGGGTATCTAAAAAGAAAATTCCCATCGATATTGAAGTGGATTGTGGCACAACGGGTTTGGGGAGCAATGGAACAGCCAACCGACTTAAGGACTATATTGGTCTTTTAATATCTATAATTCGGTATGTTTCATTTTATAGGATTGTAAACTGTGAAGTTGTTCAAGTATTTTCATTGAATACAGATAGATAACCAATTTTTTTCATCATTAGTAATTAAGTTTTCAAATTACCTATAATAGAACAAATAGTTTTATTGTTTTATTCAATATCTATGATGAATTCTTTAAAAACCTTTATTTTTAGGTAACAATGACGCTTTAACATTACGGCTCTGAAGAAAACTATGAATAAGGGGTATAAATAAATGGGCTGCTCCACTTGTCCTTCTCACAAAGAACCAATGCCCAAACTGTGGCATAATCCTAAAGTCATTACGGCAGCAATAGCCGGTATATTATTAACTATTGGTTTTGTAGGCTCATATTTGACACTACCAAGGATAATTGCTAACGGGTTTTACATAGGCGCGGTGTTAATTGGTGGATATTATTTCGCACGGGAAGCTATAGAAGAATTTTTCAAAGAACATGAAATCGGTATTGAGTTTTTGATGTCTACCGCTGCTATTGTTGCTGGTGTGATGGGACAATGGGCAGAATCGGCAACACTGGTTTTTTTATATTCTATTTCTGAAGCAGCAGAGGGTTATGCTGGTGAAAGGGCGCGACATGCTATCAGAGTATTGATGGAACTTGCCCCAAAATCCGCATTAGTCCGACGTAATAATAGCGAGTTCCTAATACCTTTAGAAGACATTCAAATTGGAGATGAGTTTATTGTTCGTCCTGGTGAAAGCATCGCTACAGATGGAGAGGTCATATCTGGACATTCTAGTGTAAACCAAGCGCCTATCACGGGTGAATCAATTCCTGTTGAGAAATTTGTGGGAAATAAAGTATTTTCTGCAACTATTAACGGCGAGGGGACTCTTACTATTCGCGCTACCAAAAAATTTGCTGAGAACACGTTATCTCGTATTATTTTTCTTGTTGAAAAAGCACAGGATAAAAAAGGTCGCAGTCAACGATTTATAGAGCGTTTTGGCAATCTCTACAGTCCATTCGTTCTTTTAGCAGGGGTACTAATAGCTACCCTACCTCCTCTATTTGGGCTGCATTGGCAAGAATGGGTGCTACGTGCAACGGTGTTTATTGTTGCAGCTGCACCATGTGCTTTAGTAATTTCTATCCCAATTACCCTTGTAGCTGCTCTTGGTACAGCCAGTCGAAACGGAATATTACTTAAGGGTGGGATATATTTAGAAAAATTGGTTCAAATAAAGGTTATTGCGCTTGATAAAACAGGAACCTTAACACAAGGACAACCCAAGGTCACCGATATCATTTCGTTAAATAATTATACTCAGAACCAAATATTAAATGTAGCTGCCACCCTTGAATCGCGTTCCCAGCATCCACTGGCACATGCCATTTTACAACAAGCAAAGGCAGAAAGTGTTGCATATAAACCTGTTGAACATTTTAAGTCATTGACTGGTTCAGGGGTTCAGGGTTTTATAAATGGAGAACAATTTTATATTGGCAATCCAAAATTATTTATTGATATGGGTCTATTGGTAGAAACTGTAATTCAAGAAATAAATAAATTACAGACCGTTGGAAAGACTGTCGTATTAGTAGGAACAGATAAGGAAATTCTCGGTTTAATTGCAATTACTGATCCTCTAAGATCTACAGCAAGGCAGATGGTATCGTCCCTAAAATTGATGGGTATTGAGCGTGTTGTTATGCTCACTGGAGATAACTCGATAACTGCCGCGTCAATTGGAGTTCAAGCAGGTGTAGATGAAGTATTCTCTGATTTATCACCAGAAGATAAGACACGAAAAATTGAGGAACTGGAAAGACGTTACGGTAAGGTAATGATGGTTGGCGATGGAGTAAATGATGCTCCAGCACTTGCAGCAGCACATGTAGGAGTTGCAATGGGCGCCGCTGGAACCGATGTTGCATTAGAAACTGCGGATGTAGCATTAATGGGTGATAATTTATTAAAATTACCTTATCTCATCGAGTTTAGTCATCGAACCTGGAATATAATTTTACAAAATTTAGGACTATCTATAATTGTTATTAGCTCTCTTATTGTCGGGGCGGTAACTGGCTATTTTACGTTGCCAATAGCAGTTTTAGCCCATGAAATAAGTGAGCTTATTGTTATTGCAAGTGGTCTTCGCATGTTAAAATCTTAACTGTAGATGAGCGCATTACAATGCGCTTAATACTCTCTCCAGTTTTTGTCTTACTTCTCCAGCGACCAGATTGATCTCAGGATTGCCGACCAATTCTAATACTGATTTTGGATCCATAAATTCAATATGCACTTTGCCTATATCATCCTGGCGTACAACCACATTACATGGTAGAAGCAAACCTATAGATGGCTCCTTTTCTAAAGCATGATGGGCAAATTGCGGATTGCATGCACCAAGAATTTGATAGGGAGGCATATCTTTATTTAATTTTTTTTTCAAAGTTGCTGACACATCTATATTTGTAAGAACTCCAAATCCCTCTTTTTGCAGTTCTTCAGTAACTTTTTTAATTGCATCATCAAATGAATACAATACTTCTTTTCCAAATCCATATTTTATATTGATCATTCTTTATCCATAAAAATTAACTCAAACCATACCAGATGTTATCATTAATAAATAATTCTTAATATTAAGAATACCATAGGATTGGGGATCTGTAGTGAATTATTCTTGTTGTAAACGATAAATTGTTGCTTTATGGACATTAAACGTTTTTGCAATCTCACTTACCGATTTATCTTCTTGCAAAAGCCGCTTGGCCAATGACTTTTGTTCTTTATTCATTTTTTCAGGTCGTCCAAAACGAACTCCACGTTGCTTTGCAGCTGCGCGACCCGCACCAGTACGTTCACGAATTAAGTCACGCTCAAATTCTGCAATACCTGCGAATACGGTCATGATCATTTTACCGGCATGAGAAGTGGTATCTGCCCAAGGCTCGGAAAGCGAACAAAAGGAAGCCTCTGTTGTTCTTATGCAGTCTATTAATTCTAATAAATGCTGGGTTGAACGCGCCAATCTATCCAATTTCCAAACAACGACTACATCTTCAGGTCGAAGCTGATCAAGTAATCGTTGTAATTCTGGACGATCTCTTTTTGCACCAGAAATTTTTTCCTGATAGATACGTTTACAACCAGCTTCTTTTAGTGCAACTAATTGCAACTCTAAATTTTGATCCGTGGTTGAAACGCGAGCATACCCAATTTTCATAACTAATCCCTAATATTTTATTTGCAAATCATATCGCAAAACAATAGACTTTTGCATCTGATTTTTGCAACGAATTTAAACCTTTAAATAAAGGCATTCAAATTCCGTTGCAAAACTTCTAAGTTTAGCAACAACACCTATTGATTTTGGATAAACATGCCTGTTAGTTTTCTCTCCCCAGTACAATGTGACAATTACGCTAAATATCCTACTGACCTACCACCAGATATCGTAGATAGCCTTTTTTTCCTCGATGATCAGGATATGGAGTGGATTGCAAACAAGCGTGGTGACTTCAGCAGGTTAGGTTATGCATTACAGCTGACAACAGTTCGATTTATTGGAGCTTTTATTTCCGACTTGAATCAGATTCCTCGTGTGGTAATTGAGCGAGTTGCTATTCAAATCAAGGTTAATGATCCTGAAAGTTGCATATCAATGTACATGAAAAGTGAGCAGCGTTGGCGTCATGCTGTTGAAATTCGAGCGCGTTATGGCTATATAGAATTTGCTGAAAAAGGTAGTCGTTATCGTCTTGGTCGCATATTATGTGCACTATGCTGGACTGGTACTGACAGACCTGGAGTGCTTTTTGATCATGCAGTGGGTTGGCTATCGACCAACAAAATATTGTTACCAGGTATTACAGTTCTTGAGCGTTTTGTTGCAGAAATTCGCTCCAGGATGGAGTCTCGCTTATGGCGAATGTTGATTAAAAATTTAAGCGCATCACAACAGGAAAAACTGAATGACCTCTTGGTGGTAGAGGATGACGAACATCTGTCATTGCTTGATAAACTGCGTAAAGGTCCGGTTAGCATCAGTAGCACAGCTCTTGTGCAAGCATTAAAACGGGTTGAGTCTGCCCGCAACATTAGTGTTGAATTACCACTGTACCGCATCCCCGCCTGTAAAATAGCAACACTTGCACGCTTTGCTAATACGGCAAAAATTACAGCCATCAACCGCTTGCCGTTTGAGCGTAAAATGGCGACGCTCGTTGCTTTTGCGAATCATTTTGAGTCAGACTCCCAAGATGATTCTCTGGACGTGCTCAGTATGGTATTGCGTGATTTATTCTCAAAGGCCAAGCAAGAAAATAAAAATACACGACTGCGAACTCTTAAAGATCTCGATCAAGCTACAGCCACATTGGTCGATGCATGTAAATTACTACTGAATACAGAATTATGTGATCATGAAATTCGGGACACAATTTATACAACAGTAGGTCATGAAGCGCTTGTATCTGCAGTTGAAAATGCCACTGCCTTAATCAGGCCGCCAAGTAATGTGTTTTATCATGAGCTTGAACAAAAGGAAAAAACAGTTCAGAAATTTTTACCTTCGCTCCTTCGAGTAATAAATTTTGATAGTAATCAAGCGGGAAAACCTCTTCTTGCCAGTCTTGAATGGTTAAAGGGAAAACAAACGGATGAACCGCCAATGGAGATTATTGGAACATCATGGAAACGTAATATTGTTATTAAAAATGAATGTAGCGTTATCAATTGGCCACAAGACGAACCACGACCCACTTATCGCGTCATAAAGAAACTTGTAAAAACCCAAGATGGTATCATTTTGCATAACGATAAACTTTTATATGCTGACCTTATCAATAAAAAAATTAAGGAAATCGTTGTACCAGAGAAAAAACAATCTCAAGTTGAGAAATTGAAAAAATCCATTTTAAACATGAAGGAAGTTCAAAAAAACGCAAATAATAAAGAGCTTGCATTAATAACATCAATAACTGGCCGGGATAGCAATAGAACTACAATTGACCGAACAGCATATATATTTTGTGTTCTTGATAAATTGCAATCGGCACTGAAACATAGGGATGTGTTCATAAGTCCGAGTTGGCGGTATGCTGATCCAAGAGCCAATCTTTATTCTGGCTCAGAGTGGGAGGCAATACGTCCTATGATTTGCCGCTCATTAAATTTAACAATTGACCCAATGTTAGCCATAACAAGCCTTACAGATGAACTACATCAAGTGTATCGGTTAGTTGCTGCAAATATTGATAATAACCCTGCTGTTCGATTTGAAACAGTTAAGGGTAATGAGGAGCTGATTCTAACTCAGCTTGATGCACTTGATGAGCCTCCATCATTAAAAGCATTGAGAGCTGCTGTAAAAGCCAAATTACCACGTGTCGATTTACCCGAGATGGTACTTGAGATAGCCACACGTACTGGATTTGCGGATGGATTTACCCACATCAATGAAGGAAGTGCGCGTGCTGAGGATCTATTAATCAGTTTATGTGCTGAATTGCTAGCAGACGCTTGCAATACTGGACGAGAACCGTTTGTTCGTGAGGACATACCTGCTTTAAAAAGAGATAGATTGGTATGGGTTGATCAAAATTATATTCGAAATGAAACGATAATGGCGGTCAATGCCATTTTAGTTTCTGCTCAAAATCAAATTCCATTAGCT
The DNA here is from genome assembly GCF_977063395.2 of Legionella nigrisilvae. Lineage (NCBI taxonomy): Bacteria > Pseudomonadati > Pseudomonadota > Gammaproteobacteria > Legionellales > Legionellaceae > Legionella > Legionella nigrisilvae. The sequence continues at coordinate 117,033 of NZ_CDRUGZ020000024.1, forward strand.
AAGAAATGGGGCGGAGGCGATATTGCATCGGCTGATGGCATGCGCTTCGTTGTACCGGTTAGAACAGTGCACGCTGCTCCAAATCCAAAATATTTTAAATCAGGTCGTGGTGTCACTTGGTACAATCTAATCTCTAATCAACGAACTGGCTTAAATGCTGTAACAGTACCTGGCACTTTACGTGATAGCCTAATATTGTTAGGCGTTGTTCTTGAGCAACAGACGGAATTACAGCCAACGCGGATCATGACAGATGCAGGCGCATACAGTGATATTGTATTTGGACTGTTTCGTTTGTTGGGACTTCGTTTCAGTCCGCGATTGGCTGATATGGGTGGTGCTAGATTCTGGCGGATTGATCCGTTGGCTGATTATGGAAAGCTCAATGTACTTGCAAAAAGTCGTATAAATATAAATCTTGTTCCTCCTGAGTGGGATGATATTTTACGTTTATTGGCTTCATTAAAACTCGGGAGAGTTCCCGCAGAAGGCATTATGCGCACTCTTCAAGTTGCTGATAAACCAACTCGTTTAGCCAAAGCAATTGCCGAAATTGGGCGAATTGACAAAACTATCCACATGCTCAATTATCTTCATGATGAGTCATTCCGTCGTCAGACTTTGGTACAACTAAATTTGGGCGAAGGCAGACACAGTTTAGGTCGTTCTGTTTTTCATGGTAAGCGAGGAGAACTTCATCAGCGGTATCGTGCAGGGCAAGAAGATCAGTTAGGTGCCCTTGGACTGGTTTTAAATATCATTACACTTTGGAACACTATTTACATGGATGCTGCCATTAATCAATTACGACAAGAAGGCTTCCCCGTATACGATGAAGATGTAGCCAGACTGTCCGCATATGGATATGGTCATATTAATATGCTCGGACGATATTCCTTTGCCATGCCAGATGAGGTAAAACGTGGTGAGTTAAGGCCATTAAGAACAACAGAAAAGCCTTAAGTCGGTTGGCTGTTCCATTGCTCCCCAAGCCCGCACAACACCTGACATCCGAATCATTCGCCATGTCCTTAAAAATTCACATGATCTTCTCATCAAAGAAGCGGAAACACGAGAAGGTATGAAAGGCTTTAAAGCACTGGACATGGAACTATTGCGCAAATGCCCCTGTGCCTTGTTTCTTTATCGTCCGCTTAAGCACACGCAACAGGATATTCGCATTGCAGTGGCTATTGATCCCAAAGATGAAGAAGCAGAAGCCCTGGACCTTTCGCTTCGCTTATTAGAAGTTGCTCATTCATTAAACGTCCGTTATCAGGGTAAATTAAGTATTATTTCCTGTTGGGAATTTGCGCTGGAAAGTTACTTACGGGATAGTGTGTGGTTAAAAATATCTAAAGAAGAATTAGATAGAATAGTCGCTGAAGAAAAACATGTTCATGGATTGCTCTTGCAAGAGCTCATTAAACGGTCTCAAATTTCTGGAGCATACCAAATTGACCATCTGAAAGGACAACCAGAAGAGGTTATCCCCGCCATCATAACCCATAAAAGAATCGATATTTTGGTGATGGGCACCGTCGCACGCACCGGGATATCTGGATTTATGATTGGCAATACTGCGGAAAACATCTTGCAAGACATTGATTGCTCGTTACTGGCATTAAAACCACAAGGTTTTGTATCCCCAGTAAAAGCCTATTAATCAGGGAAAAGAGGACCATGGTGGAATCAAAAAACAACATCCCAGAGCTCTGCTGGCATGAGCAGTCAGCAGAAGCAATTCTCGCGACATTAAATACTACATCAGAATTCGGTTTAAGCGAGGACGAATCGAAAAACAGATTAAAACGTTATGACCTCAATTGTTTACCGGAACCTCAAAGAAAAAATGTTTATTTTCGCTTCTTGCTCCAGTTTCATAACATCCTCATCTATGTGTTACTAGGGGCTGCTCTGGTGACTTTACTCTTGCAACATTGGATAGATACTGGCGTTATTTTAGCAGTCGTCATCATCAATGCCCTAATCGGTTTTATCCAGGAAGGAAAAGCAGAAAAAGCACTGGACGCGATTCGGAAAATGCTGTCCCCTACGGCTACCGTATTACGGGATGGCGAACGACGGCGTATTGCTGGTGAGGAGCTTGTGCCAGGCGATATTGTTTTGCTGGAAGCAGGAGATAAAGTTCCTGCCGATGTACGCTTAATAAAATCTCATGGACTCACCATCCAGGAGGCCATCTTAACTGGTGAATCCATTCCGGTTGAAAAACACATTCATTCAGTCCCAAGAAATGCCGTATTAGGTGACAGGACTTGTATGGCATTTAGTGGGACCCTGGTAACCAATGGTCAGGGCAAAGGCATTGTGGTGGCCACAGGCTCATCCACTCAAATTGGACATATTAGTGGGCTATTGTCAAAAGTAGAGTCTTTAACCACACCCTTAGTCCTACAAATGGGGCTGTTTGCAAAATGGCTGACTTTGTTCATTTTATTGATTGCGGCACTCCTTCTTGCGTATGGGTATTTTGTTCAACATCACCCGTTTGTTGAATTGTTTATGGTCGTGGTTGGTTTATCGGTTGCGGCTATCCCGGAAGGTCTTCCTGCCGTTCTTTCAATTACCTTAGCTATTGGTGTGCAGGCTATGGCGCGACGACATACCATTGTACGTCGACTACCTGCCATTGAAACCTTAGGCGCGGTATCGGTTATCTGTACGGATAAAACAGGTACCCTCACTCTAAATGAGATGACCGTGTCTTCGGTTATAACCAGCAGCCACCTATTTACTCTCGACAGCACCGGTTACGAGCCGGTCGGTGCCCTGATGTTGAATGAACAAATCATTGATCATAACGAGCACCCTGTACTGAAAAAACTGGCCCATGCAGCAATTCTTTGCAATGACGCCATGCTTCGTGAACATGAAGGATGTTGGTCTGTGGATGGGGACCCTATGGAGGGCGCTTTGTTAACCTTTGCAGGTAAGACGGGACTTGTCCTTAAAGAGGAAAACGAATCCTGGAGGCGTACCGATATCATTCCTTTTGATGCCAAGCATCGCTTCATGGCAACTCTTCACCACGACCATTTCAATCATGCGATGGTCATGGTGAAGGGAGCTCCTGAGCAGATTTTGGGTATGTGTCAAGTTCAACAAACAGACTGGGGTGGAACAGAGCCATTAAATGAGTCTTACTGGAAAGAGCAGATGGAAATGATTGCAGCAAGTGGACAGCGCATCCTCGCTTTTGCTGTCAGAAAAATAAAGCCAGAACATATCGTTTTGGAGTTCGCTGATGTTGAAGGGAATCTCACGTTACTTGGGATGGTTGGACTGATTGATCCGCCCAGACCTGAAGCCATTGCAGCAGTGGCAGAATGCCATACAGCGGGCATTCAAGTAAAAATGATCACAGGCGATCATGCCAGTACAGCGGTTGCTATTGGCCGGCAAATAGGACTTAAAAATTTGGATAAGGTATTAACAGACATTGATTTGGATAACATGGATGACGCCGTACTCAGAAATGCTGTATTGCTAACCGATATTTTTGCCCGAACAAGTCCTGAACATAAACTAAGGCTGGTGATGGCATTGCAATCACATGGAATGACTGTGGCCATGACCGGCGATGGGGTCAATGATGCGCCTGCGTTAAAACGAGCAGATGCAGGAATTGCTATGGGGAGAAAAGGCAGTGAAGTCGCCAAAGAGGCGGCTGAATTTGTACTGGTGGATGATAATTTTGCTTCCATTGTAGCCGCTGTACGTGAAGGCCGTACTGTTTATGATAATCTTAAAAAAGTGATTAGCTGGACTTTACCCACCAATGCGGGTGAGTCAATGACGATTATCCTGGCTCTGCTGTTAGGTCTAAGCTTGCCGGTAACGCCGATTCAAATTTTATGGATCAACCTGATTACCGCAGTGACTCTTGGCATTGCCCTGGCCTTTGAGCCGACCGAAGAAGGGACCATGCAAAGACCACCACGCCCTCGAAACGAGCCTTTACTGACCGGCAGCTTGGTATGGCATATGCTTCTGGTTTCTATTCTCTTTATTTGTGGCGTCTTTGGACTCTATTTTTATGCGCTCGATCGCGGTTACTCGCTTGAGTTGGCACGCACAATCGCATTAAACACACTGGTTGTTCTTGAGATTTTTCATTTGTTTTATATTCGCAATATTTATGGAACATCACTCACATGGAACGCAGTACAAGGGACCAAAGTGGTTTGGATGGCGGTCATTGTGATTACTGTGGCACAGTTTGCAATCACCTATTTCGCTCCTTTACAAACCATATTTGTTACTGAAAGTATCCCCTTTGGGGATGGCGTACTCGTCGTTCTAACCGGCGCACTGTTTTTTGCTGTGCTTGAAATTGAAAAGCAACTGCGGTTAAAGCTGATTGCTGTTCGCAAGAGTTAGACTTAAAGAAAATCCATATGACTCATTTGCTTTTCTACAATATTTAATACATTAATAGTTGCTTTGATGTATTGACCATCGAGAAATGTTTTGTGTGCTTTATTAAAATCTGCAACAAACTCTCTTCCAAGACTTTTACATTCATCAAAGTTTGTTCGATTCATTGTCGCAGTTATTGTGCTATTAAAATCTTCTACATTATGACTAATGTATTTTTTGGTTAATTCTGCACATGCCGTGGAAATGTGAATAAAAATGAGTAAAGAAATAGTTAATATTCTGTCCATAGTGATCGTTATATACCCGAGTCATAACAGGGCGTGAATTATATACGAAGATGAACTGAATTCAGAGTATATTAAAGATTAAATATCCTTTACAGCGCATTCAACGGACTTTAGTAAAGCATGTTTCAATTCATTGGCGCAGATTGGGTTAATTTGTAGATGGCGGTAATAAATCATAGGTGACGTGGTCAAATCTATGAAACTACGTCATTTTTTATACATAATTTGCTTTAAAAAAGAGGATATTGAATGTCTACGGTGCCTATTTCGTTAATTAAATTATAATAGTTTTCATTTGTAGAGTATGTTAGCGTCAAGAAAGATGTATCTTGTTTGTGGTCTAAGCTAATTGTGGTATGTTCAAATCCTCCTGGAAATACAATTGAAGGTGTGTCTTTTTTTGTAAGTTTAGTATCGATTTCAAATCCAAGAAAAAGATAATAATTTTCATTTCCTTTTATAAAGGCATTTTCTATCATGACTCCCTTCAAGTCGGTGTCATTGTTTCTTTTAAAAAACATAACTGGTTCGCCTTTGGAATTGTATTCTCTTAAGTGTTGTTTTAAATAAGTATCATTGTACCAATATGCCGTAAACTTTAAATTTAAAAATTCAGGTATTTGGATGTCATAGAAAGTTTTTTTATCATTTGCATTGTGTGTGTCGATTGGTTTTTCTTAACTACGTGGGTATCAAGTACAGACTTATTATTTTAATCTAACAGAAGAATTAATTTTGGGAAAAATAGATGGTTTGGATTACATCTTAAGCAAATCAGCAACCCGCAATTCCTGCAAGTGGGGTTCGCCTATTGCCTCATAAGTGAATGTTACCGAAGGGTCTTTCGAATATCTAATTTTGAATATCTCATTTTATTAATATATTTTAAAATGGGCTATAATTGATTATTCGAAAGTTAAATTGAAATGACATTAGTATAATGAAAATTCAATCTTTTCAATACATCCAAAATCTGGGATGGAGCATTCAGAAATTTCCTGAACTGGACTCCGAAAGTACATTCGTTTTAGTTTTTGCCAGTCCAAACTTTAGAAATAATGCAAAACCAATTGAACAATTAGCCCAAGCTTATAAAAAATCAAAAATCATAGGTTGTTCCACCGCAGGGGAAATTTTGGGGCCTAATATTTTTGATAACAGTATTTCCGTTGCTGTGGTTCAATTTGAATCCACAAAACTACAGCTCGCAAAGGCTGAAGTAAAAAGAACTGAAGATTCTTACGAGGCCGGTGCCCAATTGGCAAAATTATTGCATCAACATCAGAAACCCAAGGGTATTTTTATTTTGTCTGACGGCTTACATGTTAATGGTTCCGAATTAATCAAGGGCTTAAACAAACACTCAGCTAAAGAAGTCATTATTACTGGAGGACTTGCTGGTGACGGTGCTGATTTTAAAAATACCTGGCTTATCTATGAAGGACAAATCGTTGACCACTGCATTGCAGCCATAGGGTTTTATGGCGAGCAAATCCACATAGGATATGGGTCGCAAGGCGGTTGGGATATTTTTGGTCCAGAAAGATTCATTACCCACTCTAAAGGAAATATTCTTTATGAATTAGACCATCAACCGGCATTAAAACTCTATAAAGCTTATCTTGGTGAGAGGGCTTCTGAATTACCGGCTTCTGGTTTGCTTTACCCACTTGCTATCCGTAATTATTTTGATCCAGATTCTCAGTATATTGTACGCACTATTTTGGGTATTGATGAAAACAGCCAATCCTTAGTTTTTGCTGGAGACGTACCTCAAGGATACCATGCTCGATTAATGCGTGCCAATTTTGATAGACTCATTGAAAGTGCGAATGATGCAAGTGAAAGCGCTAATAATCTTCTTTTTGAAAATAGGGACTTAAAAGAAGAGCCCGTTTTGGCAATTGATATTAGTTGTGTTGGCAGAAGACTACTATTAGGTGAGCGCACTGAGGAAGAAACAGAAACTACATTGCAATCAATGCCCAAGGGATCAACTCAAATTGGCTTTTACTCTTATGGTGAATTGTCACCATTGACCGTTGGCAATTGTGAATTACATAACCAAACAATGACCATTACTCTTTTATTAGAGAACCATAGGTAATGGACTATAAAAATATGTATCCAATTCCGCTTTTCAAAGCCATTTTGTTTGCTCACAATCAACGAAAGAGAAATGAGCCGCCTCACTCGCTGACAATAGAGGTAGCTGGCGAATTATTTTGTTTCAACAATAATACAAAAGGTAACATAATCAGAAAACTCCACATGATAAACGCGAATGTATTGATATAAGAGAGCATTAGCGATTGTTTACCTAGCTCATTCAATAATAAGGCAGCGGCTTGTGGATCCGTGGCTTTAAGATGCCAGGGGCGTAGGTATTCCATTAATGCTGGATTGTAGGGTTGAATTGAGCCTGCGATTTGATTCCAGGCCATTTGAGTGTGGCGACTTAAGAAGGTGATAGTAATGGAAATCCCTACAGAAGAGCCTATGGTACGTAATAGGCTGTACAGTCCAGCCGCTTCGGCACGAGAAGAAACCGGTAAGGTTGAAAATGCTACAGAGGATAATGGAACGAAAATCAAGCCCAATCCAAATCCTTGGAGTATTAATGGCCAAATGAGCCAGGCTAGACTAACCTCTTGGGAGTAATGAGTCGTGATATAAATCCCGGAAGCACTGAGTAACACTCCTATCGAAATTAACCAGCGAGGTTGAACTTGATTAATTAATTTACCAACAATCATCATGCTGAACATACTGGCAATCCCGCGGGGCGCCATGATTAATCCTGCGATTAAAACGGGATAATTCAGTAAACCTTGTAGCATTTGGGGTTGGATAACCATTGTTCCATACATACCCAATCCCAAGATGGCCAGTAATAGACTGGAAAGAACAAAATTACGATCTTGAAAAATAGAAAGGTCAAAGAGGGCATTGGATTTGTTTTTGATGCTGTACGCTATGAATCCACATAAACTGATGAGACCTAAAAATGTGGCAGTGCGAATATCCAAGGCGGCAAACCAATCCATTTGATTGCCGCGATCAAGAACATATTGAATGGAGCCTACTGCCAACGCAATGAGTATCATGCCAATCCAATCCATCTTGCGTTCCTTTTTAAGAGTATCCGGAACAAAATGGAATACCATCAGTGTTGCCGCAATCCCAAATGGAATATTGACATAAAATGTCCATCGCCAACTGGCAATGTCAGTAAGATACCCACCCAGCGACGGACCTAAGATAGGGCCTACCATGACGCCCATACCCCAAATGGCCATGGCTTTACCGCGTTCATTATCTGGAAAAATGTCAGTCAAAATGGCTTGGGATAAAGGAACCAACCCAGCACCAAAAATGCCTTGAAGCAATCTAAATACCACCATTTGTACGATAGAGGTTGCTGCACCACACAAAGCGGAGGTAAGGGTAAACCCTATAATTGATAAAAGAAGGTAGGCTTTTCGGCCAAACCTATCTGTAAAATAACCGGTTAAAGGCATGAAAATGGCAGAAGCTACTAAATAACTGGTTAAGGTCCAGGTTATTTCATCGGGGCTTGCGCCTAATGAACCCTGCATATGAGGCAGTGCGACATTAACTATGGTCGTGTCCAATACTTGCATCAGGGTAGCTGCCATGATGGCTACGGTAATTATCCAGCGTTGTGAGGCGGATAAAGAGTCCGAAGGATTATTCATGAGGTTTTACTCACTTGCTTGGACTGTAAATCGATGGATACCTTGGCTGAAGTGCCCAGGCGCAAAGGATATTGGGAGTCCGGTTTGATGATTTGCACGCGGACAGGGACGCGTTGTGTTACTTTGACCCAGTTTCCAGTGGCATTTTGTGGTGGCATTAATGAAAACGCCGTGCCGCTTCCACCGCTAATGCTGTTGACCACCCCAATGAATTGTTTATGGGGATACATGTCGATTTTAATGGTTGCTCGTTGATTTGGTTGGATGTGTTCCAGTTCTGTTTCTTTAAAATTAGCATCCACCCAAAAGGTGGTGTCATCAATCATCGCAAACAGGGGCTGGTTTTCTGAAACGACATTGCCCACCCTGAGAGACAGGTTGCTCACCCAACCACTTGTTGGAGCGAGCACACGGGCATAGGATAGTCTCAATTTGGCTTCTTTGAGTTTGGCTTCTGAAAGTCTCAAAGCTGCTTTGGCGCTTTTAAGTTTTGCTTTAACATCATCTCCGGCTTGACGAGACATCACTTCGCTTTTGACTAACTCTCGGGTTCGAATGGAAGTGGCTTCGGCATGTTGCAGATTGGTCTTATCAATGAGATATTGGGCCTCAGCTTGTTCCACTGCGACTTCAAAAGGCGTGCGGTCTAACTCAAACAGCAGTTGCCCTTTTTCAACAAATTGATTGTTCTCCACATAGAGGTGTTTTACCGGGCCGGTTACTCGGGATGCAATTTGGACTACATTTCCATTAATATAGGCATCTTCTGTACTGACATACCGTTGAGCAAGAGTCCAGAAATAAATGCTGGCTAAGGTGATTAATGTGAGACTTAAGACGATTAGAAAACGTTTCCATGAATGCGTTTTATTGCGCCACTTGTGCAGGATTGATTTCTTCAGAAGGGTTGGGTTATTCATAAGATTCCTCGGCGGTTTTCTTAATTTTTTGTAGTGTGGCAATACATGCTTCTAATTCTGCTTCAGATAAAGGAGCAAGTAATTCCTTAGAAAGTTCCTCTGCGGTATTTTGTATCTGGTCAAGAGTCAATGTGGCTTTTTCAGTAAGGCAGATGACTTTGACGCGGCGATCGTAGTCTGCATCTTGTCGAATCACCCATCCTTCTTTAGTGAGGCGATCGATTAAACCGACAATAGTCGGCGCCTCAATGCCTAGCTTTTTAGCAAGTTGGATTTGTGTCAATGGGTATTTCGTCATGGAGAGAAGGAGCAATGCCCGCCATTTTGCCTGGCTAAGGCCTAATGGTTTTAAGCGTTTATCAAGTAAATTTCGCCAAGTGGCTGCGGTTTCATATAATACCATAGGGAACGCGTTCATATTGTATAGCCCGTTGTTAACTAATGATTTGTAACTCATTTCATTTAATTCTAAAATTTTCTCTGACTTAGTTAAAAAAGGAAAAAGTATTTCAATTCATTCACAGAGCGAATGACCCCCATTTTTTGCACATTCCTTATTTTTGCTAGTTCATTAATCCACCTCATTGATTCCTAATAAACAAGGTGCACGAGGTTTAAGGATAGAGCCCTCCACCTAAAGCAAGATACAGTTGAATGGTGTCTTGATACCTTTGTGCTTGAGCATTGACATAGCCCAAACGCGATTGAGCATACAATCGTTCCGCATCAAGCACTTCTAAAACGCCAACCACGCCTGCAGTAAAGCTCAATCTGGCCACACGTAGAGACTCTTTGGCGGTCAGCACCGCTTTTTTCTGTAATGCAAGTTCCTCTGCATCGTGTTTTAAGGCATACAACAGGTCGCTCACTTGATAAAATGCTTTAAGTACTATGTGTTGGTATTGAGCCAAAACCGATTGGTAGGCATGGATGGAGGCTCGGCGTTGTGCACGCAATGTCCCTCCAGAAAAAACAGGAGTTGTTAAATTACTCAAAAGACTCCATGCATTAGGAGAAATACTTGATAGAGCGCTGGGAATTACTCCCTCCTGTAAGAGTGTGGCAGAAAGGGTGATGTTGGGATAAAGACGTGCCGTAGCGATTCCAACATCCGCACTGGCTGCATGCAAACTCGCTTCCGCAGCGAGGATATCCGGCCTTTTATGAGCAAGCGTTGATGGCAGTTCTAATGGCAGTTTTTTAGGCAAAGTAAAGTCTTTTAACTGAAAAACTAAATCCTTCTGTGAACGCGGTGGCAGTGTACCTAAAAGAACATTGAGTGTGTTTTGTGCAACACGAAGTTGTTGATAGAGAGAGGGCAATAAAGTTTCATCATTGGTTAACTGGCTTTGCGCGCTTAAAACATCACTTCGAGAAGACGAACCCACACTAAAGGATTTTTGAATCAGCTGTAGATTTTTCTTGTCATCCTGGATAATGTCCTTAAGTACATCGATGCGTGCTTTTATTGTCGCAAGGGTTAAAGACGTTGTGGCGATGTTACCGGTTAATGTCAAAAATGCGGCATCCAGCTCATGTTGTTGATATAAAGCTAATGCCTTTTGCTTTTCAATGGTGCGACGTGTTCCACCAAAGACATCGAGCGTATAAGAAGCATTAGGACCTATTTGATAATAGGAAAAGGGTTCAATTCGGAGATTAACGGGTCCAAATGTGGCAGGACCATATTGTTGCCTTCCGACGGTCGCATTGAGCCCGGCTTGAGGCCATAACTGGCCTTGGGAGGCCGCAACCAACTCTTTGGCTTGTGCCAAGGATTCTCGCATGGCCGCCAGAGAATAATTATGCTGGATGCCTTGCTCCATCAGGTGATTGAGCGCTGGGGAATGAAATTCTTTCCACCAGGTTCGTGACGTTTTATTCTTCAGTGCTACGTGTTGATTGCCCAATTGATATGTTGATTTAGAGGTGTAGGCTTGGTTTCTTAATGGTGAGGGTCTTACAAAATCAGGCCCAACAGTGCATGAGCATAAAGCCATTGCCCCTGTTAACCCAATCAACTTGTGGTAAGCGGATTTCATATGCTTCTCCATTTCAATCTGGAGGACACAGGGTGGATAGGGATTCTCTTACAATCAAGGGATGTTGCCCCAGCAGGTTTTAAGTACGATTTATTCATGACCTGCCCTACTCTGAGTCGCTTAATTGACGTCTCAAAGAGGGTAGGATGCTGCGTAAGGAGCAATGGATTTTTTACCCTTAAGAAGGGGAATAGCCAGGCTCGATGGGCCTGACCAAAATTCAACTGTTTTGAGATTGTATCGAGCAAATAGAGCCAACCAAGGCTAATTTCATGCACTAACAGAGTGAAGCGCCTCATTTCCAAAAACCAATTAACAAACTAATAATTAGCATGCTAACATAAATTAAAATCAAGCGATAGAGGATAAGCGCTTAAAATATTATCTCAATTAGTGAATTAGAGCGGATGGCTTCTTCTTTCTCCGCAAAGCTTTATTTATTTGGATTAAGTAAGCTATGATGCAAGGTGGCTGCGATTAGAGAATTTATTCACAAGTTGCAGTGATAGAACAAGAATTAACTCTTTATTTTCTCGAAAAGGCAACACCTAATTCCATTGCTGGAGCAACAAATTGAATATTTTTCTGGCCATAGGGCTCTTTATCATAGGACTTCTATTGGTGATTTGTTTTGCTGAGAAACTGGTGAAAGGAGCCGTGGGAACTTCGGCCAGTTTTGGAGTTTCTACTTTTTTCATCAGCGTTGTTTTTATTGGTTTCGACCCAGAAAACTTAGCCATTGGAGCCGTCGGTGCGTTTAACGAAATGGCAGGCATTGCCTTAGGTTCAATCATCGGTGCCACCATGGTCGCGATTGCACTAGCCTTTGGCATCACCGCATTAATTGCACCGATGACATTTAAGCAAACACCAAAACGTATTCTTATTTTACCTAACCTAGCTATTCTTCTATGGGGGCTATTCGCATTAGATGGGGAACTTTCGAGAATCGATGGCTTGATTTTATTTGTAAGCTTTATCCTTTCAGTCTTTTACCTCTTATGGCTCCATAAAAAAGGGTATGACATCAAGCCATCTCATGAACTTTCTGAAACCATAGACTCGGTCAAAAAAGAAGAACGGTGGAAATCTTTAGGATTACTTCTCTTCTCTCTAGTAGCCATTCTTGTGGGGAGTGAGCTCATCGTTATGGCATCTAAAACCATGATTCGATATTTTGGACTTTCCGGCACCTTTTTCGGAATGATTATTCTTGCTTTTTTAGTCAGTATTGAGGAAATAGCCAGGGAATTGCCTGCAGCACTTAAAGGAAGAGCGGAAATTAGTTTTGGTAATGTGGTCGGTTCAATTTTTGCATTTTTTTTATTTAATGCAGGTATTATTGCCATGATAAAACCCGTGAAGGTCAATCAGCAAACATTAATTTTCTATCTGCCTTTTTGCTTGTTCACCATGGTCATAATCTCTCTTTTTATGTTAACACAGCGGATATCACGATGGATGGGCGGCGTCTTGGTTTTTTTATATCTCATCTTCGCTGTAGGAGGATATTTTCTTTTTTAAATTTCTACTTGATTATTAATCAATGTTATTTGTCATGGGTTATCAGTCAAGAAATGAAGAGGTCATGTTGTCATCGACCCAAATGGTATTGCCATGATTTTTTTTAGCCTTGTAGCAGGCGTCGTCCGCTTTTTTTAGCACGCTATTGATGGATAACGAGTTCTTGGTTAATTGGGTGATGCCCACAGAACAACCAAGTGATGAATGATTAGGGAGTTTTTCTTTGGTAATCCGAGAAGTCGTTTGAATGATTTTCTGTCCGATAGACTTGGCTTTAGTTAAGGGGATGTTTTCAACCAATACCACAAATTCATCGCCACCATAGCGGGCAATGATGTCTTCTTCTCGAAGTTGTTGTTTTAATAATTGACCAAAGCGCTGTAAGATTTGGTCCCCGAAATCATGGCCATATTCATCATTGATTTTCTTAAACCCATCTAAATCAACAAACATGACCGTTAACTGTCCAGTGTTTAATTTGATTTTTCTAAAGCGATTGTCCAAAATTTCCATTAAATAATGACGATTGAAGCATCCGGTGAGTTTATCGTGTTCTGCATTATAACGAATTTTTTCATATTCTAACTTCAAATTATCCATGGTTTTGATTTTTTCAATCGTTTTTGAACTCAAATAACTCATCCAAAACACATAAAAACCCCCTAATAAAAAAAGGGTGGCGTAAAAATAATTCGTAAAAAACTCATTAATCAAAAGGGTGTAGACAATGACAAAAAGAAAACTGCCTATAAAAAAACAAATAAGCACAAGATTGGCTATCCATTGGTAATGATAATACGATGCTTTTTTGATAAGCGGCCAAACCACGATGGCTCCTCCTAAAAGGAAAAAAATCCCTATAATAATCATAATGAGTGTAAAATACATTTGTCTTAAATCATTAAGTGAATTAATTTTAATATAGCAAAAATAACTTAAATCAGTTTTATGCCAAACAACGTGCGGACTTTGGAATGCACCTCATACCGGTACATTAAAAGAGATTATTGAAAATAAGGATGAACATGGCCGTCGGAAGGAAACAAAAATGGTTATGGGGAATTGTTATTGGCGGTTTATGCCTTATGCTAATACCCATTTTTTGGTATTATTATCACCCCAATCCAATGGGAGAAGGTTTTGCCAGTGGTAATGGGCGTATTGAAGCCGTAGAGATTGATATTGCAACCAAAATTCCTGGACGAATAGAAACCATCCTGGTGGATGAAGGTGACTTTGTAAAATCAGGTCAAGTTCTGGCTAAAATGGATACGGAAGTATTAGAAGCACAGCTTAGAGAAGCCAAAGCACAGAATAAAGAAGCCAAGAGCAAAGTCATTAGTGCCAAAAATCAGGTCATTCAACGAAAAAGTGAAAAAGAAGCCGCATTAGCTACCGTTGCTCAACGCGAAGCAGAGCTCGATTTGGCGCAAAAACGCCTTTCCCGTACTGAAAAATTGGTCACTAAAGGGGCTGCGTCACTGGATAGTCTTGATGAGGCCCGTGCTCATTTCTATAGCGCACAAGCCACTCTCCATGCTGCCAAAGCGCATGTTGCTTCCGCTGATGCATCGATTGCAACTGCTGAGGCAGAAGTTGTCGCCGTAGAGTCCTCTGTCGATGCGACCCAAGCGACCATCGAGCGTATATCAGCAGATATCAACGACAGCACTTTAATCGCTCCCTGTGATGGACGTATCCAGTTTCGGGTTGCGCAACCAGGAGAAGTGCTCAGCGCAGGAGGCAGAGTATTGAACATGGTTGACTTAAGTGATGTGTATATGGTTTTTTTTCTTCCAACAGAGCAAGCAGGTAAAGTACAAATCGGCGCACCAGTTCATTTAATTCTTGATGCGGCACCCAACTATGTGATACCGGCTAAGGTGACTTTTGTCGCCAGTGTGGCGCAATTCACACCTAAAGCCGTAGAAACGGCCAGTGAACGAGAAAAACTGATGTTCCGTGTTAAAGCCCGTATTGCACCTGAATTGCTGAAAAAATATATCGCCTTAGTCAAGACAGGGCTGCCAGGGATGGCTTATGTTCAATTAGATCCCAAAAGCAAATGGCCCGCGGCGTTGGAAGTTAAAATAAATGTCAAATAACAAGGCCTCCAATAATGGGGTTGAAAAACCGGTTTGTGAAATCAATAACCTGAGTTTGTGGTATGGTAAAACTTGTGCCCTGGATAACATTACTCTTAAACTGCCTTCTGGTTGTATTGTTGGCTTCATTGGGCCAGATGGTGTTGGAAAATCCAGTCTGTTTTCACTCATTGCTGGAGCCCGCGTCATTCAACGCGGACAAATTTTTGTTCTTGGTGGCAATATGGCGAGTAGCTCTCATCGTGAAGCCCTCTGCACGCGCATTGCTTATATGCCTCAAGGCTTGGGGAAAAATCTGTATCCTACCCTTTCAGTATTTGAAAACATCGATTTCTTTGGGAGTCTTTTTGGCCATAGCCGTGAAGTGCGACAATACTACATTACCCGTTTGTTGGATAGAACAGGGTTATTCCCTTTTCGAGACAGGCCAGCAGGTAAGCTGTCTGGAGGGATGAAGCAGAAACTTGGATTATGTTGTGCTCTGATTCACACTCCCGATCTGTTAATTCTGGATGAGCCTACGACAGGAGTGGATCCCCTTTCAAGGCGTCAATTCTGGGAGCTCATTGAGACGTTGCGTGCTGAAATGCCGAAAATGAGTGTTCTGGTGGCCACTGCATACATGGAGGAAGCGGCGTGTTTTGATTGGCTGGTTGCAATGAATGCTGGAAAAGTCTTGGCTTCAGGGACTATGAGTGACCTGTTGAGGCAAAGTCGTACTCATTCTCTGGAAGAAGCGTTTGTTGCCCTCTTACCCGAGCAGCAGCGACAAATGCACCCCATGGTAATAGAACCCCGCTCATCCACTCAAAAATCGGAAGTAGCTATTGAAGCAACCGGTTTGACCAAACGCTTTGGTGATTTTGTCGCAGTAGACCACGTCAATTTTTGTATAGAGCGTGGCGAAATTTTTGGGTTTCTTGGCTCGAATGGTTGTGGCAAAACAACGGTTATGAAAATATTAACCGGTCTGCTTCCTGCCAGCGAGGGTCAAGCTTCGCTATTTGGACAATCTGTTGATTCAAACGATCTGATGATACGTCAACGCATTGGCTATATGTCCCAATCTTTTTCGCTGTACACGGAATTAACGGTTCATCAAAATCTCATGTTGCATGCCAAATTGTTTCGTTTGCCCGCCCATAGCATTCCCAAACGCATCAAACAATTGCTCGAAAAATTCTCTTTGTCTGACTATGAAAATGAACGGCCTGACTCATTACCACTAGGTCTTCGTCAAAGGCTTTCTCTTGCTGTAGCCATTATCCATCAACCCGATATACTCATTCTTGATGAACCGACTTCTGGTGTTGATCCGGTTGCTCGCGATATATTTTGGCAATTAATGCTTGATTTATCCCGACAGGATAAAGTAACCATTTTTATTTCTACCCATTTCATGAATGAGGCAGAACGTTGCGATCGCATTTCGCTGATGCATGCCGGTAAAGTATTGGTTAGTGAAAATCCAGTCAAACTCATCCAACAAAGACAAGCCTCTTCGCTAGAAGAAGCCTTTATCAGCTATCTAGAAGAGGCCATGAAGAAGAAGGAGGTGAATCCTTCAGGGCAACATCCTGCAAAACCAATCATGAGCTCTTTATCTGAACACCCCAAAATCATTCCTGCAAAAAAATATTTCAACATCAGACGCATGTTCAGCTACAGCCGTCGTGAAGCGCTCGAACTGATACGCGATCCAATTCGTGCAACTCTTGCGCTTTTGGGAAGCATTCTACTGATGATCATTATGAGTTATGGAGTTACTCTGGATATCGAACAGTTAACCTTTGCAGTTCTTGATCGGGATCAAACGAATGCCAGCCACGCTTATGTTCTTAATATAGCCAGCTCGCACTATTTTAAAGAACTCCCTCCCATCTTGGATTATAAAGAAATGGATCAACGTATGCGAAGCGGAAAATTAAGCTTGGCATTGGAAATCCCAAGTGGGTTTGCCCGTGACATCAATAAAGAGACTCCCGTACAAGTTGGGGCATGGATTGATGGAGCAATGCCTACCCGTGCAGAAACCATTCAGAGTTATGTGTATGGAATGCATCAGCATTGGTTAGTGAATAGTTGGCCTTATTTGACTCATCAAAAATCGGAGGAGTTCTTCAATATTGAGCCTCGTTTTCGTTATAACCCGGATGTGAAAAGTTTACCTGCCATGGTTCCAGCCGTCATTCCTATCCTATTGATGTTAATCCCGGCGATGTTGATGGCACTTTCTGTGGTGCGAGAAAAAGAGCTGGGATCCATCGTTAATTTATACGTGACGCCCATTACTAAACTTGAGTTTCTTTTGGGAAAATTGATACCTTATGTGATTTTGGCCGTATTTAATTTTCTATTGCTAATCGCCTTGTCCATTTATTTATTTGATGTACCGATCAAAGGAAGTTTTTCCATCCTTTTCTTTAGTGCTTTAATCTACGTTACTCTTTCCACTTCGATGGGATTTCTAATCTCCACTTTTATGAAAAGCCAAGTGGCGGCATTGTTTGGAACTGCAATACTGACGCTTCTTCCAGCCACCCAGTTTTCTGGCATGATAGAGCCGGTATCCTCTTTGGAAGGATTGGGAGCAATGATAGGCCAAATCTATCCGGTAACGCATTTTCTTACGATTTCGCGAGGTACTTTTTCCAAGGCACTGAGTTTTCAAGATTTGCTCCATCCTTTTTTATATTTACTCATCACCTTGCCGGTATTGCTTGGGTGTTGTCTTTTATTTTTAAAAAAACAGGAGCGCTAAGTGACAATAAGTAATATTGTGCAACTTGGGTTTAAGGAATATCGAAGTTTGCTTCGTGACCCAATTATGATAGCACTGATCGTCTTTGCATTTACTGTACAAATCTATACAACAGCCACAGCCATGCCCGAAATGCTGCACAAAGCACCGATTGTCATTGTTGATCTCGATCAATCCGCTGTTTCACAACGTATCAGGGATGCTTTTTATCCCCCACAATTTATAAAATACGTGACCACCTCACAAGCAAAGATGGATTCGGGCATGGATGAAGGCTTATATACCTTTGGTTTAAATATCCCGCCTGATTTTCAACGGAATCTTTTGTCCGGGCGAAAGCCAACCCTTCAACTGAATATTGATGCTACACGCATGAGTCAGGCGTTCACAGGAACAGCCTACATTCAAACTATTATTGAGAGGGAGATCAATGAATTTGTCGAACATTATCGTTCTGTGGAAACTCCGCCTGTTGATCTTGCAGTCCGCGTTCGATTTAACCCGACATTAACTAAGATCTGGTTTGGTGCCTTAATGGAGTTGATTAATAATGTAACGATGTTATCCATTGTGCTAACGGGTGCCGCATTACTTCGGGAGCGCGAACATGGAACAATTGAACATTTATTAGTGATGCCAGTCACGCCATTTGAAATCATGGCCAGCAAAATTTGGGCAATGGCTTCCATTGTACTCATCGTTTGTGCTGTTTCGCTTATTACAGTGGTACAAGGGTTACTCTCTGCCCCCATTGAGGGTTCAATTCTTCTGTTTTTGCTTGGTGCGGCAATCAATTTGTTCGCTACAACGTCAATAGGTATTTTTATGGGAACCATCACCCGCTCCATGCCTCAATTTGGTATCTTATTGATTCTGGTACTTCTCCCGCTAGAAATGCTTTCAGGTGGATTGACCCCTCGTGAGAGCATGCCTGAATTTGTCCAGACCATGATGCTGGTTGCGCCTAACACTCACTTTGTGATGCTTGCTCAATCGATTTTATTTAGAGGGGCAGGGTTTGGTATCGTGTGGCCGCAATTTCTGACGCTTGCAATAATAGGCTCTATTTTTTTCATGACCACATTAATGTATTTTCGCAAAAGGATTGTCCTTCTTTCTACATGAAATAACATTGCATTTTTTCCAATAAAAATTTGGGTTAATGCCATGTCCTAAGGACAATCCGCGCTTGCGCGCCATGGTTATTGGTCCATGATTGCCTTCTTTGAAATAACAATCAATGAAATTTGATAATTCGATTTTTTACATCTCCTGACATACAGCTGTATCAATACTACCTGTTCCGATGGTAACTAAAGCAACTTACTCGTCCATTTCTTCCTACTTGATTATTTCAAATGATAAAAAATAGATTTATTCACCACAAGGCTTGAATATTTTCATGTCTATTGGCCAATTAGAAACCCTGAGACAAACACCTGCTAACCAAATCAAATATAATGTTACAGGCGAAACTCGACTTGAAGCTAACCAAAGATTCCCTCAAGAATTACAAAGAAACGGGTATAATGTTGAGTTAATATCACTACCAAGTGGGCATAATGAATTATCAACAATTCATGTTATAACTAACCAGGCACTTCCATTTGTTTGCGCTGATAAACCATACAATAAAGATGAGCAAAGTCAGTTGTCATCGGTTACACTGCAACCATCAGAGGAAGAATTATTAGCAGCACGTGAAAGAATGCAAAATTTTAAAACAACAATGCGACATAACGCTCTTGATCTTACTGCAAATCAGGAGGAAATGAAAAAAGATGATAGTTCTACCCCATTGACAATCACACCAAAGCCACCATGGGAGCAGTAATAGTTTACTCTAATTTTTATCTTAAAAACCATTTCTATGGCAAAAGGCTACAACCCATACACGGCAAGGGTTATGGGTCTCTATAAAAATGAAGTGACCCATTTTGCACACGTATCCTGACTTACCCCATACTGCATTCTCAATCAATCTGCGAGCTCTTGACTGGTTTGTTAAACCGCCGATTCCTTGACGAATATCTGATTAAACAAATAGGACAAGCAAAACGTATCAAAACATCTCAACGAGCACCCCAACTAGGCTATAATTTATAATAAGATTTTGCTTAAAAGAAGGTCTTTCAAGATGAAATTGTGAAATGGATTTATTGAGCAATATCTTGAATGGAGAATGAGATATGAATCAACAATATACCGCACGAATTTATTCCAATGAGAAAATAATACAATATAAGTCTGGCGATGATATTGAGAAATTATATATTTGGATGTTAGCCGAAGTTAGTGATACACCCGGCGACATTAGAGGCGAAATAATTGACAATGCGACGACAAAGGTAGTTCGACATTTTAAAAAAGCACCCGTAGAATAATGAACAAATGCCTATAGTCGCCTCAAAATACGCCACATTTGATCTTTCCTCGAAAAAACAGGACACCAACATTATGCAACCAACCCAAAGTCATTCGGGGTCTGAAACCCTAAAGTTGAATGGATGCGCTGACGATTGTAAAACACTTCAATGTAATCGAATAGAGCTAATCGAGCATCCTTTCTAGTTTTATATTGTTCCCCATAAATCATTTCGACTTTCAAAGTATGATAGAAACTTTCCATAACTGCATTGTCATAACAGTTACCCGAGCCACTCATGGAGCAAATAAAATCATGTTCTTTGAGAAGCGATTGATAAGCATTACTGCAATATTGAGATCCTATATCAGAATGATGAATAACGCCATTAGGTGGGTTATTGCGGTGAATCGCCATGATAAGAGCATCTTCAATAAGGCTTGTAACCAACCGAGTTCCCATGCTCCAACCGACAATCTGTCGATTGAATAAATCTATGCTAGATAAAGCCAGCCCTCATCAGTTTGAATGTAGGTTATATCAGACGCCCAAACGGTGTTAATAGCAACAGGATTAAATGGTCTTCCCAAGATATTTTCGGCCACATGCTTTGAGTGGCGACTATCTGTTGTCACTTTAAAACGCCTTGCCGCTTTAGGTTTGAGTTCTTCCTGCTGCATTAAGCGTTTGATCCTCGCTTTCCCATGATATTTACCCAACTTACGCAATGCCTGTTGTAATCGCTACTGGATACGCCTAATGCCTAACAAAGCTTTTGTACACGATGAAAAGCCGATTGTTCTTTTATTACCGCATATTTCGCTGGCCTTCCTTGGCGAAAAACGCTGCCGCCTTTTTTAAGATTTCTCGCTCTTCTTCCAGCTCCGCTACACGCGCTTTCAATCGCTTTAATTCTAAGTCTTTTTCATTTAATTGAGATTGATTTGGGAATACTTTCTCTTGTTTGAGAAGGTATTGTTTGCGCCAGTTATATAGGTTATTTTCTGCTACAACAAGCTCTCTGGCTACTTGTCTTAAGGGCTTATTACTTGATTCCAGTAGTTCAATAGCTTTAATTTTGAACTCTTTTGTATAAACTTGTCTTACCATGATTACTCCTTGTTGATGAGATTATATCTCTTAAACAAGGTGTCCGGCTATTCGAGAGAAGATCACTTTCACTCTTAGTGATCATAACATTCACTCAGAAGTACAAGCATATTAAAAATAAATCAGGGGCTTCTAAAATATCAATATGATGTGGGAAGTTATTTAGAAGTCCTTAAAAATAAGTTCATAAAATAATTTAAATTTTTTAATATTATTTGTATATCGTATTAGATATCACATGGAAAATAAAAAGAACTTATTGGCCTTCGCATAATTAATTCTGCAACAGTTAATAAATAAAAATCTCTCAAATACATCAATAAATATAAGAAAAGTAAGGTAATTGAGTTTCTTGTTCTTTTCTGATGATGTTTTCTTTGAGATTTGTTGATTTCTAGATCAATAAGGAAGAAAGGATAATTTCTCTTTATAAGGAAATTCTTATGAGCAATACAAATCATGCAATCATTGAACGCATTGGCAATGAAAAAAAATAAATGTCAATTTTCTAAATAAAAACCAAGACGTCGATGAAAAAAGCAAATATATGTATACTGCACTGGAAGAAGAGGAGTATGATGTAATCCGCTCAAGGTGTTGCCCTGTTAGCTACAGGGCCAATAGACTACGCTTTTTCTACTTTGATATCACGAGTACTTTTTTTAGCCTCTTCTTTTTTCGGCAACTCAATGCAAAGTGTTCCTTTTTTAAAAGTTGCCTTAGCCTTATCAACATCTATTGTTGAAGGCAATGAAATAGAACGCTCATACTTCCCATAGCTAATTTCTCGAGAAAGATATTTTTTGTCTTCATTCTTTTTAGAAGTCGACTTTTCACCAGAAATGGTCAATATATTATCCGCTAAAGAAACCTTGATATCTTTTTCATCCATACCGGGCATCTCAAGCTCAATACTGTAATGATCTTTATCTTCCACAACATCCATTGATGGGGCAAGATTTAGATTATCAAATTCCCAATTGAATCGAGAGGGCGAAAAAAAATCATTAAAATCATGAAATACACGATCTATTTCATTTTGAAGTCTTAAGAACGGATTATGTGTATGCTCAATGGCAATCGGGGTTTCTTTTTTCCATTTTATTAATTTACTCATCGTTTCACTCCTTAAATTGATACGTTTGTCATTTCTGACTGATTATAAAGTTGGACTCACAACCTCATTTTGTCAAGTCAATTACATTACAAAACAATCATCTGCAAAATCGATATGTGGCGTTACAACGCTTAAAATCTCAATCCCTTAGAGTATTGAAGATGTCGAAAGTGATTTTTTAAATGTCACAATTAAATTTGAATCTTTCACTTTTGAGCTCATAGAATTGGGATCATAGCCCTGTGGTAATTGGAATGTTTGACTGTAATTACTCTGAGAATAGCTTACACTTTTACTATTATCCTGTTCACGAGTGATTTTTTGCGTTATATTTGAACTAACCACTAATTGTCCCTCTTTAACAGAAACATCAACTTTACTATCCCCACCTTTAGGTAATTTTATTTTATAAACAAGCTCATTTTTACTTTCTTTAATTTCAACATTATTTGTATTACCAAAGAGCATTTGATTGGGTTGTTTTAGAAGGTTAGTGTGCATTTGTGAGAATTGACTCTTCATAAACTGGTCCATAGCCTGTTGCATTTTTTCCATTTGCTTCAAAACATCATAAGGTGATTGAAAAAAGGGATCGTTATCAAATGGATCTAAGGCTAATAAATCTTTACTCTTTTGTACTTGATTATTTTGTTTCGCTTCAAGTGCTATGGCTCCTGCTGACATCATAGTGATAAGAGGAACAGAGATTAAAATAGGAAGTAGTTTCTTTTTCATCTAAATCTCCTTTCAAGATTGGCTTATCAAAAACTCTAGTCACCGTTTTACACAAAGTTTCATAGCTCTAATTTTATTACTTAATAGCCAATATCGGGGCAAATTACGCAGTTTTCAAGGCGCTTCGCTCAGAGCCAAATGCGTTGGCAGGGGTAAAGAAGCATTGGAGTTCTAATCATCATAAGACCGTAAATTATTATTCATCTCTCAGCGCAATAAAATCCTTCTTTAGAATTCATTACAAAATGACATTATATAACTGTTCATACAAAGGATGCTTTTTAATTGCTTCATTGAACTCATCAGGATCAATAAACCCACATAATCCGATGTTTACGAGCCGTCTTATTTTTTCATGACAACATTAGCTTGTGACTTGCAAACGCCCTATAGAATCATAACCAGTCCAGGTATAAGATGCAAAGTCATCACCAAAGTCTATTTTACATATGGAGCAGCGCCCTTGATTTTTTGCATGGAGTTTATCGATTTGCTTTTGTGGTTTCTTTTGAGTCTTCATTATAGAGCGATTAAGGATAGATAGATGAATGATTATATCAGGATAATTTATTAAGAGGTTGGCCTTTGTAAATGCTTTATGCTGTAAGTAAAAAAGAGTTGGACTGCGAACAAAAGAGAAGCCTGAAGGACTTGTTGCTCAAAGATAACTCCTGGTATCACTATTTCCAGAAGTATAAAGACACGCTACGCCATGAGGTTTTGGAAACAATCTCGAACATTTTAAGTTGCGGGAGCACCTTGCGAGGATTTTCCTGTTATGACTGCCCCAACCCTAAATGCACTCATAGCAAAAAAGTTGCGTTTACCTGCCATAATCGGTTTTGCTCGAAGTGTGGGAAGAAAGCCACCGAGAATTGGATAAGCAAACAAATTCATCTGTTACCCAGTTGTGACTGGCAGCATATTACGTTTACGATGCCACGGGAATTATGGAGGTTTTTCAAAGAAAACTGGATTTTGTTAGGTTGGCTGCTGCCAGTAGCAGCTTCTATTTTGCTGCGGTTAGCGAGTCATAAAGGAGTCTTACCCGGAATGTTTGCAGCGCTTCATAGCTTTGGCTGAGATTTAAAGTTCAATCCGCACGTGCATATCTCGACTACCCAAGGAGGGATAAATGATAAAGAGACACGTTTTGTCACGTTCTACTTCAAAAAGAAAGTGATTATGGAGATGTGGCGTTATCGTGTGATACAGATGTTGAAAAAAGCCTATAGAGAAGGAGTTCTTGTTCTTCCTGAAGTATTAAATGCCCTATGCCCGACACAGGGTCATTTTAGCGCTTGGCTCAATCGTAGACTCAACAAACCGTGGATAGTTCATGTGGCCAAACCACAAAAAAACCCACAGGCGTCAATTAATTATCTTGGGCGTTATATTCGTAGGCCACCGATTGGCCACAGCAGGTTACGGCATTACAATGGCCAAAATGTAACCTTTAACTTCCTGAATCATAAGACGAATCAACACGAAGATTTTCACTGCTCTACGGAGGAGTTTATCCGTAGACTGGTACAACATATCCCTAAAAAGCATTTCAGGATGTTGCGCTATTATGGATTTCTTGTAAATAGAGTACGGAGAGAGAAATTACCATTAGTTCGTGCTTTATTGGGGTAAGAACCTGAGCCCAAAACCTACAATCTCAAATACCCATAGTTGATGCAAAAGACCTTTGGGATTAATCCTAAGGAATGCATTCTATGTCATAGCGAAATGGAACTTGCTTATCGCAAAATTGGTGCTAACGCTGCGTTTTTTATGAAAATCACGAGAAACTGGCACAAAGAAAAAGGCTGGTTGCATAGGCGTTCCCAGGATAGATCTATCTAAAATTTGGAATTATTTTATAACTTTAAGCGTATTGACTTAATTTAATCCGACATAGTGTGTCTCGAAATAGCATCCAGTGTCACCTTAGCACCTTGGTTGTTTATATTTTACCAACACTCCTGTCCCGATTTAACATTGAGATTCCTAAGTATGAACAACAATTTGATTTTGTCTTATTCAATACAGTATTGTGTTTTTTGAATTTACCTTTAGTAGCACTTCTTGAAGCAAAACGGGTTTTAAAGCCCAATGGTAAGCTTATTATTGGTATGATTGATAAACATTCGATGATTGGACAGCAATATGAGGCCACCAAGCAAGATAATCTGTTTTATCGATACGCTCATTTTTATTCGGTACAGGAGGTCTTTGAATTGCTTCATGAAATTAATTTTAAAGAAGAAGCAATTTATCAAACTTTATTCTCTCCTGTTGATACTATATTAACGCCAGAGGAGAGTAAACCAGGCTATGGGGAAGGAGGGTTTGTTGTTCTTTCTGCTTATGTTAAACCCAATCGATTTTCCTATTTAGATTTTATTTGATAGACGTTCTAGTTAAATCAAGTAAGCCGATAATTGAGCAAACTATTTAAAATTTAATTACTCTGTATATTAAGATTGATTTTCTTAACAGTTACACTAGGAAAACTCTAATTTGCAGTGGCGTTGAGATAAATTACCTATTTTTTAAATTGCCTGATTGCTTGATGAGTTCTCCCGACTTGCTATCAATTTTTCTTGGATTCAAGATGTGCTTTATGAGTTTCACCCAGAATTTCAAATGTTTCTTTTATTACATACAGAGCACCTTTCTATCTGCTCCGATAGCAGCTTGATAGCATTCGCAACCCATGTCATTTCCTTTTAAGTGGTTGCTTAGAATCCTTATCAGTCTCTCTGGTATTGGTGCAAGGTTATTTTATGAGTTCATGACAGAATAACGGCGTAACATTAAAGGTTTGGAGTAGATTAAGTTTTAATCAAAGGCATAAAACTTGTCGTAACCCATCATCCAAGGCATTTAAATCTTTATCTGAAAGGTTTCCTGCCACTTTTTTTAAACGACTTTTATCAATCGTTCTTATTTGATCACAAACTGCGGTAACTTGTTTGCCAAGACAAGAAACAGTGATGGTAATTGGTGGTCTGGCTGTAGCAGAGCTTGAAAGAGGAACGACGACAACAGTGCGTCTTGCTTGATTAATCGGTGTTGCTCCAACTAAAACGCAAGGTCTGAGTTTGTTGATTTCAGAGCCTGTAGTAGGGTCGAGGTTTACCCAATATACATCACCACGATTCATCAGTTAATCCATCTTGAACCGTTATATCCCAATCGTTCATTTCATTTTGTAAACCATGATCATTTTCAACAGCTAAAGCGCATTCATAGAGCGCTTTTTCACGTCGTTCAATTTCTTTTTCAATAAGATGAGCAATCACCTTGCTGCGTTGTCGCTGAGGTATTGCTGCTCTCATTCTAGAAGCGATTTGATCGGGTATTGATATTAAAACTTTATTCATCATTATCTCCATCTATATATAATATAATATATCCTATATCTAAAGACAAATTATTCTGATTGTGGAAAATAATTATTCTCTTTTTTTATAATTGGAAGGTGGTACTCGTTAAAAAATAAGCAGCATTTGCTGAGAGTCCTGAGATTGGGATTGAATGGTTGAGTTTTGATTCAGCAATGATCGAACTTGCTTTTTCCGAGGTCTCTTTTTCATAGGTGCTGGATCCTCCATAAAGCAGGCCCATGGTAGTATTTGTTGGTATAGAACATCATGGGTTTGATAAGAGATCAGATAATAACCGCGTTGGTTTCGTTCTTTCACCATGACGCAAAAGTGCTTCAAGGCATCAGAAAAACTTGCAAAGGCAATAATATGGCTTTGCCCAAATCTGGACTTGATACGTCCATTGGATGCGCAGAGTGTCCAGTCACCCAATAAATCCTGTTCCAGGCGAATGACGTAATAGCGCGTTGCCTTTTCAAAACGGACGGCATGATAACATTCCTTGGGTTTAAAATTAAGGTAATGAACCCATGGCAGGGTGGTGAACCAGGGGAATCATCACCAAGATTTACCGGTTGCAGGTTCCGTGATACTCATTTCTGTAAATCCATTGCGACAGCCGGCAATCGATTCGGCTTCATGCATTAAGTCATAGATAGTTTCATCCAGATCCTTATCACTGGTATAGGGAATTTTAAGACTGTATTCCCATCCATCCTTGTCTTTTTTCACCATATCAAAGGCTGAAAAGCAGTATTGCTCGATTTGCCGCCTGGATTCATTTTTTCCACGCACAAACTTATTGTTGTTTTCTACGCGCAGCCAAACTTCAACCACGGCAATTTTTTGAGTTCCCTGGCTGCCTGGAATTGATTTTTCTGGATTATCCTGTCGTTGGGTTTTAAGAATACGATAAACACTGGCAATACCCATATTAAGTTTTTTAGCAATAGCGGTGCGTGTGTATCCCTGATTGATTAACTCCATGACCTCATTAGTTTTTGAGCGTGCTGTGGGTTTTCTCCCTTTGTATTTGCCTTCGCGTTTTGCGCGCTCAATACCTTCCAGTTGCCGCTCACGGCGAAGGTTGGTTTCAAACTCAGCAAAGACACCCAGCATATCCAAAAAGAATTTACCTGAGGCATTAGAGGTATCCACAGGTTGCTCCAATGCTTTTAGGTGGATCTCTTTCTCTTTTAAATAATGCAGTAAAGTCTGTAAATCCAGAATACTGCGGGTTAAGCGGTCAATTCGTGTAACTACCAAGGTATCGCCTTCACGAATATACTCCATGCATTCATCCAGTGCGGTTCGGTTTTTTTTTGAAGTACCACTTTTTTTCTCGGAAAAGATCTTTTTACATCCAGCGCATTTTAAAGCATCAAGTTGAATGTCCAAATTTTGGTCAATTGTAGATACGCGGGCATAACCAACAAGCGCCATGAATTTTCCTATCAATAATATTTAAAATTAGTGATAGTACATTATCATAAATAAAAATCAGATTCTATTGATATGAAAAACAAGGGATTTAAAGGCAAGGCAAAATTTATCACAAGGGTGTACTTTATTGATAGCCCATATAAAATAGAAAAATTGAAAATGTAATGCATTTGTTATACAATTAAAATATCAGTATTTTGGGAGTTACTAAGATGAATAAGGCGGCAACAATTAATGCTCGTATTGAGCCTGCTCTTAAAATGCAGGCAGAAGCGATTTTGCATAAGGTAGGCTTATCTACAGCCGAGGCGATTCGACTGTTCTATAGCCAGGTCTGTCTCCAAAATGGCCTGCCTTTTGAGGTAAAAATACCGAACAAAGAGACAAGAGAGGCCATGGCAGAGCTGGAATCAGGAAAAGGCGAGCGATTTAAAACAATGAAGGATGTATGGGATTCTGTAGATAATGCTTGAATTAGAG
The DNA here is from genome assembly GCF_977063395.2 of Legionella nigrisilvae. Lineage (NCBI taxonomy): Bacteria > Pseudomonadati > Pseudomonadota > Gammaproteobacteria > Legionellales > Legionellaceae > Legionella > Legionella nigrisilvae. Next base: position 145,422 of record NZ_CDRUGZ020000024.1, read on the forward strand.
TTGGCGACACAGTTTAAGCGTGATTTGAAAAAGATTACGAAGCAAGGGAAAAGAAGGACGCTCTTAGACTCTATTGTAGAGCAATTGCAAAAGGAAGAACCCCTGGATCCAAAGCATAAGGATCACAGTCTTTCCGTAAATTGGGATGGTTATCGTGAATGTCACATTACCCCCGATTGGTTATTAATTTATAAGACCATTAAAGATGATCGCATACAATTGCTGCGATTATCACGAACAGGATCACATAGTGATTTGTTTGGGTGAGTTCTAAAGGTGTTACTCTCTGTCGCAATACCGATCTCTATGGAATACGAATTAATCGAGATGATCTTTATTTTGAGATAAGCCGATACTTGTTCAACCAATTCAAAGGTTAGTAAAATAATCCCAACAAGTATTCTATCGAAATGCTGATTTTTATCTTTTTACCTAGTATGTAGTGCTCAGGTTTTTTTTGTTTTAAAAGCAGTTGTATAGTTGGCGATAATATCATTAGCCTCTAACTTGTATTGTGCCAGATGTTGTTTGACAGCTTGACTGTCTTCAAACTTATTTTCAGTGGCTATAGATCGTATAAATTTACGGGCGTTATTAACTAGCTTTTCTAATAAGCTCTTATTTATTATTTTTATATTGTTACTTGGAGGACACGCATACTCAAAACAAGTAGATAAATGAATCATAATAGGTACACATTTAGCACCATTGCCATAATTATTATTAAACCAAATTTCAGAACCATTCAGCTGATTACAATCGTGTTTGCAAATAAAATCGGTGGTTGCACCATTTTTACATTCAATAACTAAAAATTTTAAATCATCCAACAGCCAGAGATTATCTGGTCCTTTTCCATAATCATTTTCGGGGCGTTGGCCTATAAAGCCAAGAAGGTATGCTAACTCGTTAAAAGCATCCTCAAATATATTTGCAGTACCTTCACTAAATATAAGTTTTGAAAATACTCCCTCTGTATAGATAATAAGTTTGTTTCCATCTTTAAATTTGTCTTTTAAATAGGTAGAACATCGTATTGCTTGTGATCCTGTATGGGTTTTTAATGGTTTATAACTGATGCCTTCGATTGGTTTAAGAACTCTCAAATTATCAGAAATAGCGGATAGTTGGGTTTTTTGCGATTCCACCTTATCGTACTTGTTTATATACTCCGACATGTATTGTTTTAATACGCCTTTTAATAAAAGATCATCGGTTGAGTTATTGATTTCATGTAAAATTCTGTTTGCTGCTTCTTGTGGTTTCCCTGAGCGATCTAAATCGTAAGCTTCTCTTAAAGCGATTTTTATTGAGTCAGATGTATTTTTATTGGAGTAATTTAGGTTAGCCATAATACCTCTACTTAACTCAACCCATTGCGGGTCTCTTTTTAGACAGTAGTTTATTACGGATCTAATTTCCTCAACTCCTTTATCTTTTATTTGATCTGCTACCCTTTCTGACAATTCTAGTTGAGCCTTTGTCGCCGGTGAAAATAGTTCTAAAGTTTCGCCCGTATAAAGCTGAGAAGTAAGATCTTTTCCCATAAGAAAAATGACGCAATAATCATCATTAGATCTAACACCTCTCCCCATCCCCTGTTCTACTTTATGAACGATTTGATTTACTTTGTTCGAACTACCCGCAAGCTCGCTCTGGCGAATTTTATCAATATTATTTCGAGCGGCTGGTAATCCATCTATAACTAACAATCGACAAGCATTTTCGGGCAAATCAATCCCATCATATTTGTTAACTAAAATTGTTAAGCCAATATGAGTTGTTTTAAGTTGTTCAACTCCTTGAAGGATAGTGTCTTTTTTTAAAATGAGATCAGCTGCATCCTCCCAAAACTCCAATCGTTTGTTAGATGGGACAATAACTACCACGTTATATTCTTTGGATAATTTCAAACATAATTCTTTAACATCACTATCAAACATATTTGTGTTGAGAGCTTGTGGTAATAGGATTAATCGATCACCTACATCTCCCGCTGAATCTGGAGTGATAGGGTTATTAAGATATTGAGAGCTAACACCAAAATGGGTCGTTAAGACGCTATCGTCTGATAATGTCGCGGTCATAAATATTTTTCTTGATGCATTACTAATAGAAGGAATCACATCAATTGGAATACAATTACTAGTAATTTCAATGGAATGCTTACTAATAACGCAACTGCATCGCTCTAAATTTTCTTTTATTAATGGCCATTTAAATTTTATGTCTTCATGATTTTTGTTTTCAATTAAAACCTGCATTACCTTACTTAGATTTTCTTGCCAGTTCCAATATGGGATCAGAATGTAAGCAAAGGGGTCTCCCGCTTCAATCTCCAAATATTTTGCTTCCGACTGCCTTTTCATTGCTTCTTCAAAAAGACTAAATAATTTTTTATATGCTGGGTTAGATGATGACACGTTCAAAGTGAATTGTTCTTCGACTGTGTTTACGCACGCATGAGCATCATCAATAAGGAGTGTCTTAATGGGTATTTTTGCTCCCTCATCGCCAACACCAAATACTGATTTCCCGTTAATTAATTTATATATATTAGTTACTAGAATTGCTTTTCCTTTTAAAAAACTCTCATTTTCAGGGTTATCAACGGCATTTAATCCAAGATCTTTGGCTTCGGATAACACTTGTTCTACTAAAAAATTATCTGGAACTATATAAACTACAGGCCCTTTCTTCTCATTCAAGCAACTTTTTAAAATTAAAAGGCCAACCACTGTTTTACCGCCACCAGTATTCATTTTTATAACCAGGTTGCGTTCTTCTTTGCGGTCAAACCATTTGCTCCATACTTGAGATTGCACATCGCGGGGGTAATGGAATTTGTTTGGTTTTTTATTTGGTAAGGCGCTAAAAATTTCTCTTGGCTTTAAGACTGTATCAACAGTTTGTCCTGTACTCAGTTTGGAAAAATCTAATGCCATTTTATATCCTTTAAAAAGTACTGTTATTTGATGTTGGCCAAATGTTTATTAGGCTTGTAATTGCAATTTTAAGTGCATGTTGAGCGCATCAGCGACCTTTACCAACGTTTCTAATGAGGGAATAAAGGAGCTATTGCCGCTTTCAAGACGAGAAATAACCGATTGCTTGGTTCCAATTTTATTGGCCAACTCGGATTGAGTCATATGCCGCTTTTTACGGGCATTCACAATCATGACGGCAATGTTATTAATGATTTGCTCACGCTCATAGTGCTTGGCAAATTCTTCGTCCTTATTGATTTTGTCGTCAATAAACTCATTTAAGGTAAGTGCTTTCATGGTCGTATACCTCCATCATTCGTTTTTCAGCCAGTTCAATTTCTTGCTTTGGCGCTTTTTGTGACTGCTTTTTGTAAGCATGTAAAAGAACAATGATTTCCTTTTGAATACACACATAAAAAAAACGATAACCACTGCGTGATGTTTTAATCTTAATTTCCCAAAGCGAGCCTTTTATTTGCCTGAATTGTACCCTTGGGCTATCAAAACCAAGCTCTTCAACATTCTTTAAACAACCGGCAAGTCGCGCGATTTCATCGGATGGCAAATCATTTAGGAATTCCGCCACAGGGTTTTTGCCTGATTGTTTTTGGTAAAATTTTATTCTCATAGTAATTTATAGCATAAATGTGATATTTTGGAAAGTCTTTAACTAAAGTCTGTCATGGAATTTAGTTTGCTGCTTAACATTTCGGAGTTATTCAAAGACCCTAATTTATCGAGTAATTCCTTGATTGGCCTATTATTTTTTAGTGAAGGAGTCGCCCACAAAAACAAGATATCGTTATCAGATAATATTTTTTGCACAATATCTGGTTTTTCTTCCAGTAAAATCTCTATGGCACAAGATACTAACCATTTGGAGGTTGATAAATCACCTTTTGCGATTTCTTCAATGGTTTTCGGAGAAATACTTTTATCTTTATTAAAAAGGACTATGGATTTTTGGTGCAGTTTTTCTGATTTATTATGAATGGACAATAATTCAGAGAATACCGCTTGTATTTTTAAGGAAACATCCGATTTTACATTTTCAGATAGTCCGAGTTGATTAAGGAGCATCAGGGCTTGCTGCTTTTTGTCATCAGGAAGGCTTGCTGTCTTGATTTTAAGCTGCCCAATGGCTGCACTAATCATGGCATCATAAACATTTAAGTTGATGTCTTCCTCAGAGCATAGCTTGCTTATTTCATCTATAGTACCTATAAAACTGTTGGGTAATTTGATTCTAAAATCTTTTTGTTCGGACAGAGCCTTTGTAGAAAAGTAATGCTCAATAGCCGACATATTGTTCATATAATGCTTTAATTCAATGGTTTCTTCTGGGCTTAATTTATTCCAGGCATCAAATTCATCACAGTTATTGGCTTGAAATGAACCATAGGTTGTTTTTTTATCTGCTGATTGCACATGAACTCTAGGGGGTTTATTCATGTTTGCCTTAACGGCAAATGATAATTTTTTCATTAAATCACCTCAAATGATTTCTAGCCCCCAGCGATTGGAGGCTGGATAAGGTTTAATATTTATAGTTTGGTATTCTTTCGATTATATTATCAATGAACTCAACGAGTTGATCGCAATAAACCCCTTCTATCGCCTCATATGCAGAAACAGGATGCTTAAGCATCTCTGGAACTGTTTTATTTGAATAAAAAGTAATGTTATACAAATCATGTGCCTCATCCAATGTGATGCATACAAACCCATTGAGGCGGTGTGCATGAACTCGTATTGCAAGCATTGTATTGGATACTTTATACCATTTGGACACACCCCACGACCAGACGATCGCTTTATTTGTGTGCAGTAATTGGCGTTGGATAATTTCTGGAATAGTCATGCTGTTCTCCTATGTTTTTACTATTGGTCACTAAGACAAGAACAGTATAACAAGTGCATCTTAAAATATCAACATTTGTAATAAATAAAGTTTATAAAGAAAATTTATAAATAATTTTGACCTTGGGTCGGTTTTTTGCGATACTGTATTTGTTCCTTGAGAACAATAGTAAAAACATAGGAGAACAACATGTTACCAGTATTATCAAAAGATAAATTATTCAAATTAGCGCCATCCATATTCACACAAGCCAGCTCTTATAAAACGAGTACCAAGTACTCGCCCATTTC
>NZ_CDRUGZ020000025.1:0-2571 GCF_977063395.2 Legionella nigrisilvae
TGAAGTAGCTCAGATTATATGGTCAAGACAATCAGCCAATTAGTACAAGTTAGCTTCACACATTACTGCGCTTCCACACCTTGCCTATCAACGTTGTAGTCTTCAACGGGCTTCAAGGGAAAACTCATCTTGAGGGAGGCTTCCCGCTTAGATGCTTTCAGCGGTTATCCCGTCCGAACTTAGCTACCCGGCAATGCCACTGGCGTGACAACCGGTACACCAGAGGTTCGTCCACTCCGGTCCTCTCGTACTAGGAGCAGCTCCTCTCAATTTTCCTACGCCCACGGCAGATAGGGACCGAACTGTCTCACGACGTTCTAAACCCAGCTCGCGTACCACTTTAAATGGCGAACAGCCATACCCTTGGGACCTGCTTCAGCCCCAGGATGTGATGAGCCGACATCGAGGTGCCAAACACCGCCGTCGATATGAACTCTTGGGCGGTATCAGCCTGTTATCCCCGGAGTACCTTTTATCCGTTGAGCGATGGCCCTTCCATACAGAACCACCGGATCACTAAGACCTACTTTCGTACCTGCTCGAGCCGTCGCTCTCGCAGTCAAGCACCCTTATGCCTTTACACTCTTGGTACGATGTCCGACCGTACCGAGGGTACCTTTGTGCTCCTCCGTTACTCTTTGGGAGGAGACCGCCCCAGTCAAACTACCCATCATACACTGTCCTCATCCCGGATTACGGGACCAAGTTAGAACCTCAATAACAACAGGGTGGTATTTCAAGGTCGGCTCCATGAGGACTAGCGTCCTCACTTCAAAGCCTCCCACCTATCCTACACAGTTATCATCAAAGTCCAGTGCAAAACTATAGTAAAGGTTCACGGGGTCTTTCCGTCTAGCCGCGGGTACACTGCATCTTCACAGCGATTTCAATTTCACTGAGTCTCGGGTGGAGACAGTGTGGCCATCGTTACGCCATTCGTGCAGGTCGGAACTTACCCGACAAGGAATTTCGCTACCTTAGGACCGTTATAGTTACGGCCGCCGTTTACCGGGGCTTCGATCAAGAGCTTCTCCGAAGATAACCCCATCAATTAACCTTCCGGCACCGGGCAGGCGTCACACCCTATACGTCTTCTTACGAATTTGCAGAGTGCTGTGTTTTTAATAAACAGTCGCAGCCACCTGGTCTCTGCGGCCCTCTTCAGCTTTGAAAGTAAATTCCATCACCAAAAAGGGCGTACCTTCTCCCGAAGTTACGGTACCATTTTGCCTAGTTCCTTCACCCGAGTTCTCTCAAGCGCCTTAGTATTCTCTACCTGTCCACCTGTGTCGGTTTGCGGTACGGTTCTCTATAAGTTATGGCTAGCAGCTTTTCCTGGAAGCCGGGCATCAATGACTTCGCTGTACACCGAAGTGTCAGCACCATGTCGCACCTCAGAGTTGATAGTAAACCGGATTTGCCTAGTCTACCCTCCTACATGCACATACCAGGACAACCAACGCCTGGCTCATTTAGCCTTCTTCGTCCCCACATCACCACTTATAAAAAGTCCAGGAATATTAACCTGGTTCCCATCGACTACGCTTTTCAGCCTCGCCTTAGGGGCCGACTCACCCTGCTCCGATTAACGTCGTGCAGGAAACCTGGGACTTCCGGCGTGAGGGCTTTTCACCCTCATTATCGTTACTCATGTCAGCATTCGCACTTCTGATACCTCCAGCAGACTTCTCAATCCACCTTCATCAGCCTACAGAACGCTCCCCTACCACGTGCACTTAGTGCACATCCGCAGCTTCGGTGACTAGTTTTAGCCCCGTTACATCTTCCGCGCAGGCCGACTCGACCAGTGAGCTATTACGCTTTCTTTAAAGGGTGGCTGCTTCTAAGCCAACCTCCTGGCTGTCTATGCCTTCCCACATCGTTTCCCACTTAACTAGCACTTTGGGACCTTAGCTGGCGGTCTGGGTTGTTTCCCTCTTCACGACGGACGTTAGCACCCGCCGTGTGTCTCCCGTGATTCAATTATCCGGTATTCGGAGTTTGCATCGGTTTGGTAAGCCATGACAGCCCCCTAGCCGAAACAGTGCTCTACCCCCAGTAATCATTCACGAGGCGCTACCTAAATAGCTTTCGGGGAGAACCAGCTATCTCCGGGCTTGATTAGCCTTTCACTCCTAGTCACACGTCATCCGATAATTTTTCAACATTACCCGGTTCGGACCTCCAGTTGGTGTTACCCAACCTTCATCCTGCACATGACTAGATCGCCCGGTTTCGGGTCTACTCCCAGCGACTCGCGCCCTATTCAGACTCGATTTCTCTACGGCTTCCTTATTCAGTTAACCTCGCCACTGAAAGTAACTCGCTGACCCATTATACAAAAGGTACGCAGTCACACAGCCTAAGCCATGCTCCCACTGCTTGTACGCAAACGGTTTCAGGTTCTATTTCACTCCCCTCTCCGGGGTTCTTTTCGCCTTTCCCTCACGGTACTGGTTCACTATCGGTCAGTAAGTAGTATTTAGCCTTGGATGATGGTCCACCCATATTCAACCAGGATTTCACGTGTCCCGGCCTACTTGTTCGCGTGCTTAGTTCTTAATGCAACCT
>NZ_CDRUGZ020000026.1:0-1388 GCF_977063395.2 Legionella nigrisilvae
CTCACGGTACTGGTTCACTATCGGTCAGTAAGTAGTATTTAGCCTTGGATGATGGTCCACCCATATTCAACCAGGATTTCACGTGTCCCGGCCTACTTGTTCGCGTGCTTAGTTCTTAATGCAACCTGCGTATACGGGGCTTTCACCCTCTATGGCCAACCTTCCCAAGTTGTTCTACTTCATTGCACTATAAATCACACCAGGCTCATCCCCGTTCGCTCGCCGCTACTTGGAGAATCTCAATTGATTTCTTTTCCTTCGGGTACTTAGATGTTTCAGTTCCCCGAGTTCGCCTCTACTACCTATGTATTCAGTAGTAGATGACCATGACTGCTCATGGCCGGGTTTCCCCATTCGGACATCTCTGGTTAAACGCTCGTTTCCAGCTCACCAGAGCTTTTCGCAGGATTCCACGTCCTTCATCGCCTCTTACTGCCAAGGCATCCACCGTTTGCGCTTCTCTTCTTGACCATATAATCTCAGTCACCTCAGATCATATGCTTCTATTTCAAATACAAGTACGCTTGTGTTACCTCTTTGTTTACCATATTTTTAATGAACGTCTGGTTACTCCAGATTAAAATGCTCTCGCAAAAGTACTTTAATCTGAATAAACCGAATGAAAAACCCTCTAATTTGGTGGAGCCGAGGAGGATCGAACTCCTGACCCCCTGCGTGCAAGGCAGGTGCTCTCCCAGCTGAGCTACGACCCCATTTTTTTTGGCATCGATCTTTTGTTTTACTCTTCGTTGCTCACACTTGCTTACTCAGTCACATACTGGCGTATGCTCCTTCGTGCACTCGCGTGTGCGCCTCGATTAAAACAAAACCTCTCGCAAAAAGCATTTGATTCATTTCGCCTCTATGCTTGCGCTGCCGCGCTCGCAACAAAAAGAATCGGGTTCTTCATTATCTCGAAAACAAACTGTGTGGGCACTTTAAATTACTTTAGTGCCATTAATTAAGGAGGTGATCCAGCCGCAGGTTCCCCTACGGCTACCTTGTTACGACTTCACCCCAGTCATGAACCACACCGTGGTAAACGTCCTCCCGAAGGTTAGACTATCTACTTCTGGTGCAGCCCACTCCCATGGTGTGACGGGCGGTGTGTACAAGGCCCGGGAACGTATTCACCGCGACATGCTGATTCGCGATTACTAGCGATTCCGACTTCATGGAGTCGAGTTGCAGACTCCAATCCGGACTACGAGCGACTTTCTAAGATTAGCTCCAGGTCACCCCTTCGCTTCCCTCTGTATCACCCATTGTAGCACGTGTGTAGCCCTACCCGTAAGGGCCATGATGACTTGACGTCGTCCCCGCCTTCCTCCGGTTTGTCACCGGCAGTCTCCTTAGAGTTCCCACCATTACGTGCTGGCAACTAAGGA